>NZ_JAZHFF010000002.1:0-649611 GCF_036541985.1 Rhodococcus sp. IEGM 1306
GCGAAGAAGTTGCCGCGGAAGTTGTTGCGGGAGACTGTGTTTTTGGGGGAGTTGGCGCTCGACGGTCGTTTGCGGACGGTGCGTGGTGTGTTGCCTGCGGTGCTTGCGGCGAAGCGTGCGGGGTGGGGGACTGTGGTGGTTCCAGCTCGGGCGTTGGCTGAGGCGGGCCTGGTGAAGGGGATCGAGGTGCTGGGTGCCGACGATTTGTCTGCGGTGATCGGGTGGTTGCGTGGTGAGTTGGCGTTGGCTGTTCCTGATGTTTTCGAGCGTGCGGATTCGGTGGTGGTGCGGGATTTGAGTGAGGTTGTCGGGCAGACGGATGCGCGGTGGGCGATCGAGGTTGCGGCGGCGGGTGCGCATCATCTGATGTTGACGGGTCCGCCGGGGATCGGGAAAACGATGTTGGCGCAGCGGCTTCCGGGGATTCTTCCGCCGTTGACGGAGGGGGAGTCGTTGGAGGTGACGGCGATTCATTCGGTGGCGGGGGTGTTGCCGGAGGATCGGCCGTTGATCGACATGCCGCCTTTCATTGCGCCGCATCACAGTTCGTCGGTCAGCTCACTGGTGGGTGGTGGTAGTGGGATGGCTCGTCCTGGTGCGGTCAGCCGGGCCCATCGCGGCGTGCTGTTCCTCGACGAATGTGCCGAGATCGGGGTGAAAGTGCTCGAAGCGCTACGTACGCCGCTCGAAGACGGGGAGGTGCGAATCGCCCGGCGGGACGGAGTTGCGCGGTACCCGGCGCGGTTCCAGCTGATCCTGGCCGCCAATCCCTGCCCGTGCGCGCCGCCGAGAGACGCGGATTGTGTCTGTGCACCCGCGGCGCGTCGCCGGTACCTGGGGAAATTGTCCGGCCCGCTCTTGGACCGAGTCGACATCAGGGTCCGGATGCAAGCCGTTGCGACCGGAGCGCTGATCGACGAAGTGGGGGAAAGCACCGGCGATGTTCGTGCGCGCGTGGCGGCAGCTCGAGACACTGCAGCCCAGCGGTGGAGCGAGTACGGGTGGCGGACCAACGCGGAAGTGCCAGGGCCGGCGTTGAGGCAGAAGTTCAGACTCTCGCGTGCGGCGTTGGCGCCGGTGGAACGGGCGCTGCGTAAAGGGGTGATAACCGCTCGTGGGGCTGACCGAGCGTTGCGGGTTGCCTGGAGTGTCGCCGATCTGGCAGGTGAGGCGATGCCAGGGCCCGACCAAGTTGTCACCGCACTCGACTTCCGAGACAGGGGATTCCAATGACTGCACACGATCCACGACTACTCGCTTGGGCATATCTGTCCCGCGTCGTGCAGGGGCCCAGCGCGTATATGTCCATGTTGATCGACGAGCTCGGGGTCGAAGAAACTGCGAGGGCGGTTCGCAAGGGCGATCTGCCGCCCTCGATCGAGGAGAAGACGCGAGCCCGCGCTCACATCGACACCGCCCAGCGAGATCTCGACCTGATGGAGGCAATGGGTGGCAGGCTCGTAACTCCGAACTGCACCGATTGGCCTGCGTGGCGGATGCTTTCCTTCGACGGACTCGATGCCTCCGGGGGCGAGACGGCGCCATTTGTGTTGTGGATGTTGGGGTCTGGGGATTTGGTCGATCTCACCGAGAGATCGGTTGGGATTGTCGGCACGCGGGCATCGACTGCATACGGCGAACATGTGACGGCAGAGATTGCCGGTGACCTCGCCGTCGACGGATGGACCGTGATTTCCGGGGCGGCCTTCGGTATCGACGGGGCCGCGCACCGCGCTGCATTGGGCGTAGGTGGAAACACACTGGCCGTCTTGGCCTGTGGGGTCGATCGAGCGTATCCGTCCGGGCATGCGCGACTACTCAAACAGATAGCGAATTCGGGTGCGGTGATAAGTGAATATCCACCGGGCACAACACCTGCAAAGTTCCGGTTTCTGGCGAGGAATCGACTGGTAGCTGCGTTGTCGGACGGAGTAGTGGTTGTCGAGGCGGGTTGGCGCAGTGGGGCTCGCAATACCGCCAATTGGGCTCGGAAATTGGGCCGCCCGGTAATGGCGGTGCCGGGACCGGTTACTTCGGCATCGTCGACCGGATGTCACCGGATGATTCGCGAAGGTGAAGCGCAACTCGTTTCCAATGCCGTGGATGTAGTCGAAGCGTCAGGTCCATTTGGTGTCGGGGATTCCGCGGAGGATGCTGCGGCGACGCGTGACATCGACGCATTGCGGGGCAATTCTCGATTGGTATACGAAGCATTGCCGGGAACAGGTTCACGTAGTACGCGTGAGCTGTCCGAGGAATCGGGCTTGCTCATCGCTCAGGTTCGTGCAACTCTTCCTCTGCTCGAACTCGAGGGATTTGCAAGTTCTGATTCGAGTGGTTGGTTTCGGACGCGGTAGTTCGTGAACCTCTCTGCGCTGTCCGACCATGCGTGGCGATGCTCACTAATCGTTTCCGAAGGCAGCGAATCTTCAATACCGTCGGTGCATCGGTAATTGCACGTCAGGGCTATTTTTCGTGAATTTGCTCGACTGTGTGCAATGTAATTCTCGACCCCGCTTTGCCGAGCCGACCTGCAGGTTCGACAAGTCTCAGGAAAGCCTCAGGTCTATGTGCATAGAAGTCCGATTAGTCTGGATCACGATGACAGCGGGTATTGATCGAAACCCGGCACCCGAAGTGTGAATGTACAAAATTTCGGGACCATGTTCGTTCGAGGCAATGCCGCTAACCTGCTGCTAATTCGGACCATTGAGTCTGTTCGGAAATCACGGAGACTTACGAACTTCTTTTGTTCATCAACGCTCTATCTGTGTATTGTGAAGGAGAATTGAATCGATCATTGAAAGAGGAGTGCAATGGCTGAGAAGCTGATTCGGCAACTCATCGACGACCTTGACGGTAAGCCGATTGACGATGGATTCGGTGATCGAATTGAGTTCTCTTACCAGGGAACGGATTACGTGATCGATCTGCGCGCCACCAATGCGGAGAAGTTCGACGCTGCGGTGAAGCCGTTCGTCGAGGCGGCTGCGAAGGTGAGCGGGAAGCGCGGTAAGAAGGCTCAGGCTGCATCTCCGCAGGCCACATCGGGTTCAGGCCGCTCCAAGGAGACGCTCCAGGCCATCCGTGACTGGGCGGGTAAGAACGGTTACGAAGTTGCTCCGCGTGGACGTATCAAAGCGGAAATCATCGACGCTTTCGACGCTGCACACTAGATTGAATTAAATACACCTCTGGCTCCCGGCGAACTTCGCCGGGAGCCAGAGGTGTATTTTACTGTTGCTTTGCCGAGTTCTCGGACAGCTTTGTCCGACAGGTCGTCTATGTGAAGCTGATCAGAGAATTTGCGTATACGGCACCGTATTTACCCAGCAGATTGGTCGGTTTCTTTCGTTGCGTACAAGGGCCGACAGAGCGCTGCGTGGAGTCGTCGGCGAGGTATTTCGCCCTCGTGCTGCAATTGTCGTGTACATTAGTTAGGTAACACTAACTTTCGGAAGGATCTTTCTGTGGCCAAGCCGACAACTGCATTGACGGTTCTGCGGACCGAACAATTGACCCCCCATATGGTACGAGTGTTTCTCGGGGGACCAGGCTTCGAGTCGTTCACTCCCAGCGAATACAGCGATTCCTATGTAAAGATCGAATTCGGCACTCCTGATCAGCCCGTCCTGCGTACCTACACGATCCGTTCCTACGATCTTGCTACCAAAGAGATAGCGATCGATTTCGTCGTCCATGGTGACGTCGGAGTTGCAGGTCCTTGGGCGGCTTCAGTTCAGCCGGGCACTGAGATTACCCTGCGTGGACCGGGCGGCGCGTTTTCACCGTCACCGTCCGCTGATTGGTATCTGTTCGTCGGTGACGAGACCGCAATACCTGCCATTTCTGCGTCGATAGCAAGATTGGCGCCGGATGCGGTCGGCTACGCCGTCGTCGAAGTCGGTGGACCGGAAGACGAGATTGCACTCGATGCTCCAGAGGGTATTGCCGTGACCTGGCTACATCGCGGAGCGTCGTCCGACGCGGTGGGTGAAGAGTCGGCAGGTGACAACGCGCCAGTTGTTGCCGCGGTCAAGGCGCTCGAGTGGCTGCCAGGTGAACCTCACGTATTCATTCACGGCGAGGCGCAAGCCGTCATGCATAACCTTCGGCCATACATTCGCAAGGAACGAAATGTCCCGGCGTCGGCCGCTTCTATCTCCGGATACTGGCGTCGTGGTCGCACCGAAGAAGGCTTCCGAGTGTGGAAGTCCGAATTCGCCGCGGCCGAAAGCTAAGCTGCTGCGGCCTTGCCGCGAGTCAGCAACACGAGCGCAACGGCCGCGAGAACTCCGAAGGTGGGAATTGCGATTGCCATCGGAACTGCCGTGTCTTCTCCCGCAATTCCCACCAACGGCGAAACCAGCGCGGCCAAGCCGAACTGGCCCGCTCCCATCAGTGCTGAGCCGGTTCCGGCCGCGTTGGTGACCTCTCCTTGGGCGAGAGCGGTCGCATTGCCCATGATGAACCCGATGCTCGAAATGGCGACGAACAGCGGGCCCAAGATCAACCAGGGATTCGTGGAGCTGAAAACCACACTGGTGCAGAACAATACGGCACCGTCGGCGAGGAGTAGGCACACCCCGAATCGCAGTAATGTGCGAGCACCGACTCGGCCGAGAAGGCGAGTGGTGATCATCGCTGCCGTGACCATTCCGGTGGCGTTCACTGCGAACACTATCGAGAACTGTGACGGAGTGAGCCCCAGGACGTTCTGAACGACGAACGGTGATGCGGAGATATACGCGAACAGGGCGCCGAATCCGAAGACGAATGCGAGTGCATAACCGAGGTAGTGCCGATTTCGGACGACATATCGCAGATTCGAGATCAGTGCCTTCAATCCACCGCCGTGGCGTCGCTCGGGTGGAAGTGTCTCGGGAACAAGCAACACGACGCCAGCCACCATCACCACACCTGCGACGGCCAGCACCCAGAAGATTCCGCGCCATCCGACGGGGCCGAGAAGTGCACCGCCGATCAGTGGGGCGACCACGGGAGCGATACCGCCGATGATCATCATGATGCTGAAAAGCTTCGCCGCGTCGTCGCCACGTGCTCGATCGGCAATACAAGCGCGGGCAAGGACTATGGCAGCGCCTCCACTCAATCCCTGGACGAGTCGCGCACCGATGAGAAACTCGATGTTCGGTGCCACTGCGCATGCCGCGCCACTCAGTGCCGTGATGATCGTCGCGGCCAGCAGTATTCGTCGCCTGCCCAGTCCGTCGGAGATCGGCCCGATGATCAGCTGCCCGATTCCGAGGCCCGCCATGAAGGTGGTCAGTGTCAGCTGAACGCTGGCCGCAGTAGTGTCGAGTGCATCCGCCATCAAGGGTAGGCCAGGCAGGTACATGTCGATGGACAGTGGAGCGATTGCGGAAATCAGTGCCAGTACACACAACATCTTCAGAGGAATAGCTCGATTCACCGATCAACCCTATCGGCGAGGCAGCTTGCAGTTTCAATCGCGGCGGGCGAGCGTGTGTTCATGACTGACGCATTGCCGGCGAGCTTGAGTGATCACCTCGATGCCTATGCCGAGCACCTCCGACTGAGTCGGGGTCGGTCGGAACACACGATCCGCGCCTACGTCGGCGACGCACGGGCATTGCTGACCCATTTCGCCGCGGGTTCGGAGAAGGTAGATCTCGACGGCCTCGACCTAGGGGTCATGCGCTCGTGGTTGGCCGCCCAGAATGCCGTCGGAACGGCCCGCACGACGGTCGCTCGTCGGGCGTCGTCGGCGCGCGGTTTCACAGCGTGGCTCGCGCAAACCGGACGCATTCCCGTCGATCCGGGTACACGTCTGGCGGCTCCACCTGCTCGTCGTACACTGCCGACGGTGCTGCGTCAGAGTCAAGCCCTCGACGCCATGGATGCGGCGGAAAGCGGTGCGCAGCAACAAGAGCCGCTCGCCCTGCGGGATAGGCTCATCGTGGAATTGTTGTACTCCACCGGAATTCGTGTCGGTGAGTTGTGTGGACTGGACGTAGAGTCGGTCGACGCCGATCGACGATTGCTTCGTGTTCTCGGCAAAGGCAACAAGGAGCGATCGGTGCCCTACGGACTGCCCGCAGAATCGGCACTGAACGGGTGGCTGGAGCACGGGCGACCCGCACTGAGTTCGGATCGGTCCGGGCGAGCATTGCTCCTCGGAGTTCGAGGCGGCAGGCTCGATCAGCGTCAGGCGCGTTCGGTGGTCCACGAAACGATGGCTGCAATTCCAGGAGCTCCCGACATGGGTCCGCACGGGCTTCGGCACTCGGCTGCGACACATTTGCTGGAGGGCGGTGCTGATCTTCGTGTGGTCCAAGAACTCCTCGGGCATGCGAGTCTGGCGACGACTCAGCTGTACACGCATGTGTCGGTCGAACGGCTCCGATCCGTCCATGATCAGGCCCATCCACGCGCCTAGATCGTCAAGCGACGCGAGTTCTCGGCCGGTATTTGGTAGCGTCGCAGGTCGGAAGAGTGAACAATCGGCAAAGTTCGATCGTCGTGTCAAGACACTCGATTACATGCGATATCCGGGGGATTCGTGAACCGCCAAGATGTGAAGCACCCGCCGAACAGTGGCCAACCGGCCTGGCTGTCCGAAGCGCCGCAACCGGCTCCACCGCCGGTGCCGACACCGGAGCCTGCGGTGCGACCGCAAGAGGCCTGGACAGCGCCACCGCCGCCGTCCAGCCAGCAGCAGGTGACAAACCAGGATCTGGTTGCCGAGGCTTTACTGAAACGCCCCAAACGGACACCCCGGGGTGGCTGGCGGCGAGGATTGCATCGTGCGACCGGTGGTGTGGTCAATCTGGGGGAATCGACCAACGAACAGCGCAACCGCGCCCTGGCCGCCCGCATCGAACAGCCGATACGCAACGACTACCGAATTGCTTTGCTCTCGCTCAAGGGGGGCGTGGGCAAGACAACGGTCACGGTGGGGCTCGGTGCAACGTTTGCGTCGCTCCGCGGCGACTGTGTCGTGGCGGTCGACGCCAATCCCGATTTCGGAACTTTGGCGCAACGTGTTCCGCTGCAGACCAATTCGACAGTGCGCGATCTGATTGCCGCGCGGCCGGACATCAAGAGTTATTCGGACGTGCGAGTGCACACATCACAGTCGCCGAGTCGTCTCGAGGTCCTGGCGAGTGAGCAGGATCCGGCGATTTCGGAAGCATTCAGCGAGGCGGACTATCGCCAGGTCATCGACATCTTGCAGGTCTACTACAACATCATTCTCACCGATTGCGGTACCGGGATCATGCACTCGGCGATGAACGGCGTTCTCGATCTTGCCAATTCGTTGGTGCTCGTCAGTTCGCCGGCAATCGACGGGGCCCGAAGTGCGGCGGCGACGCTCGATTGGCTTCAGTTGCATGGTTACGGTCACCTGGTCGAACGGACCGTCGTCGTCATCAGTGCCGCCCGTCCAGGGTCGAGCGTGATCGACATGGACGCGTTGGTGGACTATTTCATGCGTCGATGCCGCGCCGTCGAGGTCATTCCATTCGACGAGCATCTCGCGGAGGGGTCGGTGATGGACCTCGAGTTGATGCGACCGGCCACCAGGCGAGCATTCATGGAATTGGCAGCGATGGTGGCCGACGACTTCGCGGACGCTGTGGGTCGGCACGCCGTTTCCGAATGGCACTGATTCTGCGACTGATCAACCATCTCTCAGTGGCTTGAGCCTGAGCGGTTGCGTCCGAACAAGACCGAGGGGATCGAGATACTCGCGCCCTCGTCGCACGCCCCAATGCAAACATGCAGCGACGACGCACCCTTCGTGGCCGGATTCCAGGGTGCCGATCACGGCCCCGGCCGCGACACGTTCACCGGCGTGAACGTCGGTCACCACGGGTTCGTAGGTCGTGCGTAGGCCGCCGGAATGATCTATCGAGACCGTCGGCTTGCCCGCGACGACTCCGGCGAACGCCACGATGCCCTCGCCGGCAGCGAGGACGGGTTGGCCGGCACTGCCGCCGAGATCGACGCCGCGATGACCCGGCAGCCAGTTCTCGGCCGGTTTGTCGAATACGCGTTCCACGTGCGGCCGGGGAGCGAGCGGCCAGTCGAAACGCGCGTCTGCCGACGCCGTGCCGACGGCGGCACAGCAGGAGATCACGGCAACGACCACGCCGCGTCGGGCTCCGCTCAACATCGTCATTCCTTGATCTTCCGTGGAGTCGTTCGCGCTTCAACGCAGATCAGGCGGGTAATCCACAAGCGAACCGCCGATCCACAACCGCCGGTTCGGTCTGTTGCTTCCGGGGTGGTTATGGCATCGGGGGACGAGGACGTACACTTGTCGAGCGGTCTGTGCTCGCACAGTCCGACTTCGCGCGCCCGCGCACGTTTTCCGGCCTCGGCTGGTCCTGATTCTCACGAAACAGGTCCGACGGCCGTGCGGGTGCCAGGGCAGGGATCACCCGATCGCCTGCATCAACCGGATTGAAAGTTTGAGGTACACAGCCATGGCTGTCGTAACCATGAAGCAGATGCTCGATAGTGGAACCCACTTCGGACATCAGACCCGTCGCTGGAACCCGAAGATGAAGCGATTCATCTTGACCGACCGCAACGGCATCTACATCATCGACCTCCAGCAGACGCTGACGTACATCGACAAGGCGTACGAGTTCGTCAAGGAGACCGTTGCCCACGGCGGCACCGTTCTCTTCGTCGGCACCAAGAAGCAGGCGCAGGAGTCCATCGCTTCCGAAGCGACTCGCGTCGGAATGCCCTACGTCAACCAGCGTTGGCTCGGCGGCATGCTCACCAACTTCACCACCGTTCACAAGCGTCTGCTTCGCCTCAAGGAGCTCGAGGCAATGGAGCAGACCGGTGGATTCGAAGGTCGCACCAAGAAGGAAATCCTCATGCTCACGCGTGAGATGACCAAGCTGGATCGCACCCTCGGTGGTATCCGCGACATGGCCAAGGTTCCTTCCGCGGTGTGGATCGTCGACACCAACAAGGAGCACCTGGCAGTTGCCGAGGCTCGCAAGCTGAACATCCCGGTCATCGCGATCCTGGACACCAACTGCGATCCCGACCTCGTCGACTACCCGATCCCGGGCAACGACGACGCCATCCGTTCCGCAGCACTGCTGACCAAGGTTGTCGCTTCCGCGGTTGCCGAGGGCGTGCAGGCACGTGCAGGACTGAGCGCCGACAAGGACGCGAAGCCCGAAGCCGGCGCAGGCGAGCCCCTCGCCGAGTGGGAGCAGGAACTGCTCTCGCAGGCAGCTCCCGCCGCAGAGGCTGAGGCAGCTCCGGCTGCAGAGGCTGAAGCAGCCCCCGCCGCAGAGGCACCGGCCACCGAGGCCTGATTCGTTGAAACCGGCCCTGACCAAGAGTTCATTTGGTCAGGGCCGTTTCACCGTTAGGCCCGAGCACCACCGTCAGGCCGTGCTTCACCGTTAGGCCGTGCTTCACCGTTAGTCCTAGGTCCGAAACAGACACATGAGGAGGCTCGCTAATCATGGCGAACTACACCGCCGCTGACGTCAAGCGGCTCCGTGAGCTCACCGGCTCCGGAATGATGGCATGTAAGAACGCACTCGCAGATGCAGACGGCGATTTCGACAAGGCCGTCGAGCAGCTGCGCATCAAGGGCGCGAAGGATGTCGGAAAGCGCGCAGAGCGCACCACCGCTGAGGGTCTCGTCGTCGCCAAGGACGGCGTCATGATCGAGATCAACTGCGAGACCGACTTCGTCGCCAAGAACGACGAGTTCATCAAGCTGGCCGACGAGATCGTGACCGTCGCTGCTGCTGGTAAGCCTGCTGACCTCGACGCTCTCAAGGCACTCGAGCTCGACGGCAAGACCATCGACACCGTCATTGCGGAGCAGTCCGCGAAGATCGGTGAGAAGCTCGAACTGAGCCGCGTCGCTTCCTTCGACGGCCCCGTTGCCGTGTACCTGCACAAGCGCAGCTCCGACTTGCCGCCCGCTGTCGGCGTTCTCGTCGAGTACACCGGTGAAGGCGATGCTGCTGCTGAGGCTGCTCGCGGCGCTGCAATGCAGGTCGCAGCGCTCAAGGCGAAGTACGTCACGCGTGACGAGGTTCCCGAGGAGATCGTCGCTTCCGAGCGTCACATCGCCGAAGAGACCGCCCGCGCAGAAGGCAAGCCCGAGCAGGCGCTGCCGAAGATCATCGAAGGCCGCGTCAACGGTTACTTCAAGGACGTCGTTCTGACCGAGCAGTCTTCGGTCACGGACTCCAAGAAGACCGTCAAGGCGATCCTCGACGAGGCAGGCGTGACCATCAAGCGCTTCGTGCGTTTCGAGGTCGGCGCCTCCGCTTAATTCGGAGCCCGCACACATGGACCCCGCCTGAAGAGCATTTGCTCTACCGGCGGGGTCTACGTGTACCTGGGGCCGCCGATGAGGCAGGATGAGAGTGCCTCGGGACGAGTCCCGGGGGCTTTCCTATGTCGCGGTGTCCGATTCGCGGCAGAAGAAGAATGAAGGACCTACAAGGTCTTGTATCGAACTGAGGAGAACAATGTCCGAACCAGCCAACGAACGTCCAGGATTCAAGCGGGTCCTGCTCAAACTCGGCGGCGAAATGTTCGGGGGCGGCAAAGTCGGTCTCGATCCCGACGTGGTCACCAAGGTGGCTGAGCAGATCGCAGAGGTCGTTCGATCAGGCGTGCAGGTTGCAGTGGTCATCGGCGGCGGAAACTTCTTCCGCGGAGCGGAACTGCAGCAGCGTGGCCTCGATCGCGCCCGCTCCGACTACATGGGCATGCTCGGCACCGTCATGAACTGCCTCGCTCTGCAGGATTTCCTGGAGAAGGCCGGCGTCGATTCCCGAGTGCAGACGGCCATCACCATGGGACAGGTCGCCGAGCCGTACCTTCCCCTTCGCGCACGTAGGCACCTCGAGAAGGGTCGCGTAGTCATCTTCGGTGCCGGGATGGGTATGCCCTACTTCTCGACTGACACCACTGCTGCGCAGCGCGCACTGGAGATCGGTGCCGAGGTGGTGCTGATGGCCAAGGCAGTCGACGGCGTCTACTCGGCCGACCCGCGTATCGACCCGGACGCGACGATGTACGAACAGATCACGCACCGCGAGGTCATCGAGCGTGAGCTCAAGGTCGCGGACGCGACGGCATTCAGCCTGTGCATGGACAACTCGATGCCGATGATGGTGTTCAACCTCCTCACCGAAGGAAACATCGCTCGCGCGGTGTCCGGTGAGAAGATCGGCACCCTGATCAAGTCGTGAGTGACACCCAAAAAATGATGCAGAACAACATGGAGGAACAGCCGTGATCGATGAAGCGCTCTTCGAGGCAGAAGAGAAGATGGAAAAGGCTGTCACGGTAGCCAAGGACGATCTCGGCTCGGTTCGCACCGGACGCGCGAACCCCGGTATGTTCTCGCGCATCGTGATCGACTACTACGGTTCGATCACGCCGATCACGCAGCTCGCGAGCATCAATGTTCCCGAGGCCCGCATGGTCATCGTCAAGCCGTACGAGGCTTCGCAGCTCAACGCGATCGAGACGGCGATCCGCAACTCGGATCTCGGTGTGAATCCGTCCAACGACGGCAGCATCATCCGCATCTCGGTTCCGCAGCTCACTGAAGAGCGTCGTCGTGAACTGGTGAAGCAGGCCAAGTCCAAGGGCGAGGATTCGAAGGTCACGCTGCGTAACATCCGCCGTAAGGCGATGGACGAGCTCGGCCGGATCCAGAAGGACGGTGAAGCCGGCGAGGACGAGGTCGGTCGCGCAGAGAAAGAACTCGACAAGACCACGGCGAAGTACGTGCACACGGTCGAGGAACTCGTCAAGCACAAGGAAGCAGAGTTGATGGAGGTATAGCCTCCTCGTTTGCAGTGTTTGTCGTCGGGAGTAGATCAGGGAGTTTGGGTGCACGCACAAGAGGGAACCGCCGGTGGTCCCGTCACGGACGGGCCTACGGGCGGCGCTGAGGGCGCGCAACCGCCGAAGTCGAAGGCGGGCAGGAACCTACCTGCCGCCATCGGCGTCGGAGCCGGTCTCGGCGCCCTGGTCATCGGCACTTTGATCTTCCTGCCCCCGGGGTGGATCGCCGTCGTCGCGGTTGCGATGTTCATCGCGACGTGGGAGGTCACCACGCGACTCCGAGAAGCCGACATCGAGGTGCCGCGAATTCCGCTGCTCGTCGGCGGACAAGCCACGATCTGGCTCGGCTGGCCGTGGGGACCTGTCGGGGTGCTCAGCGGATTCACCGCGACCGTCCTGGTGTGCATGGTGTGGCGGTTGTTCGACCACGGGCTCAAGGCAACCCCGAAGAACTTCCTGAGAGACACCTCCATCACGGTGTTCGTTCTGGCATGGATCCCGCTGTTGGCGTCCTTCGGTGCGTTGATGGTGCTCGAAGACGACGGCCCGGGTCGCGTCTTCGTCCTGATGATCGGTGTCGTGTGCTCCGACATCGGTGGTTACGCGGCCGGCGTCCTGTTCGGAAAGCATCCGATGGTTCCGGCGGTCAGCCCGAAGAAGTCATGGGAAGGATTCGTCGGGTCCCTCATTTTCTGTGTCATCGGCAGCTTGTTGTCGGTGACGTTGATCCTCGACGCGAACTCGATGATCGGCGTCCTGCTCGGTGTCGTCCTGGTGGTAGTCGCGACGGTCGGCGACCTGATCGAATCGCAGATCAAGCGTGAACTCGGCATCAAGGACATGGGAACCCTGCTTCCCGGACACGGCGGAATCATGGATCGCCTGGATTCACTCCTGCCGTCGGCATTTGTGACTTGGCTGATTCTGTACGCACTCGTCTGATTTCTCGTGCGTGATTTCTTCTCCGGCCGGTCCAAGCCGATCCCCAGTCCGAACATCTGGCATTGGCCGGACGTCTACGAGGTCGAGAACCGCGCGCAGGACGTCGACGGGTCCATCTGGGCCGCGATGCGAGCCCAGATCGACTGGTCCGGACGTGACGTCGTCGACGTCGGCTGTGGGGCAGGGTTTCATCTACCGGAGTTCGCTAGTACCGCGCGTCGTGTCGTCGGAGTGGAGCCGCACGCACCGCTGGTGAAGGCCGCGCGGGAACGAACCCGCGATTCGGCGTCGATCGACATAGTCCATGGCTCGGCAGAGTCCACAGGTCTGGTCGATGCTTCAGTCGACCTCGTCCACGCCCGAACGGCGTATTTCTTCGGCAAAGGCTGCGGTCCGGGAATTCGCGAGGCCATGCGCATCTTGAGGCCTGGGGGAGCCCTGCTCATCGTGGACCTCGATGTGAGCGCCGGTCCGTACGGAGAGTGGATGAGGGCGGATCTGCCCAAATACGATCCCGCGGCAGTCGAAGCCTTCTTCGACGCTCAGGGATTCTCGCTCACCCGTGTCGAGGCCCGTTGGGAGTTCGAGAATCGAGACGATTTGCGGCGAGTACTCGGTATCGAATTCACCGAGAAGACCGCCGAGCGTGCATTCGCACAAGTGACGGGTCTGGCCTTTTCGGTGGGGTACCGGATCCACGTCCGATACAAACCACGCTCACTCGAACTTGCGTGAAGCAAGGCTTGAAAAGACGAACGTCAGGCGCTCCGACTTGAGCGCCTGACGTTTTCTGGACCGATTCAGTTCGAAAAAAATCAGTGATCGGTGGGGATGTGGAACAGGGTGGCGAGCTTGTGGATCTTCTTCGCCTTGGCGAGCTTGGGCAGGTCACTGCCATCGCGTACGCGTGAGCCGTCTTCGCCGAGATCGTCGATGACGTTCTGAGCCCAGATGGCGTCGGCAACGGACGGGCTCAGGCCCGCGTTGACGGGGGCGGTCTGTGCGGTGGTCATGCAGAGCTTGCCTGCCATCCCGAGTGACAACGTGATCGCACAGTCTCGGGCGAGCAGATCCAGATCGGGGCCGAGTGTGGGGCCGTCGATCGGCGGAGCGATGCGTGCCGCGCGGCTGGCGATGGTGAGCCGCGAACGCGGGTACGACATCGAGGTGGGCGAGTCGTCCATCCCGGTGTCGCGCCGGAAATCGCCACTGCCGAATGCCAGACGGAAGATTCCGTCGGTGCGTGCGATCTCGGGGGCAGCTTCGAGTCCCACAGCGGATTCGACGAGGGCAAGAATCTTGGTGCCCTCGGGTAGTCGCTCGGCAGTGGCGTCGGCCTGCTGTCCGCTTTCGGTCTTTGCGAGCATGACACCCTCGAGTCCGGGGAGGCCCGCGAGTGCGGCGAGATCCTCTTCCCAGAACGGTGTCGTGGCGTCGTTGATCCGAACCCAGGCGTGATTGTGCTCGCCCAGAAATGCGGCGACATCGCGGCGGGCGGCCGGTTTGTTGGGTGCGGTGACGGCATCCTCGAGGTCGAGAATGACGGCGTCGGCCGCACTCGCGAGGGCGGCGTCGAAGGTGTCCGGTTTGGACGCGGGGACGAGGAGCCAGGATCTTGCCTGCTGCGGGGCAATTCGCGAGGTCACAGGTCTCTCCATGTGAGTAGTCACATCAGGGCCTTTCCGGTGATTTCCACGACATCAATGATGCCTGGTGGCCCATCGATCGACCCAATTGCGTAACTAGATTTCAGTCACATTTGCCGCTTCGCTGCGCGCCGGATCTGAATGATGCGAACGCCGCCGGCCAATGCCATGATCAGCGCGCCTGCGATAGCGGAAAGCAGGATCGTGATTCCGAGCGGAAAGTCGATCTGCCAGGCCAGGATCTTGACGGAGACGCTCTCGAGATTCTGCAGGATGAACACCAGCAGCAAGATCAGCACGATTGCGCCTATGACCAGGCCAACCCAGGTTGTCGCAGCTCTGGTTCGGTCAGTGACCGCCGTTCCGGTCGGCGTAGGTTCAGGCGCCGGCGTCGGTTCGGGATCGTGTTTTTCGACGGCCTTGTCCTCGCCCACCTTCGGAAGTTCCGGGTCGGGACCGAAACCGTCGGCGGGGCCGTACACGGGGGAGTTCGACGGATCCTCTGGTGTGGTTGACATGACATGATCATCACGCAACCTGCGCGAAGTTGCACGGGTAATCCGGCCACAATCGGGTGGCAGTGGGGTAGCACCCCAAAACAATGGGACAATGGTGTAACTATGGCTGCCTCTCTTCCCCTCGTTTTCACTGCACCCAAGCGCGGAATGCCTCCACGGCACCTCGCCGATCTCGATTCCGCCGAGCGCAAAGAAGCGGTGAAAGAGCTCGGCCTACCGGCTTTCCGGGCCGATCAGCTGGCGCGTCAGTACTACGCGCGGCTCGAAGCCGATCCGGAGAAGATGACCGATCTCCCCGCATCGGTGCGCGAGAAGGTGGGGGAGTCGCTCTTCCCGACTCTGTTGACGCCGATCAAGCATCTCGCGTGCGATTCGGGCGACACTCGCAAAACCCTGTGGAAGGCGCATGACGGAACGCTGCTCGAAAGCGTCCTGATGCGGTATCCCGATCGAGCGACACTCTGCATCTCGAGTCAGGCAGGCTGTGGAATGGCCTGCCCGTTCTGCGCGACGGGTCAGGGCGGCCTCGACCGCAACCTCTCGACTGCCGAGATCGTGGATCAGGTACGCGAGGCAGCGGCCGCCATGCGCGACGGTGAAGTTGCCGGCGGTCCTGGCCGCTTGTCGAACGTCGTGTTCATGGGCATGGGTGAGCCCTTGGCGAACTACAAGCGCGTAGTGGCAGCGGTACGACGCATCACGTCACCTGCACCGGACGGACTGGGCCTGTCTCAGCGGTCCGTGACCGTCTCGACCGTCGGGCTTGCCCCGGCGATCCGCAAGCTCGCTGACGAAGGCCTGAGCGTCACGTTGGCGGTGTCGCTGCACACGCCGGACGACGAACTGCGCGACACCCTTGTCCCGGTCAACAATCGCTGGTCAGTGTCGGAGGTACTTCAGGCTGCCCGGTACTACGCGGACAAGACCGGTCGCCGTGTCTCCATCGAGTACGCGATGATCAAGAACGTCAACGATCAGCCGTGGCGCGCGGACATGCTGGGCAAGAAGCTGAAGAAGGCGCTCGGCGGTTTGGTGCACGTCAACTTGATTCCGCTCAACCCGACTCCGGGCAGCGAGTGGGACGCGAGCCCCAAGGACGTCGAGCGTGAGTTCGTGCGTCGGGTCATCGCTCAGGGAGTCTCGTGCACGGTGCGCGATACGCGCGGTCAGGAAATCGCCGCAGCCTGTGGTCAGTTGGCCGCGGAGAACTGAAACGCTCCAGGCCTGAAACACGTAAAGAGAAGGCCTCCACGAACTTTCGTTCGTGGAGGCCTTCTCTATGTCAGGTCTCTAGCGCGGGCGGCGACGAATGACGATGTCGCGGACCAGAATGAAGATCATCAATCCGGCGGTGCCGATGAGCCACAGATCCTCGACCTTGCCGTGATGGTTTCCGATCATCATCAGAAGCAGGAATATTGCGAAGAACCATCCGAGGAAACGGAAAAACTTGAGTCCTTCACCACTCCACCCCCATGCGGCAGAGGGAACCTCGGCCTCATCGACGTGCGAGACCACGACGGGGGCGCTGGACTTGACGTCCAACTGGGTATCGGCCACGGTCGATCCTCCTGCTCATTCGGTTGCACTACTGCCCAATATGGTGACATACGACTGCCTGTCGTACGTAGTTGGGCGTCGATAAGGTTGTTCTCAGGTGTTATCAGGAACAATGGGCGAGTGCAGGAAACCACACGTACCCGCGTCCTCCTCCTCGGCAGTACCGGTTCGATCGGTACCCAAGCGCTGGAGGTCATCGCCGCCAACCCCGATCGTTTCGAAGTAGTGGGACTCGCGGCGGGTGGCAACAATGTCGAGTTGTTGGCCGAACAGATTCGCGCAACAGGCGTCACCGACGTCGCCGTTGCCGATCCTGCGGCGGCATCGGCGCTGGAATCGGTCACCGCCCGTTCGGGACCGAGCGCCGTGACGGAACTGGTTCGGGACAGTGGTGCCGACGTTGTCCTCAATGCGCTCGTCGGTTCGTTAGGACTCGAGCCGACGCTGGCTGCTTTGAACTCGGGGGCGCGTCTGGCGCTGGCGAACAAGGAATCGCTTGTGGCGGGCGGAGCGCTGGTGACCAAGGCTGCCGCGCCCGGTCAGATCGTGCCGGTCGACTCCGAGCATTCCGCGCTGGCTCAGTGCCTGCGTGGCGGATCGGCCGGCGAGGTGGCTCGCTTGGTCCTCACCGCTTCGGGTGGGCCATTCCGCGGCTGGAGTGCCGAGGATCTCGAAAGTGTGAACCCGGCACAGGCAAAAGCGCACCCCACCTGGTCGATGGGACCCATGAACACTCTCAACTCGGCAACTCTGGTCAACAAGGGCCTCGAGTTGATCGAGACGAACTTGCTGTTCGGGATCGACTACGACCGGATCGACGTCACCGTCCATCCTCAGTCGATCGTGCATTCCATGGTGACCTTCTTCGACGGATCGACGCTGGCACAGGCAAGCCCGCCGGACATGAAGCTGCCGATCGCGCTCGCTCTCGGCTGGCCGGACCGTATCGAAGGCGCGGCGTCGGCATGCGACTTCACCACCGCCTCCACCTGGGAATTCGAGCCGCTCGATTCGTCTGTGTTCCCCGCCGTCGATCTGGCGCGAAGCGCGGGCAAATCCGGAGGTTGCTTCACCGCGATCTACAACGCGGCCAACGAAGTGGCAGCCCAGGCATTCCTCGACGGTGTCATTTCCTTCCCGGCAATCGTCCGCACGGTGGCCGCTGTTCTCGACGATGCAGGTCAATGGTCCGCGGAACCGGTTACCGTGGACGACGTTCTGGCCGCAGACGGCTGGGCACGCACACGAGCGCGTCAGCTCGTGAAGCAGGAGGGCTAGAGCTTTCATGGTTTTTGCACTGGGCGTAGTGCTGTTTGCCCTCGGCATCGGCGTGTCCATCGCCCTGCACGAAGCCGGCCACATGTGGACGGCCAAGGCTTTGGGAATGAAGGTTCGCCGCTACTACATCGGCTTCGGACCGAAGATCTTCTCGTTCCGTCGAGGTGAGACCGAGTACGGACTCAAGGCGCTGCCGCTCGGTGGATTCTGCGACATCGCCGGCATGACGGCCCTCGACGAGATGACGCCCGAAGAAGAGCCGCACGCGATGTACAAGAAGGCGGCGTGGAAGCGCGTCGTCGTCATGTCCGGTGGTATCGCGATGAACTTCATTCTCGGGTTCCTCCTGATCTACGCATTGCTCCTCGGTTGGGGTCGAACTGAGCCCGCTCAGCCAGTGGTCCAAGAGGTCACGTGTGTAGCCCCCGATCAGCTGGGCCAGGACGGCAACTTCGAGCTGACAGAGTGCTCGGGTGGAGGCCCCGCAGGAGATGCGGGCCTGAAATCGGGGGATCGGATCACCGCAGTCGATGGAAAGTCGACGAGCACCTTCCCCGAGGTGGCAGCTGCTATTCGAGGTGTGGATGGCCCGATCGTGTTGTCGGTTGATCGCGACGGAGAGGCGTTGTCGATCACGGTCGTCCCCGAACGAGTCCAGCGATATGTGAACTCGGCCAGTGGCGTTCCCGTGAAGCAGGAAGTATCCGCTGTCGGAATCGGTGGTCCGGGCTCGGCGTTGGTCGAGTACAACGCGTTCACGGCTGTGCCGGCAGCCTTCGACTACACCGGACAGATCATGGTCGACTCGGTGAAGGCGCTGGCTGACATTCCGTCGAAGGTGGGGGCTCTGTGGGAGTCGGTCACCGGCGGCGAGCGGGCTCAGGACACACCGATCAGCGTGGTCGGTGCCAGCGTGATCGGCGGCGAGGCCGCTGATCGAGCCGAGTGGCCGATGTTCGTCGGATTGCTCGCGTCGATCAACTTCTTCCTCGGTGTTTTCAACATCCTGCCGCTGTTGCCGCTCGACGGCGGGCACATCGCGGTCGTCTTCTACGAGAAGATCCGCGATTGGTTCCGCGCACGCCGCGGCCTGATTCCGGGCGGCCCGGTCGACTACACGAGACTCCTTCCGATTACTTACGTATTCATCGTGATCGGTGGCGCGTTCATGTTGCTGACACTCACGGCTGACATCGTCAATCCGATCAAGATCTTCTGACCGTGTGAGAAGGGCGACGGTTGCCGCGCGGTAGTGCGGCGATCGCCCGGCTAAACTTGCAGTGAAGCTATGAAAGAAGGCACAGACGTGACCATCCCTATCGGACTGGGAATGCCCTCGGCACCCGCAGCGATTCTTGCTCCTCGACGCAAGACACGGCAGCTGCAGGTCGGCACGGTAGGTGTGGGCAGCGATTTCCCCATCTCGGTGCAGTCCATGTGCACCACGAAGACGCATGACGTCAACGCAACGCTCCAGCAGATCGCCGAACTGACCGCGTCCGGTTGCGACATCGTCCGTGTCGCCTGCCCGCGTCAGGAAGACGCGGACGCGTTGTCGATCATTGCCAAGAAGAGCCAGATCCCGGTTATCGCGGATATCCACTTCCAGCCGCGCTACATTTTCGCGGCAATCGAGGCGGGATGCGCTGCGGTGCGCGTCAATCCGGGCAACATCAAGGAATTCGACGGCCGCGTCAAAGAGGTAGCCAAGGCTGCCGGTGACGCGGGCATTCCGATCCGCATCGGCGTCAATGCGGGATCGCTCGATCCTCGGTTGATGGAGAAGTACGGCAAGGCGACGCCCGAAGCGTTGGTCGAGTCCGCGCTGTGGGAAGCCGGGCTGTTCGAAGAGCATGGCTTCGGTGACATCAAAATCTCGGTCAAGCACAACGATCCGGTGATCATGGTCGAGGCTTACCGCCAACTCGCTGCCAAGTGCGATTACCCGCTGCACCTCGGCGTCACCGAGGCGGGCCCTGCGTTTCAGGGCACGATCAAGTCCGCGGTCGCCTTCGGTGCGCTGCTCGCGGAGGGTATCGGCGACACCATCCGCGTATCGCTCTCTGCCCCGCCGGCCGAGGAAATCAAGGTCGGCAACCAGATTCTGCAGTCGCTGAACCTGCGTCCGCGCAAGCTCGAGATCGTGTCGTGCCCCTCGTGTGGCCGTGCACAGGTCGACGTCTACACACTGGCCGACGAGGTCTCTGCC
Organism: Rhodococcus sp. IEGM 1306; assembly: GCF_036541985.1. NCBI lineage: Bacteria > Bacillati > Actinomycetota > Actinomycetes > Mycobacteriales > Nocardiaceae > Rhodococcus > Rhodococcus sp. IEGM 1306. Next base: position 19,998 of record NZ_JAZHFF010000002.1, read on the forward strand.
GGCCTCGAGGGTATGGAGATTCCGCTTCGCGTGGCAGTCATGGGCTGCGTCGTGAACGGGCCGGGTGAAGCGCGTGAGGCGGACCTCGGAGTGGCGTCCGGCAACGGCAAGGGCCAGATCTTCGTCAAGGGCAAGGTCATCAAGACGGTGCCCGAGGCTCAGATCGTCGAGACGCTGATCGAAGAGGCGATGAAAATTGCCGAAAGCATGGAGGGTGACGCTTCGGAGGGTGCACCGGTCGTCACCGTGAGTTGAGTGATTGCCGGATGAATCTTCCCCGTCGGTGTCAGGTTCGTGGCAATCTGAGTGCATCATGATCGGGTAGTGATATTCGTGGACGCGCAGTCGAGTCGAGGGGGTTGACGGATGCTCAAACTCCTCGGAGCCAAGCAGGTCGGAAGTCGAGATCTCGAGGACGTCCGGGCGGTACTCGACGCCGATCCGGTGGCGGCCTGCATGATTGCCGCGCGTGTCGAAGAATGCGGCGTCGATCCGCGAATGATTCACGGCGAGCTGTGGAGTCGAGGCGGGCCGTTGTCTTCCCTGTGCTTTGCCGGGGCGAATTTGGTTCCGCTTCGGGGCGAGCCGGATGACATTCGGGCATTCGCTGACCGTGCCTGCCGGATTCCGCGTATGTGCTCGTCGGTAGTCGGACGCGCCGAGTTGGCGTTGCCGCTATGGGAGATGCTCGAGCTCGATTGGGGAACTGCGCGGGAGGTCCGCCCCGAACAACCTTTGCTCGCGGTATCCGAGCCGTTGGCGTGTCCGTCCGATCCGCTGGTCCGGCAGGTTCGTTCGGACGAACTCGAGATCTATCTTCCTGCCGCGATCGCAATGTTCATCGAAGAGGTCGGCGTCGATCCACGTGCCAACGACGGTGGGCGCGGGTACCGACATCGTGTCGCAAGTCTGATCGCCGCCGGGCGAGCGTGGGCGCATATCGATGACGGTCAGGTCGTGTTCAAGGCCGAGGTCGGTTCGATGTCTGCGCGCTGTGGCCAGATTCAGGGTGTGTGGGTCAATCCCGAGTTTCGGGGACAAGGCTTCGGCGTGACCGGTACAGCGGCTGTAGCGGAGTCGATCATGGCGACCGGTCGCATTGCGAGCCTGTACGTCAACAGCTTCAATACGATTGCGCGGTCGACCTATTCGCGCGTGGGGTTCCGGCAGGTCGCGACCTTTTCGACGGTGCTGCTCGACTGAGCGTCCAAGTTGCAGGCAATGGTCGCGCCTACGCTGGGTGGAGCATTTGTCGCCCTACTATGGGGCTCGATGAACACTCGGCATTTCTCTCGTAGTCGCTCGGCCCAACTGTTGGCCTCCTGCACCGTGATTTTCATGGCGGTGGGGATCAGTTCGTGTACTCCGAAACCCGCCGGTCCCGAGCCCGTCGCGCAGCAGTTCCTGAGTGCGTTCGGTGACAGGGACATCGACGAGGCAGCGAAACTGACGGACCGGCCTGATTCCGCGGGTCCTGTATTGAGTGACACCTGGGATGCGCTCCAGGCGGAGTCGATGACTGCCGAGACCACCTCGGTGAAGATGAACGGTGATACCGCGACGGTCGGCTACACCTACGAGTGGCACCTTCCGAAAGACCGCGTCTGGACGTACGACGGCGAGCTTCAGATGGGACGCAAGGACGGCGACTGGTCCGTCCGGTGGAGTTCGACGGACGTTCATCCGCGTCTCGGTGACAAGCAGACGATGTCGTTGCGGGCAACCGCAGCGCCGCGAGCGCGGGTCAACGAGCATTCGGGGACCGATGTCCTGGTGCCGGGAATCGTCTACCGAGTGAAGTTCGATCGCTCCAAGAGCAACGACATCATCGGTTCCGCAAACAGTCTCGCAAGTGTTCTCGGTCGGTTCGATTCGTCGCTGACGGGTCAGTCGATCGCCGAATCCTCGACGGCCGTCAAGGGCGACTATCTGGTGACCCGGCTGCGCAGTGACGACTACGACCAGGTTTCGGCACAACTGGGAGCCATCTCGGGAGTATCTGTCTCGGACGAATCGGATCTCGTCTCGACGGACCCGGAGTTCGCGCCTGACCTACTCGGGCAGATCAAGAAGACGATCATCGACGAGGTTGACGGTAAAGCCGGCTGGAGTGTCGTCACGGTCAACCAGAACGGCGTCGACACCGACGTGCTGACCGAGACTGCGCCGCAACCTGTTCCGTCGTTCAGTATCAGTCTGGACCGTAACATCCAGATCGCTGCGCAGCGCGCGGTGAACGTGAACAAGGACCAGGCGATGATGGTGGTCATCGAACCGTCGAGTGGGGCCATTCTGGCCGTTGCACAGAACAAGGCGGCGGACCGTGACGGACCGGTCGCGACGATGGGTCAGTACCCACCGGGTTCGACGTTCAAGATCATCACGGCGGGTGCGGCGATTTCGACCGGTCAGGCGACCCCCGACACGATGGTGCCGTGCCCGGGCCGGATCGAGATCGGTGAGCGCAGCGTTCCCAACTACAACGAGTTCTCACTCGGCACAGTGCCGATGGCAACGGCCTTCGCACGTTCGTGCAATACGTCCTTCGCCAAGCTGGCCAGCGAAATGCAACCGGACACGTTGACTACTGCCGCAGCGCAGTTCGGTATCGGCCAGGACTACAACGTGGTGGGATTGCCGATCGATTCGGGTTCGGTGCCGCCGGCGTCGGATCTGGTCCAGCGGACGGAAGACGGGTTCGGTCAAGGCAAGGTCGTGGTCAGTCCGTTCGGAATGGCGATGGCAGCTGCGACGGTCGCGAACGGGTCGACTCCGGTGCCGCAACTGATTTCGGGGCGCGAAACCACCATCGACGGCGAGCGCCCGGCGATCACGCCGGCCATGGTCGACGGTCTGCGCGGAATGATGCGACTCGTGGTCACCAGCGGTACTGCCGAACGCGTCGAAGATCAGGGTGAGGTGTACGGCAAGACCGGTGAAGCCGAGGTCGAAGGGGGATCGCATGCGTGGTTCGTCGGCTATCGAGGCAACCTTGCCTTCGCGACTCTGGTTGTGCGGGGCGGAAGTTCGGACAACGCCGTCGCAGTCACCCGCGACATGCTCACCGCCTTGCCGGAAGGCTACTGACTCGTCAGGGGAGCAGTCCCAACCTGCGGGCGGTCACCACAGCTTCGTGGCGTGAGCTCGCGTCCAGCTTGCCCATCGCGCTACGCAGGTAGCTCTTCACGGTCTCCGGGCGGAGGGAAAGCCTTTGGCCGGCTTCGATGTTGGTGCAGCCGAGTGCGACTTGCGAGAGAACATCCACTTCACGTGGGGTGAGCGTGACGTCGGATTCGGCGTCGACGGTAGGCCGCAGCAGGTTGGCCAACCGCTGGGAGAGTCCGCGGAGTTTGGTCTGTAAGTCGGTGTCTGTGACGGTCTGGGCGACACTGCGTAGTTCGGCGTGGACTCCGCGGATCTCTTCCGAAGACATACCGTCGGCGGTGGTCGCGGCGGCGGCCTGCAGTAGTTGCAGGCGACGGTCGACTTCGTCGCGGATGGCGAACTCCATCCCGAGGCGCCGGGATGCGTTGACCATGACGTCTGCTGTGCGGTCACCCAACGGAGCGGAATCACGGATCGCGGCGTAGAGGACAGCGCGCGATTTGCCGGACACCATGACCGGAACGGCGATGATCGAATGCAGGCCCTCGCTGAGAACAGGCCGGTCGAAGTGATGAGTGATGGACTGCGAATTGCCGTAATCGTTGACGGTGATCGGTGAACCCTGGGCGACGACGCGTCCGCCCATGCCCGAGCGCGGCGGGATGGCCAAGCCCTTGAGGTTGTTGGTGCGGGTGCCGACGAATTCGCTCAGGTGCAGGGTTCCGTCCTGGACCTCGCCTCCGAACAGCACGGGAACAACGCCCTGAGCTGCAATTGTTCGGAGTTCACCTCGCATAGCGTCCCCGTCGCGGGGACGCAGAAGTGACGAAGCATGTCGGTTCACGCAGGTACCCCTTTCTGGGGGTAGTGAAGTTCTCTTGTGAGCTAGATCATAGGGGGTGAACAGTACGTATGACGAGCCGCCAACGTAACCGGTCGGGCCAACCATACGACGATCGATAAGGAGCAAGTTGATGAGCACCGATCCCACCGCACGGGTGCGCGAGCTGCTGGACCAGTACGACACCCCGCATGCCAGCGCCGCAGAATTGCTCTGCGATCGGCATCCCGCGGATGGCGTTGCATTCACCGTCGTCGAGGCAGACCTTAGCTCGGTGGACCTCACTTACGGTCATCTACGTGAGCAGTCGGCGCGTTTCGCGGCAGCTCTGGCCGACCTCGGAGTCGAGCCGGGTGACAACGTCGCGACGTTGATGGGCAAGTCTGCGGACCTCGTGGTCGCGCTCCTCGGAATCTGGCGCCGCGGCGCGGTCCACGTGCCGTTGTTCACGGCGTTCGCTTCGCCGGCCATCGCCTTCCGCTTGACGGCCAGCGGCGCGAAGGTGGTCATTTCCGACGCCAATCAGCTCGAGAAGCTCGCGCCGGGTGAGGACATTCCCGCCGACGCAGCGTGGCAGGTCGTCGTCGCGGGCGGTGCGGCCGGTGACGAGTTGGACTTCGACGCACTTGTCGCGGCTCAGGATGCCGAAGACCCGAAGGGCGCTGCTCAGGCAGTCGGCGGCAACGCACCGATGGTGCAGTTGTTCACCAGTGGCACCACGGGAACACCCAAGGGCGTTCCCGTTCCGGTGCGCGCGCTCGCGTCGTTCCACGCCTACCAGGAGTTCGGCCTCGACGTCCGCGACGACGACGTGTTCTGGAACGCCGCAGACCCGGGCTGGGCGTACGGGCTGTACTACGCGTTGCTCGGCCCGCTTGCCGCCGGCACGCGAAGCATTCTGCTGCACGCCGGCTTCTCCGCGCCTCTGACGTGGCAGATCATCGAGAAGTTCGGTGTCACCAATTTTGCCGCCGCTCCGACCGTGTACCGCAGTCTGCGCGCCGACAAGGCGCCCGTTCCGGAAGGCATCTCGCTGCGCCGTGCGTCCTCGGCCGGTGAGCCCCTGACCCCGGATGTTGTTGCGTGGTCCAAGAACTCGTTGGGCGTCGAAGTCCGTGATCACTACGGCCAGACCGAGCACGGCATGTTCATCGTCAACGCCTGGGCCGACGGTCTCCGCGAAGACGTACGCCCGGGATCGATGGGTCGTCCGTTGCCGGGTTGGTCTGCCGCTGTGCTGGAAGACAATTCGGATGACATCGCGCCGGCTCGCACTCAGGGACGCGTTGCGATCGATACGCACAACAGCCCGTTGATGTGGTTTACCGGGTATGTCGATGCGCCGGAGAAGACGAAGCAGCGATTCAGCGAAGACGGTCGCTGGTACATCACCGGTGACGCCGGGATGACGGACGAGGACGGATTCTTCTTCTTCTCCTCGCGCGACGACGACGTCATCATCATGGCGGGCTACCGCATCGGCCCCTTCGACGTCGAGAGCGTGCTGGTCATGCACGAACACGTCATCGAGGCCGCCGTCGTGGGTATGCCCGACGAGTTGCGCGGCGAGGTCCTCGAGGCGTTCGTCGTTCTCCGCGAAGGCGTCGACGGCGACGACGAACTCGAGAAGGAACTGCAAACCCTGGTGAAGAAGAAGTTTGCCGCGCACGCGTACCCGCGCACCGTGCATTTTGTTCCGAACCTGCCCAAGACCCCGAGCGGCAAGGTTCAGCGGTACATCTTGCGGAAGGGATAAACCCCCTGCTGTGCGCCTTTATTAACCCCCGGCGGTTAATAAAGGCGCACAGCAAGGTCAGCGCCGCCGGATTCTGCCGACCACCATGAGGGCGACCAGGGTGACTGCAAGCAGCAGTGTCGTATTTGCTGCGGCGAGAAATACCTGGCCGCGGTCGGTGAGTCCGAAGATGCTGACCGGCAAGGTCTTCCAGGTCGCCGGATAGACCATCACGGTAGCGCCCAGCTCGCCCATCGACAGTGCGATGGAAAGCCCGGCGGCCGCACCCAACGCTGGGAGCAGCAGCGGTAGCGTCACCCGCGTCAGGACCCGCACGGGCCCGGCGCCGAGTGATTCGGCAGCTTGACGGTAGGCGGGATCGAGCCGTTCGAGCGCGGCCGACACGGAACTGAAGGCGAAGGCAAGCACCAAAACCGTGTGAGCGAGAATCACGATCCACTTGGTGCCGCCGAGCAGCAGCGGGCGCTCGTTGAAGGTGATCAGCAGCCCCAATCCGATCGCGACCGAGGGAACCGCAATCGGCAGGTGGAACACGGCGTCGGTGATGCGCCGCAGCCACATCGGCGCCTCACGAGCAGCCAGCGCCGCCCAGGTTCCGACGATCAGAGCTAGCGCGCCCGAGATGAACGCAGTCTGCAAGCTGACGGTCAGGCTGGCGAAGTTCTCGTCGGACAGCGCCGTGGAGAAGTTCTTTCCACCGAGATTCGACGGAAGTGGCCCGGTCCACGATCCGGCCAAGGCAGCCGCGACGACGGTGGCGATCGGCGCGACGAAGACAACCGCGACGACGAGGGCGAAGAATCCGAGTACGAGAGCCCTAGAGCTTCGGGTCCACAGCAGCACGGCTGCCTCCCATCAATCTGTTGAACGTGAATCGGTAGAGGCAGTACAAGCCGAGCGAGAGTGCGACTTGAACCGTCGCGATCACTGCCGCTCCCGGCAAGTCGAAGGTGACGATGCCACGGGTGTAGATGAGGACCGGAAGGGTTACGACGTCTTTTGCTCCGGTGAAGAGCACGATGCCGAATTCGTTGAGCGTCATCAGAAGGACGAGTGAACCACCGGCCAGCAGGGCCGGCCACGCTTCCGGCATCACCACCTGTCGCAGAACTCGGACAGGAGACGCGCCGAGACTGGCTGCAACGTCGAGCTGTTCACGCGGAATCTGGGTGAACGCGGCCAGTAGCGGTCGGACGACAAACGGCGTGAAGAAGGTGATCTCGGCCGCGATGACTCCGAACGGCGTGTTGAGGAAATTGAGCGGACCGCTCGCGTCGCCGGTGATGCGAATGATCAACGCGTTGACGGCGCCGGCCGTGCCGTAGAGAAACGTGAACGCCAGCGTGATCAGGAACGACGGCAGGGCGAGCACTGTGTCGATCAATCGGCCAACCACCTTGGATCCGGCAAACGGAACGAAGGCAAGCACCAAGGCGAGGAAGGTGCCCAGCACCAGGCAGCCCAGCGTCGACGCCACGGCGATCTGGATGGTCCGCCAGAGTGCGGTTCGGAACAGTTCCGAACCGAGTACGGAGAACCACGTGGACAACCCGGTGCCGCTCTCGGTGCTCACCGATTCCGTGAGGACACGCGCGGTGGGATAGACGGCAAACACGAGGACGAGAAGCAGTGGCGGTAGGGCCCACCCGATCCGGCGCCACGGGATCGGGTCTCTGTGCTGGGGCACAGCGGTTTCGGGGCGTTCCACGGTGGTCGTCATGGGTGGCGATCCGCGGGAACCAGAACGCTGCCGTCCGTGGGCAAGACGACGCCCACTTCTGTGTCGACCGGTCGCTCGTCGTGCCCTGGAACATCTGCGTCGACGCGGACGTCGTCGAGACCATGGACAGCCAGTGTCAGACGCGTCGTGGAACCGCGCCAGACGCTCGAGACGATATGTGCCGGGAATGATCCTCGCGCGCCGACGCCGGTTACGCCCACCGCGTGTGGACGAACACACAGGTAGGCGTCCATGTCGGACTCCCATTCGATGTGCCCGATCTCGGGCTGCGGGGCGTGAGCAGTGAACGGCGTGCCACCGATCGAGACCAGTGCGGAGGTGCCGATGACGCGTGTGACGGTGCAGGGCAGCAGGTTGGCACCCCCGAGGAAGGCCGCGGTGAAGCTGGACGGTGGACGCTTCCACAAGGCCTCGGCGGTGTCGATGTCCGCGAGTCTGGCGTTGCGCATCACTGCGATTCGGTCCGCGAGCGCCAGGGCTTCACTCTGATCGTGCGTCACGTAGAGCATGGCGGTGTCAGGTAGTGCTGCGCGCAGCCTCGCCAGCTCGCCGAGCATGCTCTCGCGAAGTTGAGCATCCAGGGCGGCCAACGGTTCGTCGAGGAGGAGTACTCCAGGGCGAATCGCCAATGCTCGGGCAATGGCGATTCGCTGCTGTTGACCGCCGGAAAGTTCACGGGGAAGGCGCTTTCCGTACGCCGACATCCCGACCATGTCGAGGGCTTCGGCTACGCGAGGGCCGATCTCCGACCGCGGCACGCGATGGGCTCGGAGTCCGAAGGCTACGTTCTCGGAAACTCGCATGTGCGGGAAGAGGGCGTACGACTGAACGACGACGCCGATACCGCGCTGTGCGGGAGGCAGATTGGTGATGTCTCGGGTGCCGAGCTTGACGGAACCGGACGTGGGGCGGACAAATCCCGCGAGGGCCTTCAGCGCGGTCGACTTCCCGGATCCACTGGGCCCCAGCAGTGCCACAGTTTCACCCGGTGCCACTCGCAGATTGAAATCGACGAGTGCATGGGTTGCGGTCTTCCCACGGCCGTATGCGACGTTCACGCGATCGAAAGTGATTGCCGGAGCGGAATGTTCGATCGCTCCGTGAACACCGACGGTCTCGGGGAGCGTCCGCCCCAGTCTGGTTCTTGCCATGATCAGCTCCCGGTGGCTTTCTGGTAAGCGGCGATGTCGGCGTCGAGCGAGCTGAGGACGTCGTTCCAGTTCGGGGTCCAGACGTCGACGCCCTGCAGAACTCCGGAAGGCGTGTTCTTGTCGGTGGATTCACCGGCGTTGCTTCGGACGTCCTCGCGGACCGATACGCCGAGTGCATCGGTGGCGATGGTCTTCTGGGACTCTTCGGAGAGCAGGAACTCCATCAACTTCTTGGCTTGTTCGCTGCTGGGTGCGCTCTTGGCGAGGCCCATCACGTAGGGCAGTGCAATGGTGGTGCGAGTGCCGTCGGCTCCAGCGGGGAAGAAGATGTCGAACTTCGATCCGTCGTCGGCGATGGACGCGAGGTTCATCTGGACGTCACCGTTGGCGACCAGCAGCTCGCCGTTGCTGACCTTGGGCTGGAGCTTTCCGGTGGAGGACGAGGGTCCGACGTTGTTGGCCTGGAGCTTTCCGAGGTAGTCGAGGGCGCCTTCCTTGCCCATCAGATGCTGGAGCAGCAACAACACCGCGGTACCGTCGCCGGCCTGCCCGGGCGTGGAGTACTGCAACTTGCCCTTGAACTGACCGGTGAGCAGGTCGTCCCAAGATTGTGGGGCGGGTGATGCAGTTGGATTGGCGATGAACGAGAGGTAATTCTCGACGACGGGTACGTACTTGCCGGCGTCGTCCTTCTCGTCGGCAGGAACGGCGGAGGTGTCGATTCCGCTGGGCTCGAGCAGACCTTGGGCGTCGGCCTTCTGGATGAACGGCGGCAGCGTGATGATCACGTCTGCCTGTGGGTTGGACTGCTCCTTCTCGACGCGGGAGACAACCTCGCCGGATCCAGCTTCGACCAGGTTGACGGCGATACCGGTCTGCGCGGTGAAGGCGTCGAATCTTCCCTTGTACCAACCGGACAGGCCGTCGGCGCTGTAGACGGTGACGGTCTCGGTATCTGATCCGGCGGCAGTGCCGGTGCCACCGCAGGCGGTGGTGAACGAAAGGACGGACACGGCGAGAGCGGCCGCAGCGATGCTCGGGCGTAGACGCATGACGATTCCTTTTTCGGAGGTGAGATCAGGAGTGGGTGAGGAGTTCGGCGAACTCCGTCACGGACGGGACGATGTGGGTGGCACCGGCTTCGCGAAGTTGCCGTTCGTCGTGAGCGCCGGTCAGAGTGCCGGCAACGATCGATGCGCCGGAGCGAATGCCGCTGAGCACGTCGTTGGACGTGTCGCCGAGTACGGCGATCTGGTGGACGTCGTCGATCGAAAGTTTGAGCAGGGCAGTCAGAACCAGGTCCGGGTACGGTCGACCGCGACCGGCCTCGGCGGGGGAGAGGGTGAGATCGGCGAGGGATTCCCAGCCGAGCGCGACGAGGAGTTTGTCCTGCGTCGATCGGCTGAACCCGGTGGTCAAGGCAACTTTGATGCCGGCCTCGCGCAAAGTGGTGATGGCTTTCTCGGCGCCGGGGATCGGCTCGGCCAGGCCCTGGTCGATGAGGGAATCGTAAGTGGTTTCGAAGGCGGCGTTCGCGGCTTGGGCGCGGGATTCGTCCCCGAAGATCGCCCGGAACACGACGATCTTCGACTGGCCCATCGTGTCGAGGACGTATCGGCGAGCGGCGTCGGCTTCGGTGCCTTGGGCAGGCAGTCCGCCGGCTTCGGCAGCGGCGGCGAACGCGCGAAGCACCAGTCCGTCGTCGGCGACGGTGGTGCCGGCCATGTCGAGAACGGCAAGGGTGATGGGAGACATGAGAAGTCTTTCTTGTCGGAAGGATTCAGAGACCGAGCTGGTCGGCGGTGTGTTCCGCCAGTGCCGGGCCGAGCGTCATGCCTCGGCCACCGGGACCGGCAACCACCCAGACGTTGTCGGCGGCTTGTGCGCGGTGAACAAGTTGTGAGGGGTCGAGGCACTGGCTGTAGACGCCCGCCCATCGCTTGACGATGGGCGGAAGATCGCGTCCCAGAAGTGTTTCCACGACTCCGGACAGATGGCGATAGGGCGCCTCGTCGACGTCGAAGTCGAAGGGCTCCTCGTATTCGTGGGTGTCGCCGATGGTCAGGCCGCCGTGCAAGCGCTGCACGCACAGGAGCTGCATGCGGTGCTCCTCGGCCGTCGGTTCCTGCGGCTGCACCGTGCGAAGGTGATCGAGGGCAGATCCGGCGAAACCGGGGTAGTAGCGGAAGCTGTCACCGTCCGCGATTGCGGTGGTGAGCTTTTCGCCGAGTGGGGCTGTCTGCATCATCTGCAGGCGCACACGTCGCAACGGGAGATCGCCGGCGAGATCGCGGGCCAATCCGCCGAGTGTTGCTCCGGGGCAGACGATCACGAGATCGGCCTCGAAGTTGCGACCGTGATCGTCACGGATGTGTACGCCGGAGGTGTTCGTCGTGATCTCGCGGGCTTCCGTTCCGGCGTGGAAGGTGTAACGGCCGGTGGATTCGAGGTAAGAACGGATGGCGGGGAGCGCTTGCCGCGACTCGACAGCGGCGTCCAGGGTGCAGTGCAGTCCGCCGAGAAACTTGCCCCGGAGTGCGGGGTTGACGACGCGAACGGCGTCGGGATCGAGAAGTGCGAACCCTCGGTTGTCGGCGTCCGGCCGAGCGAATGCTTCCTGCGCGACCGCGACCTCCTCCTCGGTGCGCATGAGGGTGATGGAGCCGGCCGGGCGGTATCCGACGCCGGGGACACGGGCGGCTAGGTTCGCCCACAGCTCGCGCGAACGCAGCGCGGCTTCCAGTTCGTTGGGAGCTCGCCCGGATACCCAGACCAATCCGAAGTTCCGTACCGTTGCACCGCGGGCTTCGGGCTCGCGTTCGAGATGGATGACATCGTGTCCCCGGCGGATTGCCTCGTCGGCGTGCGCCGTTCCGAGGATTCCTCCGCCCACAATCAAAATTCGCATGTAGAGATAGTGACGTTTGGTCTAGACCAATAGGGGGAATCGAGACGAACTCCAGGTTAACAATTGGTATAGACCGAATTCTTGTACGCTTGCGCCATGAATCAGCAGACGTCCACCGGGCCGGGGACCTCGAGCGTCGTGATCGAACCCGAGTTGAAGTACTACCGGGTGCGCACCGAGATCGAGACCATTCTCAGCGGGCTCGACGAGGGTGATTCCGTCCCGTCGGAGCGGGAACTGGCGGCGCGGTTCACCGTCGCTCGCGAGACGGTTCGTCAAGCGCTTCGTGATCTTCTCGTCGAAGGACGGATCGAGCGGCGGGGTCGGGGCACCGTCGTGGCGAGTCCGAAGTTGGTTCAGCCGCTGTCGATTCGTTCCTATACCGAAGGCGCTCTGAGTGCTGGGCGAGTGCCCAGTCGTAAGGTTGTGACCTTCGAACGAATGTCAGCCGACGACGGTCTCGCGACGGAGTTGGGTATCGAGTTGGGCGACAGCGTGGTTCATCTCGAGCGTGTCCTCTTCGCCGACGGCGAGAAGATCGGGCTCGAATCAACCTTCCTGCCGGACAGCAGGTTCGGTGAGATGCTCGACGCCTTCGACGCGACGACGTCCCTGTACGCGGCTATCCGCTCCATCGGCGTGGTCTTCGCCTCTGCTACCGAACGGATCGAGACGGTGCTCGCGTCACCGCGCGAGGCAACACTTGTCGAGTCCACCACCTCGATGCCGATGCTTCTGTTGCACCGGACGTCCGTCGATCCGGAGGGTGTGCCGATCGAGCGCGTTCGTTCGCTCTACCGTGGTGACCGTATTGCCTTCTTGACGACTCTTCGCGAGTAGGGGGCGTTGAGGGGGTCTGCTGTTACCCGGAACGACAGGCACTCCCAGGGTCGTGGAATCTGTTCTGTACTGGACTCCGTCAAACGAGAGGACAGTGAACATGGCTGAAAAGAAGGTCTGGTTCGTTACCGGCGCAGGCCGGGGCATGGGAGTCGACATTGCGCAGGCGGCTCTTGCTGCCGGGCACGCGGTGGTGGCAACGGGGCGTGATGCGGACCGTGTTTCTGCAGCGATCGGTGAGCATGACGACCTGTTGGTGATTGCCTTGGACATCACCGACGAACAAGCCGCATATGCTGCGGTGGACACGGCAGTTGCACGATTCGGTGGAATCGATGTGCTGGTGAACAACGCCGGAAACTTCTACGCCGGGTTCTTCGAAGTTGTCAGTCCGGCACAACTTCGCGCTCAGATGGAGACCAACTTTTTCGGGCCGATCAATGTGACACGGGCGGTGCTGCCGGTGATGCGTAGGCAACGGAGTGGGCATGTCGTGACTGTCAGTTCGCTTGCGGGCCTGGTTGGTCAGGAGTTTTGCGCAGCCTACGCCGCGTCGAAATTTGCGCTGGAGGGCTGGATGGAATCATTGCGATTCGACGTCGAACCGTACGGAATCGGGACGACGATCGTGGAGCCGGGATTCTTCCGGACCGAGCTGCTTGTCGAGGGTGCGTCGTCGATCTGGCCGGAATTGTCGATAGACGACTACGACGCTCGGACTGGCGAGACCGTCGAAGCGTGGAAGAGTATGAACGGTGCCCAGGGTGGGGATCCGGTGAAACTTGCCGCGGCACTTGTGGCACTTGTCGATTCGCCGCTACCCCCACGTCGTTGGGTCGCCGGCGCCGATGCAGTGTCCGTGGTCGAGCAGAAAGCCCGCCAACTGCTGGAGCAAGTCGAAGCCCACCGTGGTTTGTCTTCGTCGCTTGCCCACGAGGACCTGACGACCTGATCCGAATTCGTCAGGTCAGGGGTGTGAGGTGAACATGTCCAGGAGCCCCTGGGGTGCGTTCTCGCCGAAGCACATGTCCAGTCCATCAGCCGACTGTTGTGCCGACGCGGCGCTACGCGGGAACAGTCGCTCTTCGTAGGCAGCAAGTCCTTGCTCCGTGCTGCTGTGTGACGCGATCGCCTCGCCGAGTTCGGCGCCGTCGAGCATTGCCAGGTTTGCGCCTTCTCCGGCAAACGGCGACATGACGTGCGCTGCGTCCCCGAGCAATGTGACGCCTGGAGTACGGCTCCAACTGTGCCCGATGGGAAGGGCATGGATGGGGCGAGGAGTCAGCGTGCTGTCCGCTTCGGCGATCAGTGAACGCAGCGACTCGTCCCAGTCCGAGAAGTGTTCCAGCAGAATCTTCTTCGCGATGTGATCGTCGGAGAAGTCGACACTCGCCGTCCAGTTCTCGGGAACTCGCAGGGCGGCATAGATGTGCAGACTGTTGTCGGTCTCACGGTGGGCAAGGAAGCCTTTGTCGGCGCTGAGCGCGAACATCATTCCGCCACCGATTGTTTCGGCGGCATTCGCGTGTTGGTTGTCGGCGTCGTGAAGGTCGAACTCAACGAAAGATATTCCGGTATAGGCGGGAGTGGCGTTCGAAACCAGTGGGCGAATTTTCGACCACGCGCCGTCGGCGCCGATCAGGAGATCGGTGGTGAAGTGGGTGCCATCGGCGAGGTGGACTTCGTGTCGACCGTCCGGCAACGGATGTGCACTGCGGACCTTGGCTCCCCAGTGGATTGTTTCTTGTGGAATTGAGCGGAGCAGTAGGTCACGCAGCTGGCCTCGGTCGATTTCCGGGCGGTCACCGTCTCCGGTGTCCTGCTCGCTCAGGTGCACGACGGCATTTCGATCGAGGACGCGTGTCTCTTCACCGCCTTGATGAACGAGGGCGCGGAACTCGTTGTACAGGCCGGCGGCACGAAGCGCGATCTGGCCCGAGTCTTCGTGGATGTCGAGCATGCCGCCTTGGGTCCGCGCTGTTGGTCCGGATTCGAGATCGAATACCGCCGAATCGATTCCGTGGAGATGGAGGACTCGGGCGAGGGTGAGGCCGCCGAGGCCGGCACCGATGATTGCGATGGGATAGTGATTCATGGTGGATTCCTAAGAAGTGAGTGGGGTGTTCTCGATGCCCGTGATGAGCGTGCGAAATCCCCAGGACAGACGTGCGGTGGGTTCACCGGCGAGTAGTGCTGTTGCATGGCCTGCGACGAGGGGGTGCGTCTGCGGGTTTGCGTTCTGGATTGCGTCGGTCAACGCGCTCCATTGGGCATCCGAGTCGGCGGAATTGTTCGGCGCCGAGTGTTCGGCAGCTGTGGACGTCGCATACTGCAGCAGCAAGTCCACGCCCCACGCTGCTTGACCCGAAGGGACTTCGCCTTCGTCGAGTAATGCCAGCAGCCGCTCGAGCAGGCGTACGTAGTGAACTCCGCTGGGCCGGGAAACTAGTGCCGACTGGGCGAGACCGGGATGTTCGAACAGCACGGCCGTGTAGGAGGTCAAGACCTGTTCGAGGCGGGTTTGCCAAGTGCCGGGAGAATTTTCGGCGAGATCCACGACTCCGAGGAGTTCGTCGAGAACCGCGGCATGCAGCTCGACAGTATTGCGCACGTACACGTACAGCGACGCCGGGCCGGTGTCGAGTTCGAGGGCGAGTCGACGCATCGTCAACTTCTGCAACCCCTCCGACCGCAAGATTTGCACCGCGGTACCGACGATGCCCTCGCGTGTCAGAGCGGGTTTGGCCGGACGATTGCGACGGCTCGACGGACCTGTTGGCTGAGTGGGCATGACTCCACCGTACACGAACATGTTCGTAACGAACATGTTCGTTGGGTCACGCACTGAACATCCAGCGCTATACAGAGCTGTATCGAGCGTGGTGGGCTACATGCCCTTGCCGCCGGAAAGCATCGCGATCGTCAGTAGGATGCCGCCGACGATCCCCGCGAGCGGGCTGTCGCTGTTGAGTAGCCAGTCGTTCAAGGATCCCATGAGCGCCTCTTTCGGGTTTCGATCTGTCGACGGTCGAGCTTATCGACAGATCGAGCCCGATATATCACTTTTGTCTGAATTGTGGATCGGACCTGAGGTGATCAGCCGTAGACGTTGTCGGGGCTGATCAACTTGGTGATCGGCACCATCAACGCGCTGGTCAGATCAGTCTCGCCGTCGATGTCGGTGTTGATGAAGACGACCAGGGTGGTGTCCTTCTCGGGCAAGTAGACCGAGACTGTCTTGTAGCCGGGCAGGCTTCCGTTGTGACCGATCCAGCCACCGCTGTTGAACAATCCGAGTCCGTAGCCGGAGCTGTCGTCCCCTTCGCTCAAGTTCACGGTTTGCAGGCGCTGCTTCTGAGTGTCGTCGGTGAGGAGATCGCCCTTGGCCAGCGCCGGAACCCAGATGCGCATGTCGTCCAACGACGAGATCATTGCACCCGCGGCGCCGCCCCACGACGGATTCCAATCCGTCGCCGCGGTCACGGATTCGTCGAGCGTTTGGTTGGTGTACCCCTGTGCGTGTGGTGTCGGGAACGCGTTGGTCATGGGAAAGCTGGTGTGCTCCATCCCGAGTGGTGTCGCGATCTTGGTGTCGATGACGTCCGACAGTCTTGAGCCGGAGACCTTTTCGATCACCATTCCCAGCAGAACAGTGTTGGTGTTCGAGTAGTCGACGGTGGTCCCTGGTCGAAGTTGGAGTGGGAGGTCCTTGACGTATCCGACGAGTTCCTCTGGTGTGAAAGCTCGACGAGGATCCGAAAGATATTCCATCACAAACTGTTCAGATGTCGTGTAGTCCACGAGGCCGCTGCGCATCCCTGCCAGGTGACGCAAGCTGATCGCATCACCTTCCATGACGCCGTCGACGTACTGGGAAATCGGATCATCGAGACCGATCTTTCCCTCGTCGACCAATTGCAGCAGGGCGGTCACGGTAAATGTCTTGGTGACGCTACCGATTCGGTGGTAGAAGTCGGTTTCCATCGGTGCTTTCGTTGCAGTATCGGCGACGCCCGCAACCTTCACATAGTTGCCGTCGGGTCCCCAAATGCCCACCATCGCACCGGGAATCCCGGTCGAATTCACCGCCGCGTCGATGATCGAGTCGAGCTGGCCGGTGATGGCAGAGTCCATGACCTTGTCAGAGGTGGATGTGGGATTGTCTGCGGATTTGTCCGTGCTGCAGCTGATTACAGCTCCGGCAACCATGGCGCTGCACAGGCCGACAAGCATGATGCGTCTTGCTCCGGTTTTCATGAGTCGAACTCTGCCTGTCCGAGGGCGCTCACACATCGACCCCGGGTACGGCAGACGCAGTCCCCAGGTACCTCCTCAACCGGTACCGAGGGACTACGGAACCCTGGCCTCAACCCTTGACAGGGGTCAGAGCCCGCCGTCGAAGAACGCCGCCAGCGCCGGTGCCGGGTCTGCCGCGGTGCCCATATTTGCCACGCAGACAACGATCAATCCCAGCGTGAACAGTGCAGTGAGAATGCCTATCGACCCCGACACGAATCTCGTCCGCCTGTCGGATCGTGCCGTTCTCGCGAAGCGTGCCCACACGACCACGGCCACGGCCAGTGATATTGCTGCCGCGATCAGCGCGATCACCGCCATGGCCAAGTGATACCGCGCGAAGTCGCTGATCATCAGTTCGAGGGCCGGACTTTGCTGATTTCCGGTGCCCGTCGACTGAGCGAGCTGTTGTCGGACCTGCCCGACAGTGTCGCCAAGTGCCCCATCCGTCTGGGCCACGGGCAACATCGAGATCAGCGAAGAGAAGGGCGCAACGACACCTTGGACGTTTGCCATTACGAGTACCGACGAGAACAGTGCGAGGAGTGTGACCAGTCCACCGGCCGAGACGAATGCGAGTTTCTTTCCAGCCGTCAGAGGGCCGGCGTTCACGAACGACATCCAGAGCGCGCGGCCGAGTGAGAGCAGGACGGTCAACAGGATTACCGCAATCACTGCCTTGGCCATGTGGTACCGCTGCCAGTAGTCGACAGCGGACTGCAAACCGGGCGTGAAGCTCTCAACGCCCGAGTTCCAATACTCGACGAAATTTGCTCGGACCGTCTCGACGAGCGCCCCCTGGTTTGCATAGCCCTCGCCGGGACGTGTTGTCAGCATGGCCGGGGCGAGAACGAAGGCTGCGGAGAAGACGGCGGCGGCAGCGATCAGCGCGGCGATCTTGCGGCCGGAAGACAGTATCGGCCGAGATGGCCCCGACGCGGTATGCAGCGGGATTCCGCCAGCGTGATGCGCGGTCATCTGGTCACCGTCCACAAAGTCATGTCACCGAGTGTAGAAATCCGCGCTACGGACTTCATCGTTCGAGAGGATGATATTTCCGGCGGTGGCGTCCGCCCGCGGACGCCGCCGGCGTCGACATCCCCCTCAGCACTCGACGACATTGACGGCGAGCCCGCCTTCACTGGTTTCCTTGTAGCGCACGGACATGTCGTTTCCGGTTTGTCGCATGGTCTCGATGACGGTATCGAGGCTCACCACATGCGTCCCGTCACCCAGGTATGCGAGCTGCGCTGCGGTGACTGCAGTCGAGGCGGCTACGGCATTTCGCTCGATGCAGGGGATTTGGACCAGGCCACCAACCGGATCGCAGGTCAGCCCCAGATGGTGTTCCATGGCAATCTCAGCTGCATTCTCGATTTGTCG
Organism: Rhodococcus sp. IEGM 1306; assembly: GCF_036541985.1. NCBI lineage: Bacteria > Bacillati > Actinomycetota > Actinomycetes > Mycobacteriales > Nocardiaceae > Rhodococcus > Rhodococcus sp. IEGM 1306. Next base: position 38,019 of record NZ_JAZHFF010000002.1, read on the forward strand.
AGGCGATCCACCCATGACTGCGCACAGACCTGCCGCCGCCATCGCACAAGCGGCTCCGACCTCGCCTTGACACCCGGCTTCCGCACCCGAGATCGAGGCATTCGCCTTGATGATCGACCCGATTGCGGCCGCGGTGAGGAGAAACGTTCGAACGTCATGCGCGCCGGCGCCCGTCGCACGTATGTGGTGGTAGAGTACCGCCGGCACGATGCCTGCCGCACCGTTCGTCGGAGCCGTTACCACGCGGCCACCTGCTGCATTTTCTTCGTTGACCGCCATGGCGTAGACGGTCAGCCACTCGCGTGAGGATGGTGCGCAGTTACGTTGTTCCAGTTGAATGTTCGCAGACCGCGCGCGTCGGCGAACTCCGAGACGCCCGGGCAATACACCTTCGGTCTGGGTGCCGCGCTCGATGCAGGCGCGCATCGCGGACCAGATCGCGTCGATGCCGGTGAATGCCCGATCCTGGCCGTGTATCGCGATTTCGTCCGACAAGGCCAGTTCGGCGATAGTTCCGGAGCCGCATTCCGCCAGTAGCTCTTTCGCGGTTCGGTAGCGTGAGTTGATCGAATGCGCGTTTGCTTGCGTCTCCGTTCCGGCGCGCAGTACGAATCCGCCACCGATCGACAGATATGTACGTGTACAGACGATTTCGCGACCGCTGAAGGCGGTCAGGGTCATCGAGTTGGGGTGGCCGTGACGGCGAACCAGCGGCTCGAACACCATGTCCTCGTGCTCGAACACTACGTGTTCGAGCGAGCCACCGACGAGCGTCATCGATCCGCCGTCCGACAGCTCGGCCCATCGGCCGTGAACGTCGGTCGGCTCGCACGTTTCAGGCTCCAACCCACGAAGTCCCGCAATCACCGCGTCGGGAGTGCAGTGACCTATACCGGTGGCGGCGAGAGAGCCGTGCAGGTTGCAGCGAATCCGGTCGACCGACGCGGTCAAGTCGGCAGCGGCGAGCTCGCCGCCGAAAGCGTGCGCAGCGCGCATCGGACCGACCGTGTGTGAACTGGAGGGTCCGATGCCGATGGAGAAGAATTCGAGAGCGGAAACATAGACTCCGGTGGTGCTCATTCGGCGCTCGTGACGGTGGTCGCTCCTGACTCGCGCTGGGCCGCAAGCGTCAAGAGGGTGGAGCGCGAGTCCCCGCTAGCGGCTCGGATCACAGTGCGCGCCATTGCGATTGCCCCATGCAGAACGGCTTCGTCACCCGCCGCGGAGCGGGCATCAGCGGCAAACTCGATAGTGTGAGGAACTCCGGTGACGCCGCGCAACGCGATCATCGGGTGGATCGAGGGCACCGCCTTCGACACGTTGCCCATGTCAGTCGAGCCGCCGGTCAGGGGAGTTCGGGCGGCCGCGGTGCGGCCCAGGCTCGCGATCTCCTCGTCCCAGATGGTCGCCAGCACGCGATGTTGTACCAGCTCCTCGTACCGAGGTTCGGCGCGTTCGGTCGACCAGGAGCAGTCGCTGGCCACAGCAGCGCCCTCGAAGCATGCGAGCATGCGACGCTTGGCGTCCAACAGCACGTCGAGTTCTGCGGCCCGAACTTCCGCTCGAACCAATGTCGAGGCCGGAATGATGTTTGTCGCTTCGCCGCCGTGCTCGATGTAGGCGTTCAGTCTGACGTCGGACGGAAGTTGTTGACGGAGAAGTCCGATGGCAACCAAGGCGATCGTGGCGGCGTCACCTGCGTTGATTCCCTTGTGTGGCGCAGCGGCCGCGTGCGCGGCTCGTCCGGAGTAGGTCACGTCGAACCGATCGACTGCCTGCGTTCCGGTGACGGTGCAACTGACGTCTTCACCTGCAGCGCCGTGGACCATGATCGACATCGCCGCGCCCTCCCATGCGCCGCGTTCGAGGAGTAGGACTTTCCCGCCGCCGTGTTCCTCGGCCGGCGTACCGAGGAGGACGACGGTCAGGCCGTGCTCTTCCGCGACCTCACCGAGTGCGACGGCTGCTCCGAGTCCGGCGGCGGCGATGACGTTGTGCCCACACGCATGACCGATGTCGGGGAGGGCGTCGTATTCGGCGCAGACGACGACGCGGAAGGGGCCGGAGCCTCGCACCGCTTCGAATGCCGTCTCGAGGCCGTAGGCGGCGCGAGTAACCGTGAAGCCCGCTTCCTGCGCGGCGTCAGCCAAGAGCGCCGACGCACGATGCTCTTCGAATGCCAACTCTGGGTGAGCATGGATCGTGTGGCTGACGTCGATGAGGCGAGATGACCACTTCTCGATCGTGCTCGAAACCGAGTCCGTGGGGGTGAGGGTGTCAGCGATGGACATGGGTATTGCTTCCTTTCAAGATCTTTTGTTTCCAGCGTCTTTCGGTGCAGTCCTAGTGCCAGAGGCCGAGCGCGAACTCCGCGACGACCACGGAAAGCAGGTACGAGGCGAGGATCGCGACGATACCGACCGGGACGATCTTCCAGCCGATCGTCTTGAGCAAGGGAAGGTCCTTGCCGAGGCTGAGACCTGCGACAGTCAGGGTGAGGGTGCAGATCGAGAGAAAGTCGACGGTACCGACGGTGCTCGAGACGAAGTCACCGATGGGGGACCACGGCGTGGTCGCCAAGGCGCCGACGGTGATGATGGCGATCATCGCCGCGATCTTGCCGCGGGTCAGGCGGGCCACGCCGACGCCCAGGAGCAACAATCCGGTGAGGATCAGGTATCCGACGATGATCGATCGAGTTACGCCACCCGCTGCGATCGAGGAGACGATGACCCCACCGACGAACAGAATCGGAACGATAGTGGTCAGCGGCACGGTGACGCTCGGCGCGACCGCTCGTGGGGCAGTGTCAGCTTTCCGTTCGGTGGTCGTCTTCGAGCGCTTGGTGAGTGCGCCGTAGATTCGATCAGCAAGGGGGAGTGCGACATACATGCCGACATACACGCCGAGGAGGCCGGTGATGATGTTGGATGTGGCCGCCACGGCGAGTACCTGGTCGGCCATCTCGGGGTGCGCCGAAACGACGCTCGCGGCAGCGGCAGCCATCATCGAGCCGGATCCGACCCCAGCACCCATCGCCAACGCGAGGGGGTCGAAGATGTTGAAGGACGTAGCCAGCGACGCAATCAGGCTGATCAGCACGGCACCGAACAGAGTGCCGAAAACGTACATCGACAGGACTCCGCGGTACTGGTCGGAATCGGGGCCGTAGCGTTCACTGACCATCGCGAAGGAGCCCTCGCGGTCGATGGAGAAGGTTGCTCCGACGGTCGCCGGTCCCATCCGAAGGAGTACCGCCAGTGGGAGTGCGAGAGCGATAGTGCCGAACAAGTGCCCCAGTTCCTGCAGTAGCAGGGCAGGGCCCGCCTCGAACAACAGTTGGATGTTCGGGCCGATGGTGAAAGACAGTCTTGCGCAGAGCAAGAGAACAGCCAGCCCCATGATTGCCGAGGCTGCGGCCTGAAGATCGAGGCCGAGAGGTTTCCACTTCTGGCTCGAGACGACACCGCCGGCAATCAGTCCCCACACCATGGGCAGGATCGTGATGGCGGCAGCGCCGACGGGAATCACTGCGGGGCCGATCAGTTGGGCGCCTGCCGCAAGCCCGAGGAGCAGAATCACCACGATCCACAGGCGTGGCGACCTCATGGCGAAAACGACCTTGTGCGTCGCGGTCTGATCGCTGACCGGAGAATCGTCATGCGAGACAGGGAATGCTTCGGTCATGTCGGTGTCTTTCTCGAGGGGGCGAACGAACGCAAGATGTAGCGTTCTCGAGGCTCAGGATTTGGTGGACTATTGATGAGATGAAGTTAGGATTGATGCGTTTCGATCCTGTTTCGGTGCAGCATTCTTGTGAAAGTGAGGTCCTCGGTGCAGGATCAGATGCTCAAGGACGACGATCTTCGGCTGTTGAACGCACTGCAGATCAGGCCGCGGGCGTCGTGGTCCGAGCTTTCACGCGCGATCGGTTCCGACCCGGTGACCCTGACCAGGCGTTGGGAGCGTCTGCACTCGCAAGGGATAGCGTGGATCGCTGCCTACCGAGGCGGTCCCATCGTGTCGGCGACTGCGCTCCTCGAGATCGAATGCGCACCCGCGCAGACCCTTGGTGTCGCCGAACAGATCGCGCACGATCCAGAGGTCCTGACAGTCGATCTCACAACCGGCAATCGGGATCTGCTTGTCACGCTCACGTGCACCGACCTCGATCAATTGTCCAGATACGTCCTGGAGCGAACACGATCGCTGCCGATGATCACCGCGATGCGAACACAGATCGTGTCCTCGGCGAACTCCGATGCCCGAAACTGGCGTCTACGTGCTCTCGACGCGGACGAGATCGCCGCGCTCGAGGCGACTCCGCCGGCGAAGATTCGTGGTGTACGCGCCAGCGGAGAGGAACAGTCGCAGCTGTTCGACATCCTTTCCCGCGAACCACGAATTACCGTCTCGGCACTCGCTGCAGCCCTCGGAGTCACGCCGGCACGCGCCGGAGCGTTACTTTCTCACGAGCTGTCGACGGGGCGTCTGGTCGTCCGCACGGAGATAGCTCGGCCCTACTCCGGCTGGCCGGTCTACGCGTGGTACTTCTTACGTCTCGACGGGCGAAAGGAGGCAATTGCTCAGCGCCTTTCCCACCTGCGCGAGGCGAGGCTTGTTGCTTCTACCATCGGCAGCTACGACATCGCGTTGGCGGTGTGGCTGCGCTCGATCGACGACGTGCAGCGTTTGGAAGGTTATCTCGCCGAGCAGTTTCCGGGCGTATCCGTGGTGGACCGGTCGATCGTCCTGCGTACGCCGCATCACCTTCATCGAACGATCGATGTGTCGGGTCGAAGCATGCCGAAGCACGGGTGATCCGCAATGCGTTCGCGGGGTGGGTGCTCTTCCGACTAGTCGGGGATCGTCACGTCGACGATCAAGCCGAAGTGATCGGAACCTTCGATCTCGATCCGCTCGAGAGCTTTCGCCTGTCCGCCCCGCAGAAGTACATGGTCGATGCCGACGATCGCGGGATATTTCTTGTCCGCCGGGTAGGTGCGAACGATGCCTACTCCCAATTGGTCTGCGGCATCGGAGTAGCCGACGTCGAGGAGGTCACGAAATTGCTTGTGCGTGAATGTCGTATTGAAGTCGCCACTGACGATGACGGTTTCTTGCGCGGAGGCGGCGTCGAGTGTGTTCCGCAAAGTGCTCAGCTCGGCAGTCCACACGTCGGGAGGGGTCACGAACGCCGGTCCGGGGTGTACCGCCAGAAGGGTGAACGGAGTCGAGAAGCCCACTTCGGCAACAAGATTGGTAGGTCCGAATCCGGTCAGTTCCCGAGTTTCCGTCAGGGGATAACGGCTGTAAATACCTGCGCCACCCCCGCCGGCCTCGTCCGGTACCAAGTAGTGATGCGGCAACAGTTGCTCGAGCCCTTGATCTCTCAGGGACCCTTCGAGTGATGTGGTCAGTTCCTGAACCGTCAGGACATCGACTGCCTTCTCGCGCACCGTCGCAGTCAAACTGACGGGGTCTGCCTGCCCGAAGAGGAGGTTCGCTTGCATTACACGCAGGGACGGCCCGTCGATTTCGGAACTGTTTGCCACATACATGGGACTGATCACCGACGCGCCCACCGCAATCAGCAACATCGAGATCGCCAGCAGTATCCAGCGACGAAAAATCAGGCATATCAGGGACGCGACGAGTGTGACCGCAAGCAGCATCGGGACAAAGGAGGCCACGGCGATCAACGGGTTGATCGGTTTGGTGGAGTAGAATGCGATCAGCGCGACAACCCCGACGGCAATACCGCCCACACCGGCGACCTGAGCGATACGGCGTGCCGGAACGTTGTCCGTCGTGAGTCCCATACCAAACGGTACCTAATGCAGCCAAGGCTCCCGACTGCCTGGCGTTGTCAGTCGCCGGTTCGGGTGCGGAATGCGTTCACGGCCGCTTCGATGGTCGGGTAGAAGTGTGTCGAGTCGAATCTGTCGCCGACACCGAATCGGATGAGTCGATCCTTGATCGGACCTTTCATCTCCGCGAATGCCAATCGAATTCCTTTGCCCTCCAGAAATGTATCCAGATCGACGAGTTCGTCGACGGCGGTCGTGTCCAGCCCGGTGATCGGTTCGGCGGCAATGACCACCCATTCGACCGGGTCGGGTGCCTTGGCGACGACGGAGCGAACGTACTCGTCGAAGATCTCGCCGTTCGCGAAAAACAGTGGCGCGTCAAACCTCACCAACACCAGGCCGGGGATGCGATGCCCATCTGGATGTCGTTCGACGTCGTGGAATCCGGCGGGTTCGCCGGTCTCGACGAGTTCGGTTCGATGTGGCTGCCATACCTGCGCGATGACCGCTGCGAAGGACAGTCCGATCGCAACAAGGATGCCTAGAAGCACCCCGACGAGGGCGACGCCGAGGAACGCCGCGACGGCGAGGCCGAATTCCACGGTGCTCATGCGCCACATGCGGACCATGCCGCCCACGTCGATCAGTGCACACGCGGCGACGATGACGACGGCGGCCAGTGTTGCATCGGGCAGATATGCCGTGAGTCCGGGAGCGACGAGGACGAACACCAGGACCGCAAGCGCTCCGACAACGCCGGCCAATTGTGTATGTGCCCCACTCTGTTCGGCTACCGGCGTCCGTGATCCGCTCGCAGAGATCGGGAATCCGCCGAAAAGTCCGCCGGCCACGTTCGCGACACCGATCGCCTTCATTTCGGTACTGCCGTTCACGTCCTCGCCGTGTCGGGCGGCGAAGGTACGCGAGAGAACGCCGGTGTCGGCGAAGGCAATCAATGCGATACCGGCGGCGGGTCCGATCAGATGGCCGACGTCCTGCCAGGTGACTCCACCGACGGAAGGGAGGGGGAGTCCTTCCGGCAGTGCGCCGACCATGCCGATGTCATCGGTGAGACCGGCGGCAGCGGACAAGACTATGGCCGCGACAACGGCCACCAGAACGCCGGGAACAACAGGTACCCAGAGCCGGAAGGCGACTATGACGACTAGCGAACCGACACCGATGGCGGCAGCGAGGGGGTCGACGTCGCCACCCACCAGGGCCTTTGAGATCCCGCCGATTTCACCGAGTAGACCGGACGCGTCGACGGAGAATCCGAGCAGCTTGGGAATCTGACCAACTACGACGACGAGTGCAATGGCATTGAGGTAGCCGAGACGGATCGGTTTCGAGAGGAGTTCGGTCACGAAGCCGAGACGAAGGAATCCGCCGATCACGAGGATGAGTCCGACAAGAACGGCCAGAACTCCGGCTAGTGCAAGCGCGTTCTCCGAATCGCCGACCACCGCCAGCGGTATGACTGCGGCGGCGATGAGCGGTGCCAGCGACGAATCAGGTCCGAGTACAAGAATCTTCGACGGTCCGACTACCGCGTACGCGAGCAACGGCACGATGGTTGCGTACAGACCGGCGTACGCGGGCAATCCGGCGGCCTCCGCGTAGCCCATCCCCGCGGGGATGAGCAGGGCCGTCAGAACGAGTCCTGCCGTGACGTCTGCGCGCAGCCATTCACGGCGATATCCGCGTGCAGTCGCGATCCCCGGTAGCCGACCTAGACTCTCCGTCCACATCATCGTGTGATTGTCCCTCCCTCAGCGGAGTGACGGGCGCGCGATGGGGCAACCGCAGTGGTCGCAGGAAGGGGCGCAGGTGCACGTGCGATGCGGTGGCGTCGGATCGCCTTTTCCAACTCGACGACAACCGGGATGATCAGTGACCAGCCTAGGCAGACGAGCCACTGGGCGCCGGTCAGTGAAGTTGTCATGAGGAGGTCCTGGAGAACACCCGCCTCGACGGCAAATACGGTCACGACCGTGGGGATGGTCAAGATCTTGACGGCACCGAGAACCGGCGGAACAAGTCCGGACTCGGGATCACGCCGCATGGTCAACCCAGCGAATATCGAACCGAGAGAGAGCACTACGAATGCGGTGGTCATGGGGACATTCGCCTCAGTAGTGCTCATTTCGCCGGGCGCAAGAAGCATCGCTGCGAGTGTCACGGCAAATTGCAAGACGCCGTACGCGAGCCATTGAGCGACTGCGCTTCGATGGGCGATCGGCAACTTGGGATCGCGTGGAGGCTTGTTCATCAGATCCGGTGGCGGTGGGTCGAGCATGATCACGGCGACGGGGAACAGTGTGATGAAGAAGTGCTGGAACAACACCATCAGTGGCGTCAGTGCCACACCCTCGTTGATGTTGAAGATGCTCGCGGCGAGGAAGAGGAGAACCAACGAAAAGAGTTTCGACATCTGGTAGCGGATATACGACACGATCTTCCCGTAGATGTTGCGGCCCAGAGTGATCGCGGTGATGAGGGTTCCGAAGTTGTCGTCGGTGAGCACCATCTTGCCCGCCTGTTTGGTCACCTCGCTGCCCGAGCCCATGGCGACGCCGATATCGGCCTTCTTCAACGCGGCGGCGTCGTTGACCGCATCTCCGGTCATTGCGACCACGGCGCCACCGCTCTGCATGACATCGACCAAGCGAAGTTTGTCCTGCGGAGTGACTCGGCCGAACACGTGCAGGTTCGGCAATGCGGCCGAGAGTTCGTCGTCGGTCATCGCTTGCAATTCGGCTCCGCCGACCGCGCCCGGGCCGAGTCCGAGTTCGGCACCGATCGCGGCGGCGGTGATGGCATGGTCGCCGGTGATCATGCGGACCTCGATGCCGGCCCGGTGTGCGGTTCGCACCGAATCGATCGCCTCCGGACGCAGCGGGTCGATGATGCCTGCCATGCCGACAAACGTCAGGTCCTCGACAAAGGACATGGGGTCCGCCACGACAGCGTCTTCCCGTCCGTCGAGACGTCTGACAGCGAATGCCAGCACCCGAAGACCCTTCTCGGACATCGACTGATTTGCGGCCGTGAGTTCGTCTCGGACTTCCTCGATCGGTACCTGCCGGCGGCCGGGGAGGAAGGCCGAAGAACAACGAGCGAGGACGACATCGGGTCCGCCCTTGACCAATTCGACGAACTGACTCTCGCCGTCGACTTCGAGATGGTGGTACGTGGCCATGAACTTGTACGCGGAATCGAACGGAACCGTCGCCACCCGCGGGTAGGTCCGCCTGGTGAGCGGGGCGTCGGCGCCGATCTTTGCCGCGAGCACCACGAGTGCGGCCTCGGTCGGGTCGCCGACAACTACTCCGGAATCGGAAACCGTTGCATCACTGTCGAGACACAGTCCGTTTGCGAGAAGGGTGAAGTCAGGCGGCGTCTCGCCGGCAACCTGCGTTATCCTTCCCGCTTTGGCATAGCCCTCGCCGTCGACCGTGTACCAACGGCTGTGGACATACAGCGATCGGACGGTCATCTGGTTCATGGTCAGCGTGCCGGTCTTGTCCGAGTTGATTGCACTGGTTGCACCGAGGGTTTCGACGTCGGTCAGGTTCTTCACGACTGCCTTGGCGTCGGCCAGTTGACGTGCACCGTAGGCCAGCATCGCCTGGACGAAAGTTGGTAGGCCGGTCGGAATCGCGGACACCCCCATTGCGATACCAAGGAGCAGAAGCGTTGTCAGGTCCTGCCCACGAATGAGGCCGATGACGACGATGACGATCACTGCCGTCCACGCGATGATGCCGAGAAGTTTGGTGAGAGAGTCCAATTCACGTTGCAGTGGCGACTTGCCAGGGGCGACCGCCGACAACATCGAGGCGATCTGGCCGATCTGCGTCTGCATCCCGGTCTCGGTGACCACCATGGTCGCCGTGCCGCGGGTGACCGAGGTGTTCTGGAACACCAGATTGCTGCGGTCTCCGAGTGGAATATCCTCGTTCTCCAGCGTTTTCGGGTCTTTCGGGATGGGCGTGCTTTCCCCGGTCAATGCGGCTTCTTGTGTCTCCAGAGTGGTCGAGGCGAGCAACCGTCCATCGGCAGCAATGATGTCTCCTGCCTCGACTTGGATGATGTCACCCGGCACCAGTTCGGTGGCGTCGAGCTGTATCAGGTTTCCGTCACGAATGACCCGTGCTTGGGGTGTCTGCATCTTGGCGAGCGCGTCGACGCTGGCCCGTGCCTTCAACTCCTGTCGAGTTCCGAGGACGATGTTGAGCACGACGAGGACCGCCACCACGATCGCTGTCGGCACTTCACCGATGGCGATGCTGACCGCGGCCACGGCGACGAGCATCAAGTTCATCGGATCTTTCAGCTGCAACACAGCGATCGACCACGTCGACGGCGGTGGCGTCGATGTGATTTCGTTCGACCCGTAGCGTCGTCGCCGTTGGTCGGCCTCATCCGACTGCAGTCCGCGTTCCTGGTCCGACTGCAGTGCGGACACGACTGATTCGCCACTTTGCGCATGCCATGGCGTGGGGCTCATGACCGCACGTCCTTTCCTTGGCGATCGTCAATACCGGGTCGGAATCCAGTGAAGTGGTTGGTTGGGCGTCTGGTAGCCGTGGGCCTTCTGCCGTTTCGGCAGGGTGATGTCCGTGGATTGCACGGGCTCGTAGGGGATCTGACTCAGAATGTGGCTGATGATGTTGAGTCGTCCGCGTTTCTTGTCATTGTTGTTTGCGACATACCATGGCGCCCAGCCTGTGTCGGTGAAGCGAAACATCTCGTCGCGGGCACGCGAGTAGTCGTACCAATGACTGAACGACTTCAGATCGAGATTCGACAGCTTCCAGATCTTTCGAGGATCGTCGATCCGGCTCTGCAGACGTACGAGCTGCTGTTCTTCGCTGACCTCGAGCCAGTACTTGAGCAGAATGACTCCTGATTCCACGATCGCGCGTTCGACGGTCGGAATGAGCTGGAGAAATTGACGTGCCTGGTCGTCGGTGCAAAAGCCCATCACCCGTTCGACTCCGGCGCGGTTGTACCAACTCCGGTCGAAGATGACGATTTCACCGGCCGCCGGCAGATGTGGGACGTAGCGCTGGATGTACATCTGCGAGTGCTCTCGCTCGGTCGGGGCTGGTAGGGCAACCACCCGGAACACTCGGGGACTCACGCGTTCGGTGATGGCTTTGATGACCCCGCCCTTCCCGGCGGTATCTCGGCCTTCGAACACGATGCAGACTTTGGCGCCAGACGATTTGACCCACTCCTGCAATGCGACGAGTTCGCCGTGCATCGGCTTGAGTTTGCGGCGGTACACCTTGTTCTTCATCGGCTTTTCTGCGACGAGTGCCGCGTCGTCGTGAAGAATCCGAGCGTTCTTTCCCACTTCCACTCCTAGGCGACGTGAGCGTGCGGGAATCGTCCGCTCGTGTGTGTATGCCCCGTATTCGGTCAACCTATTCTCTCCGTGATCGAGACCCGAATCGTGTTGTTTTCGAACTCTTTCCGAGTCTTGACGCGCTCGGCTGGACGGACGACCATTAATGAATGACTGGCGACGAAGAGTTGCTTCACGTCGAGCGGGTGATCACTCGCCTGATTTCCCGGTATCCGAATGTTCCTCCACCGGAGATCGAAAACAAAGTGCGAACAATTCATCAGCGGTTCGTGGGCTGTCGGATCCGTGACTTCGTGCCTCTCCTTGTCGAAAAGGCTGCCAGACAAGAGATCTCGAATCGGAGAATCGTGATCTCGATTATGGACGAGCGTTCGGCGAACCTGGACTCACTCGAGCTGTAGCCGGAACGGATGTCGTCGGCGCATACTGAAATGACCTTGGACCAGGGAGTTCTGGCCGAATGCAGAAGTTCAGGCGCGGAAGGTCAGCCTCCCGAACTCCGGATGTGTAAACCGAGTGCAGGGAGCGTTGACATGGAAGGTTTCTGGGAATTCTTCTGGTTCATCTTCGTCTGTTTCGCCTTTGTGGCCTACTTGAGCGTGTTGTTCTCGATCATCACCGATTTGTTCCGTGATCACGAGACTTCGGGCTGGGCCAAGGCGCTGTGGATGATATTTCTCTTCGTCATTCCGTTCCTGTCCGCGATGATCTACGTGGTCGTCAAGAACGACGGAATGACCCGGCGGTCGATGGAGGCCGCTCAGCAGCACATACACGCGCAGAGTGATTACATTCGAAACGTCGCCGGGAAGTCGCCGACTCAGCAGATCGCCGACGCCAGAGAGCTTCTCGACTCAGGCGCGATCAACGAAGACGAATTTCAGGCCATCAAGGCAAAGGCGCTGGCGTAGTTTTCGTATCTTCTGCCCCAGGCCCGGCGTCGTCGGTTCCGGCGTCGTCGGGCCGGGCATCCTCCGCGGTGGCGCGTGCAGGACGAACAAGTATTTCGAGAACTACGAGTGCGAGCAGCGCAATGATGACAATCCAACCCACGACCAATCCTGTGGGGTAGCGCCAGAAGAGCAGCAACAGTGCGGCGATGCCGATGATGGCGCAGCGCAGCGGAACACGAAGCTGATCGGCCCACCGCTCCACCTGATTCGGCGTACGCCCTCTGGAGGAATGCCGGACGAAGTCCAATGCCTGCCCATAGCCTCGGCGAACGGCGATTGCCGACGACGACCCACCGACCAGGTAGGCGCCGAGCCCCACCACCACGCCGAGGACTGCAACCGCGCGAAGACTCGTGCGCAGTGGCACCAGAACTGTGTCGATGACGGCAGTCGCGGCGTCTGGCGAGAGAATATCGGTAGGGACACTGTCGAGGTAGATTGCACGCCCGATGAGAATTCCGATCGCGAGAACAAGCATTCCCAACGCAATCGACAGACCGACCAGTGACAGCGCGCGGAGCCTGCGACCCGTTGGAGCAACGGCGACAGCGGCTGCTGCGCAAGCGATTCCCAGCCATGGCAGCACTGCTGAGACCTTGTCGAGTGCCGAGACGGCTCGCTGTGCCTTCACGAGTTCGGGGGACTGGAAGAGAACAAATTCCTTGTCCACGGAGGGGATTTTGTCTGCGAAGGCGAAGCCGCGGTCGATCAAGACTGTTTTGACCTTGTCGATGATCGTGCTCAGCGAAATGCTGACGGTTCCGCTCTGATCGACTTCGACGGAGTCGGGTCCGTAGTTGCCGGTCATGACCGCGACGAGAGAGTTGTGCGCAGACCTGTTCGCCTGAATCCACAAGTCTTCGAACTGTTGTGACCGCACGAGTGAGCCCACCGTGTCGTGGACAAAACTCTTCGCCTGACCGGCGATCACCGGGGCCAACCCCACGAGCGCTTGGTCCAGGCGAGGTGCGTTGGCTGCAAGGTTCGACACGTCGGTCAGTGCGGTGAGCGCGTCGGTGGTGAGCCCCTCGACATCGACACGATCGAATATCTCGTCGGTGATCTGATTCGTGATCTCGGCCTGCACGGCGGGATTCTCGCCCAGTGGCGCAACAGTGCTGACGTAACGGTCCGTGTCCAGGATCTGACTTCGGGTGAAGCGCGTGGTCACGGACAAGACTGCGAGTAGCGCGACCAACACGAGCAGAATTACCACGGCGCTCCACCGGAGGCCGTGTCGAGGTGGCCGGGGGACCTGTTCGAGGGGCGTTTCACGGGCGCTGGGAGTGTGCTCGCGAAGCGATGCAACCTCTTGGCGCAGCCTGGCCAGTTCGGCACGCTCGTCCTCGTGGAGTGGGCCGTCGCTCGTGCCGTTTGCCATCATGTTCCTCTCCGGAGGGAAACTACTGCCGCACAGATGAAAACGCTGAATTCGATGGGTGTATCCGAAGTCGAGACCTCAGATCACGTCGGGATTCCATGTCGCGACAGCCCAGATGACGAATACGTCGAGCGCGATGATGGTGATCGACCACCACGGAGAGTGGGGTAGCCACAGGAAATTCGCGAGGATCGAGAGCGAACAGAAGATTATCGCGCCTACCCGTGCCCACGTCGCGCCGGTGAAGAGCATGATTCCGACAGCGGTGACGAGCACGCCGAGTACGAGGTGAATCCATCCCCAGGAGGTGAGGTCGAATTGGTACGCGTATTCAGGGCCGACAACGGTCACATCGTCCTTGGATATCGCCGAGATGCCTTGGAGAATTTCGAGCACGCCGACGGTGACGAGAAGAACGGCTCCGCCCAGCGCGCTTCCTTTTGCCACACCTTGCTTGACCAGTGATTCCTCGGCCATGACCGCCCCTTGGTATCAAGTGCGAAATTGCCTGGCGTAACTCCGTATTGCGACTATTTACGGTGGTGAAGTATCCCGCCACGGGGCAAATCAAACATTGAGCGCTGGACATCCTCGCGATATTCGCTCGCCCACGAATCCGAGAGGATCTACCGTGACGGCATGGATGTGGAGGACGCAGGCATGACGCCGACGACTGCGCCGGTAACAATTCGGACGGATCGACTGGTGCTTCGTACCTACCGTCCCGGCGATCATCAGGACCTTCTCACCTTCTACGGGCGTAGCGACGTGTGCCGGTATTTGTTCAACGAACCCTGGAGCCCGGACGATGCGCGAGAGGCAGTGCAGACCAGAATGTCTCGCCGCGACCTGACAGCGGGCGCGGTGGCTCTTGTCGTCGAATACGACGGTCAGGTTGTGGGAAGCGTGAGTGCGTGGCTTGTCGACGAGCCCGAGCGCACAGCTGAAACCGAGCGCACCGCCGAACTCGGGTGGGCATTCTCGCCCGAGTTCGGCGGCCGCGGATTCGCGACGGAAGCGGTGACGGCTCTGCTCGATTATGTATTCGCGACTCCCCGATTGCACCGCGTGATCGCGCAGATGGATTCGAGAAACGAATCTTCGGCACGACTCGCGCAGCGTATCGGTATGCGGCGAGAGGGACATTTTCGGCAGAACGCGTGGATCAAGAACGAATGGACCGACACTCTGGTTTTCGCGACACTGCGCAGTGAGTGGCCTTCAGGTGCGTGATCGGACCGTGTGGGCTGCTACTTGGCGACCAGTTCGGTCAACTGTGGAACGAGCTCGTCGGTTGCCCACGGGACACTCAGAACGCTGACGTACATGGTCGCCGCTGTCAGGCGATTGTCGGTGATCCACAAGTCCTTTCCGTTGGCGATGACCGGCCACCGCGCGAACAGAGTGTTGGCCAACGTGCTGTCGACTTCCGACTGATCGCTTGCCCATCCGAGATACACGTCGGTGTTGATCGTGTCGAGTTTCTCCATGCTGATGCCGAACAGGAAAGAGTCGCCTGCAAAGTTCTTGGCGCCGTTCACCACGTCGGGAGCAACTGTGAGCCCAAGGTTTTCGACGAACTTGACGCGTGGATCGTCGGGGCCGTAGATGGCGGTTTCGGTTTCTCCCTCGCGGATGTAGGACCCGAAGGCAAAGGTGACCCCGTTGAATTCCGGATGGCTCGCCTTCGACTCCTGGACAGTTTCCTCCGCGGACTTGATCAGCGCAGCGGTCTGAGTGGGGCGACCGAGAGCCTTGCCGACATCGGTGGCCAGGTTCTGCCACGAACTCGGCTGGTACGGCTTGGTGTCGTAGGGGAGTGTCGGGGCGATCGAACTCAGGCGCTGGTAGTCCTGCTCGGAGAAACCGGAATACGGCGCAAGAATCAGATCGGGTGCGACATTGAGTATCTGTTCGAACAGGAGCTCCCCGCTGTCGGAGTAGTACGGCGCAGGCGTGGGCAGTGTCTGGCCCGACTTCTCGAGTTCCGCGCGGGTCCACGGCAGGAAGCCGTCGGCGTCGCCGGCCCACGAGTCCTTCTGCATCGCTACCGGGGTGACTCCCAGGGCGATGACGGTGTCTGCCGCTGCGGAATCGAGGGTGAGGACCCTGGTCGGTTCCTTGTCGATGACGGTTTCACCGAATGCGTGCTTGATCGTGACGGGAAACGCGCCGTCCTCGACGGCGGATGCCGACGAATTGTTTCCTTCGGTCTCGGTCGACGACTGCGTGCAGGCGGCCAGAGGCAGTGCGGCCGCCACCATCAGCGCAACGACTATTCGTCGCCTCCGCTGGGGACGAATTCTCTGACGGGCAGATCTGAACACGCGAAACTCCTCGGGATTGATCGGGGAAGTGCTTGCACGACTCAGTGCCTCGAGCACATGAGAGCAGGCTTACCTAAGTGAATGTAGGGCGCGTCCGTGTAGCGAAGGGGCCAGCAGATGTCGACAACAGGTCAGGCTTGCGTCAGTTGACGGCGGCGAGAGCATTGCCAGGGGTGTAGCCGACCGTCTTGCGAAAGGCGGCGATGAACGAACTCGACGTCCCGTACCCGACTCGACGACTGACTGCATTCACACTCATCCCGGTCCCGAGCATTCCCAAGGCCGTACTCATGCGAACCAGGGTGCGCCACTGCGCAAAGCTCAAGGCGAGTTCCGCGGCGAAGATCCGGGTGACCGTGCGTCGGCTGAGATTGAGAACGTGCGCCCACTGATCGAGTGATCGATCGTCGGCGGGATCAGACAGAACTTTGTCGACGAGTATCCGTAGCCGAGGATCGCGGGGGATCGGCACGTCGAAATGCGGGGCTGATGCGGGAGTGAGGAGATCGACGCAGACCTGCTGAGCCCGAAGGCGTTGTTCTGCAGGCATTCCGGTATGGGCGAGGTGGATCAGCAGAACTCGCGCCGCCTCGCTCAGCGTCACGATGCACGGTTCGTTCCAGGCGGGAGTCCACAACTCGGGGGTGAAGAGAGTGGCGCGGAATGCGACGTGGGGATTGGCCTGACCCTCGTGGAGGACCCCGCGAGGGATCCACAGGCCGACGCCGGGCGTGACGGTCCAGAGTTGATTGTCGATGATCATGTTGACGACGCCGCGGTCGGACCAGATGAGTTCGTGCTCGGCATGAGCGTGCTGTGGCCACTGCGTGATGTGGTCGGTCTCGACGATGTACGTCGTCAGTCGAAACGGCGCCGGGACGGCGCGCGCCATCGGAGTGTGGCGTTCGGGTTCCCGTAAGTGCGGACCGTCGTCCAGCTGTGGACCACCGTCGATTTCACGAAGGGCAGGGATCGGCACCGCGGACTACCTCCAAAGCAAAGTTAGGTAAACCTTACACCCTGTTTGCTGGGCTCAGTGGGCCGCACCGAGTTCGATGAGAAGCACGCCTGCCGCGATAAGGCCGATCCCCACGATCATGAGCTTGGTCAGCGGTTCGCGAAAGAGAATGCGGGATGCGATTGCCGTCAGCGCCACCCCACATGCAGTCCAGATGCCGTACGCAACGCCGATCGTCAGGCCCGCGTCGAGTGCGAGCGTGAGGAAAGCGAAAGCGGCGAGGTACCCCACGGCGACAACCGCGAGCCATCGTTTGTCGCTGCCGTCCTGCGACGCCATCCGTAGTGACAACGTCGCGGTGACCTCGGAAATAATTGCAGCGATCAGAAATACGAAGGTCATGCCGGGTCCGCCGGCCCGCTGTCGGCAGCAACCTGGGAACCGAGTTCGACGCACAGCACTCCGCCGATGACCAGGGCAATACCGACGCCCATCGTTGCTGTCAGCGGGTCGCCGAAAAGGAAAGTTGCGAACACGGCGGTCAGGACAACTCCGGTTGCGCCCCAGATTCCGTATGCGACACCGAGTCCCATGCCCTCCCGCAGGACGAACGACAAGGCGGTGAATGCCGCGAGATATCCGCCGACGACCACGATGTACCAAGCGGGGTGATCGAGGGCGGCGCGCAACGACAAAGTCGCAGACACCTCGGTCAGGATCGCGGTGATCAACAGCAGCCATTTCTTCACGGTTCGGATTCTGTCAGGCTCCACGGATTCCGGTCGCGCACTACGGTTGAGACATGACGTGCGTGCTGCTCGGCGGAATCCGCGACGGTGACATCCGCCACGATGTGTCCGGAGGCGACGCAGCCGCGACGCCGATTCTCGACTGGGGCCACGATGACGTGGCCCGCCTATACGAGGACATTGCAGAAGGTGCGATCCAGTCGGCGCAGGAGTTCCTGGTGTCGGCGCATCGCAGCGTCGCTGCAACGATTCGGGCGGTGTACGGACTCGACGACCGGCAACCCGTCTCGGTGACATTGAGTCGAGGGCGCGGATCATGCAGCCAGAGACTTGCCGTGGTCGAAGCGTTGGCTCGCCGCCGAGGTATCGCCACCCGCGTCCGCGGTCTCGTACTTCGCGGGGAATTCTGGTATCCGCGATTTCGGCATCTACGTGCGGTGATTCCGACGTCAGTGCTGCTGGCGTGGCCGGAATTTCTGATCGACGGACGCTGGCAGGACATCTCCGAGATCGTTGCACCTGCGGCAGTCTCATCGGTGCAACCGTTCACGAACACCGGCGAGGAAACACTGTTCGACGCGATCGGACGCGCTCCGATCAGCTGGGGTGGATCGGTTTCGTGTGATTGCTTGGACTTCTCCGAGTTCGTCGACCGTGATCTGGGCACCTTCGAATCGCGCGACAATCTCTTCGAGGAGTTCGGACAGACGATGTCGACCCCCGTCAGAATTCTCGTCGATCCTGTTTTCCGGAACTGGAGTGCATCCGGCTGACGCGCGACGCGAGGTCTAGGCTGTTCTGCATGTCTGTGCGTACCCCATTGGTCCCTGGAACCGTCTCTCCCGTCCTCGCTGTGCCCTCGAAGATCGAGCGGCCCGAGTACGCGTGGAAGCCGACCGCCAAAGAGGGCAACGAGCCCTGGGTTCAGACGCCGGAGACGATCGAGGCGATGCGCATCGCCAGCAAGATCGCTGCAGGCGCGCTGCAGGAAGCCGGCAAGGCTGTCGCTCCCGGTGTCACGACCGACGAACTCGACCGCATCGCACACGAGTTCATGCTCGACCACGGCGCATATCCGTCGACGTTGGGATACAAGAGCTTTCCCAAGTCGTGCTGCACGTCTCTCAACGAGGTGATCTGCCACGGAATCCCCGACTCGACCGTGATCCAGGACGGCGACATCGTCAATATCGACGTCACCGCGTACATCAACGGGGTTCACGGCGACACCAATGCGACGTTCCTCGCCGGTGACGTGTCCGAAGAGAACCGCTTGCTCGTCGAGCGCACGCACGAGGCAACGATGCGGGCCATCAAAGCCGTCAAGCCCGGCCGTGCGCTCAACGTGATCGGACGTGTCATCGAGTCATACGCCCATCGGTTCGGGTACGGCGTCGTCCGGGACTTCACCGGACACGGTATCGGCGAGACCTTCCACAACGGCCTCGTGATCCTGCACTACGACGAGCCCGCGGTCGAGACGATCATCGAACCGGGCATGGTCTTCACGATCGAACCGATGATCAACCTCGGTGGTATCGACTACGAGATCTGGGAGGACGGCTGGACCGTCGTCACCAAGGACCGTAAGTGGACGGCACAGTTCGAGCACACCTTGGTGGTCACCGAGACCGGTGCAGAGATTCTCACCCTGCCTTGAGTTCGGAGATGCGCGGCGCTCTGCTGGTGGCGGGCACGACATCCGACGCCGGCAAGAGCGTTCTGGTGGCCGGACTGTGCCGCATGCTGGCGCGTCGAGGCGTCAGAGTTGCGCCGTTCAAGGCACAGAACATGTCGAACAATTCCGTGGTCACGCTCGACGGCGGAGAGATCGGCCGTGCGCAGGCTCTTCAAGCACGAGCGTGCGGGCTCGAACCGAGTGTTCGGTTCAATCCGGTGCTGCTCAAGCCGGGCAGTGACCGGACGTCGCAACTTGTCGTTAGGGGCAAGGCGATGACCACAGTGGGTGCTCGCGACTACATGCAGCATCGACAGTGGCTTCGCGCCGTCGTGGCCGAGGATCTCGAATCGCTTCGATCCGAGTTCGACGTAGTGATTTGTGAAGGCGCGGGTTCCCCGGCTGAAATCAATTTACGTGCAACAGATCTCGCCAATATGGGGTTGGCGGAGGCTGCGCAGATTCCGGTCGTCGTCGTCGGTGACATCGATCGCGGCGGCGTCCTGGCCCATCTGTTCGGGACCGTTGCGGTGCTCTCGCCGAGCGACCAGGCATTGATCGCGGGATTTGTGATCAACAAATTCCGCGGTGACGTTGCACTGTTGGAACCCGGACTGGATCAACTGCGCAGCCTCACCGGTCGACCCACTCTCGGAGTGATCCCGTTTGCCGACGATCTTTGGCTCGACGCCGAGGATTCGCTTGGCGTCACCGGCAACGCCCCGGTAGGGCGCCCTGGCCCACCCGTCGGTTCGGCCTGGCTCACCGTTGCTGCGGTTCGGCTCCCGCGCATCTCCAACTCGACGGATGTCGAGGCGCTGGCATGTGAACCGGGCGTGGCAGTTTCGTGGGTGACCGATCCGTCGCGGATCCGCGACGCAGACCTCGTGGTGATCCCCGGTAGTAAGTCCACCGTGAGTGACCTCGAGTGGCTGCGCCGTACCGGCCTGGCCGACGAGATCATCGCCCGAGCAGGTCGCGGGCAGGCCGTGCTGGGAGTCTGCGGCGGATACCAGATGCTGGGTAATTCCATCGTCGACGACGTCGAATCAGGATCAGGGATTACCGCAGGACTCGGTCTGCTGGACCTCGACATCGAATTCGCTTCGGACAAAGTGCTGGCGCAGGTAACCGGTTCCGCCGACGGTATCTCGGTGTCGGGGTACGAGATTCATCACGGACGCGTCGTGCGCAACGGGGACCGCCCATTGCTGGCGGACTCGGGCGGTGTGCCGGAAGGCAGTGTGCGAGGGTCTGTTCGAGGGACACATTGGCATGGTCTCCTGGAAAGTGACGACTTTCGGCGCAGCCTGCTGCGTGAGATCGCGGTTCCCGGTTTTGTTGCTGCACCCGACACCTCGGTTGCCGCGGTGCGAGAACAACAACTCGACCTTCTCGCTGATCTCGTCGAGCAGCACCTCGATCAGGATCTACTCGAGAAACTGATCAACGGTGGGGCGCCTGTCGGGCTTCCCGTCATTGCCTCCGCACTCGAAGCCTGAGAGCGCTCCCGCGGGCGTCGGCGTGCACGCGGTAGAATAGCCAGGCCTCACTCCCGCGACGGCTCCCTAGTAGGAGTGTGCGCGGTGACAGATCAATTCGACGGCTTGCTTACCGACTTCAGTGACGAGGTGCTGGTCGACTCGGCAATGCTCGGCGATCATGCGGCCTTCGACGTCATCGTTCGCCGATACGGCCCGCACTTGTATCGATTTGCCCGTCGACTCGTCACCAGTGAGAGTGACGTCGACGACATCGTCCAGGAAACCTGCCTAGCCGCCTGGCGCCAACTTCCGGGGTTTCAGCGGCGCTCGAGCATCAAGACCTGGTTGTTCGCGATCTGTTCTCGCAAGATCTCGGATGTCCATCGAAAAGTCGGCTCCTGCGCCGCCGATGTGGACGGACTTCGGGACGAAGTCGATACTCGATTGCGCGATCCGAGCGAGGAAGTATGCGGCACAGCATTTCTCGACGCTCTTGAAGCCGAACTCGATCGTCTACCGCTGCGTCAGCGCGCCGCCTGGGTCTTGCGGGAAGTGGAGGGCATGACGTATCCACAGATCGCAGTTGTCCTGGAACTGAGTCCGGACGCGGTTCGTGGCCAACACACTCGGGCGAGGCGGAATCTGGGTCTCGCGCTCGACCGATGGCGATGACGACTCGGCGGTTTGCCGGGTTCTGTCACCGAACTCACTCTCCTGACGGCCCGGGTAGCTGGAAGAATGCTTCGTCGTGGATACCGCTTTCGACCCCAGAGGCTTCGACCCGAGAACCGAGGATTCGGTGCCGTCGGTAATGCCGGACGATGCGACGGCAACGGGTGCTGACGTCGCCGTCGAGGCTGCGGAAACTCGGCTGACTGCAAGCGCGGTCCGGGAGTTGCTGGCAGCGCTCGGAGGAAGTATCGGTGACGAGGACGAACTCGTGGTCCTGCTCCAGCGGGCCGTCGAAATCGCGAACGACGCCATCGAGGGCGCCGACAGCATCGGCGTCACCATCGATCTGGCCGGGCAGACCTACACCGCCGTGCACACCGATTCGCGAACCTTGCGCGTCGACATCGAGCAATACGACGCCGGCGACGGACCATGTCTGCACGCCGCTCGAACCGGTGACACCGTTGTCGTCGACGCCGAGACCAGCGCGGAACGCTGGCCGCGGTTCGCGGCGGCGGCGAAGGACGAAGGGATCAAGTCCTTTCTCGCGGCGCCGCTCTTCACGCCGGATCAGCGACTCGGTTCGTTCAACCTGTACGGACGCGCCCCAGCGGCCTTCGATCGCGTCGACGCGGACGTCATGGAGATTCTCACGACAACGGTCTCACGCGCGATCGGCGACTTCTCTCGTTTCAAGTCCGCCAAGGCTGTGGCTGATGCCTTGCAACGTGCGCTCGAGACCCGGGCGCCGATCGAACAGGCCAAAGGCATGCTGATGGCCATCCATCGGATCGACGCCGACACTGCATTTCACATGCTGCGCAAGCAGTCTCAGACGACGAATACCCGGTTGCGCGACGTGGCAGCCGAGATCGTCGAGACGTATTCGGCGCCGCCTACCGCTGTCTAGTTCGAGGGGACCGACGTACAGCCTCGAGCGCGACGACGACGCCCGCGGCGACAACCACGTGCATCAGCGCGAGCATGACCGTGCTGGCGGCGTCGAAGTCGGCGGCAATGGTCAAAGCGATGGTGCCGAGCGCAACGACTGCACCCACGACCTGGGCGATGCGGACGATCGGCTCCCACTTCAGTGAGATCAACATTGCGACCGACAAACCGACCAACAGCGGCACGACCGTCAATGTGATGACCCCGCCGGGTGCGACGCCGGCCAGCTTTCCCTGATCTGTCATCTCGAAGGATCCGCCCAATGCGAGGCCGACCAACCACAGGATCAGATTGACGACGAGAGCAATTACCGTGGCGCCGAGTACGGCACGTGGCTTGGTGACGTGGAGGTTGTGTGCGGTTGACGCGATTGCAGACATGGTGTTCTCCCGGCTCGATGCGATGGTCTTGTGACGTCGCTCTGATGAATAGACCCGCCGGCGGGGAGAAACTCATCGCTGAGGTTGACTACTGCCCGTCGACGACGGGCACTGCGGTGCCGGTGACCGCGATACCGCCGTCGACCGGGATGTCGACCTCGAGCACGCTGGGACGCCCGACGTGTCGGCCCTGGTGGATGGTGATCCGCCGCGGAGTGGCCGCGGGTTCGAGTTTGCGCAGGTAACCGCCGGTCGACGCCGCTGCGGACCCGGTTGCGGGATCCTCGACGATGTTTCCCACCGGAAACAGATTTCGGGCTTCGAATGTGGAGTCGTCGAGGGGATGCAGGATTGTCACCGTGCCGGCCCACCCCTGCGCGTCCATCAGGGTTCGCATCGCTACGGGATCGAATGTGAACTCGTCGAAAGCTGTCTGCTCTTGTAGTACGACGATCGGGTGAGTGTTGCCGGCATACGAGAGCATTGCGGGATACCGTACGTCCAGCGCGGACGAATCGATGCCGATGAGCCCGAGCAGTGCCGTCAACACCGCGTGATCGATCGGCGAGACCGACGGTTCGACGCTGGTGAAGGTGGCGGTGGATCTGCCGTCCGCGTCGGTCGCCGTGTCGATCGATACCGGTCCGATCGGCGTCTCGAATGTGAAGGTGCCGGCGCCGTCTCTCTCGGTGAGCGCGATCGCCGTCGCGATAGTGGCATGGCCGCAGAACGGTACTTCGGCGATGGGGGAGAAGTAGCGGATCCGGCTGTGACGCGGATTGCCGCCGAGTTCCGGTTCGATGAGGAACGCCGTCTCTGCATACCCGACTTCAGCTGCAACAGATTGTAATTCGGAGTCGTCCAGCCCGCGGGCGTCGAGCAGTACGCCGGCGGGATTACCGCCGGCCGGATCCGAACTGAACGCAGTCAGCCGGAGGATGTCGTGAGGAGTTGCCATGTCGACCATCTTTGTCCGCTGTCGTCCATCGGGGGAAGAGACATCGCGCGATTACGGTCCGCGATCTGCGAACTGGACTGCTCCGGAACAAACCGGCCGCACGGCGTCGTTGGTGCAGATATGAGCAATGACACAGACACCGCCGAAGCGTTGTTCGCACTCGTGGCCCAGGGAAAACAAGGCGTGCTGGCAACCGTCAAGCGTGACGGCCGCCCACAGTTGTCCAACATCATTTACCGCTGGGACGTCGAGTCGAAGACTGCTTCGGTGTCCATCACAGCCGATCGCGCCAAGAGTAAAAATGCGATCCGCGATCCGCGGGTTTCCCTCCACGTCAGCGCGCCCGACTTCTGGAGCTACGCCGTGATCGAAGGACTTGCCGTGGTAACACCCGTCGCGGCCGATCCTTACGACGAAGTGTCTGACGCACTGGTCGAGCTGTACCGGGACATCAGCGGCCAGGAGCATCCCGATTGGGAGGAGTACCGCGAAGCAATGGTTGTGGAGCGTCGACAGATCCTCACGGTGCGCGCTGATCACGTCTACGGAATGACGAGGCTCCCCAAACCGTCCGGTACCTGAACTGTGTTGGTTCAGGTGGGGAGATAACGTTACGAGTTAACATGTAATGGTGAAAACCGAGTCTCCCGCCCGTATCGGACGACCACGCGACCCAGACAAGGACGAGGCTGTGCTGTTTGCAGCTCGCACACTGCTGGCCGAAGTCGGGTATCAGCAGACGACCATTTCGGCGATTGCCAGGACTGCCGGTGTCAATACGCCGGCCATCTACCGTCGCTGGTCGTCACGGGAAGCCCTGATCGAAGAAGCGGTGCATGGTCCCGGCGGACATCCGCTGCCTCGGTCGACCGGTGATTTGCGGGTGGATCTGACGACGTGGGTGCACATCTTCCTGGTCCGCGCTGCCCGACCCGCGGCGCGGGCCGGAGTTCCTGGCCTGCTTGCCGATTCGCGGACGGCGGAGGCGCGACAACGTCTGTTGGCTATCGGTGCGCCGGTTCGTGCAGCGTTTCAGGATCTGCTGGACGACGCGGTGAGGCATGGTGAGATCCCGGCAGGTGCAGACGCGATGTTCTTGTTCGATCTGCTGGCCGGAACGACGACAATGCAGGGGCTGACCCGTGGGCTCGAGGGTCAGGACGGCTTTGTAGATGCCCTCGCACGATCTCTGTACGTCCTGGCTTCGCATCCGGCCGACGTCGTCGGGACGGAAGCGGTGGGGCAATGATCTCGGTTTCGGTGGACGGCGGCGTTGCCGTCGCGACCCTCGACAGGCCTGACAAGCGGAATGCCTTCAACAAGCACATGGGTCGAGAATTGGGGCAGGCGTACCGAAAGCTCGACGAAGACGATTCCGTTCGCGTGATCGTGCTGACCGGTGCGCCACCAGCATTCTGCGCGGGTGCAGATCTTGGCGACGGCGCCGGCACCTTCGATTCACCTGACGGTGAGCAGTTTTCGTCATCACCGGTGGATCCGCCGGCGTTCGAGTTGCGAAAGCCGGTCATCGCAGCGGTGAACGGACATGCGATCGGAATCGGCCTCACCATCGCGATGCAGGCCGATATCAGAATCTTTGCAGCAGACGCCAAGTATGCAATACCGCAGGTTCGCCTCGGTGTATTGCCGGATGCGATGGCGCATTGGACGATTCCGCGCATCGCCGGAATGGCTGTGGCCGCCGACATCCTTTTGACTGGGAGGACGTTCGACGGAGCCGAGGCAATCGCGCTCGGATTGGGTAGCCGTTGCCTGCCCGCTGACGAAGTGCTTTCGGCGGCGTTGGTGATCGCCCGAGACATTGCGACGAACACTGCACCGATGTCGGTGGCACTCTCGAAGCGACTGCTCTGGCAGAGCCAGAGCAGCAGCTGTCGACCAGAGACGGTGGCGGCCATCGAAACGGACCTGCATCTACGCGTCATGGGGAAGCCGGACGCGGTGGAAGGTGTTCGTGCATTAATGGAACGGCGCACGCCTGTGTGGGTTTCGCGCTTGTCCGCCGAGTGGCAGGAAATCCCGTCGGAATGATTCGGGAGCCTTGCGGAAAATCACACGCGGACGACTACGCGTCTAGCAGCAACTGTTCGAGACGATGTTTGCAGAACGCGGTGATATCCGTATGTTCGCCGAGTTGGAGATGCGTGGACAGGCGCAGGAGCGGAACAGCGAGCAGAACCGCAGCGAGTACCTCGTTGAACACAAGGTTCTCGACGCTCCAGCCGGTCAGCTCCTCGTAGCGGGCAATCGTCTCTTCTCGGCTGGGAGTGCCTCGCAAAGGTGTGTGTCCCTCGAATTCGCTACACGCCCAATCGAGAAACAACAGCCACGCGAGGTCTGCCTCGTGATCGCCGAGGTAGGCCATCTCCCAATCGAGAACCCCGGCGATCGACTGGTCCGGGCCGTAGAGGATGTTCGACATCCGGGCATCGCCCCAGCACAGTGTCACGTGTTCGGGTTGGTAGATGTTCTCCCTCAGCCAGGCCAGTGCTTTGTCGAATATCGGCGGTAGGTCCGGCGATGCCCAACGAACGGCCCAGTCGAGGTAGTTCACCGCCTGTTCGACCGGATGGGTGCCGAACTTGGGGTAGGAGAGGAATCCGAGTTCGAGCTTGTCCGGGTCCAAACGATGGATCTGCGCAATCGTCTCGACGCATCCCCACCACATCTTCGCTCGGCCTGCCTCGTCGGCTTCGAAGTATGTTCCGGCACTGTGATACGACGGAAAGTCGCTGGGCGCCTCGGCATTACCGATGCGGTCCATGACGTAGTAGGGGCTGCCGAGTGGGTTGTCACCGCTGTCGATCCACCGAACGTGGGGGACTGCGAGGTCGGACTTCGCGAGCCTTTGTGTCACGAGGAACTGGCGGCGGAGATCGTAGTCGGGGAACAGCGAAACCTCGGGTGGACGCCGGAAAACGAAACCACTCGACTCGCCGGTGGCGCCATCGAGGTCGAACAGGTATGTCTCCGTCGAGAATCCGCGTTCGGTGCGCTTGAAGTTGACGATCTTGGCGCCTCGAGTACCCGGAATGTGCTCCCGGACAAGTGGTTCAAGGGCGGGTGCGATGTCTTCTGCGGCTGTTCGGTCAGTCATTGTTCGTACCTGTCCGTGTGTTGCTCCAATCGGTGTACCCGTAGCGGGGATTCACGCCCATGAAGACCATTTCCACGAGCCCGTATCCGACTTTGTCTCCCATGCGGACCTCGCACAGCGTCTCGCTGAGCATGCTCACCTGCCGGATTTCATCGAGGTTCGTGATGTCGACGGTGAAGCTGTCGCTGAAGTCCTTGCCGCGGTACATGCCGGAGGCGTAGCCCCGGTACTCGTCGTAACCGGCCAGTCCGGGCCAGAAATCGCACACTGGATTCACCTCGATCACGTCGGTGGTCCGGTCCGCTCGGTGCACGGTGAAAGTGCCGGATTCGACCACCCGCATGTCGTCACGGAATTTCAGGTCGTGCTCGACGTCGACGATCGGTAGCGCGTCCTTGCCGGAACCGATCGGAAAGAGCACCTCGCCCTCGAACTGCCAGCGCGCGCCGGTGCTGGTTTCGCGCTGCGCGAAATGCACTACCTCGTCGTCGAATTGGAATATCCCCATGTAATAGAGGACTCCGTCCGGAACCTCGGACGGCTGCAGGTTCGCGCCCTCGGACAGACTGCCGCCGCCACCGCCGTGTCGTACGCCCCACGAGTGATCGCGGCCGAACCACCAGTTGTCCGGATCGATGTCGATGCGGGTGCCGTCGATTTCGATCCAACCCGTGATGGTGCCGTTCTGGTAGAAGCGTCGGGCGTCTTCGCGAACGCGGCCGCGCGTGCGATGGAACGCTGCCGTCTGCTCGTACACCGGGAAGTCGCCGTGGAAGTCGAGTTGCAGGCTCAATCCGTGTTCGTTTGCGTCGACCGTGGAACGTACCTGGCGGAGTGGTTCGACGATTTCATAGGTGTACGGCCCCACACTCCACGCTGCCAGTCCTCCGGTCTGAGGGTTCAACTCGGTGGACAGGCGCACCACGCGGGCTTCCTCGCCCTTGCGCGTCACCATCGCGTAGGCGTCGAGGACGTTGCGGTTCGGGTATTTGGCCAGCCCCGTCATGATGCTGATCTCGCCCGTTTTGTCGAAGCCGTACATCACGATGCGTTCGGTCCAGCGCAGGTCACTTTGCGAGACGTGGTCGAGTGTCGTCGGGAGTTGATGAATGAGTAGTTCGTCGTGCGGTGTGATCACGGTAGGTCCTTCTGTCAACGGGGTGGATGTCCACAATCTATTACGGAGCGCTACGCAACGTAATGGTTTTCGGCGAAACCGGTCGGGTACTGTCCGCAGTTGTGGACGAACGCAGAGATCGACGTATCGGCACCGTCGGAGTGGGGCGCCCTCGAGATCCGCAGGTGGACGACGCCATCCTCACCGCCGCCCGCGAGTTGCTGGCGGAGCAGGGTTACCAGAAGACCACGATCACAGCCATCGCGCGAAGGGCCGAACTGGGCACTGCCGCAATTTATCGGCGCTGGGCGACCAAGGAATCCATCATCGAGGATGCGGTCTTCGGAATGCAGGATGCGGCGCTACCGGTGACCACGTCGAATTTGCGTGACGACATGCAGGCCTGGACGAGATGGTTCCTCGCGAGAGTTGCCGAACCGGCAACGCGCGCAGCGATTCCCGGCCTGCTGTCGGCCTACCATCAAGAAGACGGCGCCTACGAACAACTGGTTCGGAGATCGGAAGACCCGGCCCGGCTCGCACTCGCCGAGCGAGTGCGTGTCGAATTTCCCGAGCGGTCCGACGCGGAAATCGTGTCGACCGCCGATGTGGCCTTCGACATTCTCGTTGCAACCACCATCGTGCGGGGCCTCACGAGTGGCCTCGCCGACGGTGACGCGTTCTGCACGCGCACTGCGGACGCACTGGTTCTGCTTCTCACGGCCGCCGGTGCAGAGGCACGTCGATGACCAGCTGAACCGAGGCTGTTCGCCTGGTCAGTCGACCGGGGCTTCGGCCCACCCCCACCCGAGCGAACGGTACATCGGTCGCCTCAGATGCGCCGAAAGCCACTTTCGCTCGGAAGGGAGGGGGTAACGAGGGGGTGCAGAGCGAACAAATCGGGCTCGCAGCGGTGGTGTGAATGTATGAGTGGTCATACTTCTGTCGACTCCAGGGTCCTCCACAGTGTGGATCGCGTACCGTTTCCAGACATGGAATTGACTCGAGTAGCGGTGGGCAGTGGTTCGTGCACCGTTCGGATCGACGGGCCGGTCAGCAAGCATGCGGTACTCCTGCTCCCCGGCAAGGGCGACCCCGTCGACTTGTACGACGATGTGTGTGAGCGACTGCATCATTCGGATCTGCGGACCGTCGCGGTGGAATCGATCGAGAATCTCGACGAGACCTCGGCAGTGGTGCTGCTGGACGAGTTGAACATCGCCTGGGTGAATCTGGTCGGTCACCGGGAGGGCGCCGATCTCGCGTGGCTGTTGGCTGCACGTCAGTTCGGCCGCTTCGCGAGTTTGATCGCCGTGGACCGTGGTCACCCGTCGGCCAGCGATATTGCCGGCGTTCCGCCGGTCGAGGTTCCGACCACCGTCGTCGTGGGTAGTGGAGGACGGGCCATCGCTGACGCCAGTGGTCGTTTCGTGTACTCCGACTTCCGCGTGACGGAACTTCCGGGTGTCGACGACGTCGTGAAGTCGGCACCGGCCGAACTCGCAACCGAGATCGTGCTGCGTACCAGCCCCTGGTGACACTCTGACCTACGGAAAGGCGGGCACTCCCACTATGCGGAGTGCCCGCCTTTTCGGCGTCATGCGGGTTGGTCGTGGTCAGATATCGAGGCCGAGCAGCGCGTTCTCGACTACTTCGGCCAGGGCCGGGTGGATCCAGTACTGGCCGCGGGCCATGTCCTGAGCTGACAAACCGAAGCTCATCGCCTGGATGAGCGGCTGGATGACGGTCGGGGCCTGCGTACCCATGACGTGGGCGCCGAGGATGCGTCCGGTGCCGCGCTCGGCGATCACCTTGCAGATGCCCTCCTGATCTTCCATCGCCCAGCCGTACGCGACGTCGCCGTATGCCTGCACCTTGACCGTGATGTCGAGTCCGGCGTCGCGAGCCTGCTTCTCGGTCATTCCGACATCGGCGATCTGCGGGTCGGTGAACACTGCAGCGGGTACGAAGCGGTGATCGGTGCTGCGAAGCCCGGACGTGTCCTTCCGGGCGTCCTGGAGCAGGTTGTGCTGAACGACTCGCGCTTCGTGATTGGCGACGTGCTTGAGTTGGTACGGCGAGGAGACGTCACCGAGCGCGAAGACACCCTCGGCGGTGGTGCGTTGGTATTCGTCGACCACGATCGAGCCCTTGTCGTCGAGTTCGACTCCGGCCTTGTCGAGGCCGAGTAGATCGCCGTTGGGCTGCCGACCCACCGCGACGAGGAGGACGTCACCGGAAACGACTGTGCCGTTTGCCAGTTCGACGGCGATGTTGTCGCCGTCGCCGCGTACCGACGTGAGGGGTGAGCCCAGATGGACGTCCCACTTCTGTTCGGCCAACTCGGTGAAGCGCTCGGATATCTCGTCGTCGAGGTGCCGTAGCAGTCGCTGGCTGCGACCGATGATCGACACGCGGGAACCCAACGCGGAGAACACGTGTGCGAATTCGGTGGCGATGAATCCGGAGCCTACGATCACGAGGTGTTCAGGGAGTTCCGGCAGTCGCATGATGTCTTCGTTGGTGTAGTACTTCACACCACTCGACGCGATCTCTTCCGGGATGATCGGACGTGAACCGGCTGCGATGACCACCTGGTCAGCGGTGATCGTCTCGCCGGTTCCGGTGTCGATCGTCTTGTCGCCGGTGAACGTGGCGTGGCCGCGATAGACGGTGGTGTTGGGGCTGTCTTCGCTGCGGTACCGCTCTCCACCTGCAGAAATGGGATCGATGCGGCCGAAGACGCGCTTGACGATGTCGGACCAACGGACGCCGTCGAGCGTGGCGTCGACGCCGTACTTCTCGGCAGTGGTGATGGTGCGTGCCACCTCGGCGGCGTAGACGAACATCTTGGTCGGAATGCACCCGACATTGAGGCACGTTCCGCCGAAGGTGCCCTCTTCGAGGATTGCGATCTTCTTGCCGTCGAACCGCTCGTCGGGCAGCGAGTTTCCGGATCCGCTGCCGATGATTGCAAGGTCGTAGTGCGTCACTGCGCGATCTCCTGTGTGTTGCTTGCTGTGCTTGCCGAACTTTCTACGGCCGGGGTGAGGTGGCCGTCGAGCCACTCCAACCACAGATCGAGTTCGGAAAAGGCTGTGGCCAAGGGCTTCTCGGTGGAAAGGAACACGTCGTGGCGGGCGCCGTCGATCGGGACGATAGTGGTGCGATCGCCGAGGCACCCCGCCCAGCGTGCGATCTGTTTGACGTCGAGAACGGAATCGGCGAGGTCGACGCTCGGGTTGTACGCCTTCGCGAACTGCGACTTCTTCGAGCGCAGGATCAGCGCAGGCACTCCGATGTCGAGGCCGCGGTGAAGTTTCGCGTGACCCGCTCGAACCGCGCGCATCCACCCGAAGGTGACGGGGCAGCCTGCCAGTGGCTTCCAATCGAGGTTGTAATCCCAGACGCCGTTGGCCGAAACATGAAGGCTGGAACCGTAAGTCGGTAGTCCCGTTCCCGGGATCACGGTCTTTGCCGACACTCGTCCGAGGGCGTCGATCGCCGTAGTACCGACGTTGCGAACTACCGAAGGCCCCTGAAGGTCGAACCACGGGCTGTTGAGGACCAGCCCGCAGATTCCGGCTCCGGCGCTGCCACCGGGCTTGCGCTGCAAACGGTTCAGCCAGAGCGGAACGATCAGACCGCCGGTGGAGTGCGCCATGAGCAACACCTCGCTGCCCTCGGTCTCGCTGCGGACGATGCGCAGCGCTTCGTTCAGTTCGGCGTCGTAGAGCGCAAGGTCGGAGACGTAATGAGCTGTGTGCCCCGGCTTGAGGGAGCGCCCGCACTTACGCAGATCGAGTGCGAAGAACGCGTAACCCTGTTCGGCGAAATGCTCGGCCAGGTGCTTCTGGAAGAAGTAGTCGGTGAAGCCGTGCACGTACAAGACGGCACGACGTGTCTTCACCGCCTCCTTCTGCGGTTGGTAGCGGACCAGTGTTGCGTCCACCTCGCCTTCGCCGTCCGGATCCGTTCCGAGGGGGATCGTCAGCTGCTGATATCCGTCACCGAGGACGTCTGGAACCCAAGTAGTCACAAATCACAATCTAATCGTCGTTTCGGGTGCGCGTTGTAGAGCACAATTGGGGGTGGTGAACCGCGCGAGTACGCACGGGTAACCTATTCGGCGTAACACAGCAGGCGGATGCGCGCACGGCTAATGACAAGGAAGTCGATTCTCCAGTGTCGAATCAGAACGCGGTAGAGACGAAGACGGATGTAGTGCTCGTGGGCGCAGGCATCATGAGCGCCACGCTGGGCGCATTGCTGCGCCAGCTGCAGCCCGATTGGTCGATCTCGACCTTCGAGCGGCTCGATGCCGTCGCAGCCGAGAGCAGCGACCCCTGGAACAACGCGGGAACCGGTCACTCCGCCCTGTGTGAGCTCAATTACACCCCGGAGAACTCGGACGGCACGGTCGACATCAAGAAGGCCGTCAACGTCAACGAGCAGTTCCAGGTGTCCCGCCAGTTCTGGGCACACGCGGTCGAGCAGGGCGTCCTGACTCAGCCCAAGGAATTCATCAACCCCATCGCACACGTGAGCTTCGTTCACGGTGAGGCCAACGCCAAGTACTTGCGTGCTCGCTACGACGCACTTGCCGGCCACACGCTCTTCCGCGGCATGGAATATATCGACGATCCGGCCGAGTTCAGCAAGCGTTTGCCACTCATGGCCAAGGGACGCGACTTCTCGGATCCCATCGCCCTGAACTGGAGCCAAGACGGCACCGACGTCGATTTCGGAGCGCTCACCAAGCAGCTCATCGGCTACATCGGTAAGACCGGCGGCAAGATGTACTTCGGCCACGAGGTCACCAACCTGACCCAGAACTCGGACAAGTCCTGGACCGTCAAGGTCACCAACCGTCGTACCGGTGAAAAGCGCACCGTTCGCTCGCGCTTCGTGTTCGTCGGTGCCGGTGGCGGCGCCCTGCACCTGCTGCAGAAGTCGGGCATCAAGGAAGCCAAGGGCTTCGGCGGCTTCCCGGTCAGCGGCGCTTTCCTGCGCTGCACCAACCCCGAACTCATCGACCAGCACAGCGCCAAGGTCTACGGCAAGGCTGCTGTCGGCGCCCCGCCCATGTCGGTGCCTCACCTCGACACCCGTGTCATCGGCAACAAGCCGGGTCTGCTGTTCGGCCCGTACGCCGGTTGGTCGCCGAAGTTCCTCAAGCAGGGTCGCGTCACGGACCTGCCCGGCTCGGTCAAGCCGAACAACATCCTCTCGATGCTCGGCGTCGGTGTCAGCGAGCTCGGCCTGGTCAAGTACCTGGTCAGCGAGCTCGCCAAGAACGAAGCCGGTCGCATCTGGGATCTGCGTGAATTCGCGCCCAAGGCGCAGGCGCAGGACTGGGAACTCATCACCGCCGGCCAGCGTGTCCAGGTGATCCGCCGGGCCAAGGGCAAGGGTGGTGTTCTCGAATTCGGCACCGCTGTGGTCGCCGCTGAGGACGGTTCCATCGCCGGCCTGCTCGGTGCTTCGCCTGGTGCGTCGACGGCCGTTCCGGCGATGCTGGACGTGCTCGAGCGTTGCTTCCCGACCGAGTTCCAGGGTTGGAAGGGCAAGCTTCGCGAGATGGTTCCGTCCATCGGCGTCAAACTCACTGACAACGAAGGCCTGTTCAACCAGGTCTGGGATTGGTCCTCGAAGGTTCTCGAGCTCGATTCTGCCGGTGCTTCCGAATCGGCTCCGGTCGCGGATACCGCCGCGACTGTGTGATAGTCCAACCCATGACGGCAACAGCAGCTTTGAAGCGTTCATGGGCACTCGACCTCGACAACAAGACCTTCTACGAGTTGTTGAAGCTTCGAGTGGAGGTCTTTGTCGTCGAGCAGGCCTGCCCGTATCCCGAGTTGGACGGGCGGGACCTGCTGACGGAAACCCGCCACTTCTGGCTCGAGCAGGACGGCCAGGTGGTGTGCACACTCCGTCTGCTCGAAGAGCACGACGACGGAAACAAGAGTTTCCGAATCGGGCGTCTCTGCACGTCGCGTCAGGCTCGTGGACAGGGGCATACGACCCGCCTCCTGCAGGCTGCGCTGGCCGAGGTCGGCGAAGCGCCGTGTCGGATCAACGCGCAGACCTACCTGGTCGAGATGTACGCCAAGCACGGATTCAAGGCCGACGGTGAAGAGTTCATCGAAGACGGCATCCCGCACACTCCGATGCGTCGTGGTGGGGGAGAGCCTTTCGTGGCTGTCAGCTAGTTCGTCGGAGATTTGACCCTGGTCGGCTCATGGGAAAGTGAGCCGACTAGGGTTTTTTCGATACCGAATGCTCGCGGGGAAGTCCTGTTCGATCCAGGCGCGGTCCCGCCACTGTGAAAGATCTCTCCTCTACCGATTGACCGGGAGATCTCAGCCAGGTTGCCGCGACATTCGAGTGCAGCCAAATTCTCGGCGAGGAAACCGAGAGGTGGAGGGATATCGACGTGCGAAGTGAAGAAGATCGACCAGTGGCGGGCTTCCCGTTCAGTGCTGTGGTCGGCCAGGATCAATTGCGATTGGCGCTGATCCTGTGTGCGGTGCATCCGGGGATCGGTGGAGTCCTGGTCCGCGGTGAGAAGGGAACTGCCAAGTCGACGGTCGTGCGCGCGCTGACTGCGCTGCTGCCCGCGGTCGACGACGCCGGAACGATGCGACCGGCCCGCTTGGTGGAACTGCCCGTCGGCGCCACCGAAGACCGAGTGATCGGCTCGATCGACCTCGAGAAAGTTCTCCGTGACGGTGAGCGCGCTTTCCAACCGGGCCTGCTTGCCGCCGCTCACCAGGGTGTTCTGTACGTCGACGAGGTGAATCTGCTTCACGACCACCTGGTCGACGTGCTTCTCGACGCCGCGGCGATGGGCCGGGTCCACATCGAGCGTGACGGCATCTCCCATTCGCACCCGGCCAAGTTCGTACTCGTCGGCACGATGAATCCCGAAGAGGGAGAACTACGTCCGCAGTTGTTGGACCGATTCGGTCTGGCTGTCGACGTCGCAGCTTCCCGCGACGTCGACGTGCGCATGGAAGTGGTGCGTCGCCGCCTCGACTACGAGCGTGACCCCGAGGCATTTGTCGCTCGGTACGAATCAGCCGATCACGAGTTGGCAGCCGAAATCCTCACGGCGCGTGAGAAACTGGACTCGGTCGAGCTGAGCAACCGCGAGCTGCGTCGTATCGCCTCACTGTGTGCGTCGTTCGACGTCGACGGAATGCGCGCCGACTTGGTGCTCGCGCGCACCGCGACCGCCCACGCCGCGTGGCGAGGCGACACTGAGGTCACTGCGGAGGACGTGCGAGTAGCGGCGGAACTGACGCTGCCGCATCGCCGCCGCCGCGATCCGTTCGACGAGCCCGGCTTGGATCAGCAGCAGTTGGACGATGCACTCGAGCAGGCTGATCAGGACGCCCAGTCTCAGGTCGAGGACGACGCGCGCGACGGAGAGCCCGAACCTCCCGAGAGTCCCGAAGACCGTGGCCCTGACGAAGACCGTGGCCCGGAAGATGGTGGCCCCGAAGACGGCGGTCCGGACGACGAGGGTCCGGACGACGACGGCCCGGAAGGTCCTGACGGACCTGGTGGGGGAGTACGCGCCACCGATCGACCTTCGGCACCACCGGCCGGCGAGTTCAAGGCCAAGCTACTCGAAGTTCCGGGAGTCGGTGAAGGTGCACCGGGACGCCGCTCGCGGTCCATGTCGTCCCGCGGACGGGTCGTGCGATCCACCCGGGAGCGTGGTCACGGGTTGCATCTGACGAGCACGGTCTTCGCCGCAGTCGAGTCCCAAGTTGCGCGCGGTCGCACTGCTGGACGGCTGCGGCTGGCACCTGCCGATCTGCGTGGCGCGATTCGTGAAGGGCGAGAAGGCAATCTGATCGTCTTCGTTGTGGACGCCTCGGGGTCGATGGCGGCACGCGATCGGCTCTCAGCGGTCACCGGTGCGGTTGTGTCGCTGCTGCGCGACGCCTATCAGCGCCGCGACAAGGTCGCCGTCATCACGGTCCGTGGTCGCGAGGCGGAGCTCGTACTGCCGCCGACGTCGTCGGTGGACATCGCTGTTCGTCGTCTGCAGTCCATGCGTACCGGCGGCAAATCGCCACTCGCAGAGGGATTCCTGCGTGCCCGTGAGGTGGTTCTGCGTGAGCGCCTTCGTGATCCGCAGCGTCGAGCCCTCGTCGTCACGCTCACGGACGGCCGGGCTACCGGCGGCAAGGATGCGCTGCATCGCGCCCGCGTCGCCGCGCACCTTCTTGCCGACGCGTCTGTCGCGTCCATCGTCGTCGATTGCGAGACCGGCCTCGTGCGTCTGGGGTTGGCCGCCGAGTTGGCCCGAGAACTACGTGGCGGATACGTCCGCCTCGCCGAATTGTCAGCGCAGCAGGTCGCGGGTGTCGTCCGCGCCGCAGCCTAGATCCCAGCTCAGGAGTTCACGATGCCCAAGGGTGTTCCCGAGACAGTTCCCGACGACGGTCTGACCACGCGTCAGCGTCGCAACGCACCGGTGCTCGCCGTACACACCGGCCCTGGAAAGGGTAAGTCCACTGCCGCTTTCGGCATGGCGCTGCGCGCCTGGAACCAGGGCTTCGACATCGGCGTCTTCCAATTCGTGAAGAGCGCCAAGTGGAAGGTCGGTGAGGAAGCCGCATTCCGCGCCCTCGGAAACCTGCATGACGAAACCGGTGTCGGTGGGCCGGTGCAGTGGCACAAGATGGGCGAGGGCTGGTCGTGGACACGCAAGGCCGGTAGCGAAGAAGACCATGCCGCTGCTGCCGCTGAGGGTTGGCAGGAGATCGCGAGAAGGCTTGCGGGCGAGGAACATCGATTCTATGTCCTCGACGAGTTCACCTACCCACTCAAGTGGGGTTGGGTCGACGTCGACGAGGTCGTGCAGACACTGCGCGATCGTCCGGGCAACCAGCATGTAGTCATCACGGGACGCGACGCCCCGCAGGCGTTGATCGACGCAGCCGACCTAGTGACCGAGATGACCAAGATCAAGCACCCCATGGATGCCGGCCGAAAGGGTCAACGGGGCATCGAATGGTGAGTTCTTCCACCCCGGCTGTGGTGATTGCCGCACCTGCCTCGGGTAGCGGAAAGACCACGGTGGCAACGGGATTGATCGGTGCGCTCCGGCGCTCGGGCAGCAGCGTCGCGCCTTTCAAAGTGGGGCCTGACTACATCGATCCCGGTTATCACGGGCTCGCCGCGGGTCGACCTGGACGCAACCTCGACACTGTCCTGGTGGGCCCCGATCGCATCGGCCCGCTCTACCGGCACGGAACAGGCGGCTGCGACATCGCGGTGGTCGAAGGTGTCATGGGCTTGTTCGACGGCAAGATCGACGAGGCCAACTCGCAGCCGTCGGCCGAAGGATCGACGGCGCAGGTCGCATCAATCCTTGGTGCGCCGGTGGTTCTCGTCATCGACGCCCGTGGACACAGTCAGAGTCTGGCCGCCGTACTGCACGGCTTCGCGACGTACGACGCAGGTGTGCGCATCGGCGGCGTCATCCTCAACCGCGTCGGGAGCGCTCGTCACGAGCAGGTGTTGCGTCATGCGTGCGACAAGGTCGGCGTCGCGGTGCTCGGAGTGGTACCGCGGTTGACGGAACTCGAAGTTCCGTCTCGGCACCTCGGTCTGATTCCGGCGGCCGAGCACGGCGCGGCCGCCGTGGCCGCGGTGGACGCGATGTCCGACCTGATTGCCTCGCACGTCGATCTGGGTGCTGTTCGCGCGTTGGCCGCCTCGAACGTCAGCTCTGCTGCGTGGGATCCGGTTGCCGAAATCGGCGGGCACGCCGAATCTCGGCCGGTGGTCGCCATGGCTGGTGGACCTGCCTTCACCTTCGGTTACGCCGAGCATCGGGAGCTGCTGACCGCTGCCGGCGCGGACGTGCAGGTGTTCGATCCGTTGCACGACGAGCTTCCCGCGGGAACTGCCGCTCTGGTCCTTCCCGGCGGCTTCCCGGAAGAACACGCGGTGGACCTTGCGGCCAATACCGTTCTGCTGCAGCAGGTTCGTGACCTGGCGGACGGCGGTGCACCGATCCATGCCGAGTGTGCCGGACTGCTCTACCTCGCGCGCAGCCTGGACGGTCACAGCATGGCCGGTGTTGTCGGCGTGGACGCGACGTTCGGAAAACGCCTGACCCTCGGCTACCGCGAGGCAGTGGCGATCAGCGACTCCAGCCTCTTCGACGCGGGCTCCCGTGTCACCGGTCACGAGTTCCACCGAACGTCTCTCGTCTCGACAGACGCGGACGGTTGTGCCGGCGCGTGGGGATGGCGGCCGTGGGACGGCGGCAGTGTCCGCGAAGGATTTGTTCGCGGCGGCGTCCACGCGTCGTATCTGCACACTCATCCGGTGGGGCAGCCCCAATCGATCGCGAAGTTCGTCGATGCCGCTCGGGGATGACCTCTGTATAGGTGTTGGATTCACGACGAGTGCCACTGCGAAGGACATCGTCGCTGCGGTGAACGCCGTGCTGCGGGGGCAAGCGAGGATCGTGGTCCTCGCCACTGTGACCGGAAAGGCGGCGTCTGCGGCTCTGTTGGCAGCGGCCGATGAGCTGAACGTCCCGATTGTGAGTTTCGACTCGGACGTACTTGGGCGAGTTCGGGTTCCGTCACCGTCGACTCGCGTCGAACACGCGATCGGGACGGCAAGCGTCGCGGAAGCGGCGGCAATCCTCGCCTCCGGGGGTGGCCGGCTCGTAGTGACCAAGACTGCCAGGGATGGAGTGACCGTAGCCGCGGCCCGTAAAGTTCCCTCCAGCTTGAACAATTCTGACGACGAAACGGAGTGCGAGTGAGCGAGTCCACCGCAGACGAGACCAACTACTTGGTCGGCCTCAACCTGACCGATCGACGCGTGGTCGTGTTCGGTGGCGGCACTGTGGCTCAGCGCCGACTCGGACTGCTGGTCGCCTCCGGTGCCCGTGTTCACGTCATCAGCCGCGCATTCACTCCAGCCGTCGAAGGTATGGCCACGGCCGGACAGATCACGGTCGAAGAGCGCCCGTACGCCGACGGCGACCTCGAAGGTGCGTGGTACGCCATCGCCTCGACCGACGAGCCTGAAACCAATGCGGCGATTGTCGCCGAAGCGGAGCGTCGCCACATCTTCTGCGTGCGCGCCGACAACGCGAAGCACGGCACGGCGGTGACTCCCGCCAGCGCCGAGTACGACGGTATGAGCATCGGAATTCTGGCCGGCGGCGATCACCGTCGTTCGGCAGCCGTGCGCACCGCCGTCGTCGAAGGTCTTCAGTCGGGCGTCCTCGCCGATACGGCCGAGCCGGCTGCTGCGGGTGTTGCCCTCGTCGGTGGTGGCCCGGGTGACCCCGACCTGATCACCGTGCGAGGACGCCGGTTGCTCGCCCGGGCCGACGTCGTCGTGGCCGACCGATTGGCTCCGCCGGAGTTGCTCGCCGAACTCGGTCCGGACGTCGAGGTGATCGACGCCGCGAAGATTCCGTACGGCCGCGCCATGGCTCAGGAGGCCATCAACGCCGCACTGATCGACAACGCAAAGGCAGGCAAGTTCGTGGTCCGCCTCAAGGGCGGGGACCCGTACGTCTTCGGGCGGGGATACGAAGAACTCGAAGCGTGTGCCGCTGCCGGCGTTCCGGTGACCGTAGTGCCCGGAATCACGAGCGCGATCTCGGTTCCGTCGGCCGCAGGCATCCCGGTCACCCACCGCGGCGTCACCCACGAGTTCGTCGTCGTCAGTGGGCACGTGGCTCCGGACCATCCGGATTCGCTGGTCGACTGGTCGGCGCTGGCCAAGTTGCGCGGCACGATCGTGCTGCTCATGGCGGTCGAGCGCATCGATCAATTCGCGAAGGCGCTCGTTGACGGTGGACGCCCCGCATCCACGCCCGTCACCGTGATCCAAGAGGGCACGTTGCGAACTCAGCGTGAACTTCGGGCCGATCTGGCGACCGTTGCTCAGCGCGTCAAGGACGAGGAGATCAAGCCTCCGGCGATCATCGTGATCGGGCCGGTCGCGGGCTTTTCTGTCGACGCTGGGTAACGTGAAGTCTTGTGTCTGATTCCCCAACGTCTGAAACCGCTTCGGCTAACGCTCCGATAGTGACTCGAGTCATCGGGCTCGCCATCATCGTCCTGAGTGGTTTGCAGATGATGGTGGTGCTCGACGGCACCGTCGCAAACCTCGCGCTTGCCCCGCTGCAGGCTGATCTCGGACTGAGCGACAGTGGCCGCAACTGGGTACTGACCTCTTATGCGCTGGCTTTTGGTGGGCTCATGTTGCTCGGTGGGCGCCTCGGTGACGCGTACGGGCGCAAGAAGATGTTCATCGCCGGAGTCTCCCTGTTCACGGTGGCGTCGTTGCTCTGTGGTCTCGCCCTGAACGAGGGCATGTTGATCGCAGCGCGGGCGCTGCAAGGCGTTGGCGCGGCCGTGGCCTCGCCCACCGCCTTCGCCCTTGTTGCCACGACTTTCGCCGCAGGTCCGGCTCGAAATCAGGCCATCGCGATTTTTGCCGCCATGACGGGCGTCGGATCGATCGCCGGTCTGATCATCGGCGGCGCGTTGACCGAGGTGTCATGGCGTCTGATCTTCCTCATCAACGTCCCGATCGGCATCGCGCTCGTCGGCATGGCGTTCCGCGCCCTTCGAGAGACGAATCAGACGCGTCTGGCGTTGGATGTCCCCGGCGCGATCCTCGCAACCCTCGGATGCACCGGTGTCGTTTTTGCTCTCACCGAAGGCCCGGAAATGGGGTGGGGGAGTATCGCCGTCGTCGGGGCATTGGCTGTCGGCCTGGTCGCCCTCGCAGCCTTCCTCTTCGTCGAGCGAACTGCAGACAATCCGCTGTTGCCGTTCTCCTTGTTCGCCGATCGCAACCGCGTCGCGACGTTTCTGGCCATCTTCTTCGTCGGTGGCGCGATGTTCAGCATGACGGCTTTCGTCGCGTTGTTCGTGCAGGACATCATGCAGTATTCGCCGCTGCGTGCCGGTATCGCGTTCATTCCGTTCGCGTTCGGATTGGGCGCCGCCGCCTCGGTTGCATCCAAGCTCGCAGTGAAGATTCAGCCGCGGTGGCTGGTCCTCACCGGCGTCGTGATCATGATCGTCGGACTCCTCTACGGATCTACTCTCGATTCCGATTCCACCTACCTCGCAAACTTGTTCGTGCCCGTGATCGGAATCGGATTCGGTATCGGCCTCGCGATGGTGCCCTTGCCACTGTGCGCGATCGCCGGAGTACCCGAGACCGAGATCGGCCCACTGACCGCCATTTCCCAGGTTGCCCAGACGCTCGGTGGACCATTGGCGCTGTCGGTGATCGGTGCGATGGCGACGTCCAAGACGCTCTCGCTCGGCGGCACTTCAGGCAAGGCCGCGGACATGAATCCAGCACAATTGATCGCGCTCGGCGAGGGATACACCTTCGCGCTCGTCGGCTGCGCGGTCTGCGCGGTGTTCGCCGGTATCGCAGCGCTCTGCATCAGGTTCACGCCCTCACAGGTAGCCCAGGCACAAGCGGCGGAGAAGGCAGCTCAGGGAATCGCCTGATCAGCCCTGTTTATCCGCTTCGCCAGCCGATACGATCGTTGCAGGACGTGCCGAGAGTCTCGACGGATCGGGGTGCCGTGATGCGGATCGCGGACATATTGCGAAACAAGGGCAACAGCATCGTCACCATTGACGCCCACACGACGGTCAACGGGTTGCTGTGCGATCTCGCCCGCCACAACATCGGGGCCATGGTCGTGGTCGACGACGACGCGGTGGTCGGGATCATCTCCGAACGCGATGTCGTTCGACGCCTGCACGAACGCGGCCCGGATCTCCTGGACATCCAGGTTTCCGAGGTCATGACCGCGCTGATGTACACGTGCGTTCCGGCAGATGCGGTGGACAGCATTGCCGCGATCATGACCGAGCGTCGTATCCGCCATCTGCCGGTCATCGAGGACGGCAGCCTTCTCGGCATCGTGAGTATCGGGGACGTGGTGAAGAGTCGCATCGACGAGCTCAAGAGTGAGCGCGATCAACTCGAGTCGTACATCGATCAGGGCTGATCGATAGGTCGTCTCACGGTGACTACTCTCGTGTGATGGCTGCAATCCAGGAATCCACAGCAGGCGCGGTCACCATCGTGGCCGGCCTCGAGAGCACTTTCGCCGACGAGCTGGGCGCTCTGACCGTGCCGTGGCAGGGTGCTGCCGCGCCTGACCCGCAGTTGCTCGTGGTGAACGAGCAACTGGCCGCGTCGTTGGGATTGGACGTGACGGTGCTGCGAAGTGCGGACGGGGTCGGCGTCCTGTCCGGGTCGACGGTGCCGGTCGGGGCCACACCGGTGGCGATGGCGTATGCGGGCCATCAGTTCGGTGGATACGCACCAATACTCGGGGACGGTCGGGCGTTGTTACTCGGCGAACTCGTCACCAATGACGGGCAGCGAGTTGACTTGCATCTGAAGGGCTCCGGGCCCACGCCGTTCTCTCGGGGCGGCGACGGGTATGCAGTCGTAGGGCCGATGCTGCGCGAATATCTGGTCAGCGAGGCGATGTACGCCCTCGGCATCCCCACCACGCGCGCGCTGTCGGTGGTGGCGACGGGTCGCCACGTTCGCCGCAACGGCGCGGAACCCGGTGCTGTGCTTGCCCGGGTTGCGTCGAGCCATATTCGAGTGGGGACCTTCGAGTTCGCGGCCCGGCAGGGTGAGGTCTTGCAGTCGCTCGCCGACTTCGCGATCGCCCGCCATTACCCGGAGCTGAGCGAACTGCCGGCGACGGGTACACACAATCGGTACATGAGGTTCTTCGAGGCGGTGGTCGAGGCGCAGGCGTCACTGGTGGCGAGGTGGATGCTCATCGGTTTCGTGCACGGGGTCATGAACACCGACAACACGACAATTTCGGGGGAGACCATCGACTACGGTCCGTGCGCCTTCCTCGACGCATTCGATCCGGCGGCAGTGTTCAGCTCGATCGACCACGGGGGGCGCTATGCATTCGGCAATCAGCCCGCCGTACTGAAGTGGAACCTGGCGCGCTTGGCAGAAACACTGTTGCCACTGATCGATTCCACACCCGACGAAGCAATTTCCGCGGCGTCAGCAGTTCTCGAGACCTTCGACGAGCGCTACGAGGGTCACTACGCGACCGGTCTCGCGGCAAAGCTCGGTCTGGCCCAGC
Organism: Rhodococcus sp. IEGM 1306; assembly: GCF_036541985.1. NCBI lineage: Bacteria > Bacillati > Actinomycetota > Actinomycetes > Mycobacteriales > Nocardiaceae > Rhodococcus > Rhodococcus sp. IEGM 1306. Next base: position 81,095 of record NZ_JAZHFF010000002.1, read on the forward strand.
CGTTTGTCGATCGGGCGCTCGTCGACGATCTGCTGACGTTGTTGGCGGAACACGGTGCTGATTGGACGGGCAGTTTCCGCGCTCTCGCCGACGAATTGCGCGGAAATTCGGTGCCTCTCGACAACCTCGTGCCACGGGAGCACATCGCGCCCTGGTTGCAGCGGTGGCAGGGAGCCCTGACCGAAAACGGACACGGGGCCGCGGAGACCGCGAGCGCGATGGATCGCGTCAACCCGCTGTACATTCCGCGTAATCATCGGCTCGATGCGGCCTTGCGCGCCGCGACCGACGGTGACCTCGCTCCCTTCGAGAAGCTGTTGGAAGTGGTCACGCACCCGTTCGGCCGACGCGACGAGTGGGCTGACTACACCGAGGCGGCTCCGCAGTCTTTCAGCGAAACATTCCAAACCTTCTGTGGCACTTGACAGACGAAGCCATCAATCCGTCAGGATGATCAGTTCACGCTCCGACGCGATTTCCACCCGCAGGCCTGCCTTCGACGCCACCCGCGCAACCCCCTTGATATCGGTCGGTTCGGCACGCGAGACCACCAGCGCACGGGCGAGCAGACCCTTGTGGTGCTTGTTGAAGTGACTGACGACCGTCCGGGTGCCGTCCGGCTTTTCGGTGAGCACGGTGGCGATCAGTGCGTCCGGAACCGGTCCGAGGTCTTGGTAGGTACCCGATCGCAGATCGATCACCAGCCCGTCGGCTTCGGCGGCCAGCGCCTTCGGCAGTTCCGGCTTCCATAGTGAGCGGAGCGTGCCCATCCCCGGCAGCTTGGACCCGCCGGAAAGGCGGTAGGCGGGGATCAGATCTCCCGCGCGGACAGCACCGAAAAGAGCGGAACCGATCGCGATCCGATCGAGAGCCTTGGCCTTCTGGGCACGGGTGAACGACTTCGCGTCGAGGGCATCGAAGAGCACTCCGGTGTAGCGCTGCAGCGCGGGCCGTGTCGCGGACACCCACAGCTTGGCGTTGCGCTCCACTTCGTCTGCTTGCGTCGGACCAAGGCCGAGCGCTTCGCACGACGCCTCGACGTCAGCGGCCAGATCGACCAGCGTCTGAACCAGCAATTCGCGCGTTTCGGTCAACTGTGGCATCGACAGTTCGGCCAGATCGAGGGGCGCATCCTTGCCGCCGTCGGACTTGGTTTCTGAGGGAGGCAGCAGTACAAGCACGCTGTAACCGTACCGAGGCCCGCTCGGCCGACTGCGGCGACTATCCTTACACCTCGTGATTACCCGTCTGTCCCACCTGTTCCTGCGTACCCTGCGTGACGATCCCTCGGACGCCGAAGTTGCCAGCCACAAATTGCTGGTTCGTGCCGGCTATGTGCGTCGTATCGCGCCAGGCGTCTACTCGTGGTTGCCGCTGGGATTGCGGGTGCTGCGCGAGGTAGAGCGTGTCGTTCGCGAAGAAATGAATGCCATTGGTGGGCAGGAAATTCTGCTGCCTGCTCTGCTCCCGCGCGATCCCTACGAGGCGTCGAACCGCTGGACCGAGTACGGCCCCAACCTGTTCCGCCTCAAGGACCGCAAGGGCAACGACTACATGCTCGGCCCGACCCACGAGGAGCTCTTTGCTCTGACGGTCAAGGGTGAGTACAACTCGTACAAGGACTTCCCGGTCACCCTGTACCAGGTGCAGACCAAGTACCGTGACGAAGAGCGTCCGCGTGCGGGCATTCTGCGCGGTCGCGAGTTCCTCATGAAGGATTCCTACTCCTTCGACCTCAGCGACGAAGGCCTGACGGAGTCGTACCAGGCGCACCGCGGCGCCTACGAGAAGATCTTCACGCGTCTGGGTGTCAAATACGTCATCGTCTCGGCCACCTCCGGTGCGATGGGCGGTAGCGCTTCCGAAGAGTTCCTCGCCGAGAGCGAGATCGGCGAAGACACCTACGTCCGCTGCCTCGAGTCGGGCTACGCCGCCAACGTCGAGGCCGTCAAGACGGTTGTTCCGGACTCGATTCCGTTCGACGGACTGCCCGAAGCCAAGGTGTACGACACCGAGAACACACCCACCATCGACACCCTGGTGGACTGGGCCAACGGTGCCGACCTCGGCCGCACGATCACCGCCGCCGACACTCTCAAGAACATCATGGTCAAGACCCGCCTACCCGGCGGCGAGTGGGAACTGCTCGGTATCGGCATCCCCGGCGACCGTGAGGTCGACGAAAAGCGCCTCGAAGCTTCGCTGGAGCCGGCCGAGTTCGTGATGATCACCGAGACCGACTTCAAGAACAACCCGTTCCTGGCCAAGGGCTACATCGGCCCGAAGGCACTGCAGGCCAACGGCGTTCGTTACCTCGTCGATCCGCGCGTCGTCGACGGCACGAGCTGGATCACGGGCGCCGACGAAGACGGCAAGCACGTGGTCGGCCTCGTTGCCGGTCGTGACTTCACCCCCGACGGAACCATCGAAGCTGCCGAAGTCCGCGACGGCGACGCCTCTCCGGACGGAGCCGGCACGCTGGTCTCGGCTCGCGGTATCGAGATCGGGCACGTCTTCCAGCTCGGCCGTAAGTACACCGACGTCTTCACCGTCGACGTTCTCGCCGAGAACGGCAAGCCCGTCCGTCCGACCATGGGTTCGTACGGCGTGGGCGTCTCGCGCCTGGTGGCCGTCATCGCCGAGCAGCATCACGACGAGAAGGGTCTGCGCTGGCCGGCCGAGGTTTCACCGGCCGACGTCTACCTCGTCATCGCGAACAAGGACGAGACCGCTCGTGAAGGTGCAGAAGGCCTCGCCGCGCAGCTCGACCGCGCCGGACTCGAAGTGATCCTCGACGACCGCAAGGCATCGCCGGGCGTGAAGTTCAAGGACTCCGAGCTGATCGGCGTTCCATTGATCGTTGTCGTCGGCCGTGGTTGGGCAGACGGCAAGGTCGAAATTCGCGACCGCTTCACTGGCGAGAGCCGTGAGATCGACGCGGACTCGGCGATCGAGGAGATCATCAGCGCAGTTCGCGGCTGATTCGATCAGCTGTCAGGGCCGCCGCAGCCACCTTTCGAGGTATCTGCGGTGGCCCTTCTTTTCTGCCACAATCGTGGCTATGGAACGCGAACCGGATTGGGCAGAAGTCGACGGCTATCTCGTTTCCACGCTGGTAGGTGAAGATCCGGTTCTCGACGCGGCACTCGCCGCCAATGCCGAGGCCGGTCTCCCGCCCATCGACGTGGCGCCGAACCAGGGCAAGCTCCTCAATCTTCTGGCGCGAATGTGCTTGGCGCGCAATGTTCTCGAGATCGGAACGCTGGGCGGGTACAGCACGATCTGGCTCGCTCGCGCGGTCGGCCCCTCGGGCCAGGTCATCACGCTGGAATTCGATCCCACCCATGCGGATGTCGCTCGGGCGAATATCGAGCGCGCCGGCTTGGCTGACCGTGTCGACATCCGCGTCGGGGCCGCGCTCGACAGCCTCCCGTCGATCGCGAAGGAAGAGTTGGGACCTTTCGACTTGGTCTTCATCGACGCCGACAAGGAGAACAACACCGAGTACGTGCGGTGGGCGTTGGCCCTTTCGCATCCCGGAACCGTCATCATCGTGGACAACGTGGTGCGTGGGGGACATGTGTCCAACCCGGATATCGACGACGAGCGCGTCAAAGCGAGTCGAGCGGTGTTGGAGATGATCGCGGCCGAGCCGAAACTCGACGGCACCGCCATTCAAACCGTGGGTTCGAAGGGATGGGACGGGTTTGCCGTTGCAGTAGTGAACGAGTGAGCGCAGACTCGAAGCGGTGAGGATGCTGGGGGCAGCAAAGGCGGCATGGCGATGGGTGCGCAGTGCTCCCGGTACATACGTCTGGTTGCTTGCCCTGCTGTTCACCACACTGTTCCTGCGGCATCTGCCTGACAATGTCGAGGAGCGTTTTCTCGGCAAGCGCTCGACCAATCTGCATCACCTGGCCGAAGACCCGCTACGAGTCCTGTTCTCGAGTGCCTTCTGGCTCGAAGGTGGCGGGTGGTTGGGATACCTGGTTCTGTTCACCATCTTTCATGCCACGGCTGAGCGTTGGCTCGGGACGTGGCGGTGGCTGTGTGTTGTCGTCATCGCCCATGTCGGAGCCACGTACATCAGCGAAGGTGTTCTGTACGAAGGTATTCGGCACGGCTACGTGGCGGAGTCGGCGGTCAACACTCTCGACGTGGGCGTGAGCTACGGTCTGGCCGGCATCATGGGGATTCTGGTGTACCGCATCGTCGATCCGTGGCGGTACGTCTATCTCGCGGGCTTGTTGCTCTTCTACGGTGTACCTCTGATTTTCGCCACCAATTTCACCGCCATCGGCCACATGTCTGCGTTGTTGCTCGGGTTGGCGTGCTACCCGATCACCCGTGCTCGAGCCGGCACGTGGAATCCGATGGACCTGTGGCATTCGCGAAGAATCGCAGGTCTTCCATGAATCGCACCGCGGAAAGTTACCCGCTGGTAGTTTAGCGTCATCGACGAAAGGTAATGACGTGTCTGGCACCGATGGATTGCTCTTCAACCCCCATACTTACGACCCCGCTCAGTTCGATCCTGAGACCCGCCGTTTGCTGCGAGCCACGATCGAATGGTTCGAGAACCGCGGCAAGAAGCAACTGCTTCAGGACGACCTCGACGCAGTGTGGGTTTCCGACTTTCTCGAGTTCGTCGGCAAGGAGAAGTTGTTCGCCACGTTCCAGACTCCGGCGGCGTTCGCCGACGGTGACGAGAACCGTCGTTGGGACGGTGCCCGCAACGCAGCTCTGAGTGAGATCTTCGGTTTCTACGGGCTGGCGTACTGGTACGCGTGGCAGGTCACGATCCTCGGACTCGGACCGATCTGGATGAGTGACAACGACGCAGCGAAGAAGCGTGCAGCACAGGAACTCGCCGATGGTGGAGTCATGGCATTCGGACTGTCCGAGCGCGACCACGGCGCCGACGTGTACTCCACCGACATGCTTCTCACTCCCGCCGACGGTGATGTCGCCTTCCGTGCGAGCGGCGAGAAGTACTACATCGGGAACGGCAACGTAGCCGGGATGGTGTCGGTGTTCGGGCGTCGTACCGACGTCGAGGGTCCCGAAGGCTACGTGTTCTTCGTCGCCGACAGCGCACATCCGAGTTATCAACTCGTGGACAACGTCCTGCGCGGCCAGATGTACGTCAGCAATTTCCGCCTCGACGACTATCCGGTCCGTGAGGAAGACATTCTGCACACCGGCGTCGCCGCATTCGAGGCCGCGCTCAACACGGTCAACGTCGGAAAGTTCAACCTCTGCACCGGCTCCATCGGGATCACCGAACATGCGTTCTTCGAGGCAATCACTCACGCGCAGAATCGAATTCTCTACGGCAATCCGGTCACGGACTTCGCCCACGTTCGCGCCGCATTCGTCGACGCGTACTCACGTCTGATCGCGATGAAACAGTTCAGTGCCCGGGCGGTCGACTACTTCCGCAGCGCCAGCCTCGAAGACCGTCGCTATCTGCTGTTCAACCCCATGACCAAGGCCAAAGTCACCTCGGAAGGTGAAAAGGTCGTCGGGTTGCTGCACGACGTGATCGCAGCCAAGGGCTACGAGAAGTCCACGTACTTCCGTGAGGCAGCGCAGATGATCGGCACGCTGCCCAAACTCGAGGGCACCGTCCACGTCAACGTCGGCCTGATCCTCAAGTTCTTGCCGAACTATCTGTTCAATTCGGCGCAGTTCCCGGAGATCGTTACTCGTGACGACGCCGCCGATGACGAGTTCTTCTGGAACCAGGGGCCTACCCGCGGCGCTGCGAAGATTCAGTTCCACGAGTGGAAGCCCGTCTACGAGAAGCACTCGTCGATTCCGAACGTCGCTCGTTTCTACGAGCAGGCTATCGCGCTCACCGAATTGCTCACTGCGGCAGCGCCGGACGCGCAGCAGCAAAAGGATCTCGACTTCATGCTCAACGTGGGGCACCTGTTCTCCCTCGTTGTCTACGGCCATCTGATTCTCGAGCAGGCCGAGATCGGCGGGCTCGACGCCGACGTCGTCGATCAGATCTTCGACTTCCAGATCCGCGACTTCTCGGGATACGCGATCGCACTGCACGGAAAGCCGTCGTCGACGCCGGAGCAGCAGAAGTGGGCCTTGGCCGCGGTGCGGAAGCCTGTCGTCGACAGTGAACGCTTCGACCGGGTGTGGCAGCAGGTCAAGGCGTACGACGGTGCATACGAGATGCGCGCATGACGGCCCCGGTGACGCGCGAGCAGTTGATGGCCGTCGTGGAGGGATCCCCGAAAGCCGTCGGCGCGCATGACCGCTCGACCTGGGTTGCCCTGTTTGCCGAGGAGGGCCAGATCAACGACCCGGTAGGTTCACGTCCGCACAACGGGCAGGCGGCGATCGAGAGTTTCTACGACACGTTCATCGCCCCCAATTCGATCACCTTCCATGTCGAGCGAGACATCGTGTGCGGCCGCACGGTGTGGCGTGATCTGAGCCTCGCTACCGAGATGTCGACTGGAGTCGTCCTCGACGTGCCGATGCATTTGCGCTACGACTTGGTGGGGGAGCCGGATTCGTTGCGGATCGGAACCCTCTATGCGCATTGGGAATTGGCGACGATGCTGAGCCAGCTCGCTACCGCCGGCGTTGCCGGGGTGAAGGCGGCCGCGAAATTGACTCCGCAGTTGCTCTCGAACCAGGGGATCGGGGGAGCGCTCGGATTCTCGCGCGGCATCTTCGGCGTCGGAGACAAAGGCAAGAAGGCAGCTTCGCGGTTCCTCGAGGCGGCCGCTGTCGGTCGAACGCCGCCGGTGCCCGTCGAGCTTCCGGCGGGCACGCCGTTGTCCAATGCTGATGTCAACGCTCTGCTCACCGGCGTGACGAAGAGCAAGATGCTGGTTGCCGGTCGCACTGTGACGGCGAGCGTAGTCGTGTGCGGAGAACCGGCCATCGCACTGTTCGGCTTCGAGGCGAGCGGTCATCGCCTCAATCGGGTGCGCTTCTTCACCGAAAGCTGATACCGAGAACACTCGAATGCAGAACAGGCTCGGCGCGCCACTCCGGCGCGCCGAGTCTTCGCTTTTCGGTGAAGTGTCAGATCGCCCCGAGATCCGCAGACAGCCAGTGCTGCGGATTCATGTAGATCGCTACCTGCTCACCCAACTGCGATCGCGCGAATTCGAGATACCCGTCGACCTTGTCCGGGGTCAAATACCGCCGCGAGACTTCGACCAGCATCTCGTCGGTGCCCGGAACGATCTTGTCGACGGATCCGCTGACGCTGACGTAACGGATTGTCGGATCGAGCCTTTCGGCCATCAACGAGAAATGTCCGGCCGACTCGATGAGTCGTGCCTTTCGTGAATCCTTGCCCGTGAGGATCCATGGTTTGCCACCGGGCGAGTACAGGTACCAGATCGGGACGGTCAAGGGACCGCGTTCGGCGCCGTCCGCTACGGACAGCGCCCCGATGTGGGGTTCGGCCAGAAACTGTTCACGCTCATTTTCGGAGAGTGCCATTCCTCGAGATTACCGCGACGTTTGACACGGCGTTGTGACTCCGTACACAATCGATGTGCTCATTATGAACAGGCGTTCGCAATGCGAACATTTTCGATCTGAATTACTGGATTTGAACCGGTCGCGAACGCCCACAAGCAGTGAATGTCGAGGATCCGATGACCGCACCGCATACGCAGTCGAGTTCAATTACCGGTTCGCGTGGGGCGCGTGCCGCAATGTGGGTGGCACCGTTGTGTTGGATCGCTGTGCTTCTGGACGGATTCGACCTGGTCGTACTCGGCGCTGTCATTCCTTCGCTTCTCGACTACGACGCGTGGGGATTGAGTACCGGCACGATCACGATGATCTCGACCTTCGGGCTCATCGGCATGACCATCGGCGCCCTCGTCATCGGCACTCTCACCGACGTCATCGGTCGACGCCGCGCGCTGCTGTACGCCGTTGCCGCATTCTCGATTCTGACTCTGTTGTGCGCACTTGCGCCCAATCCGTTCATCTTCGGACTGCTGCGCTTCCTCGCCGGTGTGGGACTGGGTGGCGCCCTGCCGACGGCATTGGCTCTGGTCAACGAATTCTCGAAGAAGCAAGGCGGGGGATCTGCGTCGACCATGCTGATGACCGGCTATCACGTGGGCGCCGTTGCCACCGCCGCGCTGGCGCTCGTCGTGATCGAGCCTTTCGGTTGGCGAGCGATGTTCGTTGTCGGCGCACTTCCTGCCGTCGTCCTCATTCCACTCATGTTGCGGTATCTGCCGGAATCCCCGTCATACCTTCTCGCTCACGGAAAGCGTGCCGAGGCCGAGGAAATCGCTGCCCGCTACGGCGTCGAACTCGAGGCTGCGCCTACGTCCGAAGCTGGGCGCGCCGAAGCTGCCAATCCCGTTCGCGCACTGTTCTCTTCGAAGTTCCTGCGTAACAGCATCGCCATCTGGATCACCAGTTTCATGGGCTTGCTGCTCGTCTACGGATTGAACACGTGGCTTCCGACGATCATGCGCGAGGCCGGATACAACCTCGGGACGTCGTTGACGTTCCTTCTGATCCTCAATGCCGGAGCCGTCGTCGGACTGTTGATCGCCGGGGGTGTGGCGAACAAGATCGGCCCGCGTACCGCAGCCATCGTGTGGTTTGCCGGAGCGGCGTTGTTCCTGGCGCTACTGAGCGTGAAGGTGTCGTTCGGGATCTACGTGATGGTCTTCTTCGCCGGATGTTTCGTGTTCAGTGCGCAGGTATTGGTCTACGCCTTCACCAGCGCCAATCATCCACCTCAGATTCGCGCGACAGCGCTCGGATGGTCGGCAGGCGTCGGCCGGGTCGGTGCCATCTGTGGCCCGATTCTGGGTGGAGTTCTCCTGGGTGCGGGGTACGCCGTGCCGTGGGGCTTCTACGCTTTCGCGCTCGTCGGACTGCTCGGTGCAATGTCGATCTCCTGCACGCGGGTGCGCATCTGAAAATGTCAGTTTCGTAGCTTGGTGCGCTACTGCTATCGTTGAATATGAGTAAGAAGAGTAGCGCTATCGTCGCGTCACAGGCACCGCTACCGGTGGCATCGTCACGATCCGGTTTGTTGTGGGGATTGCTCGGAGTGCTGGCGTTCTCGTTCACCGTTCCGCTCACGCGGGTCGCCGTCGAGGATCTCGACCCACTGTTCGTCGGTGCGGGCCGCGCCGTCGTCGCCGGAGCCCTTGCGATTGTGATGCTGTCGGTTACTCGCGCGACGCTTCCGACACTTCGGCAATGGTTGCGCATCGCACTCGTGACCGTTGGTGCAGTACTGGGGTTTTCACTGTTCACCACGTTTGCATTGCAGACCTCGCCGGCGAGTCACGCGGCAGTCGTGATTGGGTTGCTTCCCGCGGCGACTGCGGTATTTGCCGTCGTTCGAGGAAAAGAGCGTCCCAGTAAGGGATTCTGGTGGGCGAGCGCCGCCGGTGCGGTGTCCGTCGTCGGATTCGTGGCCGTCGCCAACGGTGGACTCGGCTCGTTCCATCTCGCTGATCTTTTTCTGTTCGCCGCGGTTGTCTGTGCAGCACTGGCATATTCGGAAGGTGCGTTGCTGGCCCGCGAGATCGGGTCGTGGCAGACGATTGCCTGGGCATTGATTCTCGGACTGCCGGTCACGATTGCGTTGACGGTTGCGTCCATGGCACAGGCTCCGGTCTCTGCCGATATCAACTCGTGGCTTTCGTTTGCGTACCTGGGATGCGTGAGTATGTTTCTCGGATTCTTTCCCTGGTACCGGGGTCTGGCGATCGGCCCCATTTCCACAGTGAGCCAAACACAGTTGGTTCAACCGGTGCTCAGCATTGCCTGGTCGGCGCTCATACTCGGTGAGGCGTTGTCACCCTCGATCGTGGCCGGCGGCGTCGTCGTCATCGGGTGTGCCTGGCTTGCCCTGAAGGCTCGAGTGGCAGCGCCGCGTGCTGTGTCGGCACGCGACGCGTCTACTGCCACCGATGATTCAGAAAAGCGGGCCGCCACCGAAGGCACTGCGGTGTGACGCAGGTTGTTTCCCGTTGGCGTCGGTGATCCCGTACTCGACGGCCGTCTCCGCCGTGATCAGTGTGTGACCGCTACGCGCGTTCACTTCCGGATCGTTGGCCAATGCAGTGATGACTTGGCCGACGAACTCCGGGGTTTCGGCCTCGGCCAGTGAGAAGCCTTCGAAGCTCTCGATCCCACTCGCCTCCATCCGCTCGTTGCGGATCAACCCGAGCCAGAAGGAAAGTGCGGTGACGCCGGTTCCCTTCAATTCGACAGCCATGTCCGCGGCCATCTTGTCCAGACCTGCCTTCGACATCCCGTACAGCACAGAGTGCAGGTACCCGCGGGTCCCGAACGACGAGATGTTGCCGATCACTCCACTGCCCCGGGGAACCATCAACTTCGCCGCTTCCACCGAAGCAACGTAGTGAGCGCGCAGTCCGATCCCGATCAGCGAATCCCAATCGTCGATCGGCCTCTTCCAGAACGGATCGGCGAAGCCTGCATAGCCCGCCGGATTGGCCCAGACGTTGTTGACCAGAAGATCGAGGCGGCCGGACTGTTCCTCGGCGATACGTGCGAACAGGTCGACGATCTGTTGATCGTCGGCGTGATCGCACTGCACGGCAATGCCGTGACCACCGCGTTCGGTGATCTCCGCTGCGGTGCGATCGAGCGGGCCGTCGGCGCCGACGGTTCCTCTCGCCGTCACGTACACCGTCCAGCCGTCGCTTCCCAGGGCGAGGGCAATGCCCTTGCCGACGCTCCGGCTGGCTCCGGTTACGAGCGCAACTTTTCCGTTCGTCGTCATCGCGGCCCACCCAACGAACCCTCGGCGATATCAGCGTCCGGGGACAGGGGGGTCGTAATCGACCACGTCTCCGTGAAATGGCATTGACTCATTTTCCACACACCGTCCTCGATCACGTATTTGTCGTCGTATTCGCCGGTCATCAACTTCTCGGTGCGTCCGACAGTGTCGACCTGGCGGAACTGCAGGGTCCATCGCCCCACCGCCGACGTCTCCGAGGTCAGTGCGATGTCGGGATGCAATCCGTGATGCATGTCGAGGACCGCGTACCGGCCGTCGATCTTCCGAAGAGCGATCTTCTCGAAGATGTCCGCCATCGGCCCGGCGTCGTCGAACGCGCCGAGGCGGCCGTAGTCGATCGATGCTCCTGAACGGATGAAGCTGCTGCGGAACCGAACCGGATCCTTGGCGTCACAGGCTCGCCAGTAGCCATGTTTGAGCTTCTTGATTTCCTCGATCTGTTCGAGCGCGTCGAGGCGTTGTGCGAGATCCACCGTCGGTCCTTTTCGTCTGGGTTTCCCGGAGACATGTCGGATCGACTGTAGGGTGTCCTCAGTCACATGTGTGTAGTTTTTCCCAGTGACCGGTCAGGAAACGGTGTCGGTTTCGCTCGAGGATTCGTCGCCGGTGAGAGTGATTGCAGTCGAGTCGCTGAAGACGCTGCCCCACAGTTCGCCGAGGGCCGGATCTTCTTCGGCGTGTTCGGGTGCCATCATCGCGAGCAGATTGTTGATCAGCATGCCGTTCGCGATGAACAAGCGCGCTTGCTCGGGCGTGCAACCGGTGCGCTCACGCAGCAAGGTGTAGATGCCGGACATGGCGTTCCGGGACACCGCGGCGACGTCGTCGGTGCTGGTTGCGAAGCCGTGCAACATGACAAGCAGTAGATCCCGGTCGAGAACCAGCTCGCCGTAGGCGGATCCGAGTTCGGCCCAGAACTGCGGATTGCTCGGATCGATTGTGACGGTGTCCAATTTGTCGTTGAAGGTGCGGACGATTTCATCGAGCGCGCGCGTGAACACCGCGTGGAACAAATCGGCCTTGGTTCCGAACATGCGCACGACGTACGGCTGCGAGACGCCGGCTTCCTTGGCCACGGCGTCCGTGCTGGTGCCGGAATATCCGCCCTTTGCGAACGCTCGCGTTGCCGCGGCAAGGACCAGTGCGCGACGTTCCGGTGCGCTCATCCTGCGGGTACGTGGTTCAGCTGCACCGATCGACATGTTGACACGTTATCACCGGATAGCTTAGTTTCGACTTAAGTAATCATTCAATGCCTTAAGGCACCTTCACTCGAGGAATCGCGATGACCGTTTTGACGAAGTCCGGATCGGACGCCGCATCCGGGTCGGAAAGCAGTGGGGGACGTAAGGTTCCGATCGCGATCGCGATGGTTGCTGCCTCTCTGCCCATGTTCATGGCCACCCTCGACAATCTCGTGATGACGAGCGCGCTGCCGGTGATCGAGAAGGAACTGAACGCGTCCGTCGGGCAACTCCAGTGGTTCATGAATGCGTACACGCTCTGCTTTGCGACGCTGATGCTTTCGGCGACGACGCTCGGCGATCGGTGGGGTCGCCGCCGTATGTTCGTGTTCGGAATCGGGCTGTTCACGGCGGCATCGATCGCTTCGGCGCTGTCCACAACCCCAGGCTTGCTGATTGCGGCCCGAGCCTTCCAGGGCGCCGGTGCTGCCGCGATCATGCCCCTCTCGCTGACCCTCCTCGTCGCAGCGGTACCGGAAGCCAAGCGCGCCATGGCAATCGGCGTGTGGGGTGGTGTCTCCGGCCTGGGTATCGCGATGGGTCCCGTGGTCGGTGGAGCGGTTGTCGACGGGTTCTCGTGGCAGGGGATCTTCTGGATCAACGTGCCGGTGGCGATCGTTGCCGTTCCTCTCGCGTTGTATGCGTTGCGTGAATCGACCGGTCGCACACAACCTCTCGACCTTCCCGGTGTCGCACTCGCCGGACTCGGTGTGTTTCTGGCGGTGTGGGGGATCGTTCACGGCAACGACGACGGCTGGGGATCGCTTGGAGTGGTTGCGTCGTTGGTCGGTTCCGCAGTCGCGTTGGCGCTGTTCGTTCTTCGCGAGATGAAGACGTCACATCCGGTCATGCCACTACGTCTGTTCCGTTCACGCAGCTTCTCGATGGCGAACGTCATCGGCTTGACCTTCTCGATCGGAATCTTCGGAGCGGTGTTCCTGCTGTCTCAGTACCTCCAGATCGTGATGGGCTACAGCCCGTTCCAAGCAGGCCTGCGGACGCTTCCGTGGACGGCGGCACCGATGATCTTCGCGCCTCTCGCCGGTTTTCTGGCGCCGAAGGTCGGGCTTCGTTCGCTACTGCTGACCGGTCTGCTGCTCCAGGCCGGAGCACTGTTCTGGTTGGCCGCGTTGATCGGTCCCGACGTGACGTACGGTTCGCTGGTTCCGGCTCTACTGATGGCGGGAATCGGGATGGGTTTGACCTTCGCGCCGAGTTCGACCGCGGTACTCGTCGACATGGACGAGCCTGATCACGGAACAGCCAGTTCGACGAATTCGACGCTTCGCGAGATCGGTGTCGCACTGGGAATCGCGGTTCTCACAGCGGTCTTCCTTGCCGCTGGTGGCGCGCTCACCCCGCTTGGCTACGGCGACGCCCTGACACCCGCGCTGCGCGTCGGCGGTTGCTTCGTGCTGGTGGCCGTGGTCGCGGCGTGGTTCGTGCCCTCGCATCGAAAGGCCTGAGCCACTGCTGTGCGCCTTTATCAACCCCCGGCGGTTAATAAAGGCGCACAGCAGTTATGAAGTCGGGTCCCCCGGGAAGGCTGAGGTGGCCGGAGCCGTTCCCAGCGCGGACCGCCATCCGGCGCCGCGGATTGCCGCATCGGTGAGGCCGTCGATTCCGAACGTGCGGAGTTGGTCGGTATCGACCTGTTCGACGAATGCCCGGTAGGTCACGGCGGTATCGGATTCGATCTGTGCTGCCAGTTGTGCCGCGGTAACGGCGTCCGTCACCGGGAACGGAATCTCGTAGGCTGCCGCGGCTGTCGGTGGGGTCTCGCCCGCGTCGGTCGACAGGGCAACCAGCGCATCACGTCGCGCGCGGTGCGCGGCCGTATGTGTGGCAACTTCGTTGACACGGGCAGGATTCGAAAACGCGGCAACCACTCCGTAAGCGAAGATCGCGGCATTCTCTGATTCGATCGCGGTCAGCAAGGCAGAACTCTCGGATCGACGGGTGTGCGAAATGATCACGGAAGCAACACCGCAACCTGAGTCGAGCACGACGCGCTGATCGAACCGAGCAGGCCCGCGCGATAGCCGGACATCGTCCGAGCGAGATCCGCGGCACTGCGCGCCGAATCAGCCAGCGAGGTACTCAAGGATTCGACGCCGGTAGGAGCGTTTGCGACCGAGGTCGACGGGGGTGCAGTGGTCGTAGCGGCGCCGCCGCCCGCTGCTCGTGCAATCTCGGCGTCGAGTTCGAGTGCATGCGCTGTGCGTTCGGCGCTGATCGTGGTCAGTGATGCCGACTTGTCCGGTGCGAGTGCGATCGCGGCGGTTGCGGCGGCAGCGTCGGCGCGAGCTCGCTCGGCCTGGGCCGTCAGCTGGTCGACTTCTGCAGCCGCCTCCGCTGTGCCGTCGTCGGTGCAGGCGGACAACGAGAAGGCTGCAGCGCCCAACGCTGCTGCGGTTCCCGTCATCTTGAGCGCACTCCGCCGGGAGAGTGGGGTAGTAGTCATGGGCGTCAGCACCAGTCCATCGTGCCAGGTGGTCGGCCGATCGTTCGAATCCGCGCGTCGTGTTCAAGTGTGACGTGCGTCGGGCACTCTGGTCACGGAGACGCGCAATGAGCGGTACTCTTGGATGCTTGCAGCATGTGGCACCTGGTGTCTTTTCATGCTCGCAGCCGCCCACGTCGACAGTCGACACAAGTCGGACAATCGACGACAACTGAAATGAGGAGTTCGCGAGATGCCGGTGCCATCCAGGGAGAGGGTGATCGAGCTGATCTCCGAACTCGTGCACGCCCAGGGTTACGACGTCGAGGACGTTGTCGTGACCAGTGCGGGCAAGCACAGCGCGGTGCGCATCATGGTCGACAGCGATGCCGGGATCGAACTCGATGCCGCCGCAGAGATCAGCAGACTCGTTTCGGAACTTTTCGACAGCCTCGAGGAAATCGGTGAAACGCCGTACACCCTCGAGGTGACCTCTCCGGGTATCGATCGCCCACTGACGCTCGAGCGTCACTGGCGTCGGGCTCGCGGACGTAAAGCGCGTATCGATCTGGCCGGCGAGACCGTGGTGGGCCGTATCGGAACGTTGAACGACGATTCCGTGGCGGTTGTCATCGGTGGCCGCGGCGGGCTGACCGTGCGCGAGATTGCTCTGGACGACGTTCAGAAGGCCGTAGTTCAGGTGGAGTTCTCGAAGCCCAGTGAGGCGGAGTTGGAACTCGCGGGCGGCATCCCGGAGGGGCGCGCAGTTCCCTCGGATGCGGTTGACCTCACCGATGACTCGGGCGTGGACAGTGTCGAAGACGACGAAGCAGAATTAGAAGACGTAGAAAACGAAGAAGGGTTCGACAAGTGAATATCGACATTGCAGCGTTGCGAGCGATCGAAGCCGAAAAGGGCGTTTCGATCGAAACTGTGATCGCCACGATCCAGACCGCGCTGCTGACGGCGTACCGCCATACCGAGGGGCACAAGCAGAACGCTCGGATCGATGTCAACATCAAGACCGGTTCGGTGCGAGTGATGGCGCACGACACCGATGCCGACGGCAACATGATCGGTGAGGAGTGGGACGACACTCCCGAAGGATTCGGACGCATTGCGGCTACGACCGCACGTCAGGTCATTCTGCAGCGTTTGCGAGACGCCGAGCACGAGCGCAGTTTCGGTGAGTTCTCCACCCATGAGGGCGAGATCGTCGGCGGTGTCATTCAGCGTGACACGCGTGCGAACTCTCGCGGAATGGTCGTTGTGCGCATCGGCAGCGAATCCAATGGCGCAGAAGGATTGTTGCCGCCTGCAGAACAGGTTCCCGGCGAGAATTACGAGCACGGTGAGCGCATCAAGTGCTACGTCGTCGGAGTTGCTCGTGGCGCCCGTGGCCCGCAGATCACCCTCTCGCGGACTCACCCGAACCTGGTTCGCAAATTGTTCGCACTCGAGGTTCCGGAGATCGCGGACGGCAGTGTCGAGATCATCAACGTCGCGCGCGAAGCGGGACACCGTTCCAAGATCGCTGTTGCCTCACGCGTGCAGGGGCTCAACGCAAAGGGTGCATGCATCGGCCCGATGGGTCAGCGCGTCCGCAACGTCATGAGTGAACTCGCGGGGGAGAAGATCGACATCATCGACTTCGACGAAGATCCCGCGACGTTTGTGGGCAACGCACTTTCCCCGTCGAAAGTGGTCTCCGTCACTGTCGTCGATCCCGAAGCTCGTGCAGCCCGTGTCATCGTGCCCGATTTCCAGCTTTCGTTGGCCATCGGAAAAGAGGGTCAAAATGCCCGTCTGGCTGCGCGGTTGACGGGTTGGCGTATCGACATTCGTAGCGATGCGGCACCCGTTGGTGACGCGTCCGACCGGCCCGCCACGTCCAACGGATAACGGTGGAATGCAGTGATCGAGACGGTTCGGCGGTAGAGTGGACAATGGTTCGACGTGAGTCCTCGGATTCTGCGCGCGTGAAACCCGGTTCGCCGGTCAGAACGTGCGTGGGGTGCAGGGAACAAGGGTCGGCTGTCGATCTGTTGAGGGTCGTGGTTGGTGAGCAGGGGCCGGAGGGTTCCCCGCTGATCCCCGACGTATCGCGAAGACTCCCCGGTCGAGGTGCATGGCTGCACCTGGATCCGAGTTGTCTGAGCCTGGCAGAGCGGCGCCGAGCATTCAGCAGAGCACTGCGAGTGTCCGGAAATCTGGACACGTCCGCTGTCGACCAGCTGGTCGACGCAGTTCGCACAAAAGCAGTACCTCTCGAGAAGAACAGGCACAAGCACTCATGAGCACACCGTGAAGCACCAACGATGAACGTCCATCGGCGATAACCCGAGGTCGTGCGGGACCCACATCTGTGGGATGCCTCCTGCTCGACCTCATCAGTGAGGAGAGCAGTGGCAGGCAAGGCCCGCGTGCACGAGTTGGCTAAAGAACTCGGTGTCACCAGCAAGGAACTACTCGCAACGCTCAAGGAGCAAGGCGAGTTCGTGAAGTCTGCGTCATCCACAGTGGAGGCGCCCGTCGCCCGTCGTCTGCGGGAGTCATTCCCGTCGGCAGGCGGAGCAGAAACCAAGTCCGAGACCGGCGCAGCCGCTCCGGCGGCTCGCCCCGCGGCAAAGCCCGGCGCACCGTCGCCGTCAGCTGCAAAGCCCGGTGGCCCGCGTCCCGGCCCCAAGCCGGCCGCACCCGCACCGGCTGCTCCCGCAGCTCCGGCACCGGCAGCCCCCGCGGCTCCCGCAGCTGCTGCTCCGGCAGCACCGTCGGCGCCGGTCCCCACCCCGACGTTCAACGCTCCGAAACCAGCACAGCCGGCACGTCCGGCTCCGGCTGCTCCCGCAGCGTCGGCTCCGGCAGCCCCCGCGGCTCCGGCAGCACCGTCCACCGGCGCAAAGCCCGGCGGACCGCGTCCGGGACCGAAGGCACCTCGCGTCGGTAACAACCCGTACTCCTCGGCTCCCGCCGAGCGTCCGGCACCTCGTCCCGCTCCCGGCGCACCGCGTCCGGGTGCAGGCCAGGGCGGTTCTCGTCCGGCTCCGGGTCAGGGCGGTCCCCGTCCGGCTCCCGGCCAGGGTGGACCTCGTCCGGCTCCGGGTCAGGGCGGTCCCCGTCCGGCTCCCGGCCAGGGTGGACCTCGTCCGCCTGCAGGTCAGGGCGGACCTCGCCCGAGCCCCGGCTCCATGCCTCCTCGCCCGAACCCGGGTGCAATGCCTGCGCGTTCCGCTCGTCCCGCGCCAGGTGGCGGCGGACGTCCGGGTCGTCCCGGTGGCGCTCCCGGTGGTCGTCCGGGTGGCGGCGGCGGTGGATACCGCGGCGGCGGTGCTCCCGGCGCCGGTGCCGGTGCAGGTGCTCCCGGTGGAGCAGCTCCGGCCGGTGGATTCCGCGGTCGTCCAGGCGGCGGCGGCCGTCCCGGTCAGCGCGGCGCAGCGGCAGGTGCATTCGGTCGTCCCGGCGGAGCAGTTCGCCGTGGACGTAAGTCGAAGCGGGCGAAGCGCGCCGAGTACGAAAGCATGCAGGCTCCCGCAGTCGGCGGCGTCAGGCTGCCACGCGGCAACGGCGAGACCATCCGTCTCGCTCGCGGCGCATCGCTGTCGGACTTCGCGGACAAGATCGATGCGAACCCCGCAGCACTCGTGCAGGCGTTGTTCAACCTCGGTGAGATGGTCACGGCAACTCAGTCGGTCAACGACGAGACGCTGGAGCTGCTCGGCGGCGAAATGAACTACGTCGTGCAGGTCGTCAGCCCGGAGGACGAGGACCGCGAGCTGCTCGACAGCTTCGACCTCACCTACGGCGAGGACGCCGGCGGAGAAGAGGACCTCGAGTCCCGTCCGCCTGTGGTCACCGTCATGGGCCACGTCGACCACGGTAAGACCCGTCTGCTCGACGTGATCCGTAAGGCGAATGTCCGTGAGGGCGAAGCCGGCGGCATCACGCAGCACATCGGTGCCTACCAGGTGCTGACCGAGCTCGAGGGCAACGAGCGTCTCGTGACGTTCATCGACACCCCGGGTCACGAGGCCTTCACGGCCATGCGTGCTCGTGGTGCCAAGGCCACCGACCTCGCGATCCTTGTCGTCGCAGCCGACGACGGCGTCATGCCGCAGACGGTGGAAGCGATCAACCACGCCCAGGCGGCCGACGTGCCGATCGTGGTCGCGGTGAACAAGATCGACAAGGAAGGCGCGAACCCGGACAAGATCCGGCAGCAGCTCACCGAGTACGGACTGGTGGCCGAGGAATACGGCGGAGACACCATGTTCGTCGACATCTCGGCGAAGCAGGGCCTCAACATCGACGCACTGCTCGAAGCAGTGCTGTTGACGGCGGACGCTTCCCTGGATCTGCGCGCCAACCCGGACATGGACGCTCAGGGTGTTGCCATCGAGGCGCACCTCGACCGTGGCCGCGGCCCCGTCGCTACCGTGCTCATTCAGCGCGGAACGCTGCGGGTCGGCGACTCGATCGTTGCCGGTGACGCTTACGGCCGCGTCCGCCGCATGGTGGACGAGCACGGTCAGGACGTCCACGAGGCACTGCCTTCACGTCCGGTCCAGGTCATCGGCTTCACGTCGGTCCCCGGTGCAGGCGACAACCTGCTCGTGGTCGACGAGGACCGTATCGCTCGCCAGATCGCGGACCGTCGCAACGCACGTAAGCGCAACGCGCTTGCAGCGAAGAGTCGTAAGCGCATCAGCCTCGACGATCTCGATGCAGCTCTGAAGGAACATTCGCAGCTGAACTTGATTCTCAAGGGTGACAACTCGGGAACCGTGGAGGCTCTCGAAGAGGCTCTCCTCGGCATTCCGATCGACGACGAGGTGCAGTTGCGCGTCATCGACCGCGGTGTCGGTGGCATCACGGAAACCAACGTCAACCTGGCTGCTGCGTCCAACGCGATCATCATCGGCTTCAACGTCCGCGCCGAAGGCAAGGCAACGGAGCTGGCGAACCGCGAGGGCGTCGACATTCGCTACTACTCGGTGATCTACCAGGCCATCGACGAGGTCGAGAAGGCACTCAAGGGCCTGCTCAAGCCGGTGTACGAAGAGGTCGAGCTGGGCAAGGCAGAGATTCGCGCCATGTTCCGTTCGTCCAAGATCGGCAACATTGCCGGTTGCTTGGTCACCTCGGGCAGCATCCGTCGCAACGCCAAGGCACGTCTCATCCGCGACAGCAAGGTCATCGCCGAGACGGTCACCATCTCCTCGCTCAAGCGGGAGAAGGAAGACGCCACCGAGGTTCGCGAAGGCTACGAATGTGGTTTGACCGTCACCTACTCCGATATCAAGATCGGTGACGTTCTCGAGTGCTACGAGCTTCGCGAGAAGCCGCGCGACTGATTATGTCGACACGGGCGTTGGGGCGGACGCACGTGAGTACTAGCTGACATGGACTCTTCCGGACTTGAACATACAAGTCCGGAAGGGTCCATTCGGCTCTGTCTAGGGGGAAAATGTTTGTAGGGGCACTGGAGTTCGACATCCTTTTCGGTGATGTCCACTCACTCAAGGAAAAGCGTTCGATGTTGTCGCCGATCCTGACGGAACTCCGTCGATTCGGTGTGAGTGCAGCGGAGGCGGGGGAGCAGGGACGCCTGCGTCGAGCGCTCGTGGGCGTCGGTGTGGTCAGTTCGTCCGTCGATCACCTGCACGATGTTCTCGATCATTGTGAGCGGGCGGTGGCCGAGCGTCCGGAGATTCAGTTGCTGGCTGTGCGAAGGCGAATCTTCGGCCCGGAAGACTGAGTGTCACTGGTCGGTGTCGGTGAGTCGCTCCTCGAGACGGCGTATCGAAACGAGTTGGTTGGCAAGGGATTAGGCGTCTACGGGACCAAGTGCGACTGTGTCGGCCGCGTCGCGTATTTTCCGCGCAATCTCGGTTCCACTCTGTGCAACGCCGATCTTGACAGGAGCGGTCAGCGCTTTCACCCGGTCCGCGCCTGCGTCGGGCAGATCCGGTCCGGAAGCGCGTGATTCGCGGGGCGCCCTTGGCGAGGACCTCCCTGTAGGCGGCGCACTACTTCATGCCACTACGAAGCGCACGGTAGACGCGCCCGGATCGATCAAGGTTGATGTGAGCGATTCGCTGGTCAGATTGAGGCCCGCGTTGCCCGACCCGACCTCAATGGATATCTGGCGGCTCGATTCACCCCGCAGCGAACCGGATCCGTCAGAGATGTGCGTCAAGTCGATTGCTCTGGTTCCACCGGTGTGAGTGTCGCGGTTCGAATAATTGACATAGGCGGTGATCGAACACGGGCTGTCGAAAAACGAAGTCCAGGAGACTGAAACGACTGCAATGCCTGGACGGTCGTGCGGGGTTTGGACGTAGCCCGTGAGTTGTCCGCTACAAGGAAGGGTGTTGTTCCTTCCCAACGAATATGTCAATGGAAGCGGTGTGAACTCGCTGTGGTCGGCCGACGCGATTGCCGGCGAGCAAAGTAGTGCAGTCGCAACGAGTCCTCCGAAAATTATCGATGCGGTGATTCTTGATCGCGTCGTCGACCGGACGTTACCAACAAAAGGCCGATCGGTCTGTGCTGTGGGTCCGGCAGGCGCGGGTGGATGGTGATTTGGTTGCCGGGTAGCCGATGGACGAGACTGTTGTCGGTAATAATTCTTGTTAACCAGAACTTTGATCGATCGAGTCACCTCGATTCGAGTGGCCAGGTAGAGGAGACTGACAGTCATGGTAGATCCAGCCCGGGCACGCAAGCTGGCAAAGCGTATCGGAACCATCGTCGCGACGGCGATCGATCACGAGATCAAGGATCCGCGGCTCGCATTCGTCACCATCACGGACACCAAGGTCACCAACGATCTGCACGACGCGACGGTGTACTACACCGTCATGGGTGAGAAGGTCGATTCCGCGCCCGACGTGGAAGCTGCCGCTGCGGGTCTCGAGAAGGCCAAGGGTGTTCTGCGCTCGAAGGTCGGCGCCGGAACCGGAGTCCGGTTCACTCCGACTCTGACCTTCGTCGCCGATACCGTTCCCGACACCGCGCGTCATATGGAAGAGCTTTTGGCCCGGGCCAAGGCAGCCGACGACGAGGTCGCCAAGGCTCGTGAGAACGCACAGCCCGCCGGAGATGCAGATCCGTACAAGGAACCGCGAGTGGCTGCGGACGAAGACGCGGCGTCTCCAGATGTTCGTGAAGCCGACTGACGCGCACCGAGAATGACGATCACCGCACTTTCGGACGTCGACCCCTGCGCGGCGAAATTCGCTCAGGTGGCCGAGGTGCTCGAAGCAGCACACTCGGTGACGATTCTCTGCCACGTGCAGCCGGATGCGGACACGATCGGTAGTGGACTTGCACTCGGCCTCGTCCTCGAGCGTCGGGGAGTTTCGGTTCAGGTCGCGTTCAGCCGGCCGTCGGCGCTGCCCGAGTCGATGCGTGATTTCCCCGGTGTGCACCTGCTCGTGGCTCCCATCGACGTTCGGGAAAACGTCGACGTGCTGGTGACCGTGGACGTCGGCAGCGAGGGGCGGCTCGGTGAGTTGGCGAGTCGACTCACCGGCGCACGTCGCACGATCGTTCTCGATCATCATCGCTCCAATTCGGAGTTCGGAACGATCAACGTGGTCGACGAAACCGCGGCTTCGACGACGGCACTCATCGCACGATTCTTCGATGCGTGGGGAGTCGCGATCGATCGCGATATCGCGCACTGTCTCTATGCCGGACTGGTCACCGACACCGGCTCCTTCCGGTGGGGAGGTCCGCTTCCACATGTGCTCGCGGCGCGTTTGCTGGCGACGGGCATCGACGGCGACGCGATTGCGCGAAAGCTGCTCGACACCCATCCGTTCGGGTGGTTGCCGATGCTGGGATCGGTACTCGGGTCCGCAGTGTTGATTCCGGACGCCGCCGCCGGCCGTGGGCTGGTGTACGCAGTGATCCGACGCAGTGACATCGGCGATCTTCGCTCCGAGGAGATCGAGAGCGTCGTCGATATCGTGCGAACCACTTCGGAAGCCGAAGTTGCCGCTGTACTCAAAGAGTCGGTTTCCGGAAGCTGGTCGATCTCGTTGCGTGCAAAGTCGGCGATCGACGTGTCGGCGGTCGCTGAAAGTCTCGGTGGCGGCGGGCATCGGCTGTCGGCCGGATACACGTCGACCACGTCCAGCGACGAGATTGTTGCCGCGCTCGTCGCGGCACTCGGCTGAATCCGCGGCATTGAGCGAATCTGACGCCACCTCGGCGAGATCTTCGGCAGCTGAGTTCGACGTCACTGGACGACGAATCTTTTCCCTGGCGTTTCCGGCACTCGGGGTGCTGGCGGCTGAACCCCTCTATCTGTTGTTCGACATCGCCGTGGTCGGCCGACTCGGGGCGCTTCCGCTGGCCGGGTTGGCGGTCGGTGGTCTGATCCTGTCGTTGGTGAGTACGCAGCTGACCTTCTTGTCGTACGGCACGACGGCGCGCGCCGCGCGGCTGCACGGAGCGGGCCGCGAGCGCGACGCGGTGGGCGAGGGCGTTCAGGCGACCTGGCTGGCAGCCGCGATCGGCTTGGCCTTGGTAGTGATCGTGCAGGTGATCGCGGGCCCGTTGACGTCGGCGGTGGCCGGGACGCCCGACATCGCCGCGGCTGCGGAAAGTTGGCTTCGGATAGCGGTATTGGGTGTTCCGCTCATCCTGGTAGCCCTTGCCGGAAACGGCTGGATGCGCGGGGTTCAGAACACGGTGCGACCGCTGCGGTTCGTCCTTGTCGGCCTGGGTATTTCTGCGGTGTTGTGCCCGATTCTGGTGCACGGATTGCTCGGTGCTCCCCGAATGGAACTCGAAGGATCGGCTGTCGCGAATCTGGTGGGCCAGAGTGTTTCGGGTGTTCTGTTCGCCTGGGCGCTCTTTCGTGAACCCGTCTCGGCTCGACCACATTTTGCGATCATGCGGGCGCAGATGCTGATGGGCCGTGACCTGATTCTGCGCAGCCTCGCGTTCCAAGCTTGTTTCGTCTCGGCGGCCGCGGTGGCGTCGAGGTTCGGTGCAGCTGTCGTCGGTGCACATCAAGTTGTCCTCCAACTGTGGAACCTGGTTTCGCTCCTTCTCGATTCCTTGGCGATCGCAGCTCAGACGCTCATCGGAGCAGCACTCGGCGGTGGGTACGCAGCCGCGGCGAAGAGGATGACCTGGCGGATCACCGCATGGTCGACGGTTTTCGCCGTGGTGCTCGCGATCTTCTTCGCTGCCGGCCACTCCGTGATCCCCGGTCTCTTCACGTCCGACGCCGAGGTGCTCGGTCAAATGTCGATCGCATGGTGGTTCTTCGTCGCGATCATGCCGGTCGCGGGAATTGTGTTCGCCCTCGACGGTGTTCTGCTCGGTGCCGGCGACGTGGTGTTCCTACGCAACGCGACCATGCTCTGCGCAGTTCTCGGGTTTCTGCCCGCGATCTGGCTCTCCCTCGCCTACGACTGGGGGCTGGCCGGAATTTGGGCAGGGCTTACCGTGTTCGTAGTACTTCGGATGGTCGCGGTGTCGTGGCGAGCGTTTTCCGGCAAGTGGGCCGTGACAGGTCCGGCGACGGCGAGGCGCGGAAGTTCAACTGAGGAAGCAGAGGGATCGTGGCAGCAAAGTTGATGGCGGTGAGCGACATTCACGTCGGTCACAACGGCAACAAGCCGATGACGGAAGAGCTGTTTCCGGATTCGCCTGACGACTGGCTCATCCTCGCCGGTGACGTCTCGGAGAAGACGGACGACATCCGGTGGGCTTTGAAGCTCCTGCGAAGCAGATTCGCAAAAGTCATCTGGATTCCGGGGAACCATGAACTGTGGACGACCGCCAAGGACCCGGTTCAGATTCACGGAGCGCCGCGGTACGAGTACCTGGTTAACATGTGCCGCGAACTCGACGTCATCACACCCGAGGACCCGTTTCCGGTGTGGGAGGGAGACGAGGGTCCGGTCACGGTCGTCCCGATGTTCCTTCTCTACGACTACTCCTTCCTGCCGGAAGGTGCGCGGGACAAGGAACACGGGCTCGAGATCGCGCGGGACAAGAACGTCGTCGCCACCGACGAGTTCCTACTTTCACCTCAGCCGTATGCGACGCGCGACGCGTGGTGCCGCGCGAGGATCGAGTACACCCAGGCACGGCTGGACGCACTTCCCGAAGGCACGAAAACCGTTCTCGTGAACCATTTCCCGATGGTCCGGCAGCCGACTGACGTGCTCATGTATCCGGAGTTCGCATTGTGGTGCGGAACCACCGCGACCGCCGACTGGCACGTCAAGTACAACGCGGTGTGCTCGGTGTACGGGCACCTGCACATTCCTCGAACCACCTACTACGACGGCGTCCGCTTCGAGGAAGTTTCACTCGGATACCCGCGTGAATGGCGTCGGCGCGGACTGCCGGAGAAGCTGTTACGTCAGATTCTTCCCGTTCCGGAGTACCCGCCGGGAACGCTCAACAAGTGGGGTGGCCACTTCAAGGTCACGCCGGAGCAGGAAGCCGAAGTCGAGCGCATGCGCGCCGGACGCTGAGAGGTATCGCTACGTGATCGAACAGATTCTTCCCGGTGGAGTCGCGACGGCCGAGGCCTTCGTCGATCCGCCCGGTCTGGTTCCGCACCCCAGCGAGGAGGCGTTGATCGGCCGTGCCGTCGAGAAGCGTCGTCGCGAATTCGTGACTACTCGGCATCTCGCGCGTCAGGCGATGGGCAAGCTCGGTGTTCCGTCTGCCGCAGTCATGCGCGGCGAGCGTGGCGCCCCGCTGTGGCCGCAGGGAGTGGTCGGGAGCCTCGCCCATTGCGACGGCTACCGCGGCGCTGTGCTGGCGTACTCCATGCAGGTCCGCTCACTCGGGATCGACGCCGAACCACACGGTCCACTGCCGGACGGGGTATTGCCCGCGGTCAGCATCGAAGCGGAACGAACGTGGCTGGGCGCTCAGGCAACCGGCGGTCCGGTGCACTGGGATCGAGTGCTCTTCTGCGCGAAGGAAGCCACCTACAAGGCGTGGTTCCCGCTCACCGGCCGATGGTTGGGGTTCGAGGACGCCCACATCACCTTCGAGGCGGAGTCGGAAACTTCCGGGACCTTCACTTCGCGTCTGCTCGTCCCCGGTGAGGCGACGTCCGGTCCGCCGCTCACCTCTTTCGACGGCAGGTGGTTGGTGTCGGACGGGCTCATCCTGACGGCAATTTCGGTGCAGTGAGCGCGACTGGCAGAATCGACACACGTGTCAGCTCGTGAAAAGCCTTCCTCCGGTCTTGTCGGCGCCGGAATCCTGATCGTCGACAAAGAGGCGGGTATCACCAGCCACGACGTGGTCGCGCGATGCCGCAAGTTGTTGAACACCCGCAAGGTGGGACACGCCGGAACGCTCGATCCCATGGCGACCGGTGTTCTCGTTCTCGGCGTCGAGCGTGCGACCAAGTTACTCGGTCTCCTGGCACTGACCACCAAGGCGTACTCGGCGACCATTCGACTCGGCGCAGCGACGGATACGGACGACGCCGAGGGCGAGGTCCTGACATCTGCAGATGCCTCGGGGGTGACGGACGAGGAGATCGCCGCGATCGTGGCGACGTTGACCGGAGACATCAAGCAGATCCCGGCAAGCGTGAGCGCCATCAAAGTCGACGGTCAGCGCGCGCATGCTCTGGTGCGCGCGGGAGAAACCGTCGAGTTGGCGCCGCGCCCGGTGACGGTGTCGACTTTCGACGTTCTGGCTCGGCGAGATGTCCCGGGAGGCTTCGTCGATCTGGATGTCGAGGTGGAATGCTCGTCCGGAACGTACATCCGTTCGCTGGCGCGCGATCTCGGTCGTGAGTTGGGCGTCGGTGGTCATTTGACGGCATTGCGCCGCACTCGCGTCGGGCCGTTCACTCTCGAACACGCGCGCACGCTCGAAGATCTCGCAGAGCAGCCGGGTGTGAGCCTCGACATCGATCAGGCCGCGCAGACGGCCTTTCCACATCGACAGATCACGGCGGAGGAAGCCGAGGCGATCAGTCAGGGTCGTTGGCTCGAGCCGATCGGGATGAAGGGGATCTGTGCGGCCATCGATCCCACGGGTCACACGATCGCGCTCTTGCAGGAGAAGGGGCGACGCGCCAGTTCGGTGATGGTCGTGCGGCCGGCGACGCTACGCGGATGATCGTCCGCGAGCGTGTCGAAAGCGACCTCGGCGGTTGCATCGATGCGCTGGCGCAGGTTCACGAGCGCGACGGGTATCCGGACACATGGCCGCAGATCCCACGACGTTGGCTCAGTTCGCCAACTCTGGTGAAGGCGTGGGTCGGTGAGAGTCACGGCCGTGTTGTCGGCCATGTCGCCCTCGACAGCTCTCTCGGAAGTGCGCCCACGACTGCGGGCACGATAGCCGTGTCGCGACTGTTCGTTCATCCCGGTTCACGCGGAAGCGGCCTCAGCGGTGCGCTACTCGACGCCGTGACGGATTTTGCCGTCGACCGTCGGTTGGGGCTGGAGCTCGACGTCGTCGCCGACGCTCTTCCGGCGATCGCGCTGTACGAGCGTCGAGGTTGGGTGTACGTCGACGAGAGACTTGCCGACTGGACGCGGGCAGACGGCGTCCGGCCCGTGGAACGACGGTACCGGCTGCCGCTCTGAACGACTGTGACTACACGAGCCAAATTGCTTGAGCGACTGGGCTTCCCAGGTCGATGGTGTTGGGACTGTCGCCGAGTCGAACGGACACGGTCCCGGCGAAATCGCGGCGCTCCTCGACAGTGATCTCGACATCGAGACTGACGCCGACGGAATCGAAGTACCGGAGCATTTCGGGATCGGAATCGGAGATCCGGGCAACGCGGCCCCGTTCGCCGTTGGCGAAGTCGCTGAGCTGGCGGGCCGGGGGAGTCGGTACCGAACCATCCGTGGCGGGAATGGGGTCCCCGTGCGGGTCGCGTTCGGGGAAGCCGAGTT
This sequence comes from Rhodococcus sp. IEGM 1306, assembly GCF_036541985.1. Taxonomy (NCBI): domain Bacteria; kingdom Bacillati; phylum Actinomycetota; class Actinomycetes; order Mycobacteriales; family Nocardiaceae; genus Rhodococcus; species Rhodococcus sp. IEGM 1306. The sequence goes on from NZ_JAZHFF010000002.1 coordinate 108,494, forward strand.
TGGCATCCATCCGGGAGATCATCAAATCCGAAACGGCATGTTCGAGGACTTCGGCTTCGTCGTGGACCTCGTCCCAGCCGTACCCGAGTTCCTGTACCAGATAGGTCTCGATCAACCGGTGGCGCCGGACCATGGACACAGCCGCGGCGCGGCCACTGTCCGTCAGCGCGATGGAGCCGTAGCGGGCGTGATCGACCAGACCCTGGTCCGAGAGTTTGCGGATCGCCTCCGACACCGTCGAGGCCGAGACGTTCATCTTCTCGGACAGGAGCTTGGTGGATACCCGCTCGTGAGACCACTCCTGGATCGTCCAGATGACCTTGAGGTAGTCCTGAGCCACCGACGAGAGTGCGAGCGTGTCGATTGCCGCGTCGTGCGCCGAAGTGCTGTCGCCATCCGGCGTCGATGATGCTTCCGAGGTTCCGGTCTTGTGAGCTGCCACAACGCTTAGCTTAGGCTACGAAATCCGGAACTTCCGTACGTGAGCGGCAGCACAGCGGTGATTCGATGGGCGGGTCCCGACGTGACCCGCCGCCAGTGGACCCGTAGGCTGCCAATCGTGCTGAGATGGCGTGGTCTCGACGAAGTTCCGGCCGATTGGGGTCGTTGTGTGCTCACTATCGGTGTGTTCGACGGTGTGCATCGTGGGCATGCCCAATTGATAGCGAGAGCGGTAACCGCTGCCCGCAAACGCGGTGTTCCGAGCGTGTTGATGACGTTCGACCCGCATCCCATGGAGGTTGTGCGGCCGGGTAGTCATCCGGCCCAGTTGACGACGCTCCAACGGCGTGCGGAACTGGCTCAGGATCTGGGCATCGACGTGTTCTGCGTGATGCCGTTCACCGCTGATTTCATGAAGCTGACGCCGGAGCGCTACGTCCACGAAATTCTCGTCGAACGTCTGCATGTCGCCGAGGTGGTGGTGGGGGACAACTTCACCTTCGGCAAGAAGGCTCTCGGCAACGTCGATCTTCTCCGTGAGATGGGCGCTCGCTTCGGCTTCGCCGTCGACGGCGTCCAGCTACTCGCCGAGCATGCGGTGACGTTCTCGTCGACCTACATCCGCTCGTGCGTCGACGCAGGTGACATGGAAGCGGCTACCGAAGCTCTCGGCCGTCCACATCGCGTCGAAGGTGTAGTCGTGCACGGTGACAAGCGCGGACGTGAGTTGGGATTCCCGACGGCCAATGTTGCGCCGCCGATGTTTTCGGCCATTCCGGCGGACGGTGTGTACGCAGCGTGGTTCACGGTGCTCGGTGCCGGCGAGGAACTCGGAACTGTCGTTCCCGGACGTCGATACCAAGCCGCAGTGTCTGTGGGGACCAACCCGACCTTCTCCGGCCGGACCCGAACCGTCGAGGCGTACGTTCTCGACACAGAAGCCGACCTGTACGGACAACACGTCGCTGTCGACCTGGTTTCGCGGATTCGGGGCATGGAGAAGTTCGACTCGATCGAGTCGCTCATCACGGCGATGAACCGAGACGTCGAACGCGCACGCCAAATCCTGAGTGAGGATGCAGAGCGCAGCGTGGGTTGAGCGCAGAGTGGGTTGAACTCGTCCCGCACTAGTGGCGGCGGCCACATTCGCTGCAGGCGGGCGAAAGTGCCTCATTGCTGCTGGTAGGATCTTCTCTCGGTGCGTGCTGCGGTTTGCGGTGGCCGCGCCCGATCTAGTTCCTTTCACGCAAACGTCATCACAGGAGTGAATCAAGTGGCATTGACCACGGAAGAAAAGAAGGCCGTTCTCGGCGAGTACGGCTTGCACGAGACCGACACGGGATCGCCCGAAGCTCAGGTGGCAATGCTCACCAAGCGCATCACCGATCTCACCGAGCACCTCAAGACCCACAAGCATGACCACCACTCACGTCGTGGACTGCTCTTGATGGTCGGTCGTCGTCGTCGTCTGCTGAAGTACGTGGCAAAGACTGACGTCGCTCGCTACCGCACGCTCATCGAGCGTCTCGGCCTGCGTCGCTAGATTTTTCTCACGACGCTGATCGAAAGCAACACGGCAGGCTTCGGTTTGCCGAACACTCCGATAGCCGGCGAAGCCACGCATATACTGGGCTTCGCTGGCTTTCGGCGTTAGCTGCCGCAAGGCAGTTTCCGCTGTCGGCGCTATGCACAGTTGTCTTTGTGCAGTGCGCAGTCAGCACACCGTATGCACCAGAGAACGTGGTGTCGGTTGTCGGTAGTGGTTCTCCGGACCGGGCGAGTGCCCGAAAGCTCCGGCGGACTTCGATCGACGGCCGCCCGAACGTCGTGACGTCCCGAAGCAGAAATCGCTCGCATCGCAAGGAGCGTCTGCAATTCAAGAGGGGGACGTCCCTCGGTGCGCAGTTTCCACCAGGAGGGTGGAAACGCCCGCGCGGGTACGGCGAAGACGAGAGGGAAGTGAAGAGAAAAGAATGACAGAGAATTCCGTAGTAGAGGTCGACGAAGGCGTGTTCGAATCCACCGCCGTGATCGACAACGGGTCCTTCGGTACCCGCACCATCCGTTTCGAGACCGGACGCCTTGCTCAGCAGGCCGCCGGCGCCGTCGTCGCTTACCTGGACGACGAGACCATGCTGCTGTCCGCCACGAGCGCCAGCAAGCACCCCAAGGAGCACTTCGACTTCTTCCCCCTGACGGTGGACGTCGAAGAGCGTATGTACGCGGCGGGCCGCATCCCCGGCTCGTTCTTCCGTCGTGAGGGACGCCCCTCCACCGACGCGATCCTGACCTGCCGCCTCATCGACCGGCCGCTGCGCCCGTCGTTCGTCGACGGTCTCCGTAACGAGATCCAGGTCGTCGTCACGGTCATGAGCCTCAACCCGCAGGATCTGTACGACGTCGTGGCTATCAACGCCGCTTCCGCGTCGACGCAGATCGCGGGCCTGCCGTTCTCCGGACCCGTCGGTGGCGTGCGCGTTGCACTCATCGTCTCGGACGAGAACAAGACCGGCCAGTGGGTTGCATTCCCGACGGTCGATCAGCTCGAGAACGCCGTCTTCGACATGGTCGTCGCCGGCCGCGTCGTCTCCGGTAGCGGTGACAACGCCGACGTCGCGATCATGATGGTCGAGGCCGAGGCCACCGACAACGTCATCGCGAAGATCGCCGACGGCGCTCAGGCACCGACCGAGGCCATCGTCGCCGAGGGCCTCGAGGCCGCCAAGCCGTTCATCGCACGCCTGTGTGCCGCACAGGCAGCGCTGGCATCCAAGGCTGCAAAGCCCACGGGTGACTACCCGGTCTTCCCGGCGTACCAGGACGACGTTTTTGCTGCCGTCGAGGCTGCTGCGTCCGAAAAGCTCAATGCCGCACTGACAATCGCCGGCAAGCAGGAACGCGACGACAAGACCGACGAGGTCAAGGTCGAGGTTCTCGAGCAGGTTGCACCGAACTTCGAGGGCCGCGAGAAGGAACTGGGAGCTGCGTTCCGCTCGCTCACCAAGAAGCTGGTTCGCCAGCGCATCCTGCGCGATCAGTTCCGCATCGACGGTCGCGGCGTCACGGACATCCGTTCGCTGTCCGCCGAGGTCGCGATCATCCCGCGCGCACACGGCTCCGCGCTGTTCGAGCGCGGCGAGACCCAGATCCTGGGTGTCACCACTCTCGACATGGTCAAGATGGCTCAGCAGGTCGACTCGCTCGGCCCCGAGACCACCAAGCGCTACATGCATCATTACAACTTCCCGCCGTACTCCACCGGTGAGACGGGTCGCGTCGGTTCGCCGAAGCGTCGCGAAATCGGTCACGGTGCACTTGCCGAGCGCGCTCTCATGCCGGTTCTGCCCAGCGTCGAAGAGTTCCCGTACGCGATTCGCCAGGTCTCCGAGGCTCTGAGCTCCAACGGTTCCACCTCGATGGGCTCGGTGTGTGCTTCCACGCTCGCACTGCTCAACGCCGGTGTGCCGCTGCGTGCTCCGGTTGCCGGTATCGCCATGGGCCTGGTCTCCGACCAGGTCGACGGTGAAACCCGCTACGTCGCTCTGACCGACATCCTCGGCGCCGAAGACGCCTTCGGTGACATGGACTTCAAGGTCGCAGGCACCAAGGACTTCGTCACGGCCCTGCAGCTGGACACGAAGCTCGACGGCATCCCGTCGCAGGTTCTCGCCGGTGCACTCTCGCAGGCGAAGGATGCACGGACCACGATCCTCGAGGTCATGGCGGAAGCCATCGACACCCCGGACGAGATGAGCCCGTTCGCTCCCCGCGTGACGGCCATCAAGGTCCCCGTCGACAAGATCGGTGAGGTCATCGGCCCCAAGGGCAAGATGATCAACTCCATCACCGAGCAGACCGGTGCCAACATCTCCATCGAAGACGACGGCACCGTGTTCGTCGGCGCCACCGATGGACCGTCTGCACAGGCCGCGATCGACATGATCAACGCCATTGCCAACCCGCAGCTCCCCAAGGTCGGCGAGCGGTTCCTGGGCACGGTCGTCAAGACCACCGCCTTCGGTGCCTTCGTTTCGCTCCTGCCGGGACGCGACGGACTGGTGCACATCTCGAAGCTGGGCAGCGGTAAGCGCATTGCCAAGGTCGAAGACGTGGTCAACGTCGGATCCAAGATCCGCGTCGAGATCGCCGACATCGATGCACGTGGCAAGATCTCGCTGATCCCGGTCGAAGAGGGCAACGACGAGGCTGCCGCTCCGGCCGCCGACGAGGCTGCTTCCGAGTAGATCTCACTTCGTACTCTGATGCGGCCCCGCGCGGATTTCCGTGCGGGGCCGCATCTGTACTGTCTGTAGACACGTAGACACGAGCCTGTACGTACCTGTTACAACACTTGCACCGAGGACTGCTGAACCTTTTCATGGCAAAGACCACTCCCAACACCACGCGCAGCCGCAGCGCTGTGCTGAAATCGCCGATCGATGCGACTCCCGAATCCGGAGTGCAGCGCACGGTCCTTCCCGGCGGCCTGCGCGTCGTCACCGAGTTCATTCCCGGTGTGCGTTCTGCCTCCGTCGGTGTGTGGGTCGGGGTCGGCTCCCGAGACGAGCAGCCGAGTGTGGCCGGGGCCGCGCACTTTCTCGAGCACCTGCTGTTCAAGTCGACGCCGTCACGGACTGCGTTGGACATCGCGCAGGTCATGGATGGTGTGGGCGGCGAACTCAATGCATTCACGTCGAAGGAACACACCTGTTTCTACGCGCACGTGATCGACGACGACCTTCCCATGGCGGTGGACCTCGTTGCCGACGTCGTACTGCGCGGGCGTTGCAGAACTGCGGACGTCGATGTCGAGCGCCAAGTAGTGCTCGAAGAGATCGCGATGCGCGACGACGATCCGGAGGATCTGCTCGGCGACGCGTTTCTGACCGCGTTGTTCGGTGATCATCCCGTCGGTCGTCCGATCATCGGCAGCGTCGAATCGATCGAGTCGATGTCGCGCAATCAGTTGCATTCCTTCCATGTTCGGCGTTACACGCCGCAGCGGATGGTGCTGGCCGTAGCGGGAAACGTCGACCACAAGCAGGTTGTGACGCTCGCTCGCCGCGCATTTGCCGGGCACCTCGAGCGTGGAGTCAAGCCGGCGCCGCGGCGCGAGGGCACTTTGCGATTGCGCACGATGCCTGAACTGAGCTTGACCCACCGCGACAGCGAGCAGGTCCATCTTGCGCTGGGAGTACGCGCCTTCGGTCGGCACGAGGGTCATCGCTGGGCGCTGTCGGTTCTCAACGCCGCAGTGGGTGGCGGGCTGAGTTCTCGTCTCTTCCAAGAGATTCGGGAGAAGCGTGGGCTTGCGTACTCCGTCTATTCCGGCGTCGACACCTTCGCGGACACCGGAGCGTTCTCCGTATACGCCGGTTGCCAGCCGGAGAACCTCGGTGAGGTTGCCACAGTGATCCGCGAGGTACTCGCAAACGTTGCGACGGACGGAATCACCGATGCCGAGATCGCCCGCGCCAAGGGATCGCTGCGCGGCGGATTGGTTCTGGCACTGGAAGATTCGGGCTCACGTATGAACCGTATCGGTCGCAGTGAACTGAACTACGGCAACCATCGCAGTGTCGCGCAGACGCTCGCGACCATCGACGCAGTCACCTCCGAAGAGGTGCTCGAGGTGGCGCAGGTGCTCTTGACGAGGCCGTTTGCGGCCGCCGTCGTAGGACCGTACAAGCGTGTTCGTGACCTCCCCGCGTCGGTACGCGGGATCGTGGGTAAGTAGTTCGAACTATCGAAATCGGGGTGTGCAGTTGAAGATCCGTGGTGCAGTGCTCGAAGAGATCGGCCGGGAGCGTCCCTTTGCGGAGTCGACTCCTATTTCGATTTCGGAACTCGATCTCGAATCCCCGGGTCCGGGTGAGATCCTCGTCAAGATCGAAGCTGCGGGGCTTTGTCACTCCGACCTGTCCGTCGTCGACGGGAATCGTGTACGACCCGTACCGATGTTGTTGGGGCACGAGGCAGCTGGTCGGATCCTCGAACTCGGCGAAGGAGTCGATTCACTGTCGGTCGGTACCCGCGTCGTGATGACGTTCCTTCCGCGGTGTGGTGAGTGCGCGGGATGCGCCGCCGACGGCCGGATGCCGTGCACGGTGGGTAGTGCCGCCAACAACGAGGGCAGTTTGCTCGGTGGCGCGCAACGACTGCGACGCTCCGGCGAGAACGTCAAACATCACCTCGGTGTTTCAGGTTTCGCGACGCATGCGGTGGTCAACGCCAAGTCGGTTGTTGCCGTCGACGACGACATCCCGGCCGAGATCGCAGCCGTACTCGGTTGCGCGGTGTTGACGGGAGGGGGAGCGCTGCTCAACGCGGCCAAGCCTCGCCCTGCCGACACGGTGATGGTGGTCGGCTTGGGCGGAGTCGGGATGGCCGCAATCCTGACGGCGCGCGCACTCGGGGTCGAGACCGTCATCGGCGTCGACGCACTGGAGTCGAAGTTGGCCCAGGCCCTGGAACTGGGCGCGACCGAGGTCTTCACACCGTCCGGACTGTCCGAGAGTGGCGTCCGTGCGGACATCGTCGTCGAGGCCGCCGGAAATGCTCGGGCCTTCGAGACTGCGGTGGCGGCGACGGCACCGGGCGGCACGACCGTCACAGTGGGGTTGCCTGCACCTGATGCGCGTTCGTCGATCTCGCCTCTCGGGTTGGTTGCCGAAGCGCGGACCATCATCGGCAGCTACCTCGGATCCGCGGTCCCGGCCCGCGACATCCCGATCTACGCGCAATTGTGGCGGGACGGGAAGCTTCCGGTCGAGAAGCTCATCTCCTCGCGAATCGAACTGGCCGACATCAATTCCGGCATGGACGAACTCGCCGACGGAAAAGCAATCCGACAGGTCATTATCTTCGACGCGGAGTAGACGCACGTTGCTGTTATGCAGCGGAAATGAGAGGTTTGCGTCCCCGATAGCCTCCCGAGTCGCCGCGGAAAATCCTTACCCCTTGTAACGCTCCTCTCGTACTGGACGACTACTCGAATGACGTTGCGTGACGCCCCGGGGGTCGGTCGTACGTTTTCCAAAAGTTGATTGGGGAGAAGATATGCCGGTTCGTGGGTTCTTTTCGCGACATCGAATACTGGCGGGTGCTGTAGCGCCCGCAGCGCTCGGCGTGGCCGCGTTGGTGGCGGTCGCAGTTGCCGTGGATTCTCCGCAATCGCAGACGATCGAGACCGAGTTGACCGCGTCTGTCACCGAGTGTCACGACACGGTCGGGATCGGTGTTGCCGGTCGCGGTGACACCCCGGTCGAGGGCACGACGAAGATGCTCGTTGGTGCCGATGGGAAGACGCTCCTCCCGGCGGCGCTCACAGACGACTACAGCAGCCACTGGGTGGACCCGGTACTCAAGGCGCCTGCCGGTTCGGTCAAGGACGGCTCGTACGCCTCGGTCTACATCGCGTACCCCGCAAACATGGACAGTTACGAAGAGGCCGTGACGACGGGCGCAGACAATACCCGCGCTGTGATGAAGGCAATCAGCGCGGCCTGCCCGAACACGAAGTTCTCGATTGTCGGCTACAGCGAGGGCGCTGACGTCGTGCGCCGCGTCGCGATGGACATCGGCTCGGAGTCGAGTACTTCCGGCATCAATCCGGACAACGTCGTCGGTGTGGTGATCTTCGCCGACGCTGGTCGACTCGCGGGCGAGGGCCCGTTCCCCGGTGCCGAGAACCCGTACTCGAACCCGAATGGTTTCAACGAGAAGTATCAGAACGGAAAGAACACCGCTTCCGGATCCGGGGCACTTCCAGGCACCAGCGGAGATTTCGGGGCGCTGAAAGGCAAGATTGCCTCGTTCTGCTCTGACGGCGACCTCACCTGCGCAGCTCCCGAGAACATTTCACTCCTGATTCTGGCGGCAAACGTCGGTCGGCAGCTCAACGTCGACCAGTTGCAAGCGCAGAATCTGACGCCCGCCACCGGCATGGACATAGCGGTCGTGATGGGACGAGTGATGTTCGACGCCTTCAACGACATCTCGAGCAATCCCACCTGGATGCAGAGCGACGAAACCTTCCTCGATGTCTTGCTGAAGGTGTCCGATCCGGCGTACAAGCCGAGCGAGGCCACCACGACGCCGGTCGCAAAGGACTCGGTTTCCACTGAGGAAGTGTCGCCGTTGGCGTACCTGCCGCAGAAGCTGTTCAAGGAAATCGTCGGCCTCATCGCCACGAACCAGAACACCATTCCCGTCGTCATGAACGATCCGTACGGCCTGACCTTGGGCCCGGATGTCGGTCACCACTTCGACTACTGGCGCGATTCGGATGCTGCAAACGGCAAGCCCCTGACATCAGCGGAGTACGCAGCGGCGTGGCTGACCTATCTGGCCAAGCAGGCGCAGGACGGCAAGCCGGTCGATTCGTCGGCGAAGCCGACCGCCGAAGAGATGGCGGATGCCATCGACGCCTTAGCTGCTTCGCCTTCGGCTACCGACTCGGCCAAGCCCACCACAACCACGGGCGAAGCGGTACAACCCGCACCCGCAGGGTCGGAATCTGCAGCACCGGCACCCGCGGCTCCGACGACGTCAGCCGTTGCTCCGGCCGCGACGCCGAGTGTGACTTCAACCGTGGCGCCGTCGACTTCAGTCGAGTCGAGTGCACCGCCCGCCGCGACCACGACAACGGCAACATCAACAACAATGACGACACAAGCTGCAGCCGGCTAGCCGAGAGGTTTCCGTTCGTCACACGAATAACGCTGTCACAGGCTGCGATCCGCAATCAGTTGCGGATCGCAGCCTGTTTTGGTGTACGGGTTCCGTACGGCGACTGGTGGTGCTTATCGTGGAAGGAAGGTTTCCGGATCACGAATCGTGGGTTCACCGTGCACGAGCTGTCTATTGCGCAGAGTGTGGTCGAAGCCGTGTGTGAGCGTGCCGGCGAGCGACGAGTATCGAGCGTGCGGCTGGAAGTCGGACAACTCTGCGCGGTGGTTCCACACTCTCTGTTGTTCTGCTTCGACGTCGTCACTGCGGGTACTCACGCCGAAGGTGCCAGCTTGCACATCGATCAGATTGCAACGAGCGCGCGATGCAAAAGCTGTGGCGTGACGTTCTCGCCGCCCGACATGTTCTTGTTGTGCGGGTGCGGCAGTGCTGATGTCGAGGTGCTTGCCGGCCGAGAGCTGCGGATCCTCTCGATGGAAGTGAGCTGAGATATGTGCGCGACGTGTGGGTGCGGGGACACCGCGGGACCGCGGGTGTCGGTGGTCGAAGAGGGACAGCACGAGCAGGTAGACGGTCACGAGCAGGAACACGGTCACGGGCATGACCATCAGCACGGTCACTCGGAGCACACAGTGCTTCTCGAGCAGCAGGTGCTTGCCAAGAACGACGGCATTGCACTGCACAATCGTGAGTGGATGCGGGTCCGCGGAATCACAGCACTCAACATCATGAGTTCGCCCGGCGCGGGTAAGACGACGTTGCTGGCACGAACGATCCGGGAACTGACACGGGAACGACCTATCGCAGTGATCGAAGGTGACCAGGAAACCCGGCTCGACGCCGAGCGGATTCACGAAACCGGTGCGTCGGTGGTCCAGGTGAACACCGGGGCCGGATGTCATCTCGATGCCGAGATGATCGATCACGCACTACGGGCTTTGGATCCGCCAGACGGCTCGCTGCTTCTGATCGAAAACGTCGGAAACCTGGTGTGCCCCGCGCTCTTCGACCTGGGCGAGGAAGGCAAGGTTGTCCTAATTTCGACGCCGGAGGGGGTCGACAAGCCGAAAAAGTACCCGCACATCTTTGCCGTCGCGGATCTAGTGGTGATCAACAAGATCGACTTGCTCCCGTACGTCGAGTTCGACGTCGATGCCTGCAGTGCGCAAGCAAGAATGCTCAATCCTGCTGTGCGCGTAGTTGTTCTGTCCGCCACGACAGGTGAGGGCATGGACGAGTGGTACGAGTGGATCGGTAGTCGTTCGGCGATTTCTCCGGTGGCCGTTGACAACTGATCTGCTCGGGTAGTTAATGAAATGAGTGGGTGCCACGCAAGTGGGCCGAGGTTCGACTCCGGTGGCGTCAGCGTTTCGGTGCCGCGGTGTTTCGAGACCACAGCGAGGCCACAGAGTTTTGAGGCCCTAGCGTGTCCGGCCGGTGGCGGCGCCGAGAATCAGGCGCAAGTGCACCCGTGAAAGCGGCTGACATGGACACACAAAAATCGACTGCTGGCACCACGGCGGAACCTGCCTCCGCTGTAACCCCCCAAAGCGCAGCAGCCAAAGCGGAAGAAACGCTGATTCACGTGCTGTGGATCAATGCCGGTCTCAGTTGCGACGGTGATTCGGTGGCACTGACTGCCGCTACGCAACCCAGTATCGAGGAGATCGCACTCGGTGCGTTGCCTGGCCTGCCTCAGGTAGCGGTCCATTGGCCGCTCATCGACTTCGAATGCGGACCGCAGGGTGGAGCCGACGATTTCCTGGAATGGTTCTGGAAAGCTGACCGGGGAGAATTGGAACCCTTCGTTCTCGTCGTCGAAGGATCTATACCGAACGAGAAACTCCACGACGAAGGGTACTGGTGTGGCTTCGGGAACAATCGCGAAACCGGCCAACCGGTCACCACGAGCGAGTGGCTCGACAAGCTGGCACCGAAAGCCACTGCGGTAGTCGCGGTCGGCACGTGCGCAACCTACGGCGGCATACATGCGATGGCCGGCAATCCGACCGGTGCTATGGGAGTGCCGGACTATCTCGGGTGGACCTGGAAATCGAAGGCGGGCATCCCGATCGTGTGCGTTCCCGGGTGTCCCATCCAGCCGGACAACCTCTCCGAGACCCTGACTTACCTTCTGTACATGGCCACTGATCAGGCGCCGATGATTCCCTTGGACGAATCCCTGCGCCCGCAGTGGCTTTTCGGTGCCACCGTTCACGAGGGCTGTGACCGTGGCGGGTACTACGAGCAGGGCGAGTTCGCGACGGAGTACGGGTCACCGAAGTGCATCGTCAAGCTGGGGTGTTGGGGACCGGTCGTGAAATGCAATGTCCCCAAACGCGGTTGGATCAACGGAGTCGGCGGATGTCCTAATGTCGGCGGGATCTGTATCGGTTGCACGATGCCGGGATTCCCGGACAAATTCATGCCGTTCATGGATGAACCACCTGGCGGCAAACTCTCCACCAATGCGGTGGGAATGTACGGGTCCGTGATCCACAGTCTGCGCCGGATCACCGGTCACACGTTGGACAAGGAACCGCACTGGCGCGAGCGCGGGTCGAAGTTGCTGACCGGTGCGACACGTACGTGGTGACCGACCGGATACATTCAAATCAGTTCGTGAGCAACGTCTCTGGGAGGCACTGCAATGACGGCCATCGTTCCCGAACCCACCTCGACTGCGGACCGCGACGGTCTTGTCGAGATGGCGTGGGACCCCATCACCCGAATCGTCGGCAGTCTGGGTATCTACACCAAGATCGACTTCGCCAATCGCGAAGTGGTGGAGTGCCACAGCACGTCGTCGATCTTTCGTGGGTATTCCCTGTTCATGAAGGGGAAGGACCCGCGCGACGCGCATTTCATCACCAGTCGTATCTGCGGCATCTGCGGTGACAACCACGCCACATGCTCGTGCTACGCACAGAACATGGCGTACGGTGTCAAGCCGCCGCATCTGGGAGAGTGGATCGTCAATCTCGGCGAGGCGGCCGAGTACATGTTCGACCACAACATTTTTCAAGAGAATCTGGTCGCGGTCGACTACTGCGAGAAGATGGTCTCCGAGACGAATCCAGGGGTGCTGGCGCAGGCAGAGAACACGCGCTGTCCGCACGAGGACCAGCATGGTTATCGCACGATCGCCGACATCATGCGGACTCTCAATCCGTTCACGGGCGAGTTCTATCGGGAAGCGTTGCAAGTCTCGCGTTCGACCCGTGAAATGTTCTGTCTGATGGAGGGCAGGCACGTCCACCCGTCGACGCTCTATCCCGGTGGCGTGGGCACGGTCGCGACGATCGAACTGATGACGGACTACCTGTCGCGGCTGATGCGGTACGTCGAATTCATGAAGAAGGTCGTGCCGATGCACGACGACCTGTTCGACTTCTTCTACGAGGCGCTGCCTGGTTACGAAAAGGTCGGTCTGCGACGGACCCTGCTGGGTTGTTGGGGATCGTTCCAAGACCCCGAGTACTGCAATTTCTCGTACAAGGACATGACCGACTGGGGCCGGAAGATGTTTGTCACTCCGGGCGTCGTCGTCGACGGGAAGTTGGTCACCACAGACCTGGTGGACATCAATCTCGGTATCCGAATCATGCTGGGCTCCTCGTATTACGAGGACTGGAGTGATCAGGAGATGTTCGTCGAAACCGATCCGCTGGGTAATCCGGTCGATCGCCGGCATCCGTGGAATCAACACACCAACCCACATCCGCAGAAGCGGAACCTCGAGGACAAGTACAGCTGGGTGATGTCACCGCGATGGTTCGACGGAAAAGACAACCTCGCTCTGGACACCGGCGGGGGAGCATTGGCTCGTCTGTGGAGCACCGCTCTTGCCGGCCTGGTCGACATCGGGTACCTCGAGTCGACTGGACACAGCGTGAAGATCAATCTTCCGAAGACAGCGTTGAAAGGTCCGGTCTCGCTCGAGTGGAAGATACCGGAACACGGCAGCAATACTCTCGAAAGAAACCGTGCGCGAACCTATTTCCAGGCGTACGCAGCCGCGGCTGCCCTTCATTTCGCCGAGAAGGCGCTTGTCGAGATCCGGGCCGGCCGGACCAAGACGTGGGAGTCGTTCGAGGTCCCGGACGAGGGCATCGGATGCGGATTCACCGAAGCCGTCCGCGGAGTTCTCTCTCATCACATGGTGATACGTGACGGGAAGATCGCGAACTATCACCCGTACCCGCCGACTCCGTGGAACGCGAGCCCGCGCGACAGTTACGGAACTCCCGGTCCGTACGAGGACGCTGTGCAGGGTCAGCCGATCTTCGAGGAGAACGATCGAGACCACTTCAAGGGCATCGACATCATGCGGACGGTGCGTAGTTTCGATCCCTGCCTGCCGTGCGGGGTTCACATGTATCTCGGCGGTGGCAAGACCCTGGAGAAGCTGCACTCGCCGACGCAGTCCGTGACCGGGGAGTGATCGATGGAGCAAACGGCCGACTACTGGCGCGGAGCAGGTGAGCGCATCGAGACGTTGTTGCAGGCCAGTGCTGGTGCGGGACCGGTGGCTCGCGATCGCGCCGAGCAACTGGTGCGTGAGGTCGTGCAGTTGTACGGCGCAGCGCTCGAACGCACCGTCGCGCTGGCGGATCCGGCCACGATGGATGCGATGGTTCGCGACGATCTGGTGTCGAGCCTGCTACTCGTGCACGGACTTCACCCGCACGACGTCGAGACCCGCGTACGCGCTGCGCTCGACAGCGTGCGTCCGTACCTCGGCTCGCACGGCGGCGACGTCGAACTGATCGAGGTGGCGAACGGAGTCGTGCGGCTACGTCTGCTCGGAAGCTGCAACAGTTGTCCTTCGTCGTCGGTGACTCTCGAAACCGCGGTCCAGGACGCGGTGCAGGCTGCGGCACCCGAGACCACCGGAATCGACGTCGAAACACCGGACCCGCACGAGCTGAAGTCGGGTGTGATCTCGGTCGAGTCCCTGTTCTCGCACGTACACGCCGACGGGGGAGGTGCGCACTGGGTGGAGGTCCCCGAATTCGCCGAAGTCGACGCGGGTGAGGTCGCGGGCTTCCGGGTATCGGGTACCGAACTGTTGGTCTGCCGCTCCGGTGACGATCTGTACGCGTATCGCGACCGTTGTCCCGTCTGCGACCACTCGATGGCGGGGTCTGTGCTCGAACGCATGATGGGCGTTCCTGCCCGAGACGCCGCCGTTCTTACCTGTCCGACGTGCTCTGCCCACTTCAGCGTGTACGGAGCGGGAGCGAGGGTTGGTGGTGGTTCGGAGCACCTGGCGCCGCTGCCGGTGTTGATCCGCGACGGAGTTCTCTCGGTCGCGCTCGCCGACGATTCCGTGTTGCCGGTGACCTAGCCGTGAACGAAGACCGGTCATGAAAGTCACCCTGTCATGAAAACTACTGTGGGAGAAGTACTCACACGAATCGCCTCGGCGCGCGTCATGCCGACCGGGCCGCTGTGTGAGATGTGCGCGGCGGGCATAGGTGACGAACACCAACACGTCGTGGACGTACAGGTTCGGAGCCTGATGTGCGTGTGCCGTCCCTGCTATCTGCTCTTTTCGCCGGTCGACGCGGACCTTCGATACAAAGCGGTTCCCGATCGGTATCTCGAATTTCCGGACTTCGAGCTGGCGCCGGGCCGTTGGGAGTCTTTGGAAATCCCCGTCGGCCTCGCATTCTTCTTTCGAAACTCGCTCCTCGACAAGTACATAGTCTTCTATCCGGGACCTGCCGGAGCTACCGAATCCGAGCTGCCGATCGACTCCTTCGAGACAGTGCTCGACGAGAATCCGGGGCTCTCGCAGATGCGGGCCGACGTCGAGGCGTTGATCGTCTCCGTGCCCACGTCAGGACAATCGCCGCGATGCTTCGTGGTTCCCGTCGACGCCTGTTACGAACTGGTGGGACGGCTGCGCACCGTGTGGCGCGGATTCGACGGTGGCCAGGATGCCGCACGCGCAGTGGACGAATTCTTTGCTCGCGTCGAGGCACGAAGCAGGTCGGCATGACTTCTCTCGACTTCTCGGTCGACAACGTGGAGGTGGAACCGTACGCGGTCACGCCGAATCTGACGGTGAGATTGAGGATGTCGGAGACGACCGGCGTGACCGTTCGTGCGGTGGCCCTGCGCGCACAAGTTCGAATCGAACCGCACCGCCGGCCGTACTCCGATGCGGAAGGCGAAGCCCTGCACGATCTCTTCGGTCCGCGGGAGCGTTGGTCGAGCACGCTGCGCACCTTCTTGTGGATGGAGTGTTCCACGGTCGTTCAAGGATTCACGGGAGCAACGGTCGCGGCCTTACCCATGGCGTGTACGTACGACTTCTCGGTGACGGCGTCGAAGTACATGCATGGCCTCCGTGACGGAATCATTCCGATCGTGCTTTTGCTGAGCGGCACGGTATTCACTGACGGACCGCGTGGTTTCTCGGTGCAGCAGATCCCGTGGGACAGATCTGCTGCCTACGAATTGCCGGTCGACGTGTGGAAACTGCTGATGGCCACGCATTATCCGGCCTCCGGCTGGGTACGCCTCGACCATGAGACGATTGCCGATCTCGTGCGATTCAAGGCTGCCCACGGCCTCACGGACCTCGATTCAGCCGTGCGGCAGTTGCTGACGGCGAGCCAGGTGCAGCGATGACTCGTGCGGAGATCGATCACGACGTTCGGGCCGTGGCCGACGCTGTCCTCTACGAGGGCTACCTTCTCTATCCTTACCGGGCCGGTTCGGCGAAGAATCAATCCCGTTGGCAGTTCGGCGTTCTCGGACCGCCCGGCGCCGCCGAGGTCGGAGTCGGGGAGGAACCGTCGATGTCCGCGCAATGTCTGCTCGGCGAATTCGAGCGGAGCGGCGTCGAAGTGACTGCGACTGTGAGGTTTCTGCACCACCAGTCGCGGACGGTTGAACGACTCGGCGCCGGCGGCGCGTGGATTCCGGTCGATCGGTTGGTAGTCGACGGGCGCGAGTCGATCTCGTGGGACGAAGCGACCGAATCCGAGTCGGCATTGGGCCCGTGGGGTCTGGACGAACTCGAAGCCGGCGCCGAAGAAACCTTCTGTGCGGCGGGAGTTGTCGACGGCGAGACTCTCTCGGACTCTCGGGGCAGAGTGGTCGGACGGATCGTCCGGACACGGCTTCCGGTGAATGGTCGCGTGGCAGTGAGCGCCTCACCCGGAGGTGGACGCACGGTGATGTCCGTCAAGGTCATGAACACCACGAGCATCGACGCGAGGGACAAGGGCACCGCCACGGCGCAGTCGATGCTCGGCACTCACGTCATTCTGAACTCCACAGGCTCGAGATTCCTGTCGTTGTTCGAAGAACCCGATCATTCGGAGCCGCTGCGGCAAAATCGCTGTTATCCCGTGCTTGCGGGCATAGCGGACTCCACTCACCCTGGCACTTCGGCCACCGTTCTGGTGTCACCGATCATCCTGTACGACTTCCCCGAGATTGCGCCGCAGAGCGAAGGATCTCTGTTCGACTCGACCGAGATCGACGAAATACTCACCCTGAGAATCCTTGCCATGACCGACGAGGAAAAAGCGGTGGCGCGGGCTACCGATTCCAAAGCTGCCGACATCATCGACCGGTGTGAGCGCTTGACGGACGACGATCTGGCCGGCTTGCACGGTGTGCTGCGAGATCCGCATGCCGGTTCTGATCTCGTACCCGAGGTGCCTGACGGCGTGGACTGGTGGACCCCGGAAGCCGACACCAGTGTTCAACCGCGCACCGACGCAGTTTTGATCAACGGCGTCCGCGTCTGTGGTGGAAGTACAGTTCGGCTTCACCCCTCGCGTCGCGCTGATGCTCAGGACCTGTTCTTCGACGGCCGGATCGCCCACGTCGCCACCATTCATGAAGACGTGGACGGCGACATTCATGTTGGGGTGACACTCTTGGACGATCCGGCCGCCGATCTGCACAACTGGTACGGCCGCTATCTGTACTTCGCGCCGGAGGAGATAGAACCGATGCCGCCAGACAGCGCGAGTTGACGTACTTCACAGCTATCGGACTTCACAGCTATCGAGAGGAGAACTCGCCATGAGGAGCATGGGATTGCTGTCGACGGCACTTCTCGGCGCCACCGCGATCGCAGCCGCGATCGTCCTGGTGGTGTCGATGCCGGACATCCAGCGGTATCTGAGAATGCGAAAGATGTAAAGCGCTGTGCGCGTGCTGATTGCAGGCGTCGGAAACATATTTCTCGAAGACGACGGATTCGGTCCCGAAGTCGTTCGGGCGCTGCAGCACGAGGATCTTCCGTCGGGAACCCGTCTGGTCGACTACGGGATTCGCGGCGTGCATCTGGCGTACGACTTGTTGGAGCCGTGGGACGCACTGGTGCTGATCGACGCACTACCGGCCACCGGGGTCCCGGGGAAGCTCTCGATCATCGAGGTGGACCCCGAAAGTGAAGGCCCGCACGGTGGTTTCGACGCTCACTCGATGCATCCGAGTTCGGTGTTCGCCAGCTTGCAGGCCCTCGGCGGAACACTTCCGCGGACGTTCGTGGTGGGGGCGCACGCGAAATCGATTGGTGACGGGATCGGATTGAGTGCGGAGATGAGCGGTTCGGTCGGGCAAGCCGCATCTGCGGTGATGGCACTCGTGAGGTCGATCGACGTGGATTGCGATGTCACCACATTGGGACCGGAGGTGTGAGTCATGTGTCTGGGAATCCCGGGACGAGTCCGCGAACTACTGGACGGGTACGGCGGTCAACTCGCCCTCGTCGACGTGGAAGGTGCTCCGCGCAAAGTCAACATCGGGATGCTCGACGAAGGCGCCGTCGCCGCAGGGGACTGGGTGGTGATCCACATGGGCTTCGCAGTGGAAAAGGTCGACGAACAGGGAGCGCGCCGTGCCCGGACCGGCCTCGAACTGATGGGCCGAGGTCAAGCCAGTGAGATCGACGACTCCGATACTCGTACGGGCGAGGTCGGGACATGATGATCGCCAGCCGTGTCATCGTTCGTGGCGTAGTCCAGGGGGTGGGATTCCGGCCGTTCGTACACGCAAGTGCCACCGAACTGGGACTGTCGGGTTCGGTGGGAAATTCTGCTCTCGGTGTCGTGATCGACATCGAAGGCGACAAAATGGCGATCGATGCATTTGTCGTTCGAATGCGACACAGCCCCCCACCGCTGGCACGAGTGGAGTCGATCGAGCGTGAGGACTTGTCGCCGGTAGGTCGTCAGGGGTTCTGCATAATCGAGACGGATGCGGGGTCGGTCGGGCGAACCTTGGCGCCGGCTGACGTCGGAATCTGCGACGACTGCCTCCGCGAACTGACTGATCCGAGCGATCGGCGATTTCGTCATCCCTTCATCACCTGCACCAATTGTGGTCCACGATTCACGATCATCGAGTCGCTGCCCTACGACCGGGCCGCCACGACGATGAAGCGATTCCCGTTATGCGCACACTGTGCGGTGGAGTACGCGGATCCCTCCGACCGCCGATTTCACGCGCAACCGATTGCCTGTCCGGAGTGCGGCCCGACGCTCTCGTTCGTGAAAGAGGATATGCCTGCGGTGACCGGCGAGGCTGCACTCCTGGCCGCCCGATCGCTGCTACGAGACGGAAAGATTCTTGCTGTCAAGGGAATTGGCGGATTCCATCTGGCTTGTGATGCCCGCGACGATCACGCGGTTCACCAGTTACGTGAGCGCAAGCGTCGAGCAAGCAAGCCGTTGGCGGTGATGGTGCGCGACATGCGCGAAGCCAGAGCGCAGGGTCTTGTCTGCGATGCCGAGGCCGGTGCCATGTCCTCACGCGAGCGCCCGATAGTGCTGGTGGCAAAAGCGTCTGGATTCGCTCTTTCGCCCTCGGTTGCCCCAGGAATCCCGGACATCGGAATCATGCTGGCCTACAATCCGATTCAGCATCTTCTTCTCGGCTTGCCCGGGGACGCTGCAGGCCCGGCGGTGTTGGTGATGACGTCGGCGAACATCGGTGGAGAGCCTATTCTGTTCTCCGACAGCGATCTCGCACGACTGGATTGTCTGGCCGACGGGGTCTTGACCCACAACCGTCCGATCTTGATGCCGTGTGACGACTCGGTGATGCGAATAGTGGACGGTGGACGGCAGTTGCTTCGTCGCTCGCGCGGATACGCACCGCTGCCCGTCGCCGCGCCGTTCGACTTACCGCCCACCTTGGCGGTCGGGGCCGACCTGAAGAACACCTTCTGTCTCGCCGAGGGTGCCTGTGTGTGGCCGAGCCAGCACATCGGAGACATGGGCGACCTCGCAGTCATCGACAGTTTTGGTGCCTCGGAGCGTCACTTCGAATCGATTACGGGAGTAGTGCCTCAGCAGATCGCCTGTGACGAACATCCGCGGTATCGCTCGTCCTCGTGGGCTCGAAGGCGTAGCGGCGACCGACCGGTGCGCGTCGTCGGGCATCACCATGCACATGTGGCTTCCGTGATGGGGGAGAACGGCCGGGACGGGAGCGAACCCGTACTCGGAATGGCGTTCGACGGCACCGGCTACGGGGCGGACGGCGCAGTGTGGGGAGGGGAAATGCTGCTGGCGACGTACAAGGGCTGTCGCAGGCTTGCCCATCTGGAATACGTACCGCTGCCCGGTGGTGATGCCGGAGTGGAACGACCGTACCGAATGGCGCTCGCTCACCTGTGGCACGCCGGGTTGGATTGGGACGTCGACCTCGCGCCGGTTGCGGCCTGTCCGCCCCGAGAGCGGTCGGTTCTACTTCACCAGTTGGAAACCGGTTTCGGGTGTGTGGACACCTCCAGCATGGGGCGGTTGTTCGACGCAGTCTCATCGCTGGCCGGGGTTCGACAGTGTGTCGACTACGAAGCGCAGGCCGCAATCGAGCTGGAGGGGATTTCGAGGGGAGTCGACAGCGCCGGTTCGCGGTACACCTTCGACTGGATGCAGTCGGACGACGATTCGTGGACAGCCGATCCGCGGTCGGTCATTCGGGCTGTCGTCGGCGATCTCCGGGCGAAGGTGCCCGCCGACGTGATCGGCGCCCGTTTTCACGAATCAGTAGCGCACCTGGTGCTCGAGTGGGCAATTCGTGGTCGGGAAATGGCGGGAGTGGACGAGGTAGTACTCACCGGAGGTGTCTTCCAGAACCCTCTCCTGCTCGTCCGGGTGTGTGCCCTGCTCGGAGAAGCGGGATTCACGCCGTTGACAGGACTGGAGTTACCACCGAACGACGGCGGTCTCGCCTACGGCCAAGTGCTGGTCGGGAGTTCGTCATGAGGTCAGGAGTTGTGTCATGTGCCTAGCCGTACCAGGACGTATCGAGTCCTTGGAGGAACGCGACGGAACGACGATGTCGGTGGTGAACTTCGGAGGCGTCCGAAAAGAGGTGTGCCTCGAGTACATTCCTGGCGCCCGAGTCGGCGAGTACGTCGTGGTACACGTCGGATTCGCCATCCAGCGACTCGACGAGGAATCCGCTCGCAGCACGCTGGCGGAATTCGAGCACCTCGGCGTACTCGACGAGGAATTCGGTGACGGGTTCGAAAGGGCTGCCCGGGCCGCGGGGATCGAACCGAAGGAGACGGAATCATGAAGTATCTGGACGAGTTCTCCGATCCGGAACTGGCCGGCAAACTGCTGGATCAGATCCGCGCGCTGGCCACACGGCGATGGGCGATCATGGAAGTGTGTGGTGGTCAGACACATTCGATCATCAGACACGGCATCGATCAACTACTTCCGCAACAGATCGAGATGATTCACGGACCAGGATGCCCAGTCTGTGTCACCCCGCTCGAGATCATCGACAAAGCTCTCGAAATCGCGGCAAGACCCGATGTCATTTTCTGCTCCTTCGGGGACATGTTGCGAGTCCCGGGGAGTTCTTCGGATCTGTTCCGGATCAAGAGTGCCGGCGGCGACGTACGCGTCGTGTACTCACCGTTGGATGCGCTGACCATTGCCAAGGAGAACCCGGACCGGCAAGTGGTGTTCTTCGGGATCGGATTCGAGACCACCGCGCCGGCCAACGCCATGACCGTCTATCAGGCCAATCGCCTGGGCATCGAGAACTTCTCGCTACTCGTCTCGCACGTTCTCGTCCCACCGGCGATGGCCGCGATCATGGACTCGCCAGAGTGCCGCGTGCAGGCATTTCTGGCGGCCGGGCATGTGTGCAGTGTGATGGGTACGTCGGAGTACCCGGCGCTCGCCGAGAAGTACAAGGTCCCGATCGTCGTCACCGGATTCGAGCCGCTGGATTTGCTGGAAGGAATCAGAAAGACTGTGCTGCAATTGGAATCGGGTCGATACGAGGTCGAAAATGCCTACGCCCGTGCGGTCACGGCCGAGGGCAACACCGCAGCGAAGGCGATGCTCGAGGACGTGTTCGCGGTGTCGGATCGGACATGGCGCGGCATCGGATCGATTCCGGACAGCGGTTGGCAGCTGGCGCCGAAGTATGCGTATTTCGATGCCGAAGAGCGCTTTTCGGTGACCGATATCCATACCGACGAGTCGAGCGTGTGCCGTTCCGGAGAAGTGTTGCAAGGCTTGATCAAGCCACACGAGTGCAGCGCCTTCGGGAAGGAATGCACTCCGCGGAATCCGCTCGGTGCCACGATGGTCTCGTCCGAGGGGGCGTGCGCTGCGTACTACCTGTACCGGCGCCTGGAACTTCAGGAGGCGGGTCATGCCGGCTGAGGAGACCGCTGTCGTGGACCTGTCGGCATGGGTCTGTCCACTGCCGCTGCGTGATTCGCCGAACATCGTCATGGGGCACGGTGGTGGGGGAGCGATGTCCGCCGAGCTGATCGAGCATCTGTTCCTGCCCTCGTTCGGAAGCGCCGCCGATGCAGAACTCGGCGACTCGGCCGTATTCGACGTCGGCGGGGTGCGGCTCGCCTTCTCGACGGACTCGTACGTCGTGAAACCCATGGTGTTTCCCGGCGGAACGATCGGCGATCTTGCTGTCAACGGAACGGTGAACGACCTGGCGATGGCGGGAGCACAACCTCTGGTGATGTCGACAGCCTTCATTCTCGAAGAAGGGACCGCGCTGACCGACATCGCGGGAATCGCGAAAGCGCTCGGTGAGGCCGCGCACGTTGCCGGCGTTCGGCTGGTGACGGGTGACACGAAGGTCGTCGATGCCGGTCACGGCGACGGAGTCTTCATCAACACCGCGGGAATCGGGATTGTCGCCGATGGGGTGAACATCAACCCCACTCGCGCACAAGTGGGTGACGTCGTGATCGTCAGCGGCGACATCGGCGTTCACGGAGTGGCCGTGATGAGTTGTCGCGAAGGTCTCGAATTCGGGACCGAAGTGCGCAGTGATTGTGCGGCCCTGAACGGCGTGGTTGCCGACATGATTGCCGCCGGGGTCGACATCCACGTCCTGCGCGACCCTACGCGGGGTGGAGTCGCCGCGACCCTGAACGAGATCGCTCAGGCGTCGAACATCGGGGTTGCACTGGTGGAACGAGATCTGCCGATTCCCGCTGACGTGCGCGACGCCTGTGGGCTACTCGGTTTGGATCCGTTGTACGTTGCCAACGAGGGCAAGTTGATCGCCTTCGTTCCGCGAGACGATGCCGACCGAATTCTGGAAGCTATGCGCGGCAATTCACTGAGTGCGGGAGCCGCCGTGATCGGGGAGTGCGTGGCCGAACATCGCGGAATGGTGGTGGCGCGCACGGCGTTGGGAGGCAATCGGGTAGTGGATTTGCCTGCAGGTGAACAACTTCCGCGGATCTGCTGATGACTGCCGTCGGTATCAACGGGCCGGCGTTGTTTGCTCGTTACGCATATCCGCCGAACGAGTTGGGTTACTGCGGACCCGAGGATCCTTCAGCGCTGCTCCGCCAGGCCCTTGGTGGCTCGGGCAGCGGCGACCGTGATCGCGCTCGTCAATTCGACGGTGCGTGGCCGTACCTCGAGGCATTGGCCGTAGGTGCGGGCATCGAGGATCCTCTCGATCCGCGGGTGATCGAAGCCTATTGGGTAGGGAGTGATCTCCTCGACTCGCTCGATTCGGCGACGTTGTTGCAGCACTTGAGGACGGCATTCGGTGAACGCGAGAACACCGGGTTTCTCACCGCTCTCGAGGATCGGGACCGCGCGCTCGCACACCACAGTTTCCACGTTTTTCTGGTGTATCCGTGGGTCAAGCTTCTTCGCAAGCGCGGTGCGGTCCCCCTGTCCGTTCTCCAGAACTGTCGGATCAGATGCGGAGTGGTCGAGGACGTGAGCCAGGAGCACGCGTCGGTGGTTTCGTCCACGCTCGAGTTCGACGGTCAGCAACTCGCACGCGGAACGCCGGTGTCGCAGCGAGTGAGATGGAGTGTCGGCGGCCGCTCACTCGCGCCGCCGCCCGTTCCGGGCGCCGTGGTGACGATGCACTGGGATTGGCTGTGCGACAGCATCACTGCAGAACAGGCACTGGCCTTGGATGCCGCGGAGGACTCCGCACTGCGGATCGCGAACCAGATGTTGTCGACCGATATGTGATCGTCAGTTCCCCTCCAGGACGGAGGCTCCGGTGAATTGGGGTAGCGCGGTACCGGACAGCGCACTGTGGTTGGCAGAGGCATACGCGATTACGGTAGTGGGTCTCGTGATCACCGCGCTGCTCCTTGCTCGGTACACTCGCTGGGGCAACCAATTTCGGCGAATGGCTTGGCCCTACTTCGATCCCCGGCGCACCGTCCTTCCACTGTCGATTCTCGCGTCACTGTTGCTGCTCACGATATTCGGTGTCCGCGTGACTGTGTTGTTCTCGTACTGGTACAAGGATTTCTACGACGCTATCCAGAACCTCGACGAAACCGCCTTCTGGCACTACCTGCGAGTGTTCGCGATATTGGCCGCAGTCCACGTCGCGAGCTCACTTGTCGTCTACCTGGTAGGTCAAACCCTCGATATCAACTGGCGCAGCTGGCTCAATGACACACTGACCGACGATTGGCTCGACGGCCGCGCCTACTATCGCGGAAACTTCCTGGAGAACCCGGTCGACAATCCGGACCAACGTATTCAGGCAGACATCACCACATTCGTGACGTCGTCCCGCACGTTGTCCATGGGCGCCGTCACGGCAATGGTGTCGATCGTCAGCTTCACCAAGATCCTGTGGGATCTGTCCGGGCCGTTGACTGTTTTCGGTGCCGAGATTCCGCGAGCGATGATCTTCCTTGTCTACATTTATGTGTTGGTGACGACGGCACTGGCTTTCTGGATCGGGCGGCCTTTGATCATGCTGAACTTCTTGAACGAGAAACTCGGCGCCACCTTCCGGTACGCACTGGTTCGACTGCGGGAGTACGGCGAGAGCATCGCCTTCTATCGCGGAGAGAACGTCGAACGACGCACCCTCGGACTACGTTTTGCTGCGGTGATCCGCAATATGTGGGCGATCGTTTTCCGGACGCTCAAGTTCAGTGGCTTCAATCTGGCAGTGAATCAGACAGCGGTGGTGTTTCCGTTCCTCGTCCAGGGATCTCGATTATTTAGCGGGCAAATGACTTTCGGCGACGTGATGCAAACTGCTCAAGCGTTCGGCCAGGTGCACAATTCACTGTCCTTCTTTCGAGAGTCCTATGCTGATTTTGCCAGTTTCCGGGCCACGCTGATCCGTTTGACAGGGCTCGCAGATGCGGATCGACGTGCCCGCGCACTCCCGGTGCTCGACGCTTTTTCCTCGGGTAAACACTTGATTGTTCGGGGACTCGATGTGCGCACGCCTGTTGGTGAGGCATTGATCTCCGAACTCGACATGTCACTGGTGCCCGGTGATGCTCTGCTGGTGAAGGGTCCGTCGGGTAGCGGCAAAACCACGCTGCTCCGCAGCATCGCGCAGTTGTGGCCGTACACAGACGGTTCCGTGACCACTCCTGTCGGATCCGTGCTCTTTCTCTCGCAACGTCCGTACTTGCCGTTGGGTTCGCTGCGCGCGGGTCTGGCATATCCGGATCAGTTGCCCGCGGGGCAGCCGAACACAGGGCGTGCGAACTTCGACGATGACAGGTTTCGCGACGCGTTGGCCCACGTGCATCTTGCGCATTTGGTCGGCCGACTCGACGAGGCTGCGGATTGGACTCGAGTTCTGTCGCCGGGGGAGCAACAACGGTTGGCATTCGCCCGAGTCCTCCTGATCCGCCCGCGAACCGCATTTCTCGACGAGGCGACATCCGGAATCGACGAAGGTCTCGAGTACACGCTCTACGACATACTTCGCCATGAACTGCCCGACAGCATCATCGTCAGCGTCGGCCATCGCAGCACACTCGACGTTTTTCACAATCGACAACTCGAACTGCGCGGTGCGGGACACTGGACGCTCACTGATCGCGAAGGCTGAGAACAGCTTTCCTCGGTCGGCCTCTTTCGACAAACCTCGGCGGGAGCATCCACTGCGCGGCGGGCGATCGAAGACATCGTCCGTCAAGAGGTCGAAGGGTTGTCGGGGTCGTTTGTGCGCTGGAGCACCCAGGCCGCAATCCCGGTGCGCGAGCTGTACCCGAGTTTGTTCAGAATGTGATCGACGTGGCCGTCGACAGTGCGCTGGGAAATGACCAGCTTGCCCGCGATTGCTCGGTTGGTCAGGCCCTGTGCGACGAGTTCGGCCACCTGCTGCTCCCGCGGAGTCAGCACTTCGTCGGCCGCCGATTTCGATGATCCACCGAGCGGTTGCTCTCTCAGCGCGCGGGCCGCTGCGTCGTCGAGAGTCAGAGCTCGTCCATGATCGAATGCTGTTTGAAAAACCCGGTCTCCGAGCCGGTTACGAGCTTTGGTTACGCTGTTTTCATGGTACTGGACCATGCTCCTGAAGGTGTCCATCGGGCTGCCCGTGGCGGTGAACAGCGTGTCGGCAGCTCCCATCAGTGTGGCTGCCAGCTTCGCGTCCCGGTCGACAAGCGTCCACGCGATTTCCTCGAGGCACCATGCGCATCCGAACTGGTTACCCAGCCCTCGTAGCAATCGGAGAGAATCTTCGAGTAGCTCGATGCCGCGAGCGTGGTTGCCATGACGCCACAGGGCGGATCCGTAGTCCGACATCGCCATCGACCGCCACAAGATTTCGCCGCGCGATTCGGTGAGGGCCAACTCCTCCTCGTAAATGCTTGCAGCACGGTCGGCTTCACCGAGAGCGTCGACGACGAAGGCGAACCAGTAGAGCGCGGGTACCAGACGGGCGATGTTGTCGTTTGCCCGGAATGCTGCGACAGCCTGCTCCAGGTACTCGGCACCGCGCACGAGATCGCCGTCGGCGACCGCGACGAATCCGAGCGTGTACCGCGCCAGTATGTGTCCGTCGTCGTTCCGCTGTATCTCGGCCTGTCGCCGAGCCTCTTCGGCAATGCTTGTCGCCGAAGCGATGTCTCGTTGGAGGGCTGCCAGCAGTGCGCCTGTCGCGGCGGCCTCGACTACCGCGTCACCGAGAGGGCCCTCGGTCAGTGCGGGCACCTCGGCCAGGGCGCGACCCAACCAGTAGCGACCTTCGTTGAATCGACCACGTGCAAGCCAGTAATCATGCAGAGCACTTGCGGTACGCAATGTGGCTTCGACCGAGTCGGGTTCGGTCAGACCGAATTCCAACGCGGTGCGCACGTTGGGTAGGTCGCGGTCGATCCGCGTCATCCAGTCGATTTGGTGCGGCCCCGGCCAGTCGACTCCGGCGCGGAAGACGAGTTGCCTGAACCACTCACTGTGCCTGCGCTGCAGCGAGGCCCACTCGTCGACTGACACCAGTTCGCGCCCGTAGTCGCGAAGAGTCTCGAGTAGGCGGTAGCGAACGTACGAGCCGTTTTGTTCACGGATGAGTATCGACTTGTCGACAAGGGACATCACGAGATCGCCCAAGTCGTCGTTCTGTGCTTCGTCGGCGAGAATTCCTTCGACGGACCCGAGATCGAAGCTACCCGCAAATACGCTCGAGTTCGCCCACAACGACTTCTCCGGCGGCGTACACAGATCGAAGCTCCAGTCGATACTCTGTGCAAGCGTTTGTTGACGCGCTGGAGCGTTCCGGCTGCCCCGCGTCAGCAGTTGGAAGCGGTCGTCGAGTTTTTGCAGGATCTGATCGACCGACATCGCCCTCAGTCGGGCGGCCGCCAGCTCGATCGGCAGCGGTAGTCCCTCCAACCGGCGGACGATCTTCTCCACAGCCGCACTGTTCTCGCTGGTGATGCGGAAGTCCGTCACGGAGGAACGTGCCCGCTGCTCGAACAGCATCATCGCATCACCATCACGGGTGTCGGTTGGCGACGGCGCCTCGGTGGGAAATCGCATTGGCGGCACCCGTAACACCGGAGTAGTTCGACGACGGTATCGGCCACCCAGCCGATGAGGTGTTCGCAATTGTCCAGAACAATCAGGACACGTTCGTCGACGAGACGGCCGATCAGTACCGATCGCGGTGACCGCGCAGATCGGTCTTGTACTCCGAGTGCGGCAAGAATCGTCTGATCGAGAAGTGCCGGCTCCCGCAGTTCACTGAAGTCGACGAACCAGACGCCCCCGGGGAACGCACGGGAGGAATCATCGGCGGCACGGAGCGCCAAGCGGGTTTTGCCGACCCCACCCAGGCCCGTAAGGGTCACGAGGCGGTAGTCCGACAGCAGGCGTCGGACTTCTTTGGCTTCGGACCGACGACCGACGAAACTGCTCAGTTCGATCGGTAGGTTTCCTCGTTTTGCCGCCATGAGAATCGCGCCGAATTTGTACGTGCTGAGTGGATTGACCCCACACAGTGTACGCGGATTCGCGTGCGTGAAATCTGCCATCGCACCACCGGTGTTCGCCCGTAGTTGCCTTTGGGGCGAGGCTTATTGGTGTACGACCCGGAACATCGGACACTTTTTGTCGACGTAGTTCGCGCCTCATTCGAAAGGGATGAGAGGCTCATTCCATCTCTCTGCCGCGCTTACGATTCCGGCATGAAACGTGTGTGGGAAGGTGTGCGGCGCTACGGCCAGACGCTGCACTCGGCTGGGTTGTCGTTCGGCTTGGTGTTTTTCGTCCTCTCTATGAGCCCGTCCCTCTTGCCGCGGGCGTGGTACCTGCAGGGCGTGGCGACCGGTATTTCCGTCGCCACGGGGTACGGCATCGGTGTCAGCGTGGCGTGGATGATCCGCAAATGCGGAGTCGAGCCGACGTGGTCGGATCGGACCAAGAAGTTCGGCTGGACTGTACTCACTGTCCTGGCGGTGATATTGGTGCCTCTCCTTCTGATCTTGGGTTCGTGGTGGCAGCAGATCGTCCGTGATCTGGTCGAGGCACCGCGCGTCAACCGGGCGAACTATCTTCTGGTGCTGCTGATTTCGGTCGCGGTGTGGTTGATCTTGCTCGAGGCGGGTCGCGGTTTGCGGTATCTCACCAGAAGCATCGCTGCCGTCGCTCTGCGGTTTGTGCCCAAAGAGGCGGCGAAAGTCGCGAGCTTGGTCGTCGTCTTCGCGTTGGCGATCTTCGTCGTCAACGGTGCCCTCTACAACGGGCTCATCGCGTTTGCGAACTGGAGTTTCTCCGGTGCGGACAACGACACACCGGATGGTATCGACCAGCCTCTGATCGCCGAACGCAGTGGTTCGCCCATGTCTGCCGAGGCGTGGGATTCGCTGGGTAAGGAAGGGCGCACCTTCATGGGTAGCGGGCCGTCCGCGGAGCAGATCGCCGCGCTGACCGGCCGGGACGCGAAGCAACCCATCCGCGTGTACGCCGGCCGCGAGTCGTCCGATTCTGTCGACGGCGTCGCAGGGCGGGTCGTCGCAGAACTCGAGCGCACCGGTGGATTCGACCGCGCCGTCCTGGCAGTGGTGACCACCACCGGCCGCGGCTGGGTCAACGATGACGTGGCGTCCTCCTTCGAATACGTCCAGGGCGGCGACACTGCCATCGCGGCGATGCAGTACTCGTTCCTTCCCAGCCCGTTGGCATTCATCGCCGACCGAGAAACCCCGATGGCCGCCGGCCGGGCGCTGTTCAACTCTGTCTACGCGAAATGGATCGAGCTGCCGCTCGACAAACGCCCCAAGCTGGTCGTTTTCGGCGAGAGCCTGGGATCGTACGGGGGACAGGCGGCGTTCGCGGGAGCGCAGGACATGGCGACGCGTGTGGATGGGGCGCTGTGGTCGGGAACCCCGAATTTCACTGCTCAGTGGCAGGAGATCACCAGCGGTCGTGACTCAGGTTCACGGGAAGCGGTGCCGGTGATCGACGACGGGCAGTCGATCCGTTTCGCCGCTTACCCGGAAGACCTCGAACTCGATGCGCCGTGGAACGACTCCCGCGTCGTGTACTGGCAGCACGCCAGCGATCCGATTGTCTGGTGGTCTTTCGACCTACTCCTGAACAAACCGGACTGGCTTGCTGAACCTCTGGGCCGGGATGTCGATCCGGGAATGACGTGGATTCCGTTCGTGACGTTCTGGCAGGTGACACTGGACATGGTCTTCTCGGCTGACGTGCCCCCTGGTCACGGACACAACTACGGTGCCGAGGCAGCGGACATGTGGGCACAGATTTTGCACCCCGAGGACTGGTCTCAGTCCGACACCGACGCAATTCACGCCGCTCTGACGAACAACTTCCAACCCACCAAGTAGTAGTGCGGACCGCCGACCTCGTGACGGTCCCTCGTCGTTCGAGCGGGAGCACTCGCTCGTGATCGTTCAATCCCTGTTTTTCAGCTATCTCACAAGGAGCGCTATGCATTCGTCAAGAACACTCGTAGCTGCGGTGGCGCTGAGCGCGATCACTGTGTTTGCCGGGGCGGGGTCCGCGGTTGCCGCGCCGGCGATCGGCTCTGTCGATTTCGGTTCGTCGACCGGGTCCGAAACCGGTTCGTCGAGCGGATCAGGATTCGGCTCTGTCGATTTCGGATCCGGCGGTCCTGATGTGGAGCATCCGGTGTCGACCTGCTTCTGGTCGGTGCCGATCAATCCCGAGCGCGCGGACCCGCAACTCAACTACGCCTTTCCCGACACCGCGGCCATCTATTGGGCTGCGCAGTTCACAATCCCCGAGGATGCCGAGTTGGTTGTTCGAGGGCAATATGCGCATGCGCGCTATCAGTCCTTGAACTCGTACAACGCAGCAACCGCTATGCCCACCGCCGTTCTCAATGACATTTCGACGGCCCCGGACGCAGGCTCACACAACACCTATCTTCCCGGTGCCGATCGATCGAATGACGGTGCCAGGTCGTATACGGCTTCGGTCCGCAACGAGGCGTCGCCTGCAGAACCGAAACCCAACACCTTGTATGCCGGTGTGCCGGGCCAGGACCGGATAAGCCTGCTTTATCGCATCTACCTTCCCGACAATGGGCGTGATCTCACTGGTGGAGTCGGACTGCCGGAGCCAGAGTTGCGCCTTTCCGATGGTCGGGTGTTGCGTGGGGAGGATCTGTGTTCGGCGGTCGGTGCGGACAATGGAATCTTGAAGCCGGCGTCGCTGCCGCTGGACACGTACAAGGCATTGCGTGACCAACCAGGCAAGCCTTCGACCTTCCCTTCCGAGCAGACGCCTGTCTGGCGGGCTTACTACAGCGCCGAGTTCACGCTCGGGTGTACCTATCTCGGCAAATGCGATGGCACACCTCAGCGTGTTGGCGGGCAGTACTCCAACATCGACAACAGCTACGTCACGGCCG
Source organism: Rhodococcus sp. IEGM 1306 (assembly GCF_036541985.1). Classification (NCBI taxonomy): domain Bacteria; kingdom Bacillati; phylum Actinomycetota; class Actinomycetes; order Mycobacteriales; family Nocardiaceae; genus Rhodococcus; species Rhodococcus sp. IEGM 1306. Next base: position 139,247 of record NZ_JAZHFF010000002.1, read on the forward strand.
AAGTCAATCGCGGGTTCGGCGAAGTTCTGGTACTTCGGGGAGAGTTGCCGAGGACTCCTGAGACGACAACCGGCGCAAAGAATCTCGACAGTGCAGTCGACATGCGGTTCTGGTCGATGTGCAGCAATGAATCGCTGGCGACGACGAAGGTAGCCACGTGTCTTTTCGACGAGCAGGTGGCCACCGATGCAGCGGGGCGCTACACGATTGTCGCGTCGCTGCCTGAAGACCGACCTGCAAACGCTACGAAGGAATGTGGGGTGTCGTGGTTGTCGCTCTCACCGGCCGGTGACGGCGCAGGCCATCTCGACGATTCGCTTCTGATCATGCGGAACATGCTGCCGGCCAAGGACTTCGGTCACGCTGCGCACGATACTCGGACGCCCGGTGACGAGAAGGCAGTGATGGGACAGTATCTGCCGGACGGTCAATATACATCCAAGCTTGCGTTCGAGGGCAGCGGCTGCGCGAAGTAGCTCGATACCGTCGAACCGGCCCTCTTCGGTCTTCGCTGCGGAAGCTAGCTACTTCCGTCGTCTATCGCACGGGCGAGGATGGACATGGTGCGCTCTCGGTGGGTTGTTGCGGGTTGCACCGTGTCGGGCCAGTCGGCAGTTTCTTCCAACGCCCAGTCGGCCCATTCTGCGATGTGGTTGAAGTGGCCGATCATGAATCGGTTGGCCAGTGCCATCAGGTGATTTTGTTGGGGGAGTGTGCCGGCTTCGGGGGCCGAAATTCGTTGTGCGTGTGAGACGAACAGACTTCGGGATCGAGCAGCTTGTTCGCGCGTGGTAGTCAGGGTGGACCGCAGGTCGTCGATCGTGCCTTGGTGGGCGAAGATCACGCGGATCATGCCTTCGAATTGCAAGGCGGGGGGCGTGGTCTGGGTGGCGAGCCAGTCGCTCAGTGCTGTTCGGCCTTCGTCGGTGATGGAGTAGACAGTGCGTGAGCGCTGAGTGCCTTTGGTGACCGTGGTCGCCGTGACCAGGCCGCGTTCGAGCAATATCTTGGGCGCGTTGTATCGCTGGCGGTCCGCGCTGGGCCACAACTCGGCGACCCCGCGTCCGACCTGCTCGGCGATTTCGTATGCGGACCAGTCCTTGGCTGTCAGCAGTCCCAGGATCATGTACGAGGTGGGTGTGAGATCACGCTGAGCCACATGGCTCCCTTCGCTCCGCGGTTGGCATCCAAGCCTACAAGTGTCACTTCCCTTCGCCGTTCGCATCCTCGGTGTCGGCGATGTCGTCGGATGCGTCCTGCGCAGGTTTGCCGTAGATGAAGGGGACGAGCGCTCCGGCGACGGCAGACGCCGGTGCGAAACCGTCAGCGGTTGGTGCCAGATTTCCCCACACCACCATGGTCACATCGTTGACCGGGTCGTACCCCATGAACGAGTTGTAGCCGGGAAGTTCGCCGATATGGCCGTACATCGGACCCATTTGAGCGATGCCGTATCCGTATCCCGCAGATCCCTCGCCATCTGTGGGTTGCACACTGTTCACACGCAATTCCTGGGTGGCCGGACTCAGGAGCGAACCGGTGCCTAGAGCTTTGACCCATGTCGCCATGTCGTTCGCAGTAGAGATTCCCTGACCTGCGGACCATGTCCACGAAGGATTGTGCGTCGTGGTGTCGGTCGGCCTTTCGGTGCCTGCGGCGATCGCGTCGAGGCGAGATTGTGGGAGCGCTTGTTTGCCTTCGCCGAGCGTTTCGACGTTCCCGCTGTAGGTGTACCCGTTTGCATAGGGCGTCGGGATGCTGGTGTCGGTGTTCGCAGGAAACGATGTCCCGGCGAGTGCGAGTGGCCCGAAGAAGCGGTCCGCGAAGATCTGCTGAATCGGCTTGCCGTCCAGCTGCTCGGCGATCAAGCCGAGGAGAACGGTATTGGTGTTGGAGTAGTGGTAGCTGGTGTCTGGCGCGAAATACGGCGGCTGGCTCAGCCCCATCGCCAGCAGCTCCTCGGGTGTCCACACTCGCTCCGGTTGCTCGTCGAGCGCCTGGTTGAGTTCGAGGGTTTCGGTGTAGTTGTACAGGCCGCTACGCATGTCGAGTAGGTCGCCGATCGTGATGTTGTCGCCGTTGGGGACATCGGGGCGGAACTTGCTGACCGGATCGGTTACCGCCAGCTTGCCCTCGTCGACCAACTGCAGGATTGCCGTGCCGGTCCAGGTCTTGGTGTTCGAGCCCACGCGAACCTTGGTGTCCAGAGTGGGAGGCTCGTTGACGCCTTCTCGGACCGAACCCCATGTGTTGACGTACTTCTGTGTCGGTGTCGTGATCATGACCACCATCGCGATCTCGCGGAATCCCTCCGCCTTCTCGGAGACGACGGAATCCATTGCAGCGCTGTCGAAAGACAAGACGGCGCTGCTGGTCGACCCGGCGGAGGTCGGCGCAGACGAGGAGGGGGACGCGGAATCGGTTGCGGACGAACAGGCTGAGAGAAACAACGCCGTGGCGATGCCGGCGACGGCCACTTTGCGAACCTTGGCGTCGTGTCGTGCTGTCGACTTCCCGTAAGAGTTCATGAAGAGACTTTAAGTGATACTGCACATTGCATGCTGCACTTTGCAGTAAATTACGACAAATCAGTCATGAATCCTCAGGAGTGTCCATGTCGTCCACCACATCAGTTCGCGCCGTTGCTGCTTTGGTCAGCGTCGGCGTAGTCCTCACCGCATGTTCGGCGCAGCCGTCGAATTCCGGTGTCACATCGACCCCGGTGCTCCAGATTCCGGACGAGGCAACCCGCATCATGACCACCGATCCCTACTCCATGGCTAACTGGTCGTATCTCGTGGTCGACCCCGACACAGACGAGGTGATCTACAGCAACAACGCGGACAACTCGATGTTTCTGGCCTCGCAGACCAAACATTTCACCGTCGGCACCACCTACGACAGCCTCGGCGTTGACCACACCGTCTCGACCCCCGTATATGCCACCTCCGTTCCCGTCGACGGCACTCTCGCCGGAGATCTCGTGCTCGTCGGCTCCGGCGACCTTGCGCTCGGCGGGCGCAATGCGGCGCAGGGACGATTCGACTTCGCCACCGACGGAATCGACCACGTGTACGCCGACGCCCTACCCGGAGCCGTTCTCGCGCCCGGCGATCCCCTTGCGGGACTGAACGATCTCGCCCGACAAGTAGCCGGCGCCGGCATCACTCGTGTCAAAGGCGACGTCCTCGTCGACCCTCGTCTGTGGGACACCTACGCGACGGTCGAAGGCCTCGTTCCGTCGATCTTCGTCAACGACAATCTCGTCGATATCCAGGCCCGGCCAGGTGCGGTAGGTGAGCCCGCCACCATCGACATGCTTCCCGGGAACAGCCTGTTCCGCGTCGATGCGCAGGTCATCACCGGTGAAGAAGGTAGCGACTCGACACTGAAGGCAGCAGCGGACCCGACCGATCCCACCCAGATCAACGTGACCGGGTCGGTACCGGCTGGAAAGACGTCGCTGACTGTCCACCGCATCACCGATGCACCGTCGTGGGCCCGGCAGCTGTTCGTAGAGGCATTGCGTCGCAACGGAATCGAGGTTGAAACGGTATCTCGGACCAACGACGCAGCTGCTCTGCCTGCCGATCGGACGTATACCGGCAGTCGTCAGGTTGCGAGCCTTCGATCGGCACCACTTTCGGAGTCGGGAGGGATGATCCTCGCGACCAGCTACAACACCGGCGCGAACACCTTCCTGTGTCTGTTGGCGGTAGCGGAAGGATCGTCGTCGTGCAGCGACGGCTTACCGACCGTCAGGGCACTCGCCGAGAAGGCAGGTATTGCAGCGTCTGATCTTGTGGTGATGGACGGTCAAGGCGGAGATCCGTCACAAGCGACACCCGCGGCAGTCGTCGACTGGCTCGACTGGGTGGACCAGCAGCCCTGGGCCGACACGTTCTGGGCCGGTCAACCGGTACTCGGTGAGCGCGGTTCGTTGTCCGGCGTCGGGGCCGACAGTCCCGCGAAGGGGAAGATCATCGGTAAGACGGGAACGTCTGCCGACGTCGAACCCGACACAGGCCGGTTGATAGTGACCCTTCAGGCGCTGTCCGGTTACATGATCACCCCCGATGATCGCCGACTTCTGTTCGTCGTAGCCGTCAGCGATGCAGTATTTCCCGATCTGCCTCGTGGAGTCTTCCAAGTCGGGGGCGACGTCGGGGGCGTTGCCGCTGCGTTCCAACAGGCACAGACGAACTGACTCAGGGCGAGTGAGAGGTACGGCGGTCCGGGCACTCATCCCTTTCGAACGAGGCATGAATTACGCAGGCGCTCGCAGTGTCAGCATTGTCGCGCAGCGGTATCGACTGCGTCCCGATGAGAAACGAGTGTTGACATGGGATCCGTTATCGGAGATCTCCTCCCCATAGCCGTCGGTGTCGCCGTCTCCCCGGTGGCCGTCATCGCGACGATCTTGATGTTGCTCTCCAAGCGCGCCGGTAGCGCGAGCATCGGTTTCGCGGTGGGCTGGTTACTCGGAATCTTCATTGCCACGGTTCTTTTCGTCCTTCTTTCCAGTGCACTGAGCACCTCGGACGATGGACCGTCCACCACCGCTTCGTGGATCAAACTGGCGCTGGGCGTCCTCCTGTTGGTGGTCGGAGTCAAGCAATGGCGAGGGCGCAGCGGTGAACACGAAACGCCGAAGTGGATGCACGCCATCGACGAGATGACCGCGGTCAAGGGGTTGGGCCTAGGATTCGCCCTCGCCGCGATCAATCCGAAGAACCTTCTGATGTGCATCGCGGCAGGAGTGTCGATCGGTTCGGCGTCGCTGGCGACCAGTGGAGTGATCGCCTCCGTCCTCGTCTTCACTATCATCGCCAGTTCAACGGTGGTGATACCGGTCGTCGGATACGTGGTGGCTGCTGACCGCCTGCGCGAGCCGTTGGCCAAGCTCAAGGTCTGGCTCCAGGACAACAACACCACGGTGATGAGCGTGTTGATCTTGGTCGTCGGAGTTGTACTGATCGGCAAGGGAATCGGCGGAATCTTCTGACGCCGCTCTTTCACGTGGTGTGGACGTGGGACAGCCGGGGTGAGTGTCCGATCAGGTCGCTTTCACCGCGTATTCGCCGTCGGCGCGGCCGATCAGTTGCCAACCGCCTTCGATCGGGTCCAGGCGGACGTCGGTGAGATTCGTGGTCTCGAGTTGTGGCCGTCCGGTGCCCGGGTACCAGGCCTCGACCCGCCCCGTGCCGCTCCCGGTGAACCCGTCACGCGATACCTTCGTCAGCGTGCCGGGCGCTGCTCGCGGATAAGCACGCGAGAGTGGAACCGCGAATCCCTCTACAAGTCCGAGTGATTCGCCGGACGGGCAGTCGATGCGATTCAGATTTCCTTGCGGCTGGTGGGTATTGCCGTCTCGAACCGGATGGGGGTCACCGCACGCTTGCGTCCACGACCACCAGGCGCCACCCATCCGGTACTGGTCGGTGGCGTCGACGAAGCGGTCGACGTCTGCCCCCTGCTCGTCGGCGTCCCCGAACCAGCCCCATTCGCCCGTCCACAACGGTGCGTCGTACCAGGCGGCAGCGCGGTCGGCGATCTTGAATCCGTCCTCGATTGCGGGGAATTCGCTACTGACTGTTATCGATTCGCTGTAAAGATGGGGCGAGAAGACCACCAGAGGATCGGTCAGGTACTGGCGTGGGGGCAGCGCGTCGAAGCCGAAAGCCGACCAGATCGCACTGGGCTCGAAGAACACGAGGTGCGGAAATCCGCCTGCTTCGGCCTGTCTGATGGCGTCGGTGGCTCGCTTGTAGAACTGCCCGATCTGATCAGCTGCCGTGAACGGGTCGCGCAGGCCGGGATTCGGTTCGTTCAACAGGTCGTATCCGGCCACCGCTGGTTCGCCTTTGAACTCGGCGGCCAACCTCGCCCACGTCGCCACGAGGCGACTCTGGATTCCTTGCTCGTCGTCGTAGAACGCCTGGAAGGCGCGGCCGATCGCCGGTGCAGCCTCCCGGAGTCCACCGATGTTGCAGGTTGTCCATCCGCCGGTCAGGGTTGCCCATTCGGGTGCGCCGTCCCAGCCGACTCCCGGCTGCATGAATGACGGGCACGACAGGTCGCTCGGGGTGCCGACATACGGGCCCCATGCGTCCTGATGCATGTCCAGAACGGTGTAGATGCCGTGATCTTTCGCGTTCTGGACTGCGCCTCGAATCCGGTCGACATATGCAGTGTCGAATGCACCGCGAGTCGGTTCGAGGAGGGACCACGCGACGTTGAGTCGGACGACGTTGAAGCCCAGCGCGGCCATCTGCGCGAAGTCCGTTCTTCCCAGCGGCGTGACGGTGGGTAGACCGGTGCCGTTGATTGCGTAGTCATTGAGGCCGTTGGCGTTCACGCCGCGGAGCAACACCGTTCGTCCGTCGACGTCCTTGATCGTTCGATCTGCGACGGTCAATCGGGGGAGTGTCCAGCCCGATTCCGGAGGTGCAGCGTTTGCCGCCGGGGCTGCAAGCTGGACAGCCAGGATTGCAAGGGTGGCAAGCAACAGCGCACGCATCCGTCGACCTTTCTAGACAAACGTCCAATTCCGAGTTGAGGCTAGCGGGAGAACGTCCTTGTTGCGGCGCAATTCGCACATACCCGTCACGACTACATTGCTGGGCACGCCGACTCGAAGCTGCTACTCGAGGTGCGAGAATTGTCGACACGTCGCGACCCGAGGGAGCATCTGTGAAACTTGCACTGACTGAACTGGTCGAACGACTACCCGGCGACGAGTTGGCGATCACGCGTGCGTTCTACGAGTCACGGACCGCTGGCACCGGTCCGAGTTCTCTGCAGGAACTGCTCGCGGTGCGCGCTTCCAGAGTGGTTGATCCCGCGCCGCCGACCCGAGCTGTCGAGCACATACTCGACGTCGACGGCCGAGCCATATCGGTCCGCGTGGTCACTCCGAATGATGGCGTTGTCAACGGGGTCTATCTGTATCTTCCGGGCGGTGGCTTCTACATGAGTTCGGCGGCAAGCGCTGACGCCCGAAGTACGAGACTTGCCGACGAAGTCGGGGTCGCAGTGGTTACCGTCGATTACCGGCTTGCACCGGAGTTCCCTTGGCCGGCAGCGCCGGACGACTGTGAGGCAGTCGCTTTGTGGCTGCTCGATGTCGCGGCCGAACGATTCGGGACAACCAAGCTCGCCGTCGGTGGCATGTCGGCGGGAGCAACCTTGGTGATGACAACATTGCTACGGCTTCGTGATCGAGGTCTGGCCATGTCGTTCTCGGGTGCCGTGTTGGAAGCCGGCACGTACGACGTCAGTGCTCAGACTCCCGCCGGCCGCACCATCGGCGACGAATACTTCATCGAAGCCTACGTCGGCCATGTCGGTGATCGCACTGTCCCGGATATTTCTCCGACCTTCGGAGACCTGAGCAGCCTGCCCCCGACCCTCGTTGTCATCGGATCCGACGACGTGGTCCTGGCCGAGAATCTCGCCATGGTGGCACGGCTGTCGGCGGCAGGCAACGACGTCGACTTGCGCCTCTATCCTGATGTCCCGCACGGATTTACAAACCATCCAACGCCTGTTGCCCGCCGCGCTGCGCTCGATATAGGTGCCTGGCTTCGGCGCCGTCTCGACGACGAGTCGGCGTGACAAGCGCGGGCGCGGTTCAGTGTGCCGAGGACACGCGGCGTGTGTTCGGTGTCAGATATTGGTCGAGTGCTTGACGATGGAACAACTCGAGGCTCACCACAGATTTCATCAGGCCGTCGAGGGTTCGCGGATCCCATCCAGTCAGATGCTGCCATCGGTCGAGCCGATAGGTGACCGAATTTGCGTGCAGATGGATGTCGCGGGCGGCAGCGCTGACGGAGAATCCGCTTCGGGCAAAGGCGCGGACTGCGTCCATGAGGTGGGGGTGTTCTTCGGCTACAGACGCCCCGGCGTGTAGGAGTGGCAGGAGCTCGTCCTGGTGGGAGGCAAGAGTGGCGACGAGCCATTCCTCGGTAAAACTGACCGTCGCGCCCGGCGCTGTTGCCAATTGCAATGCTCGCTCGGCGTCGGTGATGCTTTGAGCTGCGCCGACGAGTCCCTCCCGAAGCATTCCGATACCCAATGACGTTCGTGGATGATCTCGCATGATTGCACGGATTATGTCTTCGACCGGCTCGCCTTGACACATCGCTATTACCCGGGTTCCATGTCGACTGCATTGTGCGACAACGTGTATGGAATCCAGGGTGCGTTGCAGGTGTTCCACTTGTGCTTCTGACCATTCGTCTCCGACGACAGACAGCGCTTGGAACGATTTGTGCGGATCGAATCCGAGGCTCAGTGCCAGCTCCCGTGCGTTGTTTTGTCCAATATCTGTTGTGCTGTGCAGTGTTTCGAAGAATCGGTAGCGAACGCCGGCGCGGATGGCCTGCTCGCTTCGCGTTGCCTCGGAGTGCCCGACGGCGACCGCGCTCGTCGCCGCGTGAACGAGGTCCCAGAGTTTGCCGCCCGCCTGCAGCAGTTCGTGTGTGGGTTTCGTGGACCGCTCGACCATTGTGTTCCAGAGCTCACGGGAAGCAATGTGATAGGTCTCGATGACGTTCGAGAGCGGGAGCCCTTGCATTGCGCGGCGGCGCCCCAGCTCGCGATTGCGATCGGTATCTTCGACGGTGATCGTTTCGTTCTCGGCGACCGCACACAGCATTGCGGACAACTGTTTACGGATGTAGTTGCCTTGCTCGGCCAGTGGTACGGCGGAGTAGGCCGGGAGTTCGCTGCGGATCTGTTGTACCGCGCGCTCGGTGAGCGCTTCGAGTTCGTCGGAGACCTCGCTACACAACCGACGGATCGTGTCTTCTTCTTCGACGTCGGGTACGTCCACGGGGCTACTCCTTTGTGCGTGCTTGGTCTTGCGTCCCGTGAATTTCACGAACGAGCGTCGTGGATTCCGGGGTTCACCCATGGTCCCGCCATAGTGACGGGAGGCACACTCAACGCTAGACCGGACGACGATTCGACGGCAAAACGCCCCTCGCCTCAACTGCTCCGGATCGATCAACGGCTAAGGAGCCACAATCATGTCCAACGAGGCGAAGAGTGCCTTGCTCGCAATCGGAGTTCCGTTCGTCGGGGTGCTGGGCGGGATAGTTGCGCTCTCCAGATCCGAACTGACTGTTCTCGGATTTCCCATTTTGTTCGCGTGGCTTTTCCTGTGGATGCCGCTTACTTCGTTATGTCTCCATTTGGCATGGAAGTTCTTTGACCGCACGGACTTCGAGGAAGCGGAAAGAAACGAACTGGCTCAGGCCATGACCGAGATCGGGGATCCGACATGATCGCTGCAACATTTACGCTCGTGCTACTCCTCGCGCTCGGCGCCGGAGTGCTTTCACGCCGTGGAAGCAAAAAAGAGATCTCCGACTACCTCGTGGGCGGGCGATCTTTCGGTCCCGTGCTGGTTTTCATCCTGGGAGCCGGTGAGGCCTACAGCATCGGCACGCTCATCGGATTCCCCGGCGGTGTGTACGCCCACGGTGCAAGCTACGGCGTCTGGTTCATCGGGTACATCTTGCTTGCCTACCCGATCGGATACTTCTTTGCGCCCTATCTCTGGCGGGCAGGCAAGCGGTACAACGCGATGACGCTGCCAGATGTGGCAGGGCGGCACTTTCGGTCGCGCGGGTTGGAACTGACAATTGCGATTGCTTCGGTAGTCTTCCTCATTCCCTGGGGGCAGCTGCAGCTTGCCGGCCTCCAGGTTGCACTGAGCGGACTTGGCATCACCATCAACCCGACGGTGGCGGTTTTCGTCGGCGCTGCGCTTGCTCTGCTCTTCCTCCTGCTTTCGGGTGTGCGTGCACCGGCGTTCGTGTCTTACGTCAAGGACGCAGCTCTGCTGCTGGGTGCGATCCTGATCGGACTCGCCGCCACGGCCAAATCGGGCGGTATCACGAAGCTCTTCGCCGATGCGGCATCCCATGGGGCTGGGCAGGCTTCGCAATCCACCGTCACCGGTTCGTCGCTGACCTTCGTGCTCACCACAATTGTGTTCCAGTCACTCGGCTTCTTCGTTTTTCCCTTCATAGTGCAGGCGGTGCTCTCGGCGAAGTCCGAGGCAACCCTCAAGCGAGTCGCCCGATTCAACCCGCTGTACATGCTCATGTATCCCTTCCTTGTCGCTGCTGCCTTCGGCGCAATTTCATTGCTGCCCAACAAGCTCGAGGGCGCAGAGTCCAATGAGGTACTCCTGCAACTGTCCCGCCTCGTGCTCCCGGACTGGCTGACCGGAGTGGTGGCGGGTGGTGCGGCACTGTGCGCGATCGTTGTCCTGTGTGGTTCGGCGCTGGGGATCGGCTCGATAGTCTCGCGGAACATCGTTCCCGGGATACCCGAATCAAGTCAGAGAGTGTGGGTGCGCGGGGTCATTGTCGCCTACCTCGGCCTCTCGCTGATCCTGACCCTCGCCGCACCCCAATTGTTGCTGACGCTTGTGAACACCGCGTATTACGGGGTGACCCAGGCGGTGGTGGTGTTCGCGACGATGATATTCGGATGGAAGCTGCGACCGGCAGCGCTCGCGATGGGCGTGGTGCTCGGCGACGTGGTGGTGCTCTGGCTGTACCTCGACACACACGGCACGGTATCGATGTGGTTGTCGGATCACGGGATAAACATCGGTGCCGCAGCCCTCGTGCTGAACGTGTTGTTCGTGTCCGCTACTCGGCTGATGTGGCCTCCAGTCGAAGCGGTTTCGGGTCTGCGGGCCGAAAATCGATCGGCACCATCGCCTAGCCCCGTCACCACGACCGCGAAGGCGGATATCTGATGACCAGAACGTTACTCACCGCAGATGCAATCCTCACCCAAGACGCGGCGTCACCGCAGGTAGAGGCCCTCGTCCTCGATGGAGGCCTGGTTGTCGCCACCGGAAGTCGAAAGGACATGGCGGAGCACGCAGGACCGGGAACTCGTCGGCTCGATCTGGCTGGCTCAACTGTGATCCCGGGGCTGATCGAGTCGCACATTCACCCGACCTATGCCGGCTTGACTGACGGTTGGGCTGATTGTCGGACGCCACCCTGCGCCTCGATCGCGGATATCCAATGGGCGCTGCGGAACTCTGCTCCCACTCACGGCTGGATACGTGGATGGGGGTATGACGACACACAACTTCGAGAAGGTCGCCATCTCACCCGCGATGACCTCGACGCAGTCTGCACTGACCGCCCGATCATCGTTCTGCACATCTCGGGGCACTTTGCGGTGGCAAACACCGTCGCTCTGGCAACTGCAGGCATCGACGAATCGACGGTCAATCCCGGGGACTCGCAGTTTCCGCGTGGGGCGGATGGGAGGCTCACAGGGATGGCCTGGGAAATCGATGCCGTGGCCCGGCTGAGCGCCGCGATACCAGACCTGACACAGGCAGAGGTGCAGACCGCGCTGCTGCGTAGCTTGATCCTGGCGCGTTCGCGAGGAATCACGACCGTGCACGATCTAGGAGTCGGCCTGTCGGCGGGCATGCAGGAGCTGGCTGCGTATCGTGCCCTGGACACCATGGGCAAGATGCCCGTGCACACGGTTGGCTTCCTTCGGGGCGATCTCGCGATCGCAGAACTGGCGGAAGGGAACATTGCTTTCACGGCTGCACCGGCCCCAGGGGCACGTTTCCGCTTGGCTGGCGCCAAATTCTGGGCGGATGGGTCCATTCAAGGGTTGTCTGCAGCCTTGCGGACCCCGTACACCTGCAGCCCGAACCATCATGGTGATCTGCTCTATCCGCAGGAGCAGCTCGACGACATGGTTCTTCAGGTGCACCGCGAGGGAGGTCAGGTCGCGGTGCACGCCAACGGCGATGCGGCCGTAGCCGCCGCCATCACTGCGCTGCGCACTGCGCACCGCAGTGACGGACGTCGAGCGCGGCACCGTATCGAGCATTGCCAGGTAAGTGGGCCTGCGGATCTCGAGGCAATACGTGATGCCGAGATCGGGGTGAGCTTTTTCGTCAACCATGTCTTTCATTGGGGCGATCGTCACCGTGACCGGTTCCTCGGTCCTGAGAGAGCCGGCAACCTGGACCCGCTGGCGTGCGCCGATGACATCGGCTTGAAATTCGGGCTGCACTCGGATTGCCCGATAACGCCGATGGATCCTCTCGAGACGATTCGGACTGCTGTGAATCGGCTGACCATGGGCGGTGCCGTGCTTGGCTCTCACCAACGGATCGGAGTGCGGCGTGCAGTGCAGGCCATGACTGTGGACAGTGCGTACTTGGTCCACGACGAAGGCCGGGTGGGGATCTTGGCGCCGGGTCGTCGTGCGGACCTTGTCGCGCTCGACGGCACTCTCGCTGCTCTCGCAGATGCTGCGTCCGAAATTCCTCGGCCTGCGTTGGTCATGGTCGACGGCCGGTAGCTCGTGAGAGTGATTTCGTCCCAAACGGATGCCGGCTCGAGTTGGAGTTGATTCGACCTGCATTGACACGCTGACCCGCAGCTACCGATAGCGGTTGTGAGATCGGGGACCCGGAGATTCCGTGCAACCCGTCCTCTCGTTCAGATAGCTCTGCACGGTCGCTGCGAGCGGAAACACTATGGGGAGCTTAGTATGTCGAGATTTGTGCAGTTGCTCGACAGTGAGGTTGTCAGCGATGGGCAGTTGCGGGTGCCGCGTCCTATTCCTCTCATTGTTCTCCTTTTCAGAGTCAAGGCGGCAGTCGTTGACCCCTCGGCATGGAAATCTCCATAATCCCGCAACCATCGCCCGTACACGCAGATAGCAGTCGAACTGGAAACTCAGTTCGTCCGCTACTCGTCCAGCAACCACCGAAGCCGCCCTCCATGCCTGCGCTGGCTCGTTTGTTCAGTACGTGAAAACTGTGGTTCTACCGCATAAATGGCGCGGTCACCGAGGTGGGGACGGGCCGATGGTGCCGACTCGATCGGTTCGTCACCGCAGCGGTGTCACGATGATCCATCGGAGTGGCATGTCCATCGGAGCTTGGTTCGGCCAGCAATGCGAGTAATGCGAAACCGAGAACTGCCGGACCCAATAACCGTGAGTCTTCGTGACACGGCCACACAATATGGTGCTCAAACCTCATCACGGTCGTGCCGGACGTGTGGAGGGGCTGTGGCCGCGGTCTGTAGTTCGAGCGGGTCCGGCGTGGTCGATGGCGCTGCGGTGACCGGCACGAGTTTCTTCCCGCACGACGGCGACAATCCGGGCACCTGAACACTTGTCCGGTTTCCGGAGCAAGGTCGGGACGAGGAGCGCGTCACCCTTGTAATCTCGCACGTGAGTTTGCGGGGGCGCGGGGTCGTCACGCACAGTGAGTGAGAGGACGACGATGACGACTGCTTACACGCGCCGCCGAGGGGCGCGCCCTTTCGGGTTCGCCCTCGCTGCGCTCTTTGCCGTGGTTGCGGCCCTGACCGGTCCCACATTCGCCTCCGCTTCGAGCAGCGACCTGCAATCGGGTTCGAGCCAGTTCGGATCGTCCGGCGAGCACCCGCCGCTGCCAGAGATCCCACCGCCGTCCGCGGCCGCGATCAGGCTCGACGAGGCGCGGAACTTCCGCGACGTCGGCGGCTACCGGACTACCGACGGCAGGACCGTCCGGACAGGAATGGTGTTCCGTTCCAACAAGCTCAGCTCGCTCAGTGAGTCTGATCTGGCCAAACTCACCGCCGCGAACCTGACCCTCGACGTCGACCTGCGCAACACCTCCGAACGCGCGGAGGATCCCGATCGGATCCCTGCCGGGGTCACCTACCAGGTCGCCGACGTCGTCAGTATCGAACACGGCATTGCGTTCCACGAATTCGTTCCCCTGACTCTCGGTCGCGCGTTGATCGACGGCGCAGTCAACGGAACCTCGAACATCGGCCAGAGCATCGGCTACCCCTTCATGGTCAACTACCGAGGCTCTGATGTCGCCTTCCGTGACCTGCTGACTGCGATCGCGAACAACTCCAACGGCGCAACCGTCTACCACTGCAGTGCAGGGAAGGACCGCACCGGTTGGGGCACCGCGATCCTACTGACCATCCTCGGTGTCCCGCGTGAGGTCATCAGTGCCGATTTCATGGCGTCGAACACCTACCTGGGCCGCGACGACGCGGTGGACCTGTCGTGGCTCGATGCGGCGTACGCCCAGGTGGACCGGCTCTACGGCGGCATGGACGCTTACGTACGGGAGGGCCTCGGCGTCGACCAGGGCACTATCGACTCTCTGCGCGCCAAGCTTCTCGTCTAGGCGCAGTCCCACACCTCGGCTTCTTGCGCACTCAGAACCTCTGCTGTCCCAAAGCGGACGAAACCCGGGTCGGAGAGTTCGAGAACCGTCCACCCCCCAGTGTTTCTCGGTCGTATGCGATTACCAAGTGGCGCAAGAACTTTACTCGAAAGATCGCGTCTGATCATGGACTCGACGCTGGCCAATTGGTCAGCATCGAATCGAGTGCCTCGAGGATCCTGGACCAGCTTTCCGCGCTGTCAGGTGCACTGTGGCTGAACGATCCACCCAACTCGAGGCTGGCGTAGCCATGGAAAACGCTGCCCAGCAACCGAACTGCGTGAGTCTGGTCGAGGTCCGTGAGGTTGTACCCGCGCAGAATCGATCGCATCATCTGCGAGTGTCTGAAGCCAGCGCTCGCTGCTGCGGCCTCCGGGGTGAGGCGCATCTGCGACGCGGCGTACCGGCCGGGGTGTGCCTTCGCGTAGTTGCGATAGACGTTCGCGAAGGCGGTCAAGGCGTCGCGGCCGGACCGACCGGCCACGGCGTCGGCAGCCTGGTCGGCCATCTCTTCCAGGGTGAGTAATGCGATTCTGGTTTTGAGGTCGTTCGAACTCTTCACATGGGAGTACAGGCTCGCGACCTTGACGTCGAACTGTCTGGCGACTGCCGATACGGTCACCTGCTCGAAGCCGACCTCGTCGGCCAATTCGGCACCCGCCATGGCGAGGCGTTCGGGGGTGAGTCCTGCGCGAGGCATGTCTGCTGGTCCTGTTCGTCGAAAAGTGAAACCAATTTGCCTAAATAGTATAGGCAAATTACTGTGTGCTGTAGTTGAACTATACGCAAGCTATCTACAGGTGAATGACATGCACAGCCAGAGCAGCTGGATTACTACCGAAATTTCCGAGGACATCGTGCGCGGAGCCCTCGAAATCGAACGGACTGAACGCGGTGTGCTGACGCACCGTCTACCTGCCAGGGCTCGCGCACTCTTCGCTGACGGGCAGATGGCCATGGCGCAATCACAACCCTCCGGAGTGCGGCTTGTGTTCCGAACCAGCGCTACGAGCATCGAACTCGATACTCTGCCCACGAAAATGATCTACACCGGCGCCCCGCCGAGACCACAAGGGGTGTACGACCTGCTCGTCGGCGGCGAACTGGCCGGGCAAGCAAGCGCCACGGGCGGCAATTCGGTGACGATCGACATGGCGACCGGCGCCGCTCAGAAGCAGTCCGGGCCCGTCAGCACCATTCGTTTCGCGGACCTGCCCACGCGATCGAAGGATGTCGAGATCTGGTTGCCGCACAACGAGACCACCGAACTTGTCGCACTTCGAACCGACGCCCCACTCGAACCCGTGGACGACACGAAGCGCCGCGTGTGGCTCCATCACGGAAGCTCGATCAGTCAAGGATCCGGCGCTGAAAGTCCCTCCGGCACTTGGCCTGCTCTTGCAGCCTCCGTCGGTGGAGTGGATCTGATCAACCTCGGGTTCAGTGGCAGCGCTCTGCTGGACCAGTACATCGCCCGCGCGATGCGAGACACTTCTGCTGACCTGATCAGCATCAAGATGGGTATCAATCTGGTCAACTCCGACGTGATGCGTCTGCGGGCCTTCACATCGGCAATGCACGGCTTCCTCGACACGGTTCGCGACGGTCATCCAGTGGCTCCACTGCTGGTCGTTTCGCCGGTCTATTGCCCGATTCACGAAGACACGCCGGGACCTGGTGCTTTCGATTTCGATGCACTTGCCAGAGGCGAAATGCGGTTCGTTGCCACCGGAGATCCCGCCGAGCGTGCATCCGGGAAGCTGACGCTGCGCTCGATTCGGGAAGAGTTGGCGCGCATCGTAGCCCAGCGATCGGTCGATGATCCCAATCTGCACTACGTCGACGGGTGCGATCTCTACGGTGCGGCCGAGAATGCGGAGCTGCCGCTTCCCGATCAGCTCCATCCGGACGCCGCAACGCATCATCTCATCGGTGAACGCTTTGCCCAACGTGTATTCGCAGACGGCGGTGTATTCGCCGGACAGGTGTAATCGCGCAGTCTGGTTCGATCCGAGTTCACACGATTTGACCCTGACGTAGCGTGAGGGCTCACGATGACTTCATGACCGACACCTACCCAGCATTCGACATCAGCCCCGTCCCTGTTCCTACAACCGATGCTGTGCCTCCGGAACAGTTCCGAGGTCTCTACGGAATGCCGATGTTCGTCTCGATTCCTACTTCGGATCTGGCCGAATCGGTCGACTTCTGGATCCGCGGACTCGGCTTCTTCGACCTCTTTTCGGTGCCTGATCGACTGACGCACCTGCGACGCTGGGCATTTCAGGACGTCTTGCTCGTACCCGGTCAGCGAGCAGATTCGCCACCGTCCGTCAGCGTGAGCTTTGCGTGTGTGCTGAGCCAGATCGGCCAGATAGCAAATGCGTGCGAGGAATTGCGGGCCGGATGCACCAGCGGACCGCACGTGAAGCCGTGGAATTCCCTCGAGTTGGAAATTGTGACACCGGAGAATGCACGTGTGATCATGACTGCCGCTCGTCCGTACGACCCGAACAGTGCCGAGGCAGAGTATCTGCGAGGTATGGGAATTGACGGACCAGGCGACTGAGCGGCGGTCTGACGCCGTGGCCTCCCGCACCGCGTCTGTCAAACTGGATGCCGTGACGGACCAACTCTTCGGAGACGACGCAGACAGTGCTCTGACTGTCGGTGCAGCCGCATCACGACTGGGCGTAACCGTACGTACCCTTCATCATTGGGACGCAATCGGTTTGGTGTGCCCGTCCGGTCGCAGCGACGGAGGCTACCGGCAGTACACCGACGCGGACCTCGGCCGCATCGGCCGGGTGCTTGTCTACCGTGACGTGGGCTTGTCGCTCGACGAGATCGGGGTGTTGCTCGAAGCGCCCGCACTCCACGTGGACGAGACGCTGCGTGGGCAGCGCGCCGAATTGCGGCAACGGATCGCCGACTTGGAGGCGCTGGGCGAGTCCTTGGATCGCATCATCGATGCCAGGAAGTCGGGTGTGCTGTTGCCGGCAGACGAACAGGTCTCGATCTTCGGCCGGCACTGGCAGCCGTCATGGGGAACCGAGGCGCACGAGCGTTGGGGCGACAGCGCGCAGTGGGCGCAGCACGCGGAACGGTCGGCGGGTAGGACCGCTGAGGATTGGCAGAAGATCGCCGACGGCGTCGAGACGCTCAACGACGATCTGGCGTCGGCGTGCCGCTCCGGCGTCGAACCGGGAAGCGACGAGGCGAATTCGCTGGCAGAACGGCATCGAGCGTCTATCGGCGTCTACTTCGACTGCACACTTTCGATGCACGTGTGCCTGGGGCGGATGTACGTTGCCGATCCGGGCTTCTCCGAGTTCTTCGACCAGGTCGAGACCGGTCTGGCTGCGTGGATCCACGCCGTCATCGATGCGAACGCTCTGGCCAATGGAGTTGTCCCCGAATCGGCGACGTGGGTGTGAGTGAGCTGGAAGTCGCTCGTCAGTCCAACGATGCGCAGGCAGTGCACCACGGTCGGCCGTCGACCCCGGGGGCTCGATGGGCCACTGCGATGCGAGCGGCCAAGATACAGCTTTCGTTGTCGTGATAGACGTCGAGATCCGAAGGAACCGTCGAGTGGAACGCCGGGACCTTCATGTCTACCTCCGTTGTGACTCGCCAGCGAGTTGGCTCGTTGCGGCAATCCTCCCACCCCAGAGATCATCTCGCCTGTCGGCAGAAGTATGGCCGTTGCTCGACCATATGGCCGGGGTCTGACGCGTGCAGTCCCGTAGCCGCGATTGTGCAGCCCCACAGTGACTTACAGCGGTGAGAGCCTGATCACCTTGCCGGCCGAAGAGATGCGCACTGCGCACGCGGTGTGATCTTCGACGGCGCTGACCCCAAAGAATCCCGCAGGGATAGGCTGGACGAATGCGTGGAGAGTACAAGGTTCCTGGTGGAAAACTGGTCGCGGTCGACGTCGAGGTGGCGGATGGTCGACTAGCCGACGTCGCAGTCTCGGGGGACTTCTTCCTCGAGCCAGACAGCGCGCTCGACGACATCAACGCAGCGTTGCGCGGAATGCCCGCCGACTCGGATGCAGAACAGTTGGCGCAAGCCATCTCCGCTGCGCTCGACGAGTCCGTCTCGATGATCGGCTTCACGCCCCAGTCGGTCGGCATTGCGATCCGGCGCGCACTCGGTCACGCCACGAGTTGGGCGGATCACACGTTCGACCTCATCCCGCCGGTGGTTCTCGATCCCGCGATGCACGTCGCGCTGGACGAGGTCATCGCGCGTGAGGTGGCATCGGGTGAGCGTCCGCCGACGCTGCGATTCTGGGACTGGGACTCGCCCCTGGTCGTGATCGGATCGTTCCAGTCGGTGCGTAACGAGGTCGACTCCGAGGCGGCAGCGCGGCACGGCATCGGCGTGGTGCGCCGAATCTCCGGTGGCGGCGCGATGTTCATGGAACCGGGCAACTGCATCACGTACTCGTTGGCCGTACCGGCGTCGTTGGTCGAAGGTTTGAGTTTCGAGCAGTCCTACGCATTTCTCGATCAGTGGGTGATGGGAGCGCTTGCCGAGGTCGGTATCAACGCTCGCTACGTGCCGCTCAACGACATCGCCTCGGACAAGGGCAAGATCGCCGGCGCTGCTCAGAAGCGATTCGCGTCCGGCACTGTGCTCCATCACGTGACCATGGCCTACGACATCGACGCGGAGAAAATGACGCAGGTGCTGCGAATCGGACGAGAGAAGATGTCGGACAAGGGAACCAAGAGTGCGGCCAAACGTGTCGATCCGTTGCGTTCGCAGACCGGAATGACACGCGCGGCCATCCTGGAGTCGTTTGCGCAGCACTTCCGAGGCCAATACGACACCCGTGACAGCGATTACACGGACTCGGAGTTGGAGCAGGCGCGCAAGCTGGTGGACACGAAGTTCAGCACCGAAGCGTGGACTCACCGCGTCCCGTGACCCTGGGAAATCGGGACGAGACCCGAGGGGTCTCGTCCCGGTCGACCTAGGTAGCCGGGGTCGTTGAGTGTGCCCCGAGAAGTTCAGCGTCGTCGACGACGGAGTTCCTCTTCGGAATTGTGAAAGTTGCGCTCACACACAGGATTGCGATGACGAAGCACGCCAGTGTGTACCAGAGATTTCCGATGGGATCCCCAGCGCTGGTGGAACCGTCGACCGCGTCGAAGAAGTCGGGAAGCGCACTCGCCCACAGTACGGCCATGACAACCAGGTACACCACGCTGTAGACCTGTACGAATCTGTTGGTGTGTGCAGAAGTGTTCGATTCAGCCGAGCGCAAGTCTCGCCATTGCCGGACGAGAACCACGATCGCGACCATTGTGAGGACGGCGAGTTCCGCCGCGTAGAGGAACCCACGAACGGTGTCGCTACCCATCCCGAAGACCGTCGCCGGGAGCGGGAGAATGAACGTACCCAGCGAGGCCAGCAGGCCGATCACGATGGTGCGCCACACCAACTGAAGCCCGGAGAAGTGCTTGCCGGCATCGACGTGCCGTCCGACGAAGTACTGGACGCAGAATGCCAACGACATGGGCCACAGCGCGGCGAAGACGACCACGCTGGGAAGCGGAACCGCGTCGAACATGGGTTGGTTTATCGGGTTCGACGTCGACCACTCCCACCATCGCAACTGGGGTCCCAGATGGTCGAAGATTTCGTAGAACGCATGGTGGACGAAGCCGACGCAGACTGCGCCCAGTAGTGGACCGTACTTGCGGAAAACGCCGAGCATTCTGACTATTTCGAAGGCCAGTGTCGCCATGAGCGGGTAGATGGCAATGATGTACAGCGGCAGTCGACCCCACATGAAGTCGACGGTGAACACGTTGTGCGCGAACATCGTGTCCACTTGTTCTTCGATGCCGAATGCCGCCGGGAAGTACAGCGGAGGCTCGATGATGAACAGGTAGGCGGTGGCGCCGAACCAGAGAACCAAGTTGGTGGGGTCACCGTTGCGGCGCAGTCGCACGATCGCCAACACCAGTGCGAGCACCGAACCGACGATGATCGTCCATTCGAGGACGGGCAGGGTCCAGTTCTCGAGCGCCGCCGGGTTACGGAACTCGACGAGTCCACCTGCTTCCTGGCAGGAGAAACCGAGTTCTGTTGCGAGCTGCGCGAATGTGGGGGAGCAGTGCTCTGCCATCAGTTGGCCCCTGACGTGATCGACTCGGCCTGTGCCTGAGATTCGGCGGTGTACCAGCGTGTGCAGTCGTAGCCGTCGTCGTAACGCTTGAACCACTGGTCGGCCAATGCGGGGAGCTTCTCGTGGTCCGGGTTGTGATTGGGCATCTGGCTGCGGAAGACACCGCCGAGTGCGACGAGTTGTTCGCCGAGTTGCAGGTGATCGAAGGCACGGGGCATGGTGCCCTTGGTCAGGTAGGGCGCAAATGACGTCAGAATCTTCTGCTTGGTGCGGTGCATGGCGAACATCGACAGCGAGTCGACTTGCCGTTCGGAGAGCGGAACGTGCTGGTTGAACCCTGCACAGGCGATGCGAATCACCTTCATCACGTGCGCGAAGATCGACGGCGCCATCCGCATTCGGTAAAGCTCGCTTCCGACAACGGAATTGAAGATGATCAGTGCCGAGCTGCGATGCTCGACCTCCTCGACGAAGTGCCAGATGAACAGCGACGCGACGCGATCGTCTCCCGGACGGAACAAGGTCGCCTCGTTGTCGAGCATCAGCTTGAACACCGGTGTGAAAGTCGCCTCCAGATCAGCGGTGTACGCGAGCCGGTAGTTCAGCGAGGTCGCCTCGGTCAGCAGATCGAATTCACCGATCACGGCGTCGAGCGTGTTCTGCAGTCCGGGGTAGCGCCTGATCAGCGCCTTCACATGTTGGCGGTGGGCGGTCGAGTGGTGGCCTTCTTGACGCATGAATGCCACGGCTTCCTCGGCGACCTCCGGATCGCTGATCCGCGACTTGGTCTGCATGATCATCTTCACGATCATCTTCTCGAAACCGATGGCCAGGAACG
Organism: Rhodococcus sp. IEGM 1306; assembly: GCF_036541985.1. NCBI lineage: Bacteria > Bacillati > Actinomycetota > Actinomycetes > Mycobacteriales > Nocardiaceae > Rhodococcus > Rhodococcus sp. IEGM 1306. The sequence continues at coordinate 160,484 of NZ_JAZHFF010000002.1, forward strand.
AGACCGCGTTGGACATGCTCGACCAAGCCGGATTCTCCGGGTTCCACAGGAAGGGAACGTCATGATCCTCGAATCCGAAATCCATCTTTCGGGGCTGAAGGTTGGTCACTTGTCGAACCTCGTCTTTCGGAGGGGCTGGTCAGGTGGCCGCTCTGGCACTGAAAGCCACGTGTGGCAGTGATCATACATATTGGTGTGCAGTTGTATGTTCACTTTCGACGACGAGAGTGAATTCGAGGGACGCAGATGCAAAACTTGCTTGTGTTAGCCTGTGGCTCTTGGACTTCGAGCGCAAAGACATGGTTCGAGCCTCGTTCGACCGAGGAAGTGGGCAGTGGCACGAAGGCGTGGGTGGGGCGGCAATCCACCGGACAGTGACGAAGATGCGTCTCGTCGAATTGTCGAGGCCGCTGTCGAGCTGATCGGACGAACGAGTTCGGAAATCAGTATCGGCGACGTCGCGGAGTCACTGGGCGTGATCCGGCAGACCGTGTACCGATACTTCCCCAGCGCCGACGCTCTGATGCGGGCAGCTGCGATCGCGTCGGTCGACGGCTACCTCGATCGACTCGCCACACACGTGAGCGGCATCGAAGATCCCGTCGAGGCGATGACCGAGGGTGTTGTCTACACACTGACCCAGGTCCACCGAACGCCGCATCTCGGCATTCTGCTCACAAGCACGAATTCGAGTGTGCACCCGGAAGGTCTGACCTCTCAGGAGGCGCAAGCCTTCGGAATGGCGATGATCACCCGTTTCGACGTGGACTGGGTGCGTTACGGCTACGACGACGCGTCACTTCAGGAACTGGTCGAATACGTCCTGCGGACGATGCAGTCGTTTTTCCTCGCGCCCGGCGACCCGAAGCGGAGCGACGAGGAACTGCGGCGATACCTGCGACGCTGGATGGGTTCGGCGATCATCGCCCAGCCCGTTCGGTGACAGGTGGCCCGGTCAGCGGAGAATTATCGTCAAAGCGACCGCGCTCGCGCACGCTGCGATGACGACGACCAGGGCGAACAGGTCGGCCAGCTGAGGGCGCTTGGGGTATGCCGCGATCAACCCGGTGCCCCCGCGAGCGGAGATTGCTTCGCCCATTTCGGCAGATCGCCGAATTGCCACCGACATGGTTGTGGTGATCAGGTCGACTATCGAATTGTCGGCCGCGCTGTTCACCACAGCTTTCGGGCGCAGTCGCCGCGCCGCAACGAGGGTGAGCATCTCGTCGATCAACAGCGGAAGCGAACGAATACACAGTGCCGTCGCGATTGCCCACTCATCCACGGGAATCTTGAAGAAACGAAGTGGTCGGCCCAGCGTCGCCAAGGCGGGGGCCACATCGCTCATCGACGTCGTCCACGCCAACATCAGTGAGACGCAGAGCAATACGAGACCGAACGTCACAGCTTGCAGGTAGAGGAACACTGCGTCGAGGCCGATCGGAAGGTTGATCAACGCGCCGAGCAGGATCAGCGCCCACAACCACCACGGAGGTCGAGGAACTGCAGTCGGGGGGATGCGTCCGATTACCGCGGTCAGCAACAACAATCCGAGTACGACGCCGATCGCCGGCCAGGACGGGGCGGCGACGACCACGATGCTGACGAGAACCACCGCAACGATCTTCGTTCCGGCCCACAATCGGTGGATCGGCGATGAAGTCGGGACTTCGCGCAGAAGTGTTGTCACGTCGTCGATCCTTCCAAAGCGCTGCTGGCGGCAGGGTCGAGGATGCGACCCTGCGACAGTCGAATTGCTCTGCTGCACACGGCGTCCATGCCGTCGACGTCATGCGAGATGACGACTACTGCGGTTCCGTTCCGACGAATCCACCTGAGCACGTTCAGGATTTCGTGTCGGCCGGGTGGATCGAGACCGGCCAGGGGTTCGTCGAGGATGAGTACTCGGGGTTGGCGGACGAGGAGACCGGCCAGCACGACGCGTCGCATCTGTCCGCCGCTCAACTCGTCGATGCTCCGACCTGCGATGTGACGATCGAGTCCGACGGCGTCGAGTGCCCACGAGACTTGTACGGATCCGATCTCCGGACCGCCGGCTGCCTCGATGTCTTCGGCGACGGTTCGACGCTGCAACTGCAACCGCGAATGTTGGAACGTGAGGCCGACGGTGCCGAGTTGGCGTGAGACGGGTTTGCCGTCGAAGACTGCGGTTCCCTTGCTCGGCGTGATCAAGCCCGCCATGATCCAGGCCAGAGTCGACTTCCCGGAACCGTTGCCGCCCAGGACCAGGAGTCCCTCCCCGTCGCCGATGGTCAGATTCACGTCCGTCAGTGCGCGTCGCGACCACGGAGTCCGGTCGTTGTACGTGTGGGTGACATCGGTGAGTTGGAGTACAGCACGTGTGCTGGTCGGCCACGGTGCAGATGGAGGACCCGCGAACGTCGACGTCATCCAGCCGGGTTGGTGATCGATCTGCCTTCCACGCTGGAGTTGGATCACCCGATCTGCGGCACGCGTATCGGCGTGGTGGTGGGTGACGAGTACCACGGCCATGGGATGGCGGCGTGGCAGTTCGGCGAGGAGCGCGACCAATTCCTCCCTGCCCGCCTGATCGACCATCGCGGTGGCTTCGTCGGCGATCAGCAGCGCGGGGCGCCGGGCCAGAGCCGCGGCAACCGCCAGGCGTTGCATCTCGCCGCCGGACAGCCCCGACGTCTCGCGCATGCCCATTCCGGCGAGTCCCACTTCGGCCAGCAGCGCATCGACGTCGGGATGTGACTCGGGGGGAAGCCCCCAGACGACGTCATCGGCGACCCGGGTTCCGAGGATCTGGCTCTCGGGACGTTGGAGGACAACGGCGGTTCCGCCGTGTCGGCCCAGACCGGCGGAACCGGGTCTCGTCAGGGTCCCGACAGTCGGCGCGCGACCGGCGAGCAACCGAGTGAGTGTGGACTTGCCCGAGCCGTTGTGGCCGACGACGGTGACGAACTCTCCTCGTCGCACCGTGAAGTTGACGTCGACGAGGGCCGGCGTCGATGCACCCGGATAGGTGAAGCCCACGTGATCGAAAACGACCGGTAACGGATCGATCGGACGGTCGTCGGGTGTCGTCTCGAGTGGATCGGACGAGGGGAGCGCCGCCAATCGGTCGAGGACGGCACCGAGGACAAAATAGGAGACGACGGTACTGAGGACGATTCCGGAGATGATGGACACGCCGATCCACAACCACCAGTAGTCGATGATCGAGCCGATGCTGTTCTCGATCCATTCGGCTGCCCCGACCAGCGTGGGGGCGCGCTTCAAGATTGCGGCCACACCCAGCGCGGTGTTCTCGAGCGAGGTCAGCAACAAGGTGCGCAGGGGCGCGAGAACAAGCAACAGGACTATGGAGAACAACGCCAGCGCGGGCCCGATGACACATGACGAGAGCAACGCGGAGACGAAGCCGAGACCGCGCCGCTTGACGGTACCGATGATTCCGCCGAGGAGAGCGCTCAGCGCGACCGCCGCCGCAGATCCGGAACCCGCCGCGACGAAGGCGACCGCAGTAGCCGAGACACCGGCCGTCATCACGGCGCGGACTCGGAAGCGCTGGGCGACAATTCCCATCGGAACCGCTGCCACGAGGTTGAGGGCGCTGGCCATGGGGATGACCGTGGCAATGACGGACAACGCGACCGTGAATCCGGCCATGACGGCACCCGTTGCCAACTCGAGTGGTCGAAGGTTGCCGGTTTCGCGGACTTGCGGACGGTTGCTCACTACGTCCAGTGTGCCAGTGGTGACATAACTCCTGCCCGACTGATGGTGAGCGCATCTGCGCGATTGCGTAGGCTTCACCTCAAACAATGGATCGGACGGAGCGTGGAAGACGTGAGTGCAGCACCCATCAGGGTCGGGGTTCTGGGAGCCAAGGGCAAGGTCGGTCGAGCGATCTGCGAGGCAGTGGAAGCTGCTCCCGATCTGGAACTTGTCGCTCAGGTCGACACCGGTGATCGCATCGAGACGTTTGTCGACACCCGCACTCAGGTAGTGGTCGATTTCACGCACCCGGACGTCGTCATGGGAAATCTGGAATTCCTCGTGGCCAACGGAATTCACGCCGTGATCGGCACCACCGGTTTCGACGAGTCCAGGCTCGCGACGGTGCAGTCCTGGCTCGACGCCCAGCCGGCAACGGGTGTTCTCATCGCGCCCAACTTCGCTATCGGTGCCGTGTTGTTGATGCGCTTCTCCGCTGCTGCGGCACGCTTCTTCGATTCTGTCGAGGTCATCGAACTCCACCATCCCAACAAGGCCGATGCCCCCTCGGGTACCGCGTACCGAACGGCCGCCATGATCGCCGAGGCTCGCGCCGAAGCGGGCGTCGGACGCAGTCCGGACGCCACCACGACCGAGCTCGAGGGCGCACGTGGAGCTGACGTCGACGGCGTCCGGGTTCACTCTGTGCGGATGGCCGGACTGGTTGCGCATCAGGAAGTGATTCTCGGAACGCAGGGCGAGACGCTCACCATTCGCCACGACTCGATCGACCGGAATTCGTTCGCGCCGGGCGTTCTGCTCGGAGTCCGCCAGATCGGCTCTCGTCCGGGCCTGACGGTCGGTATCGATTCCTTCCTCGATCTATGAACAAGACCACCCGCACTCTCGCGCTGATCGTTGCGATCTGTATCGCGCTAGCGGTGTACTTCGTGTTGCTCGGTCAGCGCGGAATCCAGCTCATCCAGGACGGCGGTGGCGCCGCAATCGGTCTCGGGATCGGAGTGCTGATCCTGCCTTTCCTCGGGCTGTGGCTCGTCATCGCCACGCTCCGTGCCGGCTTCACGCACCAGCGTCTCGCGCAGCAGATTCACGACGAGGGCCTCGCCGTCGACGCGTCTGCGCTTCCGAAACTGCCTTCGGGCCGGATCGAGCGAGCGGCGGCCGACGAGTTGTTCGCCCAGATCAAGGTCGACTGGGAAGCGGACCCGGACAACTGGAAGCAGAACTTCCGACTCGCTCGCGCCTACGACTACGCCGGTGATCGAAGCCGGGCTCGGGAAACCATGCGCCGGGCAGTGGAACTGGAACGCCGTTCTCGAGGCAAGTAGGTGTCTCTGCTGCGGCGAGGGGGCCGCTGAGACGCTACCGCTCGGGAACCGTTGTGGGAGAAGACGGATCCGGAGCGGTGGGGTCGAATGGCGGGGGGTTGTTCGGGTCGAAACTCGTCACCGGCACCGAACACGTCGCGCCCACTTCGGGATACGTGTTCGGGTTGACCCGCAAAGCCGACACGAATTGGTCGATGCGAGCGTCCGCGGCGTTGTCGAGCTTGAGTTGACGGCCCCAAGACTGCAGTGAGATCGGCGAATCCAGGGTCGGATACGGCGACATCAACGTGTAGCTCATACCTTCGACTCGCTGCGCCAAGCGAGCCTTATCCTCGCTCGAGACGAGGTCGGGGTTGTACGTGATCCACACGGCCCCGTGTTCGAGGGAATGGACCGCATTTTCGGTTCGAATGGCTTGCGGATAGACAACTCCGGTGCAGTTTGCCCAGACCGAGTCATGGCGACCGCCGAAGGGCGGTGAATGTGTGTACGCCACACGTTCGTTCGGCCGTACGTGTTGGGCTGCTGGGTAGTCGACCGTGACAACTCCGTCGATGGCTCGAGACGGATCCGGATTGTCGACGCTCGGAACAAACGCATCCGGTCGAGGTGTTCCTTCGAGGGAATTCGCGCACGAAGCCAGCGCGAGAACTGCCGAGATCGCCACTGTCGCTCGAAGTTGTTTGTTCACTCGGCCATGATAGCGGCGCCTGTCCGCTTTCCCGGGACGTGAATCGACTACGACCCGAGAGAGCTTGTCGTCCCGCCCGAGAGCGCGATGTCACTGGCGCTTCGGAGAATTCGGAGCGGAGGCAGCGGCCCTTGGTACGCCTCGGAGCCACTGATCAGATCACCGGCCGCGTCGAACGCGATCGCCTCACCTTGTGGCTCGTCCGGAAGGGGCACCCGAATCGGCTTGGTGGTCAAGGCTTTCACGACATCACCGTCGGGAGCTGTGTAGAGATAGACGTCGGTGTACGTGCGTAGTGCTACCACCGTGCCGTCCTTGCTCACGGCGCCGCCCGTGACAGCCATGGTTCCGGCGTGGGGGATCGGTCCACCGGAAGTGAGGGTGGGGGTGAATCTGAGCTGTCCCACCTTGGCCAACATGGTCGGCGGCGCCGTACTCAGATCCTGAACGTGCTGCCGCTCAGCGGTTGTATAGACCGCGCTTGCGCCTAGGTAGTCCTTGGTGACGATGACGGGAAGTCCGTCGCTCTGGATCAGCACTGCCTCGGCGTCATGGGCCCCGTCCGGATAAACCAGGGGGTAGGAGGTGGTGGCACCCGAAGCCGGATCGAGTTCGATCAGCCCGATCGACGTTCGTACCGCGTTGTTGTCGCCGATGTCTGCCAGCCACAGGTGGCCGTCGGGAGTCGACGAGAGATCCTCGACATCGACGCGAGGGGTGCCCACGTCGATCCAGCGCTGAACGTGGCAGTTCGAATCGAGTTCGGCGACCCGGTCGTCGGAGCCGCTGTCGCCGATTGCGTACATCCCGGTTGTTGTGACCGTGAGTCCGGACAGCTCGGAAAGGCCTGCATCAGTGGGCGTGCACAGTACGTCGAAGACACGCGGGGTCTGTTGCGCCGACGCTGGAACAGTGTGAATGCCCACGACCGCGGCGGCGAGAACAACCGAGCCGGCAGCCGCAGCGACTGAATGGGCAAGCGGGCGATTCCACATCACGATGCAGACCTCCGGGCCGAAGAATCGGGACTTAGTACCCGGAGATTACTGGACGTCCGTCTCACTTCGTCCGAGTTTGCAAGAAACGGCCGATGCCGAGGCGACGTGATGCGTCAGTGATTCGACAAGTGAATGCAGGTGCAGGAGGGGATACTCGACTCACTGGAGATAGGCGACAACGAGCAGGAAGTGACGAAGCGATGGCGAAGAGTGAGTCCGACAAGCAAGATGCAGATTCCCCGTCTCAGTTGATCGACCAGCGAATCGAGGAACTCGGAGACTGGCGGGGCGAGATGCTCTCCCGGATACGAACTCTGATCAAAGAGGTGGATCCGGATGTGGTGGAGGAATGGAAGTGGCGAGGCGTTCCGGTGTGGTACCACGCCGGAATGATCTGTACCGGTGAGACTTACAAGAGCGCAGTGAAGGTGACTTTTGCCAAAGGCGCATCACTCGACGACGCTTCAGGTCTCTTCAACTCCAGCCTCGAGGGCAATAAGCGGCGGGCGATCGATTTCCACGAGGGTGAAGCCGTCGACGAAAAGGCGTTCAAGGCACTCGTTCACGCCGCGATTGCCCTGAACACCTCGAAGAAGTGACGCCCTGTCAGAGCTGATGTTCAGCGAGGTCGAACGCACTGAGTAGCGTGCGGAATTTCGTACTGGTCTCTCTCAATTCGATTTCCGGATCGGAAGTAGCGACGATGCCGCCGCCGGCGTAGGCCCGCGCCGAGAGGCCGTCTGCTGCGATCTCGGCGCAACGAATAGCGACCATCCACTCGCCGTCTCCGGTCCGGTCGCACCAGCCCACGGCACCCGCATAGAACCCACGATCGGCTTCGGTTGCGGTGATGTGCTCGCGTGCGGCGGCCGTCGGTGTTCCGCAGACGGCAGGAGTCGGATGCAGCGCCATTGCCAGTTCGAGCGAGGTCACGCTCGGGTCGATCAGAACACCTTCGATCTTGGTCCCGAGGTGCCACAGTTGCGGTGTCCGAAGTAGTTCCGGCGCACCGGGTGCGGTGAACGATGTGCAGAGCGGTCCGAGTATCGCACTGATGGAGTCGACGACAAACGCGTGTTCGGCGAGATCTTTGGTCGAAGCGCGGAGTTGCTCGGCATTCGCCTCGTCCTGATCCGAATTCGGGTGGCGTGCAATCGAGCCCGCCAACGGGTGGCAGGTGACGACGTCGCCTCGCCGTTCGATCAGAACCTCGGGCGTCGAGCCGACCAGCGAACGCCCGCGGTATTTCCCTCCGGCGGGGGACAGGTCGACGCAGAAGCCGTTGTGCGCGTGGTCGAGTGCGATCAGCTTCTCTGCCAAGGCGGAGGGGGAGATCGTGGACTCGGCTTCGATGGTCAGGGAGCGTGCGAGGACAACTTTGTCGAGTTCGCCTGCTCGAAGGCGGGTGACGGCGCCGCGGACCCTGTCGGTGTGGATCTGCGGGCTCGGTTCGAATTCCGCGACCCGCGAAGTGGGGAGTGTCGGAATGTTCGAGTGATATAGATCACCGTGGACCCGAGTGAAACTCAGTGGCGCAGTGAGGGCGGACGGCGTCTCCGGGGAGAACGGCAGAGCGCCGACGACCGAGTCGATCCGCCCGGTTTTGAGGGCTTCGGCGGCATCGAAGGCGGAGTCGAATTCTTCGACCACTCCCGAAGTGCGGATCGACGTTTGCCTACGTGAGAGCAGGAAAACGGAGTCCGTTTCATCGTCAGTCCGGTTGTTGCGCAACGGGAATTCGGAGACTTCGGCGAGTGCTGACATGGACACCCTTCCAGTTCGACAGGATTACTTGCTATGTTGAGGCTAGCCTTAGTTCGGGTGAATTTGTGCCGTGGCCGTCCGGGTTGTGTACTTCCGTACCGTTATGGTTAGGCTGGCCTAAAGTCAGGCGTGCGGACGGGGTCGACACGAGGATGGGTTGGCTCGATCTGAGCGCGTCGACCACTACCCGAGGAGACCGATGAGCAACACCGTGGACCGTGACCAGATCGTGCGCGACGTCGCCGAGGTTCTGTCGATGAGGGCAGAACAACTCGGCGACGACGCGGACCTGGGTGACGAAGGCCTGGACTCGGTTCGCCTGATGACGCTCGTCGAACGGTGGCGGGGAGCGGGCGCGGATGCCGACTTCGCGGAGTTGGCAGAAGAGCCCACGATCAATGCCTGGGTTCAGGTCCTGTGCCCGCAGTGAGTGAGCGCAGAATCGCCGTGGTCACCGGTGCGGGGGCGGGGATCGGCGCCGCAGTGGCCCGGACTCTTGCCCGTGACGGGTATTCGCTGGCGCTTCTCGATCGTGACGACGTCGAATTGAAGCGGGTAACTACGGAATTGGCAGAAACCATCGTCGACGGCGCCGATGTCGCGAGTCACGTCGTGGACGTGACCGATCGGCAGGCAGTCGACGCGGCAGTGACCTCCACGATGGACACGTTCGGCCGGATCGATGCTCTCGCGCACGTCGCCGGAATTCTCGACACCGGGTCGGTGCTGGACTCCGATCCAGATCAGTGGCAGAAGATATTCGGCGTCAACGTCTTCGGATTGCTGAACGTGCTGCAAAGTGTGGGACGGGAAATGCGTCGCCGTCGGGCCGGGGCGATCGTGGTGGTCTCGTCGAATGCGGCCGGTGTCCCACGTATCGGGATGGGTGCTTACGGTTCGTCGAAAGCTGCCGCCACCATGTTGGTTCGAACCGCTGGACTGGAGTTGGCCGCAGACGGGATTCGTGTCAACGTGGTCGCTCCGGGATCCACCGACACAGCGATGCAGCGGTCATTATGGTCGGACCCTTTCGACGATTCGGGTGCCGACGCCGTCATCGAAGGCAATCTGGCGAGCTATCGCCTGGGTATTCCGCTCGGAAAACTGGCCACCGCAGACGATATCGCGGACTCGGTGCACTTCCTGCTGTCCGACCGGGCGGCCCACATCACCATGCAGGCGCTGTACGTCGACGGTGGAGCGACGCTCAAAGCGTGAGACGTAGTTGCTGACAGTACTTTCGAACAGGAGTCACTTGCATGACCTCGAGGATCGCTCGCGAGCCCTTGGCACCCGTCGCACAGTATCCACCCGAATTGGTGACGCATTATCGGGAGCGAGGCTATTGGACTGACGAGACGCTGGCCGGATTCATCACGGCCGCGGCCGCACGGTATCCCGACAACGAAGCGGTGGTCGGCAGCGATGCCGCTGGCACACAGACACGGCTGACGTATTCCGAGCTCGATCGTCGCAGCTCGGCCGTGGCCGGAGGCCTGTCCGGGTTGGGTGTTCGCCCCGGTGACCGGGTACTTCTGCAGCTACCGAACATCGTGGAATACGTCGAAGCATTGTTCGGTGTGTTGAAGCTCGGCGCCCTGCCGGTATTCGGGTTGCCGGCGCATCGCCGAACCGAAATCGGCTACTTCTGCCAGTTCGCTGATGTCGCTGCCTATATCGTCGCCGACCGTCATGGCGGGTTCGACTACCGCGCACTGGCGCGTGAGGTGAACGAGGGCCTCGAGACTCCGCCTGTTGTGATCGTGGCCGGTGACCCCGAAGAGTTTGTCGGTTTCGATTCGCTGCGCGGATACGAGATTCCCGTTCTTGCCGACGTCGATCCGTTGTCGGTCGCCTTTCTTCAGCTTTCCGGTGGCACGACCGGTGTTCCGAAGCTGATTCCGCGAACGCACGCCGACTACCTTTACTCGGTGCGGGCATCGAACCCGATCTGCGGCGTCGACGACTCGACGCGCATGTTGGTGGTTCTTCCTGCAGCGCATAATTTTCCGATGAGTTCGCCAGGCATCCTGGGTGTATTCCACGCGGGTGGCACCGTGGTTCTGGCGCCGGACACCATGCCGTCCACAGCTTTCGGTCTGATCGAATCAGAGCGAGTCACGCACGCTTCTTTGGTTCCACCGATCGCGTTGGCCTGGATGGCTGCCCCCAGCAAGGCAGATCACGATCTGTCGAGCTTGCGGGTTCTCGGCGTCGGGGGAGCAAAGTTCAGCGCCGAAGCTGCTGCGCGCGTACCCGAGGAGCTGGGCTGCACCCTCCAGCAGGTGTTCGGGATGGCCGAAGGGCTGGTCAACTACACCCGCCTCGACGACACGCAAGAATTGATCGTCAGTACGCAGGGTCGGCCTATTTCGCCGGACGACGAGGTTCGTGTGGTCGACGACGAGGGCACGCTCGTCGAGCCCGGAACCACGGGGCACTTACTGACTCGGGGGCCGTACACGATCCGTGGCTATTACCGGGCAGATGCGCACAATGCCGAGGTCTTCGACGCCGAAGGGTTCTATCGCACCGGCGATCTGGTCAGCGTCACCGATACGGGACACCTGATTGTCGAAGGTCGCGCAAAGGACCAGATCAACCGCGGCGGTGAGAAGGTGGCCGCAGAGGAGATCGAGAACCACCTGCTCTCGCATCCTGCTGTCCACGATGCGGCCGTCGTCGCCGTCCCCGACGAGTACCTGGGCGAGCGAACGTGTGCTGTCCTGGTGGTCGCCGGAGAAGCGCCGACCGTCGGCGAGATCAAGCGATACATACGAGGCCGAGGCGTTGCGGCATACAAAGTGCCGGATCGAGTGGAGTTCGTGACCGAGTTCCCCGTCACCGGCGTCGGAAAGACCAGTAAGGCGGCCCTGCGCCGTGTTCTCAGTGAATCGATTGCGGCACAGACGCTGTCGAGTTGATCGGTTCTCGCCCCACTTCTTGGAGGAGATTCTTCATGGCGCTACCCACCGCAGTCCGATACGAGATGCCCACCGAGTTTCCGCAGAATCGGGTCGACTGGACTCTCGATCCTTCCCGCGCGGTACTGCTTCTGCACGACATGCAGGAGTATTTCGTGAACGCGTACGACCGAAGCGTCGACCCGCTCCGAACCGTGGTTCCGAATATCGATCGCCTTCGCTCGTCGGCGCGAGCTGCCGGAATCCCGATCGTCTACACCGCGCAACCCGGAGATCAGGATCCCGAGGAGCGCGCGTTGCTGTCGGATTTCTGGGGACCGGGACTGAAGGCAGATCCCGCTCACACCGACGTGATCGCCGAGTTGGCTCCGCATCCGGACGACGTGATGCTCACAAAATGGCGCTACAGCGCCTTCATCAAGACGGACCTGCGTGAACGGCTGCGTGAGAGTGGTCGTGACCAGCTGATCATCACCGGAATCTATGCCCACATCGGCTGCCTGACTACCGCTTTGGACGGGTTCATGCAAGACGTGCAGATCTTCTTCGTGGGTGACGCGGTGGCCGACTTCTCCCTCGACGAGCATGTCGGTGCACTCGAGTACGCGGCCGGGCGCTGCGCCTCGGTCACCCGAACCGACGACCTGGTCAAGGCGATGAGCGCGGAAACGGTTTCGGCGTAGGAGTGAACGCGACGGGTGCGCCACCCGTCGCCGTATTGTCAGGTGTGTGAAGACTTTGTTGGTGGTTCACCACTCGCCCTCGCCGACAACCCACGAATTGTTGGATGCAGTCCTCGCGGGCGCTCGCGATCCCGAGATCGAGGGTGTGGAGGTGAAGGTAGTGCCGGCGTTGGCGGCGACGGTGCCCGACGTACTCGCTGCTGACGGCTATCTTTTCGGTACCACCGCAAACTTCGGTTACATGTCGGGTGCGCTGAAATACTTCTTCGACACCACGTACTACCAATGCCTCGGTGCGGTGTCGGATCGGCCGTACGGCCTGTGGGTTCACGGCAACAACGACACTGCCGGTGCCGTGTCGTCGGTGCGCAAGCTCGCCACCGGGCTCGGATTGGTCGCGGTGGCGGATCCGCTCGAAGTGACTGTGAGCGTGGACAAATCCGTCCGCGATGGTTGTTATGAACTGGGCGGAACCGTAGCAGCAACGCTGATGGACTAGCCTTCACTTTTCTCGTTTCGGTTCACGAAAGAGATTGTCCTGCAAGCGGTTGTAGCAGCGGGTGTTCTCTTGTGAACGCGTCGGGAGCCATCGGAATTCGGGTCACCGGCGAGGCGGATTCCCCGATTCCTCGCCATTTAGTTTAGGCTACCCAAAACGACGTTAGGTCACCCTTGGGTGACGTGTGTCCACAGACGAGGGGATCAGTGTGAGCGTTCTTCCAGGTTCGAACTCCGGAGCGGCAAACGAAGCTACGTTTGCTCTCACAGGAGCTCAACTCGGGATTTGGAACGCGCAGAGGCTTGATCCCGAATCTCGGAGCTACCTCGTCGGTGAGGTGCTCGAAATCTCGGGCGACGAACCGATCGACACCGACCTTCTGACGGCCGCCATCACGGCGACGATCGGTGAAGCCGAAACCATGCGGCTGCGGATGGTGGAGACAGTCGACGGCCCGCGTCAGTACATCTCCGACGAGCCGGTGGGCGTCATCCCGATCACCGATGTCCGTGACGAGCGCGATCCCGTAGCCGTGGCGCACGCATTGGTCGACGCCGAGCGTAGCCGGGCGTCCGAGTACTGCCGCTTGATGGTGGAGCGTCCGCTGTACACGTACTCGCTGATCAGGCTCTCCGATCGCGAAATCTGGTGCATCCAGCTCTATCACCACCTGATCGTCGACGGATACAGCGCAGCTATGATTTCGCGCCGTGTCGCTGCGCACTACACGGCCGCGAAGAAGGGAACCGAGGTCGCGCCAACGCGATTCGGTTCTATGACCGATCTGGTCAGCGAGGACGAGGCGTACCGGGCGGGCGAGCAGTTCGCGGAAGATCGTGACTACTGGCGTGATGTCCTGACGCCGTTGCCCGCGTTGGACGGGCGCGGCCAGCAGGTCGCCGGTCCGGCGGAACGAACGATCCAGGTTCGTGAGGTCATCAGTGCCGACGCCCTCGGCCGCCTCAAAGAGGTGGCAGACGCGACGGGAACAACGTGGGCCGAGGCGTTGATCGCCTGCTACGGCGCGTTTCTCCACCGATTGCTGGGTGAGACGGATGTTGTCATCGCGATGCCACTCATGGCGCGCGTTGGGCGCACGGCACTCAAGACCCCGGCCATGGCAGTCAACGTTCTGCCTCTCCGGTTGACGATTCGCAGCCACGATCGTCTCGGTGACCTGAGCAAGCAGGTAGCCGCCACGATGAAAAGCCTGCGCGCGCACCAGCGCTACCGCGGTGAGAATCTTGCTCGGGACCTGGGCGTCGCGGGTACCGGCGCACTCCTTCACGGGATCGGAATCAATCTCAAGGCTTTCGACTTCGCCCTCGACTTCGCCGGCGCTGTGGGCGTACTGCGTAACGTCGCCGGAGGTCCGCCGGAGGACCTGGGTTTGACGGTCACCCCCATAGCGGACGGCGAAGTCCTACTCGGATTCGAAGTGGACGCGCGTACCAATACTCGGGATTCGGTTCAGCGACGCCTCGCCGGTTTCGTGAGCATCGTGAACGCGATGGTGGGGGAGCAAGATCCTGCCGTCGGACAGGTGCAGATGATGCCGGCACCCGAGGCTGCGCGGATCCTTGCCGGCCGTGAGACCGAACCTGTGCCTGGCTCCGTCGAGCTCGTCCCCGACGTCTTCGACCGCATCGTCGCCGATCATGCGGATGACACGGTCCTCGTGTGCGGTGAGGAACGTTTGACAGGCGCAGAACTCGGTGGCCGCGTCCACCAGCTTGCGCGGTTGCTTCGCGCTCGCGACGTCGGCCCGGACGACATTGTCGGACTTGCACTTCCGCGAACGTCCGAGATGGTCGTCGCGCTGCTCGCGACATTGAGCGCGGGCGCAGCGTACGTGGCCTTGGATCCGCAGCACCCGGCTGAGCGATTGCGGGACTTGGTCGACGACGCGCAACCGAAGGTGGTGCTCACCACTTCCGCACTGGCCGGGAAACTCGTCGGAGATTCGCGGCCCGTCCCGCTCGCACTCGATTCCGACGCCGCGCGAGAAGAACTCCGTGCCAATTCCGAGCTTCCACTCGAACTCGGTGAACTGGCGACACCGCGGCATGGTGATCACCTGGCGTACGTCATCTACACCTCTGGATCGACCGGCAAGCCAAAGGGTGTGTTGGTCAGAAGTGGTGGATTGGCGCATCTGCTTCACCACCACCGCGCCACTATGTACCGGGAAACTGCCGAGCGAGTCGGAAACCGGCAACTGCATACCGCGCACACGGCGTCGTTCGCCTTCGACGCGTCTCTCGATCAGCTGTTGTGGCTACTGTGTGGTCATCGGGTTCATGTGTACGACGAAGAACTCCAGAAGGACGCTGTTGCCCTGGTCGCGGCGTTCGAGCGAGATCGTGTCGACGTGGTCGACACGACGCCGTCGATGGCGGCAGCGATGGTGGACAACGGATTGCTGCGCACGCAGCGGCTGCAACTGCTTGTCGTGGGCGGCGAAGCGGCACCGCCCGCACTATGGGACGCGATCATCGAATCCGGTGTTCCGGCTCGAAACCTGTACGGTCCCACCGAAACGACGGTCGATGCGATCGCGACCACGGTCGAAGGCGCCGGACCGCGTATCGGGTACCCCCTTGCGGGTACCCGTGCGTACCTGCTCGACAGCGCGCTCGAGCCGGTCGCCGACGGTGAACGAGGTGAGCTCTATCTGGCCGGACCGCAATTGGCCAGGGGATACCTCGGCCGCGCCGGTGCAACCTCCGAGCGTTTCGTCGCCGATCCTTTCGGTGCTCCGGGAGATCTGATGTACCGCGCTGGGGACGTCGCGCGCTGGGTACCGGGGCGGGGCTACGACTTCATCGGTCGTAGCGACAAGCAGGTGAAGATCCGCGGGCATCGTGTCGAGTTGAGCGAGGTCGAAGCTGTTCTCGGATCGGTGCCCGGAATCGGCGCGGCTGCCGCGCTGATCCGTACGGACGGAGGACGGCCCAGCCTGGTCGGCTACGTTGTCGCCGCTGTCGGCGCGACGCTTCCGCCGCAGGAAGAGCTACGCCGAGACCTCGCCGGTCGTGTACCGGATCATCTGGTTCCGGCCGCAATCGTCGTTCTCGACGAACTACCCGTCACGGTGAACGGAAAGCTCGATCGCGCGGCACTACCCGCCCCGGCTACCGAGTCGGAAGGTCGCGCTGCGTCCACACCGCACGAAGAAATTCTCTGTGACGTGGTGGCCGAGGTGCTCGGCCGCGAACGCGTCGGCGTGGACGAGGACTTCTTCGGCCTCGGTGGTGACAGCATCACGGCAATCAGCGTCAGCAGTCGCCTGCGGGTGCGCGGGCTGGTCGTGGCTCCCAAAGAGCTTCTTGCACAGCGAGATCTGGGAACCATTGCCGCTGCAGCGCGCAAGATTGCCGATGACGCCGACGTCGCAGCTACGGTCGCGGACGTGGCGACCGGCACGGTGATCGCTCCGCCGATCGTTCGGGCACTGATCGACAAGAATCCGACAGACGAGGCAATCGCGGGCTACGCGCAGTGGACTGCGGTGCGCATCGACGACGACCTCTCACTGGATGACCTGCAGTCCGGCGTACAGACGGTCCTCGATCACCACGACGCTCTCCGTCTGCTCCTGCGGCGTGACAACGACAGCGGCACTGCTGAATTGATCGTCCGCGACGCGGGCGCGGTGCGTAGCGAAGGGCTCGTTCGCGAGGTGTCCGACAGCCCCGAACCGCTCCGGATCAGAGAGCTCGCAGAGGCGGCGGCAGCGAGTCTCGATCCACGCGCCGGTGAACTCTTGCACGTTGTGCTGGTGAGGACTGAGGCCGGTCGGCCCGATCAATTGATCGTGGTGGCTCACCATTTGATCGTCGACGGTGTGTCCTGGCGAATTCTGCTTCCCGATCTCCACGAAGCCACCGATGCTGCACGCGAGCGCAGGTCCGCCCGGTTGGCTGCCGGCGGCACTTCGTGGCGTCGATACGCGGGGTTGCTCGCAGAATTCGGGACCTCGGGCAGCAGGGCATCAGAGCTGGAGCACTGGAAGTCCGCATCGGTGCAGGCGGACGACGAGCCGATCGGCAGCCGTCGCCTCGACCCGGACATCGACGTGACCGCAACAGCTTCCCGCACGACAACTGTTGCGCCCCCGGCCGTCACCGACGCGCTGTTGACCACGCTTCCGGCGGCGTATCGAGCCAAGGCCGACGAAGTGCTTCTTGCTGGTTTGATGCTTGCAGTGCGCTCGTGGCAGCACGGTCACGGCCTGACCGGGTTGCCCGCGCAGACCGTCACCGTCGAAGGCCACGGCCGCGACGCGCTCACCAGCGACACCGACTTCGCCGGAACCATCGGGTGGTTCACCAGCGAATTCCCGGTTCGGGTTCCCACCGAAGCACTGCTGACCGCCGACGATCTTTCCGACGCGCTCAGCGGCGGGGCAGCTGCCGGGCATCTGCTTCGGGCGGTGAAGGAGGCAAAACGCGCCGTGCCTGGAGGTGGCGTCGGCTACGGAGTTCTGCGGCACCTGGATCCCGAAACCGCACCTGATCTTTCCGCGTGCGCTACTCCCGAACTGCTGCTCAACTATCTCGGCCGCTTCCCGTCCCTGCCCGGATCCGGATGGCGATTGCCGGAACAGGATGCATTCGCGGTTATCGAACCGGCGACCAAGGCTATGTCGGAAGTGCTGGCGCTCAACGCATTCGTCCGCGAGGATGGGGAGACGACGCTGGCAGTCGAATGGACTGCGGCGGGTTCAGTGCTTGACGACGCGACGATCGTCGAGCTGCAAGAGCATTGGGAACGTGCGCTCGCTGCCCTGACCGCGCATGCCGCGCTCTTCGAGGGTGGTTTGACGCCTTCCGATTGCTCGGCGACGATCTTCGGCCAGGGCGCGCTGGTCGATCAGGCAGGGATCGACGAACTCGAAGCCGTCCACGGACCGCTTGCCGACGTACTTCCGTTGTCGCCGCTTCAAGAAGGTCTCCTGTTCCACGCGGTCCGCGACGGCGCGGCAGATGTTTACACGCTTACTGCACGCTTCGACCTTTCCGGCCCCTTGGACGAAGGAAAGCTGGCCGACGCGTTCGAGACGGTGATCGACAGGCACCCGAACTTGCGCGCCGCTTTCCACTACGAGCAGTTCGAACGTCCCGTTCAAGTCATTCCGCGCGGTGCAAGAGTCGAGTGGCGTTCGGTCGACCTGACCTCCGTTCCAGCTTCCACCGCATTCCGCTCTGCAGCTCAGCTCGAGGACGAGGCCGCCGAGCATGTCTTCGACGTCAGTTCGCCGCCACTTCTGCGCGCTCTACTGATCCGGCTGCCCGGTGGGGTGCACAGACTCGTTCTCAACGCGCATCATCTGCTCACGGACGGGTGGTCGACGCCGATCGTCCTGCGCGAGTTGATGAACGTCTACCATGACGGCGATGCGCACCTCCCGTCGCCGACTCCGTATCGCGACTACTTGGCGTGGCTCGCCGGCCGGGATCAGGACTCTGCCCGTGCAGTGTGGAGCGAGCGTTTACGTGGGCTCGCCGCGCCGACTCTCGTTGCCGACATAGGGGCGCCGCGAAGTGTGCCCGTCGCGCTCGAAGTTCCACTTGCGGCATCGGACGCCGATGCGTTGATCGAACTCGGCCGTGCGCGAGCGCTGACGATCAACACGCTGGTCCAGGGCGCGTGGGCGGCAACGCTCGCCGAGGCGACGGGACAGTGGGACGTCGTGTTCGGGGCCACCGTGTCAGGTCGACCTGCCGAACTCGCCGGAGTGGAGGGGATGGTCGGGTTGTTCAGCAACACGATTCCGGCCCGCCTCGACATCGCCGCGAACGAGCCTTTGCTGGAACAGTTCGTGGGGCTGCAGAACGCGCAATTCGACATCGTGGACGTCGAGCACACCAGTTTGGCCGAGATCGAACGCATCGCCGGGATCGGTCAACTGTTCGACACGCTCCTGGTATTCGAGAACTTCCCGAACTCCGGTGCGGGACAGCCTGCGTCGCACACACTTCGGGTCGAGGGATTCACCAACCGCGGAGTCACGCACTATCCGATGACGTTGATGGCACCGCCGAGCACCGGTCTGGATCTGGTCCTGTACCACGATCCGGCGGTTGTCTCCGAAGCCACGGCGCAGCGAACGGTCGCTCGGCTCGCCGAGATCCTGCGTGGTTTGTTGACCGAACCGACAGCTCCCGCATCCGCGGTGCTGACGGTTGTCCGACAGACACGCCGCGTTGCCGATGCAACGGCCGCCGCGGAGAGGGCCGGCGAGCAACGTCAGGTGATCGACGCCGATCCCGCGGTCGTCGATGCAGTATGTGCCTGTGTTGCAACGGTATTGGAGCTTTCCGACGTCGATCCGGGTGACAATTTCTTCACTCTCGGTGGTCACTCGCTCACTGCGATGAGGTTGGTGGGCAGTCTGCGGAAGCTGGGCATCCGCGTCGTCGTCTCGGATGTGTTCGACACCCCGACCCCCCTCGGTCTTGCCGCGGCCGCCCGCGTCGATCAGAAGAAGTTCTCGCCGGATTCGGTCGCTGTCGTTGATCGACCCACCGTGAACGCGGCGACGTTCCGCTCCCCAGCAGCGGCTGGAAATCCTGATCACGAGCGGTACTGGGTTCGCACGCTTGCGGGCCTGCCCCTCGAAACGGACCTTCCCTACGATCGCTCGCGCGGCGAAGAGTACCGCCCGCACACCTACGTTCGTCAGTTACGCGATGCTCGGTTCGGTGACGGATCAAGATTCGACGCGGTGCTGTTGGCCGCCGTGGCGGCGACGCTGAACGGCTTCGGCGGTGGTCGGGACCTTGCGGTCGGGCTGTCCTCGGACGAGACGGACACCCTGATTCGGATCGACCTGTCCGGCCGGCCGCACATTGCCGATGTCGTTCGACGAGTCGAAGACGCAGTGTCCGAGGCACGCGCGCATTCCGATGTCAGCCTCGACCGAATCGCCGATCTACTCGGACGTCCTACCAGCAGCCTCTTCGCTGCCCGCGTCGGTCACTCGCCCGGTAAGAGCGTCGACCTCGAGTTCGTCCGAACTGCAACAGAACTTCGATTGACGGTTGATGCCGGGCTGTTCGACGCCGCCACCGCAGACGCACTGCTCGACGGTGTGATCGCGGTTCTGAGCCACGAAAACAGCACCGTCGTCGCGGATCTCCGGCTGCCGGAGAGCAAGTCGGACCGTGACCCGGACCGACGCGCGACGTCGCCTGCCGGAATTTCGCAGTTGTTCGCCCGACAGGTCAGCCGTCACCCCGACGACGTCGCGGTAGTCTCCGGTGAGGTCGGAATTACCTACGGGGAACTGTCGGCGCGGGTCGACGAGTTGGCTCGCGAACTGCTCGCGGCCGGCGCAGGGCCTGAGAAGGTAGTCGCCGTCGCGCTCG
The DNA here is from genome assembly GCF_036541985.1 of Rhodococcus sp. IEGM 1306. NCBI lineage: Bacteria > Bacillati > Actinomycetota > Actinomycetes > Mycobacteriales > Nocardiaceae > Rhodococcus > Rhodococcus sp. IEGM 1306. The sequence continues at coordinate 180,470 of NZ_JAZHFF010000002.1, forward strand.
ATCGAGATGCGGATCTGGTGGCCGGACTGCTCGCGGTACTGCGCATCGGCGCGGCGTACCTGCCACTCGACGTCGACTACCCGACTGAGCGGCTCGAGTTCATGATCGAGGACGCGTCGCCGGTGTGTGTCCTGACCAGTATCGACAGCGCAGGTCAACTTCCGTCGATGGTCGCCACGAGCGTCTTCGTGGACGGTGAGTTCACCAACTCGGGCGTCGTGCTTCCTCCGGCGCCTGCGGCGGGTGATCACCTCGCCTACGTGATCCACACCTCCGGTTCGACGGGTCGCCCCAAGGGCGTCATGGTCTCGACGGGCAACCTCGCGGCCTTCGCGGACACGGTAGTCGAGGATCGCTGGATCAGGCCGGGCGATCGCATCGTGGCGGTGACAACGGTGTCGTTCGACATCGCGGCACTCGAGTTGCTGTGCCCGCTCGCAGCGGGCGCCACGGTCATCATCGCGGACCGCCGGACGGTTCGCGACCCGGATGCGTTGTCGGCGTTGATCATCGCGAGTGATGCGACAGTGATGCAGGCGACGCCGGCACTGTGGCGAGTGGTCACCGAACATGAGGATGCGCCCCGCCTCGCCGCGGTGCGCGCCTTGGTGGGAGGGGAAGCACTCCCACAGGATCTTGCCGACGATCTGGTGGCCAACGCTGCTTCGGTCCGGAATGTCTACGGACCCACCGAGGCCACGGTGTGGGCGACATCTTCGGTCATCACGACCGGTGACCGAGTCACGATCGGTCGACCCTGGACCGATGTGCACGTACGAATCCTCGACGACGACCTGCGCGAGGTTCCGGAAGGCGTTGCGGGCGAGCTGTACCTGGGCGGTGCGCAGGTGGTTCGCGGATACCTGAACCGCCCCGATCTGACCGTCGCTCGGTTCGTCGCCGATCCTTCTCTGCCGGGGGCACGCCTCTACCGCACCGGAGATCTGGTCCGACGCAGGCGAGGGGTTTTGCACTTCCTGCGCCGTGCGGACGATCAGGTGAAGGTCCGCGGTTTCCGCATCGAGCTCGGCGAGGTCGAAGGCGCACTCGGATCGGTAGCCGGTGTGTTCCGCGCGGCAGCCACCGTCCGCGTCGATGCGGCGGGTACCGGAAGTCTGCACGGATACGTGGTTCCCGAAGGTGCAACCGCGCTCGATTCGGTACTGGTGCGCAAGGAGATTGCGCGGCTCCTACCCGAACACATGGTGCCGCAGACCATCACGGTTCTCGAGGCACTACCGCTCACGCTCAACGGGAAGGTAGACCGCAAGGCATTGCCCGACACCGCGCCGGATCGTGTGCCGAGCCCTCTCGTAGCCGTCGATACGGATCGACGGGCACGGCTCGAGTCGCTGAGCCCGGGCTGGCAGGATGTGCTACCGCTCGGTCCCTTGCAGGAAGGCATGTACTTCCAGTCGGTTCTGGACGGTGCCGGCGGTACGGATGTTTATCACATGCAGCCGCGATTCGAGTTCTCCGCCGATGCCGCCGTCGACGTTCGCTCACTCCGCGCAGCGGGGGATGCGCTCTTGCGGCGCTATCCGAACTTGCGGGCCGGATTCACACACGCCGGGTTCGATGCTCCGGTGCAGTTCGTGCCCAGGGAAGCCGAAATGCCTTTCCGTGAGATCGATCTGAGCGCTGTCGCACCCGAGGACTTGGATATCGAGGTCCGCGCAGTCGACGAGGCCGAATTCGGCAGGCTGTTCGACTTGAGTGCGCCGCCACTCATTCGAATGGTGTTGGTCTGGTTGCCAGGTGGGGGAGCGCACCTCGTCTTCACTCAGCACCACCTGCTGACCGACGGTTGGTCGCAGACCTTGATGTACGCGGAGTTGTTTGCGCTCTACGAGTTTGCTCGCACTCACGGCACGGACCCGGTTGGACTCGACGGCGCGCTCGACAAGCCTGCGGACTTCCGTGATCACCTGCGATGGATCGCCGAATCGGATCGCACGGACGCCCTCTCGTCGTGGAAGGACTACCTCGCGGATCTCGAGCAGCCCACACTCGTGGGTGGTACGGGATCAGGTGGGCGGGCTCCGTTGCCGGTGTTCACCCGCGTTCAGCTCGAGCAGAGCGTCACCGAGGCAGTTCGCGAGCTTGCCAGACGTAGCGGCGTGACCCTGTCCACCGTCGTCTCTGCGGCGTGGGGCCTGGCCTTGCGTGCTGTGACGGGCCGAGACGACGTCGTCTTCGGATCCACGGTCTCGGGACGTTCGCCCGAGGTCGAGGGCGCCGACCGAATGGTGGGCTTGGCGCTCAACACCATTCCGGTGCGTGTCCGCGTACGGCCAGGTGAGGAGATCCCGGCGCTGCTCGGTCGCCTGTTCCGCGAGCAGGGTTCGCTGCTCGAGCATCACTTTCTGGGGCTCGGTGACGTGCAGCGAAGCGCAGGGTTCGCCACGCTCTTCGACACGCTCTACGTTTTCCGCAACACCCCGCGCGACGAACAGGCACGTCGAGACACGTTCGGGCGCAGCGGAATCGTCGGGTTCGATGCGGTGGACGGCACTCACTATGCGCTCACGCTCGATGTGGACCCGGGTGTCGGGGATGCGGCGATGGCGCTCACACTCGAAAACCGCCCCGACCTGATTCCGCACGACGTGGCTGAGGACGTCCTGTCACGCACCATCACGATTCTCGAAGTGATGGCGACATCCGACACGGCTACGGTGGCGGACACGACGATTCCGCTTTCGAGCACTCCCGCGGAATTCGCTTCACAGCACGTCGTGATGCCGCGGCCGGACCAGGCGGGCGGCAGCGTGGACGCCTTGCTCCGCGAAAGGGCGGTGGCCACACCCGACGACACTGCACTGGTCTTCGGTGACGTCACGCTGAGCGCGGCCGAGATGAACTCTCGGGTGGACAGACTGGCGCGGCTACTCGCCTCGGTGCTGGGGCAGTCGGCGCCAGGCGGGGGTCCGACCCGTGTTGTGGCGCTCGCACTTCCGCGTACCGCCGATCACGTCGTAGCGATCTTCGCCGTCATGAGGACCGGAGCGGCATATCTTCCCTTGGATCTGGCTCACCCGCCGGCACGCCTGCGCGAACTGATCCTCGACAGCGATGCTGCGCTGGTGGTCACCACGACTCAGACGCGTGACCTCGTTGTTCCCGATGGACAGGCGTGTCTGGTCCTCGACGACCCGGACGTAACCGGGGTACTCGACGGGCAGGCTCCGGCACCAGTCGTCGACGAGGCCGCGGTATGCGGGCCGACTTCACCGGATCAGCCTGCCTACGTCATCTACACCTCGGGCAGTACCGGAAAACCCAAGGGCGTCGTCGTGGGTCATCGCGGGTTGACGACGATGTATCACAATCACAAGGCCGAGATCTTCACTCCGACGGAGAACAGCGCTGGTGGTCGACGTTTGCGCATCGCGCACACAGTCTCGTTCTCGTTCGACATGTCGTGGGAAGAACTGTTCTGGTTGCTCGCCGGGCATGAAGTTCACGTGATCGACGAGCAGGCGCGACTGGACCCCGTGTCTCTGGTGAAGCACTACCGCGAAGTCGGGATCGACGTCGTGAACGTAACCCCCTCGTATGCACGGGAACTGATGGCCGCCGGTCTCCTCGACGGTGAGCGGACGCCTGTGTTGGTGATGCTCGGCGGAGAAGCTGTGCCTGCCGAACTGTGGTCGCGACTGCGCGATCAGGACGGTGTCGACGGGTACGACCTTTACGGACCGACCGAGTTCACGATCAATGCGATGGGATCCCCGGTTCAGGGGAGCGAGACACCGTGCTTGGGTCGTCCGATTCTGAACGCGTCTGCGCGGGTACTCGATTCGGGGCTGCGGGAGGTTCCGATCGGAGCGGCGGGCGAGTTGTACATGTCCGGTGACGGAACGGCGATGGGTTACCTCCACCGGACCGCCCTGACCTCTGCTGTGTTCGTTGCAGACCCCTACTCCGTCGGCAGGCGCATGTACCGCACGGGTGATGTCGTACTGCGTCGCCGCGACGGCGAACTCGAATACCTGGGCCGCGCGGACCATCAGGTCAAGATCCGAGGCATTCGGATCGAATTGGGTGAAGTGGAATCCGCGCTGGCGTCGCTGCCGGGAGTGTTGAGAGCGGCAGCGTCAGTCCGTAGCGAAGGCGGTGCGCCGCCGCGACTGGTCGGGTACGTCATCGAAGAACCCGGCGTTGATGCAGTCGATCTGCGAGCTGCGTTGCGGGAACGCGTACCGGCACACCTGGTTCCGTCGGACATCGTCGTCGTGGATTCCATACCGCTGACGCCCAACGGAAAACTGGACCGGGGTGCGTTGCCGGCGCCCCCTGCCCGAGCGGCGGCCAGAGCACCGCGAACCGAGACGGAAAGGCGCCTGTGCCAGGTCTTTGCGCGGGTACTCGGCGTTGATGCGGTGGATCCCGAAGAGAGTTTCTTCGATCTCGGCGGCGACTCGCTTCGAGCAATGCGGCTGGTGGGGGAGATGGAGCACGACCTGTCGGTGAGCGTCGGTGTAGGAACGCTGATGACCCGTCCGACAGTTGCCGAGCTCGCAGCACACCTTGACGAGTCGGCATCCGACATCGATCTGAGTCGCGATCACCTGCTGATCCTTCGAGCCGAAGGCAGCGGTGAACCACTGTTCTGCGTGCATCCGGCGGGTGGATTCGCTTGGCCCTTCGCACCTTTGACCGGCGTCCTCGAGGCCGACCGTCCACTGTTCGGCCTCCAATTGCCCACAGTTGCCGGGGAACCACTCGAACCGACGAACGTGGACCAATTGGCAGCGATGTACGTCGACACGATTCGCGGCGTGCAACCGAGCGGTCCGTACCACCTGCTCGGCTACTCGTTCGGTGGCAACGTCGTTGCCGCGATGGCGGCTCAGCTGGTCGATATCGGCGAGACGGTGGAGTTCGCCGGCCTGATCGATACTCATCCACTGGGAGATCGTGACGATCGCGGTCGCGACGATGCAGACGACCGAGATCTGGCCGCCGCCCTGCCACCCGAGATCCTCACTCAGGCACCGGGACTGGTCGAGGCTGTTCGGGCGGGTTTTGATGCCACTCGTTTGCTCGTGGCCCGCTCGACGGACACAACCTACGACGGACCGGTTACTCTGATCACCGCCGACGCCGAGGCGTCCGGACAGCTGCTGGCTGATCGCTGGCGCGGAGTCCGCGGGGACCGGGACATGGCAGTACACCATCTGCCGTACGACCACGCCGGATTGGTGACCCCAGCCGGGTGGGCGGCGATTGCCCCGCTGCTCGACAGCCATCTGTCGAAACGCACGGCCACATAGTTCGAAAACCACACAGTTGAAACACAATGGGAGCTCAATGATGAAGTCCACACCGCCCCTCGCGATACGGAGTTGGCGACGTTTCGTCGCCATCGCAGGGTTGCTGATCGTCGCACTCGTGGCGATGATCGGTTGCAGCAGCGATTCGAACGACGAACCGACCAAGGCTGCAGAGCCCACGACGCGCGTGATCGAGACCGAAAAGGGCTCGGTCACCGTGCCCGCGTCGGCGGAGCGCATCGTGGTTCTGAGTGGCGGTCTCGCCGGATACCTGTACGCCCTGGACGCACCGGTGGTTGCCACCGATACCCGCGTCCTCGGTGTCACGAACCTCGACGGTGGATTCCCGCCGGCATGGTCGGACGCCGCAAAGGCGCAGGGCACCAAGGAATTGCCGGCCGGCGAGCAGCTCAACATCGAAGCCGTCGCGGCGGCTGAACCCGACCTGATCATCGGCGGTGGCCAGGGCATCACCTCGGTTCAGGCCGAGGAACTCTACGACCAGCTGACCGCTATCGCACCCACCGTGTTGGTCCCCAAGACGGTTGCCAACTGGGACAAGCAGCTTGAAATCGTCGCCGACGCCGCGGGCCGTTCCGACCAGGTTCCGGCACTGTTGAGCGCATACGAGGACAAGGTCAAAGAGGTCAAGGGCAAGATCAAGGTTCCCGAGGGCAACGTCGTCTACTTCCTCTCGGTCTCGAGCAACAAGCCGTACCTCGTGCCGCCGACGGCAGCGCTCCCCGCAATGCTCGCCGAGCTCGGTTTCAAGGCCGACGACGTCATGGCCAAGGCCGGCAACCCGCAGCTCTTCGGCTCGGGTGACTCGTTCGAGGTCAGCCCGGAACTGCTCTCGCAGGTCGCCGATGCGCCTGTCGCCTTTGTCCTTCCGGTGTCCGGTCGACCGATGGCCGAGCTTGCCACCGATCCGCTCTACTCGCAGTTGCCGTCGTTCAAGGCCGGCACGACGTTCGAGCTCCCCGCCAGCAGCTACCGTCCTGACTACGACGGCGCAATGGCTACGCTCGACCTGATCGGCCAGACCTTCGCATGACTCGATTCGGTGGGCTGGTGATCGATGTTTCACCGCTGCGGACCAGCCGTCCATTCCGGTATGCCTTCTCGGCGCGATTGATCTCGCTGCTCGGGATCGGACTGCTCGTCGTAGCCGTTCCCGCGCAGACATACCAGCTCACCGGGTCGACCTTGCAGGTTGCCGGAGTGTCCACGGCGATGGCCATCGCCATGTTCTTCGGCAGCCTGTTCGGTGGCGTGCTCGCTGATCGCTACGACCGGCGACGCACCATCCAGTTGGCCCGCAGTGCTGCGGGCCTCGGCTTCGTCATTCTCGGCTGCAATGCGCTCTTGCCACACCCGTCGATGTGGGTCATCTACGTCGCGGCAGCTGTCGACGGCTTGGCCGGCGGTGTCAGCAGCTCGGCCCTGATGGCTTTGATGCCGACACTGTTGCCGCGCAACAAGATGGCAGCGGCCGGCGCATTGGTAGCTCTGACCACCGACATCGGGACGATGATCTCGCCGGCAATCGCCGGCGTGATCATCGCCTCCGGTGGCATCCCCGCGACATACTTTGTCGCTGCGGTGGCCACCGCAGCAACGGTCACGTTGTTCCAAGCCATCGGACCTTCGCCTGCACCGGGAACGAATCACGAAAGCCCGATGCGCGCGCTGGTGACCGGCGTGAAATTCGCCGGCACGCACACAGTCATTCGCGGCATTTTGATCAGCGGACTGCTGGTCATGTTCGTCAGCGGCCCGATGGTGTTGCTGCCGGCATTCGTCGACCAGGTTCTCGGCGGTGGACCCACCATGCTCGGTCTGCTCTACGGCGCACCGGCCGTCGGCGCCGTGATCGGTTCGCTCACCAGCGGTTGGACAGGACGAGTCCACCGCAACGGCGCCGCGATGTTGATCTCTGTTGCGCTGATGCCTCTCGGCCTGGTGGTACTGGGTGCGTCGGGAGCAGCACTCGTCGCTTTCCTCGGTCTCGCCGGATTCGGCCTCGGACGCGCCCTCAACGACATTCTGAGATTTGCCGTCCTGCAACAGAACACGCCGGACGAACTCCGCGGCCGCGTCTCCAGCCTGTGGATGGTGCAGGCCGTCACGGGTACGGCGATCGGGTCGATGGCAGCCGGGTTCCTCGGGCAATGGCTCGAGCCTGGTGCTGCGCTGCTGGCCTTGGGTCTCGCCGGTCTGACATTGGGCCTGGTGCTCCTGGCAACGTTGGGTTCGGTGCGCCGGGTAACTTCGGAGACAGCCGAAGTCGATCACTCCGACATCACCGTGCCGGTGGGGAATGCTCCGCCGGAAAAGGAAGGTAGTTCATGAACCGAGGAGACCACCTCGCGACCATCGCCGAAGTTCTGGCGGGAACCACCGGCGCAAAAGTGCCGTACCCCATCGGCATTCGCGAACTCGAAGTCGTTCGCAGCGAAATGGTCGGATCCGGACTGCTGCGTCTGACTTTGGGAGGACCTGAGTTGGCGGGCTTCGAATCGCACGCTCCCGACGAGCATGTCCGCCTCGTCTACCCGGATGCCGACGGGTCTCTGAGGCTGCCCGAACGAGACGGATTCAGCCTGAAGTGGCCTCGCCCTCTGCCGATTTCGCGTGAGTACACCGTCCGTCGATACGACGCCGAGGCGGGGGAGTTGGACCTCGACTTCGCACTCCACGACGGTGGGTACGCCTCTGATTGGGCTCAGGCGGCCACCATCGGCACTCGGGTGCACGTGGCAGGTCCGCCCGGTGGCGTCGTGGTTCCGTGGACGTACGACCGCTATCTGCTTGCCGGTGACATCACCGCCCTTCCTGCCATTGCTCGTTGGCTCGAGATGATGCCCGCTGCTGCTGCCGGGTGGGTGTTCGTCGAGATCACCGATCCTTCACAGGAAATCGAACTCACCGTTCCGGAAGGCGTCGAGGTGCGATGGCTGTACCGCGGCGACGTGCCGGCCGGTCACTCCGATCTACTCGAGCAGGCCGTCCGAACGGTCACGGTGCCCGAGGGCGAGCGCGTCTACGCCTGGATCTCCGGTGAGGCCACCAGCCTCAAGCCGATTCGCAGATTCGTGCGCGACGAACTTGGATTGAGTTCGGGCGACCACCTGATCACCGGCTACTGGAAGCGTGGAGTCGCGGACTTCGACGAGGACGACGACGACCACTGAACATCGGTTGCCCCGCCCCCGGCCCTCGGCATCGTCACCGCGACAACGAGTCCGACAATCGCAACGATTGCCGCTACCCCGAAGGCCGTGGCGAATGCCGAGTGTCGGGGAAGGCCGCCGGATGAAGTCGCGCTCGCGATGATCCCGGCGGCAATTTGGGTGCCGACGGCAGAACCCAGCGATCTGGCGATGGTGACTATTGCCGTCGTGACACCTACGCGGTCTGCCGGTGCGCTGTCGGCGGAGATGACGAACACTGCCGTCGACGCGGCCGCAACGCCGGTACCCGCCAGGATCAGCACCACAACGATCTGCCACATCGTGGTTGCAAAGACTCCGACGGCGCCGCTCAGGCCGAGGAGGGCAACTCCCGCTACCGCAATGACTTTCGTGCCGACCCGTTGTGCGAGCTTTCCGGAGATCACCGACGCGATCACCGCTGCGCCGTAGCCGATGCACAGCAGGACTCCGATAGCACTTGTCGATGCACCGCGGCCGAATCCGCTCTCCTCGGGCGCGGCGAGTTGCTGCGGAAGTAGATAGACAACTGCGCCGTAGGTGAACCCGAAAACCACGCCGACGACCACTGCGCTCCACATCGAACGATGCCGCATCATCGTCAGGTCCACCATCGGTTCGTTGGTTCGGCCCTGATACCTGGCCCAGATCGTGAACACCGTAGCGGCAGCGAGAACCAGCAGCATCGACGTCGGTGCGCCCCAACCGTTGCTCGACGCGCTCGCAAGCCACGCGGTCAGCGTCAACAATCCCAGGGCCAATCCACCCGCTCCCGGCCAATCGAGCCGGCCGCCGACCTTCGACATGCGATCTCGTGGTGTGCTCACAGCAAAAGCAATTGCGCCGAGTATGACGAAAGCGGTCGGAACTGCATACATCGCGGTGCGGGAGACGTTTTCGGCGACGGGCCCGGCCAGCACGACTCCCAGAGCGCCGCCCGCCACGACGACGGCACCGAGCAATCCGGTGGCCGTCTTCAGTTGTTCCGAGGACAAAGTGCGTCGTAGGACCACGAAGCTCACGGGCAACAACCCAAGCCCGAATCCCTGGAGAAACTGACCGAGGACGAACAGCGGGAAGATCGTTGCGAGAGCGGACACGCTGCCGCCGAGCACGACGATGGTCGTGATCGCGAGCAATGTGGGACGGGCGCCGTACACGTCGGCTATTCGCCCGGCCATCGGCGTGACGAGAACGGTGCTCAATGTCAGAGCGACGGAGGCGAGCGCTCCGACGTCGGCCGTCACTCCGAAGTCTCGCTGTATCAGGGGGAGTGCGGGGACGATGATGCTTTCGAGAGCGGCGACTGCAGCGATCAGAAGTGTCAGGCTGGCAATTGTTGCAACCGGTCGCTGCTGATGTCCGGAGATGCTCTCAGTGGTCATCGTGCTCTCTTTCGATCGGGGAGTGAGGAGCTTCTCGACGCGACGATGCGTCACCCCGCCAGGAGTCTGGAAGGGTTGTGGCACTGCGTATATCGGTTGGCGCAGTAGCGAGTCTTGATATTTCGTTACGCGTACCGTTATTGTGGAGGAATGTAATCGGATTCGTCAGACAAAGCAAGAGTTGGAGGGGGCGGAAATGGTGCCAAGTATCGCCAGACCGCAACGGGCAGACTTTCGCTGCAGCCGTCGGTCAATGTCAGGTGATGTGACGGTTGGGCCTATTTCTCGTCGAACATGACGCTGATCACCAAAAGGATTCTGCGAGCAGGGAGTTCATCTGCCGGACACATTCAAGGTCCCCGTTTGAATGCCGGGTTTGTTAGCTTTCTGCCTGTGACGCGACGTCACGGAAAGTTCACGAATCACGGAGGATCATCATGGGTTCTATTTCAACGATCATCGGAATCTTCGAGCTCTACAAGCTTCTCGAGCCGCTGCTGAGCTCGCTGAGCTGATTCAAGTGTTATTCCGCTGTCGAGCCGGGGCGCCGAGGGACTCGGCTCGGCAGCGGATCTCGGCGATCTGTCCGCGATCAGGACCCGTGGAACGGATGTCGGCACCGGCAGAATTCCATCGCTCCGGTGTAGTGGTCCATGACCAGTATTTCTGCGCAGCGAGCGGGCTGTGGTGCAAACCTGAGGCAGCGCTCGATCCAGCCTCGCTTCAGCGAAGGGGCGGGGTGCGTGCAGTTCCCGCATCGGCCGGGACGTTCGGCGACACGTACGGAACCGAGGTGCTCCGGTGGCATGCCAAACATCTTGGTGGTGCGATGTTTCGAGGACAATGGTTCGGCTCGAGCGGAAACTATCTCGCGGCGGTACCGCGGTTTTCCGCCACGAAATGCGAAAGCTCAAGGGGAGCGGATGGCAGGAGTCGAACCTGCGTGGACGGTTTTGCAGACCGCTGCCTTGCCGCTCGGCCACACCCGCATTGATCCAATTATGTTCGTAGTGAACAACAATCGCCATGATTGTGATCAGAGTGAGTTGATCGCTGTGTGCCGGGCCCTTGGTATAGCAGTGAACTGCCGGGCTAGGAGCGCGAGAACACCGCGACCAGGAATTCGGAATTGTCCTTGAACGGGCGAAGATCCCACGTGGAGAGCAGCAGATCAACCTCGAGGCCACTCGTGGTCGCGTCGGCGAGAAACTCGGGGAACTCGTAGCCACGTCCGGCCCCGAATCCGATGACCACTCGGCCGCTCGGAGCGAGATGACGAGCAAATCCTGCCAACACTGCCTGCCTGGTGGACGGGGCGAGAAATGCCATCACATTGCCTGCCGACACGATGACGTCGAAATCCGCCTCGACCCCGCGGGCGGGTAGATCGAGCTCGGCGAGGTCGCCGACAAGCCACGTCGGGCCCGGGTGGTCCTCCTCCGCGGCAGCAATGAGAACCGGGTCGACGTCTACTCCGACAACCACATGACCGACGTCGTGCAGATAACCGCCGAGTCGGCCCGGCCCGCACCCGGCATCGAGAACCCGGCCACTGCGTCCGAGCATCGCGTCGATCAAACGTGCTTCCCCGACAATGTCCTTGCCGTCCGCTCTCATCGAACGGAATCGCTCCACATACCGTGTGGAATGCGTCGAGTCGGCTGCAGTGATCTCTTCCCACTGGCTGGGGACGCGCTCGTTCGGGGCCTGTGCAGTCATTCTTCGAGGGTACCGACAGCTCACCGGGTGCCGACTACCGTCCCGTCTGCGGCGTATCCGACGAGGGTTGGACGCGGGAATGTGAGCGACAATGGAATCCACCCGTAGAAGCGGTCTTCGGCAAGAATTGTGGGATAGATACTGCCATCAGCGGTGTGAAGTTCGGCCCGAACGGCGCCCCCCGCGCCTGCGTCGTAGGTCGCTTCGTGCGGACCGGCAACCATCATGCCTGAACCGCCGCCGAATGAATCTGCGCCGTACAAGTCGTCGTTCGATCTGCAGCCGTGTCCGAGGCTGATGAATTTCGACGGTCCAATCTTGTCGACGTCGGCTGACGCCTCGAAAACCGGGGCGACGCACCTCCATCCGTCCTCGCCGTGGGCAACGAAGACGCTGAACAGGGATCCGTCAGGTCCGGGAATGGACCCGGCCCGCTCGGCGGTGGACGGATCTATTCCGCCGTTGGTTCCCGGCATCGTCTGCCAACCGGAGTACATGTCGGTAAACGGTTTCGGCATCATCGCCGTGGCAGCGGCGCAGCCCACCACCACTGCTGCGCAGATCGCCGCGACGAGAACGAGGGCACCGGCTCGGCGGCGTGGAGTTTCGGTTGCTCCAATGTTGTTTTCGGTAGCCATGATTCGGGCGCGTGCGGCATCCTGGACCTTCTCGGGCCAGAATTCTGAGGTAACCGCATCGGTCGGCCGCAGCATCTCGAGCGTGGTCAGAAGATCTTTGCTCATGGGGTACTCCCGTGTTCGGCGGCAGCGCAAGGTCGAGTGACGTTGATCGGGATCGCGGTGACGGATTCTGGTGTCAAACCGCTGCTCAATCGACGCCGAGCGCGAAAGAGACGAACATGCATGGCTGGTACCGAACACCCGGCGACCCGCGCTGCCTCGGTGGCGGTCAATCCGTCCCAGGCAGTCAGGAGTAGAGCTTCACGCTCGATGACGGTGAGTGTTGCCAGTGCTTCGAGAAGTTCCGTGCGGTCGGTGACAGTGACGTCGGCGCCCGGCGTCGATGCCGCAATCTGCTCGATTCGTCGCATCTTCTCGGTGAGCGCATCATTGCGTCGAACGCTTCGACGGCTGTTGTTCACGGTGTTTCGAGCTACCACCAACAGCCAGGGCAGAGCTTGCTCGGGCACTTCGTCCAAGCGTCGCCAGGCAACGAGGAACGTCTCGGAGACAACTTCCTGTGCGCTGTGATGATCGACGTGGCGGCAGGTATACGCGAACACCCGACCGGCGTAGTCGTCCCACAGGGCGGTGAAACGCTCTTCGTCGCTCGGTGGCGGCCTGTCCTCGGTTTTCGGTGTCATGTGAAGAGATGTCCGGCTGGTCGTTGATCCTTACAGCGTGGGCGTCAGTAGACGGTTTGCCGTGCTACTCCGTCCGAGGATTCCGACTGTCAGAAGCAACGACGCCAGGATGTACAGCGTCATGATCCAGATGTCGGCAGCGGCAGGCTGCCATTTGTTCGCCTGACCGAGCAGGATGAGGGCGTCAGAGGCGAGGAACAGTGCGCCGCCGATACCGGTGATCGTGTTGTACGCCAGTGCGGTAGATGCGGTTCCCACCAGGATTGCGGCGTACACGGGGACGGCAATCCGAAGTGCCGGTTCGAGCCCGGTCCAGGCATACGACACAAGAACGATCCCGGCGACGGTGTAGAAGCACAGAAACCATGGCCGCCTTCGCATCTCCCGAAAAGCGCCGTGCGAGAGAAAGAATCGGATGAAACAGAGGTGACCGATCGCGAAGGCTGCCATCCCGATGACGAATGTGGAGTCCCAGATCAGGAACAGGTCTCCGAAAGCGCAGGCAATCAAGGCAGCAGCAACAATTCTCGGTCCACGATGACCGACAACCCAGGCAGCCAGAATCGGCGCGAGCATGACCTTGGTGATCCCGTCCCAGGGCTCAGCATCAGCGGCATTCAGGATCAGATGAATAATCGCTACCGCGGAAAACCCTACGAACCAGGGCGACCGGATGATGCTGGTCAGTCCGGCAGAACGATCGGATTCACGCATCGCCTCAGTGTACGAAGTCCGCTGCACGCTCGGCGAGGTCGAGCGCCGGCTGGGGGAGTATGCCGAGGATGAGCGTGACACCGGCGCCGAGGCCGATCACACTGCTGGTCAGCGCACTCGGCACCACGACGGTCGGAGCGTCCGCGGCCGATTCGGTGAAGAACATCAACACGATCACTCGCACGTAGAAGTACGCGGCGATTGCGCTGCACAGGACGCCGACGATCACCAGAGGTGCGGCGCCACCCTCGGCAGCCGCGCTGAACACCGCGAACTTTCCGATGAACCCACTGGTCAACGGAATCCCGGCGAAAGCCAACAGGAACAGCGCAAACACGACCCCGACCAGTGGTGAGCGCCGGCCCAATCCGGCCCAGCGCGTCAGCGTCGCGACCTCACCGTCTGCGTCCCGAACCAGACTCACGACGGCGAACGCGCCCACTGTGCTGAATCCGTAAGCCAGAAGATAGAACATCGCCGACGCGAGGCCGGCGTCCGAATCCGCAACCACTGCGGTCAGAATGAATCCGGTGTGTGCGATGGCCGAATACGCCAGCATCCGCTTCATATCGGTCTGCGTCACGGCGACGATCGATCCGACAACCATCGTGAGAATCGCGACCGCCCACATCAGCGGACGCCAGTTCACGTATTCGTTGGGCAGGGCCACGTAGAAGACACGAAGGATGGCGCCGAATGCGGCGATCTTGGTCGCCGTCGCCATGAAACTGGTGATCGGCGTCGGCGCCCCTTGATAGACGTCGGGAATCCACGAATGGAACGGCACGGCACCCACTTTGAACAGCAACCCCACCGCCACGAGTGCTGTCCCGAGCCACAGGAAGGCATCGGTCCCCGACCCGATGCGTGCTGCGTCGGCGATACCGGAGAGAGTGACCGTCCCGGCATAGCCGTACAGCAACGCGATTCCGAAAACGAAGAACGCCGACGAAAATGCCCCGAGCAGAAAGTACTTGAGCGCAGCTTCCTGGGAGAGTAGGCGACGTCGACGTGCCAGCCCGCAAAGGAGGTAGAGAGGCAGTGAGAACACCTCGAGCGCGACGAACATCGTCAGCAGATCGTTCGACGCGGGAAAAAGGAGCATGCCGCCGACCGCGAAGAGGGTGAGCGGAAAGACTTCGGTCTGGGCGATACCGACCTTGACTGCTTCTTGTTCCGCAACGCTTCCCGGGACGCTCGACGCTTGAGGAGTGAAACTGCCGAGCGCGTCGTGTTGCGCGATCACCTCGGCGGTGTTGCCCGATCCACGTTCGGCGATCAGCAGTACTGCGGGGATCGACACGAGAAGGATGGTCGCCTGCAGGAAGAGCGTCGGACCGTCGACCGCTACCGAACCCATCATCGCCGTCGACCGCGTACCGGCCAGCAGAAGCACTGCCACGAATGCGGCCGCCAAACCTGCGACACCGAGGACGAGTTGCACGGGGTATCGAATACGCCTGGGCGCGAACGCTTCGATGAGTACCCCGAGCACCGCCACACCGAACACGATCAACATCGGCGAGAGCAGGCTGTATTCGATACTGGGTGACGCCGTACCGGCTGAACCGAGAACGGTCACGTCGGTGAAGGAACTCATTTGTGGGCACCTCCTTCGTGGTCGGCGACAAGCGGTGTCGGCGCCCCGTCGACGACCGTGTGGCTCACTGCAGGAGTGATGACGTCCAAGGCAGGCTTGGGGTAGATGCCGAGAAGCAGCAGGAGAGCGATCAGAGGGGCGACCACCACGAGTTCACGTCGCGCGAGGTCGCGGATCGTTCCCTGCCCTTCCTTCACCGGTCCGCCCATCATTCGCTGATAGAGCCAGAGTATGTAGATCGCGGACAGCACGAGCGCAGCAGTCGCCGCGACGGCAGCGACGTGATAGCGCGAGTACGTTCCGACGAGCACCAGGAATTCACTGATGAACGGAGCCAGACCCGGCAGCGACAGCGTTGCCAGGCCCGCAACGAGGAAGGTCCCGGCCAGGACGGGTGCGACTTTCTGAACGCCGCCGTAGGCTGCGATCGATCGCGTACCCCGCTGTGAGACCAGGAATCCCGCGATCAAGAACAGTGCCGCCGTCGAGACACCGTGGTTGACCATGTACAGCGCGGAACCGGCCTGGCTCTGGCTGGTCATCGCGAAGATACCGAGAATGATGAAGCCGAAGTGTGAAATCGACGTGTAGGCGATCAGGCGCATGACGTCTGTCTGCGCGATAGCCAGTATCGCGCCGTAGACGATACCGATCACAGCTAGCGTGATGATCCACGGTGCAAAAGTCGACGACGACTCCGGGAACAGTTGCAGGCAGTAGCGAATCATCGCGAACGTGCCCACCTTGTCCACGACCGCCATCATCAACACCGCTGTCGACGGAGTCGATTCCACCGCGGAGTCCGGCAACCAACTGTGTAGCGGCCAGAGCGGTGCTTTCACCGCGAACGCGAACATGAATCCGAGGAACAGTGCGTTGAGCACCCCGGGTCCCACACCGAGTTCACCGCTGTTTGCCGCTGAGGCGATCGCCCGGAAATCGAAAGTGCCGCTGGTGAAGGGACTCTCGTCGCGGGTGGTGACCACGTACAGGCCGATGACCGCAGCGAGCATGACCAGGCCGCCGAGGAGGTTGTAGAGCAGAAACTTCACCGCAGCGCGAGATCTACCCACTCCACCGAACCCGCCGATGAGGAAATACATCGGTATCAGCATCGCCTCGAAAAAGATGTAGAACAGGAGAATGTCCAAGGCGCTGAACGAAATCATCACCATGGACTCGACAACAAGGATCAGAGCGAAATAGGTGTGCGGCATCCGTTTGGGTGATGCCGGGTCTGCAGGGACGTCGTTCCAGCCGGCGATCAGAAGCAGTGGGACCAGCACGGCGGTCAGGAGAACCAGAACGAGGGCGATGCCGTCGAGTCCGAGTGTGTAGGTCGTACCGAATGCCGGTATCCAGCTGTGACTTTCGACGAACTGAAACTGCTCGCCGCCGCGGTCGAACGCAACTCCGAGCCCGGCGGCGACCACCAGAACCACCACGGAGACAGAGAACGCGAGAGACTTCGCAAATTGGTACGACCGTGCCGGCAGAGCGAGGACAACACCAGCTCCGATGAGCGGAAGCAGCCAGAGCACCGTCAAGGCGGGGAAGCCGGCATTGGTCACAGAGTCGCTCACCGCTGCTTCGATCACCACAGTTTCGATCACCACAGTGTCACCGCCATCATTATCGCGACCACGAGTGTTGCTCCGACAAACATCACCAGCGCGTACGAACGAACGAACCCGGTCTGCAATCTCCGCGTGAGCGCGGACAACCCGGTGACGACCACCGCAAAGCTGCCTACGACGCCGCCGATTCCCTTGGTGTCGACCACTTCCAAAGACTTGGTGAGTTGTTGTCCCGGCTTCATGAACACCGTCTCGTTGAAGGCGTCACCGTACAGATCGTGGCGAGCTGCAACGGTCAACGGTGAAACCGGAGTCGGTGCCACCAGTGGAATCTCCCGGGTGGCGTACTCGCGATAAGCAATCGCGATGCCGGCGGCAACTGCGAGCAGCGCCAGCGCGGTGATGGACCATGCGGGTATCGGCGGTTCGACGTGATGGGAGCCGACAACCGGTTCGAGCCAGTTCTGCAAGCTGGACCCGATGGTCAGGAGCAGGCCGGCGCCGACGGACCCCACCGCCAAGATGATCATCGGTGACGTCATCACCGCCGGAGATTCGTGAGGTTTCTGGTTCTCCCAGCGGGCCTTTCCGAAGAAGGTCATCAGCATCACGCGGGTCATGTAGAAGGCAGTGAGCGCCGCACCCAAGAGCGTGACGATGCCCAGCACCACACCCTTGACACCGCCCTCGCCGATTGCAACCTCGATGATCTTGTCCTTGGAGAAGAACCCGGCAAACGGCGGAACACCGATGATGGCAAGGTAACCGAGCCCGAACGTGACAAAAGTCAGTGGCATGAACGCTCGGAGCCCGCCGTAGCGCCGCATGTCGGTTTCGTCGTTCATCGCGTGCATCACGGAGCCTGCGCCGAGGAACAGGCCCGCCTTGAAGAATCCGTGGGTGATCAGATGAAGGATTGCGAAGGCGTATCCGGCTGGTCCGAGTCCCGCGGCCAGGACCATGTAACCGATCTGACTCATGGTCGATGCGGCGAGGGCCTTCTTGATGTCGTCCTTCGCGCAGCCGATGACTGCACCGAACAAGAGCGTCACCGCACCGACGATGACAACCACGAGCTGAGCGTCGGGTGCGAGATCGAAGATCGGATTGGAGCGCACGATCAGGTACACACCGGCAGTGACCATCGTGGCAGCATGAATAAGGGCCGATACGGGGGTGGGGCCCTCCATTGCGTCGCCGAGCCACGACTGCAGCGGCACCTGGGCGGACTTCGCGCACGCAGCGAGGAGGAGCATGAGACCGATCGCCGTCAGGACACCTTCGCTTGCGCCGGACGCGTCGGCGAAGACGTTGCTGAACTCGAGCGAGCCGAAGGTGCTGAACATCAACATCATTGCGATCATCAATCCGATGTCGCCCACCCGATTGACGACAAAAGCCTTTTTGGCCGCCGTCGCCGCCGACGGCTTGTGCTGCCAGAATCCGATGAGCAGGTATGACGCCAAACCGACGCCTTCCCAGCCGACGTAGAGTCCGAGGAAGTTGTCGGCGAGCACGAGGAGCAGCATCGCAGCGAGGAAAAGATTGAGGTACGCGAAGAAATTACGACGCTCGGGGTCGTGCGCCATGTAGCCGACCGAGTAGATGTGGATCAGTGAACCTACACCGGTGATGAGCAGAACGAAACACATCGACAGTTGGTCCAGCTGCAGTCCGAACTCGACCTGAAGACTGTCGACCGGGACCCAATTGAACAGGTGCTCGGTGACGGTGCGGTCGGCGGTGTCGCGGCCGAGCATGGCGATGAAAAACACCACTGCGACGACAAACGACGCGAGAGCCATGACGCAGGCGAGTAGGTGACCCCACGCGTTCGTGCGACGACCGGCCAGCAAAAGGACAGCGGCGCCGCACAGCGGCAGAGCGGGGAGCAACCAGATGGCGGACGTGATTCCTCCTGACATGTCAGTACTTCAGCAGGTCTGCGTCGTCGACGGATACAGAACGCCGAGATCGGAAGATGATCATGATGATTGCCAGACCGACGACCACTTCGGCCGCAGCGACCACCATCGTGAAGAAGGCGAAGATCTGGCCGTCCAGATTGCCGTGCATGCGCGCGAAGGTCACGAACGCCAGGTTGGCGGCGTTGAGCATCAATTCGATACACATGAACACCACGATGGCGTTGCGGCGCAAGAGGACTCCCGCGGCCCCGATGGTGAACAACAGGACGGACAGATACAGGTAGTTCTCGGGATTCATCGCTGAGACTCCTCACCGGCACTCGGATCCGGGGATCGCGGAGTGAGCGCGCTGCTGACAGAGAGGGTCGAGAACGATCCGTCCGGCAACAAGGCCGGCATGTCCACCGCGTTGTGACGTGCGTACACACCGGGACTCGGGAGTGGAGTGGCGGAGCCCTTTTCGGGATTGCTCTCATCACTGCCCAGGTACGTGAACCGTTGCTGCGAGAGTTCGCGTTGGCTGAGCGTGGCTCCGATCTTCTCCCGGTGCGCAAGCATCATGGCGCCCAGTGTCGCCGTGATCAGTAGAGCTCCGGTCAGTTCGAAGGCCCAGACGTAGCGGATGAAGATGAGATCGGCGAGAGCGTCGATGTTGCCCTGGTCGAGTCCGGTGAAACCGGTGAAGCCCGAGATCGACGCATTTCCGAGTCCGCCGATGAGCAGCAACCCGAAGCCGACGCCGATCACGATCGCGCTGACTCGTTGTCCCCGTAGTGTTTCGACCAAGGAGTCCGAAGAATCGACGCCCACGAGCATCAGGACGAACAAGAACAACATCATCACCGCGCCGGTGTAGACGACGATCTGGACGACACCCAGGAACAGTGCGCCCTGCACGATGTAGAACACGGCCAGGATGATCATCGTCATCGCAAGGAAGAGCGCAGAGTAGACGGCCTTGGGAGCGGCGACGACACCCAAAGCGCTGATCACCGCAAGGGTTCCGAGGATCCAGAATTGCACCGCCTCGCCGGTGGAGGTCGATGTCATCGTTCCCTCCGCCAGGACCGTGGTCGTGACCGCCCCGATCATTTCTCGGCCTCCGGGTTCGGCTCTTGCTCGGGTGCCGCTCGTTCGGGTGCTGCTGCGATGTCGCCGCGGTAGTAGTCGTCCTGAGTTGTGCCGGGACGCAGCGCGTGTGGTGGCGCTGCCATGTCGGGTTTCAGGGGCGCGAGCAGTTGGTCTTTCTCGTAGATCAACCCAGCTCGGTTGTCGTCGGCCATTTCGTATTCGTTGGTCATCGTGAGGGCCCGAGTGGGGCAGGCCTCGACGCAGAGGCCGCAGCCGATGCACCGCAGGTAGTTGATCTGATACACCTGCCCGTAGCGCTCACCGGGGGAGAACCGTTCTTCTTCGGTGTTGTCCGCGCCCTCGACATAGATCGCATCGGCGGGGCAGGCCCAGGCACACAGCTCGCAACCGATGCACTTCTCGAGTCCGTCCGCATACCGGTTGAGTTGATGGCGACCGTGGTATCCGGGCGCGGTGGGGCGCTTCTCCTCCGGATAGAACTCGGTCTCGGGTTTCTTGAACATGGTCGAGAGCGTTACTCCGAAACCCGCGATAGGTCCGAGGAAATCAGGCATGGGAGTCCTCCGATGTGTCGGAAACATCTGTGCGCCGCGGCGGTGGCACGTTCTGACCCGGCAGTTTTCGGGCCGGCAGTGATTGACCTGGGAGCGGTGGAACCGGGAAGCCACCCGACAGACCATCGAAAGGCAGGAGTTCCGAATCGGGCACCGACGAGGCAGTTCGGCGTCGGCCGCGGTAAGTCCCGGCCAACACCGTCAAAAGTCCAGCTCCGAGAACCAGTGCGACGCAGAGGAGTACGAGCCACGTGTTGTAGCCCTCGTTGCGGAACGCACGAACGGTCGCGATCACCATCACCCACACCAAGGCTGCGGGGATCAGAATCTTCCAGCCGAGATTCATGAACTGGTCGTAGCGCAACCGCGGAAGGGTGCTGCGCAACCAGATGAAGACGAAGAGGAAGCCCCACACTTTGGCGACGAACCACAGCACGGGCCACCAACCGGAATTTGCGTCGTCCCACAGGTTGAACGGGAACGGTGCGTGCCACCCGCCCAGAAACAGCGTCGTGGCCAGAGCGGACACCGTCACCATGTTCACGTACTCGGCCAGCATGAACATCGCGAATTTGAGTGAGGAGTACTCGGTGTGGAACCCGCCAACCAGCTCACCTTCGGCCTCGGGAAGGTCGAAAGGGGCTCGATTGGTTTCGCCGACCATCGCTGTCACGTAGATCAGGAATGAGGGCAGCAGAAGAAAGATGTACCAGGCACCCTGTTGGGCGCTGACGATGCCGGACGTGGACATCGTTCCGGCGTAGAGGAAGACGGCGGCAAAGGACAACCCCATCGCCACCTCGTAGGAGATGACCTGCGCGGTCGATCGAAGTGCGCCCAGTAGTGGATACGTCGATCCCGAAGACCAGCCGGCAAGCACGATGCCGTACACACCGATCGAGGTCACGGCCAGGATGTAGAGAACGCCGACCGGCAGATCGGTCAGTTGCAGAGGTGACCGGGTTCCGAAGATCGACACCTGCGGACCGAACGGAATGACGGCAAACGCCATGAACGCCGGGACGACCGCGATCACGGGAGCGAGCAGATAAATCGGCTTGTCGGCGCCGGTCGGCGTGATGCCTTCCTTGAGGGCGAGCTTGATTCCGTCAGCGAGACTCTGGAGCATTCCGCGGGGGCCGACGCGGTTCGGTCCGACACGCATCTGCATGCGCGCCATCACTTTTCGTTCCGCGTAAATCGCCACCAGCGGGGTGAGTACGAGGAACACGAAGATGGCGAGCGCCTTGCCGATCACCAACCACCATGGGTCGTGCCCGAACGCCGACAGGTCGACCGGAGCGGCGACGCTCTCGTACTCGTGGGCGGTCATTGCGTTCCCGCCTTCGCGATCTTCACGACAGATCCCGCGGTGGCGCAGAGTGTTTCGTAGACGGTGCTACCCGGTGAATTGAGCGGCAACCAGACAGTTCGAGGTGGTAGTTCGGTGATCTCCAACGGCAAAGTGACGGTGCCGGAGTCAGTCGACACGGCAACCTGATCACCGTTATCGGCTTCGATCTCGGCGGCGGTCTCGGCCGACAAACGCACGAGGGGGGATCGAGCAGTACCGGCCAGGTTGGGTTCGCCGTCCTGCAAACGACCATTGTCGAGCAACATCCGCCAACTCGACAACACCGCTTCGCCTTGCGCCGGTGACGGCACGGTTGCTGCCGGTACCTGGGGTGGGGTGGGGCGCGATCCGGACCATGCTCCGAGGCGGTGTATCTCCGCGCGCGCGGAAGCTGCGTCGGGCAGGCCAAGATCGATACCCATCTCGGCTGCGATCGCGTGGAGAACGCGCTGATCGGGCATTACGCCTGTGGTTCTCAATGCGGTGTCGAACACACGCTCGCGGCCTTCCCAGTCGAGGAAGGTTCCGGGCTTCTCGGCGACCGGTGCCACCGGGAAGACGACATCGGCGAGTTCGGTGACTTCGCTGTGACGGATTTCCAAGCTCACTACGAATCCGGTGGCTTCGATCGCGGCGCGTGCCTTCGCCGGGTTCGGTAGGTCACTCAACTCGACGCCGCCGATCAGTAGCGCAGCAGTCGTCGGCCCCGAATTCAGGAGGCTCGTGGTATCGCGACCGTCGGACGTCGGGATGGGCGCCTCCCACACCGATTCCACCTCTCGACGTGCCATCGCGTCCGCAACGAGGCGTCCACCGGGAAGCAGTCCCGGTAGGGCGCCGGCCTCGACGGCGCCGCGATCACCAGCGCGGCGTGGGACCCAAGCAAGAGAAGCTCCCGTCGCTTCGGCGAGACGGACCGCGGCCGAGAAGCCGCCCGCCACCTCACTGAGTCGTTCGCCCAACAGGATCACCGCACCGGGCCGTCGGAGAAGCTGACCCTCCGCACTTTCCAGGCGGGCCAACGAATCCATCAGAGCTGCTTCACTTCCGGGAACGGTCCGAAGCAAAGTGCCGCCCATCTTCTGCAGGCCCCGAGTAGCGAATGGCGCGCAGGAGAGCACGGTTGTCTTGCCGAAACGAGCGGCTTTGCGTAGCCGCAGAAAGATGATCGGTGACTCCTCCTCGGGCTCGAGAGCTACCAGCAATGCAGTCGGGGCAGATTCGAGATCCTGGTACGTCACCGACTCTTCGAGCGTGCGGCCCGCGACGTGAGCTGAGAGGAAACCGCTCTCTTCGGCCGAATGAGAACGGATTCGGAAGTCGATGTTGTTGGTAGTGAGAGCAACTCGCGCGAACTTGCTGTAGGCGTAGGCGTCCTCCCGGGTCGAGCGCCCACCGACGAGTACGCCTGCGTCACCGCGGGCCTGCGCGAAGGATCGCGCAACGAGGTCGAGTGCCATGGGCCACGACGCCGGAATCAATTCGCCGTCAGCGTTGCGGATGAGGGGAGTGGTGATCCGGTCACCTTGGGTCGTGTACGTGAAAGCGAAACGGCCCTTGTCGCAGTTCCACTCCTCGTTGACGTCGGGGTCGTCCCCGGCGAGTCGACGAAGAACCTTGCCGCGACGGTGGTCGGTGCGCTGGGCGCATCCGTCGGCACAGTGTTCACACACGCTGGGGCTGGACACCAGATCGAACGGTCGCGCCCGGAATCGGTATGCCGTACTGGTGAGCGCACCGACCGGGCAAACCTGGATGGTGTTGCCCGAGAAGTAGGACTCGAAGGGCTCGTTGGCGTAGATCCCGACCTGTTGAAGCGCGCCGCGCTCGAGGAGCTCGATGAACGGGTCGCCGGCGATCTGACTCGAGAATCGCGTGCATCTGGCGCACAGGACACAACGCTCGCGGTCGAGGAGGATCTCGGACGAGAGGGGGATGGGCTTGGGGTAGGTTCTTTTCTCCTCGCCGAACCGGGATTCGGTGCGACCGGTCGACATCGCCTGGTTCTGGAGCGGACACTCGCCGCCCTTGTCGCACACGGGGCAGTCCAGAGGGTGGTTGATGAGCAGGAGTTCCATCACCCCGCGTTGGGCCTTCTCGGCCACAGGCGACGTGAGCTGTGTGGTGACCACCATTCCGTCCGCAACCGGTGTCGTGCAGGACGCCACCGGCTTGCGTTGACCTTCGACTTCCACGATGCACTGACGGCAAGCACCGACCGGATCCAGAAGGGGGTGATCGCAGAACCGCGGAATCTGGGTGCCGATGATTTCCGCAGCGCGAATGATCAACGTGCCCTTGGGTACCTGGAGTTCGCGGCCGTCGACGGTGAGAGTGACGAGATCGGTCGGCGGTGCCGCATCGGCTCCGGTGGTGGCATTCGTGGTGGCGTCGGCTGCAGTCATGAGACGAACGCTCCTGTCGCGAGTACGGACCGGCGAGGATCGAACGGGCATCCGTTGCCGTCGAAATGCGCTACGTATTCCTCACGGAAGTACTTCAGGGAAGACATGATCGGGCTGGTCGCTCCGTCACCCAACGCACAGAAGGACTTTCCGAGGATCGTGTCGGAGATGTCGAGAAGTTTGGTGAGATCGGCTTCGGTTCCTGTTCCACCTTCGAGTCGCCGCAGGATCTGCACCAGCCAGTACGTACCTTCGCGGCACGGCGTGCACTTGCCGCAGGATTCGTGGGCGTAGAACTCGGTCCATCGCAACACTGCGCGCACGATGCAGGTTGTGTCGTCGAATATCTGCAGTGCCTTGGTGCCCAGCATCGATCCCGCGGCGCCGACGCCCTCGTAGTCGAGTGGTACGTCGAGATGTTCCTCGGTGAAGATCGGCGTCGACGATCCGCCGGGAGTCCAGAATTTGAGTGTGTGTCCAGCGCGAACCCCGCCTGCGTATTCGAGCAGCTCGCGCAAGGTGATCCCGAGTTCAGCCTCGTACTGGCCGGGCGTGGTGACATGGCCCGAGAGCGAATACAGCGTGAATCCCGGTGACTTCTCAGATCCCATCGACCGGAACCACTCCGGGCCGCCCAGGACGATCGACGGAACACTCGCGATGGACTCGACGTTGTTGACCACGGTCGGGCAGGCATAGAGACCGGCGACAGCGGGGAACGGCGGCCGCAGTCGAGGCTGACCGCGTCGTCCCTCCAACGAATCGAGGAGGGCCGTCTCTTCCCCGCAGATATAGGCGCCGGCTCCGGCATGGACGACGAGATCCAGATCGAAACCCGAACCGAGAAGGTTGCGGCCCAGATATCCGGCCGCGTAAGCCTCGGCGACGGCGGTCTGCAGGCGTCGCAGAACCGGGACAACCTCGCCTCTGACGTAGATGAACGCCTTCGCTGCTCGAATTGCGTACGCCGCGATGATCACTCCCTCCACCAACGTGTGTGGGGTCGCCATCATCAACGGCATGTCCTTGCATGTGCCCGGTTCGGACTCGTCGGCATTGACGACGAGGTAGTGAGGCTTGCCGTCTCCTGGCTTGTCTTCGGAGACCTGGGGGATGAAGCTCCACTTGAGGCCTGTCGGGAAGCCCGCGCCGCCACGTCCGCGCAGGCCCGCGTCCTTGACCGTCTCGATCACGGCATCGGGGGAGCCGTCGAGCGCTTTGCGTAGGGCCTGATAACCGTCGTGACGTAGGTAGCTGTCGAGGGTCCACGAATTCGGTTGATCCCAATAGCGACTCAGGACGGGGGCGAGTGTCATGTCACTTCCCTTCGCCGGGAGTGTCGGCCGCGGAGGCCGAGCCGGGTGGGTTGTCGTCGTGAGATCGGCTGATACGTAGTCCGGCAAGAGTTGCCCCGCCGATGGTTTGTGCTTCGGCTGCTTCGATTCTCGTATCCGGGAAACCGGCCAAGGTGCGCGCGGTCTGTCGGAACGAACACAGTGTGGCACCGCGACTGGGAGTCACGCGTTCTCCGGCGCGGAGCGCATCGACAAGTGAGCGCGCCGATTCCGGAGTCTGGTTGTCGAAGAACTCCCAGTTGATCATCACGACGGGGGCGTAGTCGCACGCCGCATTGCACTCGATGTGTTCGAGGGTGATCTTGCCGTCGGACGTCGAGATGGAGTGTCCGCCTTCGTCTCTGGAACCTGTCGAGCCCAGGTGCTCTTCGAGTGCCGCGAGGATGTCGTCTCCGCCCATGATCGCGCACAGCGTGTTGGTGCAGACTCCGACCAGATACTCACCCGTCGGCCCCCGGCGATACATGGAGTAGAAGGTGGAAACGGCGGCGACCTCGGCGCCCGTCAAACCCAGCTTGGCACTGCAGAAATCGATCCCGGCCGGGGTGATGTAACCGTCCTCGGACTGCACGAGATGAAGGAGTGGCAGGAGGGCGGATCGGCTGGTGGTCGCGGCGGCGTCAGGCTCACGGTAACGAGCGACGAGGGTTTCGGCGTCGGCGTCGAGTCGGGCGAGGACGTCGGGTGGATAGCTCGATCGTGCGCCAGGACGTACCAGTTGCGTGGGCTCCTCCGGACGCGGCCCGAGTTCGATGAACACCCGTGACGAGCCGTTCGGGCCGGTCATCGGTCCACTCCGCCCATGACGGGATCGATACTGGCAACCGAGGCGATCACGTCGGACACCATGCCTCCTTCACACATCGCCGCCACCGCTTGAAGGTTGGTGAATGACGGGTCCCGGAAATGGACGCGGTACGGCCGGGTTCCCCCGTCGCTGACCATGTGCACCCCCAGCTCGCCACGTGGAGACTCGACGGCGACGTACACCTGACCGGGCGGCACACGGATACCCTCGGTGACCAGTTTGAAATGGTGAATGAGACCTTCCATGGAGGATTCCATGATCTTGGCGATGTGCTTCTGCGAGTTGCCGAGGCCATCCGGTCCGACGGCGAGATCGGCAGGCCAGGCGATCTTCCTGTCTTCCACCATGACCGGCCCGGGTTGCAGCTTGTCGAGGCACTGCTCGACGATCTTGAGGGACTCCTTCATCTCCTCGACGCGGATGACGTATCTTCCGTAACAATCCGATCCGTCGTGCGTCACGACGTCGAACTCGTAGTTCTCGTAGCCGCAGTAGGGCTGCGCTCGACGCTGATCGTGGGGGAGCCCCGTGGCGCGCAGGACCGGTCCTGTCACTCCGAGGGCCATGCACCCGGTGAGATCGAGATATCCGATTCCCTGAGTGCGGGCCTTCCAGATGGAGTTGTCGCTGAGCATCAGTTCGACGTCACGCAACCGCTTCGGTAGGACTTTCAACAGGTGTCGTATCTTCGCGACAGACCCGTCGGGTAGATCTTGAGCGAGACCGCCCGGCCTGATGTAGGCGTGATTCATCCGCAGTCCGGTTATCGTCTCGAACACGTCCAGAATCAATTCGCGTTCGCGGAATCCGAACAGCATCGCCGTCACGGCGCCCAGTTCCATCCCGCCGGTCGCCAGGGCGACAAGATGTGACGAGATTCGATTGAGTTCCATCATCATCACGCGAATGACGGTGGCTCGCTCCGGAATGTCGTCGGTGATATCGAGAAGTTTCTCGACCCCGAGGCAGTACGCGGTTTCGTTGAAGAACGGTGACAGGTAGTCCATTCGAGTAACGAAAGTGACGCCCTGCGTCCAGTTCCGGAATTCGAGATTCTTCTCGATTCCGGTGTGCAGGTATCCGATTCCACATCGAGCTTCCACGACCGTCTCACCCTCGATTTCGAGAATGAGGCGCAAGACCCCGTGAGTGGACGGATGCTGCGGACCCATGTTGACCACGATCCGTTCGGCCTCGCCGGTTCGCTGGCGGGCGGCCGCGGTGACTATGTCGTCCCAGTCCTGTCCCGATGCTGTGACGACGGTTTCCGTCGCGGCACCGGAGTTGGTTCCTGTCGTCTCGTTCATCAGTTGTACGACCTACGCTCGTCGGGAGGCGGAGTCTGGGCGCCCTTGTACTCGACCGGGATACCGCCGAGCGGATAATCCTTCCTCTGTGGGTGCCCCTTCCAGTCGTCTGGCATCTCGATGCGGGTCAGGGCCGGATGACCGTCGAAGACGATCCCGAAGAAGTCGTACGTCTCGCGTTCATGCCAGTCATTGGTCGGGTAGATCCCGACGATCGACGGAATATGCGGATCGGAATCCGGCACAGATACTTCCAGCCTGATTCGGCGGTTGTGCGTGATAGAAGCAAGTGGATACACGGCGTGCAGTTCACGACCGGTGTCTTGCGGGTAGTGCACTCCGTCGACACCCAGGCAGAGCTCGAAGCGAAGATCCGGTTCGTCGCGCAGTCTGCGCGCAACCTGCGGCAGGTGGGAGCGTTCGACGTGCAGCGTCATCTCGTCTCGAAAGATCACTACTCGCTCGACTGCATCGGTGAAAGTGCCACCCGCGTTGCTCAATGCCGCGTCCAAGGAATCCGCGACTGCATCGAAATATCCGCCGAAAGGTCGAGAAGCCTTGTCCTCCAGAGAGATCGGAGGGGCGAGCCTGCTGTAGCCCGAGGTGTCGCCAGTTCCGCGGACTCCGAACATCCCTCTCGCGCCGGTGTTACCCGAGGTCATCGCAGAAGCCCCTTCATATCGATGGTGGGGGTGGATGCCAGTGCGGCGCGCTCGGCTGCCGCACGTGCCTCTTCCCGGTTCACGCCGAGGGGCATCTCCTGGATCTTTCGGTGCAGTTCGATGATCGCGTTCAGGAGCATCTCCGGCCGCGGCGGACAGCCGGGCAGGTAGATGTCGACCGGCACGATGTGGTCGACGCCCTGGACCACTGCATAGTTGTTGAACATTCCGCCGGACGACGCGCACACACCCATGGCCAGAACCCATTTCGGCTCGGCCATCTGGTCGTAGACCTGACGAAGTACCGGGCCCATCTTTTGACTGACCCGCCCGGCCACGATCAGAAGATCTGCCTGTCGCGGCGACGCGCGGAAGGCTTCCATGCCGAACCGCGCCAGGTCGAAGCGGCCGGATGTGGTTGCCATCATCTCGATGGCGCAGCACGCGAGCCCGAAGGTGGCAGGCCACAGTGAACCTTTGCGGACATAACCTGCAAGGCCCTCGACCGTGGTCAGTAGAAATCCGCTGGGGAGCTTTTCTTCGAGACCCATATCCGACTCTTTTCAGTCGTAACAGCTTCGGTGTGACCGGTTTTGTCTGACTTCTTTGTGTTGATCGTCTACTCGTCCAGCTAGTCCCAACCGAGACCGCCTCGTCGCCATTCGTATGCGTATGCGACCGAAACGTTGATTATGAAAAGGCCCATGGCCGCTAGACCGAACAAGCCGAGCGAATCGAAGTGCACGGCCCACGGATAGAGGAAGACGATCTCGATGTCGAAAATGATGAACAGCATCGCCGTCAGATAGAACTTGACGGGAAACCGTCCGCCACCAGCGGTGCGGGGTGCCGGTTCGATTCCGCATTCGTACGCTTCGAGCTTTGCCCTGTTGTACCGCTTCGGGCCGACCACGGACGCGAGAACAACCGACACCACGGCGAAGGCCATCGCGATGACCCCGAGAACGAGAATGGGGATGTAAGCGTTCATGTCACCCGAACTCCTCTCCGCTGTGCGGATGTCCGCCTAGCCCGAAGGTGCCGTTAACCCGAAGGTGCCGTTCGAATTCGATACTGCCAGCAATTCACCACTTATGTGACCTGCGACACCCACACTAGGGGAGGCCTCCGACATTGGGTTGATTTTCGAGGTGCCGAGTTTCGCTCGCGAAAGCCCGAAGTAGTCGGCGCCGCAACGAATCACCGCTGCAACGGGTGCTCACCGGCTCAGTTGCCGACGCAGAAGCGCGATGACGGCGGAAGAGAGTTCAATCGGATCTATCGGCTGCGGCACTGAGGCTTCCGCTCTGGACCACGACGCCAGCCACGCGTCGTCGGGTCGACCGGTCAGTACGAGGATCGGTGGACAGTCGACGATCTCGTCCTTGAGTTGTTTCGCGACGCCCATGCCGCCCGCCGGACTCGCCTCACCGTCGAGGATGGCGAGATCGATTCCGCCGGCATCAAGCTTGTCGACGACGATCGGCGCCGTCGCGACCTCGACGTAGTCGATGGTGGGCATCGAAGGATGTGGGCGCTCTCCGAGAGCGAGCCGAACTTGCTCGCGCGTGTGTGCGTCGTCGCTGTAGACGAGGATGCGCACGGGTGCCATGGAGTTGGGCTCTGCGGTCTCGGCGGACACGCGGCCGACGTTACTCCGGGCGGTCACCGGCTACCGGCGAATGTTCGACATCGGCAAGAACTTCCGAGAAATCGCAGCTCGGCTTCACAGCGAACGGCCCCTACCCGGCGATGAACGCCGAAGTAAGGGCCGCCTGAATTACGTGTGTGCTCAGAAGTTTTCGACGAACTTCGTCAGACCCTTGCTTGCCGTTTCCAGGGCCGTCTTCTGCGCTTTCTTCACCAGGAAACCGGGCAGCGGAATCTTGGGATCGATGGTCAGTTCGAAGGTGACCTTGGTTCCACTGTCGGTGGGCGTCAAGACGTACGAGCCGTCCTGCTGGTTCTGCTGGCCGCTCTCGACAAGGGTCCAGGTCACCTTCTCGTCGCCCTCGAAGGTGTAGTCGACTACCTGCTCGTCGTTGATTCCGAGAATGGACACGGCCATGCGAACGCGATGCGGGCGTCCGTCGTCGTGGGTGCTCTCGATGGTGATCTTCTTGTGCGCAGACGACCACTCCGGCAGTCGATCGACCGCGTCGACGGCCTGCATCACCGTCGCCGGATCGGCCTTGATCTCGAATTCCTTGACGCCCGAAACGGCCATGAACGTGCTCCTTCTCGCCTTGCGGCAACGGTTCGTGATTACTGCAGTTGCGCAATTAGATCATTCGGCGATCGGGGTGGCGTCGAACTAGTCCATGCCGTTCTTGCGCATCTGGTCCCGCAACGCGCCCTGAACGGCTTGTGAAACCCACGAGTTGAGGGAAACTCCGTTCTGGTTGGCTGCCTCCTCGGCGCGGGCTTTGATCTGCTCCATCATCCTCAACGTCACTCGGCTGATATCTCCGCTGACGTCGTCGAACGAGTAGGGGGAGTCCTTCTTCTCGTCGCCTGCTTTCTCGTCTGCGCCCTCGCCGTCGATCGGATTCGTCGGGCGGACGACGTCGGTCACGATCTCGTTGCCGTCGAGATTGACTCTGACCTCGCGGCCGTCGAGTTTGGTCCCGATCTCCTTGGCCAACTCCGTCGCCGCGGCCAACAAGACCAGGCGGACCGAGGGTTCGATGGCGGCGGACAACGACGCCGCAATCCGGCGCGTGTGATCGTCGCCGAGTTCGGCTGCGGTGACGAGGTCATTCTGCAGCTTTGCGGTGTACTCCGAAATGTCCATGACACCAGAGTGACGTCAAAAGTGACGTCAGTCAAGGACGTGGTGACGTCACGCGATCTCGGGGGTGGGCGACCGCTATAGAGTTGCCCAGCACCTGAGGCGAACGGCGCCCAGGTTTTGTGCTTGTCGGTTTGTGCTTGCGAGGAGTGGGTTGTGCCGAACACGGTGTCGCTGAAAGTGCAGTTGGTGGCGAAGTCCGAGTTCTTCCCGCCCGAGGACATTCCGTGGGAGACGGACGCGGATGGCGGCGAAGCACTCGTCGAGTTCTCAGGCCGAGCCTGCTACCAGAGTTGGTCCAAACCGAATCCGCGAACGGCAACGAACGCCGGATACTTACGGCATCTGCTCGAGGTCGGGCACGTCTCGGTGCTCGAGCATGCAACCGTGAGCTTCTACATCACCGGTATCTCGCGCTCGTGCACTCACGAATTGATTCGTCACCGGCACTTCTCGTACTCGCAACTCTCGCAGCGATTCGTCCGCGAGAATGATGCGAACGTCGTTGTGCCTCCCGCCGTCGAAGGTGATCCCGAGCTCGAAGCACTGTTTCTGTCTGCCACCGACGAGAGCCGTCGAGCGTACGGCGAGCTGCTGACCGCCCTCGAGGGGAAATTGCAATCAGTGCCCGGTGCCCCGATGCGGGGGAAGCAAGCCAGGCAAGCCGCGCGCTCGGTGCTGCCCAACGCAACCGAGACGCGCTTGGTCGTGACGGGGAACTATCGGGCATGGCGGCACTTCGTCGAGATGCGCGCCACCGAACATGCCGACGTCGAGATCCGGCGAGTCGCGGTCGAGTGCCTACGTCAGCTTCGCGACGTCGCGCCAAATGTGTTCGGGGACTACGAGATTCTCCGCGGAAGCGACGGATCGGAAATCGCCGTCAGCGCATTTGCGGCCGAGTCGTGACTCGTGTGCAGAAGTAAGAGCTGAACCGGGTAACCTTCTGACCATGACCTACGGTGATTCCGCTTCTCTTGTCGAGCGTCCGTTCGGCACCATTTCCGTTGCGATGGTGACCCCGTTCACTGCCGACGGGAAGTTGGACGTCGACGCGGGAGTGCGCCTCGCAGCCCATCTCGTCGACAACGGCTGCGACGGCCTCGTTCTTGCCGGTACCACCGGTGAGTCTCCCACCACCACCGAGTCCGAGAAGCTCGACCTGCTCCGCGCTGTGATCGACGCCGTCGGCAACCGCGCCAAGATCGTCGCAGGCGCCGGCAGTAACGACACCGCGCACAGCGTCGAACTCGCCCGGGATGCGGCCCGCGCCGGAGCGCACGGTCTGCTCGTCGTCACCCCGTACTACTCGCGTCCGCCTCAGGCCGGACTCTTTGCGCACTTCACTGCCGTCGCCAACGCGACCGACCTGCCCGTCATGTTGTACGACATTCCGCCCCGCTCCGTCGTTCCCATCGAGACCGAGACGATCCGCCGACTCGCCGAGCACCCGCGAATCAAGGCCGTCAAGGATGCCAAGGGAGACCTCAACGCCGGCGCAGAGTTGATCGGCACCACCGAGCTTCAGTTCTTCTCCGGTGACGACCCCCTGAACCTGCCGTGGCTCGCTGTCGGTGCTACCGGCTTCGTCAGTGTCATCGGCCACCTTGTTCCGGGTCGCCTCCGTGACCTTCACACCGCGTTCGTGTCCGGCGACATCGCCCGCGCACGCGAGATAAACCTCAGTTTGATCCCTGTGATTCGTTCCGTTGCCCGCCTCGGCGGTGTCAGCGCTTCGAAGGCGGGTCTGCGACTCATCGGAATCGATGTCGGAGAACCACGCCTTCCGCAGGTTGCACCCACTAAAGAGCAGATCGACGGTCTTGCCGCCGATCTGCATGCGGCAGGAGTTTTGTAAATGACCCGTCCCCCCCGACGTCGTAGTGCCAGTCGTCAAGCCGGTCCGCCTTCGCCTCCGGCTCCCGAAACGGCCGCAAAGGCCGCGCCGGTAGAGGCACCAGCTGCGCCGGCGGCAGAAGCGGCCCCCGCCTCAGCCGCCCCGCCCAAGAAGGCCGCAGCAAGCAAGTCTGCACCAGCCAAGTCCGCAGCCTCCAAATCTGCTGCGCCGAAGAAGTCGGCCGAAGACAGGTCGCCCCGCAAATCTTCCGGCGGTAACCGTCCGGCAGCGTCGAAGACGGGCAACGGACGCGGAAACAAGCGCCCCGAGAACCGTCCGGCCGTCGATCCGACGGGTCGCCTCGGAACACCCCCGAAGGCACCGGCATCGGGTCTGCGCATCGTCGCTCTGGGTGGCATCGGCGAAATCGGTCGCAACATGACCGTGTTCGAGCACCGCGGCAAGCTGCTGATCGTCGACTGCGGTGTGCTGTTCCCCGAGGACCAGCAGCCCGGCGTCGACCTGATCCTCCCGGACTTCCGCTACATCGAAGACCGTATGGACGACGTCGAAGCCGTCATCTTGACTCACGGACACGAGGACCACATCGGTGCTCTGCCGTTCTTGCTGCGCCTGCGTGCGGACATTCCGGTCATCGGCGCGAAGTTCACTCTCGCCCTGGTTGCCGCCAAGTGCCGCGAGCATCGCCTGCGTCCGAACCTCGTCGAGGTCGTCGAGGGAAACACGACCACCCACGGCCCGTTCGACTGCGAGTACTTCGCGGTCAACCACTCGATTCCCGACGCTCTCGCGATCGCGATTCGCACCGACGCCGGCGTTGTCCTGCACACCGGTGACATCAAGCTCGATCAGCTGCCTCTCGACGGCCGCCTGACCGACCTCGCCGGATTCTCCCGCCTGGGCGACGAGGGCGTCGACCTGTTCCTCGTCGACTCGACCAACGCCGAGGTTCCGGGATTCGTCACCCCCGAGCGCGAAATCGGGGGAGTGCTCGACAACGTCATCGGCAAGGCGAAGCAGCGTGTCATCGTGGCGTCGTTCGCCAGCCACGTGCACCGCATCCAGCAGGTCGTCGACGTTGCTGCTCGGTACAACCGCCGCATCGTCTTCGTCGGCCGCTCGATGGTCCGCAACATGCAGATCGCACAGGATCTCGGCTACCTCACGGTGCCCGACGGCCTGGTCGTCGACATCGACACCGCCGCCACCCTTCCCGACGATCGCCTCGTTCTCATCTCCACGGGTTCGCAGGGTGAGCCGTTGGCAGCGCTCTCGCGGATGGCTCGCGGCGAACATCGCCAGATCAACATCCGCGCCAACGACCTGGTCGTTCTCGCGTCGTCGCTGATCCCGGGCAACGAGAACTCCGTTTTCGCCGTGGTCAACGGTCTGGCCAAGCGCGGCGCCACCGTCGTGACTCAGCAGAGCGCCAAGGTTCACGTCTCGGGCCACGCGTCCGCCGGTGAGCTGCTGTACCTCTACAACGCGGTTCGGCCCACCAACGCCATGCCTGTTCACGGCGAATGGCGTCACCTGCGTGCGAACGCAGCGCTCGCCAAGGCAACCGGCGTTCCGGAAGAGCGCATCGTGCTGGCCGAGGACGGCGTGGTGGTCGACATGGTCGACGGCCTCGCCGAGATCGTCGGACGCGTACCGGTCGGACACGTCTACGTCGACGGTCTCTCCGTCGGTGACGTCGGTGAGCCGACGCTGTCCGATCGCCTCGTGCTCGGTGAGGGCGGCTTCATCGCCATCACCATCGTCATCAACGAGTCGACGGGCCGCGCGGTCAGTACTCCCGAGGTGTCCGGTCGCGGGTTCTCCGACGATCCGACGGCACTCAAGGACGCCGCGGATCTCGTGGAATCGGACCTGGCACGCTTGGCGAGCGAAGGCGTCATCGACGCTCATCGCATCGCTCAGTCCGTGCGCCGCGTCGTCGGACGTTGGGTCGCGGACAAGTACCGTCGCCGTCCGATGATCATCCCGACGGTCATCGCGGTTCCGTAGATTCGGCACAGCAGGTCGCTTACGCTCGAACCCGATCCGGTTCGAGTACTTTGGCGAAGGTGACCTTCGCTCATGACGAACGACTCGCCCTGGTGGACAGCATGGTCGAATTCGGCCCCGATGCTCCGACACTGTGTGGGGAGTGGACCAATCGCGACCTGGCAGCACACTTGATCGTCCGGGAGCGGCGTCTCGACGCCGCTCCCGGAATCATGTTGAGCCCTCTTGCCGGACACACCGAGAGCGTGCGAAAGTCCGCAGCGGCGCGTCCGTGGGAGGAAATCCTCGACGACGTTCGGAGTGGGCCGCCGCGATGGTCGCCTATGTACTGGCTCGACGCGCAGGTGAACACCACGGAGATGTTCGTCCACCACGAAGATGTACGACGCGCACACCTGAACTGGGCGCCGCGTCCGTTGTCGGAGGGTCGGCAGGCTCAGCTGTGGAAGTACGCACGACAGGTCGGCAAGATGGGCTACCGCAAGGCCGCTGTCGAGGTAATTTTCGAACTTCCCTCCGGCGAGAGTGCGGTCGTCCACAAATCCGGCTCTCGCAGTGTTGTTCTACAAGGTGAACCCGCCGAGTTGTTGCTGCATGCTTTCGGTCGCAACGAAGTGCAGATCGAAGCCAAAGGTGAACTGGCCGACGTTCAATCTGTGATGGCGCTCGATCGCAGTTTCTGATTGCCTTTTTCAACCTGAGTGGAGCTCCGCAGACGGGTTGTGAAGATCACGTTTCGCACTCGCGACCAGTGTTGCTGGTGTTGCGGATGGTCCAGATGGGGTCGCACAGACTAGCCTGAACTCCATGGCAGGTAAGTCGAGCGCCCGGGGATCCAGTACAAGCACGTCCACGTCCAGGGCATCGACCAGGTCGTCAGCCTCTACTCCGAGCGCCCGAGCGACCGCAAAACCTCGTACGTCGCGCACCACACGGACCGTGTCGACTCCTCGCAACGTCACGACTTCGGCCAGGGCTGGTGGGCGTCCGGCCTCGGGCAAGGGCTCCAAGCCAGCGCCGAAGAAGGCGTCCGGTACGTCGTCGGCCGCGCGTCGCCCGGTATCGAAAACGTCTCAGCGGGCCAGTCCGTTGGCGGCTGTCGGGAAGGGAATCGGAGCCGGGTGGTCCCTGGCTGCCCGCGGCGTCGGCGCCACCACACGCACCGTCAGTAAGGTCGGCGAGATCGAAGCCGGCCACCGCCGCGACGGAATAGCGCTCGGTCTGATCGCATTCAGCGTCGTCATCGCCGGCGGCGTCTGGTTCAAGGCCGGTGGCCCGATCGGCGGCGGCATCGACACCCTCGTGCGCGCGATCTTCGGCGCGGCCTCGGCCGTGCTCCCCATCGTCGGCGTCGGCCTTGCGATTCTGCTGATGCGCACCGAACCTAAACCTGAGATCCGGCCCCGACTGATCATGGGATCGTTGCTGGTCGGTCTGCCGGCGCTCGGCCTCTGGCACATCATCTCGGGTTCACCGACAGACTCCACCGGTCGCTCCAACGGCGCAGGGTTCGTCGGGTACGTCGTGGGCGGCCCGCTCACCAACGGGCTCACCGTCTGGCTGTCCGCGCCGCTGCTGGTCATCGCTGCCGGATTCGGAATCCTCCTTCTGACCGGAACCACTCTGCGTGAGGTGCCGAGCAAGTTCCAGTCCTTCTTCGGTGCCTCGTATCGCTCGGACGAATACGGCGACTACGGATCCGAATTCGACGAGGACGGCGAGCACCACTACGGCGAATCTGCTTACGATCCTTCACTGTTCGATGCCGACGGCTATCCGGTCGACACCTACGCCGAGCCACCGCTCAAGCCCGCCAAGCGGACCAGCCGACGCGCACCGATCGACAACTACCCGACGGACGAGTTCGAATCCGGCGACAAGAAGACCGAAGTACTCGGTCTGTGGAACGCCGACGAAACCGCGGTACCCGACGAGCCCGTCGTGGCTGCGGCGGCGCCCGTCGTGGAGACTCCGGCGCCGCGCCCCAAGGTGCCGGCCCGTTCGGTCCCCATCGCCAAACCGGTGCCGAAACCCGAACCCGAGCCGGAGGAGAAGGAACACTTCGTCACCGATCGGGTCACCGACGGCGACTACAACCTCCCACCGACGACGTTGCTGATCGAGGGCGACCCGCCCAAGCTCCGCAGTTCTGCGAACGACGCGATGATCGAGGCGATCAGCGAGGTCCTCGAACAGTTCAAGATCGATGCCGCCGTTACCGGATTCACCCGCGGCCCGACAGTGACGCGTTACGAGGTCGAACTCGGCCCAGGCGTGAAGGTCGAGAAAATCACCGCGCTCGCTCGCAACATCGCTTATGCGGTGGCAACCGACAACGTTCGTCTCCTCGCCCCCATTCCGGGTAAGTCCGCGGTGGGCATCGAGGTACCGAACTCCGACCGCGAAATGGTTCGCCTCGCCGACGTGCTGAACGCGCCGAGCACCCGACGCGATCACCACCCACTGGTGATCGGTCTGGGCAAGGACATCGAAGGCGACTTCGTCAGTGCCAACCTCGCGAAGATGCCCCACCTTCTGGTGGCAGGTTCGACCGGCTCGGGTAAGTCGAGCTTCGTGAACTCGATGCTCGTCTCGTTGCTCACCCGAGCAACGCCGGAAGAAGTACGGATGATCCTCATCGACCCGAAAATGGTCGAGCTCACGCCGTACGAAGGTATCCCGCACCTGATCACGCCGATCATCACTCAGCCGAAGAAGGCAGCGGCAGCGCTGGCTTGGTTGGTAGAGGAGATGGAACAGCGCTACCAGGACATGCAGGCCAACCGGGTGCGTCATATCGACGACTTCAACTCCAAGGTCAAGTCCGGCGAAATCACCGCCCCGCTGGGCAGCGAGCGCGTCTACCGTCCGTACCCCTACATCCTGGCAATCGTGGACGAGCTCGCAGACCTCATGATGACCGCGCCGCGCGACGTCGAAGAAGCAATCGTCCGCATCACCCAGAAAGCCCGTGCTGCCGGTATCCACTTGGTGCTGGCAACACAGCGCCCGTCCGTCGACGTCGTCACCGGCCTGATCAAGACCAACGTGCCTTCGCGTCTGGCGTTCGCGACGTCTTCACTGACGGACTCGCGAGTCATCCTCGATCAGCCCGGCGCCGAGAAGCTCATCGGTATGGGTGACGGCCTCTTCCTGCCCATGGGTGCGGGTAAGCCGACCCGTATGCAGGGCGCGTTCATCACCGACGAAGAAATCTCGGCGGTCGTCGACTTCGCGAAGAACCAGGCGGAACCCGAGTACACCGAAGGTGTCACCGCGCAGAAGGCCGGGGAGAAGAAAGACGTCGATCCTGACATCGGGGACGACATGGACGTCCTCCTGCAGGCCGTGGAATTGGTGATCACCAGCCAGTTCGGCTCGACGTCGATGCTGCAGCGCAAACTGCGCGTCGGGTTCGCCAAGGCCGGCCGACTCATGGACCTCATGGAAAACCGCGGCGTCGTCGGACCCAGCGAGGGCTCGAAGGCTCGCGAGGTACTCATGAAGCCCGAGGAACTCGACGGTCTGCTGTGGTCGATTCGCGGCGGCGACCCGGACGAGGCACCCGCAGACGAGTAGGGACACCTCGGCGGACAAACCGTCGACAGACGACCGGAGGAACCCGTGCATGTGACGCCGTTGGCTTGGGGAATCACGATCGTGGTGATCCTCGGTCTGTTCGTCTTCGACTTCTTCGCCCACGTCCGCACTCCGCACGCGCCGACGTTCCGGGAGTCCGCATTCTGGTCGACGGTCTACATCTCGATCGCCGTCGTCTTCGGTCTCGTCGTGATGTGGATCTGGGGCACCACGTACGGCGGTGAGTACTTCGCCGGCTACGTCACGGAAAAGGCGCTCTCGGTCGACAATCTGTTCGTCTTCGTGATCATCATGTCGACCTTCGCGGTACCACGAGAGTTCCAGCAGAAAGTCCTGCTGATCGGTATCGTCCTCGCGTTGGTGATGCGCGGAATCTTCATCGGTGTCGGTGCCGCCGCCATCAACGCGTACAGCTGGGTGTTCTACCTCTTCGGTGCGTTCCTGATCTACACCGCGTACACCCTGATCCGCGATCACGGGCATGAGAAGGAGGCAGAGGAGAAGCGCGACAGTCGCATTATCTCGCTCGTGAAACGGGTGCTGCCGACAACCGAGGAATACGACGGGGACAAACTGATCACCCGGATCGACGGCAAGCGCGTCGTGACGCCGTTGTTGTTGGCGCTCATTGCAATCGGGTTTGCCGACGTGCTCTTCGCGCTCGATTCGATTCCGGCGATCTACGGTCTGACCCAGGAACCCTATCTGGTGTTCACCGCCAACGCCTTCGCGCTGATGGGCCTACGGCAGCTGTACTTCCTGATCGGCGGATTGCTCGAACGGCTGGTCTATCTCTCGTACGGGCTCTCGATAATCCTGGCGTTCATCGGCGTGAAATTGGTACTGCACGCGTTGCACGAGAACACTCTCTCGTTCGTCAACGGAGGTGAACACGTCTCCGTGCCGGAAATCTCCACGGCACTCTCACTCGGAGTGATCATCGGAGTACTGGCGGTGACGACGGTCGCGAGCCTGTTGAAGACTCGCGACCGGGCGGGGGAGTAAGCCGGGGCCGAGGCTCTCAGGCGCTGAACTGACCCAATACCGGGACCCACTCGGTGATGCGGACGTTCTCGATCAAATCGGCGATCGCGAACGGATCGTGGGTGAAGAGGAGCGAAACGGTGTCGGCGTCGGCGGCGTCGACGATGATCAGCGCGCCGTTTCCATCTGCAAACGGGCCGGATGACAGAACGATCGAGCGGGAGACCAGATCCGCGAGCCACGCGCGGTGATCGCCACGGACTTCGTCGCGCTGAGGGTTCTTCTCGGGAGCGTAGGTGTATTCGACGAGAAACAACGACATCGTGACCGCTTTCGGGGACTGGTGATCGAGACAGGTGTGTGTGAAGAGCAGGGTGTGAGAAGAGTCTGAACGGTTCAGAGAGTCAGGAGCATGCGAGTGTTGCCGAGTGTGTTGGGTTTCACATAGCTCAGGTCGAGGAACTCGGCGACACCGGCGTCGTACGAACGACACATCTCGGCGTAGACCTCGGCGGTGACGGGAGTGCCGTCGATCTCCGCGAATCCGTGACGGTGGAAGAACTCGGTCTCGAACGTCAGAACGAACAACCGTTCCAACTCCAATTCCTTGGCGACCTCGATGAGTTTGTCGACGACATGGAAACCTGCACCCTGCCCCTTGGCTGTCGGATCGACTGCGACGGTGCGGATCTCACCCAGGTCTGCCCACAACACATGCAAAGCGCCGCAGGCGATTACCTGATTACCGCGCTCGGCGACCCAGAACTCCTGGACGGCCTCGTACAGCGTCACGAGGTTCTTCTCGAGCAGGATCTTGCCGGCGTAGATGTCGATGAGGCGCTTGATTTCGGGGATGTCCGACGTTCGCGCGCGACGCACGATCAACTGGCTCTCGGTATAGGTCGGCGCGGTCGAAGTCATGTGGTGCACATTAGTCAATGCCCCTACCGATATTCTAAGTCGCGTGCCTGTCCGCCCCACGCAATTCCCGCGCCGCTCGGCTGTATCCCGGGTTCGGCTCACCGCTCGTGCGGTGATCCGATGAGTACCCCGCGCGATCAGACCGACGCCCATCGCGCTGCCGTCGGCCCGTCCGACGGCACACCTGTCGCGGACAACCCGGTTCCATTGCTGAACATCGCGAACATTCTCACGATGGTTCGAATGGTTCTCGTTCCCGTGTTTCTCGTTGTTCTCTTCGTCGACGGCGGACACTCGACGTGGTGGCGTCTCGGGGCGATGGGCGTGTTCATCGTGGCCGCGATCACGGATCGGATCGACGGCCAATTGGCTCGGAAATACGGTCTGGTCACGGATTTCGGGAAACTCATGGACCCGATCGCGGACAAGGCGCTGATCGGAGCCGCGCTCATCGGGCTCTCGGTTCTGGGTGATTTGTCATGGTGGGTGACCGGAGTGATCATCGCCCGAGAACTCGGAATCACGCTGCTGCGGTTCGCGGTTCTGCGGCACGCGGTCATCCCGGCGGGCAAGGGCGGCAAGCTCAAGACCCTCGTGCAGGCCGTCGCGATCGGCTTCTACCTGTGCCCACTGCCGAGCAGTTGGGACATCGTCAGCGGGTTGCTGATGGCTGCTGCCGTCGTGCTGACGGTGGCGACGGGAATCGAATACATCGTGCAGGCGATCAGGCTTCGCGCCGGAGTTCGCGCAGTCGAGTCATGACCGATCCGCTGCTCGGACTCGGAGTGGCCGAACTGGTCGAGGTCCTCGGTGCCGCGGGGCAGACTGTCGCCGCCGCCGAATCTCTGACGGCCGGATTGTTCACTGCAGCGGTTGCGTCGGTGCCGGGATCGAGCGCTGTGCTGCGCGGAGGGCTGGTCGTGTACGCGACCGACCTGAAGGCGACGCTGGCTGGCGTGGACCCCGATCGCCTGGCAACAGACGGCCCCGTGTCCGCGAGCACCGCGGTGGCTTTGGCGCTCGGTGCCCGCTCGAGGTGCGGCGCCGACTGGGGTGTCGGTCTGACGGGGGTCGCCGGTCCGAGTGAGCAGGACGGACACCCGGTCGGAACGGTGTTTCTCGGTATCGCCGGCCCGGACGGAACCGAATGCGTACCGCTCGCGCTCGGCGGCGAACGGTGGGAGATTCGAACAACCGCAGTCGCGACTGCCGTGTCGCGGTTACGTGATCGTGTCGCAGAGCGCGCGGCACGATAGGCTCGGG
This sequence comes from Rhodococcus sp. IEGM 1306, assembly GCF_036541985.1. NCBI lineage: Bacteria > Bacillati > Actinomycetota > Actinomycetes > Mycobacteriales > Nocardiaceae > Rhodococcus > Rhodococcus sp. IEGM 1306. Next base: position 222,172 of record NZ_JAZHFF010000002.1, read on the forward strand.
AACCAATCGGATGTGTTCGGACGTTGACGATTGTGAAGACGTACGACCATGCACGATGAGGTCACGGATGAAGGAGGAGCGAGATGGCGCTGCTATTGCGTGAGGCAATCGGTGACAGTCTCCGGCGTACGCGCGTTTCGCAGAGCCGCACGCTACGTGAGGTGTCGAACAGCGCGCGTGTGAGCTTGGGCTATCTGTCCGAAGTGGAACGTGGACGTAAGGAAGCATCGAGCGAACTGTTGGCAGCGATCTGTGATGCGCTCGCAGTCCCACTGTCCGACGTGCTGGTCGACGTGAGCGAGACCCTGGCCACGAAGAAGAGCGCTCCGGTAGCGAGTCGACAGGTCACCGAACCTGCCGTGTCGGCATCCGGTTCTGTCTCGGCTTCCGGTTCGCCGACTATCGCACGCGATACCCGCGTCGTGATTCCGGCACCGAACGCTCGAAGGTTGGCGGCGGCGTAGCCACTACCGGCCGTAACCGATAGATTTTGTACGTAACCGCCGGTTTCCAGCAGGTGGGGTCAGAGCAGATAGGGCGCAGCCCTTGTTTCGGTGCGCGACGGTCGCGCTCCGGGTCGCGTTCGGCGCGGCGCATCAGATGGAGGCAGGATCAAACCAATGGCTAATCCTTTCGTCAAGGGCTGGAAGTACCTGATGGCGCTCTTCAATTCGAAGATCGATGAGAAGGCAGATCCAAAGGTTCAGATTCAGCAGGCGATCGAGGACGCACAGCGCCAGCATCAGGCGTTGTCCCAGCAGGCTGCGTCGGTGATCGGTAATCAGCGTCAACTCGAGATGAAGCTCAGCCGTCAGCTCGACGAGGTCGAGAAGCTCAACGCCAACGCGCGCCAGGCCGTCAACCTCGCCGATCAGGCCGCTGCTGCCGGCGACAACGACAAGGCGATCCAGTACACCAACGCTGCCGAGGCTTTCGCGGCTCAGTTGGTGACGGCCGAGCAGGGCGTCGAGGATCTGAAGGCACTGCACGACCAGTCCTTGCAGGCGGCCGCTCAGGCCAAGAAGGCCGTCGAGCAGAACGCGATGACTCTGCAGGCAAAGGTTGCCGAGCGCACCAAGCTGCTCAGCCAGCTCGAGCAGGCCAAGATGCAGGAGCGCGTGAGCGAGTCGCTTCGTTCCATGGACAGCACGCTGTCGGCTCCGGGCAACACACCCAGCCTCGATGCTGTGCGCGACAAGATCGAACGTCGCTACGCCGACGCACTCGGCTCTGCCGAGCTCGCTCAGAACTCCGTTCAAGGCCGCATGATGGAGGTCCAGCAGGCTTCGGTCCAGATGGCAGGGCACAGTCGCCTCGAACAGATTCGTGCATCCATGAAGGGCGAGGCACTGCCGTCCGGCGGCGCAGCGGCCACTCCTGCGACTCCGTCCGTCGAGAAGCAGCCCCCGGCTGCCGGTCAGACCGGGCAGTAGCCGAATCCTCGATGTCGGCAGTGATGCTCTGATGTTTTCTTCACGAGACGGTCGATCTGGGCGTGAGCCCCGGTCGGCCGTTCCCGTTTCCGTATCCGGCGCTTTCGGAGCATTGGGACGCACCGCGGACACATTGCGCGAGGTCGGTCTGTCTGCGGCGGATGCAGCTCGGCGGTGGCAGGACCCGCGCGCCAAATTCGAACGCAAACGTGCCCGAGCGCGTCGACGAGCGCAGCGTTGGGGTTTCATGTCAGGCGGATCCGTGGTCGGCACTGCCGGCCTCGCAGTAGCGTCCGCTCCAGAGTGGTCGGTGGTCGTGGCAGGCGGGGGAGCGGCACTGTTCGCGGTTCCCGCCGTCATCGCGGTCGGCCGTTACCGTTCGATGAGTTCCGGCCCACCGCCGTCCGCGCCGATTCGCCGGCGGTTGCCACCGTCGTCGTCTCGCGCGTTCATCCCGATGTCTCGCCTGATCGGCGCCGAGACTTCGCTGTTCGAGATCTTGAGTGTGCTCAGGCGTGCCGACACCATCGACCCCGGCGAGTTGGACGAAATCACCGTCACCGCTGATTCGGCATTGAGAGCGATGTTCGCGGTGTCCTCGGACGTGGTCGCGATGGAACGCGCGGTTGCCGCGACGCCCAAGGTGACCGAACCTCTCGATCCCACTATCGACAGCGCCGTACGTGAATTGCAGTCGGGGTTGGATCAGTACGAGGATCTGGTGACCTCGGCCGCAGCCTTGACCGCGCCCCACAGCCCGTCGGCACTGGTGGGGTTCAATCGAGAACTCTCGGCGTTGCACGCAGCCGCCGAGCGACTCTCGGCGCTTGCCGACGCCATCGGTGAGGTGGACGACATCACCCGCAAGTACAACTGACAGCTCTCGGTCTGATCGGCGCTCAGTCGTCGGCGCCGCGGGCTGCCAACGCCTCACCCATCGCATCCGCGGTCATCAGCGTGCCGACGATGACCGGCACGGCGAAAGAACGTAGCGAGAAGCCGAGTCCACGCGCCTTGCGTGCCTCGGACACCTGCGTGATGACCTCGAACATGAGCGGGATGCACCGGATCGTCATTGCAAGGAGCAGGGCGATCCGTTCGGGATTGATGCCGAAGCGTCGCAAGGGCGTCAGGAATCTGGTGATCGCGTCGAGCATCTCGGAGATCCGTGTGGTCAGACCCATGATCGCCGCGAAGGCGATCGAAATGATCAGAACGCCGCAAACGACGGCCGCTCGCTGCCATCCCGCGACCACCAGCTGGAATGCCCCGATGAAGAGCAACATCCACAGTGCCGGACGCAGTTGCCGGAGTGCCGTCATCGGAGGAATGCGCGCAATCACGTACAGCGCAACAACGACGATCGCAGGAGCTGCCAGCTGCCAGGGCTCACGCACGAAGATCGAGACTGCGAGGATCGCCGCGATCAAGGCGACGAGCTTGATCCCCGTCGGCATCCGGTGCAGCAGTGACGTGCCCGGGCGGTAGACGCCGAGGGTGGTCACGAGACCAACGACCGGTAGTGATCGATGGAGTCGGCGGGGGATCCGTCCGCGACGACGCGCCCTTGGTCGACAACCAACACCCGTTCGAAGGATTCGAGGAGATCGAGTTGGTGGGTCACGACGATCAGTTGCTGATCGAGAGACTCGAATACCGAGCTGATCAGCCGAGAGTTGCGAAGGTCGAGGAGCGTGGTGGGTTCGTCGGCGACCAGTACGGTCGGTTCCGTCACCATGACGGCCGCGAGCGCGAGAAGCTGTTTCTGCCCGCCCGAAAGCTGGTGGGTGGGATGGTCGGCGTGCCCGGCGAGGCCGTAGCGTTCGAGCACCGAGGCCACCTTTGCGGCGCGCTCGGTTTTGCCCGATCCGCTACGGCGGAGCGAGAATTCGATGTCCTCGGCAACCGTCGGCATCACGATCTGGTGGTTGGGATCGGTGAAGACGAATCCGACCTGCCGGCGTACGTCGCGGCCCTTCTTCGCCGTGTCCAAGCCGTTGACGTGGACGTGTCCTTCCGTCGGAACGACCAGTCCGTTGATCATGCGAGCGAGGGTCGACTTGCCGCTTCCGTTCGCACCCACGATCCCGATTCGCTGCTCGCTCAGACGCAGATCTATCTGCTGCAGGACCGTTCGTTCACCGAAGCGGTGTCCGACGTTCTCGAAGACGATCTCACTCATCGGAGATTAGTTCGCCACCACGGTCTTGTTCGACGAGATCACCGAGTCACGCAGTAGTGCCGGGTATGCCCGATGAACCTGGGACGCGACCAACGCAGTGACGACCGCTTTTGCGGCGTCGAGCGGGATGAAGGCGGCGTTGGCAGACCAGGCGGCGACGAAGCTCATGTGTCCGCGGACCATCATTCCGACGATGCCGAACGCGTAGAGAACGACGACTCCGCCGAGAAGGTTGATGCCGATGCCTGCGATGATCCGGTACTTGGGCAGCATCTTGGCAGTCAGCCATCCGATGACGAACGCCGTCGGGATCCAACCGATGAGGAATCCGGCCGTCGGGCTCGAGAGAGACACGAGTGCGGTGCGACCGCCGGCAAGGACGGGCAATCCGACCAATCCCAGGGCGATGACCGTCAAGACTGCGAGAACACCCTTGCGTGGTCCGAGCAGAGCGCCGGCCATCATGACGCCCATGGACTGAAGCGTGATGGGTACACCGGAGATACCGATGTTGATCGACCCGGGAAGGCCCAGCGCGATGATGAGTGCGGCGAAGACGGCTACATGCGCGAGATCGCGAGCGGGGAAACGGGTCGTAGACACTGCGGACGTGCTCCTTCGGCGTACGGGATGGAACTTCGCGAGTTTACGCCAGGAGCAAGCTCCGATGGGTTGGACACCTGACCTGCGTGAGGGCCGGTCTCGGGGTGAACCCTGATCTTTACCTGAACTTGCCGCTGAGCTGCTGCTTTGTCACGCCAGACCTGTCAGGCTGGTTCTACGGACGACGCAGCACCTGTCCGATTCGACTGATTATTCAACGGCACGTTGGAGGTAAGCATGTTTTGGAAGATCGTTTTGGCCGTCGTACTGGTGTGGGTCGCACTTGCGGTGGTCGGTGCGCTGATCAAGGGGCTTTTCTGGGTCCTGGTGGTCGGCGCTGTCGGTTTCGGAATCTACTTCCTGGTGAAGGCGATGTCGGGAAGTGACGACAATTCCCACGCTTCGCGGTTCTGACGGGCAAGATCTGCCCTATGGAAAACTTCCCCGAGGACTGGCAGCGCGCGATTGTCATCGTGGCGCATCCCGACGACATCGAATACGGCGCAGCCGCAGCAGTGGCGCAATGGACCGATCGCGGTAAAGACGTGCGATACGTCCTGGCCACGCGCGGCGAGGCTGGAATCGCCGGTCTGTCGCCCGAGGAGTCCGGCCCGGTCCGCGAGGAAGAAGAGCGTCGCTCGGCCGCGATCGTCGGTGTCAGTGAGGTGGAGTTCCTCGGTCTACCCGACGGTCGTCTCGTGGAAGGCTTGGAGTTGCGCTCGACTCTCGCCGCGGCAATTCGTCGCCACCGCCCGGAATTGGTGGTGACGATGAACTTCTCCCACACCTGGGGACCTGGCTACCTCAACAGCGCGGATCACCGAGCACTCGGGATCAGCGTCCTGGACGCGACCGCTGATGCGGCGAACGAATGGATCTTTCCGTCATTGACGGCTCAGGGACTGGCGCCGTGGTCCGGTGTGCGGTGGGTTGCGGTCAACACGATGACTCCCACACACTGCGTCGACGTGACGTCGACGGTCGATCGCGCCGTGGATTCGCTCGCGGAACATGCGCGATATCTGGCGGCGTTGAGTTCCACACCGATCCGGGAACAGGCGCGCGCACAGATCGACATGGTCAGCGGACCGAAGCCCGGTTTCGACGCCGAGCGCGCAGTTGGTTTCGAGTTGTACTATTTCTGATGATCTCTGAGCGAGAGAACTCGCAAGTCCCGACGGGATTACCGGTGACTTGTCCGGTATTGTGTTACATACGATGGTAATCCGTAACGCAGATGACTCACTTGCCCCTCGCAAGGCAGATGGTCAGCGCATCCCCAGCCGCGAGATCGACGACGTGATTCTCGACGCAGCAAGGTCGTGTGTCCTCGATTTCGGAATGCAACGAACCACACTTGCGGAGATCTCCCGTCGAGCCGGCGTGAGCCGACCGACGGTCTACCGGCGATGGCCGGACACACGAGCCGTCGTCGCGGATCTGCTGACCCGGGAGATTCGATCAGTGCTGCCAGAGGTGGCGTTCACCGGGTCTGCGGGCACATTGCTCGTGGAAGCTATCGGTGACGTCGTCGGCCAGATTCGCGATCATCCTCTCTTCGTGAAGATTCGCCACGCCGATCAAGAGTTGCTCACCACCTACATCGTGGACCGACTCGGCGCGAGCCAGAAGTCGATTCTCGAACTGATCACTTCCGTCGTGGCTGCCGGTCAACAAGACGGTTCGATTCGCGAGGGAAGCGTCAACGAGATTGCGGCGATGGTTCTACTGATGGCTCAGTCCGTCGTCATCTCCGCACCGACTCTCGAGCCGGAACTTTCGGCCGACGCGTCGGTCGAGCAACTTCGACATGCGGTCGCTGCGTATCTGGCACCTGCAAAGAATTCGGGAGAATAGCTGTGGACCTTCGGGATTCGGCAGGCGGCGATTCAGCTCTCAACGCACAGCGGCGTACTCGTGAACTCGAGCAGTTCGCGAACGGCGATTCGGTTGACGTCCTGGTTATCGGCGGCGGAATCACCGGTGTCGGTGTCGCTCTCGACGCCGTGACTCGGGGGCTCAGTGTTGCGCTGGTCGAAAAGCACGACCTCGCATTCGGCACCAGCCGCTGGAGTTCGAAACTGGCACACGGCGGCCTTCGGTACCTCGCCTCCGGCAATGTCGGTATAGCGCGTGAAAGTGCGGTCGAGCGCGGCATTCTCATGACGCGCACCGCGCCGCATCTCGTTCGCGCCATGCCTCAACTCGTACCGCTGTTGCCCGACACATCGTTTTTCGGGAAGGCCCTGGTGCGTACCGGTTTCCTGGCCGGTGACGCTCTGCGCATGTCGGCGCGAACCCCAGCGTCGGTTCTACCCCGATCACGGACGGTCAGCGCTGCTCGAGCGCGCGAATTAGCTCCCGCGGTCAAGCGGGAGAACTTACGTGGCGCCTTGACCGCGTTCGACGGGCAGCTCATCGACGACGCCCGCCTCGTCGTCGGCATCGCCCGAACCGCAGCGTCATACGGCGCGCGAATCCTGACCCGCGTCGGTGCATACGACGTATCCGGAACGTCGGCCACCTTGCGCGACGAGTTGACCGGGTCCGAGTTCTTGATGCGTGCCCGCGTCGTGGTCAATGCGACCGGTGTCTGGGCTGATCAGGTCGACTCCAGCATCACCCTGCGCCCCAGCCGCGGGACGCACCTGGTGCTCGATGCCGCGCGATTGGGGAACCCCACGGCAGCACTGACCGTGCCGATTCCCGGCGAGACCAACCGCTTCGTCTTCGCCCTGCCCGCGCAGCTCGGCCGGATCTACCTCGGGTTGACCGACGAAGCAGCGCCGGGACCGGTGCCAGACGTGCCGACGGCGTCCGAGGACGAGATCGACTTCCTTCTCGACACCGTGAACACGGCGTTGGAAGTTCCTCTGACCCGTGAGGACGTCCTGGGGACCTTTGCGGGTCTGCGTCCGTTGCTGGACACCGGTGAAGGTTCGACGGCGGACCTCTCTCGCAATCACGCTGTAGTCCGTTCGGACTCGGGCTTGGTCACGGTAGTGGGCGGAAAACTCACGACGTACCGCAAGATGGCCGAAGACGCTGTCGACGCCGCGGTCGAGGTCGGGTCGCTGAGTGCGGGTGCGTGTCGGACACGCGCGTTGCCGCTGGTAGGCGCTGCATCACCGGCGGAATTGAAAAAGATCAAGGCACCCGCGTCATTGGTGGCGCGATACGGCACCGAGGCTGAGGTCGTGGCCGCGGCGAGCAGCGATCGACTCCGGTCGGTTGCGGACTTGGAGATCTGCGGTGCAGAGTTCGATTTCGCGGTATCGCATGAAGGCGCCCTCGATGTCGACGACGTCCTTGATCGCAGGACGAGGATCGGATTGGTGGCTTCGGATCGCGAACGCGCACTGGGTGCGGCGGAACAGGCCTTTCACTCGGTGTGACACTCTGATCCGGTGCGTGTAGCCGTTGTTGCCGGGCCGGACCCGGGTCATGCTTTTCCCGCAATAGCGTTGTCGCTGGCGTTGATCCAGGCCGGCGACGAACCGATCCTGTACACGGGGACCCGGTGGGTCGAGGCAGCGCGAGCTGCCGGCGTGGAAGCCGAGCCGCTCAAGGGCTTGGCTCCGCGGCCGGGAGACGACGATCTTGATGCAGGCGCTCGGATTCATTCGCGCGCCGCCTATATTTCCACCGAACTGCTTCCCGACCTGAAATCCGTCTCCCCGGATCTCGTCGTCTCCGACATCCTCACTGCCGGAGGCGGATTGGCCGCCGAACGACTCGGCATCCCCTGGGTGGAACTCTCGCCTCACCCGCTGTACTCACCCTCGCGCGGTCTGCCGCCGATCGGCAGCGGGCTCGCGCCAGGCGTCGGAATTCGTGGTCGACTCCGCGATACCCTGATGCGCGCAGCGACCGGACGTTCGATCAAGCAAGGGTTGGCCCAGCGCTCCCACGCTCGCGTCGGTGTCGGGTTGCCCGCTCTCGATCCCGGTCCGCAAGCCCGGCTGATCGCAACACTTCCGGCACTGGAAGTGCCTCGCCCCGACTGGCCGGAGCACGCACACGTCGTCGGCCCGCTTCTCTGGGAGCCGACCGAGGTCATTCTGGATCCACCGCCAGGTGACGAGCCGCTGGTCATGGTGGCGCCGTCCACGGCGCACACCGGGGCAGTGGGAATGTTCGAGGGCACGGTCGAAGGACTCGGCGGCGCCGGTGTCAGGCTGATCGCGTCGATGCTCGACGGAGCAGAAGGCGAGCATCCCGATTGGGTTCGTGCAGGTCTCGGACGCCAGGACGCGATGCTGCGCGACGCGTCGGTATTGGTGTGCGGCGGCGGGCACGGCATGTTGGCGAAGGCCTTGCTGGCCGGCGTGCCGACGGTCGTCGTTCCCGGGGGCGGGGACCAGTGGGAGTTGGCCAATCGCGCTGCGCGGGCAGGGACGTCGGTGATCGTGCGGCCCGCAGATGCCCAGTCGATTCGCGATGCCGTACTGCAGGTGCTCTCCGACAGACGATTCGCGGAAGCTGCGAAGTCTGCTGCCGCGACTGCGTCGCAGGTCACCGATCCGGTGGCGGTGTGCCGACAGGTGGTCAACGGTGGTGTGACGGCGTGAGCATGGTGCGCCTGAATGCAGGTGCACCGCTCTGTGGACTACGGTGGCGGCTGTGCGGTTGACCGAATTTCATGAAATGGTGCGCGAAGAGTTCGGGCAGGTACGAGGCGACTCGATGCTGATCGACCATGTACTCCAGAGTCTCGACGGAATGACTGCCGCGGAGGCTGTCGAAGCAGGCTGGGAGCCTCGCGAAGTGTGGCGCGCACTCTGCGTGGAGTTCGACGTACCCCCCGCCCGCCGCTGATTCTTCGGCGTGTCGAACGTCTCTCGTCTTCTGTTCGAACACGTGTTCGTCTATGCTGAACCTGTTCGGTGGTGACGCTCTTTTCGTAACTGCGAACTTTCGGTGTTCTACAAATGCGGTGTTCTACAAATGCGGTGTTTCACGAATGCGGTGTTTCACGAATGCGGTGTTTCACGAACGCGGTGATCGGCAAGCGCGAAAGCAAGATCGAAAAGTCTGTCGGTGGCCGGATCTACTCTGATCGCAACACACCAACAGGGTCGGCTCAGGCAGGCACTGAAGAGACGGAGTCTGCTCAGGCAGGCACTGAAGACTGAAACAAGGATGGGGATCACGATGGCACCACAGGCACCTGATCGGGACAAGGCACTCGACCTCGCGTTGGCGCAGATCGACAAGAACTTCGGCAAGGGTTCGGTGATGCGCCTGGGTGAGGGTGTCCGCCAGCCCATCGCCGTCATTCCCACCGGTTCCATCGCGCTCGACGTCGCGCTGGGTATCGGCGGACTGCCGCGTGGCCGCGTCATCGAGATCTACGGCCCGGAGTCCTCGGGTAAGACCACCGTGGCACTGCACGCAGTTGCCAATGCTCAGGCCAACGGCGGCATCGCGGCGTTCATCGACGCGGAGCACGCACTCGATCCCGACTACGCAGCCAAGCTGGGTGTCGATACCGACGCGCTTCTGGTCTCGCAGCCCGATACGGGTGAGCAGGCTCTCGAGATCACAGACATGCTGATCCGTTCGGGCGCCCTCGACATCGTCGTGATCGACTCCGTGGCCGCTCTTGTTCCTCGCGCCGAGATCGAAGGCGAAATGGGTGACAGCCACGTCGGCCTGCAGGCTCGACTGATGAGCCAGGCGCTGCGCAAGATCACCGGTGCCATGAACAACTCGGGCACCACCGTCATCTTCATCAACCAGCTTCGCGAGAAGATCGGCGTGATGTTCGGTTCTCCCGAAACCACCACCGGTGGTAAGGCACTGAAGTTCTACGCTTCGGTCCGCCTCGACATCCGTCGCATCGAGACCCTCAAGGACGGTACCGACGCAGTCGGTAACCGCACTCGCGTCAAGGTCGTCAAGAACAAGGTCGCTCCGCCGTTCAAGCAGGCCGAGTTCGATATTCTCTACGGCCAGGGCATCAGTAAGGAAGGCTCGCTCATCGACATGGGTGTCGAGCACGGGTTCATCCGCAAGTCCGGCTCCTGGTACACCTACGAAGGTGACCAGTTGGGTCAGGGCAAGGAAAATGCTCGTAAGTTCTTGCTGGAGAACACCGATATCCGTGACGAGATCGAGAAGAAGATCAAGGAAAAGCTCGGTATCGGTGCTGACGTCACTGCAACCGACGAAGCTCCCGCCGACTTCTGAGTTCAGTCATGAGCTTCGACGACGGTGACCACGGCGAGAATGCTCGTGAAGAGTACGGCGCTCCTCGGCGTCGATCCCGTCAACGCTCCGAGAAACCGTCGCAACGTGCGGAAGGTGGTACGGAGGCGCAGGCCAAAGATGCTTGCCTACGCCTCCTGACCGACCGGGCGCGCAGCCGCTCGGAACTGGAAACCAAGCTGAGCGGGCGCGGCTTCGAGCCCGAGATCATTACCAAGGTCCTCGATCGACTCCAAGAAATCGGGTTGATCGACGACGCAGACTTCGCGAACCAATGGGTTCATTCGCGGCACACGTACTCGGGCAAGGGAAAGCGTGCGCTTGCAGTCGAGTTGCGGCTCAAAGGAATCGACCAGGACGTCGCTTCCGAAGCGCTGTCGCAGATCGATCCCGAAGACGAGCGCGAGCGCGCAGCAGATTTGGTTCGGCGCAAGCTGAAGAACAAGCCGATCGACGATCGTGACAAGGTCACGCGTCGACTGGTCTCGATGCTCGCGCGCAAAGGATATTCAGCGGGGATGTCGTACGAGGTGGTCAAAGCAGAGATGGCTGCCGCAGAGTCGTAGGCAACACATGTCGTAGGCATCGAATACCAGGAGCGGGGTGTGTCACCGAATTCGGTGACACACCCCGCTCCTCGCGTCAGTGGAACAGCAGGTCGATCAGCTCACGGCTTGGTCAGGTCCATACCCGGTACCGAAACGGCAGCGTCGCCAATCGGAGCCGCGACGGGCCCCTTGCCCTTTCGCTTCCCGGACCGCAGGCGCTTCTCCACCTTGGTTGCCAGGTACGTGAGCGAGGAGTTCAGGATGATCATGATGACCGCAGCCACCATGAGTGCCGGAAGGTAGTTCTGAAATGCAGCGCCCAATTGCGTGGACTGCCGAACAAGTTCGGTGTAGCCGATGATGTAGCCCAGCGCTGAATCCTTGAGTGCAACAACCATTTGCGATATCAGTGCGGGGAGCATGGTTGTGACCGCCTGGGGTAGCAAGATCGTCACCATGATTTGAGATTTGCGCATGCCGAGAGCTTTGGCGGCTTCGCTTTGTCCACGGGGGAGTGAGTTGATTCCCGAGCGAACAATTTCCGCGATCACCGATCCGTTGTAGAGCGTCAAACTCACCACGACGGCGGAGAGTGCCAAGTAGTCGAGCTTGACAATTTTGTACTCGGCAAAAACCGCATACATGAAGATGATCAGCAGCAGTACGGGAATTGCGCGGAACAATTCCACGATGACACCACTGACAACGCGTACTGCGCGGTGATCGGACAATCTGCCGATGCCGAGAATTGCGCCCAGGATCAGTGCAAGCACGATGGATAGTGCCGCCGCGATCAAGGTGCCTTTGATGCCGGGAAGCAGATAGGTCGTCCAGACGTCCGCCTGTAGGAAGGGATCCCATTTGGCCGATGTCAACTGCCCTTTGTCGTCGAGCGCGCGATACACGACAAACGCAATGGCGAGGGCGAGGACGGCTACGACAACCGACGCGAATCGGTACAGTGCCCGGGCCTTCGGGCCTGGCGCGTCGTAAAGAACAGTTGCTTGTTTGGTCATCGTGCGACCTCGAATTTCTTGGCGAGCTTGCCGAAGAGCAATCCCGTCGGCAGCGTCAAGATGACAAAGCCGACGGCGAAGATTCCTGCGGTCAAGAAGAGTGCGGCTTCGTTTTCGAGAATCTCCTTCATCAATTTCGATGCCTCGGACACGCCGATGACGGCGGCGACGGTGGAGTTCTTGGTCAGAGCGATGAGGACGCTACCGAGCGGTGCGATCACGGCGCGAAATGCCTGAGGAAGAACGATGAGTCGGAGGTTCTGGAGGAAGGTCAGCCCTAGGGATCGTCCTGCTTCTGCCTGTCCCGCATGGACGGTGTTGATTCCGGCGCGGATCGACTCGCACACGAACGACGCGGTGTAGACGCTAAGTCCAAGGATCGCCAAACGGAAGTTGTTGTCGATCACGAAGGTTGACGAACTGGTTGATGCCAGACTGATGTCGAGAGTTTGGTACAGACCGAACACACAGAAGAGCAGAATCAGGGTGAGCGGCGTATTGCGGAAGACAGTGACGTAGGCGGCGCCGAGGAATCGGGCCACGGGTACGGGTGACACCCGCATGGCGGCAATAATCACTCCGAGGATCAATGCGCCGATCGCCGAGAAGATCGTGAGCTGGATAGTGGTCCAGAACGCTTCGAGTATCTGGCTTCCGTAATCGTCGATTATTTTCACTTACGGTCTCCCCAGTTCATGGGTCGTTGTTGAAAGTGCTTGCCCAGGTGGGATTTCCGAATATGGAAATCCCACCTGGAATGGCTACTGCTCAGTTGGATCAGTATCGGTCGACGGTGGGCGGAGCGGGCATCGTGTAACCGGACGGTCCGACCGTCTCGTTGAATGCTTCGGCCCACGCACCGGAAGAGATCATCTTCTCGATGGCATCGTTGACCTTGCCGCGACCTTCGGAATCGTCCTTCGCCAAGCCGATGCCGTAATTCTCCGTGGTGAACGGCTCACCGGCGATACGGAATGCGCCGGGGGACTGAGCCGCGTAGCCGGCAAGAATGATGTCGTCGGTGGTGACTGCGTCAACCTTGCCATTGCGTAGCGCCTCGACGCACGCCGAGTAGGTGTCGAACTCCTGGAGCTGGACGTCCTTGGCGTAGGTGTCCTTGACCTTCTGTGCGGGAGTGGAACCAGCCACCGAGCAGAGAATCTTGCCGCCGTTCAGAGATTCGGGGCCGGTGATGTCGGTATTGTCCGCGTTGACGAGCAGCGACTGGCCGGCGACGAAATACGGTCCGGCGAATCCGACCTTCTCCTTGCGAGCGTCCGTGATGGAGTACGTGGCGACGATGTAATCGACCTCACCGTTCTGGATCAACGTCTCGCGCTGGGCGGACGGTGATTCCTTGAACGTGATGTTCTCCGGTTTCACGCCCAGCTCGTTTGCGACGTACTTCGCGACCTCGACGTCGAAACCTGTGTACGTGCCGTCCGAATTGCGCAAGCCGAGTCCTGGCTGGTCGAACTTGATGCCGACGGTGAGCTTGCCGTCAGCAGCGTTCTCACTGATCGACTTGCTCTCCTCGCCGCCACCACAAGCCGTGGCAGCGAACGCGATAGCCATGATTCCGATTCCGAAACGGACGGAGCGATTGATCTTCATGAAGATCCTCTCAGTTGTCGACATGCAAACGGTGCAGTCGAGATGAACGGTGCAGCCGAGGTGAACGGTGCAGTCGAGCAAGTTGTCTTGTGGACGAGGACAGGACTGTCGGAGGGGACTGTGATCAGTGAGTGAGGATCTTGCCGAGGAAGTCCTTGGCCCGATCCGACTTGGGATGGGTGAAGAACTCTTCGGGCGTGGTGTCTTCGACGACCTGGCCGTCAGCCATGAACAGCACACGATCGCCGGCTTTGCGGGCGAATCCCATCTCGTGCGTGACCACGAGCATGGTCATGCCTTCCTTCGCGAGGGAGGTCATGACGTCGAGGACTTCGTTGACCATCTCAGGGTCGAGAGCGGAGGTGGGCTCGTCGAACAACATCACCTTCGGCTGCATCGCAAGAGCGCGAGCGATGGCGACACGCTGTTGCTGACCGCCGGAAAGCTGCGCCGGGTACTTGTCGGCCTGATTGGCGATACCGACGCGCTCGAGCAATGCCTGCGCCGTCTTCTTGGCTTCGTCCTTCTTCGCCTTGCGGACCTTCATCGGTGCGAGCATGACGTTCTCGAGGATCGTCTTGTGCGCGAACAGGTTGAAGGACTGAAAGACCATCCCGACGTCGGCACGAAGTGCGGCAAGTGCTTTGCCCTCTTCGGGGAGCGTCTTTCCGTCGACGGCGATGGTGCCAGAGTCGATGGGTTCGAGGCGATTGATGGTGCGGCACAGAGTCGACTTACCGGAGCCCGACGGACCAAGGACGATCACCACTTGGCCCTTGGGTACCTCGAGATTGACCTCTTGCAGGACGTGAAGTTCCCCGAAGTGTTTGTTCACCGAGGTCATCGAAATCATGGATGTGGAATCGCCGGAGGTGGTCGGCGTCGTCGCATCGTCGGCTTGGGTCATAAACGAGAACCTTAGCCGTAGTTTGCGTCGACGCCCGTGATTTCGCCATGGTTCTTGCCATATGTAATGGAAATTTTACTGTGACGACGTTTATGTCGCGTTTCGGCTGTTTATCAGGGCGTTATTACACGTCGTAGTGGACGTGAGCTAGGCTGAAGCGTGTCACTGATCGACGAAATGTCCCCTGCACTTCCACAGCCGACTGCAGTTCCGGAACCGACGGCAGATTCCGAGCCGACGGCGACGCCTGTTCGTACCTACGAGGTGCGGACGTACGGCTGTCAGATGAACGTCCACGATTCCGAGCGACTGTCCGGTCTGCTCGAGGATGCCGGGTATTCGAAGGCGGAGACCGGAAGCGATCCTGATCTTGTCGTCTTCAACACGTGTGCGGTCCGCGAGAACGCGGACAACAAGTTGTACGGCAACCTCAGCCAGCTCGCCCCGAACAAGGAGGCGAACCCCGACATGCAGATCGCGGTCGGTGGGTGCCTGGCGCAGAAGGATCGTGACACCGTAGTCAAGAAGGCGCCGTTCGTCGACGTCGTCTTCGGCACCCACAACATCGGCTCGCTTCCCGCGTTGCTCGACCGCGCGCGCCACAACCAACGCGCCGAAGTCGAAATCCTCGACGCGCTGGAGGCCTTTCCGTCGACGCTGCCGGCCAAGCGCGAGTCTGCTTACGCGGGTTGGGTTTCCATCTCGGTCGGTTGCAACAACACGTGCACGTTCTGCATCGTTCCGGCCCTGCGTGGCAAGGAAGTGGATCGACGTCCCGGCGACATTCTGGCCGAGGTGCAGGCACTCGTCGACGAGGGGGTCTCGGAAGTGACCCTGCTCGGGCAGAACGTCAACGCCTACGGAGTGTCGTTCGCCGATCCGGAACAACCGCGCGATCGCGGAGCCTTCGCCTCGCTCTTGAAGGCATGTGGACACATCGACGGCCTCGAACGGGTGAGGTTCACGTCGCCGCACCCGGCAGAGTTCACCGACGATGTCATCGAAGCGATGGCAACCACTGCCAACGTCTGCCCGCAGCTGCACATGCCGTTGCAGTCCGGTTCGGACAAGGTTCTGAAAGCGATGAAGCGCTCGTACCGCAAGTCGAAGTACCTCGGGATCATCGAGAAGGTGCGCGCCGCAATGCCGCACGCCGCCATCACCACGGACATCATCGTCGGGTTCCCGGGGGAGACGGAAGAGGATTTCGAGGAGACGCTGGACGTCGTGCGTAAGGCGCGATTCTCCAACGCCTACACCTTCCAGTACTCCAAGCGCCCGGGCACGCCGGCGGCGGAGATGGCCGATCAGCTTCCCAAAGAGGTTGTCCAGGAACGCTACATGCGATTGCTGGCGGTTCAGGAAGAAGTGAACATCGAGGAAAATCGCAAACTCGTCGGCACCGAGGTCGAACTCCTGGTGGCAGCGGGGGAGGGTCGGAAGAACGCAGCGACTCACCGTCTCAGTGGTCGCGCGCGAGACGGCCGCCTGGTGCATTTCCGCCCCGAGGGAAACCTCGACGGCACAATCCGACCCGGTGACGTGGTGACGGTCGTCGTCACCCACGGAGCCCCTCATCACCTCGTGGCAGATGACGGAGTGCTCACGCACCGTCGGACCCGCGCCGGTGACTCGTTCGACAAGGGCATCACACCCAAGACCCCGCCCATCGGCGTAGGTCTCGGGCTACCGAAGATCGGTGCCCCGGCCCCACAACCCGTCCAGATGGGATGCAACGCATGACCTCGCAACACGAGAACACGACACCACAGCCCGGCGACGACGCTTTCGAGGGCTACCGCAAGGATCTCGACGACGCGGAACGCAAGGTCGCGGGAGAAATCGATCCAGGTGCGCGCGCCATGGTCGTCGCAGTTGCGGTGCTCGTGCTGGTCGGCACGCTTGCGCTGCCCCATGCGGGAGTTGCGAACGGCTGGGATGTGCTCGCGTACAACCAGGATGCGGAAAGCGAACGGATTGCACTGTTCTCACGCTTGTTCGTGTGGTTCGTCGTCGTCTTCGGCATCGGATTCTCGATGCTCGCACTCGTGACGCGTCGCTGGAGTCTGGCGTGGGTCGCGCTGGCCGGCAGCGCCGTGGCGAGTGCTCTGGGAATGATGGCCGTCTGGTCACGTCAGACCATTCCCGCCGGTTTCAACGTGGCCGGACCGTCGATCGGGCTGATCATCGGATGGTTCGCCGTCGTGTTCTTGACGTTCCATTGGCTCAAGGTGGTCTGGACACGAACCAACATTCAGCTCGCTGCGGAGGAACAACGCCGGATCGCTGCGGCTGAAGCCGAAAAGCATCAGGAATGGAACGTCGGCTGACACAGCAGGCCGTCTGTACAAAGCGCAAGACAACGCCGGCTGACTCCTTTCGGAGTCAGCCGGCGTTTTGTTGTCTTGGCAGCTCGTCGTCGATTACTCGTTGACGGCGCTTTCGGCAGCTTCGGCCCACTCACGCCACTGCTTTGCCTGAGCGAGAGCCTTCTCGGCGTCCTTCGTCTTGCCGGCAGCCTGAGCCTTGGCGGCCTGCTCCTCGAACTGGCTCACCCGCTCCTTGAACTGTGCGACTCGGGCAAGTGCTTCCGGATCGGTACGACGCCACTCGGCGTCGACAGCATCGCGCACCTTGGTTTCGATGGCCCGGAGCTTCGCTTCGAGTTCCTGCATTCGGTCGCGCGGCACCTTGCCGATCGCGTCCCACTTCTCCTGCAGGTCGCGCAGCGCTGCACGAGCATTCTCGAGTCCGTGCGCCGGATCGATGTTCGCGTTGGCAGCGAGCAGCTCTTCCTTTGCAACCGCGTTCTGCTCGAATTCGGCATCGCGCTCGGATGCAGCAGCGTTGCGCGCGGCGAAGAACACATCCTGCGCGCCCTTGAAGCGCTTCCACAGGTTGTCGTCGGCCTCGCGCGGTGCGCGGCCGGCAGCCTTCCACTCGCTGAGCAGATCGCGGAATTCTCCAGCGGTCTGCCCCCATTCAGTGGAGGTCGACAGCTTCTCGGCGCGCTCGACCAGTTCTTCCTTCGTCGAACGGGCGCTCGCACGATCTCGGTCGAGTTCGGCGAAGTGGGCTCCACGTCGTCGGTTGAAGGACTCGCGAGCCTTGGAATACCGCTTCCAGAGTGCGTCGTCGACCTTGCGGTCGATTCCGCGAATCGTCTTCCACTCGTCGAGAATCTCGCGCAGTCGATCACCCGCGGTCTTCCACTGGGTCGACTCCGAGCCGATCTGTTCGGCCTCGACAGCGAGGGCCTCCTTGCGGGCGGTGCTGGCCGCGCGAGACTGTTCCTTCTCTTCCTTCGCGTGCGCTGCGGCCTCGTCGGACCCGGCGACGATCACGTCGAGTCGTCGGGCCAAAGCGTCGAGGTCACCGATCACGGCAGCGGTGGAGAGGGATTCGGACAGAGCGATGGCGGCAGCCTTGGTCTTCTTGGCGTCTCCGGCGCCCGACGTCAGTCGCGCCTCGAGTAGCGAGACCTCGGTCGCGAGGTCGTCGTAGCGACGGCCGAAATGGGCGAGACCCTCGGCGGCATCCCCGGCCTGCCACGATCCGATCTGACGTTCACCGTCAGCGGTCTTCACCCAGGCGGTCCCGTCTTCCTCGACGCGTCCGTACTTGCTCGGGTCGCTGGCCGGTGCGGCGGTGACGGCATGCGAGGCTGCTGGGCCGGGGCGAGGTGCTCCGGGGCGGGGTGCACCGGGGCGTGGTCCACCAGGTTTGGGCGCGCCGGGTTTGGGTGCTGCCGGGCTCGGGCTGGCCGAACTGCTGTCGGCGCCGGTGGTGGGTTCACTGTTCTCGGTCATCGGTCCTCGTCTCTGCCGCGCGTCACGGCTGCCTGATCGCATTCCTGGTTCCATTGAACCCGGTACTCACATTCTCCGACTATTGAATCAGGTAAGAGGGTGTGAGGTCGCCACCTCGGGGTCGACTAGCGTGGCAGCTGTGTTGACTTCCGCTGTTCTCGTCCCCTCGGCGCCGTTACTCGTGCCGGAATTGTCCGGTGATTCGGCCGAGTCCGCTCAGGTGCGTGCTGCAGCGACAGCCGCCGTGCGCCGGCTCTCTCACGAGGCGGTTCACTGGGTGGGCGTCGGTGTCGACTCCGAGAAGGCAGCGGGCGAACTCTGGCGATCGGGCGTCGGACATGGGCAGATCGGAACATTTGCGGGATTCGGCGCCGATGTCCGGACGTCCCTGGACGCGGATGCGACCGGCGAACCGGTGCCATCTCTCGAACTGTGCGCCCTTGTCGCCGGCTGGCTGCGTGCCCGAGCAGACGAGGAGATCACCGTCGACATGCACGCCGTCAGTGCAGAGGCGTCGGCGAATGAATGTCGTGAATTCGGGAAGCAGCTGCGCAAGCAGCTCGACAGCGACAACCGACCGCAAGGGCTTCTGATCGTGGCTGACGGTGCGTCCACGCTGACGGCAAAGGCGCCCGGAAGCTTCGACGAGCGCGCCGCGGGCGTGCAATCGGCCATCGACGATGCCCTGACCGCCGGTGACCCGGAGGCGCTTCTTGCTCTCGATCCGCAGCTCTGCCGGAGTGTCGGAGCCCAGGGGCGCGCGGCGTGGCAGGTCCTCGCCGGTGTCTTTACGAGCTCGTCTCCGTCAGCTCATCCTCGCTCGACGGTCGACTACAGCGATGCGCCGTTCGGCGTCGGCTACCACGTCGGGACGTGGCGGCCGTGAACGTCCCTGAAGAACTTCGCCCGATCGCAGTTGTCGGTCCGACGGCGTCGGGAAAGTCCGATCTCGCGTTGGCACTGGCCGAGGAGTTCGGCGGAGAGATCATCAACATCGACGCGATGCAGCTTTATCGCGGCATGGATATCGGGACCGCCAAACTGACGACTGCCGAGCGCCGTGGGATTCCGCATCACCTGCTCGACGTTCTCGACGTGACGGAGACGGCCACCGTCGCGCGTTATCAAACCGACGCGATCGCGATCGCCGAGGATCTGATCGCGGCGGGCAAGGTTCCGGTGATCGTCGGCGGATCCATGATGTACGTCCAGTCGTTGCTCGACGAATGGTCTTTTCCGGCAACGGATCCCGAAGTTCGCGCGAAGTGGGAAGCAGTGCTGGCCGACGGTGGGGTCGGTGCGGTGCATACGGCGCTTGTTGCTGCTGATCCGGTAGCGGCGGCGTCGATACTGCCTACGGACGGCAGGCGGATGGTTCGGGCGCTCGAGGTCGTCGAGCTGACAGGTCTGCCGTTCGCGGCCTCGGCGCCGCAGATCGGTGACCCTCGTTGGGGAACCCGCATCATCGGCGTGGATCGGGATACGGAAGAACTCGACAGACGGATTCGGTTGCGAACCGAGCTGATGTTTTCGGGCGGGCTTGTCGACGAAGTTGCCGTGCTGGTCGAGCAAGGATTGCGTGAGGGCGTCACAGCGCCGCGAGCCATCGGCTACGCACAGGTGCTCGCACATTTCGACGGTGAATACGATCTGGCTGAAGCACTCGAACGGACGTTCATCGGGACACGGCGCTACGTTCGACGCCAACGCTCATGGTTCCGTCGCGACGCACGCGTGCACTGGCTCGACGGTGCCGATCCGGAGCTGGCTCGCTCGGCCTTCTCTGCACTTGCAGATCGCGGTCTGTAACACGATCGAGCCGATCAGCTATCTTACAGTTAGCTCTTTCGCGATCCATCCGTTTCGCGACCGACGGACTGGAGGACATCGAACATGGCGCAGAGCGGGACGCACGCGCGACCGAAAAGCCGACGCGCGAGTCGGCTGCCGCTTCTCCTGCTGCTCGTCACATTTCTCGCGGTGGGCGGCGTGCTGATCTATTTTGCGGTGAGTGCCGCCGGGAAGCCCGTCAGCGCACCCGTTCCCGAAGCGCCATTCGACGT
This sequence comes from Rhodococcus sp. IEGM 1306, assembly GCF_036541985.1. Taxonomy (NCBI): domain Bacteria; kingdom Bacillati; phylum Actinomycetota; class Actinomycetes; order Mycobacteriales; family Nocardiaceae; genus Rhodococcus; species Rhodococcus sp. IEGM 1306. Next base: position 242,557 of record NZ_JAZHFF010000002.1, read on the forward strand.
GGGAGCCCCAACCGACCCACAGGCGACATGGGCGCCCGCGCCGACGGACTTGCCGCCGAACACGCTCGCGATTCCTGATCTGGATGTGCAAGCCGACATCGTGACCAGCGGGTTCGGCGCCAACCGCGGAATGATCCTTCCGCATCCTGACAAGGTTTCGCATTTCACCAACGGTGTGCAGTTCGGATCGTCGGAGGGCACCAATCTTGTTGCCGGCCACGTCGACGACGGTGATCGCACGCACGGCGCCTTGTGGGCGCTGCACCAGATGAAGCCCGGAACACCGATCTACGTGAGCGACGACACCGGAACGATGTTCACTTATCACGCAGCGAGCCTGAAGCTGTACGAAAAGGTGGCTTTGCCGGCCGAGTTCTTTTCCGAAACGGGTGCGCCCAGGCTGGTCCTCGTGACCTGCGGCGGCGCGACGGTGCCGGACCCCTCGTTGCCGTCCGGATTCACGTACGAACAGAACGTGGTGGTCACCGCGTCACCTGCGTAAGTCGGTCGGTAGGTCCGGATAGGATGGCGACCATGGATTTCAGTAAGGGCCACGGAACGCAGAACGACTTCGTTGTTCTCCCTGACCTCGACGTACGGATCGATCTCGAGCCGGCACGAGTGTCAGCGTTGTGTGATCGCCAGCGTGGTCTCGGCGCCGACGGCATCCTTCGTGTCGCTCGCGCGGGCGCACTTGCGGACGCCGGCGTGCTCACCGCACTTCCCGACGGCGTCGCTGCAGAAGACTGGTTCATGGACTACCGCAACAGCGATGGCTCCATAGCGGAGATGTGCGGAAACGGCGTTCGGGTATTTGCCCATTACCTCAAGGCGTCGGGCTTGGAGAGCAAGGACGAGTTCGTGGTCGGCAGCCGCGCCGGAGCGCGTCCGGTCGTGGTGCACGGCTACGACGCCACGCACGGTGACGTGACCGTGGCGATGGGCCGGATCAAAGAACTCGGCATCAGTTCGGCAACAATCGACGGCCGCGTCTTCGCCGGCGTCGGCATCGACGTCGGTAATCCGCATTTGGCATGCGTCGACGAGCACGTGACGGCAGAAGTGTTGAGTGCGCTCGATCTGAGTGTCTCTCCGGGCTTCGATCCCGGGTTCTTCCCGCACGGGGTCAACATCGAGATCGTGACGCCGATCCACGACGGCGGGGTCCACATGCGCGTACACGAGCGTGGTGTGGGCGAGACTCGTTCCTGCGGAACCGGAACGGTCGCAGCTGCGGCCGCGGCGCTGAAGTACGACGGCAGCGACGAAGGTTCGGTGCTGGTGCGCGTGCTCGGCGGCGAAGTGCAGGTCACCGTCGAAGGCGGTGAAGGGTCTTTGCGGGGGCCCTCGGTTCTGGTGGCGAACGGGACGATCAGCGACGCCTGGTGGCAATCGCTCGTGTGATATCGCCCGCGGGAAATACGCCTGCAGGAAATACGGATGCACCGTGCCCAGGTTTCGTGGGACCATGGATCTTGTATGACGAACACACATGAAAACGAAGAGTCCACCGCTCACGAGCAGTCCGAGTACGCGCAAGCCGAATACGCGGCAGATTCTGCATCGGGCAACCCGTCGACCGGTGAGATGCAACTCGCAGATCGCGGCGCCCTGCGCCGCGTGGCCGGTCTGTCGACCGAGCTCGAGGACGTCACCGAAGTCGAGTACCGCCAGCTTCGACTCGAAAGAGTTGTCCTGGTCGGCGTCTGGACGCAGGGAACCGCCGAGCAGGCCGAGGCGAGCATGACCGAGCTGGCCGCACTTGCCGAGACGGCCGGCTCGGAGGTTCTCGAAGGACTGGTTCAGCGCCGCGACAAACCTGACGCTGCCACCTACATCGGTTCCGGCAAGGCGCAGGAACTGCGCGAAGTTGTCCTGGCGACCGGTGCCGACACCGTCGTCTGCGACGGCGAGCTGACGCCGGCGCAGCTCACGGCGCTGGAGAAGATCGTCAAGGTCAAGGTCATCGACCGGACGGCTCTGATTCTCGACATCTTTGCTCAGCACGCGACTTCCCGTGAGGGTAAAGCCCAGGTGGCTTTTGCTCAGATGGAGTACATGCTCCCGCGTCTGCGTGGTTGGGGCGAGTCGATGTCGCGCCAGGCCGGTGGCCGTGCCGGTAGCAACGGCGGTGTGGGTCTGCGTGGTCCCGGTGAAACGAAGATCGAGACGGACCGTCGCCGTATTCGTGAGCGCATGGCAAAACTACGCCGCGAGATCAAGGGCATGAAGGCCGCTCGTGACACCAAGCGCACACGTCGATTGCAGAGCGACATTCCGTCGATCGCCATCGTCGGATATACCAACGCGGGCAAATCGAGTCTGCTCAATTCGCTCACCGGATCCGGTGTGCTCGTGGAGAACGCGTTGTTCGCCACCTTGGACCCGACGACGCGCCGCGCAGCACTCGACGACGGCCGTGAGTACGTACTCACCGATACGGTCGGCTTCGTGCGACACCTGCCGACTCAGTTGGTCGAGGCATTCCGCTCGACTCTCGAGGAAGTAACCGACGCGGATCTGCTTCTGCACGTCGTCGACGGTTCGGATCCGTTGCCGACAGAACAGATCAAGGCTGTGCGGGAAGTCGTCACCGATGTTCTGCGCGAGACGGATTCGAAGGCTCCGCCGGAGTTGATCGTGGTCAACAAGATCGACGCGGCAGATCCGGTTACCTTGACGCAACTACGTGGTCTGTTGCCTGGCGCCGTGTTCGTCTCGGCGCGGACAGGCGAGGGAATCGCTGAACTGCGAGCACATCTCAGTGAGGTGCTGGTTCGACCGGAGGTCGAGGTCGACGTGCTGGTGCCGTACACGCGGGGTGACTTGATGGCTCGAATCCACTCGGACGGAACGATTCTGGAATCGACTCATGAAGAGGCCGGAACGCGGGTGCACGCACGTGTGCCACAGATGTTGGCCTCGGCATTGGTCGAGTACGCACCTAGTGCGTAATTTCGGGGCCGTGGTCGCGGTGATTGCGGCGACTACGGCAACCGTATTGCTTCCCGGAGCACCCGCACAGGCATCGTCGTTCGAACCGAGCGAGTTCGCCCCACTGTGCACACCTACGGATCCTGCGCTCCAGGAGTTGTCGGGGATGGTCGTCGTCGACGATCGGATCTACGCGATGGGCGACGGCGGCAGTGACGACTTCGTATTCGAAATGGACCTGAACTGTGTTGTCCAGAAACAGATTCCGGTCCCGATTGATCCCTACGACGTCGAAGATCTTGCGGTGAGTGGTCGAACGCTCGTTCTGTCGGACACCGGTGACAACCTCCGAACCCGCGAAACGGTGGCGTTCATCACGATGGACCTCGATTCCGGTGACGGTACGTTGCACCGCCTCACGTACCCGGACGGTGCGCACGACACCGAGTCGATACTGCTCGACCCCGACGGCCACGTTTTTGTCGTGACCAAGGAATTGTTCGGCGAAAGCAGTGTCTACACACCGGTCGGGGATCAGAAACTGAGTGACTTGGCGCAGCCCGGCCCGACGCCGCTCGAGCGCGTCGGAGCCGTGTCCCTCGGACCGGAGAAGCCCGTGTCGGTGATGTTCACCGGGGGAGCGGTGTCGTCGGACGGTTCGGCGATCGCACTTCGGAGTTACTCCGACCTGTACCTGTACGAAGTCGTGGACGGCGGAATCGGCGCGACGCTCACCGGTACCGAACCGCTGCGGATCCCGCTCCCGAAGGAGCCTCAGGGTGAGGCGGTGGCATTCAACGATGCGGGCGATGTTCTGATCGGTTCTGAATCTGCCGGCGGAGCGTTGCCGCCGGTGTACGTGATGCGAGCGCTCGTGGACGCGACAGAAGCGACGGCTGACTCGTCTGACGGTTCGGTCGGTGTCGGGGTCGATCCGTGGACATTCGTGTGGGCCGGGTTGGTCGCGGCAGGATGTGCGATCGGGGGCGCGGCGTTCGTGAGATTTCGACGACGCCGCTGATTCCCAAATAATTCCACGAATTCGCAGACCGCCGGTAGATGTGGATACTGGAACGAATGCACGGGCATCAACTCCTGACGCGGCTCTCGCGTATGTCACTCGAGCACGGACACATCACCGCAGCGCTGCTCGTGGGTTCCGTCATCGTCGGCGTCGGCACGTTGCTTCTGCTTCGGTGGTTGCCGCGTCGGGCCGCGTTGGTTGCGCTAGGTCTGTCAGTGCTCGGATCAGCCACCGGTGCGACATTCGTGTGGCTCAGCTTTCGGCCGCTGCCCGCGCAGCTACCGGCGTCGAATTTTGTCTGGATAGCGCTGGCGATGTTCGGAGTCATCGGCGCCGCACTCGTTCTCCTTCGGCGCCCAGGGCTTGCGCGTGGCCTTTCGGTGACGGCATTCGCCGGGCTGGCCGCGATCGTCGCAGTAGGTCAGGTCAACGCGCAGACCGGCACCTATCCCACACTCGGCTCACTGGTCGGGCACTGGCCGGTGGGCTCGGTCGAGAACGTTGCCTTCGATTCGCTCCCCGGGGCCGAACCTTGGGTACAACGGGGACTGCCCACCGAAACTCATTGGCAGGTTCCGGTGCGGATGCCGAGCAACGGTGTCGTGACGGAAGCGGCGATTCCAGGAAACATTTCGGGATTCGACGCGAGGCCTGCGACGCTGTATCTCCCGCCGGCCTATCTTGCCGATCCGCGTGCCGAGTTGCCCGTACTGGTGTTGGTGGCGGGTGAGCCCGGCAGCCCCAGCGACTGGCTGGACAGTGGCCGGCTCGCGACCACCGTCGACGCCTATGCGTCGAGGCATTCCGGGCTTGCTCCCGTCGTGGTGGTGCCCGACGCGTTGGGGGACTACGACGCCAACCCCGGCTGCATGGATTCTGCGCTCGGCAACGTCGCGACGTATCTGGACCAGGACGTCCCGAACTGGATCGAATCGAACCTTCAAGTGAACCCGGACGCTGCGCAATGGGCCATCGGCGGGTTTTCGTACGGCGGAACCTGCGCGATCGAAATGGCCGTGAACTTCCCGGATCGCTACCCGTCATTCCTGGACTTCTCCGGCCAGGACGAACCGTCGACCGGTGATCACGAGGACACCGTGGCGGCCATGTTCAACGGTGACGAGGACGCGTTCGACGCGGTCAATGCCCGAGACCTGATGGCGCAGAATCGGTATCCGCAGTTGTCGGGTGTGTTCGTCGCGGGTGAGGACGATGACATCTACCGTCCGCAGCAGGAGGTCATGTTCGAGGCTGCGCGTGCCGCCGACATGAACGTGGACTACTACACCCTTCCCGGTGGGCACTCGGGTGATGTATGGGGCACTGCGCTGGAACTCGAAATGGACTGGCTGGGCCGGACACTCGCACTCACTCCGTGAAAGTGTCCGGCCCACTAAACAGCACCGGCCGAAATCGGATCAAGCGTCGAGATCAGCGGCCACCAGTTCGGCGACCTTGGCGAGTGCGTCGGCGTCGTCGGATTCGATGGTGACTTCGGTGTCCTTGGCGGCGCCGAGCGTCATGATCATCAGTGCCGAGCCGGCATCCACCGGTTCGCCGTCGGCGACTGCGAGGGTGACCGTGGCACCGGAGGCTCCGACTGCTTCGGCGATGAGGGCGGCGGGACGGGCGTGAAGGCCGACTGCGGAACCGACGGCAACTGTCTTGCTGGGCATGGGATCTCCTCGTTGTAGAACTGTCGTTGCGGACGTTGTGGGGTGTTCGGGCAGATCTGGTGACTTCGGTGGTGACTGCAGTGTTGCCTGCTGTCGATCATGCCGCAGCGGGCACGATTTCGGGGTCGAGTTCGGCATCGGAGGGACCCTTGCGGAAGAACTCCTTGGCTCCGACGACGGCGAGCGCAGCTACCACGGTTCCCGCCGCCAGTGAGACGAGGAACCAGCCGATGCCTCCGACTGCGAAGAAGACGAAGATCCCGCCGTGTGGGGCGCTGAGAGTGACGTCGAAAGCCATGATCAGTGCGCCGGTGACCGCGCCGCCCGCCATCATCGAGGGGATGACTCGAAGCGGGTCGGCAGCGGCGAACGGAATTGCACCCTCGGAGATGAATGCCGAACCCAGCAACCAGGCAGCTTTACCGTTCTCACGTTCGGCTTCGCTGAAGAGCTTCGGACGCAACACCGTCGAGGCAAGTGCCATGGCCAGTGGCGGAACCATACCGGCAGCCATGACTGCCGCCATGATGCGCAAGGTGGCCGGGTCGTTGACGTTGAGTCCGGCTACAGCGAAGGCGTAAGCCGCCTTGTTGACCGGTCCGCCGAGGTCGAAGCACATCATCAGGCCGAGAATGATGCCGAGGAAGATGGCCGAGCTGCCGGACAGTCCGTTGAGCCAGTCGGTGAGACCGGAGGTGATCGCGGCGAGCGGACGACCAAGGACGATGAACATCAGTGCTCCGACGACCAGCGTCGCGAACAGCGGGATGATCACCACCGGCATCAGACCTCGCAGCCACTGCGGGACGGCGATCCGGCCGATGTAGAGCGCGACGACACCGGCGATGAGCCCGCCGACCAGGCCGCCGATGAATCCGGCACCGACGAACACGGCGACCGCACCGGCCGTGAAGCCGGGAGCGATGCCAGGCCGGTCGGCGATGGCGAAGGCGATGTAGCCGGCCAACGCGGGCACCAGGAAGCTGAACGCCAACGAACCGATCTGGAACAGCACTGCGCCGAGATAGGTGGCAAGACCACCTTCGGGAAGGTTGGTGATCGAGTTGTCGAGAACGATGTCCTTGGCCGGACCGGAGATCTCGTATCCGCCGAGCAGGAAGCCGAGGGCGATCAGCAGACCGCCGGCCGCGACGAACGGGATCATGTAGCTGACGCCGGTCAGGAGGACCTGACGGAGGTGGGTGCCGAACCCTACGGAACCGGCATCGGAATCCGCGGCCGCAGCGGCAGTGCCGTCCACGGTGGCGGCGGCGGGATTCTCGGAAGCGCGCAACGCTTCTGAGAGCATCTTGTCCGGTTCGTTGATCGCCCGCTTCACACCGGAAGCGACGACGGGTTTACCGGCGAATCGTTCGCGGCCCTTCACTCCGACATCGGTGGCGAAGATGACCGCGGCGGCTCCGGCGATGACCGACGGGTCCAGCGGGGTGCTTCCGCTCGAGCCCTGAGTTTCGACGTGAACCTTGACGCCGGCGCGTTCACCCGCAGCGACGAGTGAGTCCGCCGCCATGTAGGTGTGAGCGATTCCGGTCGGGCAGGCGGTGACCGCGACGATGTGACGCTCCGCGGGCGCTGGTGCCGGGGTCTCGTCGGTGGCGTGTTTCCCGGTGGAAACAGGTGCCGGGGGTGTCACTGCCGCGGCCGTCCCTGCAGAATCCTTGGCTGCGGGATCCTTCGGTGCAGGATTGAGGACCTCGTCGACCAAGCGCACGATCTCGTCCGGCGTCGACGCTTCACGAAGTGACGTGACGAACGCGGGCCTGACGAGTGCTCGGGCCAAGGAGGAGAGCAGCTTCATGTGCTCGGCTCCGGCGCCCTCGGGTGCCGCGATCAGGAACACGAGATCGGCGGGGCCGTCGGGTGCACCGAAGTCGACCTTCGGATCGAGTCGAGCAAACCCCAGGGATGCGGACGAGACGGCCTCGGCGCGGCAGTGGGGAATTGCGATTCCGCCGGGCAACCCGGTCGCGGACTGCGCTTCGCGAGCGAGTGCGGCATCGACCAGCCCCGCGGCGTCGCTCGCCCGACCCGCTGCAGTCAATCGCGCTGCGAGAGAACGAATGACATCTTCCTTGGTCGTACCCAGGTCGGTGTCGAGTGAGATCAGTTCGGGACTGATGATCTCCGGGCCGGAACTGCCGGCTGCGGTGGTATCGGACATGTCAGGTTCCTTAGGGCGTCAGGCGAGTTCGGTGGGGACGGGGATGGGAGAGGCGGCATCTGCTGCAGATACCGAAACCGCTGCCAGATCGATCTGTTCGGGCGTGGGAAGGGTTGTGCCGGGAAGGGAGGCAGCGGCGCTTCCGTAGGCGACCGCGTGACGTAGCCGCTCGGATTCCGAGCCGCCTCCCGCTTCGGCGAGGATGTAGCCGGCCAGCGACGAATCGCCTGCGCCGACGGTACTGACTGCGACAATCGGGGGAGCGGTGGCGATCCACGCGCCGTCGGCCGTGACGAGGACAGCACCTGCTGCGCCGAGCGTGGCGAGCACACTGCCGACGCCGCGATCGACCAATCGCTGTGCCGCCGTGATTGCAGGCCCGCGATCACCGTTCTCGGCGGCACGTTCGAGGACGTGGCCGTCGACGCCGGTCAGTTGCGCGAGTTCCTCGCCGTTGGGTTTGAGCAGATCAGGTGCCGAGTCGGGGAAGCCTTCGGCGAGTGCCGTCAGCGGGGCGTCCGAGGTGTCGACCGCTACCTTGCACGGGTGATCGCGCAGCGCCGCGACAAGTTCGCCGTACCACCCGAGAGGAACGCCGGGGGGCAGTGAGCCGGACAGCGCGAACCACAGGGCGGTATCGGCGCGGGCGATCAGTTCCTGCGCCAAGGCGTCGAGCGTCGAACCCGACAGCGTCGCGCCGGGCTCGTTGATCTTCGTCGTGGTTCCGTCCGGTTCCGCGATGGTGATGTTGGTGCGAGCCAGACCCGTCGTGGCGACGCCGATGTGGGGAATTCCACCGGCGGCGAGCGCCGAGAGTAGGGGGTCGCCGCCGTTCCCCGGTAGGACCGCGAGGACGTCGAGGTCGGCTGCGGCGAGAACACGCGCGACGTTGACCCCCTTGCCGCCGGGGTCGCTGCGAGTGGAGTGGGCGCGTAGCACGGAGCCTCGTTCGAGCCGTTGCTCGAGCTGCACGGTCCGATCGATACTCGGGTTGGCTGTCAGTGTGACGATCATGCGATCACCACCTCGATTCCGTGGTCGTGGAACTCGGATGTGTCTGTGGGACTGATCTCTTCGTCGGTGATGAGGACGTCGATGCTGTCGAGGGGGGCGAAGCTGATCAAGTGCTCGCGGCCGACTTTCGTGGAATCCGCCACCACGACAACGTGATTGGCAGCTTTGACCATCGCTCGTTTGACTGCGGCCTCCTCGCTGTCCGGTGTGGAGAGTCCGTGCCCGACGCTGATCGCGTTGGTTCCGACGAAAGCGACGTCGACCCGCAACGTGCTCAACAGGCGTAGGGCGTCCTCGCCGACCGCGGCTTGCGTCACCCCGCGTACTCGTCCTCCGAGCAGGATCAGGGAAATCGAGTTCATCGATGCCAGTCGTGCGCCGATCGGGACGGAATTGGTGACTGCTGTGAAGTCGTTCTCGGTCGGTAGTTCGGGGATCATGCGGCCTGTGGTGGTGCCCGCGTCGAAGATCACGCTGCCGCCGGTAGGAGGGAGATAGGTGACCGCGCAGCGGGCGATCCGGTCCTTCTGTTGCGCCCGGGTCTGATCGCGTTCCGCCATGCCCGGTTCGGTCACGTGGAGGGATCCGGTCGGAACGGCGCCGCCGTGTACACGCCTGATCTGTCCGATCCGCTCGAGGAATGCCAGATCGCGACGCACGGTCTCGGTGGTCACACCGAAGGTCTCCGACAGAGCCGCCACGGACATGCGTCCGCGCTGCGACACCATGGTGCCGATCGCTTGTTGGCGTTCTTCCGCGTACACGTGCTCTCCGATTCCGAAATGTGATCCGACGGTGCGTTGTGGGTCACAGTGAATGTTGCTTTATGTTGTTTTACGCCCGAGTGTGTTGACATGTCAAGACTTGGGAGTAATCTTCGTCACAACGAAGGTGTGGGCTCAACGCGCTCGAGGTGCTCCGGTGTGACACCGGGCCCATCGCTCAAGGAGGACAGATGACCGAACAGCTCAATCGCATCACCGTGCACGGCACTCCCGTCGTGCCCGGAATTGCCTACGGCCCGGCTATCTGGCCGTCCAGCCGACCAGAACTCGTCACCGATGCGCCGGCCCTCGACGAGGCCGATCGAGAGGCCGCCGCCGACACCTTCGTCGCAGCGGCGAAGGTTGTCGAGAACCGCCTCCTCGGACGGGCGGCCGAAGCTACAGGCGCGGCTGCCGAGGTCTTGCAGGCCAACGCGGCGATGGCAGCCGATCGTGGCTGGATCGGGGCGGCCAAAAAATCGATCGCCGGCGGAGTGCCCCCGGTGCAGGCTGCGATCGCGGCGACGGAGCAGTTCGTTGTGCTGTTCACCAAAGTCGGCGGTGTGATGGCCGAGCGCGTCACGGACCTCGAGGACATCCGCGACCGCGTGATCGCCGAACTCTCCGGATTACCCGAACCAGGAGTTCCGATGCCCGAGACACCATCGGTGCTGTGCGCGGACGATCTTGCTCCTGCAGACACCGCGGGCCTCGATGCAACCAAGATCATCGGGCTCGTGACCATCTACGGCGGCCCGACCAGCCACACGGCAATCATCGCGCGGCAGTTGGGCATCCCGTGCATCGTTGCCGCGAAGGAATTGGAGTCCATTTCGGCAGGAACGCCGATTCTGATCGACGGAACCACCGGCGACGTGATCGCGGAGCCGGATCCCGAGCAGGCGCGCGAACTGGTCGAACAATCTCGGATCGATCGCGAACGCGTCAGCACATGGACCGGACCGGGCCAGACGGCGGACGGACGGCCGGTCGACGTTCTCGCCAACGTTCAAGACGGCGCGGGCGCTCGCGCCGCGGCGTCGACTGCTGCGGGGGGCATCGGGCTCTTCCGGACCGAGCTCTGCTTCCTCGGCCGTGAGACCGAACCGACCGTAGACGAGCAGGCGGCGATCTACGCCGAGGTTCTCGAGGCCTTCGCAGGAAAGAAGGTCATTGTTCGCACGTTGGACGCGGGTTCGGACAAGCCGCTCAAATTCGCCAACCATCAAGAGGAAGCGAATCCGGCGCTCGGCGTTCGTGGGGTCCGAATCGCCTGGCAGGACATGGGAATTCTCGACCGCCAGCTCGACGCGATCGCCGCAGCGGCGGCGTCGACCAACTCGTCGCCGTGGGTCATGGCACCGATGATCGCCACCCCGGCCGAGGCGAAACGTTTTGCCGATGCCGTGCGGGCACGCGATCTTGTTCCCGGTGTGATGGTGGAGATCCCGGCGGCAGCGCTGTTGGCCGACCAGATTCTCGAACACGTCGAATTCCTCTCGATCGGTACCAATGACCTTGCTCAGTACACGATGGCCGCTGATCGGATGTCCTCCGAACTCGCCGACCTGACCGATCCGTGGCAGCCCGCGGTGCTCGCCCTTGTCGCACGTACGGCCCAGGCCGGTCAGGCGGCAGGTAAGCGCGTCGGGGTCTGCGGTGAGGCGGCCGCCGATCCGCTGTTGGCCTGCGTACTTGCCGGTCTCGGCGTTTCCTCGCTGTCGTGCGCTGCGGCGTCGGTTGCCGGCGTGGGAGCGAAGGTCGGGTCCGTCACCATGGCGCAATGTGAGGCGGCTGCGGCGGCGGTACTGGCAACCGGTGATCCGGTGGCAGCGCGTAAAGCGGCGGCTGACGCACTCAGCTGACGTGGTTTCGTCGGTCTAGGTCGGCGACCGAGCGCCTGACCTCTAGTATTTCGACCTGTGATCGAACGAGAAACTATGACCGGGGCCGGCGGAATCGGCTGGACTGTCCACGGAGACGGCAAGCGGATCGCCGACGGCGCGGTCGTGGCGCCGGACGAACGACTGAGTTGGCCGCGCACCATCGGGATCGGGATGCAACACGTCATCGCGATGTTCGGAGCGACACTGCTCGTACCGACCATCACCGGCTTCCCCGTCACGACGACGCTGTTGTTCTCGGGTATCGGCACCGCGCTGTTCCTGCTCATCACCCGCGGCCGGATCCCCAGCTACCTCGGGTCGTCCTTCGCGTTCATCGCCCCGCTGACAGCGTCGGCAGGATCGGGCCCGGCGGCTCAGCTCGGTGCCGTCATGGCCGTCGGCATCGTGTTGATGCTGATCGGCGTCGCCGTACGTCTGATCGGCGGACGGGTCATCGACGCCGTGATGCCGCCGGTGGTGACGGGCGCCGTCGTGGCGCTGATCGGCCTCAATCTCGCTCCGACTGCGGCCGGCTCCTTCGAATCACAGCCGCTGATCGCCACGGTGACGCTCGTCGCGATCCTGCTCGTCACCGTCGTGGGGCCCGGCCTGCTGGGCCGTTTGGGCATTCTGGTCGGAGTGGTGATCGGCTGGGTCTTCGCCGCTGTCATCGGTGGTCTCGACAGTGAACGGGTGTCGGCCCTGCGTGAGGCAGACTGGTTCGGGTTGCCGAGTCTGCACGGTCCGTCCTTCGACTGGTCGGTGATCGTGCTCGCCCTGCCCGTGGTGATCGTTCTGGTTGCCGAAAACGTCGGGCACGTCAAGGCGGTCTCCGCCATGACGGGGAAGTCGCTCGACGATCTGGCCGGCAACGCACTGTTTGCAGACGGCCTCGCCACTACCTTGGCGGGTGCCGGTGGCGGATCCGGAACCACTACGTACGCCGAGAACATCGGCGTCATGGCAGCGACGCGCGTGTACTCGACCGCCGCGTACTGGGTCGCCGCCGCCACGGCGGTGATCCTCGCGTTCTCGCCCAAGTTCGGTGCGCTGGTGTTCACGGTTCCGAACGGCGTCATCGGCGGCGCGACGATGGTTCTCTACGGCCTCATCGGCATTCTCGGTGTGCGCATCTGGATGGAAGCGAAGGTCGACTTCACCGATCCGGTCAACCTCACGGTCGCCGCGGCGGCGTTGGTCGCCGGCATCGGGAACTTGACGCTGACCATCGGTTCGGTCGAGTTGGGCGGCATCGCCTGGGGATCGATCGGCATCCTCGTCGCGTACCCGATCATGCGATATCTCGCCAAATTCCGTACTTCGAGTAACAGATAACCGCTACAGTCACGAATCGTGATCGTTCGGGTCATCGACGGGTATCGCAACAGGTTCTACCGTCGGAGGCAGTGACGTGGGCCCGCGCACTTCGGCGTGCCCAGTCTCAGCGAATTACACCCCAGTGGGTACGTCCCCAGCGGGTACATCACTGAAGTGCCGTATATCGAATTGCAAGGAGTCGGCGTGGAGCGCACCCTGTTCGAACCGGAACATGAACTCTTCCGGGAGTCGTACCAGAAGTTCTTGGCACAGCACGTGGCTCCGAACCACGAGAAGTGGGAAGAGCAGAACATCGTCGATCGTGACGTCTGGGTCGAGGCCGGAAAGCAGGGCTTCCTGGGAACCGCGGTGCCCGAGGAGTTCGGCGGCGGCGGTGTGAAGGATTTCCGCTACAACGCGATCATCACCGAGGAAACCACCAAGGGCGGGTTCAGCGGTATCGGCTTCACGTTGCACAACGACGTCGTGGCGCCGTACCTGCTGGAGCTGACCAATGAAGAGCAGAAGCAGCGTTGGTTGCCCGGATTCGCTTCGGGAGAGCTGATTTCGGCAATCGCGATGACCGAACCGGGTACCGGTAGCGACCTGCAGGGCATCAAGACCAAAGCAGTTCGCGACGGGGATCACTGGGTCCTCAACGGCTCGAAGACCTTCATCACCAACGGAATCAACGCCGACATCATCATCGTTGTCGCGTGTACCGACCCGGACAAGGGAGCGCAGGGCTTCAGCCTCCTCGTCGTCGAGCGGGACATGCCGGGCTTCGAGCGTGGACGCAACCTCGACAAGATCGGCATGAAGGCTCAGGACACCGCCGAACTCAGCTTCACCGACGTCCGCGTTCCCGCAGCCAACCTGCTTGGCGAAGAGGGAATGGGCTTCTTCTACTTGATGAAGAACCTTCCTCAGGAACGACTCTCGATCGCCGTTGTTGCCGCTGCCGCAATGGAATCGGTTCTCGAGAGCACGATCCAGTACTGCCGTGACCGCAAGGCATTCGGTAAGTCGATCGGTAGCTTCCAGAACACCCGATTCGTCCTCGCCGAGTTGGCTACGGAGACCACCGCAGTGCGGATCCTGGTGGACAAGTTCATCGAACAGCTCAATGCCGAGAAGCTGACCGTGCAGGAAGCTGCGATGGCGAAGTGGTGGACCACCGAAGCTCAGGTCAAGCTCATCGACCGCTGCCTCCAGCTGCACGGAGGCTACGGCTACATGAAGGAATACCCGGTTGCCAAGGCGTACATGGACTCTCGTGTGCAGACCATCTACGGTGGCACAACCGAGATCATGAAGGAGATCATCGGACGTTCGCTGAATCTCTGATTCGGGTGATGCACCGCTGATCGTCACGTAAAGAACCTGGGCCCCGGCTGATGCCGGGGCCCAGAGTCTTGCGGTCGTAGGGTGCGAGCGAGCTCAGATCTTCCGCATGACGGTGACAACCTTGCCCAGGATGACAGCGTTGTTGCCGGGAATCGGCTCGAAGAGGTCGTTGTGCGGCATCAGCCACACCTCCTTCTTCGTGCGCTTGAACGTCTTCACAGTGGCTTCGCCGTCGATCATTGCGGCCACGATGTCACCGTTCTCCGCGACGTTCTGCTGACGGACGACAACCCAGTCGCCATCGCAGATCGCTGCATCGATCATCGACTCGCCGACGACCTTGAGCATGAAGAGCGAACCCTGGCCGACGAGTTCGCGGGGGAGTGGGAACACATCCTCCACCGCTTCCTCGGCGAGGATCGGTCCGCCGGCAGCGATGCGGCCCAGGATGGGGACGAACGCCGGCTCCGGTAGCGGGTCGGCGCTGTTGTACTCGCCCGAATGCTTCGACACGGATGCGATGGCGGTATCGGCCGCAACTTCGTCGAGGCCTCGAACATCGACCGCGCGAGGGCGATTGGGATCGCGGCGAAGGAAGCCCTTTCGCTCCAACGTTCGCAGTTGATGTGCGACGGACGAGGTGGAAGTGAGCCCCACCGCATCCCCGATCTCGCGAATGCTGGGCGGATACCCGCGCTCCGTCACCGAATCGCGGATCACTTCGAGAACGCGCCGCTGACGCTCGGTGAGCGTCTCGCTCGACGGAGACGGAACTGCAGAAGCTCCTGCCTCCGCGGCTGTGCTGGAGCGATCGTCCTTCATGGCCTGTTGCCTCCGTGTCTGAAGAAGTCGTGCCTGAAAAAGTGCCTGGTGCACATCACGCAGAAACCTGTCGGTGCCTCCTGCCAACATTCGAGCTGTCGACAAACACGGAGGCTTTCGCAAATTCCCGCTGTGTGGTCTGACACGAATCTAGCCGGATTTGCTCGCGGTTTCAAACATCTGTTCGATTCGTGTCGCTCCAAGTAGAGACATTGTCGGCCAGGCGTGGTAGAAATTCGAACATGCGTTCCATCGAACGCATGATCGAACACATCGATCGGTGTCGACCAGCGGAGGTCACGATGGGTAACGCAGCACTGCAAAGCAACAGGATTTTCGACGACGCGATTGGTGTCGACGCGATTGGTGTCGATGCGATTGGTTTCGACGGCACGTCGGCACTGAAGTACCACCCCTCGTTCTATGGGCCCGATGGTGGGTCCGATGCTGACGTTGTGTCATTCGAACGGCGCGGTACGGCCGAAATGCGGGGCGTGGCCAGGTATGTCGACAACGAACCGCAGGCGGCCGTCGTTCGCCGTGTTCCGGCGGTGGGCGCGGTTTCAGGTTCGCGGTCATTGCGTGAGTCTCCTCGCCGGTGGGACAGCGAGCACGATTCGTCGCGCCCGTACGGAGGAAGTTTTGCGCACCGAAACCGAGTCGGTGTCTCACGGGTCGAACATGAAGTGGCTGCCGAGGACGTCAGTTGGAAGACAGTGTTCCTGGGCGCCGTATTCACTGCACTGGCAGTGTTGGCGTTGGTGGGGATCGGCGCTTTGTCGAGTGGTGATGTAGCTGCGACACACGGCGCGACCGAAGTGGTTCGTGTTGCCGCGGGTGAATCCCTCAGTGATATTGCTGCCAAGGTTGCGCCTGGCCAGGCTGTCGGTTCGGTGATCGAGCAGATCATGGATCTCAATGCGATGTCGAGTTCCGGGCTGTCCGTTGGGCAAACTCTGATCGTGCCGGTCTCGGGCCGCTGACCGTACCCCCTCCCAGGCGGGGGCGTACCGAGCGTGAGAGCAGTCGGTTCACAGCGAGTAAGCTGTCCACTTGACAGTCCCACCACCTCGGGTGGTCGCGTTGAGTACGTGGATCTGCTCTGTAAATCGTCGGAGGATTTGCAGTCGGTAGCGAATCTGAGTTGCGGCCATTTCGGCGACAACGAAGGAACCCCGATGCATTGCCCGTTCTGCCGGCACCCTGATTCCCGAGTGGTCGATTCACGCGAGGCCGACGAGGGCCAGGCGATCAGGCGGCGCCGTTCGTGCCCCGAGTGTGGACGTCGATTCACCACGGTCGAGACGGCAGTTCTCTCGGTCGTGAAGCGCAGCGGCGTGACGGAGCCGTTCAGCCGGGAAAAGGTTGTCAAAGGTGTGCGTCGCGCATGCCAGGGCCGCCAAGTGGACAACGACTCGCTGAATTTGCTGGCCCAGCAGGTCGAAGATGCCGTACGTGCATCGGGTTCTGCCGAGATTCCCAGCAACGAGGTAGGGCTCGCGATTCTCGATCCGCTTCGAAATCTCGACGAGGTTGCGTATCTGCGATTCGCTTCGGTGTACAAGTCCTTCAGTTCCGCCGCGGATTTCGAACGTGAGATCACCGACATGCGCGAACATGCCGAGACCCGCGACGCCGACAAGGCTCCCGGCGCCGAGCCCGTTTCCGTCGACTGAGGCCTTCGACTCAGGTAACGCTCAGAGCACGGAGCGGGCACTAGGTAACGCTGAGAACACAAAGCGAACAATCGAACAAATCGGGCAAGTTATTCGCTTAGTGTCTACCAGGTACGTTCGTCCGCATCTCGGATCTTCACGGAGGCGTTATGAACTTAGTTGCAGTTCTCGGAGTCGTGAACAGCCTGGTAACCCTCGGGTTCGCCAACACTGTTGCCACCTTTGGCGGTTTCCTCACCAACGTCAACATTCAGACAATCTACTGATCGCGCAATCCTCGTCGAACATCAACGCTTGATCGCTTCGATAGCTTTCAGGACTCGCTTTTCGGATATCGGTGTGGGTGTACCGAGGGACTGCGCAAACAGACTCACGCGCAGTTCTTCGATCATCCAGCTGATCGCGTCGACGTCCCTGGCCGTGCGTCGCTCTTCGGGAAGTGAACTCAACAACCGGTCGTACGCTGCGTACACCCGGTCGAGGACATCCATCGCCTGCTGATCTCGTTGTGCGCTTGCAGGCAGAGCTTCGAGACGGAATTTTGCTGCGGCAAGATACCGCGGCAAATCGCGTAGGCGCGCTGAGCCCAATTCGGCGACGAAACCCGGAAAAAGCAGTGAGGTCAACTGCTCTCGGACGTCGTCGGCTGCCTCCCCGCGTGAGCGTTCGAGGACGACGCTCAGTTGGTGGGCGTGTTCGAGGATCGGAACAATCATGCGCAGGATCGCGGAAACGCGCCCGGCCAGTTCGGAGCGTGCGATCTTCACCAGGGCGTCGAAGGCCTCAGGCGTGCGCACCGGTCCACCGTGGGCCGCAATCACTTCGTTGGCAGCTGCCACTCGGCAATCCTCGACGAGGGCCTCCAAGCCGCCGTCCGGATTCTGGCCGAGCGCCAGACGCTGCGCGTTCGACAAGCCGGCGGTCACTGCCTTGAGTTGGGTGGGAACGGCCGCCAGGAGAAGCGCCCGAGTGCCTTCCCGCATCGCCTGCGCCTGCGCAGCCGGTGTACTCAGGACACGAACGGCAACTCCGCCGTTTTCCGGCACCAGTGCCGGGTATCCGGTTACCTGCTGCCCGCCGATGGAGCGAGTGATGGTCGGTTCCAACGCGCCGAGTGTCTCGGATGTCCAGACGGTTGCCGCTGCCCGTTCGGTACCGGTTGCCGCCTTGGCTACTTCTTTCTGCACGCGCGGGGCGAGCGCGCGTCGCAGCTGCGCCAGATCCTTACCCTTCGCGAGAACCTTGCCCGATTCGTCCTCGACGACAAACGTCATCCGAAGATGGTCGGGCAGCGCGGCGGGATCAAAGTCCTTGGCGTCGATCTGGATCCCGCCCAAGTGCGAGAGTTCACGGGCCATTGCGGTCATCAACGGCTCGGATCGAGGTTTGACTGCTGCCAACGCTGCGGCGGCGTAGTCGGGTGCCGGCACGACAGCGCGTCGAATGTTCTTGGGCAACGTCTTGATCAGAGCGGTAACCAGGTCGACGCGCATACCCGGGACCAACCAGTCGAAGCCGACCGGCTGAAGTTGCGCGAGCAGGCCGACCGGGATGTGCGCGCTGACGCCGTCGTCATCCTTTCCGGGTTCGAATTGGTAAGTGAGCGGAAACTGCATGTCGCCCTGGCGCCACGCGTCCGGGTACTCGCCACCGAGGACTGCAGCGGCGTCGGAGTTGACCACGGTTTCCGGCGTGAACGTCAGCAGACTCGGATTCTTGCGCCGCTCAGTCTTCCACCACTGGTCGAAATGCTTGGCGGACACGGCTTCCTGGCCGATACGTTCGTCGTAGAACTCGTAGAGAGTCTCGTCGTCTACGAGGATGTCGCGTCGGCGCGCGCGGTTCTCGAGTTCCTCGACGTTGTCGAGCAGTGCGCGGTTCTCGTGGAAGAACTTGTGGTTCGTCTGCCATTCCCCCTGCACCAGCGCATGGCGGATGAAGAGATCGCGGGAGGCCTCGGGATCGATTCGCGAGTACGTCACTGCGCGGCCGGTCACGAGGGGAACTCCGTAGAGAGTGACCCGCTCGTATGCCATCGCCGAGCCTCGCTTGGAGGACCAGTGCGGTTCGGAATAGGTCCGTTTCACCAGGTGCGGGGCGAGCTTTTCGGCCCACTCGGGTTCGATACGCGCGGACATGCGCGCCCACAGCCTCGACGTTTCCACGAGTTCGGCGGCCATGACCCAGCGTGGTGGCTTCTTGAACAGTCCCGATCCGGGGAAGATCGCGAAGTGGCTGCCCCTGGCGCCGAGGTAGTCCCGCTTCTCGCCCTCGCGTAGCCCGATATGCGAGAGCAATCCGGCGAGGAGCGACTGATGGATCGCGTTCTCGCTTGCCGGTGTCTCTCCTACTGTCCAGCCGAGACCGCGGGTGATCTGCCGGAGTTGCCCGTGCAGATCCTGCCATTCGCGGATCCGGAGCCAGTGCAGGAACTCGTTCCGGCACATCTTGCGGAACTGGTTGGAGGACAGATCGTTACGTTGTTCGCGTAAGTAGTCCCACAGCTTCAGGTAGGCCAGGAAGTCGGAGTTCTCGACATTGAACCTGGCATGCTTTTCGTCGGCTGCCTGCTGGAACTCGGCGGGCCGTTCGCGAACGTCCTGAATGGACAGTGCCGCGACGATGACAAGGGTTTCGTGAAGGCAATCGTTGTTCTTGGCTTCCACCAGCATTCGTGCCATCCGCGGATCCACCGGAATCTGGGCCAACTCGCGGCCGACGGGCGTCAGTTCGGGGTGGCTGGCCTCGGAACCTCGCGCGATGGCGCCGAGTTCTTCGAGGAGTCCGATTCCGTCCTTCACTGCGCGCTGGTCCGGCGGTTCGACGAAGGGGAAGGCCGCGATGTCGCCCAGGCCGAGAGCCGTCATCTGCAAGATCACGGATGCGAGGTTGGTTCGCAGGATCTCCGGTTCGGTGAATGCCGGCCGTGACTCGAAGTCCTCCTCGGAGTACAGGCGGATGCAGATTCCTTCGGCGACGCGGCCGCAACGCCCGGAACGCTGACGCGCCGACGCTTGGGAAATCGGTTCGATCGGCAACCGCTGCACTTTGGTGCGTACCGAGTATCGCGAAATGCGCGCCGTTCCTGGATCGACGACGTACCGAATGCCGGGAACGGTCAGCGAGGTCTCCGCCACGTTGGTTGCGAGGACGACGCGTCGGCCGGTGTGCGGCGAGAACACCTTGTGTTGTTCGGCGGCCGACAGCCGCGCGTACAGCGGGACGATTTCGGTGTTGCGAAGACGCCGATCGCGTAAAGCGTCTGCGGTGTCGCGAATTTCGCGTTCGCCGGAGAGGAAGACCAGGATGTCGCCTTCGCCCTCCGCGCTCAGCTCGTCGACAGCCTCGCAGACCGCGTCGACGGGATCACGGTCGAAGGTGATGTCGCCGGATTCGACGGTCAGTGGGCGGTAACGCATTTCGACGGGGAACGTTCGCCCGGATACCTCGACGATCGGCGCGGGCTTACCGTCGACAGCGAAGTGCTCGGCGAAGCGTTCGGGATCGATGGTCGCCGACGTAATGATGACTTTGAGATCGGGTCGGCGGGGGAGCAGCTGAGCCAGGTAACCGAGGATGAAGTCGATGTTGAGGCTGCGTTCGTGCGCTTCGTCGATGATCAGCGTGTCGTAGCGTCGGAGCATACGGTCGCGCTGAATTTCGGCGAGGAGAATGCCGTCGGTCATGAGCTTGACGTAGGTGCGATCCGAGACCTGGTCGGTGAACCGCACGGTGTATCCGACAGCGTCGCCGAGTTCGGTGTCGAGTTCTTCGGCGATACGTTCGGCAACGGTGCGTGCTGCCAGTCGGCGAGGCTGTGTATGTCCGATCAGGCCGCGGACGCCACGTCCGAGTTCGAGACAGATCTTCGGGATCTGAGTTGTCTTACCCGAGCCGGTCTCGCCGGCGACGATGACAACCTGATTCTCCGAGATCGCGGTCGCGATGTCGTCCTTGCGCTGACTGACGGGCAGGGCTTCGGGGTACGAGACCGCAGGAACACTGACTGCGCGGGCAGCCAAGCGAGTGCGTGCCTTCTCGATTTCTTCGGCCAGCGCCACCAGAGCGTCTGGTGTGCGGGCGCGGTCGAGTTTGCGACGGAGTCGACTCTCGTCGCGGAGTGAGACCTGTGCCAGCGCGCTCTTCAGGTCACTCCGCTTGGGGGAGAGCGGGGCCGGTGGTGTTGTAGACATGCTGATGACAGCCTATCGAACGCATTCACAACTACCGCTCGCAGATCGTAGTGATGTGCAAATATCGTCGAGTGACGACAAATACCGCAAATGAGTCATCGGTGCCTGTCGCGTCGACACCTGTTGCCGTGCGAGTACTTCGATTGTTGTTCGCGCTCTACGGACTCACTGCGTTGTTGTGGATCCCGATTCGCAACGCCGACGGATTCTCGTTGTCGAACTATCTGAGCTACTTCACCATCGAGAGCAATATCCTCGCGGTGTTCGTGTTGCTGGTGGGCGCATTTCGTGATCCGCAATCGCGGACATGGCAGTCGATTCGTGGCGCGGTGACTCTGTACATGGTCATCACCGGAATCATCTACGCCGTCCTACTCGCGAACATCGACGTCAATTTGAACGACGCGTGGATCAACTCGGCGCTGCACCGCATTCTTCCGCTGGTGATGCTCCTCGACTGGGTGTTCTTCGCTTCGCGGCACAGGATCTCCGAAATTCGCTCGCTGCAGTGGCTGCTGTTTCCGGTGATCTACGCGGTGTACACGTTGATTCGAGGTCCGATCGTCGACTGGTATCCGTACCCGTTCATGGATCCGCGCCATCAGGGCTACCTGGCTCTGTTCATTGGATTTGTCGTGCTGGGCATCGCGATGGCCCTGATGGCGTTGGCGGTCAATGCCGTCGGACGGTTGGGCGCCGGGCTACGCGGCCGGAACGCCCCGCAGTCCTAGCCCGCTTCCGGTGGCGATCACCTGATCGAGTCGGTCGATGTTCGGGTGCTTGCCGCGGTTCGCTCGCGCGTCCTCGGTGTGCTCGGCGAAGATCGTCAGTCCTGCTGTCGCGGCTTCGGGTGTCAGGGCGCCGTAGACCTCGGCAAGATGGTTGTACACCTTGACCGAGCCAGACTTTCCGGGCTTGTTCTCGACGGTGTCGATGACGTTTCCGTCGGCGTCGAGTACTTCGATGGCGGCCAGATGGTCGACGGTGGGCAGTGCGGCGAGATTGTCGGCAAAAGTCATGGTCGACAGATTACGTGTGCGCCGGGATACCGGTGCCGGGCGAGCGCCGTCGTGCGCCGATTCCCGATGTCGATATAGTCGCAGCACATCGTTTGCACACCAGCATCGTTTGTATTCGAAGGGGACAATGATGGCTTCGGCATTGTGGCACGGGTTCGCGGACATGGGCGCTGTGGAGAAGAACGGCGCGTTTGTCGTCTCTCGCGGTGAGGGGGCGTACATCTGGGACCGCGAGGGCACTCGGTATCTGGATGCGACGGCGGGCCTGTGGTTCACCAATGTCGGGCACGGGCGCGCCGAGATCGCGGACGCGGTGGCGGCTCAGTTGTCGAAGATCGCTCATTTCTCCAACTTCGGTGATTTTGTTCCCGAGACGACGCAGGTGTTGGCGGAGCGGTTGGCGACGATTGCGCCGGTTGCCGGGAGCAAGATCTTTTTCACTTCGGGTGGTTCGGATTCGGTGGACACTGCGGCGAAGCTCGCTCGTCGGTACTGGCACGAGGTTGGGCAGCCGGAGAAGGCGATCATCGTCGGTCGTCAGAAGGCGTATCACGGAATGCATGTTGCGGGAACGGCTCTGGCGGGTATTCCGGTGAACCGTGAGGGTTACGGCGAGCTGATGGCGGATGCGGCGACGGTCGGCTGGGATGATGCGAAGAGTCTGCTCGAGTTGATCGAGCGGGTCGGTGCGAACAAGATCGCGGCGTTTTTCGCGGAGCCGATCATCGGTGCGGGTGGGGTGTATCTTCCGCCGGAGGGGTACCTGGCGGAGGTGCGTGACATCTGCCGTGAGCACGACATTCTGTTTGTCGTCGACGAGGTGGTGACCGGTTTCGGTCGTATCGGTGGTGAGTGGTTCGCGTCCACTCGTTTCGATTTGCAGCCTGACATGATGACCACGGCGAAGGGTTTGACGTCGGGTTATGTTCCGATGGGTGCGGTGTTCATCGCGCCGCGGGTGGCGGAGCCGTTCTATGCGGGTTCGTGGTGGCGTCATGGTTACACGTACGGCGGGCATGCCGGTGCTGCTGCGGCGGCGATGGCGAACCTCGACATTGTCGAGCGTGAGAATTTGCTCGCGGAGTCGAAGCGTCTGGAGGCGTCGTTGCATACGCATCTGCAGCCGTTGGCGGAGCATCCGCGGGTGGCGGAGGTTCGTAGTGGGCTCGGTGCGGTTGCTGCGGTGCAGTTGGTTGATCCGGCTGAGGCGTTGCCGTTTGTGAAGACGTTGCGTGAGCACGGTATTTCGGGTCGTGCTGCGGGTCAGGGTGCGATGCAGATTTCGCCGACGTTCGTGATGACCGATGATCAGGTCGCGGAGATGGCAGCAGGGATCCTCGCAGCCCTCGGATGAGTTCAGTTGCGGCGCCGGAAGAGCTTCTCGATACGGCGCCGCACTGCGTTGGGTGCAGGTTCGAGTTCCAGAACTTCTTGCTCCGACTGCTTGGCGTAGGCCTGGGTGTACCGCTCGTGCAATACCGAGCGAATCTCGTCCGGAGAGTAGGCCCGACGCTGGCGTTCGCCGCGCGCAACGAGGACCCCGGTGGCGGCAATGCCCATGGCACCAGCGAGGCCGACCAGTTTCCAAACGTGCGAGGCGCGCAGAGGAGTAGGGAGTTTCATCCCTCTACGCTAGAGGCATGGACCGACGATTGCTTTCGCAGGTGAGTCTCGACGAGGCCGCCGCGGCGACCCGCACGGGCGACATCTGGATCTTCCGCGGAGAGTCGACGGCCGACCGGGCCATCCAGACGCTGACCAACAGTCCGGTCAATCACGTGGGAATGTCGGTGGTGATCGACGACCTTCCGCCGCTGATGTGGCATGCGGAACTCGGTCACTCGCTGCAGGACATGTGGACCGGACGCTTTCAGCGTGGTGTCCAACTGCACGATCTGAGGTCGGCGGTTCAGGTGTGGGGCGCCAAGTATGGGCAGCGCGGATGGTTGCGCCAGCTCGACCACGAGATCACCCGTGAGCAGGAAGACGCTCTGCTCAAGACGATCGCGCGACTGGACGGCACGCCGTTCCCGTCGACGGCCAAGCTCGCCTCACGCTGGTTCGGGGGCCGAATCCCGAAGCTGCGCAAGAAGTCCGACGTATCGGCAGTAGCCGCCGAGAGCGCCTACTGCGCCGAAGTGGTTGCCAAGACCTATGAAGCGATGGGTCTGCTTGTCGGTAATCGTCGGATCAACTGGTTCGACCCGGGCAAATTCTGGAGTGGAGATCAGTTGCCCCTCGCACCGGGAGTTGCGCTCGGTGACGAGATCTCGGTGACTCTCAGCCCAAGTGACCTCGAGGCCGGACGCAATCCCGCCGGGTACTCACAAGGTTCGTGACGGCTCGGCGACGACGCGGCCGCCGACTTCGAGCCACCCTTCGGGGGAGAAGGTGGTGTGAAGCACCGATCCGCGTCCCTGGGTGATGAGCAATGATTTCCTCAACCGGTCCGTGATGCGTAGCGCTGCCGATCCGGTGGCCTCGTCCTCGGCGATTCCCATCACCGGTGCGAACATGCGTACGCGGATGGCAGCTTCGAGCTTGTCCTGCCATGCCCACAGATACGAATGATCCGCCTCGTAGTCGGACGGATCGGCGTCGATGACGTCGTCGACCGTGTCCATCGGATAGATCGCGAATTCCGGTGCCCACTCGGCACGCGCGCGTACCCATGTGAGAGCGCCGGATTGGCGGACGTCGACACTGCCGGCGGGAACGTCGAGGGCGGTCACGCGGCGGCCCTGCTCGCCCAGCCACCACGTGGCACCGACGGTCGGGTGCCCGGCGAAGGGGAGTTCTGCTGCCGGAGTGAAGATCTGGACCCGGGCACGCGAGGCGCCGTCATCCGGAACGTCGATGAAGATGGTCTCGCTGTAGTCGAGTTCCTTCGCGACGGCTTGTCGATCCGATTCTGCAACCGTGGATGCGTCGACGATTCCCAGCGGATTGCCGTGCTTGCCGTTCTCGTCCGTGAAGACCCGGACCACACTCACCTCGATACCCATCGGTCCACCCTAGCGCGCGAAAAGCCCTCCCCACCTTCACGGTGGGGAGGGCTCGTCGAACTGCAGTCGGGTCCGAGTGATCAGACCTGTGCGGCAGAGAGGATCTCGTTGGCTTCGACAGCCTGTGCGACGCCCGCGACGATGGAACCGGCGCGGATCGCTTCGAAGATGACCTCGCGGTCGACACCTTCCTGGCGGAGGGTGTTCTCGTGAGCTTCGAGGCAGTGGTTGCAGCCGTTGATCGCGGACACTGCAAGCGACCACAATTCGAAGTCGGCCTTGTCGACGCCCGGGTTGCCGATGATGTTCATCCGCAGGCCGGCACGAAGGTCGTCGTACTTACCGTCGAGGTAGCCCTTGGTGCGGTAGAAGACGTTGTTCATGCCCATGATCGACGCTGCGCCGAGAGCGGCGTTGTACGCCTCTGCCGACAGGTTGTCGGCAGCCTCGGATGCAATCTCCTTGAGCGTGGACGCAGACTTGGTGGCTGCGGCCGTTGCGAGGAGCGTTCCCCACAACTGCTGCTCATTCAGGACCGTCGTGCGCGCAATGGAACTCAGGTTGAGCTTGAGGTCCTTCGCGTACTCGGGAAGCGAGTTCTTGAGGTTCTCGACGCTCATACTCAGACGCTCGCAGTCAGGAGCTCGCCGGCGTTGATGGTCGGGTCGCCCTTCTTCCAGTTGCATGCGCACAGCTCGTCGCTCTGGAGAGCGTCGAGGACGCGGAGAACCTCGTCGACGTTACGGCCGACGGAACCGGCTGTGACGGAGACGAACTGGATCTCGTTGTTGGGGTCGACGATGAACGTCGCGCGGTCTGCAACGCCGTCGGCGTTGAGGACGCCGGTGGCCTCGGCAAGCTCGCGCTTGAGGTCCGAGAGCATCGGGAAGGGGAGGGTCTTGAGCTCTTCGTGCTGTGCACGCCACTGGAAGTGCACGAACTCGTTGTCGACGGAAGCGCCGAGAACCTGAGCGTCACGGTCTGCGAACTCGTCGTTGAGCTTGCCGAATGCAGCAATCTCGGTGGGGCACACGAAGGTGAAGTCCTTGGGCCAGAAGAAGACGATGCGCCACTTGCCTGCGTAGTCGTCGCTGGTGACGGTGGTGAAGTAGTCATCGGGCTGCTGGGCATCGACCTTGGACAGGTCGCCGCCGATGACAGCCGTGAGGTTGTAAGCGGGGAACTGGTCGCCGATTGTGAGCAGAGCCATGTGTCTCATTCTCCTACGTGTCTCGTGAACAGGAATTTCTTGCGCACAC
Organism: Rhodococcus sp. IEGM 1306; assembly: GCF_036541985.1. Classification (NCBI taxonomy): domain Bacteria; kingdom Bacillati; phylum Actinomycetota; class Actinomycetes; order Mycobacteriales; family Nocardiaceae; genus Rhodococcus; species Rhodococcus sp. IEGM 1306. Next base: position 268,675 of record NZ_JAZHFF010000002.1, read on the forward strand.
GATCCGGCTGTTCGGATTGTGACGGCCGAACGTGCTGGATCGAGAGGGTTTGTCACCGTCAGCGGGTCGGACGGTTTCGACTGGAGTGTCGACGTTGTGACCGGCGCTTTTTGGTATGAGTCCATTCTGCATCAAACCGTTCAAAAGGTAAAGGTGATGGGTGGCACTACACTGATAGGCATGTCTGATCAGACTTATCAACCTTCCTTGTCACAGCTGCGTGCCTTCGTGTCGGTGGCCGAGTATCGGCACTTCGGTACTGCCGCAGCACGTTCCGGTGTGAGCCAACCCACACTGTCCCAGGCGCTGGCGGCGCTCGAGGCGGGCCTGGGGGTCAAGCTGATCGAACGGAGTACGCGGCGCGTGCTCGTGACTGCGGACGGGCAGCGCTTGCTCGGTCAGGCCAAGCAGATTCTCGAGGCTGCCGACGGTTTCGTCGCGAGTGCCGCCGGCTCCGGCGACTCTCTGACCGGACCGCTCCGCATCGGGTTGATCCCGACCGTTGCGCCCTACATTCTTCCGGGGTTGTTGCCGGAGCTGCGCGACAAGCTGCCGTCGTTGGCGCCGCAGATCGTCGAGGATCAGACGGCGCGCCTACTCGATGCACTGCGATCGGGAGCGCTCGACGTAGCTGTGCTGGCGCTTCCTGCCGGAACGCCCGGCCTGGTGGAAGTTCCTGTGTACGAAGAGGATTTTGTGATGGTCGTGCCGGACGATCACTCCTTGGCCGGCCGTGTCGATCTCACGGTGGACGTGCTCGACGCGCTGCCGTTGCTCTTGCTCGACGACGGCCACTGCCTGCGCGACCAGACGTTGGATCTGTGTCGTTCCGTTGACGCTCATCCGCTTGCCGGCGACACGCGGGCGACGTCGCTCGCGACGGTCGTGCAGTGTGTGGCCGGGGGACTCGGGGTGACTTTGGTCCCGGAATCTGCTGTTGCAGTGGAGGTTCGACGCGGAGATTTGTCGACGGCGCGCTTCGCATCGCCGGCTCCAGGTCGTACGATCGGCGTCGTGTTCCGCTCTTCGAGTGGCCGAGCAGAAGGATTCCGTCAGCTGGCCGAGTTGGTCCGTTCGGTCAGCCCGACAGTTCCTCGATGACGTAACTCGTTCGACGTCGACGTGAAAGCTAGTCGAGAGAGCCTTCTTTCGCGGCAATGACGGCTCCGGGATTGAGAATTCCCAGAGGGTCGAGCGCATCCTTGACCTTGCGATTGAGGGCCATGACGTCTTCACCCAACTGTGACGGCAGCCAGTCGCGCTTGAGTCGACCGACCCCGTGTTCGCCGGTGATCGTGCCACCGAGCGCGATGGCGAGATCCATCACCCGTCCGAATGCGATCTGTGCGCGTTCGGTCATGTCCGGGTCGGCGGGGTCGAAGACGATGAGCGGGTGTGTATTTCCGTCTCCGGCATGCGCCACCGTGCAGATCAGGACATCGAGGTCGTCCGCGATGGCTTCGACCCCGGTCACGAGCTGGGGGAGTGCGCGCATGGGAACGCCCACGTCTTCGAGAAGCAGACTTCCCATCGCGAGCACTGCCGGGAACACTGCCCGCCGTGCCGCCGCAAAAGCGTCACCTTCGGCCTGGTCGTCGGTGGCGAATACCTCGGTGGCTCCGTTGTTTTCGCACGCCTGAACAATCGTCTCGATTTCCAGCACGCCTGCCGCGCCGGCTGCGTCGGACTGCGCGAGCAGCAGTGCGTGAGCCTTGCGGTTCAGACCCATGCGTACCGAATCCTCGACGGCATTGATGCTGGCATGGTCCATGAACTCGAGCATCGCCGGACGCATGTTGCCGGTGATCGCCAAGACCGCGTCGGCAGCCTCTTGTACCGAGTCGAACGACGCGACGACGGTTGATGCGGGCGGCTGCGCGGGAATCAAACGCAGGGTGATTTCCGTGATGATGCCGAGAGTTCCCTCACTACCCACGAACAGTTTCGTGAGTGAGAGTCCGGCGACGTCCTTGAGAAGGGGGCCACCGAGGCTGACCGCTGTCCCGTCTGCCAGCACGACCCGAAGTCCGAGAACGTAGTCGGTGGTGACCCCGTACTTGACGCAGCAGAGTCCGCCGGCGTTGGTGGCTGCATTGCCGCCGATGGAACAGATCTCGAAGGACGAGGGATCCGGCGGGTACCAGAGTCCGTGCTCTGCGGCTGCTTTCTTGACCTCCGCATTCATCAAGCCGGGCTGAGTAACCGCCACACGGGCAACCGGGTCGATCGTGATCTGTCGCATTCGCTCGGTGCTGACCACGATGCAACCGTCGACGGCGCTGGATCCACCGGAAAGGCCCGAGCCGGCACCTCTGGGAACCACCGGTACGCGGTTGGCGGTTGCCCATCGCATGACTGCTTGGATGTCTTCCGTGGACGTTGCGCGAACCACGGCAGCGGGGTGGCCGGCGGTCGGATCGGCAGCCCAGTCCTGGCGGTAGCCCGCGGTCAGGTCAGGATCCAGCAGGACGGCTCCCTCGGGGAGTGCCGCTACCAATTCGTCGAGGGCTGAAGAACTCGCGGGAGTCATACTCTCATCATGCTCGACGGAGTTCGACGATGCGCCGTTTCGCGGCCCGCAGCGCGGTTCACTCGCGGCTGAACAGTTCAGCGATGTCAGGCAACGATCTTCCGAGTTGCCGGCTGAATCCCTAGCGGCCCTTCTGCTTTCCGGAGAACCGGCCACCCGAACTCTTGGTCCCACCGGACTTCCCGCTACCCGATTTGCCGCCCGCCTTGGCCTTACCGGAACCTGCGTTGCGTCCGGAAATGTTCTTTGCGGTGCCGGCGCCCTTCGCTTTCTGCCCGTTCTTGGCAGCTTCTGCGCGACGCTCGCGGGCCGCGATCTTGGCCTTGACGGAGCCCTTGATCTTCTCCGCTGGCTCACCGTTTCGGCCGCGGGAACTTTGTGCCGTGCGGCCCCGCACGATGCCGATCAGTTCCTCGACCAGATCTGTGGTCTTGGACTCCATCCATGCCAAAGCCACGGGAGCCTCGGGCGCACCGTCCACCGGACGGAAGGTCAGGTCCTTGCGATGGTGGAACCGCGCCAGCGAATGAGGCACGACGACAACGCCGACGCCGGCGGCAACCAATTCGATCGCGTCAGCGATGCTCGCGGGTCTGTCGGCGGCAGCTTTTCCAGGACGTGTCGGCCAGTCGAGTCTGTCGTCGAGTGGATCGAGCACTATCTCGTCCGCCAAATCGTCGACGGAGATCTGATCAACCGCGGTGAACACGTGATCTTTCGGTATCACCACGACCGGGGTTTCCGCATACAGCGAGATGGCGCTGATGCCGGTCCGGTCGATCGGCAGGCGAACCAAACCCGCATCTGCTTCACCTGCGCGAAGTGCAGCTTCGAGTTCGAGAACCGGGAACTGAACCAGTTCCAGACGCACCTCGGGAAGCCGCTCGTGCCACACCCGGACCCACTTGGTGGGCGTCACCCCCGGGGCGTACGCGAGTCGAAAAATTGCCTGACTATCCGCGTCTGTCACCAGGCAAGGCTACCGCCTTGGTAAAAGCACCCGTATCGGCTGGTTACTCTTGTTGCATGACGTCGAACAAAACTCCCCAGACGATGAAGCCGACGACGGCTGCCAAGAAGCTGGGTGTGTACCTGGAAGCAACACCTGCGCAGTTCCAGGAAGGCGACGTGACTCGTGACGAACTGACCGCGCTGCAGACCGATCCGCCGGAGTGGCTGCTGGAGCTGCGACGCACCGGACCGCACCCTCGCCCGGTCATCGCTGCCAAGTTGGGCATCTCGATCGCCGGTCTCGCTCGCGGCGGCGTCGAAGAGGCGCTCACCACGGATCAGATCGCCGCACTCCTCGAAGAGAAGCCCGACTGGCTCGAGAAGGAACGCGCTGTTCAGGCCGACGTGCGGGCCGAGAACGTTCGCATCAAGGAAAAGCGCGCTGCTCGTCGTAATCAGCCGCGGAAGGCTCGAAGGGGCTGAAAGCCCCCTGTGCGCCTCACTGGTAGCGACCACTATCAGAAAGGCGCACAGGCGCTAGCCTTCTACGACGCTCAGCTCGTCGAATACGATTTCACCCGCGGCATCCGATTCCGGGATGTCGACGACGGCAAGCAGTGCCCATCCGTGATCGCCCTCCGGGTCCTCGAGCACCTGCCGCACCCGCCAGAACTCACCCTCTTCGGTGACTTGGAAGAGCGCCGGCCCGCGCGCCGACGGTCCGGTTCCGATGGTTGCGTACTCCTCGAAGTACGGGAGTAGTTGCTCTTCCCACTCAGCGGCGTCGATACCGTCCTCGAGGTTTTCCAGCTCGTTCCACTGCCGACGCGATGCGAGATCGATGCGTCGGAACATCGCATTGCGCACCATGACGCGGAATGCGCGCGGGTTCGCCGAGATGGGCCGGGGAATGTCGGCGCCGAACGCCACCTCTTCGGTGTCTGCTTCGGCTCCGGGATCGGTAAGTGACTCCCACTCGTCGAGAAGGCTCGAGTCGACCTGACGGATCAGCTCGCCCAACCACTCGATGATGTCTTCGAGTTCCTCGGTGCGTGCCTCCGTCGGGACGGTTTGCCGCAGGGCGCGGTACGCGTCGGCGAGGTAGCGCAGGACGAGGCCCTCGGATCGGGTGAGTCCGTAGTGGCTGATCAATTCGGCAAACGTCATGGCGCGTTCGATCATGTCGCGCACCACGGACTTGGGGGAGAGGGCGAACTCCGTGATCCACGGGTGGCCGCCGCGATACATTTCGAAAGCCGGGAACAGCAAGTCCGACAACGGTTTCGGCCAGGTGACCTCTTCGAGAAGCTCCATGCGCTCCTCGTACTCGATGCCGTCGGCCTTCATCTGTGCCACCGCTTCGCCGCGAGCGAAGTGCTGCTGCGCCATGAGCACCTGACGCGGATCGTCGAGCGTCGATTCGATGATCGAGACGACATCGAGTGCGTAACTGTCGGATTCGACGTCGAGGAGTTCGAATGCCGCCAAGGCGAACGGGGACAGCGGCTGGTTGAGCGCGAAGTCGCGCTGCAGGTCCATCGTCAACCGTGCCATACGGCCGTGCTCGTCAGGTTCGTCGAGGCGCTCCACGATGCCGGCGCTGAGCAATCCGCGATACAGCGAGATCGCTTTGAGGATGTGCTTGCGCTGCGCCGGCCGCGATTCGTGGTTGTCTTCCAACAGGTGCCGCATCGCGTCGAAGCAGTTGCCCGGTCGGGCAATGACATTGAGCAGCATCGAGTTGCTGACCGAGAATCGTGACACCAACGGTTCGGGTGATGCCGCGACCAAGCGGTCGAACGTCGCTTCGCTCCAGGACACAAACCCCTCGGGAGCCTTCTTGCGTTGAATCTTCTTGATCTTCTTCGGATCGTCGCCTGCCTTGGCGACGGCCCGCAGATTCTCCACCTCGTGTTCCGGTGCCTGGACGACAACGGTGCCCATCGTGTCGTAGCCCGCGCGACCCGCGCGGCCGGCGATCTGATGGAACTCGCGGGCTTTCAGATGCCGTGTGCGGACGCCGTCGTACTTGGCGAGACCGGTGAGCAGTACCGTGCGGATCGGGACGTTGATGCCGACGCCGAGGGTGTCGGTACCGCAGATGACCTTGAGAAGTCCGTCCTGCGCGAGAACTTCGATGAGCCGTCGGTACTTGGGCAGCATGCCAGCATGGTGAACGCCGATGCCGTGCCGGACCAGGCGAGAGAGTGTCTTTCCGAACCCGGTGGTGAAGCGGAAACCACCCAATGCCTCGGCGATCGCTTCCTTCTCTTCCTTGGAACAGAAGTTGACGCTCGTCAGTGCCTGGGCGCGTTCGAGAGCGGCGGCCTGCGTGAAATGCACGATGTAGACGGGGGACTGGTTGGTGGTCACCAGATCTTCGATGGTTTCACCGACCGGCGTGGTCGCGTACGAGAACATCAGTGGCACGGGGCGTTCCGTGCCGGAGACGACGGTGGTGGGCTTGCCGGTGCGACGCGTCAGATCTTCGGAGAAGAAATCGACCTCACCGAGGGTTGCCGACATCAAGAGGAACTGGGCGTGCGGCAACTCGATGAGTGGAACCTGCCATGCCCAACCTCGATCTGGTTCGGAGTAGAAGTGGAACTCGTCCATCACGACCTGGCCGATATCGGAGTTCGGGCCCTCTCGCAGTGCGAGATTCGCGACGATCTCCGCCGTCGCACAAATGATCGGCGCCGACGAGTTCACGGCGGCATCACCGGTCATCATGCCGACGTTCTCGGCACCGAAGACTTCACAGAGCGCAAAGAATTTCTCGCTCACCAACGCCTTGATCGGCGCGGTGTAATACGTACGCTTGCCGAGCGACATCGCATAGAAATGCGCGCCGATCGCCACCATCGATTTGCCGGACCCGGTCGGCGTCGCAAGGATCACGTTTGCACCCGAGACCAACTCCATGACGGCCTCTTCCTGGGCCGGATAGAGCGTCAACCCTCGTTCGAGGGTCCACGAGGAGAAGGCGTCGAAAACGGAATCAGGATCCGCGTTGTCGGGGAGAAGTTCCGTCAGCAGCACTCGTACAGGCTAGCCGCAACCGCGGATCAGGTTGCGCTTCGCTCGTCCGAGCCCATGGCGTCGAGCACCGCCATGCGGGTGGACGACGTTCCGGTGATGGTGTTCTCGCCGACCCCGGAGATCAGCATGTGACGCCAGCGGGCCTCGTCGAAGACGAGTGGTGCGGTGCTGGAAAGAAAATCTTCGACGATCTGCAGGAAACGCATCGGATCGTCGCGGAACGGGAAGTGGCCCGAGCCGCGGAAGACTTCGAGTCGGGAGTTGGGCATGGCCGCATGCGCGAGGTGCGCGTGGGAGACCGGAATGACGGAGTCGTCGTCGCCCCAGATCAGTTGAACGGGCAGATTCTCGGTCAGATAACAGCGGTCGAGCATCGTGACGACCTGTCCGCGCCAGTCCACCACCGCCCGCAGGGTACGAAGGTACGCCTCGTAGGCCGTGGGGTCGGGGAGATCGGCGAGCACACGAATCAGGTCGGGAGTGTCGTGCAGCATGGTGCCGGGACGCAGATTTGAACCGTGCACGACGCCGGCAAGGTTTCCGGCCATTCGGACGAGCGGCATCGCTCCAGGTATCCGGAGCAGTTTGACGACCTCGTTGACCACCGGAACGGACATGAGGCGCAGCAGTGGGTGGACGTCCTTGGTGACGCCACCGGCCGAGACCAGCACGAGGCGATCCACCATGTGTGGGAATTGGTAGGAGAACTGCATCGCGACGCCGCCACCGAGTGAATGCCCGATGACAGTGACGTGCTCGATGCCGAGCGTCGACAGGAGATCACGCATGCCGTTGGCGTACGCGGCTACCGAATAGTCGGCGCGCGGCTTGTCGGAGCGGCCGTGACCCAACAGGTCAGGTGCGATGACGGTGTACTTCTTGGCGAGGTGGGGAATGATCTCGGTCCACGTCGACGAGTTGTCGCCGATACCGTGCAGGAGCAGTACTGCCGGGCCCTCTCCGGCTATCCGAAATGCGCGTCGGTAGCCGTGAATGGTCCGGAACATCATCCGAGGTTCCTCGTCGGGGACCGGTCGGAGCTGACGGTTCCGTGGTCTGCTCATGTCGCCTCCTGGCTCAGCGTGAGACCACGTTGACTGTCTGCTCCAGTTGTTGAGCCGTCAACGAAAATCTCACAGAGTTCGAGGCTATCCGACGGATGTGTCCTGAACAACAGCCCAGGTAACGGAGGGGTTGCGGAATGCGCACAATGTCGAATTATGCGCCCCGCCCGTCACATTTTGGTCAGATGTCGCCTCGACCGGCGTCTCCAGCTGAGCCGAAGTCGTCGTTCCCAGCCTGTTCGGCCAGGAATTTTTCGAACTCCGCCCCGATCTCGTCGCCGCTGGGGAGGTCGGCTTCTCCAGCTAGAAGTGACGACTGCTGTTCCTGGGCGGCCACGAAAGTGTCGTATTGCCGCTCCAAAGCGTGGACTACAGTCTGAACTTCTTCGTTTCCGGCTATGTGCTCGTTAACCTGTTCTCGAACGCGTGCCGCGGCCTCACCCAGTGCCGCCAGCGGAAGTTCCAGTTCCGAAACCTCGGACACGTTTTCGAGCAAAGTCTCGGCGGCGCCGGGGTAATCGGTCTGCGCGAGGTAGTGGGGAACGTGAACAGAGAAGCCCATCGCCTCGTGCCCGTGTTGAGACATACGAAGCTCGAGCAATGACGATGCGCTGCCGGGAACCTGCAGTTCACCTGACCAGCGCTGATGGTCCTGGATCAGGTCCTTGTTGGTCGAATGTGCTGTCACGCCCAGCGGTCGGGTGTGCGGGATTGCCATCGGAATGGCGTTGAGCCCGATGGTTCGACGCACACCGAGCTGTTCGGACAACAGACGAACGGCTGTGGTGAACCGCTCCCACTTGAGGTCGGGTTCCATCCCGGCAAGCAGCAGGAAGGGCGTGCCGGCCGTATCGCGCAGCGCATACAGATTGAGCGCCGGAGCGTCGTAGTCGGAGAAATGATCGGCCTTGAACGTCATCGTCGGTCGGCGCGAGCGGTAGTCGATCAGCTCGTCGACAGCAAACGACGCGACAAGCTCGGTTTCCAGGCTTTCCCGCAGATGCGTCGTCGCCAATTTCACGGCGTGACCGGCGTCGGAGTAACCCTCGAGTCCGTGAATCAGGATCGGTCCCTGGCCGTCGGCAGCCGCCAATTGGGGCGCCGGAAATTCCAGCTCGTACATCCTCGACTGTTCGTCCATCGCAGTCCCCTTCGCTCTTCGGTCTTGATCTCAAGTGTCCACTATCGGCGCACGCTCGACAGCATCGGAGTCGGGTGCCCGACAGCACTGGATCAGACGTTCATCGGTAAGAACACCGAGTCGGTGACCGATCATTCCCGATCCGACGAGACGGGCGTTCGCCGAGAGCGAAGCCGAGCGGTATTTTTCGACACTTGTCCTGGGCGTTCGGTAGATGTCGGGTGCGCGGCTTCGGACATGGCAGAGTGGAACACAAGGTCGGCACGACTGATTTGTCCGAAATGGATTGGTCGATTGTCGGGATCGGTCGAGTGCGGAGGCTTACATGCGGGTGTGTCCACGATCGTCCAGGCGAGTGGCCGCAAGCTCCCTTGCAGCAGTGGCCGCCGTTGCACTACTCGCGGGCTGCTCCGGGTCGGTCCAAGGAGCACCCGTTCCGGACTCCGCGCCGGCGACTGCCGGTGTGACCGACAGCGGCTCAGCGGCGCCGAGTACGACGGCTGCCCCCAAATCCTCGTCGCCGAAATCTACCTCTCCGAAATCGGCGGCACCGTTGTCCGAACTTCTGCTGACTCCCGAGGAATTTCCCGAGCCCTTCGGCGCTGTTGTCCTGCCCCCGCAGGCTGTTCCGATGGCAGCGCCGGATCTGGTCGGCGTCCCACGCGGTGCCACCGTCGATCCATCCGAATGTGAGCCACCGGAACAGGATTACGGTCCGAACGGGACCGTGATGGCGGTCGGGACCGACAATGCGACGAGGGCAACGATTTCGGTCGAACTCACGAAGGTCGACGCACCCCTGGACGAGTTGGAAGCGCAAACTCGGCAGTGCCCGTCCATGACCGTCACTGCGAACGGCGTCACGACAACAGTGACGACGGAAATTCTTCCGCCCTCGCCGATCGATGCCGACAAGACGATGTCGCTGCGCCGCACTGTCGTTTCCCCCAAAGCTGCAGCCGGCGATCAGACGATGCTGACGTTGATCGCGCAGGTCGGCGACGTGCGGGTAGCGACGACACTGATGACGTTCGGTTCGGCGACACCGTCGACAGCACCTCTGGATCAGGCATTCACCGCCGCTGTCCAGAAGGTCAAAGCGGGTAAGTGATTCCGCAGCATACGGGTCCGACAAGGATCGGATCGCCCCGTTGTGTCGGGGCACTTCGTCCACAACAATCGCGGTAATCCACAGACGACTTCGACGTGGGTGTTTCCCCTGGTCGAGTGGATGGCGGCGTCGGGGTGATCGGCCAGGGTCTCTGCATGACCACATCACCTCTTCCGGGAGAATTCGAATTCTCCGACGACGACCTCACCCTTTTCGGATGCGTCGAACGTGTTTCCGATCCAGGCGAATTGATTACGGCAATACCCGCCCTCCTGGGATTTCATCCGTCCAACTCCGTCGTTGCGCTGTCTCTGATGGGCATCTCCGCCTCGACGCTCGGCCCGGTGATGCGACACGACTACTTTCCCAGTGTCAGGGGAAAGCCCGCGAGGCAGATGAGTGCAGCGCTGCGCCAGTTCGCCTCCGTGTGTGACAGGGAAGGAGCGCGTGCGGTCGTTCTCGTGGTGATCACCGATTACTCGGCAGCTGAAACTCTGATCGATGAAACCATCGAGCTGGCCGAGGTATTCGAAGACATGCTCGGCGGAACCTGCGTCGAGCTGGCTGACGTATTGTGCACGGCCGCAATAGAATCTGGCCAACCGTGGACGAGCGTCACGCGTTCGATTCACCGGGGCACTCTGCCCGACCCGGCATCTTCGTCGGTTGCGGCGGCACAGGTGTTGGGCGGGAGGGTCATTCGCCGTTCGCGTGAGGAACTGGTCCGGTGGGTACACGGTGCCGCTCGCAATCACGAGGTGATTGCGGAACTGATCGCGAGCGGAAGGGAATCGGGTATGTACGGAGGGGGAGTCGACGGCGAGGACCCGGTCCAGGACCGGGTCGATCTGGTGCTGAAACATATTCGTCGTGTGGAGGGAGGAGATCACCCTGACCCGCAGGAATGCGCCGATCTTGTGGTTGCGTTGACGGACGTTCACGTGCGCGACGTGGTGCTGGGTCTGGCGATCACGTCAGTTGCGGCGGCCGCCGAGCAATTGTGGCTTGCGCTCACCCATGAAGTGCCTAGTCCCGAACGCGCTTGGCCGGCAACACTTCTCGGTTTCTTTGCATACGTTCGCGGTGACGGCCCTCTGGCCGGTGTGGCGCTGTCGGTCGCACTGTCGGCCGATTCGGAACACACCTTGGCCGGATTGCTGGACTTGTCCCTTCAATCCGGCGTGCACCCAGACGGGATCCGTGACCTTGCGGTCGTCGGATTGTCCATCGGGGAATCGCTCGGAATCGCCGGCTTGCCGCCGGCACTGCCGAGCGGAAGCTAGCGAGCAGCGTGTGAGCGATCGCCCAGATCCTGGAGGAACTGCCACGCATCGGCGACGATGACGTCGAGATCGGTACGCGTGGGCGTCCAACCCAACTCGGCAATCGCCTTGTCGCTCGATGCGATGAGGACCGCGGGATCGCCCAGGCGTCGCGACGCGTCTTCGACGTTGATCGGCAAGCCGGTGACCCGTGCACAGGCAGCGATCACCTCACGCACGCTGAAGCCGGCACCACTTCCCAGGTTGTAGATGCGGTGCTCGCCGGGAACCGAGGATTCGAGCGCCAGTAGATGCGCTTCGGCGAGGTCGAGCACGTGGATGTAGTCGCGTACTGCCGTACCGTCCGGCGTGGGCCAGTCGGTTCCGAAAACCGAGATCTTGTCTCGCTGCTCGAGTGCGACCTGCAGAACGAGTGGAATCAGGTGGGTTTCGATCACCCGGTTCTCGCCGGCGGACTTGTACGCACCCGCGACGTTGAAGTAGCGCAAGCTGGTCGCGCCCAGGCCGTGGGCGATCGAGTACGAGGTGATCGCATGATCGATCGCGAGCTTGGTCGCGCCGTACGGATTGGTAGGGCGGGTCGGAGCCGTTTCCACGATGGGGGACTGCTCCGGCTCGCCGTACGTTGCGGCGGTGGAAGAGAACACGAGCCGGGGAGTGCCGGAGAGACGGATCGCCTCGAGCAACTCGATGGTCGTGACGACGTTTCCGCGCCAGTACTTTTCGGGGTGCAGCACCGATTCGCCGACCAACGACTGCGCTGCGAAATGCAGTACGCCGTCGAAAACGGGTGAACCCGCACCACCGAGGACCTCGGCGGCCAGCGCCCCGACGTCCCCTTCGATGAACTCGGCACCGGCGGGCACCGCGTCGGCATTTCCCGTGGAGAGGTCGTCGATGACGACAACCTCGTGTCCACGCTCGAGCAACACAGTGCTGCACACACTGCCGACGTAACCGGCGCCGCCGGTGACCAGGAGTTTCATCTACTACTTCCTCAGACCTGCTTGACCTGAACGGCGTGAGCCATTTCCTCGGACAGGTCGAACCCGCTGTGACCCGGCACGATGATGGTCACCGAGCCCGGACGGGTTTCGACCGTCACCCTGGCGTCGGGAACGACGCCGGCGTCACGCAGCTGCGCGATCACCTCGGGATCGGACTGCACGTGCTCGGCCAGTCGCCGAACGACCACCGCAGTCTGTGCGCCGTGCGGAATATCGGTCAGACGCACCAACGTTTCGGTGGTGGCAACCGGGCCGTCGAGTCCCAACTGGTCCAAGCCCGGAATCGGGTTGCCGTAGGGCGACGTCGTGGGGTTGTTCAGAACGACGACGAGCCGACGCTCGACCTCCTCGCTCATCACGTGCTCCCAACGGCATGCCTCGGCATGTACGTCTTCCCATTTGAGACCGATGACGTCCACCAGCAGGCGCTCTGCCAGCCGGTGCTTACGCATGACAGAGATCGCGAGATCGCGACCCTTGTCGGTGAGTTCCAGATGTCGATCGCCGGCGACCATCAGCAAGCCGTCGCGCTCCATACGCGCAACTGTCTGGCTGACGGTGGGTCCGCTCTGTTCGAGCCGTTCGGCGATCCGCGCCCGGAGTGGGACTACGCCCTCTTCTTCCAAGTCGTAGATCGTCCGGAGATACATCTCCGTGGTGTCGACTAGATCCTTCACACTCAACCCCTTCGTCAGTTGATCATTCTACCGTTCAGTTCGTGGTTCCGGTGCCGCCTCCACTGCGGCGAGTCCAGCGCGTGTCCGAATTGGATTCGTGTCACTCGATCTCGGTCTCCGTAGCGGGCCACGAGTGTGGTGTGCAGCACGAAACGAGAAGGAAGTAGCGTGATCCCATGACCGCGTCGATCAGATCTGACGGGGACCCCGCGGCGTCTCGAGCGAATCGAGTCGTGGTGTGGAGTCCGGAGTACCTGAGCTATCGGTGGAGCGCCGATCACCCGATGAATCCCACTCGCCTCGATCTCACGATGGCACTCTCGCGAAGCCTCGGACTTCTCGAGGGAATCGAGTTTCTCGAACCGAGTGCCGCGTCCGATGCCGACCTCCTCAGAATCCACACACCGGCATATCTTGCAGCGGTCAAAGACGCGGGTAACTCTGCGAACAACGGTGTGAGCGGCCAGGATGTTCCCCACGGGCTCGGTACCGAGGACAACCCGGTCTTCCCGCACATGCACGAGGCAAGTGCCATCCTCGCCGGCGGCTCGCTGGCGGCAGCGCAGGAAATCGCTTCGGGGCGTACCAGGCGTGCGGTCAGCATCGGCGGTGGCATGCACCATGCGATGGCGGATTGGGCTTCGGGATTCTGCGTCTACAACGATGCGGCTGTTGCGATTTCGTGGCTGCTCGACAACGGCTACGACCGCATCGCCTACATCGACGTCGACGCTCACCACGGCGACGGTGTGCAACATGCGTTCCTCGGGGACCCTCGGGTGCTCACCGTCTCGCTGCATCAGCATCCGGCGACGTTGTGGCCCAACACCGGATGGTCGAGCGAGGTCGGTGACGGCGCGGCCGAAGGTACAGCGGTGAACATCCCGGTGCTTCCCGGGACCGTCGACGCGTTGTGGCTGCGTGCTTTTCACGCCGTCGTTCCGGGAGCCATTGCAGCCTTCCGCCCGCAGATCATCATCAGTCAGTGCGGTGTGGACTCGCACCGCGAGGACCCGCTCGCGGACCTCGCCCTCACCGTCGACGGTCAGCGTGCGGCGTTCCTGGCAATGCGCGATCTCGCCGACCGCTACTCCGAAGGACGGTGGCTGGCGGTCGGTGGTGGGGGATACGGACTGGTTCGCGTCGTGCCCAGGGCATGGACTCACCTGATCGCGGCCGCACTCGATCGCGAGATCGACGTCGACACCGCTGTCCCCGAGGACTGGAAGGAATCGACGAAACTGCGGGCACCGAGCGTCGACCTCCCGCCGACCATGGGTGACGGCGGCGATGTCGCCTACACACCGTGGGACGGCCCGGGTGGTACACCGGAGACAGGCGTCGCGTCGGTGGACCGTGCACTCACCCGAATCGACTCGGCGATCATCGCCACACGCCGCGCTTCGTTCCCGCTACTCGGACTCGACCCGGAGGATCCCCGTGACTGAACAGTCCGATACCGATGCCGGCGGCGCGAGTGAGCAGGCGCCGAAGACCGACCCCGCTCACACCTATCCCCATTCGTGGGTAGTCGATGTTCTCGCCTCCGACGGCGGCGCGGTGGCGCTGCGACCCATCGTTCCCGAGGACGCGGACAAACTCGTCGAATTCCACGGCAAGCTCTCCGAGCGCACCCGTTACCTGCGGTATTTCGGCCCGTACCCCACGATGTCGGCGCGCGACGTCAAGAACTTCACGACGGTCGACCACCACAACCGCGTCGCGTTCGTGATGATGCTCGGCGACGAGATCATCGCGGTGGGGCGATACGAGCGCCTCCTCGACGTCGGTGACGGGAAGTCTGCCGAGGTCGCCTTCGTCGTCGCCGACGCACACCAGGGGCGCGGCCTCGGCCCGATCCTGCTCGAATACCTGGCAGCAGCAGCGGCCGAGAACGGTCTGACGATGTTCGTCGCCGAGGTCCTCTCCGAGAACCGGAACATGGTGACGGTGTTCCGTGAGGCGGGTTATCAGGTGAGCCGCTCGTTCGACGGTGGCGTGCTGCGACTCGAATTCGCGATCGACCCGACGGAAGCGCTTGTTTCGGTACGTAATTCGCGGGAGCGGGCAGCTGAGGCCCGCAGCATGGGAAACGTGCTGAGTCCACGATCGGTGGCAGTGATCGGCGCGTCGGCGGACCCGGCCAAGGTGGGTAACGCGGTGTTGACCAACCTGCTGCGCGGCGGATTCACCGGACCGGTCTATCCCGTCAACGCGGAGCATCGTTCGGTGCACGGTGTTCGGGCATATCCGACGGTTCGTGACATCCCCGACGACGTCGATCTGGCCGTCGTGGCTGTACCTGCGGAATCGATCAATTCGGTTCTCGACGACTGCCTCGACAAGGGCGTCAAAGCGCTGGTGGTGGTCTCGTCCGGCTTCAGTGAGAGTGGTCCGGACGGACGGTCGTCCGAACGCAAACTGGTCCACGCGGCACGTGCTCACGGAATGCGCCTCATCGGTCCGAACGCCCTGGGTGTCGCGAACAACGACCCGGCGATTTCGTTGAATGCGACGCTGGCGCCGGTCTTGCCGGTGGCAGGCAACGTCGGCTTCTTCTGTCAGTCCGGCGCGCTCGGTATCGCCATTCTCGACGAGGCCGCGCGTAGTCGAATCGGATTGTCCGCCTTCGTTTCTGCGGGTAACCGTGCGGACGTCTCGGGCAACGACCTTCTGCAGTACTGGGATTCCGACCAGTCCACCGAAGTGGTTCTTCTCTATCTGGAGAGCTTCGGCAACCCACGAAAGTTCTCCCGCATCGCGCGTCGAGTTGCGCGCAAGAAGCCGATCGTCGCGGTCAAGAGCGGTCGGCACGCGGTTCCGCCGGTGCTCGCCGCCACGGGAGTCGAGATCGACGATTCCATCGTCCGGGCCCTCTTCGAACAGGCCGGCGTCATCCAAGTCGGATCCATCTCTCAGTTGTTCGACTGCGCACTGCTCTTCGGCTACCAGCCGTTGCCGGCCGGTCCACGGCTTGCAGTCATCGGCAACTCCACCGCGCTCGGTGTCCTTGCCGCGGACGCTGCCCGCAGTGAAGGATTGCAGGTCAGCGACCCGGTCGACCTTGGCGCACAGGCCAGTCCGGAGCTGTTCGCTACCGCCGTGCGTGACGCGTTGGCCTCGTTCGACGTCGACGCCGTCATCGCCGTCTTCGTTCCTCCGGTTGCCATTCCGGTCGAGCCGTTCGCGAAAGCACTCAAAGACGCCGTCGCGGGCTCGGACAAGCCGATTCTCACGACCTTCCTCGCAGCCGAGGGTGTGCCGGACGTCCTTGCGGTCCGCGACGAAGTCGGTAACCCGACCCGCGGTTCGGTGCCGTCCTACCCGGGGCCGGAGCGCGCCGCACTGGCGTTGGCGAGGGCTTGGCGTTACGCGGAGTGGCGCAGCAAGCCGGCGTCGAAGGTTGTTCGCCCGGCAGGGATCGACTCCGAGCGAGCCCAGAAGATGGTGGCCGACTGGCTCGAGAACTCTTCTGGCCGTTGGCTGTCGGACGTGGAAGCAGCCGCTCTTCTCGAGTGCTACGGGGTCGCGGTCGTCGAATTCCGTTCGGTCCTGAGCGAAGACGAAGCTGTCGAGGCAGCGAATGCTGTCGGCTATCCGGTCGCGGTCAAGGCAACCGGCGAAATGTGGCGCCACCGACCGGATCTGGGCGGCGTCAGGCTGGATCTGAGTGGACCGGAATCGGTACGCCTCGCTTACCGAGATCTTGCGGCCGCGTCGGGTGAACCGCTGCTGCACGTGCAGAAAATGGCAACCAAGGGCATCGGGTGTGTGGTCGGAGTCCAAGACGACCCGTCGTTCGGTTCGCTGATCTCGTTCGGCCTCGCCGGTGTGATCTCCGACCTCCTCGGGGACCGTGCCTATCGCGTACTGCCACTCACCGAAGACGCTGCTACGGAGTTGATCGACGCACCCAAGGCTGCGCCGCTGCTCTCCGGATATCGAAACGCCGTTCCGGTCAACAAGGGTGCCTTGGTTGATCTGGTCCAGCGCATCTCGGCGCTGGCCGACGACGTTCCGGAAGTCCGCGAACTGGCCTGTGAGCCGGTACTCGCTTCGGCTACCGGCGCGGAGATCACCGATTCGCGAGTACGCATAGGGCCCGAGCCGAGCGCAATCGACCTGGGGCCCAGACGGTTGCGGTAGTCACAGCGTTCGAGATGGACACAGCGAACAACACCGGCCACCGCACATTCCCGAGGGGGAGGGAAGTAGCGGTGGCCGGTGCTTTGTGCGGTGCGTCAGCGCGAGTGGTGTGGCGCGCTGACGCACGTGCTGTGTTGTTTGATCAGCTTGCGTAGGACCGCAGTTTCTCGGCGCGGTCACCGACGCGGAGCTTGCCCATGACCTCGCGCTCGATCTGACGAACCCGCTCACGGGAGAGGCCGAAGAGCTTGCCGATCTGATCGAGGGTGCGAGGCTGGCCGTCGTCGAGACCGTAGCGAAGTCGGATGACCTGCTGCTCTCGCTCGTCGAGGGTCCCGAGCACGCTGCGCACATCGCTGTGCAGCAGACCGGCGATGACGGCGTTCTCCGCCGAAGTCGCCTCGGAATCTTCGATGAAGTCGCCCAACGGCGCTTCTTCGTCGTTACCGACCGGCATGTCGAGGCTTACCGGGTCACGGCTGTGATCGAGCAGGTCCGCGATCTTGTGGGCCGGGATGCCCGACTCTTCGGCCAACTCGTCGTCGGTCGCTTCGCGTCCGAGCTGCTGGTGCAGTTCGCGCTTGATGCGTGCGAGCTTGTTCACCTGCTCCACGAGGTGGACTGGGAGCCGGATGGTGCGGCTCTGATCAGCCATTCCGCGGGTGATCGCCTGACGGATCCACCAGGTGGCGTACGTCGAGAACTTGAAGCCCTTGGCGTAGTCGAACTTCTCCATGGCACGGATGAGTCCGAGGTTGCCTTCTTGAATGAGATCGAGGAGCGGCATGCCGCGGCCGGTGTAGCGCTTGGCCAGCGACACGACGAGTCGCAGGTTCGCTTCCAGGAGGTGGCTACGCGCCGACTGTCCCTCGCGAACGATTGTTGCGAGATCCCTCTTCTTGGCGACTGTCAGGCGCTTTCCCGTGGCAAGAACGTGGCTGGCATACAGCCCCGCTTCGATTCGCTTCGCCAGTTCGACCTCGTCTGCTGCTGTCAGCAGTGCAGTACGACCGATCCCGTTCAGGTAGACGCGGACCAGGTCTGCGGCCGGGCTCTGGGCGTCCAGATCTGCGGCGCTCGGACGAATGCGAGTAGTGGTGCTGGGGCTTGTCATGACTTGCCTCCCTATCGGCGGTCTCTCACACAGTTCAACGTGTGAGAGTTCCGGGAAAGTTCCCGTGCCGATTTCCGCTAAATCGCCGTGACCTGCAGTTATTTCACAGTCGTCCTGAGAAGTTGCTGAGAACACAAAAATCTGCAACTCACCGGGAACTCAGTTCGTGACGGGAAGCACCAACCCGTGCCGGACGAGCGAGACCAGCAATGTGACGACGGCCTCACGTAGTTGGTCCGGGTCTTCGTCGTTCGCCGCGGCGAGAAGTTCGATCAGCTCGTCGACCACCAGTCCATCCGCTCGAAGGCCGGCCAGCAGCGCAGCGCCCAGTTCGTCGATCTCGTGTTGCCAATGCGGTCCGTTTCCGCGGTGCACGCGGGTGACGACCGGCCGCCATCCCTCGTCGCCGGGGAGGTAGACGCGTTCGAGTGCGGTGTCCGAATCGAGAACGAATCGTTCCTCGAGGACGTCGTGTTCACGCAACCAGGCAAGACGGTCGAAGTATGCGAGCGCCTCGGCCCCGAGCGGGTCCGAGAAGCCGTGCATGAGGTCCTCGGCCATCAGGTCGGTGGGGGAGTCGGTGCGGCGAAGGAACACGAAACCGAAGCCGACGCCCTCGACATCGGCTTCTTCGAGGTGATCCAGCCAGGCATTTGCTCTCGATGCCGTTTCCGGATCTCGCGGATCCTGCCCGCCGTCCTTGAGCCACGTACCGACGTACAGAGCTGGATCCGCCACGTCGCGCTGCACCACCCAGGCGTCGACGCCATGCGCCGGCAGCCACGACGCGATCCGCGAACGCCAGTCCTGTCCTTCGATGTGCACCCACGATGCCAACAGTGCTGCCGTGCCGCCGGGGTTCAGATAGTCGATCGAGCGCGAGATCATCAATTCGCTCGCACCGTCGAGATCGAGGCCGGAATCGCGGTACGTGTGATGCACGCGTGCCTCGCCGACGACAAACGGGGGATTGGCGACCACCTGGTCGAAAGTTCGACCCTCGACGGGTTCGAACCAGGAGCCTTGAAGCAGTTCGACGTCCAGTCCGTTGAGGGCCATGGTTGCTGCCGTGAGGTCGACGGCGCGTTGATTGATGTCGGTTGCGGTGACCGAATCGGCGTACGTGTTCGCGTGCAGGGCTTGGATGCCGCATCCGGTACCGAGGTCGAGCACGCTGCCGACCTTCGCGGTGGGCGTGGCCTGTAGCAAGGACAGTGACGCGTGCCCGACTCCCAGCACGTGATCGGCCGTGGCCTTCTTGGGACGGATTCCGCCGTCGAGATCCGAGATCACCCAACGATCGCCGTCGCCGACATCGATGGGACGAAGATCGACCGCGGCCCGCACGAGCGGATTCTCACTGTCGAAGTTCTCACCTTCGAGCAGACCGGCGTCGACACACTGCGCAATCGTCAGTGGAGCCAGCGCCGCGGCGACGTCGCCCGCGGGGCAATCATCGGCGAGAAGGAACAGTCTGACGAGAACGCCCAGATCCCCGAGTTCCCGGGTGGCGCGGCGCACGGGTACCGGCTCACTTCGGCCGAGAGCGGCGTGAACTTCGGGACCCAATGCCTCGAGCATGGTTCCCGTGTCGAATCGATTGCGAAGCAGAGCCTCACGCAGCGCAGGGGTGATGGACAGGAGCGTTTCGCTTCTCACCCCGTCATTCTCGCAGGCGGAACTTGTCAGCCTTCGATGGTGTGGTGCGTCGCGGATTCGATCTCGCCTGCGGTCTTCTTTCGCCCGTCGTATCGACTCGGTTCGTCCTTGGTGCGCGGTGGTCGGTCGTTGGCGATCAGGACGGCGATCCAGGGAAGCGGAATGGATGCACCGATGATGAGCATCGAGATCCAGGCGTTGGCCCAGATGCCGTACGCGATCGCCGCGAGGATCAACGCCGGGAACCGGAAGGACATGATGATCATGTACTTGCGCACTCGGGCTTTGTGCTGTTCTTCGACGGACTGCTGCGCTTCGGTGATCAGTACGGGATTGTCGGGAGTCCCGGCCTCGTCGGACCTGCCGAACGCGCCATTTCGTGCCATGACTCCACTGTTCCACTCTCGGCCGACAATTGCACACGACCCGTGGGTCGCACCGCTGTGACGGAGACGGCATTATTGGAGGGGTGAGCACTCAAACCAAGGAACGTCCCGACGTCTCCACCGACGAAACGACCGACGACGACACCCCGAAGTTCTTCCACTACGTGAAGAAGAACAAGATCGCCGAGAGCGCCGTCATGGGAACCCATGTCGTCGCGCTGTGCGGTGAGGTGTTTCCCGTGACGAAGTCCGCCAAGCCGGGATCACCGGTGTGCCCGGACTGCAAGAAGATTTACGAAGGACTCCGTAAGGGCGACTGACCTCGGGTCACGCGAGCGGCAGTACTTCCAGAGCTCGGCGGATCGACAGCCTCGACGCAGTCGGCCGCCGGGCTCTTCGCGTCTGCCTGCGGGTTGTCGCAGGGATCCTGGTCGACGCAGGAGTTCTGTCGCGACTCCGTTTGTCTGCTGCGCGGCCGCCCGTACGAGGGGACAGTGGCCGGATCCGCTTTGTCGCCCGAGATGCGGATCGGGCTGGTGGCCAGGTGCCAGGTCAGGTTGGTGACCGGGCCGGTTTCGTCGTCGGTCTTCTGAGCCGCGAGCCACTCTCGCATCTGCTCCATCCGGGTGGCTCGAGCCGGCCAGAACTCCTGCACGGTCGCGTTGAACTCGGCGCCGAGCACGACGGCGAAACCGAGGAAGAACGTGAAGAGCAGAAAGGCGATCGGCGTTGCCAACGCTCCGTACGTGTAGCCGGTGCTGGTGACGAATCCCAGGTACCAGCGCAATCCGGTGCTCGCAGCCATGAAGAACACACCGGCGACCAGAGCGCCGGCGAGGAGCCGATGCCACGGCAGCGACTTCGGCAGAGCGACCTTGTAGAGCGTCGTGAGGCCGATGATCACCAGCAGGCCGACTGCGGGGTAGTAGAACGTGTCGACCAGATTCGATCCGACCACATACCAGGATGCGGGTAGTGCGCGCCCGACGAGCGTCGGGCCCAGTGCTACCAGCGGGAGGATGAACACCGCCATCACCAGGAACATCACGTAGAGCAGCAGGGCGAAGATGCGCTGCCAGATGGGATTGCGGGCATCCTGCTGACCGTGTGCCTCCACGATCGAGTCGACGAACGTACTGATCGCCGACGACCCCGCCCACAGTGAGAGCAGGAAGCCGACCGAGATGATCTCCGGTCGTCCGCGCTGGAGCACGTCCGTCACTGTCGGACGGATGATCTGGTCGACGACGCTTTCGCTGAAGATCGTCCCGCTGAACGTGACGATCTTGGATTCGATGATCTCGACGGTGTTGGGTCCGAACCACCCACCGATATAGCCGATCATTCCGAGAAGACCGAGCAGCAGGGGAGCCAGTGACAGCGTTTGCCAGAACGCGGCCGTAGCCGCCTTTCCGAAGATGGAATCGTCCCAGGCCTTGCTCAGGGTTCGACCGATCAACTGCCCGGTGCGGCGTAGCGGATGCCATCTGCGGTGGTGCAGATCACTTCCGCTCGACTTCTCGCCTCGCGCTTCACTCATGATGTCTCCAGCATCCCTGACGACACACCCGGTTGCCCAACCATGGCGCCGACGTGTCGCACATTTCTGAGACAATTCGCGTGCAGGTCGGCAGGATGCGAGAGCAGCGAAACCTCGCCGGCCGGAGTGAGAACGGCCATGAGTACGCGCTTCGAGTGCGGCTTTCGTCGGTGGCGACGGCTAGGCTCGTCGCCGGACATTGATGAAAATTCGAGGAGCGCGAGACAACAGTGCGATTCCAGTGGAGGCGCGGCCTATGACGTCTGAGACCGTGGCAGCCGAGTTCGGCAATTCGCCCGAACCCGCCGGAGCTCAATCCGCGGGAACCCAACCTGGCGCCCCTACCGGTTCCCTTCGTGCATGGCAGCGCCGTGCACTGACCAAATACCTTTCCAGCAGTCCCCGTGACTTTCTGGCAGTCGCAACTCCGGGAGCAGGTAAGACCACCTTCGCTCTGCGGGTAGCTTCGGAATTGCTCCGCGACCGGACGGTCGACCAGATAACCGTCGTGGCGCCGACCGAGCACCTCAAGCACCAGTGGGCGGAGTCCGCTCAGCGCTCCGGACTGGCATTGGACTCGCGGTTCTCCAACTCGACCGGCCAGACCTCGAGTGACTATCACGGCGTCGTGCTGACCTACGCCCAGGTTGCCTCGCACCCGTCGAAGCATCGCGTGCGCACCGAGGGCCGCAAGACGCTGGTCATCCTCGACGAGATCCACCACGGCGGCGACGCCAAGAGTTGGGGCGACGCCATTCGTGAGGCGTTCGGCGACGCGACCAGGCGTCTCGCACTGACCGGAACCCCGTTCCGCAGTGACGACAGCGCTATTCCTTTCGTCGAGTACGAGCCCGACAAGGAAGGCCTGCTCCGCTCGAAAGCCGATCACTCCTACGGATATTCGGATGCACTCAAGGACGGCGTGGTTCGACCCGTCGTGTTTCTCGCCTATTCGGGCGAAGCGCGGTGGCGAAACAACGCGGGCGAGGAATTCACGGCTCGCCTCGGCGAGCCGCTGAGCGCCGAGCAGACGACTCGCGCCTGGCGTACGGCCTTGGACCCTGCCGGGGACTGGATTCCTGCCGTGCTGCAAGCAGCAGACACCCGTTTGGCGCAGCTGCGCAGTACCGGTATGCCCGATGCCGGCGGACTTGTCATCGCAACCGACCAGACTGTCGCCCGTGAGTATGCGAAGGCACTCACCGCGATCACCGGCGAACAACCGGCCGTCGTGCTGTCCGACGACCCCACCGCGTCCAAGCGAATCGCCGAATTCGGTGCGAGCGACCAGAAATGGATGGTCGCGGTCCGCATGGTGTCCGAGGGCGTCGACGTTCCTCGCCTGGCGGTCGGCGTGTACGCGACCAGCGCGTCCACCCCGCTGTACTTTGCTCAGGCGATCGGGCGCTTCGTGCGTTCACGGCGTAAGGGCGAAACTGCCAGCGTCTTCCTGCCGTCGGTGCCGGTGCTTCTCGACCTTGCCGCGCAGCTCGAGGCCCAGCGTGACCACGTACTCGGGAAGCCGCATCGTGAGAAGGACGGCCTCGAAGACGACCTGCTCGCCGATGCGAACAAGCAGAAGGACGAGCTGGGCGAGGAGGAGAAGGCGTTCACATCCCTGGGCGCCGACGCCGAACTCGACCAGGTGATCTACGACGGATCGTCCTTCGGTACCGCGACATTCGCCGGAAGTGACGAGGAAGCAGACTACCTCGGACTCCCCGGCCTACTCGACGCCGATCAGATGCGGGCGTTGCTGCGTCAACGTCAGCAGACGCAGGTCGAGGCCAACTCTGCCAAGGCTGCCGCCCCGCAACCGACGGCGGCAGTGGTATCCGATCGAGCGGCCACGGCAGATCAGCTCGGTGCGCTCCGCAAGGAGCTCAACGGGTTGGTGGCGATGAACGTTCACCGCACCGGTAAGCCGCACGGCATCATTCACGCGGAACTGCGCCGAGTGTGCGGCGGCCCGCCGACGGCCATCGCGACTGTCGATCAGCTGACCGAGCGCATCGCGATTCTCCGCAGCTGGTAGCAGCCGAAACGCTCCTCCAGGGCCCGTGAACGACAGAGGACCCCTGGACGGCAGAACGGGCGATCACAGTGAATGTGATCGCCCGTTCTGGCGTTCATGGCGCGCCTCGTGAAGAGGCCACCCCCGGCTGACAGGTCAGATTGCGGGTTCGCTTTCGGAGACGACGGCATTCATCTCGCGAAGTCGATCCGCGTGTTCGGTTGCGTGGTGTCCACAGAAGAGAAGCTCGCCGCCGGTGGGAAGCACAGCGCGTACGCGTGCTCCGGCACCGCACCGGTCGCACCGGTCGGCAGCGGTCAACTGTGGGCTGGTCAGTGTTCCGGGCATGACTCCTCCGTACTGGCTTTGCGGCATTCGGGCCGCGTGCCTGGGGCCTGGTCCGCCGCGTCGGAATGGCGCGGTAGATCCACTCTTACAGACGTTTGGGGTTTACGGGTTGTTCCCGAAGGCGTTTCTTAGTGTTGTGTCTCACTGGAAATGCGCTGGGCAGGCATTCTCCGGTGAAGATTGTTCGCTGACAGCTGATTCGGATCGCCGACCTCAGCCCGATATTCTGGGCTGATGAACCCCGGACGCGAACCACTTGTCGACGCGAGCGTCGAGTTGCTCCACATGTGCACGCGCGAGGAATGGGCTCGGGCACAACAGATCGGTGAACGCATCCCCGACGGATTCGAGGCCGAGGGCTTTGTTCACATGTCGACTCCGGCGCAAGTTCATCTCCCGGCGAATCGGATCTTCGCCGGCCGGGACGACATCGTGCTTCTCGCCATCGATCCGGCCTTGCTCGGCGGTGAGGTGAAGTACGAACCAGGTGTTCCCTCGGACCCGGAATCGATGCGATTCCCGCATTTGTACGCCCCGATTCCGGCCGCAGCCGTCACCGCTGTCGTCGAGTATCTTCCGGACGCGAACGGCGTGTTTGCGCCGGTTCGGTAGTTCGCCGATTCGCCCGCCGTGGACTGCGTTCGGCGGATTACGGCCCTCACGCGATGCGGGTCGCCGATCGGCGCTACCGTTGGTATATGAACGTAGAAGTCACCCCACTACCGGGGATCGGGACGCGCAAGGATTTTGTTCTGTCTTCCGGTCGTCGCGTGGGTGTCGTCACCCATCGGGACGGTCATACCGATCTCATCGTGTCCAAGGCAGACGACCCTGACGCGTGTGCTGCCTCACTGCCTCTGACCACCGAGGAAGCGGCAGCGCTCAGCAATCTCCTGGGTGCCCCACAGCTGGTTGCACAGCTCGAAGAAGAGCACCGTGACCTTCCGGGAATTCGAACCAAACAGCTCTACATCAAGGACGGGTCGCGCTACGACGGGCAGACACTCGGGGACACCGGCATGCGCACCCGTACCGGGGTCTCCATCGTCGCCGTCATGCGCGCGGGACAGGTGAGCCCGTCGCCGAACCCCGACTTCACCTTCACCGGGGGAGACCTCCTCGTCGCAGTCGGAACGCCGGACGGTTTGGCCGCAGCGGCAAAAATCTTGGCCAACGGCTGACTGGCGCGTGGACACAACCACCCTCGCACTGATCGAACTCGGCGCGGTCTTCTTCGCGCTCGGACTGCTCGGACGGCTCGCTGCTCGCGTCGGCATGTCGCCGATCCCGTTCTATCTGATCGGCGGCCTGTGCTTCGGACAGGGCGGTTTCATCCAGCTCGGCGACATCGGCGAGTTCTCCCATCTGGCAAGTGAGATCGGGATCGTCCTGCTCTTGCTGCTGTTGGGGCTCGAATACACGGCGGCCGAGCTCGTCACCGGTCTCAAACGCTCACGGGTAGCGGGCATCGTCGACATCGTCCTCAATGCGACTCCCGGCGCGGTGGTCGGCTTGATTCTCGGCTGGGGCGTCGTGGGGGCGACGGTCATGGCCGGCGTCACCTACATCTCGTCTTCGGGAATCATCGCCAAGGTGCTCAGCGACCTGGGGCGCCTCGGTAACCGCGAAACACCGGTCGTGCTGTCGATTCTGGTGTTCGAAGACCTGGCAATGGCGCTGTACCTGCCGATTCTGACCGCAATGCTGGCGGGCGTCAGCTTCATGGGCGGGCTCGAAGCGGTCGGAATCTCGTTGCTGGTCATCACTGTGGTTCTCGTTGTGGCTCTGCGATACGGACGGTACGTCTCCGCACTCCTCGACAGCCCCGACAGCGAGACGCTGCTGCTCAAGCTGCTCGGTGCCGCACTGTTGGTTGCCGGTATCAGCTCTGCGATGCAGGTGTCGGCGGCGGTGGGTGCGTTCCTCCTCGGTATCGCGATCTCGGGATCGACGGCGCACAACGCCAGTCGCGTGCTCGAGCCCCTACGAGATCTGTTCGCCGCGATGTTCTTCGTGGTCTTCGGTCTCAACACCGATCCCAGTTCCATTCCGCCCGTCCTCGGGTGGGCGGCGATTCTGGCCGTCGTGACCGCGATCACGAAGCTGATCACCGGAGCCTGGGCGGCCAGACGTCAGGGTGTCGCGCGAATGGGTCAGGCGCGTGCCGGTGCTGCTCTGATCGCCCGCGGTGAGTTCTCCATCATCATCGCCGGGCTGGCGGTGTCCGCGGGTGCCGTCGACGCCGAACTTGCCGCATTGGCAACGGCTTACGTGCTCTTGATGGCCGTGATCGGTCCGGTGGCGGCAAGAGTTATCGAACCCGTTGCCTCGTTGTACATCAAGGTTCGTACGAAGTCCTGAATGCGGCCCTATCCTGTCCGGATGTCGAACAGAATCGCCCGTCCCGCCGCGACAGTCCTGTGCGCGGTGATCCTCTCGTGCGCTCCGGTACCGGCGCTTGCCGGTGGAATTCCCACGCTCGAACAAGCCGGACCCTCAGCTGCGCAGGTTGCCGCGGATCGATCGCTGCACCTCGAGGGTGCGTCGAACGCGCGTGACATCGGCGGCTACGTCACCGAGGACGGGCAGACCGTTCGGTGGGGGAAGGTGTTTCGCTCGAATGCCCTCGACAAGCTGACACCGTCGGATCTCGCGTCGTTGAGCGAACGCGGAGTGGAATCGGTCGACGACTTCCGCACGGTCGTCGAGCGGACGCTCTCGCAGGACCGTATTCCGAGCGGGGCGCGAAGCAACTGGTTCGACGTCGTCGGAACCAACCCCGCCAACCTCCCGGCGCTGGTGGACATGCCGACGATGTACGCGTTGATGGTGACCGATCCGGGGGCGAGCCGCGCATTCCACGACGCACTGGTGAACGTCGCGGACACTGACGGTGCAGTCCTCTACCACTGCTCGGCGGGCAAGGACCGTACCGGCTGGATGACTGCAGTTCTCCTGACCGTCCTCGGCGTGAGTCGCTCGGATGTGAATACCGACTACATGCTCAGCAATCAGTACCTCACCGGACCTCGCACGGGGAGCGCGTTCATCGACGGCGTCGAACAGTCCTGGCTGGACACGTCTTTCGCCACGGTGGATCGGGTGTACGGCAACTTCGACAACTACGTCCGGGACGGTCTGCAGTTGAGCGAGGACGATCTCGCACAACTCCGGGACACACTCTTGGTCTGAGGCGGCAAACGCAGAAGAGCCGCTCTCCGGAAATCCGGAGAGCGGCTCTTCTGCGCGTAACTGGTGTGACTAGTCGAGGTAGTCGCGCAGAACCTGCGAACGCGACGGGTGGCGCAGCTTCGACATCGTCTTCGATTCGATCTGGCGGATACGCTCACGCGTGACGCCGTAGACCTGTCCGATTTCGTCTAAAGTCCTCGGCTGACCGTCGGTGAGACCGAAGCGGAGGCGAACCACGCCGGCTTCGCGCTCGGACAGCGTCTCGAGTACCGACTGCAGCTGATCCTGCAGCAAGGTGAACGAGACGGCGTCGACTGCGACTACAGCTTCGGAGTCCTCGATGAAGTCACCGAGCTGGCTGTCGCCCTCGTCGCCGATGGTCTGGTCGAGAGAGATCGGCTCACGCGCGTACTGCTGGATTTCCAGCACCTTTTCCGGCGTGATGTCCATTTCCTTGGCGAGCTCTTCCGGCGTGGGCTCACGGCCCAGGTCCTGGAGCAGCTCACGCTGGATACGGCCGAGCTTGTTGATGACCTCGACCATGTGCACCGGGATGCGGATGGTGCGAGCCTGGTCGGCCATTGCGCGGGTGATGGCCTGACGGATCCACCACGTGGCGTAGGTCGAGAACTTGTAACCCTTGGTGTAGTCGAACTTCTCGACTGCACGGATCAGACCGAGGTTGCCTTCCTGGATGAGGTCCAGGAACGCCATGCCACGGCCCGTGTAGCGCTTGGCCAGCGAGACGACCAGGCGAAGGTTGGCCTCGAGGAGGTGGTTCTTGGCACGGTTGCCGTCGCGGCAGATCCAGCTCATGTCGCGTCGCTGAGCCGCAGGCAACTTCTCGCCCTTGTCGGCGAGGTCCTGCATGATCTGCACAGCGTAGAGGCCTGCTTCGATGCGCTTGGCCAGTTCGACTTCCTCTTCGGCGTTGAGGAGTGCGACCTTGCCGATCTGCTTGAGGTAAGCGCGAACCGAGTCGGCGGACGCCGTCAGTTCGGCATCCTTGCGTGCCTGACGGAGAGCTTCGGACTCTTCCTCGTCCCAGACGAAGTCGCCGGAAGCCTTGTCCTTCTCGGACGGCTCTGCAGCGGTCTCTTCGTCTTCGCCGACTGCTACGACCTCGACGACATCGGACTCGACCTCGGCAAGGTCGCCGTCCGTGATGTCGATGTCTTCCAACTCGACATCGCCGTCTTCGGCGTCAGGATCGCCGGCCTTCTTGGGGCTGGCCTTCTTAGCTGCTGCCTTCTTGGCCGGAGCTTTCTTGGCCGGAGCCTTCTTTGCTGCTGCCTTCTTGGCGGGGGCCTTTTTCGCCGGAGCCTTCTTGGCTGCCGGAGCGGTGACGGTGGCCGCCTCCACGGCTGGAGATTGTGGCTCTGACTCTGATGGAGAATCAGCAGTCTGACGTGTATCGGTGGCTGCCACGTACGCCCTTTCGTGACGGTGTCGTGCGGCGTCACGCCAGAGTGGTGATCCGGCGGAGAGGTCAATGGTTGTTGGCCGGCGCGCAGCCGGACTTCACCATTGTAACGACTCTCAGGAAACTCTTACGTCACGGCGGGCCGTAACAGGTAGATTTTCCGCTTTTCACGTGCGGGTTTTCTCATCCGGCGACGGGAGCCGGCCTGGTCAATCCGACCGACGCGAGTGCAGCTCCGGCGATTCCCGCAGTGTTCAGCAGGGTGGCGGGGACGACCTTCGTGCGGTTGGTCAGATGCGGAATCCACTTCTCGTGTTTGCGGCTGATGCCGCCGCCGGCGATGAAGAGGTCGGGCCAGAGCAGGTTCTCGAAGGTGGTCAGAACTCGCGAGACCTCGACCGCCCACTCCTTGTAGCTCCAGTCCTTCTTTTCCTTCACCGACGAGGCCGCTCGATGCTCGGCTTCCTTGCCGTCGACCTCGAGGTGACCGAACTCGGTGTTGGGCAACAGAACTCCGTTGTGCAACACGGCAGATCCGATTCCGGTGCCGAAGGTCAAGAGGATCACGACGCCGGAGGTGTCCTTGCCCGCCCCGAAGGAGTCCTCGGCGATTCCGGCAGCGTCGGCGTCGTTGAGGACGGTGACCTCGCGGCCGCCCAGGGCCTTGCCGAAGAGCGCGGCCGCGTCGGTGTCGATCCAGGACTTGTCGATGTTCGCAGCGCTGTGCGCGACGCCGCCGGTCACGACAGCGGGCAAGGTGATGCCGACCGGACCGGTCCACTCGGCCTGCTCGACGATCTCGGCCACAGTGCCCGCGATCGCATCGGGAGTGGACGGCTGCGGGGTCAGGATCTTGATGCGGTCACCGATCATTTCCCCGGTGCTCAGGTCGATCGTGCCGCCCTTGACGCCGCTGCCGCCGACATCGATCCCGAAACCTGTGGTTGTCATCGTCCTGCGCTCCTGAGTGTCGAATTCGAGGTCACGATCTACCGTTGCAAACACTAACCCGAACAAGGACCCGGGCGCGTGCGACTCGAGGCGTTCGAGTGGTGCCCCTCGGTAGAGATGTGTTGCGATGGTCCGGTGCGCCCTTCAGAAAGAACATTGCCCGACTTTTCCTCCGATTCTCTGGATCCCGCACATTTGCGGGCAGTTGCCGTAGCCGTCGCCGAACGCGCAGCCGAACACGTCCGCTTGCGTCGGCCCGAGGTATTCGGCCTGGTGGGTTCCGGTGCCGCCGAGGGTGGTTCGGTTGCTGCGAAGAGCACGCCCACCGATCCCGTCACGGTGGTCGACACCGAAACCGAGCAGGTGATTCGCGATCTTCTCGCGCAATTGCGGCCTGCAGATTCGATCTTGGGTGAGGAAGGTGGCGGAGACACCGACGATTCCGCGGGAGTTCGATGGGTCGTCGATCCCATAGACGGCACGGTGAATTTTCTCTACGGAATCCCCGCGTTCGCCATTTCGGTGGCCGTGCAGATCGACGGAATCTCGGTGGCCGGCGCTGTGGTCGACGTGTCGATGGAAACAACGTACTCCGCGCATCGGGGCGGCGGCGCAACCATGACAACGGCCGACGGCGTCGCCAGCGACCTACGCGCCAATGCGGTGACCGAGCTGTCAATGGCGCTGTTGGCCACCGGTTTCGGTTACGGAGCGGATCGCCGGAAGGTACAGGGCGCGTTGATCGGGCAGATCCTGCCGCAGGTTCGCGACATCCGACGCATCGGTTCGGCTGCTTTGGATCTGTGCATGGTGGCCACCGGCCGGGTCGACGCCCACTTCGAGCACGGACTGAGTCCGTGGGACTGGGCAGCGGGCTCGCTGATCGCTTCCGAAGCGGGCGCTGTCATCAACGTCCCGGCGCCCGATTCCACTTCGGCAGACGGGGATGTCGTCTACGCGGTGGCTCCGGCAATTGCCGAGCAGTTCGCCGGCATGCTCAGTTCGATCGGTGCGGATCAGCCGATTCCGAGCTGAGGCTTGTCAGCAGCGTGCGGTGCGGGCCGCTTTGAGCAGCGCGATGTCCATCGGGGCGACTTCGGCGTTCGCGGGCTGCTCGGCCAGGGCATGCAAGATCGCGGTGGCGTCTGTGTTGGGGGTGAGGGCGCCCTTGTTGTAGGTGCCGAGAGCCAGGTCGACTGTGTCGTCGCCGCGACCGTCCTGGACCAGTTCGGCACAGGGGGCGACCAGCCAGACGGAACTGGCGGCGGCGAGGCCGTTCGCTCCGAAACGGATCTGACCCTGGCACTCCATGTTCTGGTCGACGTAGACGGGGTCGTTTCCGACCTGAACGTCCGGCGCGCTGGAGAAGCCGAATTCGCTCAGTTGCGCCGCCACCTGGGCCGCCTGACCGTGTTCACCGTTGGCGTTGAACACGCGAACCTTGGTGGCCGCCAGGGGAGCGGGGTCGACGTCGAGCAGCTTCGACCGGTCGACGACGGTTCCCAACGGCAGTGGCGCCGCTGCCGACGGATCGGAGGAAGGCTGCGGGAGGTTGCAGGCCACGGTGTCACTGACTTCGGCCTCGGCGCTCAGGATGCGAACCCACAACACACTGCCGATCAATGCGAGTACCGCGAACACGGCGATCACCGGCCACGCGCGCCGACGGCGGAACGGACGTCCCTGGTCATCGGTAGAGCTGCCTTCGGTGATCAGAGAAACCACGGTATCCCTCGACTTTCTTGACGAAACTTCTACTTCGCCATCGGGCCGAGCGGTGCCGGCATGACGTTCGGTGCCTACCTTAGAGGGCATGTGTGACGACACAGCCGAAGCGAGGCTCGACGCGTCGAACTGCTGTCGATCGCCCACCGCCAGTTGGCCGATTACCGGCCTGTTTGTACCCGGATTCGGCCCGAAAACATCGCCGAAAGGTCACAGCTTGCTCTTGCCTTGGTGACAATTCGCAGTCATTTTTCGGAAATTTCCGATTCGGTTACTACTTTCGTGCTCACGTCGGCTACTGTCTGGCGGCCCAGGTCGTTCAACTGGGCATCGGCAGGACGCCGAAATGACAACCAAATGAGGCGCAGATCACGTTCTCGGAAGGAACTTCCGGGCACTAATTCCAGTCCTGCAGCGTTATGCAGCGACAGGGAATGATCTGGATGCCACGGCGGTTTCCATGCGCATCAAGGATCTACCGGATTCTCGGCGCACACGGGACCGGGATACACGAAGAGGATGGGGTAGACGAGATGGCAACTGACTACGACGCACCGAGGCGTACAGAGTCCGACGAGGTTTCGGAGGACTCGCTCGAGGAGCTGAAGGCGCGACGCAACGAAGCGCAGTCAGCCGTCGTCGACATCGACGAGACGGACACCGCGGAGTCCTTCGAGCTGCCGGGTGCCGACCTTTCCGGCGAGGAACTCTCGGTTCGAGTGGTTCCCAAGCAGGCAGACGAGTTCACATGTTCGAGCTGCTTCCTGGTTCATCACCGCAGCCGCCTGGCCAGTGATGCCAACGGACAGCTCGTGTGCATGGACTGCGCTGCCTGATCTCCCTTCCCGGTGGTCGACCCGTCAGCTCGAGGGTCGACCAAGGGTCGGGAAGTACTGCTTTGCTGTGACCGCGCTGGTCAGCGACCCAGCGCAGCCAGCAGATCAGCGGGACGACGTGTGCTCACCAACCAGTACGGCGTGGGATCCTCCGGGTCGTCGAGCACGATCAACACCATTGTCTTGACCCAGGGGCGATGTTGGACGAACGCCGACGGATCGAGTTGGCGCCCCATCGCCGCACTCTTCGCGGATGCCGGCACTGCTGCCGCCCGCGAAATCAGTTCGACCGGCAGGTGGGCTCTACCCACGTGCAGTTCTTTCACCCCTGCTGTCTCGACCACCTCGACGCGCATCCGGCTGAGCCAGAATGCCGCCCAGATCGGGATGGGGAGCAGCACGACGTAGGCCAGGTACGAGAGAAGCCCCGGGCGGCCCATGTGGACCTCGGCCGCGAGGAGTCCGGCTACGGCCAGCCCGGCGATCCACCACCAGATCGGCACCCACAGGCGCTCGGAGTACAGCGTCGTGGACGGGGGCGTTGTGGTGGCGACGTCAGGTCGAGATGTTTCGGGCACCTGTCAAGGATAGTCCGTCGCTACGAGTAGTCTTGGCCCACGTGAGCGACCATCTCTCCATCGCCTTGAAGCGACTGGATCCAGACCTGCCCGTTCCACAGCGTGCGCATCCCGGAGATGCGGGTGTGGATCTGTGCTCCACCAGCGACGTCACCATCGAACCCGGCCATAGAACACTGGTCGGAACGGGGATCGCGATCGCGTTGCCGGTGGGCACCGTCGGGTTGATCCATCCGCGTTCCGGACTCGCCGCCAAATCGGGACTGTCGATCGTGAATGCGCCCGGAACCGTGGACGCGGGATACCGGGGCGAACTCAAGGTCTGCTTGATCAATCTCGATCCGGCCACAGCCATCGACATCCGCCGCGGTGACCGAATCGCTCAGCTCGTGGTTCAACGAGTCGAACTCCCTGTTTTCGAGGAAGTCGAGTCGCTGGACGACACGACCAGAGGAACCGGAGGCTACGGTTCCAGCGGCGGTCACGCGATACTCGATACCGATGTGCCTGGCGCGGTAGTCGGAGAGGGAGTCTGAATCATGTTCGGACGCAAGAAGAAGACAGACGTCGACGAGGAACCCACCAGCTTCTTCGGTGACGAGAACGACGAGTCGGTGGAGGTCGACGAGGTCGAAGACGATCTCGATGCCGCCGGCGACGAGTTCGGTGACGAATCGGAGGGCCCCTACGACATCTCGGAGATCGATTCCGACGATCCGACGGCAGGCCGTGACGGTCAGCGCCTGGATCTCGGGTCCGTTCTGGTGCCGATGCCGACCGGCGGACAGTTGCAGGTCGAGATGGCGCCCAACGGTTCGCCGCAGGCCGTGCACCTGGTCACCGAGCACGGTCGCGTCACCGTAGCCGCTTACGCCGCCCCGAAATCACCCGGTCAGTGGCGAGAGGTCGTGGCTGAGCTCGCGCAGTCGCTTCGCGACGACAATTCCGCGGTGAGCGTCGAGAACGGCCCGTGGGGCCGGGAACTGGCTGCTGTGACGGCCAATATGGACCTGCGGTTCATCGGCGTCGACGGTCCGCGATGGATGGTGCGCTGCGTCGTCGCGGGTCCGAGCGGATCCACAGCCGCGAACGCCCCGCTGGTCGCAATCGCACGCGACATCCTGCGCGACACCGTCGTCAACCGAGGATCGGAGCCGCATCCGGTGCGGACACCGCTGCCCGTCGTGCTCCCGCAGATACTCGCCGAGCAGTTGGCCGCCGCACACGAGCAGCAGCTGGCGGCAGCTCAGCAGCAGCAGGTCGCCGCCCAGCAGCAACAGCAGGCAGCTCCACCCGCTCCGCCGGCACCCCCGGCGCGACCGACCCCGCCGCCTCGTAGCGGCGAATCCGGTTCTGCCATGCAGCAATTGGGTCAGTAACAGGGTTTTCTTCAGGCGCTCGCGGTGGTATCGGATTCGATCGCCGCGAGCGCTTTGATGCAGGTGGCCCCCAGAACAGCGGGATCGCGCCCGATCATGTCGAGCGTCGTCGTGGCCACTGCGCCGCGGGGCAGTGCCGCCGCCCAGCTTTGCGCTACCGCCGCGGGATGAACCGGATCGTCCACCGCCGACGCAATGCCGACCGGAACGCCCACCGCCCGTAGCTCGCTCTCGCCGAGCGAGTGGTACGACGCAGCCTCGTCGAGTGCTGCCGGGAGATCGGGCCACTGCGAGCGCCAGGAGCGCTCGAGTTCGGTTCCGAGCCATGCCGGACTCGACGCGAGCATTGCCGCGATCACCGCCTCCAAACCTTCGGAGCGCAGTTGCCCTGCGGTGAACTTCGCGCTCGCCGCAGCGGGTGCGTCGTCCGCCGACCCGATCCAGGCCGGAAGCGCTGCCAACACGCTCGCGGTTCGATCGGGGTTCGCGGCTGCCCACTGGAGCGCAACGGCCGCCCCGATCGAGACCCCTCCGACGATGATTCGGCCGTACGTGTCCGCGGCGCTGTTCATCGCGTCCAGGTAGCCGTCCACGACACGCCGAGGGTCCGGTTCAATTGCGACGATGCGCACACCCAGAGCCGCCAGCGGCGCCCGGAATGCGCGGTCCGCGAAGTGGGCGTCAGAGCCTGTACCTGGGAGAACGACGGCAACGGTCGCCGATTCTGAGTTCTGCATCTTTTGATCTTGCCCGGTGCCCCCGAGACGCGGACTGACCGGTGTGGTTACACGCTCGTAATGGGTCTACAGTGGCGATCACACAGCCCTTCACGTGACGCGAAACCCTTGCGTCACACATGTTCGCAGGAGCGCGCAATGGCACCCGCCGCCGCAGGATATTTTCGTCGACTGACCCAGCGTCTGACCGAGGACGTCGACCAGTTGGACGCCCAGGAAATGGCCGAGTCCAACAAGGCTTCCGGAGGTCAGAAGGCGTGCGATTGTCGTCGCGGTGAAGAAGTCACGATGGTGGGCCGACTCCGCAGCGTCGACGCGTGTCCCAAGTCGGGAAATGCCAGTATCGAGGCCGAGTTCTTCGACGGCACCGAGGTGATCAATCTCGTCTGGATCGGGCGTCGCCGGATCCCGGGTATCGAGACCGGTAAGACCCTGCTGATCCGCGGTCGTGTGGGCGAGCGTGACGGTCGCAAGGCGATCTTCAACCCTTACTACGAACTGCGCGGCGAATAGGCGCGTTTCCCGCATTTACCGTGCAACTCGGTGACTGTGGCACCCTCGACAGGTGACTGAAACACAACAGCGATCGGTAATAGACCAACTCGGCGGGCTGAGTGGTCTGATCTATTCGTCTTTGCCGATTCTGATTTTTGTCCCGGTCAACAGCATCTGGAACCTCACTGCGGCAATCTGGGCCGCATTGGGCGTCGCTGTCGCTATCGCGGCCTGGCGACTCTTTCGCAAGGATTCCCTCCAACCCGCTATTTCCGGGTTTCTCGGAGTCGGAGTTTCCGCGTTCATCGCCTATCGCACCGGCGATGCCAAGGGATATTTCCTCTTCGGTATCTACACGAGCCTCGCCTACGGTGCGGTCTTCCTGATTTCCATCCTCGTGCGCTGGCCACTCGTCGGAATCATCTGGGGCTATCTCAACGGGCACGGCAATCTCTGGCGCAAGCACAGCTCCGCCGTCCGCCTCTACGACATCGCGACGGCGGCGTGGGCACTGGTCTTCGGTGCGCGGTATCTCGTGCAGTCACAGCTCTACGACACCGACCACACCGGATGGCTCGCAGTCGCCCGCATCGGTATGGGGTGGCCACTGACCGGTTTGGTGCTGCTCGTGACGGTCTGGGCGGTGCGTAAGGCCGATCGCATCGTCGAGCCGGAACCTGTTGTGGGGCCCGAAGGCAGCGAGCCCACCACAACGGACGAAGGGTCCGAAGAGGTGGGCTCGGTGAATCCGACGAAGCCGCGCGAAGACCGCGATCTCAGCTGATCAGGTCCTGGTACTCGGGGTGCTTGTCGAGAAACTTCACGACGTACGGGCAGACCGGGTGAACCTTGAGGCCGCGCGCGCGTAGGTCGTCCAAGGCTTGGCGGACGAGAACCCCGGCCAACCCGAAACCTTCGAAGGCCGGGTAGATCTCGGTGTGGTTGAACGAGACGACGTCTCCGGACGTGGTGTAGTCCTCGATGCCGGCGAGGTCGCCGTCAGCATGGATCTCGTACCGGCTCTGGCTTGGATTGTCGGTGACTACGGTGTTTTCGGGTGCCTGTGCCATGAGTTTCCCTAATCGGTAGTTGGGATAGGAGCTGACCCCGTATAGGGACAGTTTGTGTTCTGGTGCTGCTGTCGGGGCGACGCCTGTTGTTGCCCGGACATTCGATGTCTCACGAAAGAACGGTGCGCCCCGGTAGCAGTGATCTGGTGTTCGGTGGTGTGATGGCGTTGCCCCTGCCGACCGCAGGGTTCACCCCGGTATGAGTTCTCCCGAGCCGTAGAGCTCTTCGGAAAGCACTGGGGGTCCTGCGGTGTGCTGGAGTCACGGACGGCTACTGAGATGACGGACCGTCGAGTCCTGCGATTAGGGTGCCGCGTGGCCCCTGCCCGGTACCGGGCATCGTATCGAGCAGACGGAGGGAACGAATGAGTTTGTTCTGTGGAATCGATTGGGCCACTGATCATCACGACATCGCGGTCGTCGACCACACGGGCCGCCTGGTGGCCGGCGGCAGGGTCGAGAACACCGCCTCGGGATTCGAGGCCTTGTTGGCCATGCTCGCCGACGCCGGTGAGGACCCGCACGAGCCGGTGCCGGTGGCCATCGAGACCGATCACGGTCTGTGGGTCGCGGCGTTGACCGCCTCGGGAAGGCAGGTCTACCCGATCAATCCGCTCGCGGCCTCGCGTTACCGGTCCAGGCATGTCGTCTCCGGAGCGAAGTCCGATGCGGTCGATGCCCGCACCTTGGCGAATATCCTGCGCACCGACCTGCCCGAGCATCGCCCACGATCGAATGATTCCGAGCTGGCCCAGAGTGTGCGGGTGCTCGCTCGCGCGCAGCAGGACACGATCTGGAACAGGCAACAGGTCACCAACCGGGTCATCGCGCTGCTCAAGGAGTTCTACCCGGCAGCGTTGGAAGCCTTCGCCGGTCTCGAAGGCGGCATCACCCGAGCCGATGCCCGGATGATCCTCACCGCTGCTCCCACCCCTGCCCAGGCGGCCACATTGACTCCGGCCCGATTGCGAAAGTTGATGGCCAAAGCCGGCCGCCAGCGATATCTCGATCGGGACGCCGGGCGCCTGCGCGAGGTGTTCACCGCCGAGCACCTCCGTCAGCCCGCCATGATCGAAGAAGCGATGGGACGGCAACTGAGCGCGTTGCTCGGGCAGCTGAACGCCATCTGTACTGCGGTTGCCGACCTGACGGAGGCGGTTACCGAGACTTTTCACCGACACCCGGACGCGAAGATCCTGACCAGTTTCCCCGGCGTGGGGCCAGTGGTCGGCGCCCGGGTGCTCGCCGAGATCGGTGACGACCGCTCGAAATTCGACGACGCTCGTGGATTGAAAGCCTTCGCTGGATCCGCGCCGATCACCCGCGCCAGCGGCAAGAAGACCGTCATTACGCACCGGCACATCAAGAACCGGCGTCTCGCCGCCGCCGGTTCGATCTGGGCGATGGCAGCGCTGAAATCCTCGCCCGGAGCGCGGCGGCACTACGACGCGCGCCGAGCCAAAGGTGACTGGCTCCAAGAAGCCAAACGCCACTTGTTCAACAAATTCCTCGGACAACTCCACCACTGCCTGCAAACCGGACAAACCTACGACGAAACCCATGCCTTCCCACCTCCTCTCGTGCTCGCGGCTTGACTGTTAACTTCCTGAGATGTCTTTCGTGTCGGTGTGCTCGTGTCAGTTTTCGAGACGGAGTGCTACGCGCAACTGATCCTCGGCGTCGACGGCCGCAACGAAGAGCAGTTCATCCCCGCCTTCGATGGGATCGTCCATCTGCGGGACGATCACGCGTCCGCCACGCAGAATGGTGACCAGTGCGCAATCTCGCGGCAGTTCGAGTTTCTTGACGGCCTTGCCGGCGAGCGGTGTGTTGTCGGGCAACGTGATCTCGACGAGGTTGGCCTGTCCCTGCCGCAGCGTCATCAGTTTGACCAGGTCACCGACGGAGACGGCTTCTTCGACGAGCGAAGCGAGCATCCGTGGTGTCGAGACGGCGACGTCTACGCCCCACGACTCGTCGAAGAGCCATTCGTTGCGGGGATCGTTGACGCGGGCGACAACTCGGCGAACACCGAACTCGGTTTTCGCGAGCAGACTGAGAACCAGGTTGGCCTTGTCGTCTCCGGTCGCGGCGATCACGACTTCGTACGACTCCATCGACGCGTCCTCGAGCCGGCTGAGTTCGCAGGCGTCCGCATGTACCCACTTCGCCTCGGGCACCGACTCCGGTTCGATGTGATCGAGCTTGCGTTCGATCAGCATGACGTCGTGTGAGCTTCGAATCAGCTCACGCGCAATGGAGCGGCCTACGGCGCCGGCTCCGGCGATGGCGACCTTCATCGAGAACTTCCAATCACGTTGTAGTGCAACACAGTCGCAGATTTGTTGTGAGGGACGGCGTGCGGTTCAGTCATCTGCGGCCTCCCTCAGTCGTCGCTCGGCGGTGGGTTGCCGGCCAGCGCGACAGCTTCGGCGACGGTTCCCGATACGGCCGCGATGTAGACCTGGTCGTCGGCTTGGATGACGGTCTTGCGATCGGGGAGAACGCCGGTCCCGAAGCGGATGACGAAGGCGACTCGCGAACTGGTCGCGCTCTCGAGGAGGGAGATCGGCTTTCCGGCCCAATCCTCGTGCAGGGCAAGTTCGGTGATGGCAACGGTGCCCGAAGGATCGCGCCACTTCGCAGTCTGACTTTCCTTGGTCAGCGTGTGCAGGAAACGATCTGTCGACCACGGCACGGTGGCGACCGTGGGAATGCCGAGCCGTTCGTAGACGGCGGCACGCTTGGCGTCGTAGATACGTGCGACGACGCGCTCGACGCCGAAAGTCTCGCGCGCGACACGTGCTGCGATGATGTTGGAATTGTCTCCCGAGGACACCGCGGCAAAGGCGTCGGCGCGCTCGATGCCTGCCCGGACCAGCACGTCACGGTCGAACCCCATTCCCAGAACCTTGGTTCCCGGGAAGTCGAGATCGAGACGCAGAAACGCACTCTGATCGCGGTCGATGACGGCGACCTCGTGTCCGATCCTGGTCAGAGATGCGGCGAGGGACGAACCCACCCGACCGCACCCCATGATGACGACATACACGCCCTACTCCGTTCATGGACCCTCGTGGCGCGATTGCACGCCGAATCGAACGGTACAGCCCCTCACGGGAAGAGCAAGTACAACGGTCGCCTGCGTGCCGGTTGTCACGACAAAAGGTGAAGTTGGGGCGCTGATGACTCCGAATCGGGCGAGACGGCTTACGCTTTGCACGTGTCTAAGCTCTCGACCGCTACCAAGCGGCTCCTGCTCGGTCGGCCGTTCCGAAGCGACAAACTCGGGCACACGCTGCTACCCAAGCGAATTGCACTACCGGTCTTCGCGTCCGACGCGATGTCATCCGTCGCGTACGCCCCCGAAGAAATCTTCCTGGTTCTCTCCGTCGCGGGTATTTCCGCGTACGCGTACACGCCCTGGATCGGATTGTCCGTAGCCATCGTCATGGCTGTGGTGGTGGCGAGTTACCGCCAGAACGTCCACGCCTACCCGTCCGGTGGCGGCGACTACGAGGTCGCAACGGTCAACCTGGGCCCGACCGCCGGTCTGACCGTCGGTAGTGCGCTGATGGTCGACTACGTGCTGACGGTCGCGGTGTCGATATCGTCGGCGGCGTCGAACATCGGTTCGGCTCTGCCGTTCGTCGCGCAGCACAAGGTGCTGTTCGCGGTCGCCGCGATCGTGTTGCTGACCGCGGTCAACCTTCGCGGTATCCGTGAATCCGGCACGGCGTTCGCGATTCCGACGTACGCGTTCATCGTCGGTATGTTCCTGATGCTCGGGTGGGGATTCTTCCGGATCTACGTCCTGGGTGAGGACGTGCACGCGGAATCGTCGTCGTTCACGCTGAACGCCGAAGACTCGCATCTGTACGGAATTGCCTTCGCGTTCCTGATAGCTCGCGCATTTTCCTCGGGCTGTGCCGCCCTGACCGGCGTCGAGGCCATCAGCAACGGCGTACCGGCGTTCCAGAAGCCGAAGTCGCGCAACGCCGCCACGACCTTGCTGCTGCTCGGGTCGATCGCCATCGTCCTGCTGATGGGCATCATCATCCTGGCTCAGAAGATCGGCATCGTCTACGCCCATAACCCGCAGGAACAGCTGGTCGGAGCCCCGGAGGGCTACCACCAGAAGACCTTGATCGCGCAGATCGCCGAAGCCGTGTTCAGTGGTTTCCCGATCGGATTCTTCTTCATGGCGATCGTCACGGCACTGATCTTGGTTCTGGCCGCGAACACCGCGTTCAACGGATTCCCGGTACTCGGATCGATCCTGGCGCAGGATCGGTACCTACCGCGTCAGCTGCACACCCGCGGCGACCGGTTGGCGTTCAGCAACGGAATTCTCTTCCTCTCCGGTGCCGCTATCGCATTCGTCGTGGTGTTCGGCGCCGAGGTCACCAAGCTCATCCAGCTGTACATCGTCGGCGTCTTCGTCTCGTTCGTGCTCAGCCAGACCGGCATGATCAAGCACTGGACTCGGCATCTGAAGTCCGAGACCGACAAGTCTCAGCGCGCCCGCATGCAGCGTTCGCGAGTGATCAATTCGATCGGTCTGGCAATGACCGCCACAGTCTTGATCATCGTTCTGATCACCAAGTTCGCGGCCGGCGCGTGGATCGCCATCGTCGCGATGGTCGCGATCTTCATCGTGATGAAGATGATCCGCAAGCACTACGACAGCGTCGCGGCCGAGCTCGAGGAGCAGGAGTGGGACGGTGTGCTGCCCAGCCGCACGCACTCGATCGTGCTCGTCTCGAAGCTGCACATGCCGACCATGCGAGCTCTCGCCTACGCGCGAGCCACGCGACCGGACACCCTCGAAGCCATCACGGTCAACGTCGACGAGCCAGACACCCGTGCACTTGTGCGTGAGTGGGAGAAGAGCGACGTGACGGTTCCGCTCAAGGTGATCGAATCGCCGTACCGCGAAATCACCAAGCCGGTTCTCGACTACGTCAAGCGTGTACGACGCGATGCCCCGCGTGACGTCGTCACCGTGTTCATCCCCGAGTACGTTGTCGGACACTGGTGGGAGCAGATCCTGCACAACCAGAGTGCGCTCCGCCTCAAGAGCCGCCTGCTCTTCCAGCCCGGCGTGATGGTGACGAGCGTTCCGTGGCAGCTGAGTTCGTCGGCCAAGGCGAAGCCGCTCGACATCGAGAAGACCGCAGGCGCCACGCGTCGCGGTTACGACACCGGCGAGAAATGATCACCCGCGAGAAATGATCGGCAACATCGAAATGGCAGGCGTAGTTCGTTGAGTGAGAATTGGACCGGGCAGACCTTCGAGGTCGATCTGGGCAACCCCGGTCACGGCGGGTTCGTCGTCGCCCGGCACGAGGGGCGGGTCGTGTTCGTCCGTCACGGTTTGCCGGGGGAGCGGGCGCTGGTCCGGGTGACCGAGGACAAGGGCGGATCGTTCTGCCGCGCCGACGCTATCGCCGTTCTCGACGCATCTCCGCATCGCATCGATCCGACCTGCCCGATCTCCGGCCCGGGCGGGGCAGGCTGCTGCGACTACTCGCACGCGGATCTGAGCGTCCAACGTGAGATGAAGACCTCGGTCGTGCGGGAGCAGCTTCTGCGACTCGCTCGCGTCGAATCGGACGTCGCGGTGGAGGAACTACCTGGAACCGGAGACGGGACAGGGTGGCGCACGCGAGTGCGGTTGGCGGTGGACGGGCACGGGGTCGCGGGATACCACGCGTACCGGAGCAACCGGATCGTCACGGACCTGCGCTGCACCCAGATCGATCAGAGCGCCTACGACGGTCTCGGCGGCCAGCAATGGACGCCGGGCAGTGAGCTGCAGGTCGTTCTCGACGCCACCGGCGAGCGGCACGTCGTGGAAATCGCCGCGCCCGCTGTGTCCAAGACGGGACGACGGACTCCGGGGCGTCGCGGCGCCATGGCACGCCGAGCGGCAAGCGGCGGTCCGCGAAAGACCCGCGTGGCCATCGGGTCGGACACAGTGATCGAGCGCGTCGGCAATCGAGAATGGGCGTTGTCCGCCACGGGTTTCTGGCAGGCCCATCGCAGTG
This sequence comes from Rhodococcus sp. IEGM 1306, assembly GCF_036541985.1. NCBI lineage: Bacteria > Bacillati > Actinomycetota > Actinomycetes > Mycobacteriales > Nocardiaceae > Rhodococcus > Rhodococcus sp. IEGM 1306. Next base: position 311,124 of record NZ_JAZHFF010000002.1, read on the forward strand.
CTGCGAACGCGTACTCACAGGTGGTCGGAGATTGGGCCGGAGCCGCTACCGACGACACGGCCTGGGATCTCTACGGCGGAGTCGGGGTTTTCGCAGCTGTGCTCGCCGACCTTGTCGGGCCGTCCGGGGTCGTGGAGTCCGTCGAATCCTCGGCGCGAGCAGTCTCCGACGGACGGGAAGCGCTCTCGGATCTCGGTCAGGTGCGCTTCCACAGTGCCCGAGTCGAGAACGTTCTCCCGGATCTGGAGCGATCGCCTGCCGTCATCGTGCTCGATCCGCCACGAGCGGGCGCGGGTCGTCCGGTCGTCGAAGCGCTCGCCGCAACTGGCGCCGAGCGGATAGTGCACATCGGCTGTGACCCCGCGTCGTTCGGTCGCGATATCGGTCTCTACCTGGAGCAGGGCTTCGGAATCGGCGGCCTCCGGGCGTTCGACGCCTTCCCGCAGACTCACCACATGGAGTGCATCGCGCTCCTCGAACGCTGACGCGTGGCGAATTCTTTCCCCGAACGGGTGTGACGCTTCTCGCGTTCACAACAGTTGCTTGCATTACGCAACTAATCGTATAGTTTCGTTCTGCAAGTAGTTTTCCGTTTTCAAGTCACGGCTCATTCGGGCCACTCGAATTCAGGGGTAGGCAATGTCGGTACAGCCGGAGACGGCCCAGGCGCTCGTCGACACGATCTTCATGTTCGGCAGATCGCTGCGAGCCGCGGTCACCACCGGCGCAGACAGCCTGCTGCCGCCTGCACTGGTCAGCGTGTTGTTCATGCTGGCAGCGCGGGGGGAGTGCCGACAGAACGAATTGGCCGTCGATCTGTGTGTCAGTCAGTCGTCGCTCAGCCGACAAATGTCGGATCTGGTCGACGCGGGGTATGTCGAGAGAAATCCCGATCCGGCTGACAAACGGGCGTTCCGCATCCGAGTATCGGAAGAGGGACACGACGTTTTAAGGAAAACCACGCAGCGGCGTGCGGCGCGTTTGCGCAACATGCTCGAAGACTGGAGCCAGGAAGAGGCCATGGCCGCAGTGACATCGCTGCAACGTCTCAACGAGACGTTCGGCGCATCGAATCGGCAGGCCTCACCGGCAGTTCCGCACACGGGCGTAGAAAGTATTGGGAGATAAGGCACATGGCAGCAACAGTTGGAGAAACCCGGGCAAGTACCGGAGGTGACGGATCGCCCCGCGAAGCGGCCGCGATGACTCACCGCGAAATCCTCGAGGCACTCACCGGCCTCATCGCAGCGCTGTTCACGGCGCTGCTCAGCAGCACCATCGTTTCGACCGCGCTTCCCACGATCATCGGCGAATTGCACGGAACGCAGACTCAGTACGCCTGGATCATCACCACGGCACTGCTCGCCACCGCGGCATCGACGCCGATCTGGGGCAAGCTGGCCGACCTGTACAACAAGAAGGTCCTGGTCCAGACCGCGATCGTCATCTTCGTGATCGGTTCGGTCATCGCCGGCGCGGCACACAACGTTCCGTTGCTGCTCGGTGCACGTGTCATCCAGGGCATCGGTATGGGTGGCCTGACCGCACTCGTCGTCGCCATCATCGGCACGATCATCCCGCCGCGAGATCGCGGTCGCTATTCCGGATACATGGGTGCGGCCATGGCCGTCTCGATGTCCGGCGGACCGATCCTCGGCGGCGTACTCGTGGACACTGCCGGCTGGCGCTGGTGCTTCTACGTGTGTGTCCCGTTGGCAGTCATCGCACTGTTCCTGCTTCAGCGCACACTGCACGTCGAGACAGTGAAGAAGGACAACGTCTCCATCGACTGGATGGGCGCCACCCTGCTCACCGCCGGTGTCAGCGTCCTGCTGATCTGGGTGTCGTTTGCCGGCCAGGACGACTACTACGCCTGGTTCTCGAAGGAATCTGCCTTCTTCGTCATCGGTGGTCTGGCCCTGCTCGGCCTGACGATGTTCGTCGAATCCAAGGTCAAGGATCCGATCCTGCCGATCAAGATCATCACCGAGCGCACCACGGCTCTCGCCATCATCGCCTCGATCGCCGTCGGTGTCGGCCTCTTCGGCGCGACGACCTTCTTGACGCAGTACTTCCAGACCGCACGCGGATTCGATCCCACCGAAGCCGGATTGCTCACCATCCCGATGGTCGCCGGTATGCTCGTCGCTTCCGTCGGCTCGGGACAGTTGATCACCAAGTTCGGCCAGTGGAAGCCCTTCATCGTCGCCGGCGCAGTCCTGCTGCTTGTCGGTTTCGGACTGCTGTCGACGATCGACCACGCCACCAGCCTCTGGACCATCGGAATCTTCATCGCCATCGTCGGTCTTGGTACCGGCATGTTGATGCAGAACATCGTGCTCGCGGTGCAGAACACGGTCAGCGTCGAGAACATCGGTGCGGCCAGCAGTATCGTGGCGTTCTTCCGCACGTTCGGCGGCGCGATCGGTGTTTCGGTGCTCGGGTCCATCCTTGCGACCCGCGTCAAGACACTGACAGTCGATTCGGTGTCCACCTTGCCGCCCGAGCAGCAGGCGGTAGCCGGAAAGAGCCTGCAGGACGGCCTGGATCTGAGCAACATGCCTGACTTCGTCTCGCAGATCGTCCGGTTCGCTTACGGCGACGCAACAGGTCGGATCTTCCTGGTCGCAGCCGTAGTCGCGGTGGTAACGCTCGTGTCGGTCATCTTCATCCCGAACCGTCCGCTGCGCACCACGATCGACCTGGCAACCCCCGACGCAGAGCAGAAGTTCGAGGAAGAGCGCGAAGAGAAGAACCTCACTCGCTGATCCGCATGCCCGGCTGGTCTACTGCCGGCTGCGTCTTCTGAATTACTTCTGTCACGCCATAGCCCATCGAACGCGGACCGAGATCGATTCTTCGATCTCGCCGCGTTCGACGGCTATCGGGGCGGAATCCGCTTTCATCGCCGCGACACGCCCGCGCATCGGCGCGATCTGGTCGAAGTCCTCGAGCACCTCGAGGACTTCGACCAGATCTTTGTCTGCGAGGTCTGCGAACTGCCTGGCCTTCGATTCGGCTGCCGTCCACGCCAACTCGCGTGCTCTTGTCGCCAGATCGCTGCGATCGTCGAGATCGAACTCCAGTCCGTCCAGCCGGATCGCATCGCCGCCCACCGATACACATGCTGCGATGACGGCTGCAGGGGAGTTCGCCGCTGCCGGCCCCAGTTCTCGCAGGACGACTCGAAAAGTTGTCGAGGCCGTGAATCCCGTTGTCTCCTGGCGGCCTCCGTCACTCCAATGAGTTTGCGGATGGACGCTCAGTCCGGCGGTGGTGAGGTCCGCTCCGCGTACGCCGCGCGAGTGCAGGGTCTCGGTCAGAGCGCTGGACAGCCGCGCGACGGCGTCGAATGCGTCGGAAACGGCTGTCTGTGTCACCGATACTCCGATCGTCAGCCGCACGATGTCGGGAACAGCTGTAGCAGTGGCGGTTCCGGTGACCGTGACAGTGGACGGCTCCGAGGTGAGGGCGGTGGTCGGCATGTGTACTTCCTATCCGATTCGTCCGGCGGATATGACACTCCGCAACATCAGGTCCAGTTGCTCGTAGGCTCCTGCCGCAAGTCGTTCGAGCAGTGCAAGTTTCAACTCGGGTGCCTGCGCGGTCAGTTCTGCGTATCGCTCCGGTGTCAGGACGGCCACGGTGACCGTGGAATCGGCGCGAATGTCGTTGAGGAAGGGGGTGTCGAGGAACATCGTCATCTCGCCGAACGTCATTCCGGCGGAGAGCGTCGTGATCCGGTGCTCGACCCCGTGTGCGTCCGTGAACATGGTGCTGACCTGGCCACTGAGAATCAGGTAGAACCCCGAGGCCGATTCACCTCGGCGGGCGATCTTCTCACCGCGGGCATAGGTTCGCGTCTCCAATTCAGCCGAGAATCCCTCGATCTGTGCCGCGGACAGAGCATCGAGAACAGGGTGGTCCTCGATCGAGATCGTCGACGCCTGACGATCGGCTTCACAATGCACCGCAAGCAACGTGTCTTCGCACCACTGCATGGCGGAATCGAGGTCCGCAAAAACCCGACCACTTCTTCTAGCGGGGTCGATGCTCGAACTCCGTTGTCCCATTAGTCCTTGCGGATCGACGACCGCCACCGCGCAGGCTTGTTCGGCCAGCTGAACCTGCAGCGCAGTGATCATCCGCACCGCGACGTCGCTCGCGTCGTCGACGCGGCGGACGTCGATGACGACAACTTCGAGACCTTCGTCCACCGAGCCGATTTCGCGGACCGCCGATTCGGCACCGGTGAAGAGGAGGTCGCCGTGCAGCTCGTAGACCCGGCTGCGCTTGCCGACGTCGTCGAGCACAGCCTGTTCGGTCGGGGTGCGTCGTACTCGCGACGGCGCTTCGATGACGCTGTATCTGGCTCGGATCGAGGAGCGTGACGCCCGCGTCACGTGGAGGAAGTGCAGTTCGAGTTCCTTCGACAGTGCCCGGGCGGAAGCAACTCCGCGAACGCTGTTTCCGTGAACGTCGAGCCGGGGGGAGTACACCGCGATGCCGATCTGGCCCGGCAGAACGGCCAGGACTCCGCCGCCGACGCCGCTCTTGGCCGGCAATCCGACCTCCACCAGCCACTTTCCGGCGCCGTCGTACATTCCGCACGTTGCCATGACACTGAGGACCTGTTCGACGCCCGCGGGAGCCAGCGCACGCTCGTGGGTGAGCGGATTGACACCGTTGTTCGCCATCGTCGCAGCCATCAGACTCAGATCGCGGCAGGTCACGTCGATCGAGCATTGACGGAAGTACAGGTCGACGGCCTCGTCTGGATTGCCGGTGATGACGTCGAAGGATCGCAGCATGTGGCCGATCGCGCGGTTGCGGTGACCGGTCCGCGCCTCGGAGGTGTAGACCGACTCGTTGAAGGTCAGCTCGCGGCCTGCGTACCTCGAGTACGCCGAGCGGATGCGCTCGAAGCGGGCCTCGGGATTCGGGCCAGCAACCAGTGATGCAGCGGTGATCGCCCCCGCATTGATCATGGGGTTTCGTGGCCGTTCGGTGAGCGGGTCGAGGCTGATTTCGTTGAACGGCTCGCCGGATGGCTCGACGTCGATTTTCGCGGCAACCGCCTCGCTTCCCCGATCGGCGAGAGCCAAGGCGTAGGTGAAGGGTTTCGAGATCGACTGAATGGTGAACGGGATTCGCGAGTCACCGATCTCGTAGACGTAACCGTCGACGGTGGCGATGCAGATTCCGAACGAATCGGGGGCGACCGCCGCGAGTTCGGGGATGTAGTCGGCCAACTCGCCCTCGTCGAGTGATCGGACTTCGTCGAACACTCGCGTGATCAGGTCGTCGACCACAGTTCCCATACGTCGACCTTAAGCTGACATGGCGGTCGTTTTGTGGAACAAGAGTTGTCGAGTCGATTGCGACGGATCCCATTTGTCTGTGATTGCGATCACGAGCGATCTCTGAGATTTCGCTGTTACGCGAAGTCACACCGGAATCGGGCCGAGTCCGCGTGTCGGTTCGCCGGAACGCTCCGTAGACTGGCAGCACTGTCGCGAAGACAGCCGCGGCGCGCACCGGTGCAGCTGTGAAGCACGGAGGGAGCGATCTCGTTGGGTGTTCTTGCCCGCATTCAGGGTCCTGACGATCTACGTCAGTTGAGCCACGCCGAGATGACGGAGTTGGCCGACGAGATTCGTGAGTTCCTCGTGCTGAAGGTCGCTGCGACCGGTGGTCACCTCGGGCCCAACTTGGGCGTCGTGGAGTTGACCCTCGCACTGCACCGAATTTTCGACTCGCCGCAGGACGCGATCATCTTCGACACGGGCCATCAGGCCTATGTGCACAAGATCCTCACCGGCCGTCAGGATCAGTTCGACACCTTGCGTAAGCAGGGCGGACTGTCCGGATATCCGTGCCGCGCCGAGAGCGAACACGACTGGGTCGAGTCCTCTCACGCTTCCGCCGCTCTGTCCTATGCCGACGGACTCGCGAAGGCCTTCGCGTTGACGGGTCAGAATCGCCACGTTGTCGCCGTCGTCGGTGACGGCGCGCTGACCGGCGGAATGTGTTGGGAAGCCCTCAACAACATTGCGGCGGGCAAGGACCGTTCGGTGGTGATCGTCGTCAACGACAACGGTCGCTCGTACGCGCCGACCATCGGCGGGCTCGCCGACCATCTCTCGGCACTGCGGACCGCACCGAGTTACGAGCGCGCGCTCGACAGCGGCCGACGCCTGGTCAAGAGACTGCCCTGGGTCGGGCGCACCGCGTACTCGGTCCTGCACGGAATGAAGGCCGGTCTCAAGGACGCGGTCAGCCCTCAGGTCATGTTCACCGATCTGGGTATCAAGTACCTCGGACCGGTGGACGGACACGACGAAGCCGCCATGGAATCGGCGTTGCGCCGGGCGAAGGCTTACGGCGGGCCGGTCATCGTTCACGCCGTCACGCGCAAGGGCAACGGTTATGCACACGCCGAGAACGACGTGGCCGATCAGATGCACGCCACCGGCGTCATCGATCCCGTCACCGGTCGCGGCACCAAGTCGTCGGCGCCGGACTGGACGTCGGTCTTCTCGGCCGCATTGATCGAGCAGGCTTCGCGTCGTGAGGACATCGTCGCCATCACCGCGGCCATGGCCGGGCCCACCGGACTCGCGGCCTTCGGTGAGAAGTTCCCCGATCGGATGTTCGACGTCGGGATCGCCGAGCAGCATGCGATGACCTCGGCCGCCGGCCTGGCGTTGGGCGGACTTCACCCCGTCGTCGCTATCTACTCGACGTTCCTCAATCGAGCTTTCGATCAGTTGTTGATGGACGTCGCTCTGCTCAAGCAACCGGTGACGGTCGTGCTCGACCGCGCCGGGGTCACCGGAGTCGACGGCGCCAGCCACAACGGCGTCTGGGATCTTTCGCTCCTCGGAATCATTCCCGGGATCCGCGTCGCGGCACCGCGTGACGCAGACACGCTGCGCGAAGAACTGGACGAGGCGCTTCTCGTCGACGACGGCCCGACGGTCGTAAGGTTCCCGAAGGGTGCTGTACCCGAAGCTATTCCGGCAGTGAAGCGACTCGACGGAATGGTCGACGTTCTCAAGGCCAGCGAGGGTGAGCGCGGCGACGTGCTCCTCGTCGCGGTGGGCCCGTTTGCATCCTTGGCGCTCGAGATTGCCGAGCGCCTCGACAAGCAGGGCATCTCGGTTGCCGTCGTCGATCCGCGGTGGGTTCTGCCGGTCGCGGATTCGCTGGTGAAGATGGCGGACAAGTACGCGCTCGTGGTCACCATCGAAGACGGCGGTCTGCACGGCGGCATCGGTTCGACGGTCTCGGCTGCGATGCGTGCCGCCGGCGTGCACACGTCCTGCCGTGACATGGGCGTTCCCCAGCAATTCCTCGATCACGCCAGCCGCGAAGCCATCCACAAGGAACTCGGACTCACGGCTCAGGATCTTTCGCGCAAGATCACCGGCTGGGTGGCGGGGATGGGCAGCGTCGGCGTCCACGTCCAGGAAGACGCGTCCTCGGCGTCGGCCCAGGGTGAAGTCGCGCAAGGCTGACAGCTCGTCTCACAATAATCTCGAAAAGCGGTGGCTCTCGGATCAATCCGAGGGCCACCGCTTTTCGGTGTGAAACCGTGAGATCTCGCTACTGGACGGATTCGAGTGTGCTGCCTCGCGTTTCCTTCACGAACCTCAGGACGACGAACAGCGACAGTAGCGCCATGACGGCGTATCCGGCGTAGGTGTAAGACAGATTCCAATCGGCCAGGGCCGGGAACGTCCAGGACACCAGGAAGTTCGCGACCCAGTTGGTGGCGGTCGCAATTCCCACCGCTGCAGCACGCACGCGGTTGGGGAACATTTCGGAGATCAACACCCAGACCACCGGGCCCCAGGACAGAGCGAAGAAGAAGACGAATGCGTTGGCTCCGATGAGTGCGATCGTGGCGTTGGCTCCGGTCAGCGTGGCCACGGATTCGCCGATCTCGTTCTTCGTCACTGTTGCCGAATGGAAACAGAAGGCTGCGGTACCCAGTGAAATGGCCATACCGGCGGAACCGACCAGCAACAGCGGCTTTCGCCCGACCCGGTCGATGACGGCGATGGCCACGAACGTACCGACGATGTTGACCAGAGCGCTCACGACACTGATGAGCAACGAGCGATCGGCCCCGAATCCGACTGCCTGCCAGAGCGTGCTCGAGTAGTAGAAGATCACGTTGATGCCGACCAACTGCTGCAGTGCAGCCAACGCGATGCCGACCCACACCAGATGCGAGACGCCGAGCCGCTTCGAGAAGAGTTGGCGGACTGTGGTCTTGGCCTGCTTCTCCGTCAGTGATTCACGAATCTCGTTCATCCGTTCGGTGACGGCGTCGTGATCTCCGCCTTCGAGGTCGGAGATGATCTTGCGAGCTCGATCGTCCTTGCCCTGCGCCACGAGGAATCGCGGAGACTCCGGAATCGTGGTCGTCATGATCAGGTACAGGACTGCGGGAACAGCCTCGAGCATCAGCATCCACTGCCAGGCTTCGAGGCCCGCGATCTGATTGCGATCACCGCCGGCCGCAGCTTGGAGGGCATAGTTGACCAACTGCGACACGGCGATTCCAAGGACGATCGCCAACTGGTACATCGAGCCGAGGCGTCCGCGAATCGCGGCGGGGGAGATCTCCGCGATGTATGCCGGGGCGATAACTGATGCGAAACCCACGGCCAGGCCGCCGACCACGCGCCAGAACGTGAGGTCGTAGACGCTGAACGGAATTGCGGAACCGACGGCGCCGATGATGAACAGCACCGCGGCTATCTGCATGACGCGGATGCGGCCGAGTCGGTCTGCGAGTGTGCCTGCGATCCAGGCGCCGAGTGCTGCGCCGAGCAGAGTCAGTGAGACCGTGAGCCCGGTGCCCGAGGCGCCGATGTCGTACTTGTCTCGGATCGCACCGACTGCCCCGTTGATGACGGCGGTGTCGTATCCGAACAGAAAACCGCCGAGCGCGGCGGCGCCGGCGAAGAGCACTGCGTGTCCGACGTCGGCGCGAGTAGCGCCGGATCCACCGCCGGAGGCGGTTCCGCTGAATGCCATTCCTGCCCCCTCAAAGGCCCTACGGTCGACACCCCGATGCGCCGATCCATCCGCGAGCACTCTGCACGCTACGCCCACCGGAGGAGATTTGGCGGGGACTCACACGCCGTTATCCAGCTGAGTCCATTCTCGCGTCGAATCAGGCCGACTCAGAGATGAGGTATTGATTGCAGTGACTATGCAGACAATCAGGAAGGCGCAGGTGAGATGGGTTTATTCGCCCGCGAGACGCTCGGCTCTGGCCGCGATGTCCTCGAGATCCTTTGCCATGAATTTCCGGGTCACCCGCGCGCCCAATCGACCGAATACTGCTGTGAAGATTTTCGAGATACGTGACGTGGATTCGGATTCACCGGAGAAGTGCATCTCGAGGATCGTGCCTGCGGCGTCAGGCTTCAGAGTGAACCCACTCGTGTAGTTCATGCCGTGGGAGTTGGCTTTGACGACCGTGCGGGTAGGAGCGTCGACTTCGGTCACCCACATGTCCTCGGTTGCTTCCTTGCCCATCATCTTCCGAGTCTCACGCCACTTGGTGCCGACGGCGTAGCCCTCTCCGGCGAGCCGTTCGATACGGATCACGCCGGAGAGGGTCTCGGCAGCATTGTCGAGGTCCGTGAGGACCTGCCACACGGTCTCTGCCGGTGCTTTGACGTGCCTGGTTACGGAGATCGAAAGTTCAGCCATGCGGGTGAGCATAAAGACCGTGACCGACACTGCATCTTTTCTAGGTGGTTGCGCGCTTCGCGGCTTCGCTCAAGGTCGGTGTGATCTGGCCGAGGACCCACGGCGTGCTCAGGACGTTGACGTTGCTCAGTCCGCCGATGACGCGGGTGTCGCTGAGGAATGCGGTGGATCCGCGCTTGACCGCGTCGAGTCCACCGACTGCGGGTATGCCGGACGGATCACCGGAACCGTCGGTGAAGCCGACGATCACATCGGCGTCGATGTCGGCGATGTTCTCGTAGGAGATCGTCTTGAAGAACGATCCGCCTGCGTTGTCCGCGGCGAGCTTCTCGACGCCTGGTGCGTTGACGAACCCGAGTTCGGTCAGCACCTGGACGCGCGGATCGGTGGGCAGGTAGACGTTGATGTTGCTCGAGTCGGTGTCGAAGTTGACCACTGCCAACGTCTTCCCCGCGAACTCCGGGTGGGCTGCGGCGGTATCGGCGAGAGTAGCGTCGAGGCCGTCGACGAGCTTGTCGGCCTCGTCGCTCTTGCCGACTGCCTTGCCGACGATGCGGGTCTGGTCCTGCCAGGATGTCTGCCAGGCAGCGCCGGGGTAGGCGGCCGTCGGTGCGATCTTGCTCAGTTGGTTGTAGACGGATTCCTCGAAGCCCTCGTACGGCGCGAGGATGACGTCGGGTGTCAACGACGCGATGGACTCGATCGGCGGTTCTCCGCTGGCCGGCATGTCGAAGAGCGTGGTCTTGTCCGCGTCGAAGTAGTCCTGCGCCCAGGGCATCACGCCGTTGTCGTCCGCACCGTAGGTGTACTTGGGCTGTCCGACCGGAGTCAGATCGAGTGCGTACAGGATGTCCTGCGCGTTCCATCCGAGAGTGACGAGGCGCTCGGGCTTCGATTCGATGGTCGTGGTGCCGAAGGTGTTCTCGATACCGACGGGGAATCCGTCCGTACCTTGTGCGGTCGTCGAGGTGTCCGTATCCGAGGAGCACGAGACAAGGGCGGTGACTGCAATTGCAGCGGCACCGAGGGCGGCAAAGCCTCGAACAGAAGTTTTCATGAAGGGCAGCCTAACCTACTGATTTTCGGCAGCCAAACGAAACCGAGTGCGCTGTTTATGCAGGTGGGGGTGAGATGTGGGCCGGGTTTCGCGGGCCCCCGTTTCGGTGGGCGATACTGTCCCGGTGCGATCACAGCAAAAGATTCTCGCCGCTGCTCTCGGACTGATCGAAGGCGGCGGATTCGAGGCTGTGAACATTGCCGCGGTTGCCACTGCGGCCGGTGTCTCGCGTCAGACGGTGTACTCGATTTTCGGAACGCGAGAAGAGGTCGTCTCCCAGGCGATGGGCGGTCTTGCCATCGAGGTGCTCGGGGAGATCACGGCACAGGTGGAGTCGGTCGACACGGCGTGTGACTATGTCGTCGAATTCATCGTTGCCGCGCGAACTGCCGTGCGTGCTCACCCGGTTCTGGCGACACTGCTTCTCGCAGAACGGGGAAACCCCGTCTTCGACGTCGAAATGATGAGTCGAGCAATACCTTTCGCTACTCAGATGCTCACTCCGATGGTCGAACGTGGTCTCGCCACGGACGTGGAACTTGACGAGATAGTGGAAATTGCCGTGCGTCTCGGACTTTCGGTTGTCGCCTTCGACAGTGAGCTCGTCCATTCCGACGACTCCCTGCGCGCCTTTCTCGCGCGGTGGCTCGGGCCCGCAATTCGGTCGACCTCGTAGTTCCTCGCCTACTTCGTCAAAACCTTGACACTAGGTCGTCAGAGTGTCTAGTTTTGGCGTGCCCGGGATTCTCTGGCGACATTCTTCGAGGGAGCACCAGTCATGTCCGGAGTGAAACGTAGATCGTTCTTGGCCGGCACGGCCGCCGTGGGAGTCGCGATGACGGCGCCACGCACTGCCAAGGCTGCAACAGGGATTCCGCTGACACGTGAAGTGCACCGTGTCGTGGTTATCGGTTCGGGGTTCGGCGGAGGGGTGACGGCACTTCGCTTGGCCGAGGCCGGGGTTCCGGTCACCCTGCTGGAGAGAGGGATTCGGTGGCAGACCGGGCCGAATGCCGAAACTTTTCCGCATCCCGCCAGTCCGGACAAGCGTATCCTCTGGCATCAGTCCAACCCGACTCTGTTCGGCAGGCCGGCGATCTTCGAGCCATACGCGGGTTTGTTGGAGACGGTGACCGGTGAGAACATGACCGCGATCTGCGCAGCCGGTGTGGGCGGCGGATCGCTTGTGTACCAAGGGATGACGCTGCAACCGGAAGAAGCGGTCTTCAACACGCACTTTCCGGAGGAGCTCGATTACGCACGAATGGACCGCGTCCATTACCCGCGGGTGGCGCGGATGTTGCAAGTGGAAACTGCACCCGACGAACTGATTTCCAGCCCGAACTACGAGGCGGCACGTGTATTCGCGCGTAACGCAACGCGTTCCGGTCTACCCGTGTCGAAAATTCCGATGCCGATCGACTGGAACTACGCGTTGGCCGAACTGCGGGGTGAGATGAAGCCGTCGTACACCAACGGTGACGGCGCGCTCGGGGTCAACAACGGCGGCAAGCATTCGGTGGACGTCACCTACATTGCGGCTGCGGAAGCGACCGGATTGGTCGAAGTGGAGACTCTGCACCAGGTCACCGATGTCGAGCGGGCGGCCGACGGACGGTGGCGTGTGTACGTGGACCGGACCGACATTTCCGGCAACATTCTCGAGAACAAGATTTTGACGACGGATGCGCTCGTGATGGCTGCCGGCAGCATGAACACCACCAAACTCCTGGTCCGCGCCGCGGCAACGGGGCGGATCACGGATTTGCCCGACGAACTCGGCGCGGGGTGGGGGACCAATGCCGACCGGATCTACATCTGGTCGGATCTCGCGGAGAATTTCGGCGCGACACAGGGCGGGCCGGTCGTCTACGGCAGCCGGAACTGGGAGGACCCGCACAACGCGTTCACCGTCATTCAGGCGTCGTTCCCGCCGGTGGCGTTCGACGCTCACAGCACGGTGATGGTCGGATTCGGTGTCAGTACCGACCGAGGTCGGTTCGTGTACGACTCGGTGCGGGGTGAGGCGGTGCTCCATTGGCCGAAGGACGGGGATTCGGCGATCCAGCAACGCCACATCGGGCCGGCGGCCCATCGGATCGCGGCCGGAGGTCTCCTGACCGACACGAACGCGATACTGCCGTCCACCTGGCATCCTCTCGGCGGCGCCTGCATGAACTCGGTGTGCGACCTCGATGGCAGGGTTCTCGGTCAGCGTGGGTTGTACGTGCTCGACGGTGCTCTGCTGCCGGGTAACTCCGCCGCGTGCAATCCGTCGATGACCATTGCCGCCGTCGCGGAGCGTGCACTCGAGAACATCGTGAAAGACGATGTGGGAATCCTCTTCTGAGTCTGCACAAACGCCCCGGACGGCGTACCCGAAGGCACGCCGTCCGTGACGGTTCGATCGACTTTCTCAGACGCTGGCAACACCGGGCGCGAGGAAGCGCTTGCCGTTGACAGCTTCGGAGGTACCGGTCCGGTCCAGGTACGGCGTGATGCCGCCGTTCCAGAATCCGAATCCGCCGCCGAGCAGCAGGCAGAGGTCGATGTCCTCGGCTGCCGCTACGACGCCCTCGTCGAGCATGATCTGAATTTCCTCGGCGAATGCACGACGTGTGCGCTCGAGGACCTCTTCCGAGGTGGACACCTTGTCACCCTGCGGCCACAGCGCGGCGACCTCGGGATCGACGGCCTGACCGTTCTCGCCCCAGGTCCACACGCCGGGCTTGCGAGCCTCGACGAGTGCTTCGAGTCCCGGTGAGCTCTTGAACCGGTCAGGGTACGACTCCTGCAGGGTCTCACCGGTGTGCAGAGCCACTGCGGGTCCGACGAGGGCCAGCAGCGTGAACGGCGACATGGGCATGCCGAGTTCGGCGATGGCATTGTCCGCGACGTCGAAGGGTGTGCCTTCGTCGACGGCGGACATGACCTCACCCAAGGTGCGGGTGACGAGGCGGTTGAAGACGAAGCCTGCTTTGTCGCCGCAGAGGACGGCGGACTTCTTCAGTGACTTTGCGGTAGCGAAAGCCGTTGCGAGAGTGGCATCGTCGGTCTTGCTGCCCTTGATGATCTCGAGGAGGGGAAGAACGGCAACCGGGTTGAAGAAGTGGAAACCGACCACGCGCTCGGGATGCTCGAGGCCGGACGCCATCTCGGTGATGGAGAGCGAGGAGGTGTTGGTGGCGAGGATGGTTTCGGGAGCGATGAACTGCTCGAGTTCCGCGAAGACCTTCTTCTTGACGTCCATGTTCTCGAAGACGGCTTCGATGACGAAGTCGGTCTTGGCGAACGCGGCCTTGTCGAGGGAGCCGGAGACGAGCGCCTTGAGGCGGTTCGCAGCGTCGGGGGACAGGCGCCCCTTGCCCTGGAGCTTCTCGATTTCGGTGTGGACGTAACCGACACCCTTGTCGATGCGTTCCTGGTCGATGTCGGTCAGGATGACCGGCACCTTGAGCTGGCGGACGAAGAGCAGCGCGAGCTGGCTGGCCATGAGGCCGGCGCCGACGATGCCGACGCCGCTGACCTTGCGGGCGAGCGAGCGGTCGGGTGCTCCGGCGGGGCGCTTGGCGCGCTTGTTCACCAGATCGAAGGCGTACAGACCTGCACGGAGTTCGTCGGTCAGGAGGAGGTCGGCAAGAGCCTCGTCCTCGGCCGCGAAGCCCTTGTCGAGCGAGGCGGCATCGGTGATGTCGGTACTGCGAGCCAGTTCGAGCAGCTCGACGGCCTTGACGGCGCCGGGAGCGTTGCCCTTGGTCTTGCCGTCGACGATCGCCTTCGCACGAGCGATCGCGTCGTCCCAGCCCTGGCCACGATCGATCTCGGGGCGAGCGGGGGTCACTGTGCCGGCGAGGACCTGCGACGCCCAGGCGAGGGACTGCTCGATGAAGTCGGCAGAATCGAGAACGACGTCGACGACGCCGAGTTCGAGTGCCTTCTTGGGGGAGAGCACCTTGTTCTGGTTCAGCGAGTTCTCGATCACCACGGTGACGGCGTTCGACGGGCCGACGAGGTTGGGGAGCAACTGCGTTCCGCCCCAACCGGGGACCAGACCGAGGAATGCTTCCGGAAGACCCAGTGCGCCCGCATTGGCGGCAACCGTGCGGTAGTGGCTGTGCAGTCCGACCTCGAGGCCGCCACCCAGAGCGACACCGTTGATGAAGGCGAACGTGGGAACGGACGACTCACGCAGGCGTCGGAACACCTTGTGACCCAAGCGGCCCAGCTCGAGTCCCTGCTCACGAGAGGTGATCGCGGGAACACCCTTGAGATCCGCGCCGGCGGCGAAGATGAACGGCTTGCCGGTGACGGCGATGGCAACCGGGTTGGCGGCAAAGGCTTCGTCGAGGGCGGCGTCGAATGCTGCGAGTCCGCCGGGACCGAAGGACGACGGCTTGGTGTGGTCGAAGCCGTTGTCGAGGGTGATCAGTGCAAACGGGCCCTCGATGCCGGGGACCGAGATGATCTTCGTGTAGGCGTTCGTCACGACCTCGTCGGCGAATGCTGTTGCAATATCAGACATTTAGTTAACTCCTGCCTGGTAGTCAGCGTGGTTCGGGTTCTCCCAGATGACGGTTCCGCCCATTCCGAGGCCGATGCACATGGTGGTCAAGCCGTAGCGCACGTCGGGACGCGTCGCGAACTGGCGGGAGAGCTGCGTCATCAGGCGAACGCCCGAGGAAGCGAGGGGGTGGCCACACGCGATGGCGCCGCCCCACTGGTTGACGCGCGGGTCGTCGTCGGCGATGCCGTAGTGCTCGAGGAATGCGAGGACCTGAACGGCGAACGCCTCGTTGATCTCGAAGAGTCCGATGTCCTCGATCTTCAGGCCGGTGCGTGCCAGCAGCTTCTCGGTGGCGGGAACCGGGCCGATTCCCATGACGGCGGGGTCGACGCCCTGGTAGGCGAAGCCCACCATGCGCATGCCGACCGGCAGTCCGAGCTCGGCTGCGGTGTCCTCACCGGCGAGCAGGGCGGCGGTGGCGCCGTCGTTGAGTCCGGCGGCGTTACCGGCGGTGATGCGTCCGGCCGGGCGGAACGGCGTCTTGAGCTTCGCGAGATCTTCGACGGTGGTTCCGGGGCGCGGCGGCTCGTCCTCGGTGGCCAGGCCCCAGCCTGCAGAACTGCGGGTGGCGACGGGGACCAGGGTGTCGGCGATGAAGCCTGCCTTCTTGGCAGCGTCGTACTTGTTCTGGCTGTTCACGGCGTAGGCGTCCGTGCGTTCCTTGGTGATGGTCGGGAACCGGTCGTGCAGGTTCTCGGCGGTGTTACCCATCACGAGGGCACTCGGATCGACCAGGCGATCGGCGAGGAAACGAGGGTTGGGGTCTGCGCCCTCACCCATCGGGTGGTGACCCATGTGCTCGACGCCACCGGCGATCACGACGTCGTACTGGCCGAAGCCGATGCCCGACGCGGTGGTGGTGACAGCGGTCATCGCGCCGGCACACATGCGGTCGATGGCGAAGCCGGGAACGGTTTCGGGGAGACCGGCGAGGATCGCGGCCGTGCGGCCGATGGTCAGGCCCTGATCACCGGTCTGCGTGGTGGCTGCGACGGCCACTTCGTCGATCCGCGCGGGATCGAGCTGCGGGTTACGACGAAGCAGCTCACGAATCGCCTTGACGACGAGATCGTCTGCGCGTGTGTCGGCGTACATGCCTTTCGGGCCGGCCTTGCCGAACGGGGTGCGAATGCCGTCGACGAAGACGACGTTGCGTTGGTTGTTTGTGGATGGAGCCACGCGAATTCCTCCTGATGGAGCTGCCCACCGCACCGAAGGGCGGTGAGACGTTGGTTCGGCGATCACGGCCAGGCGTCCGGCCTCGTATCGAGCGTACTACTGCCCATTACTGACCGGTAACTTAACGTGCCGAATTGCTCCAACTTCACACCGGGGTCAGGTCAGGATTCAGGCGCTTCGGCCTCGGGTTCGGCCGGGACCACGGAGTTCAGTGCCTCGGCGAGGACAGGAACCGTCAAAGTGCGTTGCCAGCCACGTGCGCCTCCCGAAGTGAGCTTGGTCTCGATCGCACTCTCGACTTCGGCGATGTCGGAGTCGGGTTCCAATTTCCAGTCCCAGCACAGGCGCCTGACCAGGTCGGGTTGGAGCAGATTCTCCACCGGTACCGACACCTCTTTGCTCAGGTCCGACAGTGCGGCTCTGGCCGCCGTCAAGCGGTCCGCTGCCGCCGGATCCTGGCGGGCCCAGCGACCGGCGGCCGGAGGTCCGACGATGGGCGGGGTCTTCGGCGGAAGCTCGCTGTCGGGGAGCCTGCGCGCAGCTTCCAATGCGTCCATCCAGACACGTGAATACCGGCGTTGACGTGGTCCGCCGAAGACGGGAAGCGAGCGGAGCGCGTCCAACGACTGGGGATCTTTGAGGGCGGCATCGATGATCGCGGAGTCGGGAAGAACTCGGCTCGGCGACACGTCACGCTTGCGTGCGAGATCCTCACGGGCTTGCCACAACGCCCGCACCGCCGCCAACTGGCGCGTGGTCTTGAGCGAGGTGATGTGCGACGTACGACGCCAGCGGTCCGGTTTGGGCTTGGGTGGTCCGGCCAGACGGATGTACTCGAACTCTTCCTTCGCCCATTCGAGCTTGCCTTGGGATTCGAGTTCGGCTTCCATTGCGTCGCGCAATTCGAGAAGCACTTCGACGTCGAGGGCGGCGTAGTTCAACCAGGCGTCCGGCAGTGGACGTGTCGACCAGTCCGCAGCCCCGTGACCCTTGCGAAGTTCCACTCGCAGAGTTCGTTCCACAATCGCGGCGAGTCCGACTCGCTCGAACCCGGCCAGTCGACCGGCAAGTTCGGTGTCGAACAGCTCGGCTGGTGTCAGGCCCAGTTCGGCGAGGCCGGGGAGATCCTGATCGGCGGAGTGGAGCACCCATTGCAACGGGTTGATCACCTCGGCCAACGGCTTCAGGTCTTGCGCTGTCGGAATCGGGTCGAGCAGGAACGATCCTGCTCCTTCGCGTCGGAGCTGGATCAGGTACGCCCGTGCCGAATAGCGGAATCCGGATGCCCGCTCGGCGTCCACCGCGAGCGGGCCGTGACCGGAAGCCAGCGCGGCCGCGGCACCGGAGACGCCGGCGGCAGTGGTGATGACTTCCGGAACTCCGTCACGCGGTACGAGCAGCGGAACTACGTCGGAGGTGGGCTCGGTCGCATCATCGGTGACTTCGGACATGGTCATTGACTCTACGTCGCAGTGGGGACAGTGGTTGTCACCTCGGCGTCGAACAGTTCGTCGAGAGCTGCCCCGAAACCTTGCGCGAGCTGGTCCAATTCGGGTGCCAGATCGGAGCAACTGACGATGCCGACGTCGAGTTTTCCGTCGAGCGACATCACCGTGACGTTCAGGCCCGCCCCGTGGAAGATCGGGCCGAGCGGGAACATTCCTTTGATCTGTGCACCGAGGAAGTAGAGCGGGACAGGCGGCCCGGGCACGTTGGAGACCACCAGGTTGGACACCACCGGATGACGCTCGGCGAGCTTGAGCGACGAGTACACGCGCATGGCGGCGCCGAATACCGCCGGTGATGCGAACTGTGACCAGTCCTGGAGCATGTTCGCGCCCAGGGCTTCGTTGTGGTCCTTCGAGGTGGCGTTGTAATCGCTGATCGCGTGCAGGCGTTCGACGGGATCGGCGATCTGGGTGCCCAGTTGCGTGAACATGCCCGAGATCTGGTTCGTGCCCGGCCGGTCGGACTTGCCGTGAACCGAGACGGGAACCATGGCGACGAGGGAGTCCTCCGGTAGTTCGTCCCGGTCCTCCAGATACTTACGCAGAGCTCCGGCGCAGAGCGCCAGGACCACGTCGTTGACCTTCACGCCGTGGCGGTCTTTCACGGCTTTCACCTTCGCGAGATCGAGTTGGCTGAACGCGACGTTGCGGTGGCCGGTGATAGCGCCGTTGAACGAAGTTCGCGGCGCGGTGAACGGCGCAGGCATGGCTTCACCCTTGCGTGCACGCGTCACCCACTTGGGGAGCATGGCGATTCCGCCGGGGACCAGACGGGCAATTCGTGCGGGCCGTGCGACGACGGCCATGAGTCCGCCGATCGCGATGTCGAGAGTTCCGGCGTCGCCCGCGCCCTGGGCATCGGGATCCACGAGAGCCGGCGAATCCGGTTCGAGGCTGCACAGCTGAGCCAGGATGTTTGCGCCGGTGACACCGTCGGCGGCGCTGTGGTGGATTTTCGACATGACGGCGATCTGCCCGTCGGCGAGGCCCTCGATGACCCACATCTCCCACAGCGGACGGGACCGATCCAGCGGCTGGCTGGCGATGTGTCCGGCAAGTTCCGCCAGTTCCGCGTGCGTTCCCGGCGCGGGTACCGCGGTTCGATGGCAATGCCGCTCGATGTCGAAATCGTGGTCGTCGACCCAGACCGGGTAGTCGAGATTGAGGCGAGAATCTTTGAGTTTGCGCCGGAAGGTCGGCATGGTGGCCATCCGCGAGTCCAACTCGCGGAGGAGCTTCCGGTAGTCGTAGCCGCCCGGAATGGTTGTCGGGTCGAGCAGGACAAGTCCACAAACGTGCAATAGCTGGGTCGGTGTTTCCAAGTAGAGGAAGGTCGCGTCGAGTCCGCTGAGACGTTGCATGACTCATTCTAGAACAGGTTCTAGTAATTTTCCGGGGAAATGCGGAAACGAGTAGCGGAGTCAGTCGCTCTGCCGCGACAGCGTGGTTATCCCGGCGGGCGGAAGCCCTGCCGCGTATGCCAGGACTTCGCAGAAGGCCTCCACGTGGTGAGCCAGTTCGGAAGAAGTTGCAGTCCAGGACGCTCGCAGCTCGAGATGATGGGCCCGGGGCGGCCCGGCGATGTCGCCGTACCGCACCGACGTGGTGGCCGTGACCGTACCGCCCAGGGCGACAAAAGGTTCCGGGCCGGCCTCGAGTGCATCCACCAGCCAACTCCAGGCTACTTCGGGAAGCAGCGGATCCGCGGCGACGGCTTCGTCGAGATCGGCTTGGATGTAGGCCACCAATCGCATGGTCCCGTTCCACGCCTCGTCGCCGTCCGGATCGAACAACAGGATCAGGCGGCCGAAGGCGTCACCTTCGGACTGCTCTGCCACGACGTCGGAGTCCGGGTGCAGAACTTCGGCTCCCACGGCGTGACTGTACGGAGCGAGACGCTGCGGCGGGCGGATGGGACCGACCTCTATCTCGGGCCGAACCCGCGCAGCGGTCATCGCCTCCACGGCGGCACGGAACTCGGCCGGGTCGGCTGTCGATCCGGATGTCGTCACAGGTCAGGACGTTAGTCGGGGATGTGGGCGGGGAGGTGGAGGCGCGCCGACCGAGAGTGGCCCGGGTGTGTGGCCGCTCACGAACCGCTCGGGTGTCCGATCCGGAGCGTCGGGCATGGCAGCATTGAGTCGATCGAAGACACACGTTGGCGGAGAGCGCGAGGACTGATGAGCGGGTTGGACAACATGAATTCAGGCACCACCGGGTCGGCGGAATACAGCGCTCGGCGAGTCTTGCCCGACGCACCGTTGCTTGCCGCGGCGACCGGACGCACTCCGAGTCGGCGGCCGGTGTGGTTCATGCGTCAGGCCGGGCGTTCGTTGCCCGAGTACCGCGAGATCCGCGCAGGGATCGGCATGTTGGAATCGTGCTTCGATCCGGCGCTGGTCTGCGAGATCACGATGCAGCCGGTGCGTCGTCACGACGTGGATGCGGCAATTCTGTTCTCGGACATCGTTGTTCCGCTCAAGGCCGCGGGAATTGATCTCGACATCGTTGCCGGTGTCGGACCGGTGGTTGCCAATCCGATCCGTTCGATCGCCGACGTCGCAGCGCTCCCGCGACTGGTCCCCGAAGAGGTCGGGGCGATCGCGCAGGCCGTTCGACTTCTCACCACCGAGTTGGGCTCCACGCCGCTGATCGGCTTTGCCGGAGCACCGTTCACCTTGGCGTCGTATCTGGTCGAGGGTGGTCCGAGCCGGAACCACGAGAAGACCAAGGCGCTCATGCACTCCGATCCGAAGACCTGGCACGCGCTGCTCGGAAGCCTGGCCGACACCACGATCTGCTTCCTGCAGGCGCAGCTCGAGGCTGGTGTCGACGCGGTTCAGCTGTTCGACTCGTGGGCGGGCGCCCTCTCGCTCGCGGATTACCGGGAATTCGTACTTCCGCATTCCGAGCGAGTGTTCGCCGAGGTTGCCGCTGCCGGCGTTCCGCGTATCCACTTCGGTGTCGGTACCGGTGAACTCCTCGGGGCGATGGGGGAGGCGGGCGCCGACGTCGTGGGTGTCGACTGGCGGATTCCGCTCGACGTCGCCGCCGGTCGTGTCGGCCCCGGCAAGGCTCTGCAAGGCAATCTCGACCCCGCCGTCCTGTTCGCCGGCCCCGAGGTGATCGATCGCGAGGTGCGTCGGATCGCCGCCGAAGGTGACCGTGCGATCGAAGCCGGCGCGATCGGCCACATCTTCAATCTCGGCCACGGCGTTCTGCCCGACACCGATCCGTCGGCGATCACGTCGGCGGTGGAGCTGGTGCACTCGCTGTGACGACCACTCGGCCGTCGGTCGCGGTGATCGGAGGCGGAATCTCCGGTCTGGTTGCCGCGTACCGGCTTCGGCGCAGTCTGGGCTCCGACGCCGACATCACGGTTGTCGACGACTCGCCGCGACTGGGCGGGAAGCTGCGGACGGTCGATTTGGGCGGCGGCCCGGTCGACATCGGTGCCGAGGCGTTCATCGCCCGGCGGCCGGAGGTGCCTGCGCTTCTCGCCGAGCTGGGACTGACCGATCAGATCGTTCATCCCGCTGGGCTGAGCCCGTTGATCTGGTCTCAGGGCTCACTGAATCGGTTGCCGGCCGGAACCCTGATGGGAATCCCTGCGTCGGCCGAGTCGGTGAGAGATCTTGTCGACGGGCAGACCTTGGCGCGCATAGTCGCCGAGGCAGGCGTCCCGTTCGAGTGGACCCGGGGTTCCGATTGCAGTGTTGCCGAACTGGTTTCGCAACGATTCGGTGATCAGGTGGTCAGCCGATCGGTGGATCCACTGCTGGGCGGGGTGTATTCGGGGCTGGCGGACACCATCGGCGTGCGAGCAGCATTACCGACGCTCGCTGCGGCGCTCGATGCCGGGGCTCGTAGCCTCACGGCTGCAGTCGCCGCGGCACTGCCGACGCCTGCACCCGGACCGGTATTCGGAGCGCTCAGGGACGGTTACGGCATCCTGCTCGATGCGCTGCGGGAGGCCGCCGACGCGAAGTTCGTCCGAGGAGAGGCCTCGGGGTTACTTAGAGACGGCACGGGGTGGAACGTCGATCCCCTCGGAAGCGTCGACGCGGTGATTCTGGCTGTCCCGGCTCCGCGGGCAGCGACGTTGTTGGCCGGAGTCGATCCGGGGATCGCGAGTATCGCGGCGCGGATCGAACTGGCGTCGTCCGTGGTGGTCGCGCTCCGCTTGTCCGGGCAGGTCGAACTTCCGCAGAATTCGGGGATCCTGGTTGCCACCGACGCCGAACTGACCGCCAAGGCGTTCACGCTGTCGAGTCGAAAGTGGACGCACCTCGCTGATCGCGGCGAGCATCTCGTTCGCGTCTCGTTCGGTCGATTCGGTGCATCGGAGATCGTCGATCGGCCGGATCGGGAACTCATCGAACTCGCGCGCGCCGATCTCGAGACCGTGACCGGAATCACCGAGGTGCCAACAGCGAGCTTCGTGCAGCGGTGGAACGGAGGTCTTCCCCAGTACGCCCCAGGTCACACGGAAATCGTGGCCGAAATCGAGTCCGGGATGGCGCAGTTCGACGGCCTCGAAGTGGCCGGGTCGTGGCTGCACGGCGTCGGGGTTCCGGCGTGTGTCGCAGTCGGCACGACGGCGGCTACACGGATATTCGAGCGAGTGGCACGATAGACCCATGGCACGCCTTGATTTCGACAAACTGAACTCTGAAATCCGTTACCTCATGTTCTCCGTGTTCCAGGTGGAACCCGGTGTGCTGGGCGATGATCGGGAAGCTGCGGTCAAGGACGCCCGCTTGTTCTTCGAGGGTCTCGAAGACAAGGGCGTCGTGGTTCGCGGCATCTACGACGTCGCCGGCTTGCGCGCCGACGCGGACTTCATGATCTGGACCCACGCGGCCAGCATCGAGGAACTGCAGGCCGCGTACGCGGATTTCCGTCGCACCACGGTCCTCGGTCAGGCGAGTGCCCCCATCTGGAGCAACTCGGCGGTGCACCGCCCCGCGGAGTTCAACAAGAGCCACGTGCCCTCTTTCATCGCGGGTGAGGATCCGGGCGATTACATCTGCGTCTACCCGTTCGTCCGCTCGTACGAGTGGTACCTGCTCCCCGACGAGGAGCGTCGCAAGATGCTCGCCGATCACGGTATGGCTGCTCGTTCGTACAAGGACGTTCGCGCCAACACGGTCCCGGCCTTCGCCCTGGGGGACTACGAGTGGATTCTCGCGTTCGAAGCACCCGAACTCATTCGTATCGTCGATCTGATGCGCGATCTACGTGCCACCGAAGCTCGCTTGCACGTTCGCGAAGAGGTGCCGTTCTTCACCGGCCCGCGCGTGGACATCGAGAAGCTGGTCCTTTCCCTTCCCTGATCTGCTTCGAAAGTAGTCCTGTGACAACAGCACCGAACCGGCGTCGTCAACACATGTCCCATTGGGGAATGTTCACCGCCGAATCGGTCGCCGGCGAGGTGACCGCCGTGCATCCGTACGAGGGTGATGCGAATCCTTCGCCGATGCTCGGGAACCTCGCCGGTTCGGTGCGCAGTCGGGCTCGTGTTTCGGGCCCGGCGGTGCGTCGGGGTTGGCTCGAGAACGGGCCGGGTCCCAGCGACCGACGTGGAGCCGACGAATTCGTCTCGATCTCCTGGGACGAACTGACCGAACTCCTCTCGCGTGAACTGCGTCGCGTGGTCGACGCGCACGGAAACAACGCGATCTTCGGCGGCTCGTACGGCTGGGCCAGCGCCGGCCGATTCCATCACGCGCAGAGCCAAGTTCACCGATTTCTGAATCAGCTGGGTGGATACACCAAGTCAGTTCACAGCTACTCGCTCGGTGCCACCGGCGTCATCATGCCGCGTGTGGTCGGAACGCACTGGAAGTTGTTCGCGCGCTCCACGTCGTGGGATGTCATCGCGAAGCACTCCGATCTCCTCGTCTCGTTCGGGGGAGTGCCGATCAAGAACACCGGAGTCAATGCCGGTGGTACGAGTGATCATCCGACGCGCGGGGCGCTCGACGCGTTTCGTGCTCGCGGCGGAAAGATCGTCTCCTTCAGTCCGTTGCGTGACGACGTCGAGGGTGACTGCGAGTGGATCGCACCCGTTCCGGGAACCGACGTTGCAATCATGCTTGCCCTGGCGTTTGTCCTGGCGTCGGAGGACCTGCACGATCGCGATTTCCTGGGCCGTTTCTGCGTCGGTTACGAACGCTTCGAGGACTACCTGCTCGGACGTTCCGACGGTGTACCGAAGGATCCGCGCTGGGCGCAGAAGATCTCCGGTGTGTCGGCGGAGTTCATCACCGACCTGGCTCGGAGAATGGCGTCTGGCCGGACGCTGGTGACCGTCACGTGGTCGTTGCAACGCATCAAACACGGTGAACAGGCACCGTGGATGGGCGTGACACTCGCAGCGATGCTCGGCCAATTCGGGCTTCCGGGTGGAGGTTTCGGGCACGGCTACGGTTCGATGAACGAGCCGGGTCTGGCTCCGGTGCCGTATCCCTTGCCGACCTTCTCGCAAGGTGTGAATCCGGTGTCGGATTTCATTCCGGTAGCCGCGATTTCCGACCTGCTGCTTTCGCCCGGGGAGGAGTTCGATTACGACGGCCGACGCCTGACCTATCCTGACATCCGGTTGGTCTATTGGGCCGGTGGCAATCCGTTTCACCACCATCAGGATCTCCCGAGGCTGCGACGGGCATTTGCGCGTCCGGACACGATCGTCGTTCACGATCCGTACTGGACGCCGATGGCCCGCAACGCCGACATCGTGGTCCCGTCGACCACCTCGCTCGAACGAAATGACCTGAGCTGCACTCGAAACGACCCGCTTCTGGTCGCGATGCAGCAGGTCGTTCCACCTTTCGAGAACTCGCGTGACGACTACGACACGTTTGCCGCTCTCGCTTCTGCGCTCGGATTCGGGGAACAGTTCACAGAGGGGCGATCCTCACAGGAGTGGATCGAGCATCTCTACGCTCAATGGCGGCCGTTCGTCGATGCAGACGGCGGCAACACACCGACGTTCGAGGACTTCTGGGCAGAAGGGCACTACCGGATGCGAACCGAAGACAACCTCGTGCTCTTCGGTGACTTCCGTGAGAATCCCGAGAAATATCCGCTCTCGACTCCGAGTGGGAAGATCGAGATCTTCTCCGAGACCATCGAGTCCTTCGGCTACGACGACTGCGCGGGCCATCCGCGCTGGTACGAGCCCGACGAGTGGCTGGGTGGACCGCGAGCCTCGCAATTCCCGCTTCACTTGATCGCCAATCAGCCCAAGACGCGTCTGCACAGCCAACTCGATCACGGCGCTGCGAGCCAGGCGTCGAAGATTCAGGGACGCGAGCCGATTCGTATGCACCCCGATGCAGCGGCCGCGCGCGGCGTCTCGGCAGGAGACGTGGTGCGGGTGTTCAACGATCGCGGAGCGTGCCTTGCTGGTGTGATCGTCGACTCGGACTTGCGGAGCGACGTCGTCCAACTTTCCACCGGTGCCTGGTACGACCCGCTCGATCCTGCCGATCCCGACTCTCTGTGCGTGCACGGCAATCCCAATGTTCTGACACCGGACATCGGTACGTCGTCACTCTCGCACGGGTGCACCGGCCAGCACGTTCTGGTGCAGATCGAGAAATTCGACGGGGCCCTGCCGCCGGTCAAGGCGTTCGATCCGCCCGTGCTTCGTTCACGCTGACGGAACCGATCGGCCACCTCTCGCGTCGAACCTCGTGAGCGCCTGAATCAGGTGTCACGATCTATCGAAGGTGGGGGCCATCGTGAGTGCAGCGGATGTTGGTTCGATGCGGGGGCAAGTCGAAGTACTTCGGGCCCAGATCGATTCGATGCAGCACGTTCTGTTGGAGCGGACTCGATCGCTGGCGGACTTGCAGGAGAGGATCGCTCGAGCGACGGCGAGCGCGCGTTCGAGTGACGGCAGCGTGGAAATCGTCGTCGACGCCTCGGGGGCGGTGGTGGGAGTCGATCTCTCGGGGAGTTCTTACGCCAAGCATTCGCCGGCAGCGTTGGGGAATCTGATCCTGGCTACGGCCGCGTCTGCGGCAGAAGACATACGCCGACAGGTTGCCGAGATGACGAAGCCGCTCACGGAGGCGGCCGGAATCGACTTGCCGGATCTGGTTCCGGGCGTGCTCGGATTGCGCGAGATTCTCGAACCTCGTCCGAGCTCCACACCGGCTTCCTGCGACGAGAACTGGGACCGCACCGTTCTGAGGAGCTCCGGCAATGTCTGAACTGGGCGTGAATGTGGCCGCGATGAAAAGTGCTGCACCAGCCTTCGCGGTGGTCGCTGCCGATCTCGACGAGGCGCGGAGCGCTCTCGACGCAGTGGTCGCCGCCGAAGAGGGTTGCTGGGGCACTGACCAGTTCGGATCCGCATTCTCAGGCGCATATGTTCCCGGTGCGGAGTCAGCAGTCGGTGGGATGACACTGGTCGCGGGCGCGCTCCGCGAATTGACCGCCACGCTGATCGAGATCACCGATCGTTTCGAATCGATCGACACCTCGCTTGCCGACGACATGGCGGGTGGGCTCTGATGGGACTCGAGATTCCCGGCTGGTTACAGGCGGTTGCGTCGGTCGCGGTGGGCAGTGACTGGCCGCAAGGAGACGAAACGGCACTGTGGAGGTTGGGTGATGCCTGGTCAGGTGCGGCCGATCGGATCGAGGCTTCGGCCGCTGCCGGTGGTTACGGATTGCAGGCAGTACTGGCATCGATCGACGGTCGAGCCGGCGACTCGTTGTCTCGGTATTGGTCCGAGGCCGGGGGAGTTGCGGAGGTCTTCGAGCGGTTGTCCTCTGCCGCGGCCGAACTGGGTCAGTCATGCACCGATACCGGCACGGACATCGAGTACACCAAACTGTCGATCCTCGCGGCGCTGGGCGCACTGGCGCTCGAGATTGCCGCCATGGTGGCGGCTGCTGTCCCGACACTGGGTGTCAGTACCGCCGGGGTCGTGGCGGCTGAGGTCGCAACAACACTCACGGTCCGAATGTTGTTGCAGCAATTGTTGATACGAGTGATCGAGGCTGCGGCAGTGGAAGCTGCCGCTGCCGTCTTCTCCGGCCTCGCCATTCAACTCGGGCAGATGACGATGGATCATCGCCAGTCGATCGACGGTGGCAAGGTCGTGACCGAGGGGCGCGACGGTTTCATCAAGGGACTTGCGAACGGAGGGTTGAAGACGACGCCGGATCGTGTCGGCCCTGACCCGAACCCGCTCCCGACCGGTTCGAGAGTGCAGGAGATCGCGCGGGGCGCCTTCGACGACGCGGTGTCGGGAGCGTCCGCTGCGATCGTGACGAAGGAAGTCACGGGCGGCGACGCCTCGTTGACTGACATCACTTCCGGCGCGATCGGTGGCGGGATCGGTTCCGTCAAAGACGGCCTTGTCGCTCGCAACGAGGACCTGAATGCGGCCGGTCTGAGCCCGACTGCGCTGAACTGGGACTTCTGAGTGGAAAGTCTCGAATCGTGGGCTACCAGTGACACGGGGTAGCCCACGACCTGGCTACTGAGCGGGCTTGAGGACCAGCGAGATCGAGTTGATGCAGTACCGCTGATCGGTCGGCGTCGGGTACCCCTCACCCTCGAAGACGTGACCGAGGTGGCTGTGGCACTTCTTGCAGATGACCTCGACGCGGCGCATCCCGAGTGAGCTGTCTTCCTTCAGGATCACGGCATCCGAATCCGCCGGATCGAAGAAGGACGGCCACCCGCAGTGCGATTCGAACTTCTCGGTGCTGCGGAACAGTTCGGCTCCGCAGGCCCGGCAGGAGTAGACACCTTCCGTGGTGGTGTCGGTGTACTCGCCGACGAAGGGGCGTTCGGTGCCGGCTTGGCGCAGGACGGCGAACTCCTCCGGCGTCAGTTTTTCGCGCCACTCGCTCTCGGTGTACGTGACCTCAGGTGTGCTGTCGATGCCATCGTGTGAAGAACTCATGCCTCCACGCTAATGCTTTGTCGCCGTTTCGGCTTCGTGGGCAGGTGAGACGGCATCGAGTGGGGGATCGAGGAGGTACGCGGGATCGATTCCCCGATCCAAACGGCCCTCTCGACGCGCGACCAGATACCGGTATCCGAGGACACAGAAGATCACGATCAGCAGAAGGCTCCAGCCGAGGGTGCTCTTGGTGTATTCGGCCGCCCGGCCGAAGGTCGGCCAGCGGTTCGACCACCAGCTGTCGAACGTCATGAAGCCGTAGACGGCGAGCCAGGCCGGCCAGTTCCGCATGACCGAGTTCTTGAGCACCACGGACATCAGGAGCGGGAGCAGCATCATCGAGTAGTACATCTGGCCGAGCGAGGGCAGCAGGAACGACGCGGTCATGATCACACCGGTCGCGGTGGTGAGGAAGAAAAGTTCGTCGTTGCGGTAGTAGCGGTACAGAAGCCACAGCGAGACGACGACCATGGCGGCCAACACGACGCGCAAGAGCAGGATCAACCATTCGGGCAGAC
This sequence comes from Rhodococcus sp. IEGM 1306, assembly GCF_036541985.1. Taxonomy (NCBI): domain Bacteria; kingdom Bacillati; phylum Actinomycetota; class Actinomycetes; order Mycobacteriales; family Nocardiaceae; genus Rhodococcus; species Rhodococcus sp. IEGM 1306. The sequence goes on from NZ_JAZHFF010000002.1 coordinate 339,617, forward strand.
CGAAGTAAGCGCCGTTTCCGACAATCGAACTGTTGAAGTAGTCACGAGATTCGAGCAGGTACGGCACGGTGCGGCGGACGAAGTCCATCGGATCCGACGCCAGCGGCCATGCCACGACCGTGAGAATGAACGGGATGCCCAGGGCGGTGACGAACACCTTCCACTGACCGCGAACGAGTGGCAGCAGGAGCAGCGGCGCGAGAGTGGGTTTCACTGCGATGGTGAGACCGATCGCGGCGCCGGCCCACAGATCCTTCTTGCGCATCAGCAACAGGAGGAAGGCAACTTCGCCGAGCAGGACGAGGCCGTTGATGTTGGTGAACACCAACGTGTTGGTGACCGTCTCCGACATGAACGCGCCGAGCACCAGAATCGGCGCCGCGATGGAACTGATCGTCAGGTCGAACAAGCGCAACAGCAGGTAGAGAGCCACGAGAATTGCGACGGCATTGACACCGATGAACAGCCACCGTGAGCGCTCGGGATCGAGGATCGCCAGGGGTGCCATCAACAAGGAACCCGATGGTGGGTACAGGTAATGGGGGTCTACGGAGTTGAAATCTGCGGTGTAGACGTCGCGCCCGTTCCAGAACGCCAGCGCGGCGTTGTAGACCGGTCGGAAGTCATCGGTGATGGCGCCGTTGACGGCTGTGACGATGACACGATTGAGCACGGTCATCACGGCGATCGGCCACAAAACGAAGTTGACGACTTGTTGGGTTGTCCGCCCGGTACGCGGCTCGAGCTGTCGAAGGAACACTTCGGCACGGTACACCGGAGCAGGGTGTGATCGGGGGATGCACCCCTTTTCGGTCGTGGTGGACGAGCGCCCGAGTCAGGCCGGGCACACGCTTCCGTTGCTGGGCAGGGAGGCGTCGGTGAGGTATGCCCTCATCGCCTGCTGAGCACAGGTGGATTGTGCCGCGGGGTGACCCGCACCCTGCCAGTCCAGGGTTGCGAAGCGCGACCCTGCGTTGGTGACGACGCCGGTGACGGTCGAGAGTCCGGAGTTTCCGACGGCCGGGTCACCCTGACCGCTCAGCACGAGGACGGCGGGCTTCAACTGGTTGGGCAGGGGAGAGTTGGCGGTCGACGGCCAGCTGGCGCATGCGAGCAAACCGCGCGCGGCTTCTCGACCGAATACCGGATAGTTGGTGCCCCAGGTGTCCGCCAGTTCGCGGACGCGCCCGATCCCCGGCCACTGCATGCCGTCGGTGCATCGTCCGATGAACTGGCCGTCACCGTCCACCTCGTTCTCTGCCCGGGCGGCGCGCTCTCGAATCGGCGAAGCGTTGGCGGTACCGAGCGCGGACAGAGCGTCTGAGAGCGAGCGGGTCTCTTGCTCACGGTTGGTTCCGGCAGTCCACAGGCTCGCCGAAATCGCGTTCGACACCGCAGCGGCGGACAGCGGCTGGAATTCATCGGCCCGAGCGCGCTCCATCAGGTCCGTGACCGCTTTCTTCGGATCAGGTCCGAGTGAGCACCCCAGCGCCACACATCGCTGAGCGAATGCGGTCAACGCCGCTTCCTCGCCCTGCACGCGGCTCTCTGCCTCGGTGGCAGCGTCCGTGGCCACCGGAGCGGGAGAATCGAGGATCAACCTCGCGAGGTTGTCGGGGTGGGCTGCCGCGTAGCTCAGCGCGATGTCCGAGCTGGACCCTGCCGACCACAGAGCGATGGTCTCGACGCCCCACCGCGTACGTAGAGCGTCGATGTCCTCGGCCGCGGAGTCCGCGCCGAACTTCAGTTCTTGAGGATCGAGATAGTCGGTACACGCGATGGTTGCATCGTGACCGAGAGCGGCGACCGCGTCGGCGGCGTCGCCGGTGGAGTCCGCGTCGAAGTGGCCCAGATCGTGAAGGCCGCGCCGAATCTCCGGCGTCATGCAGTCGATTGCAGTGGACCTGTCGATTCCGCGTCGATCCAGGGCAACGACGGGGTGGTCCGCGAGCACCGTCGTCAATCCGGTTGCAGCGAGCATGGCCAGAGAGTTTCCCGACGAACGGTCGGTGCCGGAAGTGAACACGATCGGATACGCGTTTGCAGGTGTCGACGAGGTCCGCGCGCGGGTCAAGCCGGCAGTGAAGTTGCCGTCGATGGCACCGGTCACGTCGATGGGGGCACTGAATTCCGCGCATTCGAGGATGACGCCGGCGCTCGACGCCGCGAGGGCCTGGTCCGCTAGTGACGTGCCGGTGCAGTCCCGCCACGGTAGGTCGTCGGTCGGGACGCCAGGGTCAACCGGCGGCGCATCGGGCGACGGTCCCTCGCTCTGGGCGGGGCTGCCGTCGGTGCGGCCTTCGACCGCGACGGCGGGCCGAAGCGACGGTCCGGCGCCGCACGCACAACACGTCGCGAGGACGACGGCCATCAAAGCAACTCTGCGCATGCCGACCAGAGTGCCAGGTTCACCGACGTGGCTGCTGACGAACCCATCGAGTGAGGATCGTGCCGTCCGTATCGCCGAGGATGTGTGCGGGACGCATCGCTGTGGGCATTGCGTTGGGGGAGAGCGAGATTCGGCCGACTTTGCTCCCCACCAGTTGAGGTGAGGTGGTGACGCAGAGTTCGTCGACGGCATTGTCCTCGATCAACTGCCCGAAAAGTGACGGTCCGCCCTCGCACAGCACGCGACGGAGCTTGCGAGCCGACAAGGCCCTGTCGATGTCGTCGCTGCTGACGTTCGGCGAGTCCGTCACCTCTACCTGCGCTCCGGCAGATCTCAGCGCCGAAATCGCTGCAGTGTCCGCGGCGCTACCGACAACAAGGATCGGCGGAGTTTCGGTATCTCGCAGGAGACGACTTTCAGGGTCGATCGACGCGTGCGCCGAGACGACGAGGATCGGTGGGACCGGAGAGAGACCGCCGGCCGAGCGTCGCGCGCGGGCTTCGTCCGAGATCTGCACACCCCCGTAGTTCTCGGCTCGCGCTGTGCCGGCGCCGACCACGACGACGTCACAGAGTTCGCGCAAGATCCCGAATACCGACTTGTCGGCAGGTGTGCCCAGTCCATGGCTCACGCCGTCGACGGAGACGCACCCGTCGATGCTGGAAACGAAGTTCACACGCATCCAGGGTTGCGAGAGATTCTCCGGATAGGCGTACAAGCTGCGGAGCTCGTCTTCTCTGCCTGGTGTGAAGTAGGTCGCAATATCCATACGGTGCACATGAGAGATCACATCACGTAGATACCCTTGACGGATGCATGAACGTCTTGTCGATCGCAGCCCGGTGGTACCCGCCGATCAACTGGTAGCTCAAATGGTGCCTCCCGCAATGTTCGACGAGGTGAGTTTTGCGTCCTACATTCCTGATCCGAAGGAACCGAGCCAGGCAGCTGCTGTCGCCAAGGCCGAGGAATTCTCCAAGCGCGTCACCAAGATCCGCAGTGGTGGACGCCGCGGCCTGTTCGGCAAGAAGACCCAGGCAACCGGCGCCGGCCTGTACCTCGACGGCGGATTCGGTGTCGGCAAGACTCACTTGCTGGCGTCGATCTTCCATAGCGTTCCGTCGCCCAAGGCGTTCGGAACCTTCGTCGAGCTGACGCACGTCGTCGGCGCTCTCGGCTTCAACAAGGCCGTCGAAGCGCTCGCCGACCACAGCGTTCTCTGCATTGACGAATTCGAGCTCGACGATCCGGGCGACACCATGCTCGTCTCCCGCCTCCTCTCGGAGCTCTCCGCACGCGGCGTATCCATTGTCGCGACGTCGAACACGCTTCCCGGACAGCTCGGTGAGGGCCGCTTCGCCGCGCAGGACTTCCTGCGCGAGATCAAGAAGCTCGGCTCGATCTTCGAGACGATTCGCGTCGACGGTCCCGACTACCGTCACCGTGACCTTCCGCCCGCACCGGAGCCCATCTCCTCGGAGGAGTTGGTCTCTCGGGCCGACGCCATCGACGGCGCCACGCTCGACAACTTCGACGAGCTGTGCAAGCACCTCAGCACACTGCATCCGTCGCGCTACAACAAGCTGGTCGAGGGTGTGAAGGCAGTCTTCATCGACGGCGTTCACCCCGCAACGGATCAGTCCGTCGCTTTGCGCATCGTGGTTCTCGCCGACCGCTTGTACGACGCGAGCATCCCGGTCACCGTTTCCGGCGCACGCCTCGACGAGATATTCACTCCCGAGATGCTCGCAGGTGGGTACAAGAAGAAGTATCTGCGCGCGACCTCGCGTCTGCTCGCGCTTTCTCGTTTCGAGGTCGCGGCCGGCTGATCGGCAGGCCTGTCAGCTGACGGGGCGCTCCATCACGAAATCGTGGTGGAGTTGTGCGCCCACGAGAAAAGTCTTGGTGCCGACCTGCGTGAAACCGTGCTTGGCATAGAACTTCTGTGCGCGCAGATTCTCCTGATTGACACCCAGCCAGATCCCGGCACTTCCGCCGCGTCGTGCATGGTCGACAACCGCGTCCATCAAGGATGCCGCCGCGCCGGTTCCGTGGTTTCCCGGAAGCACGTACAACTTGCTCAGTTCCGTCGTCGGGCGAAGTGTCACAGCAGCTTTGACGTCCGGATCGGCGGGCTCGTCGTCGACAAGCATCGCGTAGCCGACGATCGAGCCGTCGCGAATGACCTTGAGAACCGTTCGTGTCGGGTCCGTCAGATACTCGGAGAACTTGTCGACGGAGAGAACGTTGTCGATGAAGGCGCTGATGTCGTCGTCGGATGCGTCCGGTGGGCAGGCCAGCGGAAAAGTCACCGCAGCCACATCGGCGATTGCTTCGGAATCCCAGATCCCGGCCCGGTCAACGGTGATCGTCACGTCAGTTTCTACCTCTCGCGCACATGATTCGGTCGATCAAGTACACCACTTTCCTCGGGCACAACGCTCAAGCGGCGTTCTCGGTGACTGGCGTCGTGGCTCGTTTCGAAGCGAACGCGGGAGCAAGAACTATCAAGATCGCGCAGAACGCCAGCGGAATCAGGAACCCGATTCGAAGGTCACTGAAGGCAGCGACCGCGCCGACGATGCCGCCGCCGACCACTGTGCCGACGTAGTTGAAGAGGTTGATGCGTGCGATAACCGCATCGACCTGATCCGGGGGTGCCATTCGCCCGGCGGCGCTGAAGCAGATCGGGGCGATTACCGGTACGCCGAGGCCGACGATCAGGAAGCCGGCGATGGCAACGGCGGGAGATTGTGCGAGGACGACGATCGTCATGCCGAACACGCCGATGAGAGAGCCGATCCGCACGACGGTGGTCTCACCGAACTTGCCGACCCAGTAGTCGCCGGTCAGTCGTGCGATCAGTGCCGCGATTTGGTACGCCGCTACGGAGAGTGCAGCCGTCCCGGCGTCGGCGAGCAGTTCGTCCTTGACGTAGAGCGTCGACCAGTTTCCGACGCTGAAGTCGACCGCGTAGAACAGGGCCATCGCGACGCCGAGGAGGACGAAGGCGCGGGTGGGGACGGTGAATTTCGCGGTGCTCGTGATGTTTGCATCGGCAACCGGAGACTCGGACCGATCGAGCAGTTGCGGACCGAAGGCCAGAAGCATCAGTCCGACAACAACTCCCGCGATCACCTGCGTCACGCGGATCGAGACGTCGAGGCCTGCGGTAGCAGAGATGAAGAGAGCGCCGACAATCGCTCCGACGCTCCAGGAAGCATGGAAGGAGGAGAGGATGAAGCGGCCCTTGGCGTGTTGGATCGAGACCGCCTGCATGTTGGCGGCCGCGTCGACCATGCCGAGTCCGATGCCGTAGATCGCCAGGAAGACGAAAAACATCGCCGCGTTTGGCGCAATTCCGGTTGCCCCGCCGAAGACTGCGATGACGGCGAGTCCGGTTCGCAGAGTCATCTTGCTCGACGTCCGTACGGCCAGCATCTCGGCGAGCACGCTGCCGAGCCCGGCGATGACGGACACGGTGACAACCGCAACCACAACCAGTGTCTCGCTCAGCTCGAACAAGTCCTTGTACTGCGGAAGCTGCGTCAGTATGGCGGCGAGCAGGAATCCTTGAAGTCCGAAGGCCACCGAAGTGGCGATCCGGGCCCTCGTCAGGGTGCGGGTGTTATCCGTCATCAAGCAGGGCCTTTGTCTCGTTCGTTCGGGTAGGCCGAACGGTACTGGATCTTGATACTGGTCGAGTGTCCAACAAACCTGCGTGTTTTGCACGGTTCTTTGATTAACTGACCGACATGACTCGGCAGCCGACACCAGAATTTCCGTCTTCTTTCGTCTGGGGAACCGCAACTGCGGCCTATCAAATCGAAGGAGCTGTGGCCGAAGACGGTCGCGGGCCGTCGATCTGGGACGAGTTCTGTGACCGTCCCGGTGTTGTCGTCGGGGGCGACACCGGGACGGTCGCTGCCGATCATTACCACCGCTGGGAATCGGACATCGACCTGATGCAACAGCTCGGGCTCGACGCTTATCGGCTGTCCCTGTCGTGGTCGCGAATTCTGCCCACCGGATCGGGGGCAGTGAATGCGAAAGGGCTCGACTTCTACGACCGACTCGTCGATCGACTGTGCGCGGTGGGAATTACCCCCGCTGTGACGCTTTTTCACTGGGATCTGCCCCTCGCATTGCAGGAGCAGGGTGGCTGGATGAACCGCGACACCTCGTATCGACTGGGGGAGTATGCGCAGGTAGTCGGTGAGCGACTGTCGGATCGAGTCGGAATGTGGATGCCGCTCAACGAACCGGTGGTGCACACGCTCTACGGACATGCCTTGGGAGTTCACGCCCCCGGACTCGCTCTGGGGTTCGAGGCTTTCCAAGCCGCACATCACCAACTGCTCGGGCACGGCCTCGCTGTCGAAGCGCTTCGGGCAACCGGATGCACGAACATCGGAATCGCCTCGAACCATGCGCCGGTGCGGGCCGCTTCGGATTCCCCGGAAGACGTGATGGCTGCCGACATCTACGACCACGTCGTCAATTGGATGTTCGCCGACCCGGTTCTGGTCGGGAAATACCCCGCCGACGAATTCGCTCAGCTGCTCAGCGGTCCGGTCGACGAGGACTTGAAGATCATCGGGGCGCCGCTCGACTGGTACGGGATCAACTACTACGAGCCGACGATGATTGCCGCTCCGGTAGAAGGCCAGGGGACCGAAGGTGTGCTCGAAGTCGACCTGCCGCCGGGCCTGCCCTTTGCCCCCGTCGCGATTACCGGTTATCCCACAACAGATTTCGGTTGGCCGATCGTTCCGGAGGGACTAGGTGAGATATTGCGGACGTTCCAAGCACGCTTCGGTGACGCACTGCCGCCGATCTACATCACGGAAAGCGGGTGTTCGTTCCACGATGCTCCGGATGCCGCAGGAGTTGTCGAGGACAAAGCACGAATCGACTACCACGATGCGCACCTTCGCGCCCTCCGATCGGCCATCGACGACGGTGTCGATGTACGCGGCTATTTCGTGTGGTCGCTTCTCGACAATTTCGAATGGGCTGCGGGGTACAAGGAGCGTTTCGGCCTGGTACACGTCGATTTCGGCACCCAGAAGCGCACACCGAAGGCCTCGTTCGAGTGGTATCGCGCTCTGATCGCCGAGCACAAAGCGGCTCAGGTCTGACCTGCAGCGGAGGCGGTCTGGGTTGCTTTATGGAACCAGGCCGCCTACCCTCGTCTCTCATGAAGCGAATTCTCGTAGTAAGCCGCCGTAGCGGGGTCTGAATCGGACCGACCCCTCGCTGCGGGTCGTCTTGCTACCAGTTGGTCCTCCACTTCATTCCAGGAAGACCACGATCATGACTTACAACTTCGCTTTCGCTTCTGATTCTTCTTCTGCCGCTGCTGATCCCTTCGCGGCGCGTCACGGAAAATCCCTGCCCGCCGGCCTGCGTGCCGAATGCTCAGCGATGTCGTGGACCGAGTTCGAGTCCACGTATGCGGCTATGAGCGGCCCGATCCGTCTGGGTGCGTGGTCCTCCGAGAAGATCGCACCGGGTCGTTGGACCTTCGAAGCGACACTCGGGCTGGGGGAGCGCATCCAGAAGGCGTCCGCCACCTCGACCGGCGCGATCTCGGCCATGACGTCCATGCTGCACGACGCGGGAATCTCGCTCGAGATCCTGTCTTTCCATCAGCACCAGATCGGCCACCGCACGGCGACGTTCATCTTCACCGAGTGCGACGGTCGTCGGAGCTGGGCGATGGGTATTGCGGAGTCGTCGACGGAGTCCTCGCTGCGCGCGATGACTTCGGCAGCGAACCGCTTCTCTCACTGAGCAGTGACAACGATCTGATCAGCTACATCAACCGCGGTACTGACGCGGAGCTCCCGAGGGGCCCTGCGTCAGTACTGCGGCCCAGTATGTTTGGCGCTCGAACGCAAAAAGCCGGAACCCTGAGGTTCCGGCTTCTTGCATTCTCAAATGGTGCGCGATACTGGGATTGAACCAGTGACCTCTTCCGTGTCAGGGAAGCGCTCTCCCGCTGAGCTAATCGCGCGGGTTCTGGAGAAAAATGGAGCGGACGACGGGATTCGAACCCGCGACCCCAACCTTGGCAAGGTTGTGCGCTACCAGCTGCGCCACGTCCGCATGAGCAATGAACTCCGTTACCGGAACTCAGTACTTTTCTAACTTATCAGACCTGCAAGCAGGTCTTGACCATCAGGCCCGAGGGCCTGACGTGGTGCGCGATACTGGGATTGAACCAGTGACCTCTTCCGTGTCAGGGAAGCGCTCTCCCGCTGAGCTAATCGCGCGAGGTGGAGACGGGAATCGAACCCGTGTGCACGGCTTTGCAGGCCGTTGCCTCACCACTCGGCCACTCCACCGTAAAAGGTTGAGTCACACCTCTCGAGCGGACGACGGGATTCGAACCCGCGACCCCAACCTTGGCAAGGTTGTGCGCTACCAGCTGCGCCACGTCCGCATCGCACCATGTTGCTCGGGGAGCTGCTCGCTCTCCTCGGTGCGTTGGAAACATTAGCCGACCGTGTCGGATACACACAAATCACCAGCTCAGTGGCGTGTTCGACGTCGAATCGACCCGTCGCGGGCGTTGCAACAGTCCGACTTGGCGATGAATACGGCCTGAAATCGGCTCGAATTCGTGGATTTCGGGGTCGCCTAGGGCAAAACGAATGCCAACCTGGTGATTCGTATTCGCCGCGCAGCCGTGTTAATGTTCCAACTCGTTCGAGCGCATGCGTTCGGATGACTTACGGTCCCGTGGCTCAGTGGGAGAGCGTCCGCTTCACACGCGGAAGGTCGCTGGTTCGATCCCAGCCGGGACCACAGAAAAGCACTGAAGGCGTTCCCGATCATCGGGGACGCCTTCAGTCGTTTGAGAGCACAGCTGTTCGAGGGCGCGGTTGTTTCGGCATGCAGACCGTCGTCGCAGGTCGCCGGGCGACGATTTCGGTAGCCTGGTCGAAGAGACATTTCGCGACCGAAAAGGTGACTGACTTGAGTACCGAAAAGGTCGATTCTTCTGTCGACGATTCAGACCTGTCCGTCTTTCAAGAGGCAGAGTCCCGTTGGGAGCGGTGGCGTGCTGGAATCGCCGCGCGGCCCACACTCAATCTTGCGTACCGCATCGGCGTCGGAGTCGTGGGCGCGATCGTGTTCGCCGCCGGCATCGTGGCTATTCCGTACCCGGGACCCGGTTGGCTCATCGTCTTCGCCGGCCTCGGCATCCTGGCGTCGGAGTTCGCGTGGGCACATCGACTCCTTCATTTCGCGAAGGCTCGATACGACCGGTTCATGGAATGGTTCGGCAAGCAGTCGTTGTTCGTCAAAGGGTTGGGCGTTCTGTTCACCACAGTGATCGTCCTGGCGACTTTGTGGGTGCTCGGCACCTTCGGCCTGATCGGGACATGGGTGGGCCTGGACTACTCGTGGCTCGAATCGCCACTGTGAGCTGAACGCGGCCGATTTCCTTCACTCGGTTGTCTCGACATGTCGGTAGGGCCGATAACATGATCGTGCGCGTGCTCGCAGTGGGTACGACGCCTGTCTAACTTGTCGCAATACCTTAGGAGCACATCGCCGTGACCAGTCCCGCGCCAGAGCACTCAGCCGCCCCACTTCGGGTGCCCGCGGGGACGACCGCCGGGACTGCAGTGCGCGAAGCCGGATACCCCACGAAGGGGCCCGACGTGATCGTCGTTGTCCGCGATGGCGAGGGGACGCTGAAGGATCTGTCGTGGACACCTGAGGTCGATGTCGACGTCGAGCCGGTGGCGGCTTCCACCGAAGACGGACGCAGCGTCATCCGGCACTCCGCGGCCCATGTCCTCGCGCAGGCGGTCCAGAAAGAGTTCCCCGACGCGAAGCTCGGGATCGGTCCGCCGATCAAGGACGGCTTCTACTACGACTTCGCGGTGGATCGTCCGTTCACTCCGGAGGATCTGGCCAAGCTCGAAAAGCGTATGAAGCAGATCATCAAGGGATCGCAGCGTTTCTCGCGTCGAGTGGTCGATTCGATCGAGGACGCTCGGGTCGAGTTGGCCGACGAACCTTTCAAGCTCGAACTCATCGACGACAAGTCCGGTATCGACGATCCTGAGATCATGGAGGTGGGTGGCAACGAGCTGACCATCTACGACAATCTCGATCCTCGTACCGGCGACAAGATCTGGTCCGATCTGTGCCGCGGCCCGCATATCCCGACCACCAAGCACATCCCGGCCTTCAAGTTGACCCGAAGCTCCGCCGCCTACTGGCGTGGCAACCAGGACAACGCCGATCTGCAGCGTGTCTACGGCACCGCGTGGGAGTCCACCGAGGCTCAGGACGAGTACCTCGAGTTGCTCGCCGAGGCAGAGCGTCGTGATCACCGCAAGCTCGGGACCGAACTGGACCTCTTCAGCTTCCCCGACGAGCTCGGTTCGGGTCTGCCGGTGTTCCATCCCAAGGGCGGCATCATCCGCACGGAGATGGAGAACTACTCGCGCAGCCGCCACATCGAGGCGGGTTACGAGTTCGTCAACACTCCGCACATCACCAAGGGGCATCTGTACGAGGTCTCCGGTCACCTCGACTGGTACCGCGACGGCATGTTCCCGGCGATGCACGTCGACGAGGAGCTCAACGAGGACGGCACTGTGCGCAAGCCGGGCCAGGACTACTACCTCAAGCCGATGAACTGCCCGATGCACAACCTGATCTTCCGTGCTCGCGGACGTTCGTACCGTGAATTGCCGTTGCGGCTCTTCGAGTTCGGCTCGGTCTACCGCTACGAGAAGTCCGGCGTCATCCACGGACTGACCCGTGTGCGTGGCATGACTCAGGACGACGCTCACATCTACTGCACCCGTGAGCAGATGCGCGACGAGCTGACCACCACGCTGCAGTTCGTGCTGAACCTGCTCAAGGACTACGGCCTCGACGACTTCTACCTCGAGCTGTCCACCAAGAACCCGGACAAGTTCGTCGGTAGCGACGACGTCTGGGAAGAGGCGACCGCAACGCTCGCCGAGGTCGGCGAAGCTTCGGGCCTGACACTGGTTCCGGATCCGGGCGGAGCCGCGTTCTACGGTCCCAAGATCTCCGTTCAGGTCAAGGACGCCCTCGGCCGCACCTGGCAGATGTCGACCATCCAGCTCGACTTCAACCTGCCGGAACGGTTCGAACTCGAGTACACCGGCAGCGACGGCGTCAAGACTCGTCCGGTCATGATCCACCGCGCGCTGTTCGGCTCGATCGAACGGTTCTTCGGTGTGCTGACCGAGCACTACGCCGGAGCCTTCCCAGCGTGGCTGGCACCGGTGCAGGTCGTCGGAATTCCGGTGGCCGAGGCGTTCGCCGATCACCTGTTCGACGTCACGAAGAAGCTCAAGGCAGCCGGTGTGCGCGCCGAAGTCGACTTCAGCGACGACCGTATGCAGAAGAAGATCCGTAACCACACCACGCAGAAGGTTCCCTTCATGCTCCTCGCGGGCGAGCGTGACGTGGAGGCCGGCGCGGTCAGCTTCCGTTTCCGCGACGGCACGCAGATCAACGGAATTCCCGTCGACGACGCCGTCCGGATCATCACCGAGTGGATCGGCCGCCGCGAGAACGCCTCGCCGACAGCCGAACTGGTGCAGCCAAGTGTGGCGCAGTGAGCGCCCCCGGTGACGAGGGTCCAGGTTCGCTGATCGACCACGGTGTCGGCGACCCTGACCATTTGCAGCGCATCTGGTCGCCACATCGGATGTCGTACATCACCGAGGCGCCCAACACCCCGGGTACGACGGGTGAACCGTTCATCGACATTCCGAAGATGTCGGACGAAGAAGGGCTCATCGTTGCCCGCGGTGAGCATGTCTATGCGGTTCTGAACCTGTACCCGTACAACCCGGGGCACCTGATGGTGGTTCCGTACCGCAAGGTCGCGGCACTCGAAGACCTGACGCCGGAGGAGAGTGCCGAGTTGATGGCGTTCACCCAGCAGGCGTTGCGGGTGATCAAGAGCGTGTCGAATCCTCACGGATTCAACGTGGGCCTGAATCTCGGTGCGGCTGCGGGCGGTTCGCTGTCCGAGCACCTTCACCAACACGTAGTGCCACGTTGGGGCGGCGACGCCAACTTCATCACCGTGCTCGGTGGGGTCAAGGTGATGCCGCAATTGCTGCGGGAGACCAGGGGACTACTCGCCGGTGCCTGGCAACAATAGGTTGGCGCATCCGGCTTCATGGCAGGATGCATTGCTGCAACGAGTTCCGAACCGGAACTCACGACGGGGAGGGTTCCTGCGGTGTTGAGCTTCTTCGGGCGCGCATCGGTGTCCAAGGTGACGGCACCTATGGGGAAGGCGCTGGTCAAGACCGGTCTGACGCCGGACTCGGTGACAGTGATCGGCACGGTGGCAAGCGTCGCCGGTGCGGTGACGCTGTTTCCGTCCGGACATCTGTTCTGGGGAACCATGTTCATCTGGTTCTTCGTCATGTTCGACATGCTCGACGGCGCAATGGCTCGTGCTCGCGGCGGCGGAACGCGGTACGGGGCGGTACTGGACGCGACCTGCGACCGCGTGGCCGACGGCGCGATTTTTGCCGGCCTCGCCTGGTGGGCGGTCTACCACGAGAACAGCAAGTGGCTGCTAGTCGCGACGCTCATCTGCCTCGTCACCTCCCAGGTCATCTCGTACGCGAAGGCGCGCGCGGAGGCGAGCGGGCTGACTGCGGACGGCGGGTGGATCGAGCGCCCGGACCGACTGATCATCGTGCTGGTCGGATCTGGCCTGACGGGTATGGGTCTACCGTGGGCGATCCACATCGCGATGTGGGTACTTGCCGCCGGAAGCATCGTGACGGTCTTCCAGCGAGTGCTCGCGGTGCGCAATTCCCCTGGCGCCCGGGAGCTTCTGCCGATCGCCCCGGCCGCATCGACGGTCGAAGGCACGCCGAACACCGACGGCGAGCCTAAAACGGACGGCGAGCCAGAGAAATGAGCTTTGCCGAGCGTGCAACCGATCTGGGATACGCCGCGGGTTGGCGTCTGGTGCGAAGCCTGCCGGAATCGGTGGCGGTCAAGCTGTTCGACGCCGGAGCGGATTTCGCGGTACGCAAGGGCGGTCCCGAACAACTCAGGAAGAACCTCGCGAGAGTTCTGGGCACGACACCGGAGCAAGTTCCGGATCAGTTGATCAAGGATTCGATGCGCTCGTACGCCCGGTACTGGCGTGAGGCGTTCCGACTTCCGTCGATGGACCTGGTCGCCACCGGTAAAGCGCTGCATGCACTGGTCGAAGGCCAGGAACATCTGGAAAAAGCGATGGCGGCAGGTCATGGCGCAGTGCTGGCGTTGCCGCACAGTGGCAACTGGGACATGGCCGGGGTGTGGTGTGTTCAGCAATGGGGTGGGTTGACCTCCGTTGCCGAGCGGCTCAAGCCCGAATCCCTCTACGAACGGTTCGTCGACTATCGCGAGAGTCTCGGCTTCGAGATTTTCCCGCTCAGCGGCGGGGAGCATCCTCCGTTCGTCGAACTCTCCAAGCATCTGCGTGAGAACAAGATCGTGTGCCTGTTGGGGGAGCGCGATCTGGCGAAGAAGGGTGTACCGGTCACGTTCTTCGGAGAACCGACTCGCATGCCCGCCGGCCCGGCGAAGCTCGCGATCGACACCGGCGCGCCGCTGCTACCGGTTCACTGCTGGTTCACTCCCGACGGATGGGGCTTCAAGATCGACCCACCGATCGACGTTTCCGGCGGCGTCGGCCCGGCCACACAGGCACTCGCCGACCGTTTCGCGGTCAACATCGCAGCGCACCCCGCTGACTGGCACATGCTTCAACCTCTGTGGCGCTCGGACCTCTCCGAATCGCGGCTCGCCCGCATGGAGGGTGAATGAAAATCGGCATGATCTGCCCGTACTCCTTCGACGTCCCCGGCGGCGTGCAGGCGCACGTGGTGGATCTGGCCGAGGTGCTGATCGAACGTGGCCACAAAGTGAGTGTGCTGGCGCCGTCGTCCGACGACGACGAGTTGCCGGATTTTGTGGTTTCCGCCGGTAAAGCCGTCGCGATTCCCTACAACGGTTCTGTTGCGCGGTTGTCCTTCGGCCCGACGGCGAACGCCCGCCTCCGCAAGTTCATCGCGGAAGGTGACTTCGACGTTCTGCATATCCACGAACCCAATGCGCCGAGTCTGTCCATGCTCGCGTTGCGTATCGCGGAAGGCCCGATCGTCGCCACCTTCCACACGTCGACCACGAAGTCCTTGGTGCTGAGCACTTTTCAGGGTGTCTTGGCTCCGTATCTCGAGAAGATCAGCGGCCGGATCGCAGTCTCGGAGTTGGCGCGTCGTTGGCAGGTCGAGTCCCTCGGATCCGACGCGGTCGAAATTCCCAACGGCGTCGACGTCTCAGCGTTTGCCGAGGCCGACATGTTGCCCGGTTACCCGCGCGAAGGTGGAACCATTCTGTTCCTCGGTCGCTACGACGAACCGCGGAAGGGGATGGCTGTCCTCCTCGGTGCGCTGCCGGAGTTGGTCGAGCGTCATCCGGATCTCGAAGTGATCGTGGTCGGACGCGGCGACGAGGAAAAACTCCGCAAAGAGGCGGGCAAATACTTCAAGCATCTCCGCCTGCTCGGGCAGGTCAGCGATGAGGAGAAAGCGTCGGCGCTTCGCAGTGCGGACGTCTACTGCGCGCCCAATCTCGGTGGTGAGAGCTTCGGGATCGTGCTGGTCGAGGCCATGGCGGCGGGCACTGCCGTCGTGGCGAGTGAGTTGGACGCTTTCCGCCGTGTTCTTCGCGACGGTCAGGCAGGCTTGCTGGTCCCCATCGGGAACTCCGATGCCTTGGCCGAGGCAATCGATTCCGTTCTCGGTGACCCGGATCGACGACGCGCGCTGGTCAACACCGCGACAAGTGTTGTTGCCGAATACGACTGGCCGGTGGTGGCCGAACAGATCCTGCGTGTCTACGAGACCGTCACGGTTGGCGGCACCGGCGTACGCGTGGTGGGTTCATGACCTTCTCCGCTCTGACGATCTTCATTCTCGGGCTCGTCGCTGCCGTCGTCCTGGTCGTCGGACTGTGGGCGTACGGGACGGCGAACCGACTCGATCGGCTGCATGTGCGTTCGGATCAGTCGTGGCTGGCGCTCGATGCGGCACTGTCTCGTCGTGCCGCGGTTGTCCGCGCTGCGGCGGTGGACATGAGCGCCGACGACGCTCGCAGATTCGTCACCTTGGCGGACGCTGCCGAACGAGCGGATCGTCAGGATCGCGAACTGGCCGAAAACAGGCTCTCCAACGCTCTTGCCGCCTATGGCACGACGTCGCTGCGACCTCAACTGGTGGCCGAGTTGGCCGATGCCGAGGCGAGGGTGCTGATCGCTCGGCGGTTCCACAACGACGCGGTGCGAGACACTCTCGCGTTGCGTACGCGTCGACTTGTTCGCTGGCTCCACCTCGGGGGAACGGCACCGCTGCCTCAGTACTTCGAGATATCGGAGCGCACGACCGCGGCGGCGGTGCCCGAGGGCATCACCGTCGACACGTCGCGGACCTCCGCCCGGGTGGTGATGCTGGACGAGGAGGATCGGGTGCTGCTGTTGCGCGGCCACGATCCCAAGATCCCGAACACTTACTTCTGGTTCACCGTCGGTGGCGGGCTCGAACGCGGCGAACATCTGCGAGCGGCCGCGGTTCGTGAGATCGAGGAGGAAACGGGGTTCAAGGTAGCGCCGGAGAACCTGCGAGGTCCGCTCTGGCGTCGCGTGGCGATCTTCCCGTTCGACGGTGAGCTGATCCGTTCGGAAGAGCTGTTCTTCGCCACACGCACTCATGGCTTCGAGCCGGTGTTCCAAGGCCACACGGAATTGGAGCAGCGCGCGATCACCGGCCATCGCTGGTGCAGCGCCGACGAGATCCGCCGACTGGCCAAGTCCGGTGAGCCCGTCTACCCGTTGGATCTGGCAAACCTCCTGGTGGAGGCGGCGACGATCGCGGACGGTTCCGAGGATCCGGAAGTGCGTTCCATCCGTTGAACCGGTCGGCCGTTCAGCGGTCGCGGCCGTTTAAGGCCAGCAATGCCAAATTGGATACGGAATCGAAGGCCGGTTAGTCCTAGAGTTCTGGCCAGAGGCCTCCGAGCGAACGAACTCGTGTGTTCGCCGTGCCTCGTTTCTTTTGTCACGCCACTACTGCAGGAGTTTGCTGTGAGCACCCCCGACTCTGCCCCCACCACCGCCGTCGGCACCGCACGCGTCAAGCGCGGCATGGCTGAAATGCTCAAGGGCGGTGTGATCATGGATGTGGTCACCGCTGAGCAGGCCAAGATCGCCGAAGACGCAGGCGCCGTCGCCGTCATGGCACTCGAGCGGGTCCCCGCGGACATTCGCGCGCAGGGCGGCGTCTCCCGCATGAGCGACCCGGACATGATCGACAGCATCATCTCCACCGTCAGCATCCCCGTCATGGCGAAGGCACGCATCGGTCACTTCGTCGAAGCGCAGATCCTGCAGAGCCTCGGCGTGGACTACATCGACGAGTCCGAGGTCCTGACCCCGGCCGACTACGCCAATCACATCGACAAGTGGAAGTTCACCGCTCCCTTCGTCTGTGGCGCCACCAACCTCGGCGAAGCGCTGCGTCGCATCAACGAAGGCGCGGCCATGATCCGCTCGAAGGGTGAAGCCGGCACCGGCGACGTCTCCAACGCCACCACCCATATGCGCACCATCCGCGGCGAGATCCGCCGGTTGACCTCGCTCAGCGAGGACGAACTGTACGTGGCCGCCAAGGAACTGCAGGCCCCGTACGAACTGGTCGTCGAGGTCGCCAAGGCCGGCAAGCTGCCTGTCACCATGTTCACCGCCGGCGGCATCGCCACCCCGGCAGATGCTGCGATGATGATGCAGCTCGGCGCCGAAGGCGTGTTCGTCGGATCGGGCATCTTCAAGTCCGGCAACCCGAAGCAGCGCGCCGAGGCCATCGTCAAGGCCACCACGTTCTACGACGACCCGGACGTGCTCGCCAAGGCCTCACGCGGACTCGGTGAGGCAATGGTCGGCATCAACGTCGACGACCTGCCCGTCGGGCATCGCCTCGCAGAGCGCGGCTGGTGACACCAGGCTCGATGACCGGGCTCAACGCCTGAAGGTCTTTACAGACGAAGGGGCGGCGGTTGCATTGGCAACCGCCGCCCCTTCGGCGTATGGCAGACCGGGTCAGATGCTGTCCGATACCTCGAACACGAACTCGACCTCGACGGCACTGTTTCGGGGGAGTTCGGCCACACCGATCGCAGAGCGGGCATGTTGTCCGGCCGTACCGAAGATCTCGGCCAACAGGTCGGATGCGCCGTTGATCACCTGGGGTTGCTGCGAGAATCCTGATCCCGAAGCGACAAATCCAACGACTTTGACGACGCGAACGATGCGGTCGAGCCCGACCAATGCATCGACGGCTGCGAGTCCGTTCAGAGTGCACAACCGCGCCGCCTGGGCTGCGTCTTCGACGGACACGCCTTCGCCCAACTTGCCGATGCACGTCGTGGTGCCGTCGACGAGAGGCAATTGCCCCGACGTGTAGACGTATGACCCCGTCTGAACGGCGGGAAGGTATGAGCCTGCGGGGGTGGCAACAGGCGGGAGGGTCAGGTCGAGTGCGGCGAGTCGTGCGGTCCAGGTACTTGCGTCGTTCATCGGTTCCTCAATGGGTTCTTTTGTCCGGGAATGGTGTTCGAGTCTGTCATCGGCGGTGTCTGCAAGTCCAAGTCGTATTTGCGCCCACCCCATCACTTTTGGTGATACTCACTGTCGTCGGATTCAAAATGGTGTTCGATTCGGCCACCTAAGCTTTGTTGTATGTCGTCAATTCGCAACATCTCGCTGGGGCTACCTGTCCGTTCCGGTCACGTACTCATGCTCGACGGCACGGACTCTGTCACGGGGGAGAACTTCCATCGATTGATCGGTGGCGGTATCGAGTTCGGTGAGACGGCCGAGGCGGCGCTGCGACGCGAGTTCGCGGAGGAACTCGGCGTCACGTTGGGGAGCGCCGAGTTCCGCTCGACGTGCAACTCCGAGTCCTCGACGAAGGTAGTCCAGTCCACTGGGTACTGACAGGTGGGTCCGACCGCCCCATCTACCCGGCCGGAGTCGCCCGCATTATCGACGCCCTGATTCAGTAGTGGGATCCGTTGCCGAAACAAGAGTGGCTGCAAATGTTGCTCCGCAACAATTTTCGGTCAATCGGGATTCTTCGGACTGATTTCCGGAAACCATAGCGATTCGAACAGAGTTTCGAATATGGTTGAGGAATGTTCGATGACGGAGTAGGAAATTCAGGTACCGCAGCGCAGCTGCCCGGTGCCGAATCCGACTGCGCCCTCATCGATCTCATCGCCGACCTGCATGCGCGTGAATCGATGCTCGTGGAACGGAAACTCGCCGCCATTGCCGAGTTCTTCGAGCGTCGCAGCGCTGACCACTCCGATGCCGGCGCGTGGTCGTCCACCGCTCACGAACTGGCTGAGGCAGAGCTCGGCGCGGCGTTGACCATGGGTCGTGCCGCGGCGGGAAAGTTGATCGGTCTCGGCTTTTCTCTCAAGACTCGCCTCCATCGCACGCGTGCCGCTATGGCGCGTGGAGAACTCGATCTCTATCGAGTGGGCTTGATCGACTCCGCAACGGCCAACGTCGCCGACGATGTGATCGACGAGGTGGAACGGCAACTCCTCGAGAAGATTTCGGCCCCACCGATTCACGGCGGTACGGGCCTGACCGGTCGCCGATTGACGGCGGCTATCGACCGGATCGTCGCCGTGGTGGATCCCGAGGGAATGAGGGAACGTCGACGCCGCGCCCTGGCCGATCGGTTTGTGGGTGTGAGCGCTGCCGAGGACGGAATGGCCCGGATCTTGGGGAGTATTCCGGCGGAGAACGCACGGGCTTTCGACGGTCGGTTGCGGGAGTTGGCACTGTCGGTGTGTCGACATGATTCCCGTAAGTACGAGCAGCGACGAGCCGACGCATTGGGAGCGTTGGTAGCCGGGTCGACGATTCTGCCGTGTGATTGCGGCCGGGCCGACTGCCCACAACATCGAAGCGGGATTGTTGTGGTGCGTCGGCCGTTGGTTCATGTGGTCGTGCTTGAGTCCGCGCTTCAAGGTGGTGAAGCACCAGGCGCAGACGAACCCGCTCACCTCGACGGGTACGGAGTGATCAGTGCGGAGCATGCGCGTGACATCGCTGCGGGTGCGGTGATTCGGAAGGTGAAGGTTCCAGCCGACGCGGAGCGTGAGTCTGCCGGTGCGAGCGAGCAAGCACCTTCGCCCGTAACCCCTTCGGCGTTCGTGTACCGCCCGGGCGCGTTCCTCGACACCTGGTTGCGGGTGATCGCAGGAAGCTGCCAGTGGTTGCACTGCGATGTCGCGGCATGGAATTCAGATCTCGATCACACTGAACCTTTTGATCATCGTGATCCCACTCGTGGTGGAAAGACCGTGGCGTCGAATATGAGTGCTTACTGTCGAAACCATCACCGCCTCAAGCATTCCGGTCAGTGGATGCACACCTCGAACCCGGACCGCAGCGTCATGCTGACCTCGCCGACCGGACATTGCTACCGAACGAGGCCGTCAGGTCTGATGTCGGGAATGCTCGAGCCAGTACCGCCCGAGGGCGGTCGGCGTCGGCGCACACGTCTGGAAAACAAGGCTGTGCGCGTCAAAGGTGAACGCCGGCGGCAGCGGTTACGAATGCACCTGCGAATGAAGAAGAGGGGCCGACGGAAGACCGTCGATCACGGAGACGATCCACCACCATTCTGAGTAGATCGGCGTGTCACTCCTTGATTTTGGATGCCCACTTTGGTGGCGGGGGGTGCGTCAGGCATTGTGTGAAGGTCGGTAGACGTCGGTACACGGGAAGATGTGGAGCATCGATGGCGAGGATCGAAGAAATTCTGGAGTTGGAACGCCTCGAGCGGGACATCTTTCGAGGAATCATCGCGGAGACCACCCTGACCCGCACTTTCGGCGGCCAGGTCGCCGGACAGGCATTGGTATCGGCGGTACGCACAGTCGATCCGGCCTACTCGGTACATTCGCTGCACGGGTACTTCCTGCGTCCGGGCAATCCGATGGAACCGACGGTCTTTCTGGTGGATCGAGTTCGAGACGGTCGATCGTTCGCGACCCGACTCGTCACCGGAATCCAAGACGGACAAGCCATTTTCACGATGTCGGCATCCTTCCACGTCCAGGACGAAGGCATCGAGCACCAGGACGAGATGCCACCGGTCCCCGACCCCGAGACCTTGGCCATCGCCCAGGATTCGGAAGACCCAGAAACTGCGTGGTTGGCGCGCGAGTGGTCCGACTGGGACCTGCGAATGGTGCCGAAGGCCGACATCAACAAACGTCCGGGCGCTGCCGCGCAGCAGCAAGTATGGTTCCGTTCCCGCGAGGCTCTCCCGGACGACCCGGTATTTCACGTGTGCACGCTTGCGTACATGAGCGACATGACGCTGCTCGGATCTTCCCGCGGCCCTCACATGGACGTCGCCATGCAAAGCGCGTCGCTCGATCACGCCATGTGGTTCCTGCGTCCGTTCCGGGCCGACGAGTGGCTGTTGTACGACCAGACGTCGCCGTCAGCGGGCTTCGGTCGCGCACTGACGCAGGGACGAATCTTCGACAGCCGAGGAAATATGGTTGCTGCAGTCGTCCAGGAAGGCCTGACCAGGCTCTATCGGCCGAAGTGACGTCGCCTGAAGTGAGGCCCATCGCAGTGAGACCCTTCAGGGGCGAGACCGCACCGCAGGCCGAGCCGGATGGTCGTACCTGACCTCGAAATCGACCTCCTCGGACACCTCTGATCGGTGTTCGAGAAGTGCGTCGACGGTCCACAGATCCGCCTCCGGCGTGTGCCGTCGCATGGCAGCCTCGCTCATGTCCAGGCGGACGCTGACGTCGAACTCCAGCCCACGCCCGAGCAACATCGGACCGGCGATCACGATGACCGCGCGCTCATGGACAGGGACCCGGATCGAGCGAGCCGATCGATCGGTGGGTTCGTCCCAGAGTTTCGGCAACAGCGTTCGTTTGGTGCGGGCCGCGGTGATCACTTCGCGATCGAGTGCCGGATAGTCGAACCAGATGGTGCGGTAACTCAACCCATCCTCGTGCCCGAACTCGTATCGCAGCGAGGCCGGTCGCACGTAGTCGTGCAGTGACACAACAGCACTCGGTCTGTTGTGGGACTCGACGGCGGCGCCGACCAGTTCCGCGAGCCGAGACGGCTGCGCACAATCAGGTCCGTCGATCGCTACTACCGCCACCGACGGAAGGGATCCGCTCAGCCTTGCAATCTGCTCGGCCAGGGCGAGGGGAGTGGACGGGATGAATGTACTCACGCCCACCATGGTGCCGTGCCCGCTCGCCGAGGCGATATTGTGAACCGTCATCGCGCCCAGTGCGGCGGTCTATGTTTTCGGAGGACTCATGGTTGGTATCGAGGAGATCCTCGCGCTCGAACACCTGGAGAAGGACATCTTCCGTGGTGCGGTCCATCCCACCGCGCTTCAACGGACGTTCGGCGGGCAGGTTGCCGGGCAGTCGTTGGTTTCTGCCGTGAGCACCGTTGACGAGAGCTACCACGTGCACTCGTTGCACGGATACTTCCTGCGTCCGGGCAACCCCAAGATTCCGACGGTCTACCTGGTGGACCGCATCCGCGACGGACGCTCGTTCTGCACCCGCCGGGTGAACGCAGTCCAGGACGGCAAGACGATCTTCACGATGTCGGCCTCGTTCCACGTCGACGACGAAGGTATCGAGCACCAGGATCGGATGCCCTCCGTTCCGGCGCCGGAGGATTTGCCGGACGCGCAGACTGTTCCCAAATTGGCTGAATCGCAGTTCTACCAGGAGTGGAAGAACTGGGACATCAGAATTGTGCCCGCTGAGCAGAGCGCGTCAGCGCCGGATCTCGCCGCGCAACAACGCGTGTGGATGCGCTACCGCGAGGCTCTGCCGGATCGTCCGCTGCTGCACATCTGCACGCTTGCGTACCTCAGTGACATGACTTTGCTCGGAACTTCGAAAGTCCCGCACCGGGGCGTGAAGACGCAGACTGCTTCGCTCGATCATGCGATGTGGTTCCTGCGTCCGTTCCGGGCCGACGAGTGGTTGCTCTACGACCAGACGTCACCGTCGGCAGGTTTCGGTCGCGCGCTCACTCAGGGGCGTATCTACGATCGCGATGGCAACATGGTGGCAGCGGTGGTTCAGGAGGGTTTGACGCGTCTGGAACGCGAACCCGACAGCCATGAGAGCAAGAACAGCCGTGAGAACAAGACAGGAACTGTGTGATGACGCGTCCTTTGATCGGTGTACTCGCTCTCCAGGGTGATGTTCGCGAGCACCTTGCCGCACTTGATGATTCGGGTGCCGATGCCGTGGGTGTCCGTCGGCCGGAGGAGTTGGACAAGGTAGACGGAATCGTGATTCCGGGTGGCGAATCCACCACCATGAGCCGGCTTCTGCAGGTGTTCGAACTGTTGGAACCGCTTCGTGAGCGACTCCGCGGCGGGCTGCCGGCCTACGGTTCGTGTGCCGGCATGATTCTGCTCGCCAGCGAGGTACTCGACACCCGGCCGGACGCCGAGCATCTCGGCGCCATCGACATGACGGTGCGCCGCAACGCTTTCGGCAGGCAGGTCGATTCTTTCGAGTCCGACCTGGAGTTCGAGGGCATCATCGGTGATCCCATCCGCGCCGTCTTCATCCGCGCCCCGTGGGTGGAGCGAGTGGGTCCGGGCGTGGAGGTCCTTGCGCAGGTTCCCGCCGCCGCGGGGGAGGCCGCGGGCCGGATCGTCGCGGTTCGGCAGGGCTCGGTGATCGCCACGTCATTCCATCCCGAGGTGACCGGTGACCGTCGGGTGCACGAGATGTTCGTCGATCTGGTGCGCGGATAACGACGCATACTCAGCCTCGGTCGAACCTACAGCTCCAGTTCGCGGGCAAGGATCGCCGCCTGGACGCGTGAGGTGAGGTGCAACTTCGACAGAACTCGCGATACATGCGACTTCACCGTCGGAGCACCGACACCGAGTTCCCGCGACAGTTCGGCATTCGACAGACCGGTCCCCAGCAGCGCGAGCACCTCACGTTCACGGTCGGTGAGCTCGCTCAATCCCATCGGTTCGGTGGGTTTGGGTGCACGCTGGACGAACTCGCCGATCAGTGCACGCGCCGCGCGAGGAGCGAGCACTGCATCTCCGGCTGCGACATTTCGGATAGCGCTGGTCAGCTCGTCCGCGGTCGCAGTCTTGAGCAGGAATCCCGACGCACCAGCGCGCAGGGCTGCGAAGACGTATTCGTCGAGATCGAAGGTGGTCAACACCAGTACGTGGCTTCGGGTAGTGCCGACGATCTGACGTGTCGCTTCGATGCCGTCGGTGCCCGGCATCCGGATGTCCATCAGCACGACGTCGGGTTGGTGCGTGCGAGTGACGGTGATCGCCGACGCTCCGTCACCGGCCTCCGCGACGACATCGATGTCGTCGTGCTGCCGCAGGATCATCGACAGTCCGGAACGGATCGCGGCGTGGTCGTCGACCAGGGCGACGGTGATCACCGATCCGTTCCGCTCGGTGCGGGGACCGGTAGCTGCGCGCATACCGTCCATTCTCCGTCGACCGGAAGTGCGTCGAGTGAACCGCCCAGCAGCTCGGCGCGGTGACGCATGTTTGCAAGTCCATGCGTTCCTACCCGCGGATTGGATGTGCCGCGGCCGACGGGGTTTCGGATCTCGATCTGTAATGCATTGTGCTGGAGAGAGATCGACATCGAGATCGGCGCTCCAGGCGCATGCTTGAGTGCATTGGTCAGCGCCTCCTGGGTGATCCGATACGCCGTATGATCGACGACGCTCGGCAGGTCGGCAGCATCGATGTCGATCGCAACGTGCACGGCGGCGCCGGCCGCCCGAACTGCGTCCAGGACGACGGGCAACTCGGTCAGCCTCGGGGGAGAGGAACGCGGGTCCGGGGTCTCGTCGTCCCCGGCGTGGAGCAGTTCGATCATCGACCGCATCTCGGAAAGTCCCGCGAGACTGCTCGATCTGATCGCTCCGATCATCTCCCTCAAGCCAGTTTGTCGTTCATCGTCGGGTTCGCCCCGTTCAGCGGAGAGAGCTGCGGTGGAGAGTGCGGCCTCCGAGTGGATTGCGATGGCGGAGAGATGGCTCGCGATCACGTCGTGCAGATCGCGCGCCATGGTCGCGCGTTCGTGAGCGACTGCGGCCTCGCGGTCCAGAACGGCGAGTGCTTCGTGGACTCGGGAACGCTCACGTTCGGCCTTGGTCAGTTCGACCTGTCGACGGATGACCAGTGCCCACCACACCGGCGTACCGAAGAACAGAGCGGTCACGACGCCTGCCCCGGCTGCAGCGCGGACGTCCTGGGTGGACAGGTAAACGAGGGCGGCGAGTGCGGCAACCGTCACCGCGGTCAGAGAACACACCACTCGGCCCAGCCGAGCCGTCCCGTACAGAACTGCGGCGTAGGTGAGATCCGAGAGAACCAGCCACATCGGCAGAGTGGGGCCGAGGGCGGCGTCGACCGCGACGATGACGGCCCCCGCCGCCAGGGCCGTGGCCGGGCGCACCTGCCGGAACGAGTCGATCGCACACAGCAGAGCCAGCATCCCGATCCGGACTCCGACGGGGACGTCGGCGACAGTTCCGACATCGGTCCACATTTCGTACAAGCCGACGAGGTAGAGGAGCGCCCCGATCGCGAACAAGCCGAAGGCGATGAGCGGACCGTTCAACTTGCCGGCACTCCGACTTCTGGTCACCACAGACTTATCAGAGCACATCGGGGCGCTCGACTTGTCATACCAAATGATGAGGTCGGTGTTGTTCCGATGACTGATGTGCGGATTCGAGAGTGAAGACATGCTGGAGGCATGAAAATTCGATTCGAGTTGATGATCGGCATTCTCTTGGTCGTCGGTGGTGGCTGCCTGTGGCTGTTCGCGCGTGACGCCGAGTTCTTCTGGTTTCGCGGCGGGCCACTCGGCGTGATTCTCGCGATCATCGGTGCTTTCGACATCGTGAATGCAGTCCGAACGAGGGAGACGGCGATACCCGAGCGACGAAACGACTGACGTGGAACTCGTCCTACTCGCGACCCTGGGTGGACTCGCCCTGCTGGACAGTACGAGCATCGGAACGTTGGTCGTCCCGGTCTGGATGTTGTTGATGCCGGGACGACCGCACGTTCGCAGGATGGTGATCTATTTGGTGGTCATCACGACGTTCTATTTTGTTGTCGGGGTGGCAGTCTGGACGACGGCACGGGCAGGCATGCCTGTCGTCGCCCCGCTGCTCGAAACCCCCGCAGCCCGCGGTGCGCAGTTGATTCTCGGTATCGCGTTGTTCGCGTGGAGCTTTCGATTCGATTCCGAGAAGAGGCGCACATCCGGTCGGGCCGATCGAACTCATGTTTGGCGAGAGCGGGTGCTGGGCTCGGCGAGTTCCGCGAGAAGTGTTGTACTTCTGGCGATTGCTGCCGGGACTGCTGAATTGGTGACGATGCTGCCTTACTTGGCGGCAATCGCGATGATCACCGCTGCTGGGTTGTCCGCAGTCACGTCTGCGTCGATACTTGCCGGTTACTGTCTGATCATGGCCGCGCCAGCGGTCCTTCTTCTGTTCGGGCGGGTCGTGGCCGGCCACCGCCTCGACAAGCCGCTGCGCCGAGTGGATTCGTTCATCTCTCACCACGGCGACACCGCAATGGGTTGGGTGTTCGGCATTGCCGGCTTCTACCTCGCCGGCAATGCCGCTGCCGTGTTGTTCGTGAACTGACGTCGTTCGTGAATCAACCAGCCTGAACCAGCGAATTGATCAGCTTCACACCGTCTTCCGGGTGATCGACGGTCACGGCGAACAGTCGTCCGTTCTCGAGAGTGACCACGATGGCCTCGCCCGAGCGGAGCGTGACGGCTGTTCCACGAGGTGTGATCCGGTACCCCCATCCACCCCATTCGGCCGGACGTATCGCGTCGACCGACGCGGACTTCACCTTCGAAATGGGGATCTTCTTCCATCGAACGCCCCAGGAACTGATGCCGACACCGTGACGGTCGACGCGCACGGTGACCGACGCGAATGCTGTGACGGCGAGGGTGGATACACCCAGGATCACGGCAACCCACCAATCCGAGTACGCGGCAGTCGCGATGACGAGAACTACGAGGCCGGCGGTAGTGATCCACGGCCAGACGCTGCGGACCTGCCCGACCCACACTGCACGTTCGGAGGACGTCAGTGGAGTATCGAGCGTCGGAGTCGGCAGGGGCGACTTCGGGCCGTTTCGTTGCTGGTCAGGCAGCGCGTATGCCAGAACTCCTACGAGTACCGCCGCGATCGGCGCAAGAATCCACCAGCCGATACGTGCGTCTGCCGGCGTTCCGGCATCGAGCGTCAGGGCAACGCTCAGAATCCAGATCGTCGCCAGCGTTGCGCTCGAGATCGAGGTGACGGCGAGAAACAGGGGGGCGTTGTCACTCGAACGGGCCGCGACAACACACGCGATAACGACTGCCACCAGTGATATCGCCAGCGCGATGGAGAAAAAGGTCGTCGTGGTGCTGAACCCGTCCGGGTTCGACCCGGACCAATGGCTCGCGACGGTCTCGGGTAGGCGGTCACCCCACGCGAAGCGTGCGATAACCAGGATCAGGGTCGGGATCAGAGTCAGCGAAGCTGCTGTCCAGAGTCGGATCTTGCTGGTCGTCATTGTGTGCTGGTCTCCTTGATGAGGTCGAGCATGTGCGCGGTGTCGAGTCCGAGATTTCGGGCTTGCCGTACGAACTCGCGCGCAGATTCGTTGAGAGCTGTTCTTCCCGAGTCGAATTCGGTGCGAATGACGGCGCCACGTCCGCGTCGGAGATCGAGCAGGCCTTCGTCGCGCAGTGTTGCGTACGCACGAAGAACCGTATGGAGATTGACGTCGATCGACTCGGCGAGGGCGCGAGCGGACGGCAGGCGGTCACCTGGACCGATCTCACCGCGGATGACCGAGCCACGAACCCCGGCTGCAATCTGCTCCGCGAGTGGAGTTGTGGAGGCGTGATCTATTCGGACCAACATGTTTGCATTCTATGCAAACAATGCGAGGTTTGACTAATTCGTGTCGGGGGATGCAGCGAGTTGTGACGTGGGACGGGTAACATCGGCAGAGCTGAAAGACGCGCATTCGGCGTGCGCAACGCAGCAGGAAAGGGGCTTGAATCGCATGAGCGGCCACTCAAAATGGGCCACCACCAAGCACAAGAAGGCTGTGATCGACGCACGTCGTGGCAAATCCTTCGCGAAGCTGATCAAGAACATCGAGGTGGCGGCACGAACCGGCGGTGGCGATCCCACGGGCAACCCCACCTTGTACGACGCCATCCAGAAGGCGAAGAAGACGTCAGTTCCCAATGACAACATCGAGCGTGCGCGCAAGCGCGGCGCCGGTGAAGAAGCGGGCGGCGCAGACTGGCAGACCATCATGTACGAGGGCTACGGACCCAACGGCGTCGCCGTTCTGATCGAGTGCCTCACCGACAACCGCAATCGCGCAGCCGGTGAAGTTCGCACCGCGATGACGCGCAACGGTGGAAACCTCGCAGACCCGGGTTCGGTGTCCTACCTGTTCGCTCGCAAGGGCGTCGTCACGCTCGAGAAGAACGGCCAGTCGGAGGACGACGTCCTGATGGCTGTGCTCGACGCCGGCGCCGAAGAGGTCACCGATCTCGGTGAAACCTTCGAAATCGTCAGTGAGCCACAGGATCTGGTTGCAGTGCGTTCGGCGCTGCAGGAAGCCGGCATCGACTACGACTCAGCCGAAGCTGATTTCCGCGCTTCCGTCGAGGTTCCCCTGGATGTCGACGGCGCACGCAAGATCTTCAAGCTCGTCGACGCGCTCGAGGACTCCGACGACGTGCAGAACGTCTACACCAACATCGATCTGTCCGACGAGGTTCTCGCGGCTCTCGAAGACTGATTGCTTTTCAACTCAACCCGGCCCTGACGTCCGCGTCTGGGCCGGGTTGCGTGTTGATGCGGGGTAGTAGTACCGCACACCGCTAAGCTATCGAACAGCTGTTCGGTATGGAGAGGTGTGACAAAGTGCGCGTGCTCGGAGTGGACCCAGGGCTGACTCGCTGTGGGTTGGGCGTGGTCGACGGGAGCAACGGCAGGAAAGTGCGCCCGATTGCAGTCGACGTGGTGCGGACCCCGGCGGAGATGGACCTCGGTTCTCGGCTCCTGCGGATTTCCGATGCGGCCGAACTGTGGATCGAGCAGTACAAGCCCGAGGTGGTTGCGATCGAGCGAGTGTTCGCACAGCACAACGTCAGTACCGCGATGGGAACGGCGCAAGCGGGCGGTGTTGTGGCACTCGCGGCAGCCAGGCGCGGAATCCCGGTGTGTTTCCACACGCCCAGTGAGGTGAAGGCTGCCGTCACCGGTAGCGGTAACGCAGACAAGGCGCAGGTCACCGCGATGGTGACTCGAATCCTGAATTTGAAGACTGCGCCGAAACCTGCTGATGCCGCCGACGCGCTGGCGCTGGCGATCTGTCACTGCTGGCGAGCTCCCATGATCGAGAGAATGGCCCGCGCCGAGGCGATGGCCGCCGAACAAATGCGTAAGTATCAGGCAAAATTGGCCGAGACGAAGAAGGCAGGTTCACGATGATCGCGTCGGTACGCGGCGAGGTACTCGATATTGCGCTCGACCATGCGGTCATCGAAGCGTCGGGCGTCGGCTATCGGGTCAATGCCACCCCGGTGACCCTCGGTGCGCTGCATCGGGGAAGCGAAGCACGACTGTTCACGACGATGATCGTTCGCGAAGATTCGATGACGTTGTACGGCTTTTCCGATACCGAGTCGAAGGATCTGTTCAGCCTTTTGCAAACGGTCTCGGGTGTCGGGCCGCGCCTGGCGATGGCAACTCTCGCAGTTCTCGAACCCGACGCATTGCGGCGGGCACTTTCGGAAGGCAACCTGACGGCGTTGACGAGGGTCCCCGGTATCGGAAAACGCGGCGCTGAGCGCATGGTCGTCGAACTGCGCGACAAGGTCGACGCGGTCGCGACGACGGCCGGCGCGGCTTCCGGTGTGGTCGCCGGCAGTTCGATCCGCGATCAGATCGTCGAAGCTCTGGAAGGTCTGGGCTTCCCGATCAAGCAGGCCGAGCAGGCCACGGACTCGGTTCTGGCGGAATCACCCGAGGCCACCACGTCGGTCGCGCTGCGTTCTGCCCTGTCGTTGCTCGGTAAGACTCGATGAACTTCGACCCGATCGACGATTTCGAGGACGAGTCGCAGGTCTCCGCCGAATTGGTGGCAGGGGACGGCGACGTCGAAGCGAGTTTGCGTCCCAAGAGTCTCGACGACTTCATCGGGCAACCTCGTGTTCGTGAGCAATTGCAGCTGGTGCTCACCGGTGCAAAACTTCGTGGCAGCACGCCTGATCACATCCTGATGTCCGGTCCGCCCGGGCTGGGTAAGACGTCGATGGCGATGATCATCGCGGGGGAGTTGGGCTCTTCACTGCGGCTGACGTCCGGGCCCGCGCTCGAACGCGCTGGAGACTTGGCCGCGATGCTGAGCAATCTCGTCGAAGGCGACGTGTTGTTCATCGACGAGATTCACCGCATCGCGCGTCCGGCGGAGGAGATGTTGTACCTGGCGATGGAGGACTTCCGTGTCGACGTCGTCGTCGGCAAGGGGCCGGGTGCCACGTCGATTCCACTGGAGGTTGCACCGTTCACGCTGGTCGGTGCGACTACCCGATCCGGTGCGCTGACCGGTCCGTTGCGCGATCGTTTCGGATTCACCGCGCACATGGATTTCTACGAACCCGAAGAGCTGCAACAGATTCTGATGAGGTCGGCCGGAATTCTGGGCGTCAATCTCGAAGTTGACGCCGGGGCCGAAATCGCGCGACGCTCGCGCGGGACGCCGCGTATCGCGAACCGCTTGCTGCGCCGGGTTCGTGACTTCGCCGAGGTCCGCGCCGACGGAATCGTCACCATGGACGTCGCTCAGGCAGCCTTGGCCGTCTACGACGTGGACCAGTTGGGCTTGGATCGTCTCGACCGATCCGTTCTGAGTGCGTTGGTGCGGTCGTTCGGCGGCGGGCCTGTCGGCGTGTCGACGCTTGCGGTGGCCGTCGGCGAGGAACCGTCGACGGTGGAAGAAGTGTGCGAGCCGTTCCTGGTCCGTGCCGGGATGATCGCCCGGACGCCGCGAGGACGTGTGGCTACCGCCGCTGCCTGGACGCAACTCGGAATGACACCGCCGCCGGATGCCGCAGCGGGCGGTATCGAGGTTCGTGTCAACGAACCGCAGGCCACGTTGTTCGATCCGAACGGAGAGTGAATTTCGACTGGAAAGGCCTACTTGAACGGCCGATCTGTCAGGAATCCTCAGCAACTAATGGCACACTGGTGTATTGCGTAGGTCCATCCGGGACCATCGCGGCGTAAAACGTGCAACACAACCGAGGTTGATCAACACATGTCGAGTTTGCTTTTCCCACTCTTGATCCTCGCACTGCTGGTGCCCATGTTCCTGGGCATGCGCAAGCAGAAGAAGGCTTTGGCTGCCACTTCCGAGATGCAGGACTCGCTGCAGGTCGGCGATCGAGTGCAGACCACGGCCGGGCTCTATGCCACGATTGCTTCTCTGGACGACGACACCGTGGACCTCGAGATCGCCGACGGCGTCATCACCACCTGGTCGCGTCTGGTCATCCGTGAGCGCGTGGTCGAGACGACCGAGACCGACGAGTACGACGACGACTCGATTTCGGAGATCGAAGAGTCTGCTGCCGACACCGAAATCCGGCTCACCAAGGAGTCCTGACTTCGTCGACCTGGTACGTGTTCTAGAGTTGTGAACTCGGACACACGTCCAGATCAGTTTGTCCGTGGTAGTTCTTTCGTGAGAATGATTCTTTCGTCAGAGCCGTTCTTTGACCAGCAGCTCAGTTCATCCCGTTGATCAATCGTTGCAGTTCGAACGCCGCAGCTCGGGTGGTCGTCGACCGCCCGAGCCCTGCATTTACTGAAGCTCTGCACCTACTGAGGAGACTTAAAGATCGTGGCACCTTCCACCGGAACGGTGCATCCGGTCCGCTACCTGGCCCTTTTCGGGGTCCTGGTGGTGGCACTGTATGCCCTGGTGTTCTTCACTGGCGACAAGTCGACTACGCCGAAGCTCGGTATCGACCTGCAGGGTGGAACGCGCGTCACGTTGACCGCTCGTACCCCGGACGGCAGCGCTCCCAGTCAGGACAGTCTGAAGCAGGCTCAGGAAATCATCGAGACCCGCGTCAACGGTCTCGGCGTTTCCGGCTCCGAGGTCGTCGTCGACGGTGACAACCTCGTCATCACCGTTCCCGGCGACGACAGTGCGCAGGCTCGCTCGCTCGGCCAGACCGCCCGTCTGTACATCCGCCCGGTGACGGGTTCGATCGATGTCGCCACCCGTGACGCGAATCGGACAGCTACGCCCGAGGCGCCGGCGGCCGAAACTCCGGCCACCGATGCTCCGGCTCCCGAAGCGCCCGCTGACGGGACCCAGACTCCGCAGAACCGTCCGTTCCTGGCTCAGGACCCGACTACCCCGGAGGCCACCCCGGCGCCGGGGACGACAACGCCGGCTCCCACCGGAGACGCGCCGAGCGACGGCACCGACGAAGGCGACGCAGCAGCAGCGGAAATCGCCGCAGCGCGCGCCCTTCGACAGAGCACCGACCAAACTGTGCAGCAGCAGGCACTGGCCAACCTCGACTGCTCGGTTGCAGATCCACTTCGTGGCAACGACGACCCGACCCTGCCGCTGGTCGCATGCTCGCAAGACGGACTGAACATCTACCTTCTCGGTCCCTCGATCATCGACGGCCAGGAGATTGCCGACGCGTCGTCGGTCTTCAACTCGCAGCAGTCGCGCCACGAGATCAGCCTCTCGTTCAAGACGACCGGCAGCAACACCTGGGCCGAGTTCACCTCAGCCAACATCGGCAAGCAGGCAGCGTTCACCCTCGACTCGAAGGTCGTCAGCGCTCCCACGATTCAAGGCGCAACGCCTGCGGGCAGTGCCACTTCGATCACCGGCAGCTTCACTGCAGAAAGCGCGAAGGAGCTGGCCAACACACTGAAGTACGGTTCGCTTCCGCTGTCGTTCGCAGCCTCTGAGGCGGAGACGGTCTCGGCCACGCTCGGCCTGGCATCACTGCAGGCGGCGTTGATCGCCGGAGCAGTCGGTCTCGTACTCGTGCTGCTGTACTGCCTCGTCTACTACCGCATGCTCGGCGTCCTGACGGCGTTGTCGCTGATTCTGTCCGGAGTCATGGTCTACGCGATCATGGTTCTGCTCGGTCGATACATCGGCTTCACACTCGACTTGGCCGGCATGGCCGGTCTGATCATCGGTATCGGTATGACCGCCGACTCCTTCGTCGTGTTCTTCGAACGCATCAAGGACGAAATGCGTGAGGGTCGTAGCTTCCGCTCGGCGGTGCCACGCGGTTGGGCGCGAGCGCGCCGAACCATTCTTTCCGGCAACGCGGTGAGCTTCATCGCCGCTGCAGTTCTGTACGTACTGGCGGTCGGACAGGTGCGAGGATTCGCCTTCACCTTGGGTCTTACCACCATCCTCGACGTGATTGTCGTGTTCCTCGTGACGTGGCCACTGGTCAGCATGGCGTCCCGTTCGGCGTTCTGGTCCAAGCCCAGCGTCAACGGTCTCGGCGCAGTGCAAGAGGTTGCCCGCGAACGTAAGGTTGCCGCCGCTGCGTCGGCTAAGGAGACACGAGCATGAGCGAGTCCAACAACTCCCCGATGGGGTCCGACAACAGTTCCTCGGCCGCGTCCTCCGATGCCGCAGCCCGATCGGAGATCACCGACTCCGGCGTCGACCAGGGCGCGATGCCCAAGCACAGCTGGCTCTCGCGTCTGTACACCGGAACGGGTGCGTTCGAGGTCGTCGGCAAGCGTCGCTTCTACTACGGACTGACCGGCGCTCTGGTCGCGATCGCGTTGCTGAGCATCATTTTGCGCGGCTTCACCTTCGGTATCGACTTCGAAGGCGGATCGCGCATTCAGTTCCCGGCCGAGGGTGGAGTCGAGACGTCGGCGGTGGAAACCGTGTACTCCGACACACTCGGCTTCGAGCCCGTCAGCGTGCAGACGGTCGGCTCGGGTGCCAGCGCCACCGTGCAGATCCGGTCGGAGACGTTGAACGCGACGCAGATCAACGATCTTCAGTCTGCTCTCTTCGACGAGTTCCAGCCCAAGGACAAGAACGGGAACCCGTCGGCGCAAGCCATCAGTTTCGCGGACGTGAGTGAAACCTGGGGCGGCCAGATCACCAAGAAGGCGCTGATCGCGCTGATTGTGTTCCTGGTGATCGTGAGTATCTACATCGCCATCCGCTTCGAGCGCGACATGGCGGTAGCAGCCATCGTCGCGTTGTTCTTCGACATCATCGTCACTGCCGGCGTCTATTCGCTTGTCGGTTTCGAGGTGACGCCCGCGACGGTGATCGGTTTGCTCACCATTCTCGGCTTCTCGCTGTACGACACAGTGGTGGTGTTCGACAAGGTCGAAGAGAACACCCGCGGTGTTCTGCATCTGACGCGTCGTACGTACGGCGAGCAGGCCAACCTCGCGGTGAATCAGACCTTGATGCGATCGATCAACACGACCGTCATCAGTGTGCTTCCGGTGATCGCGCTGATGGTCGTCGCGGTATGGATGCTCGGCGTCGGCACGCTCAAGGACCTTGCGCTCGTTCAGCTCGTCGGCATCATCGTCGGTGCGTACTCCTCGATCTTCTTCGCGACGCCGCTCCTGGTGTCGATGAAGGAACGCTGGGGACCCGTCGCCGCACACACTCGTAAGGTGCTCGCTCGCCGGGCTACGCTGGCCGAGAAGGGTACGCAGGCGGTTGCCGTCGGCGCACCAGTTGCACGTCGTGTGCCGGTTGCTCCGCAGCCGGGTGCGCGGCCGACCGGAAAGCGAAACAAGAAGGGGCACTGAACATGCTCCCAAGGACACGCACACTGGTTCGATCGATGACGTTCGTTGCAGCCACTGCGGTGGCTGCGGGTTCGTTGGCGGCCTGCTCGGAAAGCTCCGAGCAGGTTCCCTCCATCGGATACGCCATCGACAACTCCATCTCCACGTACAACGCCAACACGACAGCCGGATCGGTGTCCGGGGCGATGGCCGCGTTCGGCCGGGTGCTTCCCGGCTTCACGTTCACGGGCCCGGCCGGGGCACCGGTATCGGACACCGACATCGGAACGGCGTCGGAGTTGCCCGGTGACGTCCTCACGGTCTCGTACAAGCTCAATCCGGCGTCCGTGTACTCCGACGGGATTCCGATGTCCTGTGACGATCTGGTCCTCACCTGGGCGGCGTCGAGTGGCAAGTTCACCAAAGACGTCGATGGGGTCGTGAAGCCCATGTTCGACACGGCGAACAATCTCGGATATGCGGACATCGACCGGATCGACTGCCAGAGCGGGTCGAAGGACGCGACTGTCTTCTTCAAACCCGGGCGATCGTTCACCGATTGGCGATCCTTGTTCGG
Source organism: Rhodococcus sp. IEGM 1306 (assembly GCF_036541985.1). NCBI lineage: Bacteria > Bacillati > Actinomycetota > Actinomycetes > Mycobacteriales > Nocardiaceae > Rhodococcus > Rhodococcus sp. IEGM 1306. The sequence goes on from NZ_JAZHFF010000002.1 coordinate 374,630, forward strand.
TGCGACTGCATTGATGCCTTCACACATCGTGACGCAGCGCGCCGGCGTCGGCGACGTCGTGAGTGCGGTGAATGCCGCTGACGCCGAAGCGTTGTCGAAGATCGCGGACTTCTGGAACACCGGGTGGAACCTGACTCCCGGGCAAGTGGACACCTCCGTACTGCCTTCCGCTGGTCCGTATCGAATCGACTCGTACAGTGACGACGACGGTCTGGTACTGGTCGCGAACGAGCGGTGGTGGGGTAACAAGCCGGCGACCGATCGCATCGTCGTCTGGCCACGTGGTGTGAATCTGACCGAGGACCTCGACAAGAACTCGATCGAGGTCGTCGACGTCGCTTCCGGGTCGGCAGGCGAACTCGGCACTCCGTCCGGGTTCGATGTCCAGCAGATTCCGTCGCGGTCGATCGAGCAGTTCGTTCTCGCGACTTCGGGCGCGCTGGGGGACGAGGCCGCGCGCCGTGCCTTCGCGCATTGCGTTCCGCGGACAACACTTTTCGAGAAGTTCGGACAGACGGAGAATGCGCCGCAGGCCGGTCTGGGTTCCGGCGTGGTTGATTCACGACTGATGGCGCCGGATTCACTCGTCTACGGCGACGCCGCCGCGGTCGACGGTGATCGGTACGCCAACGCCGACGTCGAGGCCGCGAAGACCTCGTTGTCGGAAGCCGACCTCGATCAGTTGACCATCCGGGTCGGGTACCTCGCACCGGACCCGGTGCGGGCGCAGATCGTCTCCGAGGCGAAAGCCGCGTGTGCTCCGGCGGGAATCACGATCGAGGACGCGAGTAGCGACAGCTTCGATCCGACGAGTCTGCAGTCCGGGGGAGTCGACGCTGTGCTTTCCGGCATGGCAGGCAAAGTCGGTGCAGGCGGCACAGCGAGCATGATCGACGCGCGCGGAGCATTGCGATCGGGCAACGGCGCAAACCTCGGAACGTACGGAAACGTAAGGATCGATCAGATCATCGATCAGTTGAACGTGGATGCGAGCACCAGTGCGCAATTGGGACTCTCGGTGGAGGCGGAGAACATCCTGTGGACCCAGGTGCCTACGATTCCACTGTTCAATCAACTACGAACTGTCGCTGTAGCCCCAGGCATGTCGGCAGTGTTGGTCAATCCGACTCGGGCCGCTACCGGCTGGAACATGGACAGATGGGTACTACGCAGATGAGCGTCTCGAACGGTGTTGCCTTGCACACGACTGAAGAATTGATCGCAATCCACCGGGCTGCCGGAGACGCCGTCGTTCGGCTGACCCGCTGGGCGGACAACTTTCCCGGTCCCGGTGTTCGGTTCGCCGATCTGACTCCGGTGTTCGCCGACGCCGAGGGATTCGGAGCCGTGCTCGACGCCCTTGTCGCCTGTGCTCCGGACGCCGACACGATCGCCGCCGTCGATGCTCGCGGTTTCCTGCTCGGTGCCGGCGCGGCCGCGAAGATGGGCGCTGGAGTAGTTGCCGTGCGGAAGGTCGGCAAACTGCCGCCGCCGGTGCTCTCTCGTTCCTACAGCCTCGAGTACGGATCGTCGACACTCGAGATCCCGGCAAACGGCTTCGATCTCACCGGACGGAATGTTCTGGTGATCGACGACGTTCTGGCTACCGGAGGGACACTCGAGGCGGCTGTACAGTTGGTTGAGTTGGGTGGAGCTAACGTCGTCGGCGTCGCAGTGGTGCTCGAGATCGAGGAATTGCGCGGCCGTGATCGCTTCTTGAAGTACCCACTGACATCCCTGGTGAAGGTCTGAGTATTAAAGTTGTCTCCTGGGGGTCGAGTTAGACCTCCAGGGCAATTACCCGATGCAGGGCGGTTGCCTCATCCAACTCGGTGGTAGGAGGTGGCGACATGACGTCGAATCTTGATCGATCACAGAACTCGGGTGCAGTGTCGCAGGAGACGGGTGCAGTTCCCGCTCCGGAGACGACACCATCGAAGTCCGCGGTTCCTGACGTTTCGGGATCAGCGCAAACTACCGGCAATCGGGGTGGGCAGAATCTGGCCGTGCCCGCTTCGGCCTCCCGTAGGGTGCGTGCCCGGCTTGCGCGGCGCATCACCGGTCAGCGCAATGCCACCATCCGCCCGGTACTCGAGCCGTTGGTCAGCCTCCACCGTGAGCTGTATCCGAAGGCCGACCTCGCGCTGCTCCAGCGTGCGTACGACGTCGCCGAGGACAGACATTCGAGCCAGCGGCGCAAGTCCGGCGATCCGTACATCACGCATCCGTTGGCAGTCGCGAGCATTTTGGCCGAGTTGGGTATGGACACCACCACCCTCGTCGCAGCCCTTCTGCACGACACCGTCGAGGACACCGGTTACTCACTCGAAGAGTTGACCAAGGACTTCGGTGACGAGGTCGCTCACCTCGTCGACGGAGTCACCAAACTCGACAAGGTCGTTCTGGGCACCGCAGCCGAGGGCGAAACCATCCGCAAGATGATCATCGCGATGGCGCGGGACCCGCGCGTGCTCGTGATCAAGGTTGCGGATCGTCTGCACAACATGCGCACGATGCGATTCCTGCCGCCCGAAAAGCAGGCACGTAAGGCCAGAGAGACTCTCGAAGTCATTGCGCCACTTGCGCATCGGCTCGGAATGGCGACCGTCAAGTGGGAACTCGAGGATCTCTCGTTCGCAATCCTGCACCCGAAGAAGTACGACGAGATCGTTCGACTGGTCGCCGATCGCGCGCCGTCTCGAGACACCTATCTGGCCAAGGTTCGCGCCGAGATCAACTCGACTCTGTCCGCCTCGCGGATCAACGCCATCGTCGAGGGCCGGCCCAAGCATTACTGGTCGATCTATCAGAAGATGATCGTCAAGGGCCGCGATTTCGACGACATCCACGATCTGGTCGGCGTGCGCATTCTGTGTGAAGAAGTGCGTGACTGTTACGCCGCGGTCGGCGTAGTCCACTCGCTGTGGCAGCCGATGGCCGGACGCTTCAAGGACTACATCGCGCAGCCGCGCTACGGCGTCTACCAGTCGCTGCACACCACCGTCGTGGGACCGGAAGGCAAGCCCCTGGAGGTCCAGATCCGGACCCAGGACATGCACCGGACCGCGGAGTTCGGTATCGCCGCGCACTGGCGGTACAAGGAGACCAAGGGCAAGCACGCCGGCGACATCGCCGAGGTCGACGACATGGCGTGGATGCGTCAGCTACTCGACTGGCAACGTGAAGCAGCCGATCCGGGGGAGTTCCTCGAATCGTTGCGTTACGACCTCGCCGTCAAGGAGATCTTCGTCTTCACGCCGAAGGGTGACGTCATCACGTTGCCTGCCGGATCGACTCCCGTTGATTTCGCGTATGCGGTGCATACCGAGGTCGGCCACCGATGCATTGGTGCCAGGGTCAACGGCCGACTGGTCGCACTGGAACGAACTCTCGAGAACGGCGAAGTCGTGGAGGTCTTCACGTCGAAGGCTGCCACCGCCGGGCCGAGCCGAGATTGGCAGACATTCGTCGTCTCGCCGCGCGCCAAGGCGAAGATCCGTCAGTGGTTCGCGAAGGAACGCCGCGAAGAGGCGCTCGAGTCCGGCAAGGATCAGATCGCGAAGGAAGTCCGCCGTGTGGGACTTCCGTTGCAGCGGTTGATGAATGCCGAATCGATGAGCACGATCGCGCACGAACTTCGCTATCCCGACGTCTCGGCGTTGTACACGGCGGTAGGCGAGAGCCAGGTGTCGGCGCACCACGTCGTGCAGCGTCTCGTTGCTCATCTGGGCGGCGTCGGCGCCGTCGAGGAGGAATTGGCCGAGCGTTCGACGCCGTCGACCATGCCGGTACGCACCCGCAGTACGGGCGACTCCGGAATTCTTGTTCCCGGAGCGCCGGGCACGGTGGCCAAACTGGCAAAATGTTGCACGCCGGTTCCGGGCGATTCGATTCTGGGCTTCGTCACGCGCGGCGGAGCGGTCAGCGTGCACCGTACCGACTGCACCAACGCCAACTCGCTCCACGATCAGTCGGAGCGAATCATCGACGTCGAATGGGCGCCGTCAGCGACGTCGGTGTTCCTGGTCGCGATCCAGATCGAGGCGCTCGATCGTCATCGGTTGCTTTCCGACGTCACCAAGGCGTTGGCCGACGAGAAGGTGAACATCCTGTCCGCCTCGGTCACCACGTCCGGCGACCGAGTGGCGATCAGCAAGTTCACCTTCGAGATGGGCGACCCGAAGCATCTGGGTCATGTGCTCAATGTGGTTCGCAATGTGGAAGGCGTTTACGACGTCTACCGCGTGACCTCTGCTTCGTAACTGCTGTGCGCCTTTATTAACCGCGGGCGGTTAATAAAGGCGCACAGTGGGTCAGGCGACTACTGCAGTCTCGATGGTGATCGGGGTGTTGGGTGCACCGCCGCCGGTTGCGCCCATGCCACCGTCGTCGCCGTCGGCTGCGATTTTCTCGATTGTCGCCAGGCCGGCGTCGTCGATCTTTCCGAAGACCGTGTAGTTGGGCGGCAAGACCGAATCCTCGTAGACGAGGAAGAACTGACTGCCGTTGCTGCCCGGTACACCCGAGTTGGCCATTGCCAGCGTGCCGCGGGGGTAGACGGCAGGCAAGGAGAGTGCCGGATCGTTAGCCGGGTAGGCCGTGGTCGGGTACTCGTTGTCGAAGCCGTAGCCCGGTCCGCCCGTGCCCTTGCCCGAGGGATCGCCGCACTGCAGGATCTGCAACCCAGGGCTGGTCACGAGTCGATGACACGGAGTGTCGTCGAAGTACTTCTGCTCGGTCAGGCTCACGATGCTGTTGACCGTGCAGGGGGCTTCTGCCCGGTTCAGTTCCATCCCGATCGGGCCGGCCGTGGTCGTGAGCGCGACGTTGACGGTTCCCTCGGTGGACACACCCGTGGAGTTCGGCGGATTGACGGTTTTGGCTGCACCCGCCGCGCTCGGGTACGAGCAGTCGACGGTCGCCGACGCCGGAGTCGGGACAGGCGGGAGTGCGTCGAACTGCGACATGTCGAGCGGCGGCATGGCAGCGGTTGTCGTCTTCGCCTTGGAGGTACTGGACGGCGAGTCCGAGCTACCGGAATCACTGGAACAACCAGCCAGAAGCAGCGCCGCGGCGCTCGCAGCGGCAATGACTACAGGAAAGCGCAGCACGGGATTACGTCGCATCAGTCGAGCCTTACTGTCTTGATGTCGGTGGTCAGATTCGGCTTGCCGTCGCCCTCTGGCGTCGATCCGCCGGCCGCGACCTTGTCCAAAGTGGCGAGCCCGGTTTCGTCGATCGTGCCGAAAACCGTGTACTGCGGCGGGAGTTGTGAGTCGCCGTAGACGAGGAAGAACTGGCTGCCGTTGCTACCGGGTGCCCCGGTGTTGGCCATCGCAACCGTGCCGCGCGCGTAGGTGACGGGCTCTTGCGCTGCCGGGTCGGTGGTGGCGTAGGCCGTGGTGGGGAACTCGTTGTCGAATCCGTAGCCCGGTCCGCCGGTGCCGGTGCCCGACGGGTCACCGCACTGCAGAACCTGGAGCGAGGGGCTCGTCGTCATACGGTGGCAGGTGGTGTCGTTGAAGTAGTCCTGCTGCGCCAAGCTCACGAAGCTGTTGACCGTGCACGGCGACTTCGTTCCGTCGAGCGTGAGCCCGATGTTTCCCTGCGAGGTCTCGACGCTGATGCTCGGCGTCGCGTCGGGCGCGGTGGTGGGGATGCCGTCGGTACGAGGCGGATTGTTGGCCTTGGACGCGGTAGCGCCGTCAGCCGGGTACGAGCAGGACACCGTGTCGGCGAGCGGCGTCGACAGTCCGGCAGGCATGGCACCCGCAGTCTGTGGCGTGAGGCTCGAGTCGTCGGCAGCAGTGTTGGTGGTGTTCGCGTCGTCGTCACTGCGGTTGCTCAGCCAGATGAGTCCACCGACGACACCGACCACGACAACCACGCCGAGCGCGGTTCCGGCGATCGTCATCTGCTTGCGCTTGCGGGCACGTTCTGCGCGGCGTTCGAGCTGACGCTCGAGCTTGCGTTTCGCCGCCTCGCGGCGTTGCTCGTTACTCGGCACTGCTGTAGTCCTCCGTATCGCGGGTGGATCGTGGTCGGCCGGCCGAGCGACACCCTGGGGTCGGCTTCGGCAAGCGGCTCTACTCGTCGTCAGAGTCTCCCATTGCAACCTGAGAACTTACTGGCGGGGCAGCAGCTTAGGCTGTAACCGACACCGTGTTGTTCGTTTCCACCCTTCGAAGAGGAGTTGCCCCCGTGCTCGTCACTGGTTTTCCGGCCGGGATGTTCCAAACCAACTGCTACATACTCGCCCAGGACGACGCGTGCGAATGTGTGGTCGTCGATCCAGGGCAGGACGCGGCCGAGCCGCTCTTCGAATATCTCGACTCCAAAGACATGACGGTCAACGCGGTCCTGTTGACACACGGCCATCTCGATCACGTGTGGTCGGCCCGCGAGGTCTGTGAGCGGTACTCCGTACCCGCGTACATCCATCCCGAGGATCGCTACATGCTCAGTGATCCGGCACGGGGAATCGGCCCGACAATGAAGGAATTCATCCAGGGTATGACGTTCGTGGAGCCGGACGAAGTGATCGAACTGGCCGATGGAGACAAGATCACCGAGGCCGGAATGTCTTTTTTCGTGGACCACACACCCGGGCACACGCAGGGATCCGTGGTGTTCCGAACCCAGGCGAACACGGAGACCGGACCCGTGGACTTGGCGTTCACCGGTGACACGCTGTTCCAGGGTTCGATCGGACGCAGCGACCTGCCCGGCGGAAATCACGAGCAGTTGCTCGCCTCGATCGCCCGCAAGCTACTGGTACTCGGCGACGAGACAGTGGTCCTGCCCGGGCACGGTGGTAACAGTTCGATCGGCGCCGAGCGAAGCTCGAACCCGTTTCTCGTTGGACTCAGCGCACAAGAATAAGGAAAAGTACCTCTCGTGAGTAAAGCCAGCACCTTCTCTGCACCCAAGGGTATTCCGGACTACGTTCCGCCGCAGTCAGCCGAATTCGTCGCCGTTCGTGACGGTTTGACGCGCGCCGCCAGATTGGCCGGATACGGCCACATCGAATTGCCGATCTTCGAGGACACCGGATTGTTCGCGCGCGGCGTCGGCGAGTCGACCGATGTCGTGAGTAAAGAGATGTACACGTTCGCCGACCGTGGCGACCGTTCGGTGACGTTGCGTCCCGAGGGAACCGCCGGTGTGATGCGTGCGGTCATCGAGCACAGCCTCGATCGTGGACAGCTGCCGGTCAAGGTCAGCTACGCGGGCCCGTTCTTCCGCTACGAGCGTCCGCAGGCCGGTCGTTACCGCCAGTTGCAGCAGGTCGGCGTCGAGGCCATCGGGATCGACGACCCCGCACTCGACGCTGAGGTCATCGCGATCGCCGACGCCGGATTCCGGTCATTGGGGCTCGACGGCTTCCGCCTCGAAATCACCTCGCTCGGCGACGACACCTGCCGACCGCAGTACCGCGAACTGCTGCAGGAGTTTCTCTTTGCACTCCCGCTCGACGAGGACACGCGTCGACGCGCCGAGATCAACCCGCTCCGGGTGCTCGACGACAAGCGCCCGGATGTGCGTGAGATGACTGCGGGCGCACCGCTCATGCTCGATCACCTGTCGGAGAGCTGCAAGGCACACTTCGACGAGGTACTCGCGCACCTGGACGCCTTGGGCGTTCCCTATGTCGTCAACCCGCGCATGGTTCGCGGCCTCGACTACTACACCAAGACGACCTTCGAGTTCGTGCACGACGGACTGGGCGCGCAGTCCGGAATCGGTGGCGGTGGTCGCTACGACGGTCTGATGGAACAACTGGGCGGACAGCCGCTCTCGGGGATCGGATTCGGAATCGGCGTCGACCGCACTGTTCTCGCGCTCGAGGCCGAGGGTAAGTCGGTAGCACCACCGGCACGTGTCGATGTGTTCTGTGTGCCGATGGGTACCGAAGCGAAGGCAGCGCTGGTGAAGATTGCTCACCAGCTGCGTGCCAACGGAATTCGAGTTGACATCGCCTACGGAAATCGTGGTGTGAAGGGCTCGATGAAAGCGGCCGACCGCTCGGGTGCCGCAATCGCGTTGGTTCTCGGCGAGCGTGAACTCGAAGAAGGCGTGATCGTCGTCAAACAGTTGGCGACAGGTGAGCAGGAGTCGGTGGCACTCGACCAGGTCGTCGACAAGCTCGGGGATCTCGTTGAGCACTGAGGCCGAACCGGTTTCGCTCGATCTGGTTCCCGTGGCGTTGATCGCGCCGCGGCTGAAGAAGTTCGCTGTCGTCGTGGTGGTGTTCGGTGTTGTCGTCGGGTTGATCGTCAGTGTTTTCTCGACGGCGACCGTGGGAGCGATCGTCGGCGCCGTCATCGCGGTGCCGACGTCGCTGGCCATTCTGATGACGTTGCGCCGACACATCACCCTGTACGGCAACAGGATTCGGGCTCAAGCCGGCTTCCGAACCAACGACGTCGACGTCGCCGAGGTACTCACGGCGGCGCTGACGGTGCGATCCGGCCGGATCAGCGAGGTCAGCCTGACGCTCGGCGACGGGCGGTCCACCGTGCGAATCCCGCTCGCGTTGTATACCGCGGGTGGCGGGCGGGAGTTGGAGATCCTTGCGCTCCGCAAACTCGCCGACGCCCTGGCAGCCAGCGAGTTGGTACCGGCGGCCGCGTTGTCTTCGGTCCTGATCGAACAGTTGCGTGCCGAAGCCCGCGGCGCCGGGCTGGACGAGCGTCCGCTGTACCGCGCCGTCGAACTCGTGACGGCGGCGGGACGAGTGCCGAGAACCACACTGACAGACCACGAAGTGGCCGGATTACTCGACTAGCGTGGAAACCGTTCTTACAGCGTTGTAGAACGGACAGTCGTGAAAACGGCAGGTGAGGAGTCGGCAATGAGTATTGCGCCCGTAACCGTCACGGTGACCGGAGCGTCGGGTCAGATCGCATACGGAATGCTTTTCCGCATAGCTGCGGGGGAGATGCTCGGCGCTGACGTACCGATCAAACTTCGACTGCTCGAGATTCCCGCCGCCGTGTCCGCTGCCGAAGGCGTTGCGATGGAACTCGAAGACGGCGCATTTCCGTTGCTGAGCTCCATCGACATCACCGACGATCCCGATGTCGCCTTCTCCGGTGCGAACGTCGGCATGCTGGTCGGTGCGCGTCCGCGGAGCAAGGGCATGGAGCGCGCCGACTTGCTGAGCGCGAACGGCGCGATTTTCACAGCGCACGGGAAGGCGATCAACAACAACGCCGCCTCGGACGTCAAGGTGCTGGTCGTCGGAAACCCGGCCAACACCAACGCTCTCATCGCGATGAACAACGCGCCGGATGTACCCGATACTCGGTTCAGTGCGTTGACGCGTCTCGACCACAACCGAGCGATTGCGCAGGTGGTGAAGAAGACCGGCGTTCGTGCGTCGTCGGTGCGCAAGGTGTCCGTCTGGGGAAACCATTCGGCGACGCAGTACCCGGACCTGTCCCACGCGACCGTCGCGGGTGAGCCTGCGCTCGCGGTGATCAACGACCGCGACTGGGTGGAGAACGATTTCATCCCGACTGTGCAGGTGCGAGGCACCGCCATCATCGCTGCGCGTGGATCGTCCTCGGCGGCAAGTGCGGCCAGCGCGTCTATCGACCACGTCCGCGACTGGGTGATCGGAACGGCCGAGGACGACTGGGTGTCCATGGCCGTGTGTTCGGACGGTTCCTACGGAGTGCCCGAAGGATTGATCTCGTCTTTCCCGGTGACCTGCGCCGATGGTGAATTCACTATCGTTCCCGACCTCGCGATCGACGACTTCTCGCGCGAACGGATTGACCTGTCTGTCAGCGAATTGGAGCAGGAGCGCGCGGCGGTACGGGAGTTGGGCTTCGTCTGAGGTTGTAATGCCGCCCCGGCCGGGAAGTCCCGATCAAAGATCTCGGAACAGATACTGATCGGGATTCTCGGCACCGAGCACGGGCGGTGACACCATCGGTAGGTCGTCGACCATCGAATTCTCGTCGCCGGCAGTCACGAGATACCCCGCGGTAGTGCGTGACGACTCGTCGTCCCGAGATCCGCGGGGTCCACCGCCCAACATGCCGCCCGGCGACATGCCAGCATTGGCGGCCGCCGACGATGGTGCACCCAGGCCGGGCGTTGCTATCGGGACCGGTTGAGCCGCAGTAACTCCCGCTGCGCCCCTTGCAATTCCACCGATAGTGCCGCTTCCACCCACCCATGCTCCACCGGAGCTCGTCGTCGCACTGGGTGACGGCGACCCGCCAGCTGTGAGTGACGTCGACGAATTGCCCGCGCCCCACAGCTTGTCGACGCCGGTCGCAAGTCCGGCGCCTGCCTGCGCCGCCGAGGTCCGGACTGCGTCGGTGACTGGCTGAGTGGAGTCCTGGTGGGTGGAGTACGCGTCACCGGCATCGGTTGAGGCAGACAGAGGTTGGGCGATCTGACGGGCGGCGTTGTTGATTGCCTCCGGAGTGACCAGGTTGGACAGTGCCTCACTGGTCGGTGGAGTCGGAACTGGGATCGACCCGGCAAGGGCGTTCATGGCTGCGGTGTGCCCGAGCATCTCCCCACGAGTCCGAGTCACCGACGCGACGGCTGCCTGCATGTGTTCAGCTGCCGAGGCAAGCAACATCGCCTGTCCTGGTGGTGTCCACGCGATCGGCGCAGCAGCTGCAACCGTGGTGGCGAAGGACTGCGCGATTGCCGCGAGATTCGCGTTGCCTCGCTGCACCGATTCCGCGGCGGCGGCAGCAGTTTTCGATATCGCGGTTCCGCGTTCGCTCAATTCGGCGCCGCTGTTCTGGGCGGATCGCGACAGTTCGGTCGCGGCTTCACTGCCGGTGCTGTTCCAGGTCTGGCCCACCTCGGCGACCGCGCTTTGGGACAGTCCCATGGCGTGGTCGATGAGAGTGGACGCCTGATTGAAGATGCCGACGGGATCGATGCCCGCAAAAGTGCCTGTGCCGAGACTCTTGCCGAGTTCGATCAAGGGCGCGAACAGATCTTCGATTCCGGGTAGCGGCGGTACCGGTATGCCGGCGAGCATCGATTCGACCGCGTTGTTCGGCAGTACCGGGGCCGGAGCACCACCGTGAAGGAATTCGATGACGGTCGTCGAGTCGTCTTCGGTGCTCACGCGGTCGCGCCCGTCGATCCAGCCGCAGCGGTCAGATCTGTTGCGATTGCTTGATCTGTGGTGTCGTAGGCCTGCGCGGCTGCACCGGCCGTTGCGGCGTTGCCGGCGTAGAACGTGGCGAGTGCTGCAACATCTTTGGTGTGTGTGGCCTGAGCGCGCGCGAATGCTTCGAGAAATTCGATCCCGACGGGGCCCACGGCCGGTGCGACTGCAGCGATGTTTGCACCCAGATCGACGGCGGCGGCCTGCGCGATGCGTCCTGCCGCTTCGGTGGACGTCGAGCCGTACTTTCGGATGCCGTCAGTGACGACAGTCAATTCGCTCATCATTACCCCCCCCAGTTGGTAAGCGTCGTGAGAACTTTAGCGGACCACTGTGGGCCCGTGCAGGGAGTGGACGCGACCTACTCAGCGGTTCCGGACAACCTGGACGAAGTGGCAGAGATTACATTCGGCTCCGGTGTTGGTATTGCGAGTGCGATCGATTTGGCACACTCGAACCATGCGAACCGCTTCGGACGTCATCCTCCGACTCACGTCCGATCCAGCTCGTGCGGGACTGGTGATGGATTTCGACGGAGTGCTTGCACCCATCGTCGACGATCCGTCGGCGAGTGCACTCCTGCCCGGCGCCGAAGACGTGCTCGCGACCCTGGCGGAGCACCTCGGTGTGGTCGGCTTGCTCTCGGGACGGCCGGTGTCGTTCTTGCGAGAGCGGCTCAGCTTGAATTCCGTTGTGCTCATGGGTTCCTACGGCGTCGAGACCTGGACGGACGACGGAATCCAAGTGCTTCCGGCAGTCGCGGCGTTCAGTGATGCTGTCGCCGAAGCAGAAGCCGAACTGCGCCGCTTGTTCGACTCTCAGGCAGTTCCTGGCATCCACGTCGAGAGCAAAGGCCTTGCGGTAGCAGTGCATTGGCGTCGGGTCGCGGATCGAGCGGCCGCGCAGCGCCTGGTGGAAGCGGCGACAACAGAAATCGCGAGCCGGACCGGGTTGCGTCGTGAGCCCGGCAAGTTGGTCGAGGAATTGCGCCCACCCGTTGAGGAGGACAAGGGAACAGGCCTCCTTCGCGCGATCGCAGCCGCAGGGGTCGACGTCGTCGCGTATGCGGGCGACGACCGGGGTGACCTACCCGCCTTTGCTGCTGTCCTTGCCTCGGGTGGAGAAGCGTTGGTGGTCAAGGGCGATGACATTGCACCGGAGGTGGCTGCTGTCGACGGCGTCCAGTTCGACGGCCCGCAGGCGTTTCTGGAGTGGATGAAAGAGCTTGCCGCGCAACTGGAACGCTGACACGTAGGGTCAGTCTGCCAGGAACTCGGCCAGCGCGCGGTTGACCTCTTCCGGGTTGTCCTGTGTGCATTGATGTCCGACACCGCTGATCACCACCCGGCGAGTCAGGTCGGGGAGTTGTTCACTCAGCGCGTCGTAGATGCGATCGAGTTGGCGCGCCATGTCTACCTCTCCCCGCATCAGGAGGGTCTCCTTTCGGGGTGCCGTATCCACCGGGCAGAGTGACGCGAACCCGCTTGTTCCCAAATCCAGCCACGTCTGCCGTCCGGCGGCCAGCATGCAGTCGGCAACGTATCTGCGAGTTGCGGGATTTCGACTCGACCACCGACCACTGTAAAAGGCAAAGGGGCCCCACGGAATTCGTCGATACAGATGTGTGCCGATCTTGATCGCCGAGGCAGCGGCGGCACTCATTTCCCGGTGCTGTCCAGGGCTGCCGATCATGACGAGCTTGTCGACTCGATCCGGATAGCGGTGGGTGAACTCCTGCGCAATGTTTCCGCCGAACGAGTGTCCGACGATGCTTGCCCGATCGATTCCGAGCGAGTCGAACATGACCTTCACGTCGTCGATCACAGTGTCGAGAGTGGCGCGGTGGCCTTCCTTCAGGATGGACAGCCCTTGACCGCGTAAATCGGGTAGCAGCAGGGAATAGGCCCCCGCGAGTTCCGCGACCTGGTCGTCGAACATTCGATGATCAACTCCGGCGCCATGCAGGAAAACCACGCATTTCCGGTCGAGCGCCGACGTGCGCCACACACGCATCTCGGTGCCCGGAGTGGAAATCGTCTGGGTTGTCAGAGTCTGCATCGCTGTCCGTTGCCTCAGTTCGTTGCCGAATCGAATAGAAGTGAGCCTATCCTAAGTTATGTGAACTTCGGTTGTGGCAACGAGAAACTGGCCGTACCGGAACCATCTCCGGTACGGCCAGTCGTGGTGTTCGGTCAGGCGTCGCGCTTGTTGACGACGGCGATGCTGATTCCGAAAACCACCAGAACAAATGCGGCGAAGTAGAACAGGCTTCCCCAAGGGCCCCAATGAAAATTGGTGCTCGAACCCGAGGAGAGGAAGTGGTCGGCGTTGGCGAACGGGAGGAACGGTGTGACGTTTCTACCGAAGGATCCGAACATGCCGAACAGGCTCTCGATGAGCAGCGGCCACAGCAGCAGTAGTGCAATAGCCCCGGCAGATTGACGGAGGAGTGCTCCGACGGCGATAGCGAGGACGACGCAGAGGAACGCGAAGATCGGTACGCCGTAGACGGCGCGCCAGGCATCGGCGTTGTCGAGTGCCAGGTTGGTGGAACCTTCAGTGCCTGCAGCAGCTTTGGTGATGAAGACTGCGCCGAGCATGAGGACAAAGGACAGCACCGCTCCGAAGGCTCCGATCAGGCCGGCTTTCGCGATCAGAACCGACGCCCGACTCGGGATGGCTTGGAAGGTCGTGCGGATGATGCCGAAGCGGTACTCGCTGGTGATCGCGAGCGCCGCCATGATCATCAGGACCATGACGCCGAAGCCGGAAACTCCTAGCCCCGCGTCGTTGAACGTGGGGAGGAATTTCTCGAAATCAGGAGTTCCTGATGCGGCTTTGTCGTTGTACGCCTGAATGCTCGAACTCGATGAACGCCCGATCATCCAGGCGACGCCCAACCCCAGGACGATGATGGTGATCGTGCACCACAGCGGGGACTTGGTCGTGGTGATCTTGATTCGTTCAGCACTGAGAACAGCCATTACAGTGCACCTCCCATAGCGTGCTGTGTGTTTGCGTGGTGGGCTCCGGCACCCGGATCGACACCGGATGCGTGGTACTGGACATCGTCTCCGGTCAACTTCATGAACGCGTCCTCGAGCGATCCCTGCACAGACGCCAACTCGTGCAACACGATTCCCTGCGAGCCAGCCAGACCACCGATCACATCGGTGGTCGAATCCACGACCACCAACACCGGCTCCGATCCTGAATGCTCCTCGCGGACAGTCAGTCCGTGGGCAGTCAATGCGGCATGGAGAGCGTCGAGTTGTGGGCTACGCACGCGCACCGTCGACTCCGACGAACGATCCACGAACTCCGCCACCGTCGAATCCGAGATCAACCGACCCCGACCGATCACCACCAACTGCTCCGCCGTCAACGCCATCTCCGACAGAAGATGACTCGACACCAACACCGTGCGGCCCTCAGCCGCCAACCGCTGCATGAACTTACGAATCCAGACGATGCCCTCCGGATCGAGACCGTTGACCGGCTCGTCGAACAACAACACCTTCGGATCCCCCAACAACGCACCCGCCAACCCGAGACGCTGCGACATACCCAACGAGAACCCGCCGGCCTTCTTGCCCGCCACCTCGGACAACCCGACCAACCCGAGCACCTCGTCCACCCGGGACTTCGGAATGCCGTTCGAAGCAGCCATCCACTGCAGATGCGCCCGCGCACTGCGATTGGGATGCACCCACTTCGCATCCAACAATGCACCGACAGTCCGCAGCGGTGTCTTCAGCTCCCGATACGGCTTGCCGTCGATCAACGCCGCACCCGACGTCGGCTGATCCAAACCCAGAATCATCCGCATTGTCGTCGACTTGCCTGCACCGTTCGGGCCCAGAAAGCCCGTCACGATGCCCGGCTTGACCGTGAACGACAAATCGTCCACCGCTTTCGTCGGTCCGTAAACCTTGGTCAATCCCCTCAGTTCAATCATGAGGAGAACTGTGCCCTACCGGCACTGACCAGCACATCCGTCCGGAGGATGACATGAACCCTGAGATGCGGAGACGGCAGTTCAGGGAAAACCCTGTCCTCGACCGGAAGTCGGAACTGCCGCGGCATGAGGGTAGGGCGCATCGAAGTCGCCGTCGAACAATCGCCAGTAGAAGTCGTTCATCCTCGCAGCGGCGGGCGCGTGCCGGGTCAAGATCGCGGCCACCTCCGGTGCCACATCACCTGGGATATGACCTGTGGCGCATCGTCGTACGTACTGGTTGCGGGTGACTGGTCCGCCGTGTTTCGGTCTCGGTACGCCGCAGACCTCGGTCACCAGCCAGTTGACCAGAAGCATGGCGGCATAGTCGGCGTCATGAGTGGCATGGCGCCGGGCGAAGTCGTGCTCGACAGTCGACAGGTCGAAGTGTGGGGATGTGGCCAGTCCGAAGTCGGTGAGATAGATCCGCTCCAAATCGGTGCGCATGTTGCCGAAATGTCCGTCCATGTGCAGCAACTGTCGATCTCGCAAGAACGCCACGATCTCCGAAAACTGGCGCTCGAGGTCGGCAGCTTTGGCGGCCGGGTTGTCTTGCAGCCAATCCGAGATCGGGTGTGCGATGTACTCGCAGAACAGTACGAGGCTGCACGGTGCAGCGGCGAGCGCTTCGAGGCGGACTCGCACTTGACTACTGGCGCGGGCGGTGTGAACGGAATCGATGTCGGCGTGTTCGGGCGCAACCGGCGATCGGCCGGGCAGCACTCGCCAGTGGTAAAGCATTGGGAACGACTGTGTTTCGCCGGCCAGGACGGCCTCGGTGACCATGATGTTCGCGGCCAGCTCTCGCCAGGCGTTGAAGCTTGGGCCGCCAATGCCGTACTGGCAGAACATCGGCAAATCGAAATGATTGGAGGTACAGCCGACGTCGGCGAGTTCCCGATCGCTCAGTGGAATGCGTTTGGTGAATATCGGAACACAGTTGAGCCTGTGGTCGCAGACATTGACCACTCCTGCGGCGCCGCCCACGCCGATGCTCGAGACTCGAGCGGTGTCGGTCAGTCGGGCCAGTTCGACATCGTTCTGGGAAGACAGGAATGTCGACAGTTTTCGGTGGCGGTCAATCCTGACGTGCGTCACTCCACGACTGTGCCACAGGATCGTCCGGCTTCGATCTCGCGGAGTCGCCTGTCGAAGTCACCGATTCTGGCGGTGTCCTCGTAGTAGTCCTCCTGCTCGATGATTTTGCCCCACTTGGTTCGAACGAGAAGCACTGTTCGATTGCGGTAGATGACGGAGCCGTCGGGGCCAAGGGCTCGGTCGTCGAAACGGGCGAGCAGAGTCATCCGCCATGGTGGACCGCCGAAATACGCTTCGCTGACTTCGCCTTGAAGTCCGGCAGCGACAAATTCCTGGAGAAAGTTCTCGATTCGGTCCCGCCCGGCGTGCTCCCCGGCCCACCGATGATCGCCATCTGCGAATCTCAGAACTGCGTCGCGGTGATAGGACCCCAACAATGGGCGGTAGTTCCCGGAGTTGAGCGCCCGGACGTCGCGCCCGAACTTGAAGATCAAGGCTTTGTGGAGCAGCGACCGCGAGACGATCGCCGTTGCGAGGACTGCCGCGAACCAACTTTTCATCTTCGAAGCTTGTCGTGGCACCGAATGCCCTGTCAACGAAACGCCGAGGTCTGCTGATACCTGACAGGGAATTGGATATTGACAGTGACTGTCACAATAGGTGAGACTCGCACTATCGAGGAAGGTCGGATTTCGGCCGCGGTGAAAGGACGTTGCTGATGTCACTACGAGAGAGACAGCGGTTGCAGGTGCGAGCAGACATTCAACGTGCGGCATTCGATCTGTTCGCGCGTGACGGATTCGAGGACGTGACCACCGAGCAGATTGCGGCGGCGGCGGGAGTGTCGGCAAGTACGTACTTCCGGCACGTTCGCAACAAGGAGGATCTGCTGTTGGATCCGGTCAGGCAGGGCGGCGCCGGAATCGTGACGTTGCTCGAGGATCGCCCGGCATCCGAGTCGGCTGATCTTGCGATCTCGCGGGCGATCCTCGAACGCTCCAATGCATTCGAGTCCTCGGAGATCGATCAGTGGCGGGCAGCGTTTCGTACCGCGCCGCATTTGATGGATCGAGTCGCGCTCATCGCGCCCGAGCATCGTGATCGGTTGGTCGAGTTGGTGGCGCACCGGATGCACCTCGATCCGGAAAATGACAGCCGCCCCGGACTTCTCGTTCATCTGATGTTGGCGGCGGCGGAGTTCGGTTATCGCCAATGGATACGCAACCCCCAAAAGCGCGGCGCATCACTTCCCGTGTGCGTCGAGGGGGCGCTCGACGCGGTCCGGGGATCCCGGTGGCGCACGCAGGACGTAGACGACACGAAAGGTAGTGACCAGTGATGACCGAGAACCCTCAGGACACCGTGCCACCGGTAGCGGATCTGCCCGCGGTGGATGTGGTTGTTGTCGGTTCGGGGGCTGCCGGTATGTCCGCGGCAATCACCGCCGCCCGAAACGGACTCTCGACGATTCTCGTGGAGAAGTCCGAATGCTGGGGCGGTTCGTCGTCCCGGTCCGGGGGTGGAGTGTGGATTCCAGGAAACTCGATACTTCGCCGCGAGGCGCCGGCGGATGATATTGACTCTGCGCGAACATATCTGAAGAGCATTGTCGGAGAGGATGCAGACACCGACCGTATCGACACGTATATCGATCGAGGCCCGGAAGCCCTCGATTTCCTGATTCGGCACTCTGCACTCGAGCTCGAATGGGTGAAGGGTTACTCCGACTACTTTCCTGAGGCACCCGGCGGACTTGCAAGCGGCCGCTCGTGCGAGCCGCGCCCGTTCGACGCGCGAGCACTGGGCGACGATCTTGCGACACTTCATCCGCCGTACATGAAGGTTCCGCTCAACATGGTTGTCCAACAATCTGATTACCGTTGGCTGAGCACGGGGATTCGGCATTGGCGCGGGCCGGTGCGAATGCTGCGGGTGGGTATGCGCTCGCTGGCCGCGAAGGCCAGGAAGAAGAAGTTGATCGGGCTCGGCCCAGCGCTCATGGCGGAACTGATGCTCGGAGTTCGGGGAGCTGGAGTGCCGGTGAAGCTCGGAACGAAGCTTGTGGATTTGATTACCGACAGTGATCGTGTCGTGGGCGTGCGACTCGAGTCCGGGGGAGTGCAGACAACACTGCACACTCGATGCGGCGTCATCCTCGCGTGCGGTGGGTTCGACAACAACGACGACATGCGAGGCGAGTACCAGCGTCGGCCGAGCAGTGCACAGTGGACCCTCGGGGCACCGACCAATACCGGGGACGGGATACGGGCGGCACTGCGGGTCGGCGCGGCAATTTCGTACATGGACGACGCGTGGTGGGCTCCGTCGATCCCGCTGCCCAAAGGCCCGTGGTTCGCCTTGGCTGAACGCTCGTTGCCGCGCAGTCTGATGGTCAACGCCGGCGGCAATCGCTTCATGAACGAGTCGCTTCCCTATGTCGAAGCGGCGCATGCGATGTTCGGCGGAAAGTACGGCCGAGGTGAAGGACCCGCTGAGAACATCCCGGCTTGGCTGATCTTCGATCAGACGTACCGTGACCGTTACCTGTTCGCGGGAGTTCCGGCGCGCAGGCCGATTCCTCGGTCCTGGATCGAATCGGGCGCGATCGTACGAGCTGGATCGATTGCCGAACTCGCTGCCGAGATCGGCGTGCCAGGTGACGCGTTGTCAGCGACGATCACACGATTCAACAGTTATGCCCGCGAAGGCATCGATCGCGACTTCGGCCGTGGGACAAGCAGATACGACCATTACTACGGCGACTGCACCAACAAGCCCAACCCCAGCCTCGGAGAACTTACCAAGGGTCCGTTCTATGCCGCGAAAATGGTGCCGGGAGACCTCGGGACCAAGGGCGGCATCGATACGGACGCTTGCGCGCGGGCGTTGCGCGCGGACGGTTCGGTCATCGACGGGCTCTACGCAGCAGGTAACACCAGCTCGCCGGTGATGGGTCATACCTATGCCGGTCCAGGTGCAACTATCGGTCCCGCAATGGTTTTCGGCTATCTGGCGGCGCTCGATGCGGCCGGGCGCTTGCTCGAGGGCAGAGGCCAACAGGCCGAGGGTAGAGGCCAAGAGGCCGTGGACCGCAATAATGGTTTGGCAGAACGCCGTGGGTAGGGTTCTCTTGAGAGCGTGACCCACCTCAACATCGCCGACGTCGACTACTTCCTCCCTGATGGTCGACAACTGCTCAGCGGTGTCAGCTTCCGGGTCGGAAACGGTGCAAAAACTGCACTGATCGGCCCCAACGGCACTGGTAAGACGACGTTGCTTCGCATTATCGCCGGAGACGCCGTCGCCGACGAGGGCGCAGTCACTCGATCCGGCACACTGGGCGTGATGCGGCAATTCGTCGGCCAGGTTCGCGACGAGTCCACCGTGCGAGATCTGCTGTTGTCCGTGTCTCCGGCACCGATCCGCGACGCAGCGCTGGCGCTCGATACAGCCGAAAACGCGATGATCGAGCGCGACGAAGAATCAACTCAGATGAAATATTCACACGCACTGGCCGATTGGGCTGACGTCGGAGGCTACGAGACGGAAGACTTCTGGGACAAGGTCACCACCGCGGCTCTCGGTGTCCCGTACGACCGTGCGAAGTGGCGAGCGGCCAACTCGCTGAGCGGGGGCGAGCAGAAGCGGTTGGTCCTCGAAGCACTGTTCGCTGGGCCCGACGACGCACTTCTGCTGGACGAGCCGGACAACTACCTCGATGTTCCGGGTAAGCGGTGGCTCGAGAAGACCATCTCGGAATCGTCGAAAGTCGTCTTGTTCGTCAGCCACGACCGCGAACTGATCGCCAATGCAGCTACCCACATCGTGACGCTCGAACCCGGAATCAGCGGCGCGACGTCGTGGACCCACGGCGCTGGGTTGGCCAGCTACCACCAGGCCCGCGAGGATCGCAACGCTCGATTCGAAGAACTGCGTCGACGCTGGGACGAGGAGCACGCGAAACTTCGTGCCCTTGTTCTGCGATTACGTGAGAAGGCCAAGTTCAACGACGGCGTCGCGGCGCGGTATCACGCTTCGCAAACCCGGTTGGCGAAATTCGAGGAGGCCGGACCGCCCGAGGCGATCCCCCTCCAGCAGAAGGTGACAGTACGGCTGGAGGGTGGGCGAACCGCCAAGCGGGCCTTGGTATGTCAGGATCTCGAGCTGACGGGGCTGATGAAGCCTTTCGACACCGAGATCTGGTACGGCGACCGCGTTGCCGTGCTGGGCTCCAACGGTTCCGGAAAGTCGCATTTCCTCCGTCTGTTGGCGGGCGGTGGAACCGACCCGGGGACGGAGCATCTACCCGTCGAGGCGCTCGACATCGCGCCGGTCGAGCACGGTGGTACCGCGACGCTCGGTGCCCGGGTACGTCCCGGATTGTTTGCGCAGACCCACTCCAGGCCTGATCTGACCGGAAATACGCTGCTCGAGATCCTGCACATGGGCGACGAACACCGAAACGGAATGGGGCGTGAAGCGGCGAGCCGCGCGCTCGACCGTTACGGACTGTCCCGAGCAGCCGAACAGAAGTACGACGACCTGTCCGGCGGACAGCAGGCGCGACTGCAGATTCTGCTCCTCGAACTCTCCGGCGCGACGATGTTGTTGCTCGACGAGCCGACCGACAACCTCGACCTCCATTCGGCGGACGCGCTCGAGCAGGGCATCGCACAATTTGCCGGGACCGTCATCTCGGTCACCCACGATCGTTGGTTCGCGCGCGGGTTCGACAGGTTCCTCGTCTTCGGATCGGACGGGAACGTGTACGAGAGCGAGTCGCCGGTGTGGGACGAGGCCAGGGTCGAACGAGCACGCTGACGCTGTGTCTCGGTGACGCTGTGTCTCGGTGACGCTGTGTCTCGCTGACCGAGTGCGCATCTGCCGGCTATTTGGGAAGAGGCGGCAACTCGTTGATCACGGCGTGAAGGAGGCCCAGATCGCTGCGATCCGATCGAGGCGGTGGACACTGCGAAAGATCGAGCTGTGTCGGGAAGTGCCACAGAACGCGACCTGGATCTACTCGGTCGATCGCCGCGTACCAGTGGGTGAGTGGCCCAGCGAGCGCTGCATGAAGCTCGAAGTGCCGTCGTCGGCGGCTGTGGTCTCTTTCGCGTTGCAGCCGAAGTTGTTCCGGTGACGGCATCGAAATGACGGTCAGGTCTGCGAAACCCAGTTTCAGCTGTTCAAAAGCGCTTTCCACTGCCGAAAGCTCGCGCTCGAATCGCTCCGCTGGTGCCGCACCCACTGCGGCGAGGCACCAGCTGTAGTGCAGTTTCAACGGGTCGCTGTCGCAGATCGCGATGCCGGATCTCACTTCGAGTTCTTTCGCTTGCGACCATCGGTTCGAATTGACCGTTGCCCAGTAACTTGCCTGCACTTCGAGGTTGGTTCCATCCGGTTCGAACCCTGTGGGCTGATATTCGGCCACGAATTCCTCGACGACCGATTCATTCGTCATCTGGGCTCGGCACCAAGTGGTCTTGCCGGCGGAGCTGGGTCCTTCCACTGCGATGATCACCAGTTGATTCTCCATAACGATTGGGGCGGTTGGTTTTTGCCCGTTGCCAGGAATCTCTTAACATCCGAAGGGGGCTCCTTCGTGGTTCGACACGGCCTTTTTCGGTGCGGTGGGTCACAAAATCGCAGTGACGGTTGCCACATAACGGACGGATAACGATCGGTATGGTTGAACCTCGAATCAATCGGTTGACCTGTGGCTATTGCTTGAATTACGACAGAATCTGGTACATTAGTACCGGAAAAATGCCCCGTGACCAATCCGTGACCATCGCCTACGGTCGTTGACAGCCCGAAACTACCGGGCAAACACCGACCCGCAACTGCGTGCTTCTGCCCCGCGGGTCCGGTACTCCCGAAACCTTCGCGGGGCAGGAGTGAAACAGACGAGTCGATCGACGAGACGTGTAAGCGTCCGGACCGACCTCGTCCGCGGTAGCGGAGAGGATCTACCCAATGACCAGCATTACCTTCAAGCGCGCCCTCGGCGCAGTTGCAACCGCAGGCGCAGTCGTCGCGATCCCGCTCGCCATGAGCACCGGTACCGCTTCGGCAGCCGGCCACGACTGGTCCGGAGTCGCGAACTGCGAGTCCTCCGGTAACTGGGCTGCCAACACCGGCAACGGCTTCTACGGCGGTCTCCAGTTCACTCAGAGCACCTGGAACGCGTTCGGTGGATCGGGCAACGCTGCCAACGCCAGCCAGGCTGAGCAGATCCGTGTCGCCGAGAACGTTCTCGCAGGCCAGGGCGTCGGCGCATGGCCCGTGTGCGGTCAGTACCTGACCACCGGCACCACCGCAGGCAACTACGAGGCCGCAGCAGCTCCCATCACCGCTGAGGCTTCCGTCGAGTCGGCTCCGGCAGCAAGCACCGGAAGCGGCAACTACGTGGTCAAGGCAGGCGACACCCTGTCGAAGATCGCTGCTGCACACGGCATCTCGCTCGAGAACCTCGCCAGCCAGGTCCCGAACATCAACCTGATCTTCCCGGGACAGTCCCTCTCGGTCTAGTCTCGTGGCCGTTCAGGTCTTCATTGCGTCGACATTGTCCGGAGCTGTTGCAGCTCCGGACAATGTCGACGTTTCTGCGTTCGCAATGAGCTCTGCTGCTTCCGTGTGGATGGGATCAAGATCCTGGCGCCACCCCAGAATGCGCAGTGCGGACCCGGCGATCACCGCGGCGTCGGGGATCGGTGTTCCTTCGAGTGCGTCGGCTCTTGCGCTGATCACGCTTTCGACCAGACGAAACGGCAACTCGGCCAGTTGTGTCGACGCAGGATCGCCCATCGCGTCGAGAACTGCCTGGGCGAGTGCCCGGTACTGCTCGCGAAGCCGATCGCGATCAGCCCGGAACGACATGAATCTGTCGCTTCTCAGTTCCGGCAAGAGGTAAAGGACGCCCAGGTTCCACCGACCGGTGATCAGTTGCGCGGCGTCGAGGTACGACAGTGCATACAGCTTCACCTCGGGAGAGGCGTCGAGAGGCCTGAGATTCTCGGCGAAGTCGAGCGCCGGAGTCACTGTGTCGGCGAGTAGCGCAACGAGGATGTCGTCCTTGGTGGCGAAATGGTTGTACAACGACGCCTGACGCATCCCGACAGCTTCGGCAATGTGGCGCGTCGACGTCGCGGCAAAGCCTCGGGTGGTGAACAGTTCTGCAGCAGCATCCAAGATCTCCGCCCGGGCGGTCCCACCCGGGCGTCGGCGAGCTGTCAGGCGGGGTCGTCCGGGGCCGGCGTTGGTCACGCCTTCCATAGTGGCAGGCGGAGGCCTTACGTGCGGGGTGGACGGCCCTGTGAGCATTCGGTCACATGCTCGAAACGTACTCAACGAGCCTGTTACAGAATCGGGCGAATCGTATACGCGGGCGTCACCTGCGACGAGTTGATTTCGCGAAAACTGTCAATCGACAGTTATTCGCCTCTGAATCGCCTCGCCGAAGGAGTACGCCGTTGAGTGCAACAACCCCGGCTGCGCAGCCCACCACCGCATCCGCACTCGCCTCGTCACCTCACGACGACGGCGACTTAGCGGAGTTCGGTTACGAGCAGCAGCTGCATCGATCGCTGGGAAAGTTCGCGTCGTTTGCTGCGGGCTTCTCCTTCGTCTCCATTCTGACGACGATCTTCCAATTGTTCGGCCTCGGTTTCGGTTTCGCGGGTCCGGCGTTCTTCTGGACGTGGCCGGTCGTCTTCGTCGGCCAGTTCATGGTCGCGCTCAACTTCGCGGAACTCGCTGCCAGGTATCCGATTTCGGGAGCCATCTACCAGTGGTCACGACGGATGGGCGGTGAGATAGTCGGCTGGTTCGCCGGGTGGTTCATGATTCTCGCTCAGATCGTCACTGCATCGGCTGCTGCCATCGCCTTGCAGGTCGTGCTTCCCAATGTGTGGAGCGGGTTCCAGATCATCGGCGAGGACAGTGCGCTCACCTCCTCGAGCGGCGCTGCCAATGCCGTGCTGCTCGGTTCGGTGCTTCTGGTTCTGACCACCTTCATCAACTGCATCGGCGTCAACTGGATGTCGCGTATCAACAATATCGGTGTGACCTGCGAAATCGTCGGTGTCATCGCAGTGATCGGGATGTTCTTCACCCACGCTCAGCGCGGACCGGACGTCGTCTTCGACACCGGCAGTGCCGGCGGTCAGCCCGGATACGCCTGGGCGTGGATCATGTCCGGACTGATGGCCGCTTACGTCATGGTCGGCTTCGGTTCGGCAGGGGAGTTGGCCGAGGAGACCCGTAACCCCCGACGCGTCGCACCTCGTACGATCCGCCTCGCACTGTCCGCTTCCGCACTCGGCGGCGGCTTGATGATCCTCGGCGCGTTGATGGCAGCCCCCTCACTCACCGACGGACGCCTGGCCACGGAAGGTTTGCCGTACGTACTGACATCGATTCTGAGTTCGCCGTGGGGCACGGTCCTGTTGATCGACGTCTCGATCGCAGTGTTCGTGTGCACCTTGGCCATTCAGACTGCTGCTTCACGGCTGATGTTCTCCATGGCCCGCGACGGCCGGCTGCCTGCCTCGCAGATACTGGCAAAGGTCAACCCCCGCACCGGAACACCTATCGCACCGTCCGTCCTCATCGGCCTGATCTGCATAGCCGTTCTGGCCGTCAACGTGGGCAACTCGGCAATTTTCGCGACCCTGTCCAGCGTATGCATCATCTTGATCTACTTGGCCTACCTCATGGTGACCGTGCCGCTGCTGGTTCAGCGTCTCAAGGGTTGGCCGCGCACCGCTGTCGGCCCCAAGTTCGACGCCGAAGGCAAAAAGCTTTTCTCCCTGGGCATCTGGGGAGTCCCGGTCAACATCGCCGCGGTTGTGTACGGCGCGCTGATGGTGATCAACCTGTCCTGGCCACGAGCCGAGATCTTCAACCCCACGGGGGAGTACCCCATTTTGCAGTGGGCCGCGCCCATCACGATAGCGCTGGTGGTGGGGCTGGGAGTCGCCTGCTTCCCGCGCGGCCGCGCCACCCCGAATCCCGTCACGATCGGAGCCTGACCATGAGTACTCAGACCACCGCCGGAGCGCGCGAGCATGCCCGGTCCCAAGCTGGAACGATCACCGATTCCATGCCCGTATTGCCGGCAACGCATTGGCCGAACCCACCCGAGGACGTCGCTCCCGAACGTCTGACCTGGGCTGAAACCGTGCCGGGTGGGCGGTACACGACCAAGGTTCTCGCCCGTGGAACCCGATTGCGACTTCGCGACATCGCCGGCAGCGCCTGCGCAAACATCTTGCTCTATCGCGCCGACGCCCCCTGGGAGCGTCTCAACGTCGCCGATACCGTCAAGGTGCCATGGCAGGCCTATCTCGGCGTCGGGCACCCGTTGCTCTCCGATCAGGGGCGAGTACTTGCGACCGTGGTCGCAGACACGTCGGGTCACCACGATGCGTTCTGCGGAACGACGTCACGTGCCACCAACGAGGCGAAGTACGGGCAGGGTTCGTTGCACAGCGCCGCACCCGCCGGACGCGAACTGTTCACCGTCGCTGCCGCGAAGAACGGACTCGGGCCGCAGGACATTGCGCCTCCGTTGTCCTTCTTCCACGGTGTCCGCGTCGAGGCGGACGGCGCTCTCACCAGTACCGGATCTGTCGGCGCAGGCGCAACGGTCGATCTTCTCATCCACCTGCCGGTCATCGTGATGATCGCCAACACCGCGCACCCACTCGATCCGGCGCTGGAGTTTCCCACCACGTCCCTCGAAGTGCTCGCGTGGAACGCGGCCGAGGAACTCGGCAGCCTTGCCGGCGGCGGTCCGGAATACCAACGCGCAGTGCTCAATACCGAAGATGCCTGGACGGCTTCGAACCTGGAGGCGATCGTATGACCACCACCTTGGATGTGCCCGCCCTCGTTACCGGAACGGTGATCCTCGACGAGATTGCCGATGCATTTGGGCCGTGGTCCGCAGTTGTCCGCGCCGGTGACGTCCTGACCGTCGTCGATCTGCACGGAAACCAAGCAGTCGACACACTCGTCTACGCCAGTGACGATCACAGCGTTCGGTACTCGGCAGCAGCGACGGTCGCAGCCCAGAAGAACCTGTTTCTGTCCGCAGGCTCCGTGCTTCGCAGTGACGACGGAACGCCACTCATGACCCTGGTCGCGGACGAGGTCGGAAACCACGACACCGTGGGCGGCGCGTGCTCACAGGAATCGAACACCCTGCGGTACGGCCACCACACCAAACATCAGCACGCGTGCGTCGAGAACTTCCTCGTCGAGGGCGCCAGATGGGGGCTCGGTAAGCGGGACCTGGTGTCCAACATCAACTTCTTCATGAACGTCCCGGTCGACCCCGACGGCACGCTCGGGATCGTCGACGGGCTTTCAGCGCCAGGCAAGCGGCTCGCGTTGCGTGCCGAACGCGACGTGCTCGTCCTCGTGTCCAACTGCCCGCAGATCAACAACCCGTGCAACGGCTTCGATCCGACTGCCGTCCGCATGATCGTCACACGGCCGGAGGCAGACGAATGAACGCAAAACTGACCATCGTGCGTCCCGGAATGTTGACGACGGTTCAGGACTATCCAGGACGCGTCGGGTACTGGCAGATCGGAGTCCCTCCGTCCGGCCCGATGGACGACCTGTCGTTTCGGTTGGGAAACACCGCAGTCGGAAACCCCGAAGGTGCCCCCGGCATCGAATGCGCGATGGCCGGACCTGCGATGACGTTCGACGAGGACACCACGGTATGCGTCACGGGCGCCCCGGTGTCGGTGACGGTCGACGGCGTCGCACACGGTCAGTGGCGTCCCGTTTTCGTCCCCGCTGGAGCGGTGCTCGATGTCGGAACGGTCAGCGGCCCGGGACTGCGCATCTACGTACTCGTCCAGGGCGGAATCGAGACCGACGACTATCTCGGCAGCGCGTCGACCTTCACCCTCGGCAGGTTCGGTGGACACGAAGGGAGGACCCTGCGGGCGGGGGACGTTCTCAAACTCGGACAGGCGACCGGCGCAGTGGGAGCTGTTCCCGCCGAGCATGTTCCGGCGATACACACGTGCTGGGAACTTGCGGTGACCGAGGGCCCGCACGGGGCGCCGGAGTTCTTCACCCGCTCCGACATCGACACGCTGTACGCGACCGAGTACGAGGTCCACTTCAACTCCGACCGCACCGGAGTCCGGTTGATCGGTCCGAAACCTGACTGGGCCAGAACCACCGGCGGCGAAGCGGGACTTCACCCTTCGAATATCCACGACAACGCGTATTCGATCGGTGCACTCGACTTCACCGGTGACACGCCCATCCTCCTCGGACCCGACGGACCGAGCCTCGGCGGCTTCGTCTGCCCGATCACGGTCGTGTCCGCTGATCGCTGGAAGCTCGGACAGTTGGCACCCGGGAACAAGATTCGCTTCGTACCGATCCGCGCCGAACGCGCAGCCTCCCGCCGTGACCTCGGAGTATCGCGTCGAGCGTCCAATTCGGTTGTGCATTCCTCCGGTGGTGACGGCGACGACGGCGTCATAGCCCGCCGTGACGGCGACACCGCGGTCACGTACCGGCGCTCAGGCGATGACAACGTGTTGGTCGAATACGGCGACATGAACCTCGACCTGGCGCTCCGTGCGCGTGCACATGCACTGCATCAGCGACTCGAAGCCGAGAAGCCGGCCGGACTACTCGATCTCACACCTGGAATCCGCAGCCTGCAGGTTCGCGTCGACCCGGACGTCCTGCCCGTCCGCAAGCTGATGGGAATGCTCGCCGAGGCGGAGGACACCTTGCCTGCTGCCAACGAACTCGTGGTGCCCAGTCGCACTGTGCGGATGCCACTGTCGTGGGACGACCCGGCTACGCGCGAAGCGATCCAGCGGTACATGCACGGCGTGCGTGCCGACGCGCCGTGGTGCCCGTGGAACATCGAGTTCATCCGCCGGATGAACGGTCTCGAATCCGTGAACGACGTGTTCGACACCGTCTTCGGCGCCGAATACATGGTGCTCGGACTCGGCGACGTCTACCTCGGCGCTCCGGTCGCGACGCCGCTCGACCCCCGTCATCGCCTTGTCACGACCAAGTACAACCCGGCCCGCACCTGGACCCCGGAAAACGCCGTCGGGATCGGCGGGGCTTACCTCTGCATCTACGGCATGGAAGGCCCAGGTGGATACCAGTTCGTCGGACGTACGACGCAGGTGTGGAATCACCGTCATCCCGCGAAGTCCGGGCCGTTCGAGGAGGGCACTCCGTGGTTGCTGCGATTCTTCGACCGGATCTCCTGGTACCCCGTCGAGCCGGACGAGTTGATGGATCTGCGCGCGGACACCGCCGCCGGCCGCGGCGGGGGCGTCGAGATCGAGGACGGCAGCTTCTCGCTGGCCGAGCATCAAGAGTTCCTCGCGTCGAACTCGCGCTCGATCGAGGAGTTCCGCGCGATGCAGTCCGTCGCATTCGGGGCCGAGCGTCAACGCTGGTCCGACGCAGGGGAGTTCGCGCTGCCCGGTTGATGCTCGATCCCAGCGCGGACCACCGGCAGTCGTGTGCGTCAGCGAGTCAGAGCGCGATTGAACAGATCGATGAACGGGCGAGGCGACGGGGTTCCGGTGGGCCGGAAAGGCGCAGAGTCCCTCGACGCCGATACCCACTCGATTCTGCTCACCCGCGACAAGTCGAGCTGATGCCGGGTGTCGGCGGAGAGTCGGTGCAGGAAGAGGGTTCCGGTTCGCCCGTTTCCTTCCCGAAACGGGTGGGCATGATTGAGCGTCGAGTACACCGAAGCGAGCGCGAACGACGCAGCGCCGTGATCGAGCGCTACCCAATCGACGGCGGCGATGATCTCTTCCACCTCGGACAGATAGTTCCGAATCGCCGAGACCGGCGCAAACGTCGCCGCACCTTTCCTGATGTCGACCGTTCTGATGTGGCCGGCCCACTGATACAGGTCTTGGAAAACGTGCTGGTGAAGCAGGAGTAGTTCGGCTGTGTCTCGCGTGTGCGGTACGAGGTCGCTGCCGAGGTGCGCCTCACCCAGGCGGAGCGCGGTCGCCGCGAACTCGAGTGATTGCAGGGCAGCGGGATCCCGCACGTCGAAGTTGTTCTCGAGTACCGACGTACCGCGATAGACGTACGGCGCTGATCTTCGCCAGCGGATCCGCGGGGGAATCGGTGACGACAGGCCGACAGCCCGCGCCAATTCCTGCTCGAAATATTCACGCCGAGAGAGTGTTCCGACGAGGACGGCTTCGAGTTCCGCGATCTGCTCATCGCTCGGATCCCAGCCTTCGAGGCCCTCCGCCGCCAGAACCTGTTCGAGCGCAGTGCGATTCACGGGTCGATGTCGGGTAGCGCCGACGCGGACGCGGCATATTCGAGTCGTCGTTGCACACCCGCGACTTCGCGCACAGCATTGCTCAGCAAGCTACGCGAGAGGGGAGTGAGTTCGGCGATCACGACTTCGTCGGTCGGTGGCCTACCCGCGGAGAATTGGTCGGTCTGGTGGCGGACACGAATCTGCTGCAGCACCTCGAAAGATTCGATCAGTACCTGGGCGTCGTCGTCGAGTAGGAAACCACTTCCCGCTGCGGCTTTGAGGCGTTCGAGGGTCGAACTCGTGCGGGCGCCCACGGAAATCCCCGCCCATCGAGCGATGTTCACGATCGGTTGGACGGCGCTGGCTTTGAGGTCGACGGTTCCGGTCCGACGCGTCATCACGTCCTTGAACGAATGGAGCTTTGCCTTGTCGCCGACCGCTTCGCGAAGGAGCAGGCGCATCACTGCCGGGTGCAGTCGCAGTTGATCCAACGCCGCAGGACGAGGATCCAACGCAGGATCGCCCGCGACGACGCGGGCATCCGCGAGCATCGACAACATGACCAGGGCTTGGTCCTGATACGGATTGGACACCCATTTCCGCAGCGCAGTGCGCCATTGTGGGAGCGTCCGAGCAAACCTGGCCTGGGTCGCGACGGCGTTCTTGGTGTCGCGAGGGAACCCGCAGAGATCGAGGATGTCGTGGATGGTCTTCGCGGCGTCGGCTCCCTCGTGATGTGATTCGCCGCCCCACACCAGCGCACTGTCGATATCCGAAGAGGGGAGCGCTTCACGTCTGGCGACGCTGCCGAGCGACAGCCACGCGAAATCCGGTCGCTCGTCTCCGCCCACTACCAATTCGATCGCTCGCCTGACCGTCACGTCGATCAGCACCGCCAGCGTCGCACCGATGTCGAGCGGTGAGACCCGTGACGCCACCAATTCCGTCACCAGAACAGGGACCGCGCGGGCTGTTTCGACGAGGTGGGAGTCGTCCTGTGCCGTGGCGAGCGCTGCGCGCAGTTCGAAACCCTGATTGGTGGCCGAAGTCAGGAGGTCGCTGAGTTCGAGCACACCCATCAGTGCGCCTGCCTCGGTCACGACCGGGAGATGGCGCAATCCGTACTCGAGCATGTCGGTCACGGCGTCGGCGCCCAGTCGATCCGGATCGACTGTCACTGCTGACGGCGTCATCACCGTTGATACCGGCTGGTTGCTGTCGATACCACCGACTACCACGCGGGCACGTAGGTCACCTTCGGTGAAGATTCCGAAACCGGTTGTCTCCGTCGGGATCACAACAGCGCGGCGGCCCGCATCGGTCATCAACTTGGCGGCATCGCGGATGGTTGCCCGGCCGTCGCAGACAATTGCGGGCCCGCGCAACAGGTCTCGCACCCGGCGCATGGCGGGACTCTGCATGCCTTGCCCCGCCGAGTGCCCCGTCATGGGGTCATTGTCGCAGGTGTGTCCGTTTCAGGCAGCGGAGGGGGAGATGTCAGAGACCACCGAGTCGCGAGAGTACGTCGAGAGCGGAATCTGTAGTACGCCAGAGCGCGTCGATCTCCTGTTCTGCGCCGGGACGTGTCTGCGGATTCTGGAGGGCGAACCCGTTGGCCAGTGTGATGGTGTTGTATCCGCTGTCGGCGGCGCGGAGCAGTAGTTCCGAGGGCTGCGAGTTTCCGGCCAATCGGTCGAGTCCTTCGCCGACGAAGTAGAACCGCCAGAGCGGCCCGAGATCGGCGTCGTACTCGGCCTTGGTGAGGGTCACGATCGAACCACCCTTGACGGCAATGGAATCGACGATCTTGTAGAAATCGGGGACATCCTCCGCAGTGGTTCCGGATGTGGCGACGGCGTGAGCGAGATCGACGGTGAGATGGGCGTTGTAGCCGGCCATGGCGACTCGTGCCGGACTGGCGTCGCACTGACGCGTCAGGGCGAACTAGTTGCTCCACGCCGGATCGGTGGGAGTGCCGGTGAACTCCGCATGGACGTTCACCAGGTACCTGCGCAGCAATTCGTAGCTGACCGAATGGGCCCACTCGTCATCGTCGAAGGCCGCACGGTCTCGCTGCAGCGGCATCACCGCCTCGTGCTCCACAGCGTCGAGGCCGACGGAGAACAAGCCTCGCCAATCATGGTGTGAGACGAGGATCGACGTGATCTCCCGATGACGTTCGACAGCGGTCTCGAGACGCGATAGTCCAGCGCCGGTCAGCGTCGTGACGTCACTGAGTTCGGCAACCCGATCCACCTCGGCATTGCTCAGCGGGCTGCCACAGGCCGTCGAAAGACTCTCGCCCGGATCTGCGAGTGCAGAGCCGGGCGAGAGGAAGGTGGACGCGAGGAAAGTGACGGTGATGCCGAGCGCGAGCGTCAACGGATACAGCCGCATCGGTGTCATCGGCTCAGACTAGGCGCCCACTTTCGCAAATGTCCGGATTGGCGATCAGCTGATAACCGCGTCGGCCTCGATCTCGATGAGCAGAGCGGGGTCGATCAGCGAGCTGACCTCGAGGATCGTGGTGGCGGGACGAATTTCGCCGAACACTTCACCGTGGGCGAGAGCGGCCTGCTCCCACTGCGTCATGTCGCGAAGGTACATGCGAGTGCGGATGACGTCGCCGAGGGTGGCGCCTGCCTCGGCCAGTGCTGCCTTGATGGTTTCGAGCGCTGCGCGGGTCTGATCGGTGAGGGTCTCACCAGGAGCGGTGGTGCCGGAGACTGCGATCTGGTTACCGATGCGCACGGCGCGGGAGTAACCGATCTTCGGTTCCCATTCGGAACCGGACGAAATGTTGATTCTGTTCGGCGTGCTTGTGTTCGACATGCGAGGAATTGTGCCAACAACTCACCGGCCGTGGTGAGGCACGGTCGGCTATTCGCTTCATCTTGACATAGCTTAGAACAAGTGTTCGACTTGGGGCCATGAGGTGGTCGGGTCAGGCATTGGATGCAGATGACGGAGCACTACCCGGACTCGAACGGGCCGGGTTGGTGCGCTCCGTGCAGACTCCCGAGTTCGAGGGAATCACGTTTCACGAGGTGCTCTGCAAGAGCGCGCTCAACAAGTTGCCCGAAGAGTCGACGTTGCCGTTCAGCTTCACCGTCAACGCTTTTCGTGGTTGCTCGCACGCATGCCGATATTGCTTCGCGAGACCGAGTCACGAGTATCTCGACCTCGACGCCGGCGCGGATTTCGACTCCCAAGTGGTCGTGAAGACGAACATCGCCGCGGTGCTCCGCAAGGAGTTGGCGCGAAAGTCCTGGAAACGGGAGGCGGTGGCACTGGGCACCAACACAGATCCCTATCAGCGAGCCGAGGGCCGATACCGCTTGATGCCCGGCATCATTCGCGCGTTGACCGAATCGGGAACTCCCTTCTCGATCTTGACGAAGGGAACTCTGCTCCGACGGGATCTGCCGCTGTTGAAAATGGCGGCGGCGCAGGTCGACGTCGGAATCGGAGTGTCGTTGGCGATCAACGACGCAGCCCTTCAGAAGCAGATCGAGCCTGGTACCCCGTCGCCGCGGGCGCGTCTCGAGATGATCCGCGCCATCACCGATGCCGGATTCTCGTGCAATGTCATGGTGGCGCCGGTCATTCCGTTCCTCACCGATTCCACCAGTCACCTCGACGGTCTGTTCGAGGCACTGTCGGAGGCAGGCGCGAGCAGCGTGACGGTCTTTCCGATGCACCTGCGCGGGAGTACTCGGGGTTGGTTCATGAATTGGCTTGCTCAGGAACACCCGGCGCTCATCCGTCGCTACCGCGAGCTGTACGGGCGGGGTGCGTATGTCACGCCCGAGTACAAGCGCTGGCTTGCAAGCCGTGTCGAGCCACTGGTCGAGCGTCATGGGTTGGGTGGTCGCTCGGAGCATCGAGACGTCAGTGCAGCCGGCATCGAATCGCGCGAGGCGCCTCGGGAACTGGTGGGTGCGGGAGCAGCTCTCACCTTGTTCTGACGGCCCTGGGCGCGTAAATCGGAGGCGCCCCGGACGTTTGCCGGGCTACATTCGCCTGGTGCTACTCACACTGACGTCCACCCCGACCTCGCAGACTCCTGATGCGACCGCGTTGAGCTACCTGCTGCACAAACATCCCGACCGCGTGCAAAGCTTCGACTTGGCGATCGGCACCGCCACGGTTCTGTACCCGGAGTCCTCGGCCGAGAAGACAACTGTGGCAGTGATTGTGGACGTCGACCCCATCGAACTTGTGCAGAGTAGGTATCGACGCGGTAAGAGTGGCGACAACTTTTCGCTGGGGGAGTACGTCAACGATCGGCCGTATGCGGCGTCGTCCATCCTCTCGGTTGCCCTGTCGAAGCTGTTTCGCACCGCGTTGACGGGAACGTGCAAGTCACACCCGGAACTCGTCGGAGCCGAACTAGCGTTGACCGTCTCGATTCCGGTGGTTCCGTGTGGCGGCGATGCGGATTTGCCTCGTCGGCTGTTCGAGCCGCTGGGCTGGGATGTAACCGCGATACCGGTGCAGCTTGATCCGCACCTGCCGACGTGGGGAAACTCCGACTTCGTATCGCTGACGCTCACCGGGGAACACACGGTGCAGAGCGCCCTACGGCACCTCTACGTGCTGTTGCCGGTCCTCGACGACGCGAAGCACTACTGGGTGGGACCCGACGAGGCAGACAAATTGATCCGCGTCGCTGGAGAGTGGTTGGCGTCGCATCCGGATTCCGCGCTGATCATGTCCCGCTACCTGGCTCGTCGACGCGACCTGGTCGAATCGGTGGTCGATCGACTGATTCCCGAACAAGCCGAGGCGCAGATCGAAGTACCGCGACCGGATCCGCCGCTGGAGAGGCTTCGCGTCGACGCAGTGTCGGCGACGCTTCAGCGACTGCCCGTGCGAACGATCGTCGACATCGGTTGCGGCGAAGGGAAACTGATCGAGGCACTGATGCCGCACGCTCGATTCGACAAACTTGTCGGGGTCGACGTGAGCGCGCGCGAACTGACGCGTGCGCAGCGGAGATTGAAGTTCACCGAAATGTCCGACGTCCAGCGTGAACGGGTGTCTTTGATGCAGTCGTCGGCGACTTACCGCGATGCACGGATGAAAGGCTTCGACGCAGCCGTGCTCATGGAAGTGATCGAGCACGTCGATGCTGCGCGGTTGCCTGCCCTGGTCAGATCGGTCTTCGTGGACGCAGCACCGCAGTACGTGCTGATGACAACTCCGAATGCCGACTACAACGTGCTGTATCCGGCGTTGGCGGAGGGAGAGTTCAGGCACCCGGACCACAGGTTCGAGTTCTCCCGAACCCAATTCGGCGACTGGGCAACCGAAACGGCCCGAGCCCACGGGTATTCCGTGGAGTTCGAATTCGTCGGAGCCATCGATCCGGCCCTCGGCGGGCCGACTCAGATGGCGATCTTCACGAAGGAGGCACGAACGTCATGACGGTGTACGAGATTCCAGACCTCGCTCTTGTAGTACTCATCGGTGTCAGTGGCTCGGGAAAGTCGACCTTCGCGGCGCGTCACTTCGGTGACTTCGAAACTCTCTCGAGTGACACCTTCCGTGGGTGGGTCAGTGACGATCCGAACTCACAGGAATCGACGTCCGACGCTTTCGAAGTGCTGGAGTTCGTCGCAGCCAAGCGTCTGCGACGCGGACGTCTCACGGTTGTCGACGCGACCAACGTCCAGCCCGCTGCGCGCAAGCGGCTCGTTGCGTTGGCACGCGAGCACGACATACTGCCGGTGGCAGTCGTGCTCGATGTTCCGGAATCGGTGTGTTCGGCACGAAACGACGCTCGCTCTGATCGGACGTTCGGACGCGACGTCATTCGCCGCCAGCACCAACAGTTGACTCGCTCGCTCCGAGGTTTGGGTAAGGAAGGTTTCCGTTCGGTTCACATCCTCAGAGGTGAGGACGCGGTTTCCGAAGCCACATTCTCGCGCCACCCGCTGCGCAGCGATCTGCGTGTCGAGCATGGCCCGTTCGACGTCATCGGCGACGTCCACGGATGTCGAAGTGAGCTCGAGTCGCTCCTCGTGAAACTCGGCTACACCGTCGACTACGGGACGGATGGCAGCGCTGTCGACGCGGTGCCGCCGGACGGGCGAACTGCCGTCTTCCTCGGGGACTACGTGGATCGGGGACCGGATTCGGTCGGTGTGCTGCGTCTGGTCATGGGGATGGTCGCGGCGGGACATGCGATAGCAGTTCCGGGTAACCACGAGAACAAACTCGTCAAAGCGCTTCGGGGTAAGAAGGTCACGGCCAGTCACGGACTGGCCGAGACGCTCGAGCAGCTTGCCGCCGAGTCGGCGGAGTTCCGCGAAAGCGTCGTCGACTTCTGTGACGGCCTCGTGGCGCACCTCGTCCTGGACGACGGCAAACTCGTCGTCGCACACGCCGGTCTCAAGGAGGACTACCACAACAGGGCGTCCGGCCGGGTGCGAAGCTTTGCGCTCTACGGTGAAACCACCGGTGAGACTGACGAATTCGGCTTGCCTGTTCGATACCCGTGGGCGCAGGACTACCGAGGATCAGCCATGGTCCTCTACGGTCACACGCCGGTGCTCGAGGTGGAATGGATCAACAACACCGCGTGCCTCGATACCGGGTGCGTCTTCGGTGGATCCCTCACCGCTCTTCGATACCCGGAACGAGAGATCGTGTCGGTTCCGGCGGAGCGGGTTTGGTACGAACCGGTGGTGCCGCTGGCTGCGCCGACTCGCGATCCGGATGTGCTCGATCTGGCCGACGTCCTGGAAACGACCGGCGTCGACACCGAACTGCGCGGGCGAGTGTCCGTTCGCACCGACAACGCCGCCGGCGCCTTGGAAGTGATGAGCCGATTCGCGGTCGCCCCGCAATGGCTGCGGTACCTACCGCCGACCATGGCGCCCTGCGCGACGGCCCAATCCGACGACTATCTGGAACACCCGTCGACCGCGTTCGACGCATACCGGGCCGGCGGAATCGGAACAGTGATCTGCGAAGAGAAGCACATGGGTTCGCGGGCAGTTGTGCTCGTGTGCCGTGATCGATCGGTTGCTCAGTCCCGCTTCGACGCACCGGATTCGCTCACCGGGATGGTGCACACCCGCACCGGCCGTCAGTTCTTCGGCGACGGCCTGACTCAGCAGTTGATCGACGACATCGCCGCCGCAGTCACCGCAGCGGGGTTGTGGGAAGAGTTGGGCACCGACTGGCTGCTCCTCGACTGCGAACTGTTGCCGTGGAACGTCAAAGCGGAGGGTCTGCTGCGCTCGCAGTATGCGTCGGTCGCGGCGGCAGGGCGATCAGACCTCGCCGCTCGCGAGGCCGTGTTGGCGCAGGCAGGTTCGCGGGGCCTGGACGTGGCGGAGATGTTCGAACAGACAACTGTTCGGGCTGCCAGTATCGACCGCTTCGGTGAGGCCTACCGACGGTACGTGTGGCCGACGAACGGACTGGACGGCGTCACCATCGCGCCCTTCCAGATTCTTGCGACCGAGGGCCAGTCGTACGGGGAACGGGATCACGAATGGCACCTCGGTATTTCGGACCGCCTGGCCGCGGCCGACCCGAATCGATTTACCACCACGCGTCGACTGGTAGTCGATCTCGGTTCCGAGGACTCGGTGTCCGAAGCGACGAAGTGGTGGGAGTCGCTGACCGCTGACGGTGGTGAGGGGATGGTCGTCAAACCTCTGGCGAATCAGATCCACGGACCGCGGGGGTACAACGCGAAGGTACAACCGGGCATCAAGGTTCGCGGCCGGGAGTACCTGCGATTGATCTACGGTGCCGACTACCTCGAACCGTCGACGCTTGCTCGGCTACGCAATCGCAACCTCGGGCACAAGCAGTCGATGGCGCTGCGCGAGTACGCGCTCGGCATGGAGGCAGTCTCCAGGCTCGTCGACCGTGAACCTTTGTGGCGAGCGCACCAGGCCGTGTTCGCGGTGTTGGCTCTCGAATCGGAGCCGGTCGACCCGCGGTTGTGACGGCCGGTGCCGGGGCTCGGATTGATACCGTCGGGTATGGGTGTGATTACTCGCTTGGACGGTTTCAACCGACGCCATCCGTGGAGTCACAACGATCACTACGGCCGATGGATTCTACGTAATCTGCGCGGGGTCAGGTCCGGTCGCGCTCTCGACGTGGGGTGCGGGACGGGCAATCTGATCGAACTCTTGCGTCGGCGGTTCGACGTGGTGGTCGGTGTGGAACCCGACCCCACGACCTCGGCCGCCGTGCGCGCAAGGTTTGTCCACGAGGAGAACGTGATCATCGACGCACGGCGGATCGAGGACTTTGCATCCGAGGCGAAGTACGACGCGATCACGGTCGTCGCAGCGTTGCACCATCTTCCACTCGACGAATCGATGAAGCGGCTGCGCGGCCTTCTCGAACCGGGCGGCCGGCTCGTCGTGGTCGGGTGTTATCGATCGACCACAGCCACCGACGGGCTCCTGTCGGTGTTGGCGACCGTCTGCAATCCCGTCCTCGGCGTCGTCAAGCATCGACGGGTTGCCTCCGAGTCGCTGAAGGCGATGACGGCTCCCACCGCTGACCCGGGTGAGTCGATGGCTGACGTCCGGCGCGCGGCCGCGTCGTGTTTGCCAGGGAGCAGGATCAGGAGACGACTGTTCTGGCGATACACCCTGATCTACGACGCGAGGCCCGCGGGCGCGTCGGTGGGGGAGTGAGTAGACCGTTCCGGTTCCTGGGGAAACGCGCGTCGCCCGAACCCGACTATCACCAAGGAACCGATCATCAAGGCGACCCCGATGCCCGCCAGATGTGAGAGCCCACCACTGTCTACGACGGCCGCACCGAGCAGCGCGCCTGTTGCAATCGCGATCTGGAACACGACGACGTAGATGGCGGACGCGCGGTCGGTCCCGATCGGGACGGCGCGCAGAACCGAGGACTGGAGGCAGATCGGAACGGTGGTGAACGCCGCGCCCCACAAGATCGTGGCGACGACGGCGAACGCTCCCATCGACGGCGCCAGGAGCCAGAAAATGGCCAGCGCGCCGGCCACCGTCGCGATCGAGATGAGCGTGAAGAGGCGCGGTCGGCGGTCGTAGTACTTGCCGGCGACCCACACTCCGACGGCGCCCGCTGCGCCGTACACCAGAAGCATCGCGGTACGGATGCCACCGGACGAGCCGAGGCTTTCCTCCACGAGAAGCGTGAAGAACGTGTACGACGCAAACTGTCCCAGGGCGGCGAACAGCGTTGCCGCGCAGATGACGGCGAGTGCCCGTCGCATCTCCGGTGTCGGTTTCGGTTTGTCTCGCTTGTTCCGATGGCGCTGGTCGACCGGCATCTCAGGCAGCGCACGATGCAGCGAGAAAGCGATGATCACTGCCACCACACCGATTGCCGCCGACGCAGTTCGCCAACCCCAGGATTGGCCGATCGCCGAGGAAAGTGGACCCCCGAGAACAAAAGCGAGAGACGTTCCGGCATACACCGTCGCGATTGCCTTGCCCTGTTGTCCGCGCGGAACCAGGGTGGCTGCGACCGGGGCAACGACAGCCCAGAACACTCCGTGCGTCGCAGCGCAGAGCAATCGTCCGATCACCAGCATCGGATAGTTGACGGCGCACGCTGCGACCAGTTGCGACACCGCGAGGGTGGCCACCGTCAGAACGACGACGCGTCGGCGCGGCCAGGTTTTGACCGCTCCGATCAGCGGAAGAGTCAAGGCCGCGACACCGTATGCGTAGAAGGTCAGCAGTAGGCCGACACGCCCTTCGGTGACGTCGAGGTCCGTCGAGATTTCGCTGAGCAGTCCGACGGGGAGCATTTCGGCCGTCACGTAGGCGAAGGCTGCTCCGGCCAGGGTCATCAGCCGGAGCGTGGTTGCCTTGGGCAGTCGAGCGGTCATGTTGTGTAACGATACATGTATCGATACACACCTGCGCAGTGGATATTTTGCACTCGCTATGCTGATGCTCATGGCCACACGTGCGCAGCGTTCGAGTCGACCGACGATGGCCGACGTCGCCAAGGCCGCGGGGGTGTCGGTGATGTCGGTGTCGTACTCCTTCGCACAGCCCGAGCGCGTGTCGGAATCAACGCGGGCCAAGGTGTTCGCGGCTGCTGAAGAACTCGAGTACGCGGGCCCCAACCGGGCGGCGCAGTCCTTGCGTAGCGGGAAATTCAACAACATTGCGGTCGTCTTCAGCGAGAAGCTGACTTACGCCTTCGAAGACGCAGTAGCCCGGCGGTTTCTCTCGGGAGTGGCCGAAGCGTGCCTGGATGCGAACGCCGGATTGATGATGCTGCCGAACTCGGGGAAACCTGGAGACGTCGACAGAGTTCGCGACGCAGCAGTAGACGGCTTTGTCGTCTGGACCACCGTCTTCGACGATCCTATCCTCGACGCGATCGTCGGCACCGGAAAACCCGCATGCATCCAGGGTGGGCCCCTGCACGAGGGTGTGGATCTCGTCGGGATGGACGATGTTGCCGGCGCCGTTGCGATCGCGGCGGTCGGGTTGTCGGGGGCGCAGCGGCCTGTGGTGATCAGCCTTCCGTGGGATCGTGAGCGTCGGTCCGAGATTCGGATGGACGTGGATCCAGGTGAAGCGTTGTTTCCGGTGTCCCGCCATCGGCTCGAGGGCTACGAACGCGGCGTCCGCAACGCCGGCCTCGAGTGGTCATCGGTGCGGGTGGGGGTCGTCACCGTCAACGAGCGGAGCGAAGGGGCTCGGATGGCTCGGTCCCTGCTCGACGTTCCCGTGAGCCGAAGGCCCGATGTCATCCTGGCGATGAGCGACGAACTTGCTCTGGGGGCCCTGGACGCGATCCGTGAACTCGGCCTCGCGCTGCCCGATGATGTCGCAGTCGTCGGGTGGGACGACACAACAGCTGCATCGGACGCCGGCTTGACCACAGTTCGCCAGTCCCTCTTCGATCAGGGACGTAACGCAGCTCGCGTGGTTCTCGGGCTGGACGATGCGGTCGAGCCGGTCGAATGGTCGGTGCGTCGGCGAACTTCGACACGATGATCACGCCGGTAGTGGTCGACGCTCTGCGTCTTCGGTGGTTTGTTCCTCCCGAAGTGGGGGAGACCGTCCGGTGGGGACTCTCGTGGAATGTCGACAGCCCGCGCAGATGGGCGGTCGCCGAAGCCGCGGGCGCTTTGCAACTATGTGCCGGAACTCCTCGTGACGGCACAAACGCCCGTCAGGCGTGGACCGATTTCGACGAGAATGCCTCCACTACCGGAGTGGTTCGGCGCCTGCGGCTCATGTCGTTGGAGTCCGACATGCTGCCCGACCCGAAGTTTCCGCACGGCCCGAGCTGGGGCTGGGCTACGAGGCAATTCGTGCCCGGGTCCGAGCGGTTCTACGAGTTGGCCCGTGCGCCTCGCGCATTGCGCTCGTATCAGCTGACCGATCGTGAATGGGGGCCGCGTCGCGAGGACTTCTTGCTCGTCGACCTCGAGACGGCTTCTTGATCGCTGGACCTGGCACCGTTTTCATCCAGTGAGCACAGGCTCCAGCTGACCGGAAACAGTCTCTGCTCGATTAAACCGGTGCCAGCTGCTGTGGCGAGCCCGCTCTGCCGACCACGTTCCGTGCGTACCTGCCGGGCGGCGCCCCGACGTGTTTCACGAAGTGCCGCGACAAGTGGGATTGATCGTGGAACCCGACGTCGACGGCCACGTCCGCCAATTCGCGCCCGGCGAGGATTGCGCGTCGTGCCAGATCGATTCGGCGTCCCGTCACGTACTTGTGAGGCGGAAGCCCGAAATGCTTCGCGAAGTTCTTGATCAGATACGTGGAGTTCCGCTGCAGGATGTTCGACGCTTCGTGCATCGTGATTCCCGTTGTGAGTCGCGCATCGAGCAGGTCTCGCAGTTGATCGGCAACGCGTTCGTCAACGGTGGGCGTGTGACGGGCTCGGCCTGTGGCCGGTGTGAGGATCTCGTTCAATCTTTCAGCGAGGAACCCCAGGCGACTTTCGGCCTCGAGTGATTCGCCGTCTGGGTCGAGTGCAGAGTGCAGTTGATCGATGCGGTGGCGCAGCAGAGGGTCTCGAATCTCGGGACTGTCCACTGCCGGGCCTATGAGGACCTCGCCGAGAACTGACGTGTCGAGGTAAAGGATTCGTTGACGAAATCCGGCCTCGGTGACGGGAACTCCGTCGTGTGCGATACCTGGCGGCAGCAGAGTCACGATCTCGGGTGCTGCGCCATGAGCGCGATGATCGAGGTCGTATGCAATCGTGCCGCGGTCGACGAGCATCAGAGACCACTGATCGTGCGTGTGTTTGGGATAGGCGTGTCCGACGAAATCGGCATGGAAGACCTCGGTGATTCCCGCGAGGCCCGGTGCCCACGCGGTGATCTGTGCGCCGTGGGGATCCATGTCAGAAACGTACAAGACGCAGCTGCCGCGGGTGACGAAGAGTGGCGGGGTCGTCATCGCGGTGGTGGCGCGCCCGAGGGAGGAACAACATGAACAGTTCGGCAACAGCGGTATCGCTTCGCGAGAAGTTCGGTCAGTTCACCGAGCACTGGTCGCCCAAGAAGATTGCGGCGCTCAATGACTACGAGATCAAGATCGTCAAGATCAAAGGTGAATTCGTCTGGCACTCCCACGCCGACACCGACGAGATGTTCCTGGTGACGAAGGGGCAGATTCGAATCCAACTGCGAAACGGAGATGTTGCACTGGGGCCCGGTGAACTGTTCGTGGTACCTCGCGGCGTCGAACATTGCCCGATCGCCGAGGAGGAAGCGGAGGTGATGTTGATCGAACCCGTCGGCGTGGTGAATACCGGGAACGTGGGAGGTCCGCGAACCGCAGTGCTCGAGGACCTTTCGTAGTTACCGGCTCTTCCAGTCCAGGGGATTGGTACGCAACGGCAGGGCCATTCCCGATCTCCAGAGCGTCGCCGCGCGAGAGCGCGGACGGAGCTCGACCTCGCGCCGCATCGACTGCGCGAACTCGTCGGTGAATCCTGTTCGGGGGTACTCCGCGATTGCTGCATCAACAGTTGCTCGCGGAATTTCGGCCGCACGCCGACCGGCAACATCGAAATGCGCTGCGGCGTGCAGGAGATAGGCGTCACCGCCCGCGCTGCGGTCGACGGTCAGATCCATGTGCAGACGGATCGCTGCGCCGATTCGCTCTACCGACTTCTCCGAAGTTCCCACTCGGGTCGCGAGTTCTTCCGCGTCTGCGGCACTGATGTAGGTGAAACACCCATGCTCGGCCGATCCTTCTGCGCCCAGTCCGACATCGTGAAGGGCGCACGCAGTGAAGAGATCTTCGGGGTCGTACTCGATCGCGTCGATCTGTGCGAAGGTGTCGGCCCAGATCCAGCAGCGGAGACTGTGGTTCAAGACCGCGGGGGAGAGGGTTCCTCTGGCGTGATCGAGCGCTTCCCTGCACAGTCTGGTGTCGGGGAGTTGGCATTTGCGCAGGTCGGGCGTGTGAGTGGGGTAGCGGCCGAGCCGCAGTCGAAGCATCGACGGGGTACTCATGGCCTGCGCAGCTGCCGCGCGGGCCATGAGTTGCATCTGCTCGAGGGTGGTCAGCTCACCAGGGCGCATCGAATTCCTGTCTGAGGTAGGGGACAGCTGAATACGAATCTAGTTGGCGAGGACAATTCTTCACGCTTGCATAATATCTGTCGACGACGGAAATGCGGTATTATCCGAATGTTGGTTGATAGCAAGTGCCATCCAACGGCAACGACAAATCAGCAACCTCACCTCTGCACTTCGCACTATCTCGACAAGCAACGACGGTGGGGTTCGGCTCAGATGACGCCGAACCCGACTATTCCCGGAACTTCCGAGGGCTTTATGCGATGAAGCATGACTTTGTTGTTCTCGTTGCCGCCGACGGTCGTCAGAGTGCCGGCGTCATTGACCAGAACGACGTTGACGTGTTGACCGAATGGGCTCGAGTCGCCGTACAGGATCGTGTCGCCGACCTTGGGTTGGTAGTCCTGACCGTAGGGGACAAACGCGTCGACCGACTCGTAATACTCCTGCAGCGTGTACACCCCGGGGATGCGCCACGAGCCTGAGTTGGGGTTCGAGAACGGCGTGCCGATCTGGTTC
The DNA here is from genome assembly GCF_036541985.1 of Rhodococcus sp. IEGM 1306. Lineage (NCBI taxonomy): Bacteria > Bacillati > Actinomycetota > Actinomycetes > Mycobacteriales > Nocardiaceae > Rhodococcus > Rhodococcus sp. IEGM 1306. Next base: position 418,176 of record NZ_JAZHFF010000002.1, read on the forward strand.
ATCGACCAGCTCACGAAATCGGCACACCACGATTCCTCGACACCTTCGGCGTACTTGGTGCCGGGGCTCCCTGACTCCCATTCCTGTTCGAGGACGGTGAGCAGCGCACTTTGCTGAGCGGTCAGTGCGCTGTGGTCGACAGCCGGGAACGAATCCAGGTTCTCGCCGGCAAGGGCGTCGTCGCTGCGGGCGAACCACCAGAAAATGCCGGCGGCTGCTACAACCACTACAACGCCGAATACGCCCAGAACGGTGAGAGTGCGTCTGGACGTATTCGGTGCGTGCGACATCACGCCACGATAGTCAAATTACTCGAGCGGGGGCGCTGAGCGGTCGATCGTCGTCGCGAGGGGCTTCTCCTTGACGAAGAGCAACAAGACGACCGCCGCGATGACCAGCGGTACGAGATAGAGGAAGATCGGCGCAAGCGCATCGTTGTATGCGCCGACGATGATCTCGCGAACCTGGCTCGGCAACTTCCAGAGAATTCCCGGCGTCAAAGAGTTCTCGTCCCCACCCGCTGCGCCTCCGTTTGCCGGTAGTCGTTCGGACAGCAGATTGGTCAGGCGCGAGGCGAACAGGCTGCCCACGATAGCGCTGCCCAACGAAGCGCCGATCTGACGGAAGAAGTTGTTCGACGCGGTGGCCGTTCCCACTTCGGCCGCAGGGAAGGTGTTCTGCACGATCAGGATCAAGATCTGCATGACGAGGCCGAGGCCGATACCCATGAGGGCGATGTAACAACCGAAGACCAGCAGCGAGGTCGACGGCGTCAGACGTGAAAGCAGGACCAGAGCAACGGCGACGATGGATGTTCCGACGATGGGGAAGATCTTGTAGCGACCGGTTTTGCTGACCAGCTGACCGGATCCGATGGAGGCGACGAGTAGGCCCGCCATCATCGGAATCATGATCAGTCCTGCTTCGGTGGCGTTCTTTCCGGTCACCATCTGGATGTAGGTCGGCAGGTAGGCGAGCGCACCGAACATCGCGATTCCGATGATCAGACCCGCGACGGTGGTCAACACGAAGTTTCGCTGAGCGAACAGGTGCATCGGAATCACTGGTTCGTCGGCACGCTTCTCGACGAAGACGAACGCCACGGCGGTCACGATGCAGCCGACGATCAACCCGATGATGACTCCGGAACCCCAGGCGTAAGTGTTTCCGCCCCAGGTGGTGAACAGGATCAGGCACGTCGCTGCCGTCGCGACCAGGATCATTCCGAGGTAGTCGATGCGAGGCTTGCCGAGATTCGGTTTCCGCAAGTGAAGGAATGCCATCGCACTCGCGATGGCGAGAAGGCCGAGGGGGATGTTGATCCAGAAAGCCCAACGCCAACCGATGCCTTCGGTGAACCAGCCGCCGAGTAGGGGACCGGCAACCGAAGCCAAGGCGAACACACCGCCCATCGCGCCCATGTACCGGCCGCGTTGCCGGGCCGGAACGACGTCGGCGATGATCGCCTGGGACAGCAAGATCAACCCGCCGCCGCCGAGTCCTTGAACAGCGCGCCCCGCGATGAGTGTGGTCATGTCGTGGGACAGACCGCCGATCACAGAACCGACGATGAAAATGCTGATGGCGCCGATGAATAGGCCCTTGCGGCCGATCAGATCACCGAGTTTCCCGTACACCGGCATCATGACGGTCGAGGCGAGGATGTACGCCGTCGTCACCCAGACCATGTGGTTGACGCCGTTCAATTCGCCGACGATGGTGGGCAAGGCGGTGCTGAAGATCATCTGATCGAGCGATGCCAGAAGCATGGTGATCATCAACCCGACAAAAACGAGGATGATCGACCGCTTGTCTGGCGTGGATTCGGTGTCGGTGCGCGTGTCGTCTGGGCCGACGGTCGCAGCTTCTCGAGTGGACATGGAATTCCTTAGTTGAGTGACAGCTGGTGAAATCAGTTCGCGGAGCGGAGAATTCGAGCCATCAGAAGTAGTGCAGGATCGAGCAGTTCGGTTCTGGGGCTTGCCCGTTCGCTGTTCTGCCACTTTCGGAAGACGTAACGCATCGCTGCGCCCGCTGTGATGACCGTTGCGGTGGCCTCGTCTTCCGCGGCGGTGTCTGCCGGAAGCTGTCGATACTCGGGGCGACCGCGCAACTCACGCGTCAAGAGCCTGGTGAGTGTGTCCTCCAGATCGTGAAACGTGGCCAGGTGCTGCTGCAAGAGTGTGGGATGCCGTTCGAACAATTCGCGGCGGTACGCCAGCAGGTCGGGCCGCTCGTCGACGATCTGCATCGCCTCTTCGAAGACCGCCAGAGCCCCTCGGAGAGGGTCATCGGGGTGCTCGTTGATCAGCGTGATCATGGTCGTCTCATTCGGTACGACGAGCATGAGTCCACCGATGGCTGCGTCCTTGGTGGGGAAGTAGTTGAAGAACGTGCGGGTCGACAGATTGCAGGCTTCGCAGATCTTCTCGACGGTCACTTCGACGTATCCGAGGTCGAGGACGAGTTCGACCGCGGTGTGCTCGATCAGCTGCCTCGTAGCGATTCGCTTTCGTTCGCGCAATCCGAGTGTTTCGGTTCCCATTTCATCCATAATTGCACAGAGTGCAAAGTTTCATCGAATGCAATTGCTGTCCCAAGAATGACCTATGAAGTGCAAAAATGGGGATCCGACACCCGCTGGATAGGATGATCCACGTGGAAGACACCTTGCCTCCTTGTCCTGAATGCGCCGGCGAATACACCTACGAAATGGGTGCCTTGATGGTGTGTCCGTCCTGTGCACACGAGTGGGCGCCAGTCGAGGGCACAGGGGATGCTCTGGGAGTGGTGAAAGATTCGGTAGGAAACGTCCTTGCGGACGGAGACACTGTGACGGTCGTCAAGACGCTCAAGGTGAAGGGCAGTCCGACCGGTATCAAGTCGGGCACGAAAGTGCGCAACATCCGCCTTGTTCAGGGCGTTGGGGACCACGACATCGACTGCAAGGTCGACGGCATCGGGCCGATGCAATTGAAGTCGAGCGTCGTCAAGAAGGTCTGACCGGATAGCAATAGAAGTCGGCTCGAGATCCTGTTCAGTTTCGACGGTTCGACAGCCACAATCGAGGAGATTCTCGACCTCTCGAACGAATGGACCGAACTGTGTCGCACTCGATCTGCCTTGACCCTGCTCCCGATAGCACCGCACTCGATACAGACGAGCAGTGGAGCCTCATCGTCGATGCGCTGACGCGCAGGGGATTCCTCGGCGCCGGGCTCGGTGTCGCGGCCGCGACCTTGCTGGCAGCGTGCAGCAGTGACGAAAACGGCGTGGAGTCAGGCAGTCTCGTCACGGTGCAGGACGAGACGGGCAGTGTCGAGATTCCTTCGGATCCGCAGCGAATGGTCATCGCCCATGTCAGCGCCATGGCGACGGTGCTCGACCTCGGTGTGCCGCCGGAGAAGATCGTCGGCGGCTTCTTCGGTCTCGAGGGTGTGAGCGGTGACGCGGTGTTGCGCACGATGCCGGAGGCTGCGAACATCCCGAACCTCGGCACGGCGGGAACGTGGAACAAAGAAGCTATCATCGGCGCATCGCCCGACCTGATCGTCATGCTTCTGACGGCCGGAAATGCCTATGCCGCAAAATCTTACGACGAACTCTCAGCGACCGGAGTGCCGGTGTTCGCCGGCTTCAACGGATTCCTCACGTGGGACGAGATGAAGAAACTGGTCACCTCGATGGGCGTCGCGGTCCGACGCGAAGAAGCGGCAGCCGAATTGAACGCGAGAACGGAAGAGCGCCTCCTCGCAATCAAGGATCGACTCGCGGCCCTCGGCTCGCTACCGTCGGTGACGCTGCTGCGTACCGGTGAGAACGGTGTCGTCTACAACCAGGTCGACGCACTTCTCGACGCCCTCGAGTTCCCCGGCGATCGAGCCACGTCGGAGGAGTTCACGCGCACACTGACCGCGGAGCAACTCGATCAGGTCACCAGCGACGTGATCATCGTGGGCGCCTTCCAGGATCAGCAGGACGTCCGCGCACAGTTGGCGACGAACCCGCTCTGGGAGCGCCTTCCCGCTGTCCGCTCGGGAAACGTCCATTACGTCGACGACAGCCTGTGGGGCTCGGGCTATTCCCCTCGGGCCACCGAGCTGCGGCTCGACGACATCGAGCGGATCTTCAGCTGACTCCGTCGTGTCACCTCGACTTATCGGTGCATTACCTCGAGAATCATGACCATGGACAAAATCAGGTTCTTCGAGCTTGTCACCGAATGGTTCGAAGTGCTCGGTGTTGTCGCCATGGTTCTCGGGTTCGTGTTCGCATTCGTGATCGCGGGGCGGGCGTGGAGTCGAACACGCGACGGTAGTTCGGCGTTTCGCACGCTGCGCGAGACCATGGGCGCGGTCATCCTTCTCGGACTCGAGATCCTCGTCGCCGCTGATCTGGTGAAGACTGTGACGTCTTCTCCGTCACTGACCGACGCCGCAGTTCTGGGCATGATCGTGCTGATTCGAACTGTGCTGAGCCTGTCGATTCAGATCGAGATCGACGGGGTACTTCCGTGGCGCAAGGCGTTGGTGTCCAGTCCGGAACTCCTGGTACGCGCGGCGCGCGGATCAGGAGGCCGAGCGATGCCCGACGCGTCGAGTTCGTAGCGATAGCCGTTGCGAGTGAAAGGTCGGGCAGATGACAAAGGTCGGGCAGATGACAGCAGTGCGCACCGAACATCTCTCTGTCGACGAGCGGCGGGCGCGCGGCCGCCAAGCGCGTAGAGACACCCCGCTGGCAGCGCTCGCGGATCTCGCGGACAGCGATCGCGACCCGATTTCGCTGCTGGAAGTACAGGCGAAATCCCGGGTGCAGGACCTGGTACCCATTCGCTACGGGCGGATGTCGGCGTCACGGTTCTCGTTCTTCCGTGGTGCCGCATTGGTGATGGCGGACGACTTGTCTCGCAGCGCGGATTCGGGCCTCGGCAGTCAACTTTGCGGTGACGCACATCTGAGCAATTTCGGCATCTATGCGACGCCGGAGCGGAAGTTGGCGTTCGACATCAACGATTTCGACGAGACATACCCGGGCCCGTTCGAGTGGGACGTCAAGCGGCTGGCCGCGAGTTTGGTGATCGCCGCGAAGGACAACGGGTTTTCGGGCAAGGAGCGAAAGAAGATCGTTCGCGGATGCGCGGCCGAGTACCGGGAAACCATGATCACCCAGGCAGGGTTGGGTAATCTTGCGGTCTGGTACTCGCACATCGCACCCGAGGACGGGCTCGAGGATCTCCAAATCGACCTGAAGAAGCGAATGGTCGCGCGCACGCAAGCGACGCTCGACAAGGCTCGCCGCCGCGACAGTGTGCAGGCCGCCGGCAAGTTCACCGAAATCGTCGACGGCCGTCGGCGATTCATCAGTGATCCGCCTTTGATCGTTCCGGCAGACGAGTTGTTCGCGGGCACCGATCTCACGCAGATCGAGGACTTGTTGCGTCAGCGTGTCCGGTCGTACCGCAACACTCTGCAATGGGATCGGCGCGTTCTCCTCGACGCCTTCGAGATGACGCACATCGCCCGGAAGGTGGTGGGCGTCGGAAGCGTCGGAACCCGCGCGTGGATGATCCTGATGAAGGGCGTCGACGATGGCGACCCGCTGATTTTGCAGGTCAAGGAGGCGCAGCCTTCGGTGCTGTCCGGCTACGTCGACGGTCCGACCTTCAAGAACGAAGGTGAGCGCGTCGTCAACGGGCAGCGTTTGATGCAGGCTACGAGCGACATCTTCCTCGGCTGGGAACGCGGGCCGGGACTGGACGAGGGTGAGCACGATTTCTACATTCGTCAACTGCGTGACGGTAAGGGATCGGCAGTCATCGAGGAGATGGTTCCGGAGGGTCTGGAACTCTACGGGCGCTTGTGTGCGAGGGTCCTCGCCTATGCGCACGCTCGCTCCTCCGACCGGATTGCGATCGCCGAATACCTTGGTGAGGGAACCGAATTCGATTTCGCGATCGGAGAGTTCGCGGCTGCCTACGCCAAGCGCAACGCACGCGATCACTCCGCTCTGCTGACCGCGATCGACGACGGTCGCGTGTCAGCAGAGCGGGGAGTGTGACGGCTCAGGCGAACACGCCGGAAAGCCAGGCCTGCCATGCCGCTGTCGCTGCGTCTCCGTCCGCATCCGCGGCGAAGAGGTGATGGGCTGCATCGACGTTGCCGCCGAAGGCATTTCGGCCGTAGAACCGCAGCAATGCGTTCTCGGTGCGCAGGCCGACGAACCAGTCGTCGATGTAGTCGATGATTGCTTCGACGGTTCCGATTCCGGGGACATCCACCGTCACCGTGTCTCCGGCGGTGGCGCCCGAGGCGATTCCGAGGGCGCCGCGAAGTGCTCCCATGGCCTCCGGTGCGGAAGAGGCTTCCGGCCCTTCGGCTGAGACGTAGGTGACGGGTCTGCCGGCGAAGTACTGAACGTACTGGCCGAGACTGTGCAGGTAGAAGTCTGTGTGCTTACTCGCGCCGTCGTACTGGTTGTCCCAGTCCTCGGCAAATACTCCGGCGTGGACGTAACGGACGACAGCGGTGCTCTCGTCGCGGGCCTCGACGACGTACTCGAGGTTGTTGAACCAGCCGTCGGGGCCCTGCATGTGGATGGCTAGTTCGCGGGGCGGTTCCCAGTCCGCGATGATCGGGCTGTCCGGGCGACTGCCGTCGGCGGGGATCTCGAGAGGGGACGGGAACATCCAGCCGGCCGTCTCTGCCGAGATCGCGGCCCAGATCTGTTCGGGAGTTCCGGGGACGACCACCTCGCGGCGGATTTCGAATTTCTCGGACATTGCTACTGCTCCGTTTCGGGTGTGGTGACGTGCGGTGTGGTGAGGCTGGGATGCAGGGCGACAACCAGGCGGTGTTTGCGTCCACCTTCGGAATTGCCGTCGTGGTACTTGGCCACGAGTGAGTTGATCGACTCGCCGAGTTCGCCGGCGAATGCGGCTCGGTCGGAAGCAGTGGCGAAGGTGATGTCACTGTCGATGGCAAAGGAGGCCAATGGTTTTCCGGCCGCAGTTGCTCCGGCGATCAGCTCACCGACCTCTCGAACGATCCGTGCCGCGAGAGTGACGAGCCAACGTGCCGAGAGCTGATCCGGAAACCGACTCGGATCCGGGGCGAGTGCGGACATCGCGGCGGGCGAGATGACGTACGACGCGGCGCTCGCTTGCATGATGCGCTCGGTCATGTTGCCCCGCTTGCGTTCCTCGACCAGCTCTACGAGTCCATGTTCTTCCAGAGTGCGCAGGTGGTAATTCACCTTCTGGCGTGTCAGTCCGATCCGGGGTGCCAGCGAGGATGCTGATCCCGGAACTGCCAGTTCAGCCAGAATCCGTTGCCGGATCGGATCGAGAGAGACCTCGGCAGCTGCGGGGCGGTCGATGACTGCGACTTCCAACATGAGAAAACCATCCCACCGACAACTTGATCTGTCAAGAAAGAAAAAGTTGTCGGCGGGATGGTTTCGTGGTTTCTCTACCGCTTCAGATCGGGCGGATTGTTCAAATCCCTCGCCGAGTAGGTGTCGCACGAGGAGACCTGGCCCGTTTGGTACCCGGTGGCGAACCACGCCTGGCGTTGCGCGGAGGAACCATGTGTCCATCCTTCGGGGTTGACTCGACCCGTAGTCGACTTCTGGATACGGTCGTCGCCCACCGACGATGCTGCTGACAGAGCGTCGCGAATATCGTTCTTCGACAGTGGCTTCAAAAATGGCTGACCGGTTGCCTCGTCGGGAATCGTGTCGGCAAAATGAGCCCAGACGCCGGCATAGCAATCGGCCTGGAGTTCGGTGCGAACCGCGCCGGACTCCTCACCCTGCGGGTCGGCCTGCGCGCGGCCGATGTCGCCGAGCTGATTCTGGATGTGATGTCCGAACTCGTGAGCGACCACGTATTCCTGTGCGAGCGGTCCGGCACTGGAACCGAAACGGTCGACGAGCAATTGGAAGAAACTCGTGTCGAAGTACGCCGTCTGATCGGCCGGGCAGTAGAACGGGCCGACATCACTCGACGCCTGGCCACACCCGGTGTTGACCGAACCGCTGAACAAGACAACTTCGGGGCGCACGTACGCCGTGCCGGTTTGCTTGACCAACTGCTGTTCCCAGACGTCGTCGAGGCTTCCGACGGTCAGTGTGACGCGGCAGTTCACATCGGCGTTTGCCTGAGCGCCGGTGCACTCGTCGACCGACGACAGTCCGGTCGACGAACTCGAAGTCTCGGTAGACGTGCCCAGGAGTGAGCCGGGGTCACCGCCGAACAACAGCGCCAGGATCAGAACGATGATGCCACCCGCGCCACCGCCGATCGCGATTTTGCCGCCGCGGCCGCCGCCCCCGCCGCCGCCTTGAACCTGAACGCGTCCCGCTTCGCCGCGGGCCCCCTCGTTGAAGGTCATCTATGTCCGCTTTCTGCTGTCATGAACAAGTGCTTGCCGTCACTTCTGGAGATAGCTTCGCATGCGATGCGGGTCCGCGTTTCCGCTCTGCGCAGTTCGCTCCGTAGGATCGCAGGCAAAGTAGTCGGTCGTCGGTTATTGGAAGTAGTTCGAAAGGAATCCCGTGCTGCGCACACATCTCGCCGGTTCATTGCGACCCGAGCAGGCAGAGCAGACCGTAACGCTCACCGGTTGGGTAGCCAGGCGTCGTGATCACGGCGGAGTGATCTTCATCGATCTCCGTGATGCATCCGGAGTTGCGCAGGTAGTTTTCCGGGCAGGTGACGTGGCCGAGCAGGCCCACCGTCTGCGCGCGGAATACTGCGTCCGCGTGACCGGAACGGTCGAGGTTCGCCCCGAGGGCAACCAGAACTTCGAGATCCCCACGGGAGCAATCGAGGTCAACGCCACAGAACTCGAGGTTCTCAACGAGAGCGCACCGCTGCCGTTCCAGCTCGACGATCAGGTCGGCGAAGAAGCGCGCCTCAAGTACCGATACCTGGACCTGCGTCGTGAAGGCCCCGGCTCCGCAATTCGCTTGCGCTCCAAGGTGAGTGCTGCTGCGCGCGGCGTTCTCGCGCACCACGAGTTCGTCGAGGTCGAGACTCCGACGCTCACGCGCTCGACGCCCGAGGGTGCCCGCGATTTCCTCGTGCCGTCACGCCTGCAGCCCGGTAGCTTCTACGCACTGCCGCAGAGCCCGCAGCTGTTCAAGCAGCTCCTCATGGTCGGCGGCATCGAGCGCTACTACCAGATCGCGCGTTGCTACCGCGACGAGGATTTCCGCGCCGATCGCCAGCCGGAGTTCACCCAGCTCGACATCGAGATGGCCTTCGTCAACCAGGACGACATCATCCTGCTCGCCGAGGAAATTCTGACGGCGCTCTGGAAGCTCGTCGGCCACGAGATCAAGACGCCGATCGACCGCATGACCTACAACGAGGCAATGCGTCGTTACGGCAGCGACAAGCCGGACCTGCGTTTCGGTATCGAACTCGTCGAGTGCGCGGAGTTCTTCAAGGACACGACCTTCCGTGTGTTCCAGGCCGAGTACGTCGGCGCCGTCGTGATGCCCGGTGGTGCAAGCCAGCCGCGCAAGCAGCTCGATGCCTGGCAGGAGTGGGCGAAGCAGCGCGGCTCCAAGGGCCTGGCGTACGTGTTGGTCGGTGAAGACGGCACTCTCGGTGGTCCGGTTGCCAAGAACCTGACCGACGCCGAGCGTGAGGGCCTTGCTGCACACGTCGGGGCTCAGCCGGGTGACTGCATCTTCTTCGGAGCGGGCGCGACCAAGTCGACGCGTGCTCTCCTCGGCGCGGCCCGTGGTGAGATCGCCCGCAAGAAGGATCTCATCGATCCCGACGCGTGGGCCTTCGTGTGGATCGTCGACGCTCCGATGTTCGAGCCGACCGCCGACGCCACTGCATCCGGTGACGTCGCGCTCGGCCACTCCGCATGGACGGCGGTGCACCACGCCTTCACGTCGCCGAAGCCGGAGTTCTTCGACACATTCGACACCGATCCGGATTCCGCTCTCGCCTACGCCTACGACATCGTCTGCAACGGCAACGAGATCGGCGGCGGCAGTATTCGTATCCACCGCAAGGACATTCAAGAACGAGTGTTCAAGGTGATGGGCATCTCCGAGGAAGAGGCGCAGGAGCAGTTCGGCTTCCTCCTCGACGCCTTCGCCTTCGGTGCGCCGCCGCACGGCGGAATCGCATTCGGCTGGGACCGCATCACCGCGCTCCTCGCCGGTATGGATTCCATCCGTGAGGTCATCGCGTTCCCGAAGTCCGGCGGCGGCGTCGACCCGCTGACGGATGCTCCGGCACCGATCTCGGCTCAGCAGCGCAAGGAATCGGGTATCGACGCGAAGCCCGAGAAGAAGTCAGAGGACAAGAAGTCCGAAGGCGACACCGGCGAAGCCAAGTAGAGCCGACACCGGATCGCCATGCTGCATTTGCGGGTGATCTGCCCGACCGAGCGCACCGAGCAAGTTCTCGGTGCGCTCGCGTCGCAGCGGGGCGCGACACACATCGTCGTGATGCGCGATGTCGCGGTTCATCCTGCCGGAGACATGGTGGAGGCCGACGTCGCCCGTGAGGCCGCAAACGACGTCGTCGACGCCCTGAACGAACTCGGCGTCGCCGAGGACGGCGGAATGACGCTCGTACCGGTCGAGACTGTCTTGTCGGCGGCGGCCCGCAAAGCCGAACGCGACGTGCCGGGTGATCCCGCGGACTCCGTCGTGTGGGAGGAATTACTGTCCCGCACGCGCGAAGAGTCGACTCTCAACGGATTGTTCGTCGCATTCCTGACGATCGCGTGTCTGCTGGCCGCGATCGGCGTCGTCACCGACTCTCAGATCACGATCGTGGGCGCCATGGTCGTCGGCCCGGAGTTCGGTCCGCTGGCTGCTTTGGCAGTCGCACTCGTACGGCGGGATCGACGGTTGCGCCGACGCTCGATTCTCGCCCTTGCCGTCGGATTCCCCATCGCGATGGGAGTGACCCTTGCCGCCACGTTCGTGGTGAAGTTCTTCGGGTGGATGGACGTCGTCAGTCTCGAATCACTCCACGAGGTCGATTTCGTCTACAAGGTCGGGCCCATTTCGTTTGTCGTCGCGCTTCTTGCCGGTGCGGCTGGGATGCTGGCACTCGTCTCGTCGAAGTCCGCTGCTTTGGTCGGGGTGTTCATCTCGGTCACTACCGTTCCTGCCGCCGGTTTCGCAGTGGTGGCAGCAGCAAACGGGGAGTGGCGGATCGCCGGGTTGTCGTCTCTGCAACTGGCTGTCAACCTGCTCGGGATCGTCGTTGCCTGCGTGCTTGTTCTCTGGGTCAGAACGCGAGCCGACGAGGAGTTCGAAGCAGCGTTGAAGGGTATTTCCCGCTTTGTCGACGAGGACAAGACTCCGTGAATTCGCCGGTCCGGAGTTCTGCTCGTCGACAGCAATATTCTCGCGAGAATTGTAAAGCGGTGTGGCGATTAGGGACTTTTGTCATCACCGCAGGTAGACGGCAACTTCTGTCGCTGTGATTACCTGAATTCTCCGCTGTGAGCGGATGAGCCGGGCATGATCGGAGTCACTAACGGGTAAGTTGGTCGGTGATGACCGCATTACTGGCAGACCCCGTTTCCGAAGTCGTCGCAGCTGCTGAGCAGTTGCTGACACGCCGCACAGGGGCACCCGTAACCCTGGTGGATCCAGTCGATCTCGGGGGGAGTGGCCGCACCGTCGTGCTGCGCGTACGTGTCGCCGAGAACCCGTTCTCCCTGCCTCGGACGCTGGTGATCAAGCAGGTCCGCGACAACTTCCAGGGAGCTACCAAAACAGCGATTGCGCTCCCGGCCGCGTCCGAAGGCGACTTCGACGTCGAGACCGCTTTCCTTCGTGAAGCGGTGTCGTATCAGTTCGCCAACGCGCTTGCCAAGGACGCACGCCCCGGTGCCGAACTGTTGGCCTCCGACCTCGATGCTCGCCTCCTGATCCTGAGTGATCTCGGCGACGCCACCGCAATCAGCGTCCGGCTCGAAGACTCCGACCCGGACACCGTCACACACACGTTGATGGCCATGGCGCAGGCAATGGGCCGCATGCACGCCGCGACCGTCGGCCGTGAGGACGACTTCACCGCGCTTCTGCGTCGTGCCGAAGTTGCACATTGCTCGGACGAAGTGGCGGATCAGGTGGGCCGCGCAGTGGCCGGTGTTCCCGCGATGTTGGTGGAAAGTCTCGGCATCGATGTGAGTCCGGACATTCTCGAGCAGGTTCAGCACGCGCAGACACTGTTCAGTGGCGGTCGATTCCGTGCCTTCAGCCCGTCCGATCTGTGCCCGGACAACATCATCGTCAACGACGACGGCGTGCAGTTCCTCGACTACGAGTGGGGTGGCTACCGCGACGCGCTCCTCGACATCACCTACGCACTGGTGTCGTTCCCCGGTTGCCTGTGCAACATCGACCTGACCGAAGAGCGGGCGTCGGCGATGGTCGACGCCTGGCGCGCCGAGGTCGTGGGGATGTGGCCCGCCCTGGCCGACGAAGCCGAGTTGGGGCGCAGGATCGTCGAGGCCCAACTCATCTGGGTGTGGCTCAGCACCTATCTGTATCTGCCCGAGGATCATTCGCGTATCGCCGCCGTCCGCGAGCATTATCTCTCGATCCCGCGCGCCGACGCCTTGGTCGGCCGTTGGGCCAGGCTCGCGCGTTCGGCGCAGCTCGCCGGCAACGACGCCGTCGAGGCACACGCCCGCGACGTCGTGGCGGCGCTGCGCACCGAGTTCAGTTGAGTCTCTGACCGAACACACGCAGAAGGGCGCCCGTGCACGCAGCACGGACGCCCTTTCTCGTTCGAGTCACCTCAGTTGTCGGAGACCAGATCGTTCTCGGACAGGTCCGTCGCCGCGAGCGCCGTCTCGAGATCAGGATGCCGGAACGTCGACGTGACCTGGTCGGCCACGACTCGGAAAGCCGAGGCCAGAGTCGCGGACTTGTCCGGTTCGGCCGCCCACGTTGCAGTCTGTTCGACGACGACCACGCCGTGGTGGACGTACATCTTGCCGGGGACGAGGGTGATGCCGGCGTTGGTGGCCCACTCGCGCAAGGCTGCGAGTCCCTGGCTCGCGCCCTTGGGGCCGCCTACCTCGATGTCGTCACTCGACAACTGCAGCAGTGTGTCGATGTCTTGGGAGTTGAGTGCATCGTGCCACGCGAGGACGGTGGCGATCTCGGAGGTGCTCATGGCGACAACGCTATTACAGCGCCTCCGCCGAGGACGTTCGGGCTGGCTGGAACTGCGGGTTGTGTCCGGCGTCGGTGGTCTCTAGTAGCGTCGATTCGTGAGCGATTGGCAAGCGGAAGACAGTGTGGGGGCGAAAGACGGCGTGGTGGCGGAAGACGGCCTGTTCGAGGCAACTCCGGAGGAATCCGCGATCGTCGACGAACCAGATGTCGTGTCGGTAGCCGAGCGCGCCTTGTCCTCGGTGCCGCCCGGGGCTCCACTGGCTGTCCGCATGCGTCCGCTCACTCTCGGTGAAGTTGTCGGTCAACAGCACCTGCTCGGCCCTGGCGCTCCGCTGCGCAGAATGGTCGAGGGATCCGGTGCAGCATCGGTCCTTCTGTACGGACCTCCCGGCACCGGCAAGACCACTCTCGCCTCGTTGATCTCGGGCGCAACCGGCCGCCGGTTCGAGGCTCTGTCTGCTCTGTCCGCCGGCGTCAAGGAGGTTCGCGGTGTCATCGAACTTGCGCGCCGTCGTCTGCTGAACGGCGAACAGACCGTCTTGTTCATCGACGAGGTTCATCGTTTCTCCAAAACCCAGCAGGACGCCTTGCTCGCCGCGGTCGAGAACCGGATCGTGCTCTTGGTCGGCGCGACCACCGAGAATCCGTCGTTCTCCGTCGTCTCCGCGCTGTTGTCGCGCTCGTTGGTCTTACAACTGCAATCGCTCACCGCTGCGGATGTCCAGGAACTGCTCGAACGCGCCGTCGCCGACGAGCGCGGGTTCGGGGGCGCGATCACGATCGACGACGACGCGATGGAACACCTCGTTCGTCTGGCGGCCGGCGACGCACGCCGAGCCCTGACGGCACTCGAGGCCGCCGCCGGAGCCGCACTGGACACGGCAGGTGACGCGTCGGGCCCGGTGGTGCTCGACCTCGCGACCGTCGAGGCCAGTGTCGACAAGGCCGCGGTTCGGTACGACCGTGCCGGAGATCAGCACTACGACGTCATCAGCGCCTTCATCAAGAGCATTCGTGGATCAGACGTCGACGCCGCCCTGCACTACCTCGCACGGATGCTGACAGCGGGCGAAGACCCTCGTTTCATCGCGAGGCGGCTGGTGGTTCATGCCAGCGAAGACATCGGCATGGCCGATCCGACGGCACTGCAGACTGCCACCGCCGCAGCGCAAGCAGTGCAGCTCATCGGTATGCCGGAGGCTCGTCTGGCGCTGGCACAGGCCACCATTCATCTGGCGACGGCTCCCAAATCGGGTGCGGTCATCGCCGCTCTCGGTGCAGCCATGGCCGACGTGGCCGCCGGAAAATCCGGACTGGTACCGCCGCATCTGCGTGACGGGCACTACAAGGGTGCCGAGCAATTGGGCAACGCAGTCGGATACAAGTACCCGCACGACACACGTGATGGTGTTCTGCGGCAACAGTATCCACCAGACGATCTGGTGGGTGTCGACTATTACCAGCCCACCGCGCACGGCAACGAGCGAGAGATCGCCGATCGGGTGAGCAAACTCCGCCGAATAGTTCGTGGCTGACGCCTGCCAGGTTCCACCGGTCGACGCGTTAGTCTGGACACCCATAGCTCGACGCTCTTGAAGGTAAGGACCGGTTAGTGCAAACCCACGAGATCCGCAGGCGATTCCTCGACCACTTCGTCAAGGCCGGCCACACCGAGGTGCCCAGCGCCTCGCTGATTCTCGACGACCCGAACCTTCTGTTCGTCAACGCGGGCATGGTTCCGTTCGTGCCGTTCTTCCTCGGGCAGCAGACGCCGTCCTACTCACGGGCGACGTCCGTGCAGAAGTGTGTCCGCACCCTGGACATCGAAGAGGTCGGCATCACCACCCGCCACAACACCTTCTTCCAGATGGCGGGCAACTTCTCCTTCGGTGACTACTTCAAGAAGGAAGCCATCTCCCACGCCTGGCAGTTGCTGACAGGTTCGGTCGAGGACGGCGGATACGGCATCGATCCCACGCGCCTGTGGGCAACCGTCTATCTCGACGACGACGAAGCATTTTCGATCTGGCGCGACGAGGTCGGAGTGCCCGAAGAGCGCATCCAGCGCCGCGGGATGAAGGACAACTACTGGTCCATGGGTATCCCCGGACCGTGTGGACCCTGCTCTGAGATCTTCTACGACCGCGGCGCCGAATACGGCGTCGAGGGTGGCCCCGAAGCCGACGAGGATCGCTACATCGAGATCTGGAACCTCGTGTTCATGCAGAACGAGCGCGGCGAGGGCACCAACAAGGGCGACTACCCGATCCTCGGACCGCTGCCGAAGAAGAACATCGACACCGGCATGGGCGTCGAGCGCGTCGCGTTCCTCCTGCAGGGCGTCGAAAACGTCTACGAGACAGACCTTCTCCGCCCCGTCATCGACAAGGCCGCCGAACTGACCGGCAGTGTGTACGGGACCGATCACACGTCTGACGTTCGTTTCCGCGTCATCGCCGACCACGCACGCACTGCAGCGATGTTGATCGCCGACGGTGTGAACCCCGGTAACTACGGCCGCGGATACGTCCTGCGCCGGTTGCTGCGTCGCATCGTGCGCTCGGCCAAACTGCTCGGCAGCGAGCAGCCCACCATGCGCGAGTTCATGATCGTCGTCCGCGACACGATGGCGCCGTCGTACCCGGTTCTGGAAACCGACTTCACGCGCATCGAGAACGTTGCCGTCGGTGAGGAGACCGCGTTCCTCAAGACGCTGGCATCGGGATCGGCCCTGTTCGAGAATGCTGCCGAGACGGTCAAGTCGTCCGGAAAGTCGGTCATCGCCGGCGATCAGGCATTTGCACTGCACGACACCTACGGCTTCCCGATCGACCTCACGCTCGAAATGGCGTCCGAGGCCGGTCTCACAGTCGACGAAGATGGCTTCCGCACGCTGATGGCCGAGCAGCGCAAGCGCGCCAAGGACGATGCTCAAGCGCGTAAGCACGCGCATGCGGACCTGACGGTCTACAAGGAACTGCTCGATCGAGGCGCCACCGAGTTCACCGGTTTCGACGAGCTCGTCTCCGAGGCTCACGTCCTCGCGCTGATCGTCGACGGCGTCCGTGTGCCGGTGGCGAAGGCAGGCCAGGACGTCGAGGTCATCCTCGACCGAAGCCCGCTCTACGCAGAGTCCGGTGGACAGATCGCCGACATCGGTTCGCTCACCGCTCCGGGCCTCGAAGCCAAGGTCAACGACGTGCAGAAGATCGCCAAGAAGGTCTGGACGCACAAGGTGACGGTCAAGAAGGGCGAGATCACCGAGGGTGACGTCGTCCTCGCGCACGTCGATGCCGAGTGGCGCAAGGGCGCAACCCAGGGGCACTCCGGTACCCACATGGTGCACGCGGCGCTGCGTCAGGTGCTCGGCCCCAACGCGGTGCAGGCGGGCTCTCTCAACAAGCCGGGATACCTCCGCTTCGACTTCTCCTGGCAGGGCGCGCTGTCCGATTCCCAGAAGCAGGACATCGAGGCACTCACCAACGAAGCCGTGGCGTCGAACTACGCGGTCAACACCTTTGTCACCGATCTCGACAAGGCCAAGGCGATGGGTGCGATGGCACTCTTCGGTGAGAACTACGGCGACGAGGTTCGCGTCGTCGAAATCGGCGGTCCGTTCTCGATGGAACTGTGCGGCGGCACTCACGTCGGAAGCTCCGCTCAGATCGGTCAGGTCACGCTGCTCGGCGAGCAGTCGGTGGGCTCCGGAATCCGACGCGTCGAGGCGTACGTCGGTTTGGACTCTTACCGCTACCTCGCCAAGGAGCGTGCGCTCCTGGCCGGACTGTCCTCCTCGCTGAAGGTTCCTTCGGAAGAGGTGCCTGCCCGAGTCGAGGCTCTCGTCGAGCGTCTGAAGGTGGCCGAGAAGGAACTCGAACAGACCAAGGCCAAGGCTGTGCTGGCATCGGCGGGCGAGTACGTCGCCAAGGCCAAGCGCATCGGCAGCGTCCTCGTCATCGCCGAGCCTGCTCCCGCGGGCGTCGGCGGCAACGATCTGCGCAGCCTCGTCACGGACATCAAGGGTCGTCTCGGCTCCGAACCTGCCGTCGTAGCTCTCCTCGGTGACGTCGACGGCAAGGTCCCGTTCGTGGTCGCATCCAGCAAGGCAGCCCAGAGTCTCGGAGTGAAGGCCGGTGAGCTGGTTGCGTCCTTCGGTCCCAAGATCGGTGGCCGCGGCGGCGGAAAGCCCGACATGGCCCAGGGTTCGGGTTCGGACTCCGCAGGAATCCCGGCGGCGCTCGATGCGATCCGGGACAGAGTCGGAGAGCTGGCGGGCGGCAGCTGACGGTGGTGGCTACGCAGCAGGGTCCCGATCGCCCCGGCATCGACGACCCTGGTCGCGGGCGGCGCATCGCCATCGACGTCGGCAGCGTTCGCATCGGCGTCGCGTCCAGCGACCCCGACGGCATCCTCGCGACACCGGTGGAAACGGTTCCACGCTCGAAGGAGCGTGGGCCCGACGCGCCGGATATCCGGCGCATTATCGCCATCGTGTCCGAATACGAGGCCGTTGAGGTTATCGTCGGACTGCCACAGACGCTGCGCGGTGAGCAAGGTAAAGCCGCCGGTATCGCGACTGCATTCGCCAAACGACTGCAGCGGGCCGTCGAACCGATCCCGGTGAGACTGTCCGACGAACGACTGACGACCGTCACGGCTGCGCGCAACCTCCGCGAAAGTGGAGTCAAGGCACGCGGTCAGCGACCGATGATCGATCAGGCTGCGGCGGTGGAAATCCTGCAAGGCTGGCTGGACGAGCGGAGTAGAGCTGTGAAACCAGGGGAGTCGTCGAAGGACGCTGCACTGGAGGGCGATCTGTGAACGCGCGGTGGGATGAGGGCGGCGGAAGCCGGCCCACCAGTTCGTTCGACTTCGACAACGACGAGACCATGGTCATGCGGGCGCTGCCGCAGAACATCGATCCGCCGCACATGTCGCGAGCGGAGGCACGTAAGCAACGCGAAGCACGCAACAAGCGCGCGAAGCGAGGTAAGAAGGTCGGTGTTCTCGCTCTCCTGGTGTTGGTGATCGCGGTTCTCGGTGTCGGTGCATACGGTGCCCTCTGGTACATGGATCGCAACAAGGCCGCGGAGGACTTCGCCGGCCCGGGCGGCGCTCCCGTGGTCATCCAGATCAACAGTGGAGAAACCGCATCGGAGATCGGTGCGACGCTGGAAGCGAAGAACGTCGTCGCGAGTTCCGCTGCTTTCTACAACGCCGCGATCGCCAACCCGTCGGAGATCCAGAAGGTGCAACCAGGCTTCTACCAGGTGCCGGTGCAGAGTAGCGCCGCGAGCGCACTCGACACCTTGGTTGCCCCGGACTCCCGAGTCGGCAGTGTTGTCATCGCCGAGGGTCGTCAGCTGCACGACAGTTCGGACGCGCAGACGGGCTCGCTCAAGAAGGGCATCTACAACCTCATTTCCGAGGCGAGCTGTGTCGGCCCGGTTTCCGCTCAGAAGTGCGTCTCGACGGACGAATTGAACACTGCGGGAGCGTCTTCCGATCTGGCTTCGCTCGGCGTGCCGGACTGGGCGATGTCGTCGGTCAAGAGCGTGCCGGACAAGGACCGTCAGCTCGAAGGCCTGATCGCCGCCAGCAGTTGGGATTTCGACCCCACTGCGACGCCGACCGAGATCCTGCGTTCGTTGGTCGAGGGCAGCGCCGCCAAGTACGAGGCCACCGGGATCCTGACAGCAGGCAGCGGAGTCGGAATGTCGCCGTACCAGCTGTTGGTGGCAGCGTCGCTGGTCGAGCGTGAGGCATTGCCTGGCGACATGGCCAAGGTCGCGCGGGTGATCGTCAACCGACTCGCAGTCGATCAGCCTTTGCAGTTCGACTCCACGGTCAACTACTCACTCGACACCACCGAAGTTGCCACGACGGATGCCGACCGTGAGCGCGTCACCCCCTGGAACACGTACGCAATGCCCGGTCTGCCTGCGACGCCTATTGCTTCGCCGAGCATCGACGCGCTGAAGGCCGTGGAATCGCCGGCGGCCGGTGACTGGTTGTACTTCGTCACGATCAACAAGGAAGGCCAGACGCTCTTCACCAAGAGTTACGAGGAGCATCTGGCCAACATCGAACTGGCACAGCAAAGTGGGATTCTCGACAGTGGACGGTAGTACCGCGACTTCGCTCGCGACGCCGCGTAAGGCGGCAGTTCTCGGAAGCCCGATCGCTCACTCGAAGTCGCCGTTGCTGCACCTTGCTGCGTACGAGGCTTTGGGTCTGAGCGATTGGACCTACGAGCGAATCGAATGCACCGGCGAGCAGTTGCCTGCCCTCGTGGACTCACTCGGCCCCGAATGGGTCGGCCTCTCCGTGACGATGCCGGGCAAGATCGCAGCACTCGACTATGCCACCGAACGCACACCGCGAGCGGTGACCATCGGCTCGGCGAACACCCTGGTCCGCATCGACGGCGGTTGGCGTGCCGACTGCACGGACGTCGACGGAGTCAGCGGTGCGTTGATCGCCGGCGGCGTCGGCGATCTCAGCGGCACTTCGGCGGTAGTCGTCGGCGCGGGCGGCACCGCGCGGCCGGCATTGGTCGCGTTGGCCGACATGGGAGTTCGGACAGTCACCGTGGTCGCGCGTGATCCGGGGCGAGCATCCGGTGCCATCGAATGCGGCAGTGCTGTCGGGTTGGGCATTGATCTGGTCTCTTTCGACGACGCACGACTCGGTGGGATCTGTGCCGAATCCTCGGTCTTGGTCAGCACAGTTCCCGCAGAAGCGGCCGCGCCTTTCGCCCAGCAACTGGGGAGGGCACGATTTGTCCTCGACGCGATTTACAACCCCTGGCCGACGCCACTCGCTTCGGCTGTCGAGGCGGCTGGTGGCACGGTGATCGGTGGCCTCGAGATGTTGCTCAATCAGGCTTTCGGACAGGTAGAGCAGTTCACGGGCAAGCCCGCTCCGCGAGAGGCGATGGCTGCCGCTATCGCCTAGCTCTGTTCACAGTGTCGAGGTAGTCCACAAGACGATTCGTGGTCTGCCGCTGGTGTACGCCAGACGCCAAGCTCGAAACCATGTGGACGTTCGTGGTCTTGGCAGGCGCTGGGGTAATCGGTGGTGTCGGTGCTCGGGCGATCGTCGACAGCTGGTTGCGACGACACGGTTATCGACCAGTCGTGGCTCTCTGTTGTGTGCCACAGTGTGCCGTCGCAACAGGCTGGGTTGTGGTCGGCGCTCTGAATACCTCGGTGGTGCAGTTGCTTTCCGGTCTCGCCGTGGTGTGGTGGTGCGTCGCGATCTCGACTGTCGACCTGGCCGTGCGCCGGCTGCCCAACAGTTTCACGTTGCCCGGCTACGCAGTCGTGATGTTCTACGCGACGGTGGCAGGCACGGTGTGGGCAGCCGCGGTGGGATCGGTGCTGCTCGCCGGAATCCATCTCCTGGCGCACGTGATGTCGCCTGGTTCCATGGGTGTCGGCGATGCGAAACTCTCTCTTCCACTCGGCGCTCTCACCGGATTGGTGGGTGCTGACGCCTGGTTGTGGTCGTTGGTGTCTGCGTCGGTGCTCACCGCAACCCTGGGGATCGTGCTCGAACTGCGGACGCTCGGACGTCGAAAGAGGGGACCGGTTGCCCACAATTCGCCCCTGCCGCACGGTCCTTCGATGTGCCTGGCAGCATGCGGTTCGATCACGTTTGCCTGGCTGACGTGACGAGTGCAACATCGGCGGAAAGTCTGGCGTCATTGACCGTTCAACGACGAACCGTGATCTGCAGGAAAGACGTAACCGTCGGTTTCATAAATGCGGGTATTGCAAGCGCGCAGTCCCAGTATGCGGCGAGTCGGACTTGCCGAATGTCCACATGCTGTCGTTCACTGAGCATTCGGAAATGGGACAAAACGAATCTCGTTTCGCACTCGATTATCGGGGGAACCTATGCGCACAAGGCTTTTCGTCGCTGCGGCAGCCTGTTTGGCTGCTGTGGCCGCAGGGGCAGGCGTCGCCGGCGCCGCGCCTGCACCTTCGTCGGTGGCACTGGGCGGGGGCTCAGGAATCCTGCTGCCGGACGTGGATCACTCCAATCCCGACCAAGTTGCGGCGTGCACGTTGACCGCGGTCGGCTATGACAACGCCGGTTCGCTCGTGGCACTCACCGCCGGACATTGTGGAGTTGTCGGCGACCGGGTGTTCGCCGAATACCTGCCCGAAGCCGGCCCCATCGGCCGGTTCACCTACTCGAGTCCGGTCTCGGACATCGCCGTGATCGATCTCGACGACGCAAAGGTTGCCCCGCTGCGTACCGTCGGCGGCACGACGATCAACGGAATCGGCGCCCCGCCGGCACCGGGCACGATCGTGTGCAAGGAAGGCCGATCGACCGGCAACACATGCGGTATCACCTGGGGTTACGACTCCGCCTACGGTGAGATCGTCGAGCACACCTGCTCGATTCCCGGTGACTCCGGTGGACCCCTTGTCGTCGGTGATCGCCTGGTCGGCTTGATCAGCAACGGTTTCGAACCGTACTGCTTCGAGCCGCTCCCGCCGCCGTTCCATGCTCCCGACAACTCGGCGGACATCAACATCGGTTTGGCTGACATCAATGCCAACGGTGGAGGATTCCGCCTGTTCTAGACCCGCAGGAACCTCTGAGATGGCCCACACGCATCGTGCGTGTGGGCCATCTGCGTTCACCCGGAGGGCCACTGTGACAACTGAGGTCTGCGACGTGGAAAGATGGTCGGCGTGCTGCGTTGGATAACTGCCGGAGAATCCCATGGTCCCGCCCTCGTTGCGATGCTCGAGGGCATGGTCGCGGGGGTCGAAGTGACCTCTGAGGCCATCTCGTCCGAACTTGCCCGTCGTCGACTCGGTTACGGCCGTGGCGCACGGATGAAGTTCGAGGCCGACAAGGTCACCATCATCGGCGGTGTCCGCCACGGATTTACGCTCGGTGGCCCCGTGGCCATCGAAATCGGCAACACCGAGTGGCCCAAGTGGGAAACCATCATGTCCGCCGACCCGGTCGACCCGGACCTGCTCGCCGATCAGGCACGCAATGCCCCGCTGACGCGCCCGCGTCCCGGCCACGCCGATTACAGCGGCATGCTCAAGTACGGCTTCAACGATGCGCGTCCCGTCCTCGAGCGTGCCAGCGCTCGCGAGACCGCAGCCCGAGTAGCCGCCGGAACCGTCGCGCGTTCGTTCCTGCGTCAGGTGTTCGGTGCCGAGGTCGTCTCACACGTCATCTCCATCGGCGCTTCCGAGCCGTACGTCGGTCCTGTGCCGGAGGGCAAGGATCTGGACGCGATCGACGCGAGCCCGGTCCGTGCCTTCGACAAGGCCGCCGAAGAGTCGATGATCGCCGAAATCGAATCGGCCAAGAAGGACGGCGACACCCTCGGTGGCGTCGTCGAGGTTGTCATCCACGGGTTGCCGGTCGGACTCGGCACCTTCGTCAGTGGCGCCGAGCGTCTCGATTCACGACTTGCCGCTGCCCTCATGGGAATTCAGGCCATCAAGGGCGTCGAGGTCGGTGACGGCTTCGAGACCGCGCGCCGTCGTGGCAGCGAGGCTCACGACGAGATCCGTCCGGGCCCCGACGGCATCGTGCGTTCCACGAACCGCGCAGGCGGTATCGAAGGTGGCATGACCAATGGTGAGGCTCTGCGAGTTCGCGCCGCGATGAAGCCGATCTCGACGGTTCCGCGCGCTCTGGCGACGGTCGACATGGAGAGCGGCGAGGAAGCGGTTGCCATCCACCAGCGCAGCGACGTGTGCGCGGTTCCGGCCGCCGGCGTCGTCGCCGAGTCGATGGTTGCGCTTGTCGTGGCTCAGGCTGCACTCGAAAAGTTCGGTGGTGATTCCATTGCTGAAACCACTGCCAACTACCGTCGTTACGCCGAGGGCATCGCAGCCCGGCCGCCTCGATAGGACTCACGTATCGATGAAGCCGAAGGCTGTACTCATCGGTCCGCCCGGAGCCGGCAAATCGACCATCGGTCGACGTCTCGCGCAGGCACTCGAACTCGAATTGGTCGATACCGACGCCGAGATCGAACGGACCACGGGTAGGACGATCCCGGAGATCTTCACCCATGACGGCGAGCCTCGGTTTCGTGAGATCGAGGAATCGGTGGTTCGCGAAGCGTTGGAGGCCACCGACGGCATCGTCTCCCTCGGAGGTGGCGCGATCCTCTCCGATCGCACCCGCGAACTGCTCCAGGGGCACACGGTCATCTACCTCGAGATCAGTGTCGCCGAAGGGCTTCGCCGCACCGGGGCGAACAATCATCGTCCGCTGCTGGCCGGCGGAGATCCCAAGGTCAAGTACCAGGAGTTGATGAGGCGTCGTCGTCCGCTGTACCGGCGTTCGGCCACGATTCGGATTCGGACCGACGGCCGAAGTCCGGCGCGTGTCGTCGGACAACTGGTGTCGAAACTTCAAGACAAATGAACAACCGGAGCGGAGTAGTGGAGCAGTGACCGAACCCGTACGTGTAGAGGTGAAGACCGCAAGTCCTTACCCGGTCGTGATCGGCCGCGGCCTGCTCGGTGATCTCGTTGCCGAGTTCGACGGCGCGCGCACTGTCGCGATCTTCCATCAGCCGCCGCTGGCAGAGACCGCGGAGGCCGTACGGGCTGCGTTGGCGGAGAAGGGAATCGACGCTCACCGTATCGAGATTCCCGATGCCGAGGACGGCAAGGATCTTGCCGTCGCCGGCTTCTGCTGGGATGTGCTCGGCCGGATCGGCCTGACTCGCAGCGACGCGATCATGAGCTTGGGCGGGGGAGCGGCGACCGACCTCACCGGCTTCGTCGCTGCTACGTGGATGCGCGGTGTCAAGGTAGTTCACGTCCCCACCACCTTGCTCGCGATGGTCGACGCAGCAGTGGGCGGCAAAACCGGTATCAACACCGAAGCGGGCAAGAACCTCGTCGGTTCGTTCCACGAACCCGGCGCGGTGTTCATCGATCTCGCGACACTCGAGACGGTGCCGCACAACGAGATCGTCGCCGGCATGGCCGAGGTCATCAAGACCGGATTCATCGCCGACCCGGTAATCCTGGATCTCATCGAAGCCGATCCCAAGGCAGCTCTCGATCCGTCGGGAACTGTTCTGCCCGAGTTGATTCGTCGCTCCGTCGAGGTCAAGGCCAAGGTCGTGGCCGCGGATCTGCGCGAGTCGGATCTGCGTGAAATCCTCAACTACGGCCACACCCTCGGCCACGCGATCGAACGTCGTGAACGCTACAAGTGGCGCCACGGTGCTGCCGTCTCCGTCGGACTGGTCTTCGCTGCCGAACTCGGACGGCTCGCGGGCCGACTCGACGATGCCACCGCGGATCGTCACAAGTCGATTCTCGATCTCGTCGGGCTGCCGACGTCCTACGACGGTGACGCGTTCGGTGACCTGCTCAAGGGAATGCAGACCGACAAGAAGAACCGTGCCGGCCTGCTGCGTTTCGTGGTCCTCGACGGTCTGGCCAAGCCGGGCCGCCTCGAAGGGCCGGATCCGAGCTTGTTGGTTGCGGCATACTCCGCGATTGCCCGCGATGCGAGGCCGGCCGGCGGAACGGTCCTGCTGTGAAGATCAACGTCGTCAACGGGCCCAATCTGGGACGTCTGGGTAAGCGTCAGCCCGAGGTCTACGGCGCGACCACACACGACGACCTGATCGAATTGTGTGTCGCGGCAGGCAAGGAGCTCGGCGTCGAGGTCGTCGTTCGTCAGAGCGATCACGAAGGTGATCTGCTCGGCTGGATCCACGACGCGGCGGACGCGGGGGAACCCGTGATCCTCAATGCCGGTGGCTTGACGCACACGTCGGTGGTCCTGCGAGATGCATGCGCCGAACTAACCGCAGGTCTCGTCGAAGTGCACATCTCGAACGTTCATGCGCGAGAAGAGTTTCGGCACCATTCTTACCTGAGCCCGATTGCGACCGGCGTGATCGTCGGACTCGGCGTCGCCGCGTACCCGCTGGCGATCAGATTCCTCGCCGAGCGGGGCTGAACGAGGGAAGTCGAAAACCCAGCCACACGAATGCGGCCCCGAGGAAAATATCCTCGGGGCCGCATTCGGTTGTGTAGACGGTGGGCGTTACTGCTCGCGCTTGCCCAGATCGATCGCCGGGAAGACCGCGGTATCGGCGTCGGATTCCTCGACGGACATGGCGGCTCCGCTGTACGCGTGCTGCTCGGTGGGGGAGTCGTAGCCCTCGCTGACGGGCACGGGTTCGCGGTGACGCTCGTGGGTCGGGGTCTGCGGAGCTGTTCCGTTCTTGCGCTGTTCGCGGCTGACGAAGAAGCGTCCGACGGTGATGGCGATCATGGCGGGGACGAAGATGAGAAGAATCGTGAACGCCGCACCCGACGTCACCTCGAAGAACAAGCCCTGCTGGGTCAGCTCGAGGGAGGGGACGAGGCTGAGTGCCCAGCTGGCAGCACCGGCGACGAACCCGCCGACCAACGCGGCCTTGAGCCACAGCATGGTCAGATCGGCGCCGTCCTCGGGTTCGGGGAAGTTCCGGCGGTCACGAATGCCGTCGATACCACCCCAGATCGCGGCGAAGACGATGACGATCAACAGGGACAGCCAGCGCAGGGTGGACCCCTGAAGTGGCCACTGTGCGATCGCTGCACCGAGCAACGCACGAAACACAACATGTATCAGGGCCATGCCGAGGCCACGTACCAACCACGCATTCATGGGTACAGCCTAACTAGAACCCATTACACCTTGTGGCCTAACCCACACTTATTGCTGTAACCGTGAGTTTCGAGTTGATCGGCAGGTCTGCGCGGGCGGTAGGTTCGAGGGATGCCGGTCGACTTCAGAACACGCCGTGAATCCCTCAGACGCCTCCTCTCGGAGCGCGAACTCGACGCGATTCTCGTCACAGATCTCCTCAACATCAGATACCTCACCGGTTTCACCGGCTCGAATGCGGCGCTCGTCGTCAGTGCATCCGATTCAGCGTCCGACGAACGCGAGACGGTGATCTGCACCGACGGCCGTTACGTGACGCAGGTCGCGGAGCAGGTACCTGACCTTCGTGCCGAAATCGCCCGTTCGAGTGCTGCGCACTTGATCGAGAAGTCCACGGCGCCCGTTCTCGCATTCGAGTCACACGTGGCGACGTTCGCCGAACATCGGGCGTGGACCGAGGCGGCGCCGAAGATCCGGTTCGAACCGGTGAGCGGACTTGTCGAACAGTTGCGCATGGTCAAGGACGAGCACGAGGTGGAGTTGTTGCGCGCCGCGTGCACCGCAGCCGATGTCGCGTTGGCACAGTTGATCACTCGCGGTGGTCTGCGACCTGGCCGAACGGAACGAGAGGTCGGCCGCGAGCTGGAAAATCTGATGCTCGACAACGGTGCGGACGGTATTTCGTTCGAGACGATCGTCGCGGCCGGCGCCAACTCGGCAATTCCGCATCACCGACCGACCGACGCGATCCTGGCGTCGGGTGACTTCGTGAAACTCGACTTCGGAGCTCAGGTCGGTGGGTACCACTCGGACATGACCCGTACCTACGTGCTCGAGTCCGTTTCCGATTGGCAACAGGAGATCTACGAGCTTGTCGCGCGTTCTCAAGCTGCCGGTTGCGACGCGCTCGCGCCGGGTGTCGAATGTGCGGCAGTCGACGCCGTCGCCCGTGCGGTGATCGGCGATGCAGGGTACGGCGAATTGTTCCTGCACGGCCTCGGCCACGGTGTCGGCCTCGAAATCCACGAAGCACCGGGGATCGGCAAGCTCGGCACCGGTACACTTCTTTCCGGCGCGGCGGTGACCGTCGAGCCGGGCGTGTACTTCTCCGGGCGCGGAGGTGTACGGATCGAGGACACGCTCGTAGTTCGTGAGCAGGGGCCAGAGCTGCTCACACTGACCGCAAAAGACCTTACCGTCGTCTGAGACGGTTTCCCGACCCCTAGGAGACGCGAAGCAAGTGGCTTCCACCAGTGATTTCAAGAATGGTCTGGTTCTGCAGATCGAAGGCCAGCTGTGGACGATCATCGAGTTCCAGCATGTCAAGCCCGGCAAGGGCCCTGCCTTCGTGCGCACCAAGCTCAAGAACGTGCTCTCGGGCAAGGTAGTGGACAAGACGTTCAACGCCGGTGTGAAGGTCGAGACCGCCACGGTCGACCGTCGTGACATGACGTACCTCTACCACGACGGCAGCGACTACATCTTCATGGACGGCGACACCTACGACCAGGTGTCGATCAGCGAGTCCACCGTCGGCGACCAGTCGCGTTTCCTGCTCGAGAACATGGCCGTCCAGGTCGCGACCCACGAAGACGTTCCCCTCTTCGTCGAGCTTCCGGTCACGGTCGAGCTCGTCGTCAAGCACACCGATCCGGGCCTGCAGGGCGACCGCTCCACCGGCGGCACCAAGCCTGCCACCCTCGAGACCGGTGCCGAGATCAACGTCCCGCTCTTCATCAACACCGGTGACAAGCTCAAGGTCGATTCCCGTGACGGCAACTACCTCGGGCGTGTGAATTCCTGAGTGTCCGGCACACATAAGAAACTCGGTGCACGCCACAAGGCGCGCAAGCGTGCCGTCGACTTCCTCTTCGAAGCCGAGGCACGTGACCTCGATCCGGTCGCACTCGCGTCGGAGCGTTCCGACCTGTCCGTCAAGGACGACGCGGTAGCGCCTGTCGCGGCCTACACCGTCACGTTGGTGTCCGGAGTCGCGGAGAATCTGGACCGGATCGATCAGGTCATCTCCTCGCATCTGCAGGATTGGACGCTCGAGCGTCTGCCCGCCGTCGACCGTGCGATTCTGCGTATCGCCGTGTGGGAGCTCTTCCACGCGACGGACGTTCCGCCGGTTGTCGCCGTGGACGAGGCCGTCGAACTCGCCAAGCAGCTCTCGACGGACGACTCTCCGGGATTCGTCAACGGAATCCTCGGCCAGGTCGTTCTCGTTGCGCCGCAGGTTCGATCGGCAGCAGCGGCGACCTCGCAGCGCGCGCAGGAATCGGATTCCGGTACCGAGTAGCAAGTCTTGTTCCACCACCCGCCGTGCGAGTCGCACAGATGTCGCCGTGCGAGTCGCACAGATGTCGCCGTGCGAGTCGCACAGATGTCTCTGCGCGAGTTGTGTGTCTGCACACAACCGGTCAGAGTCACTGCTCGCACGGCGGGATCAGGTCTGTCGGCTGATAGGGTGGGGACCGTCAGACATCCTTTAACGATCCGTCCAGTGAGGCGGAGAAGGAGGTCGCAGCATGAGCGTGCCCGAAGGGTCTCGCCCATCCGATCTTGCAGGTCCAGATAACGCGAAGGCGCCGGTCGGTGCCGAGGCAGGTAGCGAGACCCGCGAATTGTTGTCCGCCCAGGATGTGGGCCGGACAATCGCGCGGATCGCTCACGAGATCATCGAGAAAACCGCACTCGACGGACCCGAGGGAACAGCCCCTCGTGTGGTTCTGATCGGTATCCCTACGCGTGGAACCACTCTCGCCACGCGACTGCGCGCCAAGATCGAAGAATTCTCCGGTGTGCGTCTTCCTATCGGATCTCTCGACATCACGCTCTACCGGGATGATCTCCGGAACAAGCCGCATCGCCCGCTCGAGCGCACGTCCGTCCCCGAAGGTGGCGTCGACAATGCGCTGGTCGTTCTCGTGGACGACGTCCTCTTCTCCGGTCGCACTGTGCGCTCGGCACTGGACGCGTTGCGCGATCTGGGCCGCCCTCGTGCGGTCCAACTCGCAGTGCTCGTGGATCGTGGTCACCGCGAACTCCCGCTGCGTGCCGACTACGTCGGCAAGAACGTCCCGACCGCGAGGTCCGAGGATGTCAAGGTTCTCCTCCAGGAGCACGACGGCAGGGAAGCGGTAGTCATCTCCGGAGGTAAGAGCGCGTGAAGCACCTTCTTTCCATCGCGGACCTCGATCGTGAGTCCGCGGTAGAACTTCTCGACGAGGCGGAACGCTTCGAGCAGGCGCTTCTGGGACGCGAGGTACGCAAGCTCCCGACGCTGCGTGGACGCACGGTCATGACGGTGTTCTTCGAAAACTCGACGCGCACCCGGGTGTCCTTCGAGGTGGCCGGCAAGTGGATGAGTGCCGACGTCATCAACGTCAGCGCATCGAGTTCCTCGGTGTCCAAGGGCGAATCCCTGCGCGATACCGCGATGACCCTGCGCGCGGCGGGTGCCGACGCCCTCATCGTGCGGCATCCGGCTTCGGGTGCCGCCCACCAGATCGCCAAGTGGACCGGAGCGGCCGACGACGGTGGCCCGGCAGTCATCAACGCAGGTGACGGTACGCACGAGCATCCCACCCAGGCGCTTCTCGACGCCTTGACCCTTCGGCAGCGTCTCGGTGACATCGAGGGCAAGCGGATCGCGATCGTCGGCGATATTCTGCACAGCCGCGTGGCCCGCTCCAACGCGCTGCTGCTCTCGATGCTCGGCGCCGAGGTTGTTCTTGTTGCCCCGCCGACACTGCTGCCGGTCGGGGCGCACACGTGGCCGGTCACGGTCTCGCATTCACTCGACGCCGAACTGCCCGGCCTCGACGCGGTGCTGATGCTGCGGGTTCAGGCCGAACGCATGAACGGCGGCTTCTTCCCGTCGCAGCGCGAGTACTCGATCAACTACGGCCTGTCCGAGAAGCGACTGGCGATGCTGGCCGATCATGCGGTGGTACTGCACCCCGGCCCGATGCTGCGCGGCATGGAGATTGCATCCGCCGTCGCCGATTCCTCGAAAACTGCTGTACTGCAACAGGTTACCAACGGCGTGCACATGCGCATGGCTGTCTTGTTCCGACTTCTGGTCGGGTCGGAGGACGGCGCGCTGTGACGAGAAACGAGAACGGAGAATCACCCGTGAGTGTCCTGCTCCGCGGAGTCCTGATCTACGGAGAAGGTGAGCCCACCGACGTACTCGTCGGCGACGGCACGATCCTCGAGATCGGCGTGGACCTCGATCCGGCCACGGCATCCGAGGTGATCGATGCCGGCGGGCAGATCCTGCTTCCCGGCTTCGTGGATCTGCACACGCATCTGCGTGAGCCGGGCCGCGAAGACACCGAGACCATCGAAACCGGTAGCTCGGCAGCCGCGCTGGGTGGATACACCGCGGTCTTCGCGATGGCCAACACGAGCCCCGTCGCCGATTCGGTGGTCATCACCGATCACGTCTGGCGACGCGGTCAGGAAGTCGGCCTCGTCGACGTCCACCCCGTTGGCGCAGTCACAGCAGGCCTGGAAGGTAAGCAGCTCGCCGAGATGGCGACCATGGCCGCTGGCGTCGGCAAGGTCAAGATGTTCTCCGACGACGGCCACTGCGTCTACGACCCACTGATCATGCGTCGCGCGCTCGAATACTCCAGCTCACTGGGCGTTCTGATCGCACAGCACGCCGAAGAGCCCCGCCTGACCGTCGGTGCGGTCGCCCACGAGGGCCCCACGGCCGCGCGTCTCGGCCTGGCCGGATGGCCGCGAGCAGCCGAAGAATCGATCGTCGCCCGTGACGCACTCCTCGCGCGTGACGCCGGAGCTCGCGTTCACATCTGCCACGCATCCACCGCCGGAACCGTTGAACTCGTGAAGTGGGCTCGCAGCCAAGGGATTTCGATCACCGCCGAGGTCACCCCGCATCACCTGCTCCTCGACGATTCACGGCTCGAGACGTACGACGCGATCAACAAGGTCAATCCTCCCTTGCGTGAGGCCAGCGATGTTGCTGCCCTGCGCAAGGGTCTGGCCGAGGGCATCATCGACTGCGTCGCGACCGACCATGCTCCGCACGCCGAGCAGGACAAATGCTGCGAATTCGCGGCCGCTCGTCCCGGAATGCTCGGCCTCGAGACGGCGCTGTCGATCATCGTGCAGACGATGGTCCAGCCTGGCCTGTTGGACTGGCGCGGCGTTGCCCGGGTCATGAGCGAGCGCCCCGCGGCAATCGTGGGCCTCGACGATCAGGGCCGCCCCATCGAGGTGGGGGAGCCGGCGAACCTGACATTGGTCGATCCGTCGGCCGAGTGGACGGTCCACGGTCCCGACCTGGCGAGTGTCGCGCATAACACTCCGTACGAGTCGATGACATTGCCCGCTCGGGTCACGACCACACTGTTACGTGGCCGCATCACCGCACACGACGGGAATGTGCGGCTGCGGAGTAGCGAGGAGTAGCGCGTCATGGACAGAGCACTGTGGATCATCGGTCTGGCGATCTTCTGGGTCGCGATGATCGGCCTGATGTACGTCGGCTGGCGTGGACGCGCGCGACGCCAGAAAGACAGGATCGGCGAGCTGCCGACGGTACCGGCAACCCTGGGTGAGCTGCTCGTGCTGCCGACCACCGGCCTCTACGTCGGCAGCACCATCGCACCCAGTTGGCAGGACCGTATCGCCGTGGGCGACCTCGGTTTCCGCGCCACCTGCGAGATCAGCCGCTACAGCGGCGGAATTCTGGTCGAGCGTGACGGTGCGTCGGCCATATGGATTCCGGAGAAGTCGATCCGCGCGATCCGCACGGAGAACGGTCTCGCCGGCAAGGTCATGAGCAAGGACGGCGTCCTGGTCATCCGCTGGGAATTGCCGAGCGGAACCGAGATCGACACGGGCGTGCGCGGTGACGACAAGACGGTCTATCCGGACTGGGTCAAGCCGGTAACTGCTTCGAACAAGACTGCTTCGAACAAGACGAATGACAACGAAGACGCAAGCTCTGGCGACATCGAGCAGAACGGAAAGAACGCATGAGCGGCTTTGGTAACAGCCCGGCAGTACTGGTCCTCGAAGACGGACGGGTGTTCCGCGGAACCACCTTCGGTGCGGTTGGACAGACCCTGGGCGAAGCGGTGTTCAGCACCGGAATGACCGGCTACCAGGAAACGCTCACCGATCCCAGCTACCACCGCCAGATCGTGGTCTCCACCGCGCCGCAGATCGGCAACACCGGCTGGAACGACGAAGACGACGAGTCGGTCGGACCGACCGGCGAGCGTGCCGGCGCCAAGATCTGGGTTGCCGGATACGTCGTTCGTGACCCCTCGCGCGTCACCTCGAGCTGGCGTGCAACCGGTTCGCTGCAGGCCAAGCTCGAAGAGCAGGGCATCGTCGGGATCGCCGGGATCGACACTCGTGCCCTGGTTCGCCACCTGCGTACTCGCGGTTCGATGAAGGCCGGCATTTTCTCCGGTGAAGCCATCGCCGCCGATGACGAGTTGGTTCGCCGGGTCCAGGATCAGCCGACCATGCTCGGCGCCGATCTTGCCGGTGAGGTCAGCACCACCAGCGGCTACGTCGTCGAGCCGAAGGGTGGCGAGGCGCTGTACACGGTTGCCGCCATCGACCTCGGTATCAAGACCAACACCCCGCGCATGTTCGCCGAGCGCGGCATTCGCGTCCACGTGTTGCCGTCCAACGCGAGTCTCGAACAGATCCTCGACCTGAAGGCCGACGGAGTGTTCCTCTCCAACGGCCCTGGTGATCCGGCCACCGCCGACGGTGCCGTTCACCTCACGAAAGAGGTCATCGGACAGGGCTTGCCGCTGTTCGGTATCTGCTTCGGTAACCAGATCCTGGGCCGCGCCCTCGGCCTGAGCACGTACAAGATGAAATTCGGACACCGCGGCATCAACATCCCGGTGATCGAGCATCAGACCGGTCGTATCGCGATCACCGCGCAGAACCACGGCTTCGCACTCGAAGGCGAAGCCGGCCAGGAATTCGACACCCCGTTCGGTCGCGCGGTCGTCAGCCACACCTGCGCAAACGACGGCGCCGTCGAAGGTGTACGCCTGCTCGACGATTCGGCCTTCTCGGTGCAGTACCACCCGGAGGCAGCAGCCGGCCCGCACGACGCTGCGTACCTCTTCGACCGCTTCACCAGCCTGCTCTCCGCACGGAAAGAAACCGGAGTCAAGAACTAATGCCACGCCGTACAGATCTCAAGCACATCCTGGTAATCGGCTCCGGTCCGATCGTCATCGGTCAGGCCTGCGAGTTCGACTACTCGGGCACCCAGGCTTGCCGCGTCCTCCAGGAGGAGGGCCTGCGCGTCAGCCTCGTCAACTCCAACCCCGCCACCATCATGACGGACCCCGAGTTCGCCGACGCCACGTACGTCGAGCCGATCACGGCCGAGTTCCTCGAGAAGGTCATCGCCAAGGAAGCGTTGCAGGGCAACAAGATCGACGCCGTCCTCGCGACGCTCGGCGGTCAGACTGCGCTCAACGCCGCCGTGGCGCTGCACGAGCAGGGCATCCTCGAGAAGTACGACGTCGAACTGATCGGCGCCGACTTCGACGCCATCCAGCGCGGCGAAGATCGCCAGAAGTTCAAGGACATCGTCGCCAAGGTCGGTGGCGAATCCGCGAAGTCCGCAGTGTGCTACACGATGGACGAAGTACACGCAACGGTCGCCGAACTCGGTTACCCGGTTGTCGTGCGCCCGTCCTTCACCATGGGCGGCCTCGGCTCCGGCATGGCGTACGACGTCGACGATCTCAACCGGATCGCCGGTGGCGGTCTCGCCGCGTCGCCGACGGCGAACGTCCTGATCGAGGAATCCATCCTCGGCTGGAAGGAATACGAACTCGAGCTCATGCGTGACAGTCGCGACAACGTCGTGATCGTCTGCTCCATCGAGAACGTCGACCCGGTCGGTGTCCACACCGGAGACAGCGTGACGGTCGCTCCGGCGATGACACTGACCGACCGCGAGTACCAGGCGATGCGCGACCTTTCCATCGACATCCTGCGTGAGGTGGGCGTCGACACCGGCGGCTGCAACATCCAGTTCGCGATGGACCCGAAGGACGGCCGCCTGGTTGTCATCGAGATGAACCCGCGCGTTTCCCGCTCGTCGGCTCTGGCGTCGAAGGCGACCGGTTACCCGATCGCGAAGATGGCAGCCAAGCTTGCCATCGGCTACACGCTCGACGAGATCGTCAACGACATCACCAAGGAAACCCCGGCCTGCTTCGAGCCGACGCTCGACTACGTCGTCGTCAAGGCTCCGCGGTTCGCTTTCGAGAAGTTCCCCGGTGCCGACGGAACCCTGACCACCACGATGAAGTCGGTAGGCGAGGCCATGAGTATCGGCCGCAACTTCACCGAGGCCTTCGGCAAGGTCATGCGTTCACTCGAAACCAAGCGTGCGGGTTACTGGACCGGCGCCGACATCGAGACGGAGAGCCTGGACGCACTGCTCGCCGATCTGAGCGTTCCGCAGGACGGCCGCATGTACGGCATCGAGAAGGCATTCGCCCTCGGCGCAACTGTCGAGCAGCTCTTCGACGCCACCAAGATCGATCCGTGGTTCCTCGACCAGTTCCAGCAGATTCACGAGCTCGGTGAAAAGCTACGCGCTGCAGAGTCTTTCGACGAGGCTGC
Organism: Rhodococcus sp. IEGM 1306; assembly: GCF_036541985.1. Classification (NCBI taxonomy): domain Bacteria; kingdom Bacillati; phylum Actinomycetota; class Actinomycetes; order Mycobacteriales; family Nocardiaceae; genus Rhodococcus; species Rhodococcus sp. IEGM 1306. Next base: position 452,685 of record NZ_JAZHFF010000002.1, read on the forward strand.
CCTGCGTCAGGCCAAGTACCACGGCATCTCGGACCGCCAGATCGCGGCTCTGCGCCCCGAACTCGGTGGTGACACGCACGCAGGTGAGGACGCCGTTCGCGCTCTGCGTGATCAGCTGGGCGTGCGCCCCGTCTACAAGACCGTCGACACCTGTGCCGCAGAGTTCGAGGCCAAGACGCCGTACCACTACTCGACCTACGAGCTTGATCCTGAGGCAGAGTCCGAGGTGGCTCCGCAGACCGAGCGTCCCAAGGTTCTGATTCTCGGATCCGGCCCCAACCGCATCGGTCAGGGCATCGAGTTCGACTACTCGTGTGTCCATGCGGCGCAGACGCTGTCCGAAGCCGGGTACGAGACCGTCATGGTCAACTGCAACCCCGAGACCGTCTCTACGGACTACGACACCGCTGACCGCCTGTACTTCGAGCCGCTGACGTTCGAGGACGTCTTCGAGGTCTACCGCGCGGAGGCTCAGTCGGGCACCGTTGCCGGCGTCATCGTCCAACTCGGCGGCCAGACCCCGCTCGGATTGGCGAAGCGCCTCGAAGCTGCCGGAGTCCCCATCGTGGGAACCAGCCCCGCAGCGATCGACCTGGCCGAGGACCGCGGCGAATTCGGTCGCGTGCTCACCGAAGCCGGACTGCCTGCACCGAAGTTCGGTACCGCCACCACGTTCGACGGCGCCCGCGAGATCGCAGCCGGTATCGGCTACCCGGTGCTGGTGCGTCCGTCGTACGTGCTCGGTGGTCGCGGCATGGAGATCGTCTACGACGAGGCTTCCCTCGCCGACTACATCTCGCGTGCCACGGAGATCTCCGACGATCGTCCGGTCCTGGTCGACCGCTTCCTCGAAGACGCGGTCGAGATCGACGTCGACGCTCTGTGCGACGGCACCGAGGTGTACCTCGGTGGCGTCATGGAGCACATCGAGGAAGCCGGCATTCACTCCGGCGACTCGGCGTGTGCGCTTCCGCCCATCACTCTGGGTCGTGCGGATCTCGAGAACGTCCGCCGCTCCACCGAGGCTCTTGCAAAGGGCATCGGTGTCAAGGGCCTGCTCAACGTCCAGTACGCCCTCAAGGACGACATCCTCTACGTGCTGGAAGCGAACCCCCGCGCCAGCCGTACGGTTCCGTTCGTGTCCAAGGCGACGGCCGTCCAGCTGGCCAAGGCATGCGCCCGCGTCATGCTCGGCGAATCCATCGCCGAGCTGCGCGCAAGCGGCATCCTGCCGGCGACCGGTGACGGTGGAAACACTCCGGCCGGTGCACCGATCGCGGTCAAGGAAGCTGTGTTGCCGTTCAACCGCTTCCGCCGCGCCGACGGTACCGGCGTGGATACCTTGCTCAGCCCTGAGATGAAGTCCACCGGTGAGGTCATGGGAATCGACTTCGACTTCGGTACGGCTTTTGCCAAGTCGCAGACGGCTGCCTACGGTTCCTTGCCCACCACGGGCGCGGTGTTCGTCTCGGTCGCCAACAAGGACAAGCGTTCGCTGATCTTCCCGGTCAAGCGCCTGGCAGATCTCGGATTCACCATTCTTGCCACCGAAGGGACCGCAGATGTGTTGCGGCGCAACGGTATCGAGTGCAAGCAGGTGTACAAGCAGTCGGGTGAGGATGTTCCGGCCGGTGCCGAGACCATCGTCGACCAGATCCGCAGCGGCGAGGTCGCCATGGTCATCAACACGCCGTACGGCAACAACGGCCCGCGCGTCGACGGCTACGAGATCCGAAGCGCAGCAGTAGCGTCGAACATCCCGTGCATCACGACGGTGCAGGGTGCCTCGGCTGCCGTACAAGGCATCGAAGCGGCCATCCGCGGCGACATCGGGGTTCACTCCCTGCAGGAACTGCACGCAGGTCTTCGCCGGCCGGCACAGCAGTCGTGAGTCACAGCTGGGGGCATCGTCTCCGGTCCGCGATCGCGGACCGGGGGCGGCTGTGCGTCGGCATCGACCCGCATCCCGCACTTCTCGACGCGTGGGGACTGCCGCGTACTGCTGAGGGTCTCGAGACTTTCGCCGAGATCTGCGTCGAGGCGTTCACCGGTGAGGTCGGACTCGTCAAACCTCAGGTCGCGTTCTTCGAGGCATACGGCAGCGCCGGCTTCGCCGTGTTGGAGCGGACCATCTCGGTCCTCCGCGACGCGGGAACGCTCGTCGTCGCGGACGCCAAGCGTGGTGACATCGGATCGACGATGGACGCGTACGCGCAAGCCTGGTTGGGTGATTCACCGTTGGCCTCCGACTCGGTCACTGTTTCGCCGTACCTGGGGTTCGGGGCGCTGGCTCCGACACTCGAACTGGCGAGGGAGAACGCACGCGGGATCTTCGTGCTGGCCCGAACGTCCAATCCGGAGGGTGGCGAACTTCAACAGTCGTCGGCCGACGGTGTGAGCGTGGCTCAGTCGATCGTGAACGCGGCGGTCGACGCGAACGCCGACGGCCGCGACACCGTCGGACTGGTGGTTGGTGCAACTCGGGACCACGGTCTGGACCTGTCGCAGTTCAACGGGCCGATTCTCGCTCCGGGGCTCGGCGCGCAGGGCGCAACGGCAGCGGATCTCGCAGACATCTTTGCCGGTTCGACCGAACTCCTGCTGCCGAACACCTCACGCGGGGTGCTCAGGCACGGTCCTTCGGTATCGGCACTTCGGGAGGCAGCAATGCGTGACCGAGACGAGATCGAAGCCGCATTGGCGAACTGATCCGTGAGTGACCTCGAGGCTCGTTCGAGCGGTGGAACCCGGTGGTACCGTCCGTCGGTGAATCGTTGGTGGCAGATCGGACTTCTCATCGCGGCGTGCGCGCTGCTGGCCACCGGGTTCCAATCCGTCACCGGCGTACACGGCGACGATCTCGCCGTGTACCGGACGGCGGGTCAGGCCGTCCTCGACGGCTCGAACCTGTACGACGAGTCGTTCAACGCGAGATTGCCGTTCACGTATCCGCCCTTCGCTGCGCTCGTCGCCGTTCCGGTCGCCTTGGGTTCGTGGGGCGCGGTCCAGTGGGGATGGAGTTTTGTCAGCCTCCTGATGCTGGCCGCGATCATCGTGCTCAGCTACCGCGAAGTCCCGTTCACGCGTAAGCGACCGGTCGTGGTCTACGTGGGTTTCCTGGTCCTGTGGACGGCAGCATCACCGATCTCCGATCACCTCGGGTACGGGCAGGTCGGGTTGTTCCTGACGCTCCTGTGTCTGATCGACGTGCTGGCTCGACCACGGTGGATTCCCGAGGGTGTGTTGGTGGGGATCGCCGGGGCGGTCAAACTGGTGCCGCTCGTCTACATCGGTTATTACGTGATCACCGGGCGTTGGAAAGCGGTTGCGGGAGGCCTCGCCGGCTTCCTCGGCGCAACGGCACTCGGCTTGGCGGTTCTCCCGCGCCAGACGATCGACTACTTCGGTGACATCGCCTCACTGTCGGGGCGCGTCGCTGTCGGCGACCCTTCTGTGTTCGGCAACCAGTCCGTGCGTGGAATGGCCTTGCGGCTACTTCCCGAGGGCCTGGTGGGTCCCGCATGGCTTTTCGCCTGTGCAGTGTTGGGTGTCGTCGGAATTGTCGCAACACGGCGTGCTCAGCGCCTGCGGGGTGATCTTGCCGGTTTCACGGTGGTGGCTCTGCTGGCGGCAGTCGTGACTCCCATTGCCTGGACCCACCATTTCGTGTGGTTGGTGCCGGCGGTGGGCGTGCTCCTGGTTCCGATCAAGCCAAGCGTGGGGGAGCGCACTCGAACCGTGCCCGTGTGGTCCTGGGTCGCCATCAGCCTCACTGCCGCAGTCGTCCTGTTTCGGCTTCCGCGAGTCGGTGCGGACATGGATGTCCCGGTCTTCGGCTTCGTACTGGAGAATTCATTGCTCTGGGCGAGCCTCGCGGTGGTCATCGCTCTGGCTGCCCCCGGTGTGAGCCGCACCGAACCCGAGACGGTCGACGCCGGCGATCCGAAATCGTCACTGCAGACCTGAAAACAGGCCGCGACACGCGCATGGGCGTCGAAAATGCTCGAAAATTTTGGATGTGTCGGCGACCACGTTCATTCCCGCAGGTAACGATTTCGCACACGTACACAGGGCGGTCATGCCGCGATTGACGAAATACTTTGTGCTACAGTCTATTTCGGTACTGTACGCATGTTCATGTTGCGCCGAATCCGTCTCGATCCTGCCGAAAATGGCGACGATCGGTGACATCGATTCGACGCGCATAACCCACCGCGATCTGCATCGGACCGCGGGGGGTGGGTTAGCAATTCGCGCCAGGCGTGAGTACGGTCGCTATCGCTGCTGGTTATCAGCGGAATAGACAAAATTTGCACACGACGAGACGGAGGAACCGTGGCCCTTCCCCAGTTGACTGATGAGCAGCGCGCTGCTGCTTTGGAGAAGGCAGCTGCTGCCCGCAAGGCCAGGGCTGAGCTCAAGGAGCGCCTGAAGCGTGGCGGCACCGACCTCAAGCAGGTCCTCAAGGACGCCGAAGACAACGAAATCTTGGGCAAGATGAAGGTTTCGGCACTGCTCGAGGCGCTGCCCAAGGTGGGCAAGGTCAAGGCTCAGGAGATCATGACCGAGCTGGAGATTGCACCGACCCGTCGCCTTCGTGGCCTCGGTGATCGGCAGCGCAAGGCTCTGCTCACCAAGTTTGACTTCGAGGCCTGAGCCGACAAGTGATGATTGCTGACGCGGCAGTGTCTGATGATTGCTGACGCAACAGTGTCAGAGAGCAAGACCGCAGTGCGGAGGGGTCGGCTGGTTGTACTGGCCGGCCCTTCGGCTGTCGGTAAGTCCAGCGTCGTTCGCGAGCTGAGAACTCGGTTGCCCGAACTCGTTTTCAGTGTTTCGGCAACCACTCGCGATCCCCGTCCAGGTGAAGTGGACGGCAAGGACTACCGATTCACCTCCCGCGAAGAATTTCAACGGATGATCGACTCCGGTGAACTTCTCGAATGGGCGGAAATCCACGGCGGTCTGCAGCGCTCCGGCACCCCCGCAGCTCCGATCGAAGAAGCACTCGAAGCTGGAAAGCCCGTTCTCGTCGAGGTCGATCTCGCCGGAGCACGAGCTGTCCGGAAAGCGATGCCCGAGGCTCTGTTGGTGTTCATGGCTCCACCGAGCTGGGACGTTCTGGTGCAACGGCTGACCGGACGAGGCACCGAAACGGAAGACGTCGTGGCACGGCGACTCGAGACGGCCCGAGTGGAATTGGCCGCACAGGACGAGTTCGACACGGTCATCGTGAACGAGGATGTAAGCCGTGCTTGCGATGAGTTGGTATCCTTGTTGGTTGGGAACTGATTCGGCACCCTTCGGGAACCGATTTCCATCCTGTTTCTCAGATATCCGGATCGATAAAACTAGTTCTTCAATGAAGATCTAATTCAGGAGACACAAGAGTGAGCAGCACTTCAGCCGCGTCCGCAGCAGGTCAGGGCGCTCTGCCTGCCTACGACACCCCGCTCGGCATCACCAACCCGCCGATCGACGAGTTGCTCGAACGCACCTCTTCCAAGTACGCCCTGGTGATTTACTCGGCCAAGCGTGCACGCCAGATCAACGACTACTACAACCAGCTCGGTGACGGCATCCTCGAATACGTCGGACCTCTGGTCGAGCCCGGTCTGCAGGAAAAGCCGCTGTCCATCGCGTTGCGTGAAATCCACGCTGATCTCCTCGAGCACACCGAAGGCGAGTGAGCACCACGTCTGCCGCACCCGAACCTCGTTCGGGTGTCGGGGGAGTGTCCGACGCACCCACATCGATACGTAAGCGCATTGTCGTCGGTGTCGGTGGGGGTATCGCCGCGTACAAAGCGTGCTCGATCATCCGCAGCTTCACCGAGAGCGGTCATCACGTCCGCGTGATTCCGACCGAATCCGCTCTGGAGTTCGTCGGCCGCGCGACGTTCGAAGCACTCTCCGGCAACCCGGTTCACACCGGCGTCTTCAACGACGTCCCGCAGGTTCCGCATGTCCGTCTCGGACAGGAAGCCGATCTCGTCGTCATCGCGCCGGCAACCGCTGATCTGATGGCGCGAGCTGTCATGGGTCGCGCAGACGACCTGTTGACGGCCACTTTGTTGACCGCGCGCTGTCCGGTCGTCTTCGCCCCAGCAATGCACACCGAGATGTGGGAGCACCCCGCAACGGTGTCCAACGTGGCGACACTGCGCTCGCGCGGCGTCCACGTGATCGAACCTGCCTCCGGGCGGTTGACCGGAAAAGATACCGGAGCGGGTCGACTTCCCGAACCCGACGAGATCGTCGGTTTGGCATCGTTGCTCCTCGAGCGCTCGGACGCGTTGCCGCGCGACCTGGAAGGTCGCCGCATTCTGGTCACTGCCGGCGGTACTCGCGAGCCGCTGGATCCCGTGCGCTTTCTCGGTAATCGCAGCTCGGGCAAACAGGGCTACGCGCTCGCCCGTCTTGCCGCGCAACGCGGCGCGCACGTGACACTGATCGCCGGGTACACGGCTGATCTCGCCGACCCCGCCGCTGTCGACGTCGTGCACATCAAGACGGCCGAAGATCTCCGGTTGGCAGTGGAAAAGCACGCACCGGGACACGACGGAGTCGTCATGGCTGCGGCTGTCGCGGACTTCCGCCCCACCACCGTCGAAGGCAGCAAGATCAAGAAGGGCGCAAACGAACCCGACTCGATCAGCCTCACCAGAAATGCCGACATCCTCGCCGGTCTCGTCGAAGCGCGTCGTGACGGCGACTTGGATGCTCGAACGGTGATCGTCGGATTCGCCGCTGAGACCGGTGACGCCCATGGTGACGTTCTCACCTATGCCCGCTCCAAGCTTGCCCGCAAAGGTTGCGATCTCCTCGTGGTCAATGCGGTCGGCGAGGGCAAGGCGTTCGAGGTCGATCACAACGACGGTTGGTTGCTCGGTTCCGACGGCTCGGAGTCCGCTCTCGAACACGGATCCAAGGCTTTGATGGCCAGTCGAGTACTCGACGCCCTGGTCAAGCTCTTTCCCGAGTAGCGACACGCGCCCGGTGGTGAGAGTTACCCCACGATAATCGGGTGAGTACAAGGGTGTTGCGCAGGCGGTCCAACCGTTATCGTCGGCTCAGCCCCCAGCTAACAAAGCATGACAAAACGGTCACCGAACGGTGATTCGGATACTTCAATAAGCTGTAGTCAAGAACTCAGTCGTCGAGAGGGAGATCTGTGAGCAAGTCCGGCAGTCGGCTATTCACCAGCGAGTCCGTCACCGAGGGGCACCCGGACAAGATCTGTGACGCGATCAGCGACTCGATCCTCGACGCGCTGCTCACCCAGGACCCGCGCGCCCGCGTGGCCGTCGAGACACTGGTCACCACCGGCCAGGTTCACGTAGCCGGTGAGGTCACGACCACTGCGTACGCGGACATTCCGAAGATCGTGCGCGACACGGTCCTCGAAATCGGCTACGACAGCTCCGCAAAGGGCTTCGACGGTAACTCCTGCGGCGTCAACGTCGCGATCGGCGCCCAGTCGCCCGAGATCGCGCAGGGTGTCGATCACTCGCACGAGGCTCGCGTCGACGGAATCAGCGACGACGAGATCGACCGTCAGGGTGCGGGCGACCAGGGCCTGATGTTCGGCTACGCCACCACCGACACGCCGGAACTGATGCCGCTGCCCATCGCGCTGGCTCATCGTCTCTCTCGCCGGTTGACCGAGGTCCGTAAGTCCGGCGTGCTGCCGTACCTGCGCCCGGACGGCAAGACCCAGGTCACCATCGAGTACGACGGTGACAAGGCTGTCCGTCTCGACACCGTGGTCATCTCCACCCAGCATGCCGCTGACATCGACCTCGACAACCTGTTGACGCCCGATCTTCGCGAGAAGGTGCTTCACTCGGTGCTGACCGACGTCAACCTCACCGATCTCGACACCTCCGATGTTCGTCTGTTGGTGAACCCGACGGGCAAGTTCGTCCTCGGTGGCCCGATGGGTGACGCCGGTTTGACCGGCCGCAAGATCATCGTCGACACCTACGGCGGAATGGCTCGCCACGGTGGCGGCGCGTTCTCCGGCAAGGACCCGTCAAAGGTCGACCGCAGCGCTGCCTACGCCATGCGCTGGGTGGCCAAGAACGCTGTTGCCGCAGGTCTGGCCGACCGCATCGAGGTTCAGGTCGCCTACGCCATCGGCAAGGCAGCTCCGGTCGGACTCTTCGTTGAAACCTTCGGCACCGAGAAGACCGATCCGGCACGGATCCAGAAGGCGATCACCGAGATCTTCGACCTGCGTCCGGGAGCGATCATCCGCGACCTCGACCTGCTGCGCCCGATCTACGCGCAGACGGCGGCATACGGTCACTTCGGTCGCACCGATATCGACCTCCCGTGGGAGAGCACCGATCGCGCCGACAAGCTGCGTAGCGCAGCTGGTCTCTGATCACTGACGTACAGACGGGGCGCGGGTGGGCGCGGAAAGAGTAGCGGCAGAAGTCGATCCGGTCGCCCGGGTGCTGCCGATGCTCCCGCTCGCTCACCTCGACCGTGAATTCGACTACCTCGTTCCTCGTGAACTCGAAGCGGATGCGCAGCCCGGAGTCCGGGTGCGCATCCGCTTCGCTGGTCGTCTGGTGGACGGTTTCATCGTCTCGCGCGAGGCGACCAGTGACCATCAGGGGAAGTTCGGCTGGCTCGAACGCGTCATCTCGTCCGAGCGGGTCTTGACGGCCGAAATTGCGCAAGTCGTCGATCGTGTGGCGGAGCGTTATGCCGGAACCCGCGCCGATGTTCTCCGTTTGGCGGTACCGCCGCGCCACGCGAAGGTCGAGGCGGAACCGTGGGAGCCCGCCGAGTCACCGTCCGCTCCTGAAGCGATCGAAAATGGTTGGCATCTCTACAGATTCGGTGACGCCTTCCTGTCCGCCATTCGCGAGTCGAAAAGCCCGCGTGCGGTCTGGCAGGCGTTGCCTGGTGAAAACTGGCCACTGCGCCTGGCCGAACTGGCCGGGGCCGTAGCGGCAAGTGGTAAATCCGCGATCCTGGTTGTGCCCGATCAACGCGACCTGGACCGCGTCGTCGCCGCTTGTACCGAACTTTCCGGAGCGGATGCGGTGGTAGGTCTGTCCGCGGGCCTGGGGCCGGCCATGCGATATCGGAGGTGGCTCGCTGCACTGCGCGGGACCGCCCGGATCGTCGTCGGCACACGGAGTGCTGTTTTTGCGCCGACGCCCGAGACCGGTCTTGTCGTCGTCTGGGACGACGGCGACGACAACTTGTCCGAGCCGCGGTCGCCGTATCCACATGCCCGCGAAGTTGCCGTCCTGCGTGGCTACGTCGCCGGGTGCGCCGTCGTGATCGGTGGGTTCTCCCGTACGGCAGAAGCGCAGGTACTCGTCGACTCGGGATGGGCGCACGATCTGGTCGCTACGCGGGACGTCGTTCGTGCCCACGCACCCAAGATCACCGCGCTTGCCGACAGCGATCAAGCCTTGGCCCGCGATCCGGGAGCCAGAGCGGCTCGTTTGCCCGCTATTGCATTCGCGGCCGCCCGGCGCGCTCTGGGTGAGGGCAACGGAGTCCTGGTGCAGGTGCCTCGGCGGGGGTACGTACCGACCCTGGCCTGCGGAAAGTGCCGTGCCCCGGCACGGTGCCGTCGGTGCAACGGCCCACTGGCTCTTCCCGCTGCGGCAGGTCCCGACGGCGCCGGGACACCGGCGTGCCGCTGGTGCGGGGTTGCCGATGCCGCCTACCGATGTCACGCGTGCGGGGCGAAAGCGTTGCGCGCGGTGGTGGTCGGTGCCGGCCGGACCGCCGAAGAACTCGGGCGGGCGTTTCCCGGTGTGAAAGTTGTTCTGTCCGGGGGCAGTGATGTGGTCAAGGAACTGCCACACGGGCCCGCGTTGGTGGTCTCGACAGTGGGTGCGGAGCCGGTGATGACCGGCGGCTACGGCGCCGCGCTCTTGCTCGACGGCTGGGCACTGCTCGGCCGGCCCGATCTTCGCGCCGCCGAGGAAACACTCAGACGCTGGATGTCGGCTGCTGCCATGGTGATTCCGCTGTCCGAAGGCGGTGAAGTTGTGGTTGTCGCAGACTCGGGTATCCCGACGGTGCAGGCGTTGGTCCGATGGGATCCAGTGGGGCACGCACAGTCTCAATTCGAGGAGCGAGACGAGGTCGGCTTTCCTCCGGCCGTTCACATGGCTGCGATCGACGGTGGATCCGCAGCAATTGCGGAGTTGGTGGAGTCGGCGGAACTGCCGGCAAGCGCAGTACTCCTCGGTCCAGTGGAATTGCCTGCGGGGGAGAGGCTTCCGTATTCCGGTGAGGACGAGAGTGGTGTCGCGCCAGAGCGAATGCTGGTCCGCGTTCCACGCCAGGACGGTCGGGGCCTTGCGGACGCACTGGCACATGCGCGAGCGGCACGCAGTGCGCGGAAGTCATCGGGTCCGGTCCGCATTCAGATCGACCCACGCCGCATCGGCTGAGTTTCGAGCTGTCAGAGGCATCCTTGTGTGCCGCGAAGATCTTGCACAACCCGGTATGGCGATATATCGTCGAACTATCAACGATAGTGATGGAGGTTCGACGATGGATGCAAGTTTCCCGAACGAGGGGATGTTCGGCCGGCGCGGTTTCTTCGGCGCTTTCGGACGTGAACAGCGGCCGCCGTTCGTGATGTGGGTGCCGACGGACGACGGCGCGCCGGGCGATGGTTCCGGCGATCGAGACGGTGGACGACGCGGTCGACCGCATGAGCGCCCTGGCTTCGGTGAGATGCCACGCAGAGGCCATCGGCGTGGTCGTTTCGGTCCAGACGGCGGACCTGGCCCCGGGTTCGGTCCGGGCGCACAATTCGGTCGGGGGCGAGGACGTGGTGGGCGCGGTCGTCGCGGAGACGTGCGCGCCGCGATCTTGCTGTTGATCGCCGAAGAGCCGATGCACGGCTACGAATTGATTCAGCAGATCGTCGAGCGTAGCGGTGGCGTCTGGAAGCCGAGTCCGGGCTCCATTTATCCCGCGCTGTCCCAACTCGAGGACGAAGGACTGGTGATCATCGAAAAGGTCGCCGGCCGCAAGACTGCCAAGCTGACCGAGGAAGGCGTCGCGTACGTCGAGGAGCATCGCGCCGATCTCGGGGCGCCGTGGGATGACGTTCGTCTCAGCGTGGGGGAGCCGGAGCAGGACCTTCGTGAACTGATCGGACAGTTGATGGGCGCGGCCGGTCAAGTGGCCGCTGTAGGCACGCCCGCGCAGGTCAAGGCCGCAGCCGACGTGCTGGTCGAGGCACGCAAATCGCTCTACCGAGTGCTTGCCGGCGACGATGCCGGTGAAGGCGGCAATTGAGACGTCGGATACCTACTGTTCGGTAGGGTATGCGCCTCGAAGTTTCTGGTGTTACGGTCAGCTCCCTCGTAGGATCAGAGCAGGAGCAGGAACAATGGCTGGCGTCAAACGGTCTGTGGGACTGACATTTTCGGTAGCAGTGGCGCTGCTGATCGGGGCACCGCCCGCGATATCGGCTGCCGCACCGTCGCTGCCGTCTTCGAGTGCCGACGCGATGGATGTTCCCCTTGACATCGGCCCGGGTCAGGCGACCCGTTCCGTTGCTACGGCATATGCGCATGCTCATCCCGGATCTGCCCCTGCCGGGTCGAACGATTTCGGCTGTGCGCCCTCGGCAGCGCATCCTCGGCCGGTTGTGCTCGCCCACGGAACCGACACCGAGGCGTATGCGGATTGGGCGGCTCTGTCGCCGGCACTGGCAGCTGACGGCTACTGCGTTTTCGCTCTCAATTACGGCGGTGTGATCAAAGAACAAGACGGGGATGTCGCACACGAAACCTACGGCGTCGGAGACATCGTCGGTAGTGCCACCGCGTTCGGTTCTTTCGTCGATCAGGTGCTGACCGCGACGGGTGCGGACAAGGTCGACGTCATCGGCTACTCCCAAGGCGCGACGGTGACGCGGTACTACGTCAACAAGATGGGCGGGGACGCGTACGTCGATCATTGGGTCGGTCTGGCGTCTCCGACCTACGGCGGCGTGATGTTCGGATTGGTGCCGATCGTCCGCGCGATCCCCGGTGGAGAAGATTTTGTCGAAGATGTCTTCTCGCGAGCTGTCCGAGAGCAGATGCAGGGGTCGGATATGTTGAACGCCCTCAACGACGGCGGCGACACGGTGACCGGTGTCCGCTACACGACAGTCGGGTCCACTGTCGACGAGATGATCCAGCCGTCCTCAAACATCGCGCTGCGCGACGCCAGTGCAGAAAACATCGTTCTCCAGGACCTGTGTCCGTCGAACCTGACCGGCCACTTCCGCATGCCGTACGACCCCTACGTGATCGATGTCATCCGGACGGTCCTCGACCCCGATGCCGAGCGGCACGCTACGTGTAGCGCGGTGCCGCTCGGCACGGATATTCCGCAAGTGGTCATCGATGCCAATTCGTGAGCACCGACATCACTTCGGTCGGGATCCTTACTCGGCGAGCTTGGCAGTGGCCTGAGCCCACAGGAAGAACTTGTTGGTTCCCAGATCGCGGACCGTCTTGATGTTGAACGCTGTCTTCAAATGCTCTGCATCCGAATCGCTTACACCGTTGAGTGCCGCGACCGGTGCATCCGCCAATTCTTCGACGGACTTTCCCGCGTAGGCCTTGTCGAACTTACTGTCGATGCCTGCCATCTAAGTTCCTCCGTGTGATCGGTGTATCCCGTATCAGCCTTCGCCGAGTGGCGACGACAGAAACAGTCAATACCGACGACCGGTGAATCTGCAGGGTTCTGATCAAAGAAATTGCTGAGAAAGTGGTTCGGTGTGGCGCGAGCTAGGTCGTAGCTCCCGCAGTCCTTAGACTGACAGTTCCACCCACCGACACATCCGGGAGCATTTTCGTGAGTTGCAGTCCACCGCGTTCGACAGGCCGATCGGCTGATCAGAGTCCGAAGAGCCCACCGAAACGGGAGAGCTGACATGCGCGTCGTGTTCGCCGGAACACCGGAACCCGCGGTTCCGTCACTGCGTCGTCTCATCGAGTCCGCCAACCACGAAGTGGTAGCCGTCGTCACGCGTCCGGACGCCGTCGCGGGCCGTGGTCGCAAAGTCACCCGCTCGCCGATCGGTCTCCTTGCCGACGAGCACGGCATCCCGGTGCTGACGCCGGCCAAGGCGTCCGATCCCGACTTCGCAGCCGAACTTGCCCGCCTCGAGCCGGACTGCGCACCCGTCGTCGCCTACGGAAACCTGTTGCCGCAGAACATCCTCGACATTCCGAAACACGGTTGGGTCAATCTGCATTTCTCGCTGCTTCCCGCCTGGCGCGGCGCCGCGCCGGTGCAGGCCGCGATCAGTGCCGGTGACGAGGTGACCGGCGCCAGCGCATTTCGTTTGGAGGCCGGCATGGATACGGGCCCGGTGTACGGAGTGATGACCGAGCGGATTCGTGACACCGACACGGCAGGCGATCTACTCGGGCGTCTGGCAGAAAACGGCGCGACTCTGCTCGAATCGGTTCTCGACGGACTCGAGGCCGGAGAGATCAACGCGGTTCCGCAGTCTGACGACGGCGTCTCGTACGCCCCCAAGGTGACGGTGGACGCGGCCCGCGTGCGATGGGAACTGCCCGCTCGCACGGTGGACCGGCACATCCGAGCCGTCACACCCGCACCCGGGGCCTGGACGATGATCGGTGATCTTCGAGTCAAGGTCGGCCCGGTCACCGTTACGGACGAGACCCTGGCAGTCGGTGAGATCTCGGTACGCAAGGATGGTCTGTACATCGGTACCGCGACCACCGCGGTGCGACTCGGGCAGATTCAGCCCCCGGGCAAGAAATTGATGTCGGCAGGGGACTGGGCACGCGGTGCCCGACTCGACGCGGAGGTACGAGCACAGTGACCGAATCACGACGACCGGCACGGCGGACGCAGGGTCCCGGAGCCAAGAGCGCAGCAGGCGGCAAGAACACCAAGCCGAAGCAGGCCAAGCGCCCGGATCCGGCAACCGCCGGGCTCGATCAGCCGCGTCTGGCGGCGCGTGACGTCCTGCGCGCGGTTCGTGAGCGTGACGCGTACGCGAACCTGGTTCTGCCGGGACTGCTTCGCGACCGCAAACTCGACGCACGCGACGCGGCGCTGGCAACCGAGCTCGCGTACGGCGCGGCCCGCGCTCAGGGCCTCCTGGATGCGGTGATCGCGCATGCAGCGGGTCGGCCGATCGAAGAGATCGACGGAACTCTGCTCGATGTTCTCCGACTCGGCTCGTACCAATTGCTGCGCACTCGTGTCGCACCGCACGCTGCCGTCGCCACCTCGGTCGATCTGGTCCGCGCCGAAAACGGCCAGGGCCGAGCGGGATTCGTCAACGCGGTCCTGCGCCGCGTCTCCGAACGCACCCAGGACGAGTGGGTCGAACTGCTGGCCCCGAAGGACCCGGTCGGCCGTCTCGCCTTCGAGCACGCGCACCCTCTGTGGATCGCGCAGGTCTTCGCCGACTCCCTCGGCGCTGCTGCCGGAGAACTCGAAAAAGTACTGATCGCCGACGACGCCCGCCCTGCCGTGCACCTCGTCGCCCGCCCCGGTGAGATCTCTGCCGAGGAGCTCGCATTGGTCACCGGCGGGGAAATCGGACCGTACTCGCCGTACGCCGTGCATCTCGACGGCGGTGACCCCGGACAGCTCGAGGCGGTCCGCCAAGGTTTGGCGGGCGTGCAGGACGAGGGCAGTCAGCTGGTTGCCCGCGCCCTCAGCATTGCTCCCCTCGAAGGTGAAGACGCCGGCCGCTGGCTCGACCTCTGCGCAGGTCCGGGTGGCAAGGCAGCGCTTCTCGGCGCTCTCGCCGGTATCGAAGGCGGGCGCCTCGACGCCGTCGAGCCCGTCGAACACCGCGCCGAACTGATCCGCAAGACGACTCGCGAGCTTCCCGTGGACGTACACGTGGCGGACGGCCGCGAATCGGGACTCGAACCCGGCTACGACCGCATCCTCGTCGACGCCCCCTGCACCGGGTTGGGTGCGCTGCGTCGGCGCCCGGAAGCCCGTTGGCGTCGCCAGCCGTCCGATGTGGCTCCGCTCGTGAAGTTGCAGCGTGAATTGCTTGCCGCTGCAATCGAACTGGTGCGCCCCGGCGGAGTGGTCCTGTACTCGACGTGCTCGCCGCACCTGTCGGAAACGCTCGCAGTGGTAGCCGACGCCGTGCGCCGTCATGGCGTCGTCGAACTCGACACCAAGGAATTGGTGCCCGGTGTTCCGGACGTCGGAGACGGGTCTTCGGTTCAGTTGTGGCCGCATCGCCACGGGACCGATGCGATGTTCATGGCCGCTTTGCGCAAGCCGCTGGCCTGATCGGATGACTTCTGGGCATCGGTAGTCGTATGGTGCCTACATGGTTACGTGGGAACAGGTTGTAGTACTGGGTTCGGCTCTTCCCTCCGTGGAGGAGTCGACCTCGTACAACACCCCGGCACTCAAGGTGGCAGGCAAGACTTTTGCGCGGCTCCGCACCGAGGCGGAGGGTTCCTTGGTCGTGATGTGCGGTCTGGACGAGAAGGAGGCGCTACTCGCCAGTGGTGAGGCGCCCTTCTTCACCACGGATCACTACCACGGTCACGGCTCGATCCTCGTGCACCTCGAACTGATCGACGAGGTACAACTTGCGGAGATGCTCGAAGATGCGTGGCGGATCAAGGCACCCGCCAAGGTGCGCAAGCTGCGGAGTGCCGTGAAGAACTGACCAGGGCGCACCTGCCCCGTGGTGCATGCGCGGTCGGCGATGAGACACAGCTAAACTCGGCGTCGTGGCTTCCCCGATGATTGCACCGTCCATTCTGTCCGCAGATTTTGCTCGACTCGCTGATGAAGCGACTGCCGTGTCCGGCTCCGACTGGCTTCACGTCGACGTGATGGACGCGCATTTCGTTCCCAATCTCACGCTGGGTCTGCCGGTGGTCGAGAGTCTGCTGAAGGCGACGGATATTCCGCTCGACTGCCACCTGATGATCGAGAATCCGGAGCGCTGGGCGCCGCCGTACGCCGAGGCCGGTGCGTACAACGTCACGTTTCACGCCGAGGCCACCGACGATCCGCGTTCGGTTGCCCGCGATATTCGTGCGGCCGGTGCCAAGGCGGGGCTGAGCATCAAGCCTGGAACCCCGATCGACGACTACCTGGAAATCCTCGAGGACTTCGACACCCTCTTGATCATGAGCGTCGAACCCGGATTCGGTGGTCAGTCCTTCATGCCTCAGGTGCTCGACAAGGCGCGTGCAGTTCGAAAGCTCGTCGATTCGGGTGAGCTGACGCTCCTTGTCGAAATCGACGGCGGCATCAACGCTTCCACGATCGAGCAGGCCGCTGAAGCAGGGATCGACTGCTTCGTCGCCGGTTCGGCGGTGTACGGAGCGAGTGATCCCGGTGAGGCGGTGCGCAAGCTGCGCGCGCAGGCCGCCTCGGCGTCGCCGCACCTGACGCTGTCGGTCTGAGCCGCTCGATGGCAAAGGGTGGACAGGCGTCGACGGCTGATCTCGACGCCGCGATGCAGATTGCGCTTGCTGCAGCTGATTCCGCGCGCGGATTCACCAGCCCCAACCCGCCGGTCGGCGCGGTCATCCTCGCTGCCGACGGAACCATCGCGGGCGTCGGTATGACGCAACCGCCCGGTGGACCGCACGCGGAGGTCGTGGCTCTCGACGAGGCCGGCGATGCGGCACGTGGCGGTACGGCCGTGGTGACACTGGAACCGTGCAATCACCAGGGGCGAACCGGCCCTTGCTCGCAGGCATTGATCGACGCCGGAGTTTCGGCGGTTGTCTACGCCGTCGGTGATCCCAATCCGGAAGCCTCCGGGGGTGCAGCGACGCTCATGCGCGCTGGAATCAGCGTCACGGCCGGACTGAGAGCACCCGAGGTGGAGGCAGGTCCACTGCGGGCCTGGCTGCACAAACAGCGCACCGGTCGCCCGCACATCACGTGGAAGTACGCGGCCAGTCTGGACGGACGCAGTGCGGCCGAGGACGGAACGAGTCAGTGGATCACCGGTCCGCAGGCGAGGGCGCGCGTGCATGCGCAGCGGGCGCAGATCGATGCGATCGTGGTCGGTACCGGCACCGTGTTTGCCGACGATCCGTGGCTGACGGCGCGTCAGCCCACGGGCGAGCTCGCGGCGCACCAGCCCGTTCGCGTCGTCGTCGGAAAGCGTGAAATACCGTCGACGGCAAGCATTCTCGACGACACCGCGCCGACTCTGGTGCTCAACACCGACAACATCGCCGAAGTGGTCGAGGCGTTGGGGGAGTACACGGACGTACTTCTCGAGGGTGGGCCCCGTCTGGCCGGAGCATTCCTTGCCGCCGGATATGTCGACGTGATCGAGGCGTACATCGCTCCGATCCTGCTCGGCGCGGGCGCTTCCGCACTCGTCGATGCCGGAGTGCACACCATCACCGACGCCCACCGATTCCGTTTGGAGTCTGCGGTAACGATCGGTCCCGATATTTTGTTGAGTCTGGTTCCGGAGAGTTCTGCTCCGGGGAACGAGGAGTAGGGCGCGTGTTCACAGGAATTGTGGAAGAACTCGGCGAAATTGTCGCCAAGGAAGAACTGGTCGATGCTGCACGTTTCACGGTGCGCGGGCCACTGGTCACCTCCGACGCCGGCCACGGTGATTCGATCGCGGTGAACGGTGTGTGCCTGACGGTGGTCGACGTGCTTGCCGACGGTTCGTTCACCGCAGACGTCATGCAGGAAACGTTGAATCGCTCGAGCCTGGCGAAATTGGATGTCGGCTCTCGCGTCAATCTCGAGCGTGCCGCGGCGCTGAACAGCCGACTCGGCGGCCACCTGGTTCAAGGGCATGTCGATGGAACAGGCCATGTCATCTCCCGCTCGCCGTCCGAGAACTGGGAGGTAGTGCGAATCGCGCTGCCGGATTCCATTTCCCGTTATGTCGTGGAGAAGGGTTCGATCACCGTCGACGGAGTCTCGCTGACGGTCTCCGCGCTGGGCGGAGACCGCGGGTTCGAGTACTTCGAGATCTCGCTGATCCCGACAACGCTCGAGTTGACGACGCTCGGTACCGCTGTGGTCGGTACGCCGGTCAACCTCGAGGTGGACGTGATCGCGAAGTACGTCGAGCGGCTTCACTCTGCCGGTCGGTAGGACCAGGCTGATCGGACCCGTCCGATTGGTCGTAGGGTTGTCAGTGCATCCGTCGGATGCACTTGTTGTATTCGATGATGTGAATAGTCAAGACTTTGGAGTGCGAGCACGTGACCAGGTTCGACAGTATCGAGCGCGCAGTAGCAGATATCGCTGCAGGTAAAGCTGTTGTCGTCGTGGACGACGAGGATCGCGAGAACGAGGGCGACCTCATCTTCGCCGCCGAGAAAGCCACCCCGGAACTGGTGGCGTTCATGGTCCGGTACACCTCCGGCTACCTGTGCGTGCCGCTCGACGGTGACGATTGCGATCGGTTGGGCCTGCCCCCGATGTACGCCACCAACCAGGACAAGCACGGCACCGCGTACACGGTGACCGTCGACGCCCGTGAGGGAATCGGTACCGGTATCTCGGCGTCGGACCGCGCTGCGACGATGCGTCTGCTCGCCAACCCCGAATCCGGTGCCAACGATTTCACTCGTCCCGGTCACGTCGTTCCGCTCCGCGCGAAGGAAGGCGGAGTACTGCGTCGTCCTGGCCACACGGAAGCTGCAGTCGACCTCGCCCGCATGGCGGACCTGCGTCCTGCCGGCGTCATCTGCGAAATCGTCAGCCAGAAGGACGAAGGCGCGATGGCTCAGACCGACGAGCTGCGAGTCTTCGCCGACGAACACAACCTTGCTCTGATCTCGATCGCGGACCTCATCGCGTGGCGTCGCAAGCACGAGAAGCACGTGCTGCGTATCGCCGAGGCCCGCATCCCCACCCGCCACGGTGAGTTCACCGCTGTCGGCTACACCAGCATCTACGACGAGGTCGAGCACGTTGCGCTGGTGCGCGGCGACATCGCGGGCCCCGACGGCGACGGTAGTGACGTACTCGTCCGCGTTCACTCCGAGTGCCTCACCGGCGACGTCTTCGGTTCGTTGCGGTGCGATTGCGGCCCGCAGCTCGACGCCGCACTGGACATGGTCGCCCAGGAGGGCCGCGGCGTTGTTCTGTACATGCGCGGGCACGAGGGTCGTGGCATCGGTCTCATGCACAAGCTGCAGGCCTACCAGCTCCAGGACGCCGGTTCGGACACCGTCGACGCCAATCTCGAACTCGGACTTCCGGCGGACGCCCGTGACTACGGCATCGGTGCGCAGATCCTCGTCGATCTGGGGATCTCGTCGATGCGTCTGCTGACCAACAACCCGGCCAAGCGTGTGGGTCTGGACGGCTACGGCCTGCAGATCACCGATCGTGTTCCGATGCCGCTGCGCGCGAATGCGGAGAACCTCACCTACCTGCGCACCAAGCGCGATCGGATGGGTCACGATCTGATCGGACTGGACGAGTACGAGGCGAACCAGAACACCGCACAGCCGGGAACCGCACTGTGAGCGGCGAAGGTCAGCCGCAGCTCGCGATCGCCGAGGCCAAGGATCTGAAGCTGGCGATCGTTGCCGGGCAGTGGCACGCGACGATCTCCGAGGCCCTGATCGCCGGCGCGCAGCGCGTCGCGCAGGAAGCACAGATCAAGGACGTGACACTGGTCCGTGTCGCCGGCGCGATCGAACTGCCGGTCGTTGCGCAGGCATTGGCGCGCACGCACGACGCCGTCGTCGCTCTCGGTGTTGTCATCCGCGGCGGTACGCCGCACTTCGAGTACGTGTGCGACGCGGTCACCGCGGGCCTCACACGCGTCTCGCTCGACGAAAGCACCCCCGTGGGGAACGGTGTCCTGACCACCGACACCGAGCAGCAGGCTCTTGACCGTTCGGGTCTGCCGGGTAGCGTCGAGGACAAGGGCGCACAGGCCTGCGCGGCCGCACTGGACACCGCAGTGACCCTGCGCCATCTCCGAGCACCATGGACCGAGGATTCGTTTCGATGAGTACACCCGGCGACAACGAGAACTGGGAACTGATTGCGTCACCGCGTAAGTCGACGCGATACGCGATCGGAGTTGCTGTCCTTCTGGTGATCGTTCACGTCACACTGGCGCTCCTGCTTCGCCAGGGGTCCACCGGCGTGTACTTCCGTGCCGCGGACCAACTTGCGATGGCAGGCATCGGCACCATTCTGGCTCTCGGTGTGCTGATGTTGACGCGGCCCCGGGTCAAGGTGGGCAAGCAGGGTATTGCCGTACGAAACATCCTGGGCGAGAAGATCGTCGACTGGGATCTGTTCGAGGGACTCTCGTTCCCCGACGGTGCCGCCTGGGCACGCATCGAATTGCCCGACGACGAGTACATGGCAGTGATGGCGATCCAGTCCAACGACCGCGAGTACGCCGTCGACACGGTCGGTAAGTTCCGCGAACTGGCCGACCGCTACGCACCGGTCGCGCACAAGAGCAACTGACGTCTTCCGACCGGTTCGGTGCCCGCATCCTGCGCGTTTCCGAGTCGGTCGGTGGCGGCGACTAACCTGAAACCGTGCCGGATCCCTCGACTTACCGCCCCGCTACCGGAACCATTCCGGCTGCGCCGGGCGTCTACAAATTTCGCGATCCGCATGGTCGGGTCATTTACGTCGGAAAGGCGAAAAGCCTCCGTTCACGTTTGAACTCGTACTTCGCGGACGTCACGACACTTCATCCCCGTACTCGGCAGATGGTGACCACCGCCGGCAGCGTCGAGTGGACCGTCGTCAGTACCGAAGTCGAAGCGCTTCAGCTCGAGTACAACTGGATCAAGGAATTCGATCCGCGGTTCAACGTCCGGTACCGCGACGACAAGACGTATCCGGTTCTCGCGGTGACGCTCAACGAAGAGTTCCCGCGCTTGTTCGTCTACCGCGGTCCGCGGCGCAAGGGTGTCCGGTACTTCGGTCCCTACTCCCATGCCTGGGCGATCCGCGAAACTCTCGATCTGCTGCTACGAGTCTTTCCCGCACGAACGTGCTCGTCCGGAGTCTTCAAACGGCACAACCAGATCGGCCGGCCGTGTCTGCTCGGCTACATCGACAAGTGCTCGGCGCCCTGCGTCGGGCGAGTCAGCGCCGAGGAGCATCGACAGATCGTCGAAGATTTCTGCGACTTCCTCGCCGGCCGCACGGACAAGCTGGTCAAAGATCTCGAAAAGCGCATGCAGCAGGCTTCCGAGGACCTCGACTTCGAGACCGCAGCCCGTCTGCGTGACGATATCGGGGCTTTGCGCAAGGCGCTCGAGAAGCAGGCCGTCGTACTCGGTGACGGCACCGACGCCGATCTCGTCGCCTTTGCCACCGATGATCTCGAAGCCGCCGTTCAGGTGTTCCACGTGCGGGGCGGACGCGTGCGGGGTCAGCGTGGATGGGTCGTGGAGAAGGCAGGCGACGCCATCGACTGGGCCGCACTCGACGCCGAGTCCGACCTGCCGATCCTGGTCGAGCAGTTCCTCACCCAGTTCTACGGGGAGCAGGCGGCCCTCGACCCGGGAGCGGGTTCCGAGGCCGGGATCAGCGCAGTTCCCAAGGAAGTTCTGGTACCGGTTCTGCCGGCAAACGCGACCGAGATCCAGGCGTGGCTGAGCAAGCTTCGGGGATCGCAAGTGCAACTGCGGGTTCCGCAACGCGGCGACAAGAAAGACCTCGCCGAAACAGTCCAGCGAAACGCGAAAGAGGCTCTGGCGCAGCACAAGCTCAAGCGCGCCGGCGATTTCACTTCGCGTTCTGCGGCGCTGCAGGGCATCCAGGAAGCACTGGACCTGGACTCGGCTCCGCTACGAATCGAATGCATCGACATCAGTCACGTCCAGGGAACCGACGTCGTGGCGTCACTGGTCGTGTTCGAGGACGGGCTCCCGCGTAAGTCGGACTACCGCCACTACGCGATCAAGGAAGCTGCCGGCGACGGTCATTCCGACGACGTCGCGAGTATCGCGGAGATCACGCGTCGGCGGTTCCTGCGCCACAACCGCGACCTGGGCGTCCTCGCGGCGTCGGCGTCGACCATGGACTCGGACGGTGGTGATCTGGCTCCCGAAGCGGCGATCGACCCGGCGACGGGCCGGCCTCGGCGGTTCGCGTATCCGCCCAATCTGTTTGTCGTGGACGGCGGCGCCCCTCAGGTCACGGCGGCAGCGGCGGTCCTCGACGAACTGGGGGTGACCGACGTCGCGGTAGTCGGGTTGGCCAAAAGACTCGAAGAGGTATGGGTACCGGGGGAAGAAGATCCGGTCATCCTCCCTCGGACGAGCGAGTCGTTGTACCTACTGCAGCGCATCCGAGACGAAGCCCACCGCTTCGCGATCACGTTCCATCGCAGCAAACGCTCGAGGCGGATGACGGCTTCGGCTCTGGATTCGGTCAAGGGGCTCGGTGAAACTCGTCGAACCGCTCTGGTGGCTCACTTCGGTTCCGTGGCGAAGCTGAAAACGGCAACGGTCGAGGAGATCATGCAGGTCCCCGGTATCGGTGAGACCACCGCCACAGCAGTTCTGGCCGCACTCGGCACGGATTCGGCTGCAGCCGACGCGGGTGCTGAAGCTCGAGCGCTGCCAGCCGCGGTAGGGGATGATGAGCTGGACACGGAATCCGAATCGTCTGTTACGTCTGCTGACGCGCCCAGCGCCGAATCCGGTAGCGGTGACGAGGGCTCCGAGTCGCGAGAATTGTCCATGCCGACGACGGGGCCGAGTGCACAGTGACTACCGACAGCGCCAAAGACAGTCGAACGATGGATTTCCTGCTGGTGACGGGATTGTCCGGAGCAGGTTTGAGTACCGCTGCCAAGGTGCTCGAAGACCTCGGCTGGTATGTCGCGGACAATTTGCCACCTGAGCTCATTTCCCGAATGGTCGGTCTGAGCCTGACCTCCGATCCGCCGGTCGATCGTCTGGCCGTCGTGATCGACGTGCGGAGTCGACTCTTCACCGGCGATCTCGGGTGGGTGCTCACCGAACTCGAGGCGGAACCGATCCATACTCGGGTGCTGTACCTCGAAGCGTCGGACGACGTGTTGATCCGACGGTTCGAACAGGTGCGCCGCAGTCATCCGTTGCAGAACGACGGCATCGACGGCACGTTGTCCGAAGGGATCGCAGCCGAGCGTCGGCAGTTGGCCGTGGTGAAGGCGGCCGCCGATCTGGTCATCGACACGTCGGCACTGAAGGCGCATCAGCTGCGTCAGAAGATCGAAACGGCGTTCGGAAACGATGCCAACCGCACGATGAAGGTGACGGTCCAGTCGTTCGGATTCAAGTACGGCCTGCCGATGGACGCCGATCTCGTCTGTGACGTTCGTTTCCTGCCCAATCCCCACTGGATCCCTGAACTTCGCCCGCACACCGGTCAGGATGCCGACGTCCGCGACTACGTGTTGTCCCGCGAGGGCGCGGAAGACTATCTCGACACCTACCGACATCTGGTGGATTTGACGATCGCCGGATATCGACGAGAAGGAAAGCGCTACATGACAATTGCGGTCGGATGCACCGGCGGTAAGCACCGAAGCGTAGCCATGTCCGAAGCTCTCGCGAGGCGTTTGGGTTCCGAGGACGACATCTCGGTCAGCATCGTGCACCGGGATCTGGGGCGCGAATGAGTGAACCGACACATCGCTCGCGGGAGACACCCGAGGGGCCGGCCATCGTCGCGCTCGGCGGCGGGCACGGATTGTTCGCCACGCTCCAGGCCGTCAGACGCTTGACGGTCGACGTCACCGCCGTGGTCACGGTCGCCGACGACGGTGGTTCGTCGGGCCGGCTGCGCGCCGAACTCGGCGTCATCCCGCCTGGAGACCTCCGGATGGCGCTGGCTGCTCTCGCGTCGGACGAACCCGAGATAGTCGACTGGACTCGGACCATTCAGCATCGCTTCGGCGGTGTCGGCGCACTTGCCGGGCATTCGGTGGGCAATCTCATCCTGGCCGGACTGACCGAGGTGCTCGGCGATCCGGTCGCCGCGCTCGACGAGATGGCGCGACTGCTGCGAATCCGTGGTCGTGTGCTGCCGATGTCGCCGATCGCGCTCGAGATCGAAGCCGACGTTCAGGGACTCGAAGAGGACCCCCGCGTCAGCCGCTGCATTCGTGGACAGGTTGCCGTCGCGACCACCCCGGGCAAGGTTCGGCGTGTGAGACTGCTCCCGTCCAATCCGCCCGCGTGCCCCGATGCCGTGACCGCGATCGATCGTGCCGATCTCGTGGTTCTCGGCCCGGGATCGTGGTTCTCGAGCGTGATCCCACACGTCCTGGTACCCGAACTCGTCGAATCACTGTCGTCGACGAACGCTCGAAAGGTGCTGGTGCTCAATCTCGCACCCGAGCCGGGGGAGACCGCCGGATTCTCCGCAGAGCGTCACCTGCACGTACTCTCCCAACACGTGCCCGATTTCCGGGTCGACTACGTGGTGGTCGACTCGGCGTCGGTACCGGCCGGGCGTGAACGTGAACATCTGCAGCGTGCGGCGGATCAATTTTCAGCCGAAGTCAGGTACGCGGATGTCGCGGACACCTCACCGGGCGCAGCGCATGTACACGATCCGGCAAAACTGGCCGATGTACTGGCTGAACTGTCGAGCAGTGCGGCAGTAGGGGATTCGACACAGTCTTCCCTGCAAGAACAGCAATCCGAAGAACAGAGGGAGAACGCTTCGTGGCAATGACAGCGGAGGTCAAGGACGAACTGAGCCGGTTAGTGGTGACTCAGGTCAGCTGCCGCAAGGCAGAGGTCTCCGCGTTGCTGCGCTTTGCCGGTGGGCTCCACATCGTCGGCGGCCGGGTGGTCGTCGAAGCAGAGGTGGATCTGGGCTCCACGGCGCGACGTCTGCGCCGGGAGATATTCGACCTGTTCACCTACAGTGCCGATGTGCACGTACTCAGTGCGGGCGGGCTTCGAAAGTCCGCTCGCTACATCGTGCGTGTAGCGAAGGAGGGTGAGGCCCTCGCGCGCCAGACGGGACTGCTCGATCTTCGCGGGCGCCCGGTTCGCGGCTTGCCTGCGCAGGTCGTCGGCGGAAGTGTCGGCGACGCCGAAGCAGCGTGGCGCGGTGCGTTCCTCGCGCACGGTTCCCTGACCGAACCCGGCCGTTCGTCGGCGCTCGAAGTGAGCTGCCCCGGCCCGGAAGCTGCACTTGCTCTGGTTGGAGCTGCGCGGCGTCTGGGGATCTCGGCGAAGGCACGTGAGGTTCGCGGAACGGATCGTGTGGTGATCCGAGACGGTGAGGCCATCGGCGATCTCCTGACCCGAATGGGAGCCCAGGACACACGTCTGGTGTGGGAGGAGAGGCGGATGCGACGCGAGGTCCGCGCCACCGCCAATCGTCTCGCCAATTTCGACGACGCAAACCTGCGACGCTCTGCTCGCGCTGCCGTTGCGGCTGCTGCGCGCGTCGAGCGTGCGTTGGAGATCCTCGGTGAGGACGTGCCCGATCACCTCGCGGCGGCGGGTGCACTGCGCGTCGAGCATCGGCAGGCGTCCCTCGAAGAACTCGGCCAGTTGGCCGACCCGCCGATGACCAAGGACGCCGTTGCCGGACGTATCCGTCGCCTGCTGTCCATGGCTGATCGCAAGGCCAAGGAAACGGGCATACCCGACACCGAATCCGCAGTGAATGTGGAGCTACTCGAAGAGGGGTGACCTGCCCTCCGTCAGGGTGGGCTGCGCACGTTCGGGCCACGCGCATTAGGGTATGAGTCACATCGACCGATGAACCCCACGTCCGCGTCGTGCACACACGGATTCGGAGTATGCGTGGGTCAAGTTGCACACCAGAATCATGGTCAAAGGAGCGAATTGTGACTGTCCGGGTTGGCGTAAACGGTTTCGGCCGTATCGGACGTAACTTCTTCAGGGCGGTGGATGCGCAGAAGGCGCTCGGAACCACCGATATCGAGATCGTGGCAGTCAACGACCTGACTGACAACGCGACGCTCGCTCACCTGCTGAAGTACGACTCCATCCTCGGCCGTTTGCCGTACGACGTGTCGCTCGACGGTGACGACACGATCGTCGTCGGCGATCAGCGCATCAAGGCCCTCGCACACCGTGGCCCGTTGAACGAACTTCCCTGGGGCGAGCTGGGCGTCGACGTCGTCGTCGAGTCCACCGGCATCTTCACCGACGCCGCAAAGGCCAAGGGACACCTCGAAGCCGGCGCCAAGAAGGTCATCATCTCGGCTCCGGCCAAGGGTGAAGACATCACCATCGTGATGGGCGTCAACGACGACAAGTACGACGGCAGCCAGAACATCATCTCCAACGCGTCGTGCACCACCAACTGCCTCGGCCCCATCGCCAAGGTTCTCGACGACGAGTTCGGCATCGTCAAGGGTCTGATGACCACGATCCACGCGTACACCCAGGATCAGAACCTGCAGGACGCTCCGCACGCAGACCTCCGTCGCGCCCGCGCAGCTGCCCTCAACATCGTTCCCACCGGTACCGGTGCAGCCAAGGCAATCGGCCTGGTTCTCCCGCAGCTGCTAGGCAAGCTCGACGGCTACGCACTGCGCGTGCCGATCCCCACGGGCTCGGTCACCGACCTCACCGCGAACCTGAAGAAGTCGGCCACCGCCGACGAGATCAACGCCGCGATGAAGGCTGCTGCCGAAGGACCCCTCAAGGGCATCCTGAAGTACACCGACGCACCGATCGTCTCCTCGGACATCGTCACCGACCCGCACTCGTCGATCTTCGACTCGGGTCTGACGAAGGTCATCGACGACCAGGTCAAGATCGTCTCCTGGTACGACAACGAGTGGGGCTACTCCAACCGCCTCGCCGACCTCATCGGCCTCGTCGCCAAGTCTCTCTGAGCGGAGTTTCGATAACAGTGGCAGTTCAGACGCTGAAGGATCTGCTGGACGCTGGGGTCGAGGGGCGCACCGTACTGGTGCGTTCCGACCTCAACGTCCCGTTGGATGGCGGAGAAATCACGGACCCGGGTCGCATCGTCGCGTCCGCTCCCACCCTGCGGGCACTCGCCGAGGGTGGAGCGAAGGTCATCGTGACCGCGCACCTCGGGCGCCCCGACGGTCAGCCCGATCCCAAGTTCTCCCTCGCACCGGTTGCCGCGAAGTTGGCCGAAATCCTCGGTCGCAACGTGCAACTCGCCGGTGACGTCGTGGGACAGGACGCGCTGGCTCGTTCCGAAGGACTCACCGACGGTGACGTCCTGATGCTCGAGAACATCCGTTTCGACCCTCGCGAGACCAGCAAGGACGAAGCCGAGCGGGTCAAGCTCGCCAAGGCTCTCGTCGAGCTGGTCGGTGACGACGGCGCATTCGTCTCCGACGGATTCGGTGTTGTTCACCGTAAGCAGGCGTCGGTCTTCGACGTCGCGAAGCTGCTCCCGCATTACGCCGGATACCTGGTCGGCGCCGAGGTCGAGGTGCTCGCCAAGCTCACGCAGGACGCAGCGCGTCCGTACGCGGTGGTGCTCGGTGGCTCCAAGGTCTCGGACAAGCTGGCCGTCATCGAGGCACTGGCACCGAAGGTCGACACTCTGGTGATCGGCGGCGGAATGTTCTACACGTTCCTCGCGGCTCAGGGTGTTTCCGTGGGCAATTCGCTATGCGAAGAGTCCATGATCGAGACCTGCAAGGATCTCCTCGACCGGTACGCCGACGTCATCCACATCCCTCAGGATGTTGTCGTCGCGGACTCCTTCTCGGCCGATGCCGAGTCGAAGATCGTTCCGTTCGACAAGATTCCCGACGGCTGGATGGGTCTGGACATCGGACCGGAGTCGGTCAAGCGCTTTGCCGCGATCCTGACCGGCGCCAAGACGGTGTTCTGGAACGGCCCGATGGGCGTGTTCGAGTTCCCGAAGTTCGAGGCAGGCACCCGCGGTGTCGCCGAGGCAATCGTGGAGGCAACCGAGAAGGGCGCCTTCAGCGTCGTCGGCGGCGGCGACTCCGCAGCAGCCGTTCGTCAACTCGGTATCCCGGACGAGGGCTTCTCGCACATTTCCACCGGTGGTGGCGCTTCCCTCGAGTACCTCGAGGGCAAAGAGCTGCCTGGCATCGCAGTACTGGAAGGCTGATCCGACATGGCACGTAAGCCGTTGATCGCCGGCAACTGGAAGATGAATCTGAACCACCTCGAGGCTATCGCCCTGGTGCAGAAGATCGCTTTCTCCTTGCCTGCGAAGTACTTCGACAAAGTGGACGTCACGGTCATCCCGCCGTTCACCGACATCCGAAGCGTCCAGACGCTGATCGAGGGCGACAAGCTCCTCCTCACGTACGGCGCGCAAGATGTCTCGGCTCAAGACTCGGGTGCGTTCACGGGCGAGATCAGCGGCTCCATGCTGGCCAAGCTCGGTTGCACCTTCGTCGTGGTCGGCCACTCCGAGCGTCGCACCCTTCACGGTGAGACCAACGAGACCGTCCTCGCGAAGACGAAGGCTGCTCTCAAGAACGGCCTCACGCCGATCGTGTGCATCGGCGAAGGCCTCGAGATCCGCGAAGCGGGCGAGCATGTCGCCTACAACGTCGACCAGCTCAAGGGTTCGTTGGCGGGCCTGAGCGCGGAGGAGATCTCCAAGATCGTCATTGCGTACGAACCTGTCTGGGCCATCGGCACCGGCCGTGTCGCTTCTGCCGCCGATGCACAGGAAGTGTGTGCTGCGGTACGAGCAACAGTGGCCGAACTTGCCGACGCCGACGCCGAGGTCGCGGCCGGCGTTCGCGTTCTGTACGGCGGTAGCGTCAGCTCGAAGAACGTCGGAGAGATCGTCGGCCAGACCGACGTCGACGGCGCTCTTGTCGGCGGCGCGTCACTCAAGGCTGACGAGTTCGCGACACTGTCTGCGATCGCTGCAGGCGGTCCACTCCCGTGATGATCGGGTAGTGAGCTGAAACTGCTCGAGACTAAGACTGCGGGTGTGTGACCGACTAGGTCACACACCCGCAGTTTTTTGTTCGCGAGTCAGCTCACCAGTTTGGTTTCCAGAGCGCCGACGAGTTCGGGAGCAAGCTCCAACCCGGCGGTCAGATAGTTCTCAACGGTTCCGTAGTGGTGCTCGACCTGCTCGAAGGCAGCGCCCAGGTAACTCGCGTCGACGGAAAGCAGCAACCGGATCACCTCGCCCTTGTCTGCATCTGTGGCAGCGGCGATCTTCGCGACTGTTGCCTCGATGTACTCGGCCGAGTACGTGTTCGTGAGCAGGTAGTCCGCCGTGATCGTTTCGCGCGGTACACCAGCGAGTGTCTGCAGTAGTGCTGCCGCCCAACCTGTTCTGTCCTTTCCCGCCGTGCAGTGGAAGAGTTGCGGCCCCTCGGTGGTCGCCAGGGCGGCGAACAACTGCGAAAATCCGTTCCGAGTGACGGGGTCTGCGACAAAGCTGCGATTGATGTTCTGCATGAAAGCTGTTGCAGCGTCCGCTGTTCGGAGAGCCATCGCTTCGGCGTGGATGTTTCCGGACAGGATGGGAATGTGGGCGTACATCGCCGGCGCCGGCACGATGTCGGGAGTTTCGTTCGCCTCGGTTTCGGAGCGCACGTCATAGACGGCGGTCAGCCCCAGCGATTCCACGATTGCAAGATCCTCGGGCGAGGGCGTCAGTACGTTTGCACGGTAGAAGACTCCGCGGCTCATCGCCTGTCCGCTGGTCGTGACGTACCCGGGGCCGGCCACGTCGCGGAAGTTGTGAATCGAAGCCAGACGCGGTGTTTCAGGCAGGGGTGTGTCGGGCAGGGCAGTGTTGGGCAGGGCAGTGTCGGAAAGCATGGAGCCGGCCTTTCGGAGGTAGAGTCGCGTCAACTGAAAAACTACTGAATCGGTATCTCGACAGTGTGATCGATGCCACTGACCAAGAATCGTGCCTGGCCGGGTGCAAAGTCATGTGCGAGGCGGGTATGTGGTCAGGCTATCTGCGCGCGCCTGTATGGTGTTATCGGTTGTAGTTGTCCCTATTGGATTGGTGGACGTAGACAGACATGAAACTGTTCCTGGATATCCTGCTGGTCATCACCAGCTTGCTCCTCATCGCCTTGGTGCTCCTGCATCGCGGTAAGGGCGGCGGTTTGTCGAGTCTGTTCGGTGGCGGTGTCCAGTCCAGCCTGTCCGGATCGACTGTTGTCGAGAAGAACCTCGACCGGTTGACGGTCTTCACCGCGTTGATCTGGCTCATTTCGATCGTCGGCATCGGCCTGGAGATCAAGTTCGCCTGATTCTCGGCTCATGACTTACAGCCGGTAGTTTTTCACACACGAATTTCAGACACGGAACCCCGCCTATCGAGCGGGGTTCTTTGTTTCGGTCGATAATTGTGTGATGACTGAAACCGCGTCGCATCGAGAAACACCGCGAGAGGCCACCGAGCCGCTGCGCGAAGACATCCGGCTTCTCGGCGGAATACTCGGACAAATAGTGCGAGAGCAAGCCGGCGACAATGTGTTCGATCTGGTCGAGCGAGCCCGTGTCGAGTCGTTCCGAGTCCGTCGTTCGGAGATCGATCGCGCCGAACTGGTGTCGCTGTTCGCCGAAATCAGTACGGACGACGCCATTCCCGTCATCCGGGCGTTCAGTCACTTCGCACTGCTCGCCAACCTGGCCGAGGACATCCATCGCGAGCGTCGACGGGCCATCCACGTCAATGCGGGGGAACCGCCCCGCGACAGCACTCTCGCGGCCACGTACACCAAACTTGATGCAGCCGATATCGATTCGGCCACCGTCGAAGAAGCGCTGCGGGGAGCCCTGGTCTCACCCGTCATCACCGCTCACCCGACGGAGACTCGACGCCGTACGGTGTTCGAGACGCAGAGTCGGATCACCGAGTTGATGCGATACCGCGAGCGCACGGCGCTGAGCGTCGCAGAAACCGCTGATGTCGATCTGCAATTGCGCCGTCAGATCCTGACCCTGTGGCAGACGGCTCTGATCCGGCTCAGCCGCCTCCGCATCCAGGATGAAATCGAGGTAGGCCTGCGCTATTACGACGCAGCGTTGTTCGAGGTGATTCCGAAGATCAACGCCGAGGTTCGCAAAGCTCTGCGCACGCGTTGGCCGGACGCCGGGCTTCTGCCGGAACCGATCCTGAGGCCGGGTTCGTGGATCGGCGGTGACCGAGACGGCAATCCGTACGTGACCGGCGAAATTGTCCAGCGCGCCACGTCGCGCGCTGCGGCGACTGCTCTCGAGCATCACCTCGAGGAACTCGAACATCTCGAGCGTGAACTGTCGATGTCGGCGCGGCTGGTTTCCGTCACGCCCGAACTCGATCTGCTGGCGTCTACCTCCGGCGACGACTCTGCCTTCAGGGCCGACGAGCCGTACCGTCGCGCGATTCGCGGTATCCGCGGGCGCTTGAGCGCCACAGCACTGACGGTACTGGGGGAGTTGCCCGCCCACGGGTCCGACGACGGACTCGAGGCGTACACCGACCCGGCACAGTTGCAGCGGGATCTCGGAATCATCGACACCTCGTTGCGTCGTTTCGGTGACGAGACCATCGCCGACGATCGACTCGATCGGCTCCGAGAAGCGGTGGAGGTGTTCGGCTTTCACCTGTCCGGTCTGGACATGCGGCAGAACTCCGAGGTACACGAAAGCGTCGTCGCAGAACTTCTGGCGTGGGCCGGAGTTCACCCGGACTATGCGTCCTTGCCGGAAGCCGATCGAGTCGAATTGCTGTCGGCCGAGTTGACGACGCGGCGACCACTGACTTCGTCGGACGCCGAGTTCAGCGAATTGACCACCAAGGAACTGGCCATCATGGCGGCCGGTGCCAAGGCAGTGCGGGTTCTCGGAGCGGGTGCGGTACCCAACTACATCATCAGCATGTGTACCTCGGTCAGTGACATGCTCGAGGCTGCAGTGCTGCTCAAAGAGGTCGGGGTGCTCGATCCGGGCGTCGGTAGCGAGCCCTCGTGCCCGATCGGCATCGTGCCGTTGTTCGAGACGATCGAGGATCTGCAGGGCGGCGCCGACACATTGCTGGCGACGCTCGACATCCCGATCTATCGTGCGATCGTCCGTTCCCGTGGTGACAGTCAAGAAGTGATGCTCGGGTACTCCGACTCGAACAAGGACGGCGGGTACCTGGCAGCCAACTGGGCGCTGTACCGTGCCGAACTCGACCTCGTCGATGCCGCGTGTAAGAGCGGAATCAGGTTGAGGCTCTTCCACGGCCGCGGCGGAACCGTCGGACGTGGCGGCGGACCGAGTTACGAAGCGATTCTGGCTCAGCCTCCCGGTGCAGTCGCTGGTTCTCTGCGAATCACCGAGCAGGGTGAGGTGATTGCGGCCAAGTACGCTGAACCGCGTCTGGCACATCGCAACCTCGAAACACTCATCGCCGCGACTATCGAGTCGACGTTGCTCGACGTCGAAGGACTCGGCAGCGATGCCGACGCTGCCTACGCGGTACTGGACGAGCTCGCGGCCCTCGCCCGCACCGCGTACAGCGAATTGGTGCACGACACACCAGGATTCGTGCAGTACTTCGAAGCGTCGACACCGGTCGCCGAGATCGGGGCACTCAACATCGGCTCTCGTCCGGCCTCTCGCAAGCAGACCAAGGCGATCTCCGACCTGCGAGCGATTCCCTGGGTGCTCTCGTGGAGTCAGTCTCGCGTGATGCTTCCGGGTTGGTACGGAACCGGCGCCGCGTTCGAAAGATGGATAGACGGAGACGATACTCGGCTTGCCACGTTGACGGCCCTGTACGAGAAGTGGCCGTTCTTCCGAACCGTGCTCTCGAACATGGCCATGGTGATGTCGAAGTCGGATCTCGGTTTGGCGGCCCGGTACGCGGACCTCGTGCTCGACGCCGAACTGCGCGATCGAGTCTTCGGAATGATCACCGACGAGCACGAACGCACAATTCGCATGTACAAGGCAATCACGGGCAACGAGAACCTCTTTGCCGACAACTCGGGCCTCGAGCGTTCGGTCCACAACCGGTTCCCGTACCTCGAACCTCTCAACCATCTACAGGTCGAGCTGATCCGTCGGTACCGTTCCGGCGACGAGAGCGATCAGGTGCGTCGGGGTATCCAGCTGACGATGAACGGCCTGGCCACTGCGCTTCGTAACAGTGGCTAGGTAACAGCGGCTGGTTCTGCAGGTTTACCAGGGTGTGCGTGCGGCGACTCTAGAGCTGTCGCACGCACACCCAACGCTGCGCACCGGACCGAACGGGGACCGCAGTGGATCTGCAATTGGACGGACGAACTGCCGTCGTTACCGGCGCGGGAAAAGGTATCGGACTGGCTGTCACGCGGGCGTTGGTGGCCGAGGGAGTCCACGTCGTCGCGGGCTCGCGGACGCTCTCGCCGGAACTCGAATCGCTGCAGTCCGGCGGCGCCGTCACCTTTGTCGGCGTCGACCTCGCGAGTGTCGAAGGATCAACCCGACTGCTCGAGGTTGCAGCAGCGAGGGGCGGCGTCGACATCCTGGTCAACAACGTCGGGGCCGTCACCCCGAGAACGAGCGGTTTCGCGGCCATCACAGACGAAGAGTGGGCGGCGTCGTTCAATCTGACGTTCTTGTCGGCTGTACGCACTGTTCGCGCTGCGCTGCCGGAGTTGATCCGCCGAGGTGGCGGGAGCATCGTGACGATCAGTTCGGTCAACGCATTCTTACCTGACCCCACGGTGATCGACTACAGCGCCGCCAAGGCGGCGTTGACCAACTTCTCGAAGTCGTTGTCGAAAGAATTGGGCGGGCAGGGGATCCGCGTCAATACCGTCAGCCCTGGCCCGGTGCAAACGGAGTTGTGGCTCGGCAAGCACGGAGTGGCCTCGACGCTGGCGAAGGCGAGTGGATCAGCCGCCGACGACATCGTCGAAAGCGCCGCGGCCGGAGCCGAGACTGGGCGGTTTACCTTCCCCGAAGAGGTTGCCGACCTGGTGTTGTTCCTCGCCAGCGATCGTGCGGGGAACGTGACAGGCGCGGATTTCGTGATCGACGGCGGTCTGATCAAGACCTTGTGATCATTGCTGCCTGAAACCTGATCATGTGCGCGACGGTCGACGACGTGATGCACAGGATCACTGCGGACGCGATGACCACCCACAGTCCCCACCCGATGGACGGTCCGGCAGTGTGCCCTGCGAACTCGGTACTACGTCGCACGATGGACGCGGCGTTTCCGACGGCAACGATCAATACCGCGATTCCGACCAAAGGGCCGGTGCAGTGATTCTTGATCTCGGGCGTGACGTCTCGAACCATGAGGGTGATCAACGCGGTCACCGCGCACAGAGCGAGGACGAGAGTGATCGCTCCGCATTCGTCGACACCACTGTGGTCCAGCGCAGAGGATGACGTCCACGGGCCGAGGCTTCCGGCGACGATCCCGGCGCACGCCCAGAGCGATCCGATGAGGCTAGGTCCGAAACGGTCGGGCATGAGGGAGGGAATTGCGCGGGTCGACGGCAGCTGAAACCCGAAGGCGCGTTGGTGATCCGGCTGATTGGGTGTGAACGTCACGCGACGGACCACCTTTCCTCCGCGGCGTCGAGCCGCCCAATCCAATGCTTTTCCGGAGTCTAAGGGCCGCCCAGTTCACTTTTGCCGAATCGAGCGAAATTGATCGAACCGGCGCTAGGGCTCGAGCAACTCGGCGTGAGAATATTCGTTGCGGCCCGCACCGACGAGGCGCTTACTGATCAAACGGCGTCGTGAACGACACTGGTT
The DNA here is from genome assembly GCF_036541985.1 of Rhodococcus sp. IEGM 1306. NCBI lineage: Bacteria > Bacillati > Actinomycetota > Actinomycetes > Mycobacteriales > Nocardiaceae > Rhodococcus > Rhodococcus sp. IEGM 1306. The sequence continues at coordinate 487,351 of NZ_JAZHFF010000002.1, forward strand.
TGCCGGCGGCGCGCGCGTACGCGATCTCTCGGCGCGTGGACTCACCGATGTATCCGCGAGGGTTGACGACCAGAACCCGATCGGCGAGGTCGATCTTGCGCAGATGGAGCGCGTCGAGCAGGTTCTTCTGCTCGTCAGAGACCGCCTCGTCTGCTTCAACCGGCGCGACGACGATCACGCCCGCGAACGTCAGGTCGCGGTTCGCCTCCCGCATCTCTTCAGCGAATCGCGCAGAGCCGCAGATACAGACAATCTCAGGTCGATCGGGCACGGTTCAGTCTCTCATCGACGCGAGAGCCCGCGGCCACACCAGTCTCGTCAGATATCTTCGGCAACGCACCCCAGCTGTCAGTGAACGAAGTCCAGAGCTTCCTTGATCCACGCGTTGAATTCGACGTTCGAACTCGTCCCGGTTCGGTCGACGACGATCCATCCCTTGCTCATCGGCTTACCCCGCATCTCGGGCCAGCTTGCACCCTTGTGCGTCAGAAGCTCGTCGACTCGATCGGGGTCACACCGAACCATGATGTTGCCGTGTGAGTTCGCACTGGCGGCCAGCTTCCCGTTCACCATGAAGCTCAGCCCACCGAACATCTTTACTTCCTCGACGTCGTCCTCGCCCGAGAGCGCATCGCGGATACGCTCAGCCAGCGCTTTGTCGTATGCCATGGAGGCCTCCTGGGGTGGAGTTCCAGGTTAGATCAGATGGCGCAGGTACGTGTGCGGGTCGTGAAGGAACCGCTGCCAGTTCGAGACCAGATCGAGGTCCTCCCAGCTCGAGGCTCGGATTCCCCATTCGCCGATCTCGAGCAGGTTGGCGTTCGGCAGCGCCGCGATGATCGGCGAGTGCGTCGCGATCACCGCCTGCGCGCCGGATTCCACCAACTCGCCGAGCAGCGCGGCCAGTGTCAGGGTCCCCTGGAAGGAGAGTGCGGCATCGGGTTCGTCGATGAGATAGAAGCCGCCGTCGGAGGTCCTCGACGACAGGATCTCGAGCAGCGCCTCACCGTGGGAGAGGTGATGGTAAAGCGGTTCAGGTCGCTTGGGATTGGGGTTGTCCTCCAAGTACGTGTACAAACCGTGCAGGGTTTCGTCTCGGAGGTAGTACGCCCACTTCGATGCTCCGGGACTCCGCTCGAGCACAAGGTCGAGGCCGCCCGGTTCACTCGATCGAGTCTGATGCCGCGTATTGGTCGACCCGCCTTCGGCGTTGAGACCGAGAACGGCGGCAATAATTTCGATGACGGTCGACTTTCCCGCTCCGTTTTCGCCGACCAGAATGGTGACACCCGGTGGAAGCTCGAGACCGTGCTGAACGATCTGCGCGACTGCAGGCACCGTCATCGGCCAGCTGCCTACGTCGGCGCCCGACGATGGCCCGGCCTTGATGCGGCGGATGGGTTGTCTCTGCACGGCCATACGTTCTCACAAGGCTCCGACGAGAACGGACGTTAGTGGCGCTGCGCGAGCAATTCGACGATCCGAGCCACGAGATCGAGAGGGATCGGTTTGTTCAGCGGGAACTTCACCGTTGATTTCGCAGCCCGGTAAGGGTCGACGGACTTCTCGAACTCGGCGTCGCCCGCCGGGAGCGGGTACATCGAGATGTGGTTTTTCCAGCCTGCGAAGTGAATCAGGTTCTTTCCGTTCACCGTCATGGTCGGCATCTGATAGCTGATGGTCTCATCGAGGCCTGGAACCGTGTTGTGAATCGTCTCGCGGATACTCTCGAGGGCTGGTTGCACGTCGGTGGGAAACGAAGCGATGTATTCGTTGATCGTCGCGAATTCGGCCATGCGCGGATCATAATCGCGCTCCGACTCCCAATTGCGGCGACTTGGGGGACAAATGAGACCATTAGGTATGAAAAATCTGGAACCTTGGGAGTTCGCCGGCATGCTCACGCATCTGCGTGCCTACCTGACCAACGCAAGGCGCTTTCTGTGGGGGTGGTCTTACCGCGAGGTAGACGGCTCGTCGGAAGATCGTTGACTAGTCACGTTCAGCGTTGGTAATGCCAGAAATCGGGGCGGCTGCCGTCCGCGTCGGTGAACCCGTATTCCGTTCCGAGTTCGCCTGAACTGACCGATCGCTGATTCCATCGCTGTCGATTCGGATCGGCAGCGATGGCCGCGATCGCACGTCCGATGAATCTCGGTGACTCGGAGCGTGCGAAATCCGCGGGCGCAGTCGGACCATCCCGCTCCGGCAACAAAGCGTCACGCCAATTCGATTCGCCGACACCAAAATTCTCGAGCATCATCTCCGATCGCAGGAACCCGGGAGTGATGGCGACGGCAGTACAGCCGAACGGGGCAAGTTCGTGGCCTTGCGAAAATGCGAGCCTGTTCACGGACACCTTGGCCAAGTCGTAGAACACCGAGATGCGATAGTTCGATGCGTTGTATTCGGTAGTGCCATCGGTTATTTCGGCGACCAGTCCGCCTGGCCGATCAGTCATGAGCGGCAGGAGGTGGTGCGACGTGGTGATGTGGCTGTCGATCGCCAGACGCAAGATGTGAAACCCCTTGTCCAGATCGTGTTCCCATACCGGCGTGTTCCACTCCGCCGGCCCACCCTTGAGTAATTCCGCGCCCCAGATGTCGTTGACCAAGATGTCGATATGGTGATAGTCGATTCGCAAGCGTTCGGCGAGATCAGCCACTTGTTTGCTCTTGAGATGATCGACGGCAATCGGCACGCCGACGCCGCCCAGCTCGGTGACCAGCTCTGCCGTCTCTTCGATGGTCTCTCCGCGCGGATAGTCCGACTGAAGAATTCCGGCAGATGTGCTCCGGCCAGTGCAGATGACGGTTGCACCGGCCTCGCCCAAGGCCGCGGCGATTCCGCGTCCGGCGCCCCTCGTCGCCCCGGCAACTACAGCCACTCGCCCGCGAAGTGCGTCCGGATTCGGTGTCCACGACATTGTTCGATTGTTCTCGCCTGGATTGCTTCGTTCAAGAGTGAACGCGATCTGCGGAACCGAACCTTACTTCGCGGCGTCCAAGGTAGTAATCACTCGGATGAAGGAGGTAGGGGAGAGATGGATCGTTGTGTGGGGCGCAGTGCTGGTTGGAGAAACGGGATCTCGGGATTGAGTTCCGTTCCGTCAAAAGGAAATTCGCATCGGATCCGGACTCGGCGGGTAGTCGAAAGTCGCCACGGTGAGGAAGTCGTCGACGTACCACCAAGCCGGGAATCGCCCGAAGACGATTCCCGACCGGTGTGAAATCAGATCTGTGAAATCAGATCTGTGAAATCAGATCAGGGAAGCTGCGAGGCAGCGTCCGAATCGAGGAACCAACGTGTCGCAACCAAACCGGTGGCGCCGGCGGACGGCCAGTCGTCGGCCGAAGCACCTCCGACGGCTTTGGCAACGGCCTCGGCCTTTGCAGCACCCGAGACGAGCAGCCAGACCTCTTTGGCTCGCCGAACAGCAGGCAACGTGAGGGTGATCCGCACCGGTGGCGGCTTGGGGGAGTCCGTCACCGCGACTACGAAACGCGCTTCTTCGCGAACAGCGTCGGTATGCGGGAACAACGAGTTGACGTGTCCTTCGCCGCCCATACCGAGCAGGTGCACGTCGAACGTCGGAACCTGATTCCCGTGTGCCTGAGCGCCCAGCAGTTGTTCGTACGCCGTCGCCGCCCCGTGTGGATCACCGTCGTAGATACCGTCGGATGCGGCCATCGCATGTACCCTGTCGGGATCGACCGGCACATGATCGAGAAGCGCCTCACGTGCTTGCACTTCGTTCCGCTCGGGATCGCCGGACGGCAGGAACCGTTCGTCGCCCCAGTACAGATCGATCTGCGACCAGTCGATGTCGCCGGGAGCTTCACGCAACTTCTCGAGAAGTGCGATGCCGGTTCCACCGCCAGTCAGCACGATGGACGCAAACCCGCGAGCCTTCTGGGCATCGACGATGGTCGTGACCAGGCGTGCGGCGGCAGCGTCGACAAGTTGGCCGGCGTCGGAAAACTTCTCCACGACAACATCACTCATAGGTCACCTTCTCCAATCCGGCCAGAGCTTCTTCGTAGATCTCGTCCGGATCGAGCCGACGCAATTCCTCGGCGAGGCAATCGCGTGTCTCTCGACGACCCAGAGAAACCAGCGCGTCAGGCTGACCGGTGCGGATCAACGTAGCGGTCGTGCCCTCCTGCGGACGACTGATGGAGATACTGCGGGTCTCGAGCTTCAACTCGACCGTCAGCTCACCCGTACGCCGAATGACCGGACCGTCGATCTTGGCTGCCAACCAACCGGCGAGAATATCCAGTGCCGGTTCGGTTTTGAGACCGGAGACCACCGCTGAGGTGATCTTCTCGTGCGGCGGCTGATCGAGAGCCGATGCGAGGAGCGCGCGCCAGTAGGTGACGCGACTCCAGGCGAGATCGGTATCGCCGGCGGTGTACGACGCGAGTCGCCCCTTGATGGTGGCGGTCGGATCGGGGGCGCCGGTGGCATCGGTGATGCGCCGTATCGCGAGCTTCCCGACGGGATCCTTGGCTGGAATCTCGGGTGCCTCGAGGGGCCACCACGCGACTACCGGTGTATCGGGGAGCAGGAACGGGATGACGACGCTGCTCTCGTGGTCCGCCAGGGGACCGTAGAGACGCAGCACGACAACCTCCGAGGCGCCGGCGTCCCCGCCGACACGGATCTGAGCATCGAGCCTGGGCTCACTCTGCTCGTCGCCACGCAGAAGCACGATGACGCGGCAAGGGTGCTCGCGGCTTGCTTCGTTGGCGGCCTCGATGGCTTCCTCGGCATTCCCGGTGTCCCTGGTGCAGACGACGAGCGTCAACACTCGTCCCAAGGTGACAGCGCCGCCGGTCTTACGTACCTCGACCAGTTTCTTGCTGACCTGGACCGTGGTGGTGGACGGCAAATCGAGAATCACTAGGGTCGCCTCCATTCGCGTCCGGTGCGTTGCATCATTTCGTCCGCAGACGGTGGTCCCCACGTTCCGGCCTCGTAGGGTTCCGGCTTACCGCCGGCAGCCCAGTGCTCGAGGACGGGATCGAGGATCTCCCAAGACAATTCGACTTCGGCATTCACCGGGAACAGAGACGGCTCGCCGAGCAACACGTCGAGAATGAGCCGCTCGTACGCCTCCGGAGACGACTCGGTGAAAGCCTGGCCGTACGAGAAGTCCATGTTGACGTCACGGACTTCCATGCTCGATCCGGGAACCTTCGAGCCGAACCGCATGGTGACGCCCTCGTCGGGCTGCACGCGGATGACCAGAGCGTTCTGGCCGAGGTCTTCGGTCATCGTCTTGTCGAACGGTAGGTGCGGTGCACGTTTGAACACCACCGCGATCTCGGTGACACGGCGTCCGAGTCGTTTGCCCGTGCGCAGGTAGAACGGCACACCCGCCCAGCGGCGGGTGTCGACCTCGAGGGTGATGGCGGCAAAGGTCTCCGTGATGGAGTCCGCTGCGAAGCCGTCTTCTTCGAGGAGCCCGACCACCGGCAGCCCACCCTGCCAGCCGCCCGCGTACTGGCCGCGGGCGGTGGTCTCGTCGAGGGGCTCGGCAAGGCGAGTAGCCGAGAGGACCTTGATCTTCTCCGCCTGCAGATTGAGCGGCTCGAAGCTGATGGGTTCTTCCATCGCCGTGAACGCGAGCAACTGCAGCAGGTGGTTCTGGATCACGTCACGGGCCGCGCCGATGCCGTCGTAGTACCCCGCGCGTCCACCGAGGCCGATGTCCTCGGCCATCGTGATCTGAACGTGGTCGACGTAGTGCGCGTTCCAGATCGGATCGAACAACTGGTTCGCGAAGCGCAGAGCCAGAATGTTCTGGACGGTTTCCTTACCGAGGTAGTGGTCGATACGGAAGACCGTGTCCTCGGGGAACACCTTGTTGACGACGGCGTTCAGTTCGCGAGCGCTCTCGAGGTCGTGGCCGAACGGCTTCTCGATGACGACTCGTCGCCACTGACCGTCCTCGGCCTGCGCGAGGCCCGACGCCGACAGTTGCTCGAGCACCTGAGGAAACGCGTTGGGCGGAATCGCAAGGTAGAAACCGTGATTGCCGCCGATACCACGTTCGTTGTCGAGCGTGGCCAACGTGTCGGACAGGTTCTGGAAGGCCTCGGCCTCGTCGAAACTGCCCTCCACGAACCGGATACCTTCGGCGAGCCTCTCCCAGACGTCCTGACGGAACTTGGTGCGAGCGCCGTCCTTGACTGCTTCGAGGACGACGTTCGTGAAGTCCTCGTCCGTCCAGTCACGCCGGGCGAACCCGACCAGAGCGAATCCGGGCGGCAACAGTCCACGGTTGGCGAGGTCGTAGATGGCGGGCATGAGCTTGCGCCTGGCAAGGTCGCCGGTAACACCGAAAATCACCAGGGCGCAGGGCCCCGCAATGTGCGGAAGCCGTTTGTCGGTGCTGTCCCGAAGGGGATTCACCCAATCTGATGCCGCCGCGGAATCGCTCACAGGCTCAGCTCTTCTGGGTTGCTGCGCGGAGCTGCTCGGCGGTTGCGTCGAGCAACTCGTTCCAGGACACCTCGAACTTGTCGACGCCCTCTGTCTCGAGGACCTTGAACACGTCCGCAAGATCGATGCCGACTGCAGCGAGCTGATCGAAGACCGCCTGTGACTCCTGAGCGGTGCCCGAGATCGTGTCGCCGGTGATCTCGCCGTGGTCGGCGAGAGCGTCGAGCGTCTTCTCCGGCATGGTGTTGACCGTGTTCGGCGCAACCAACTCGGTGACGTAGAGAGTGTCGGGGTAATCCGGGTTCTTCACGCCGGTCGACGCCCACAGCGGACGCTGAGCCTTGGCGCCGTCGGCCAGAAGAGCCTGGAAGCGCGGCTGCACCTCGAAGATCTGCTGGTACGCGTTGTACGCCAGACGCGCGTTTGCGAGTGCAGCCTTGCCACGAAGCTCGAGGGCTTCCGGCGTGCCGATTGCCGTGAGGCGGTTGTCGATCTCGGAATCCACGCGGGAGACGAAGAACGAGGCGACCGACTCGATGGACGAGATGTCGCGGCCGGCAGCCTTGGCGGTGTCCAGACCTTCCAGGTATGCGCCCATGACTGCCTCGTAGCGCTCGACCGAGAAGATCAAGGTGACGTTGACGCTGATGCCCTCACCGATCACCTTGGCGATGGCGGGAATGCCTGCCAGCGTCGCGGGGATCTTGATCAGGACGTTCGGGCGATCGACGATCTTGTGCAGCTCGATCGCCTGCGCGACGGTGGCGTCGGTGTCGTGTGCCAGGCGAGGGTCGACTTCGATGGACACGCGGCCGTCGACGCCGTTCGACGCCTCGAACTGCGGAGCCAGGATGTCGCACGCTGCACGCACGTCGTCGGTGGTCACCGCGGTGATGGTGGCGTCGACATCGGCGCCGCGCTGTGCGAGCTCACGGACCTGAGCGTCGTACGCCGATCCCTTGGACAGTGCCGCCTGGAAGATCGACGGGTTGGTCGTGACACCCACGATCGACTTCGTGTCGATGAGGTTCTGCAGGTTGCCGGACTGGATGCGATCCCGCGAGAGGTCGTCGAGCCAGATGGAAACGCCTGCAGCGGAGAGCTTTTCGGTATTCACGTTCTGTGTCATCGAGATCATCCCTTCACAGCTGCGAGGGAGCGCTGCGCGGCTTCGACAGTCGCGTCGGCAGTGATGCCGAACTCCCGGAACAAGGTCTTGTAATCGGCGGAAGCGCCGTAGTGCTCGAGCGAGACGGCCTGACCGGCGTCGCCGAGGATGCGCCACCACGGCATCGCGATGCCGGCTTCGACGGACACACGCGCGCGCACGGCGGGCGGAATGACCTCGTCGCGGTACGCCTGATCCTGCTCGAGGAACCAATCGAGGCACGGCACGGAAACGACGCGGGTTGCGACGCCCTGAGCTTCGAGGGTTTCGCGAGCCTCGGTGGCCAGATGCAGTTCGGAACCGGTCGCCAACAAGATGACCTCGGGCGAACCGTTGGCTGCGTCAACGAGGACGTAAGCGCCGCGCTTGACACCCTCGGCAGCCTTCTCCTTGGTGCCTTCGAGAACCGGGATGTCCTGGCGAGTGAGTGCCAGAGCCGTCGGGCCCGTCTTGTTCTCTAGTGCTGCCTGCCATGCGAACGAGGTCTCGTTGGCGTCACCCGGGCGGACGACGGCGAGGTTCGGGATCGCACGAAGAGCAGCGAGATGCTCGACCGGCTGGTGAGTCGGGCCGTCTTCGCCGAGACCGATGGAGTCGTGGGTCCAGACGTAGGTGACGGCAGTCTTCATCAGTGCGGCCAGGCGAACCGCCGGACGCATGTAGTCGGAGAAGACCATGAAGGTTCCGCCGTACGGGCGGGTGGGTCCGTGAAGCGCGATGCCGTTGAGGATCGAGCCCATCGCGTGCTCGCGGATGCCGAAGTGGAGCGTGCGGCCGTAAGGCTGCGCATTCCAGTCGTTGGTGGAGATGGAGAACGGGCCGAACGAATCTGCGCCCTTGATGGTGGTGTTGTTGCTGCCGGCGAGGTCGGCGGAGCCGCCCCACAGCTCGGGCAGGATCGGTCCGAGCGCGTTGAGTGCCGAACCGGAGGCCTTGCGAGTCGCAACGCCCTTGGCGTCGGCCTCGTAGGTCGGGAGAGCGTCGGCCCAGCCGGCGGGGAACTCACCGGCGAACAGGCGGTCGAAGAGTTCCTTGCGCTCGGTCTCACGTGCAGCCCACGCGTCGAACTCGACCTGCCATGCCTTGCGTGCGTCGGCGCCGCGGGAGACGACCTCACGGGCGTGAGCCAGAGCGTCGGCGTCGACGTCGAAGGACTTGGCCGGATCGAAGCCGAGGGCTTCCTTGACCGCTGCAACTTCGTCGGCACCGAGAGCGGAGCCGTGGACGTCGCCGGTGTTCATCTTCTTCGGAGCCGGGAAACCGATGATGGTGCGGAGCAAGATGATGGAGGGACGATCGACGACGGCCTTGGCCGCGGCAACCGCGTCGAGGATGCCGGAGACGTTCTCGCCACCTTCGACGTGCTGAACGTGCCAGCCGTATGCCTCGTATCGCTTTCCGACGTCTTCGCCGAGAGCGATGGTGGTGTCGTGCTCGATGGAGATCTTGTTGTCGTCGTAGAAGACGATGAGGTTGCCCAGTTCCTGGACACCGGCGAGAGACGAGGCCTCGGACGTAACGCCTTCTTCGATGTCACCGTCGGACGCGATCACGTAGATGTGATGGTCGAAGGGGGAGGAGCCGACCGGGGTCTCCGGATCGAACAACCCACGCTCACGACGCGCAGCCATCGCCATACCGACTGCGGACGCAAGGCCCTGGCCCAGCGGACCGGTGGTCATCTCGACGCCGACGGTGTGGCCGACCTCGGGGTGGCCGGGGGTCAGTGCGCCCCACGTGCGGAGAGCTTCGAGGTCAGCGAGCTCGAGACCGTAGCCCGACAGGTAGAGCTGGGTGTACAGCGTCAAGGATGAATGGCCACAGGAGAGAACGAAGCGGTCACGGCCGACCCATTCTGCATCCGAAGGATCGTGGCGCATGACGCGCTGGAAGAGGGTGTATGCCAACGGCGCCAAGCTCATTGCAGTTCCGGGATGGCCGTTGCCGACCTTCTGAACCGCGTCGGCGGCGAGCACGCGGGCGGTATCGACAGCCTTGGTGTCCAGGTCGGTCCAGTCCGAGGGGTGGACGGGTTGCGTGAGGACGTGGATCTCGTCTGTGATCGACACTGGCAGATGTCTCCTGACATGGTGTACGTGGATTGCGAGGGTGGGGTGTCCCTCCACTGCGTAACCCAGCCTAATGGTCCTGGCTGTCCGGGTCGATTCGGTTCCTCAATGGCTGCGGTCTACCATCGTTCGTAGTAGAGAACAGTGTCAGCAGTGTGTCGTGAAGAGTTAGTGCGGTAACGCGTGGTGCAAGGAGAGAACGTGCGGACAGGGCAACAGCCGAGCGGACATGGCTTCGGCAGCCCAGGTGCCGCCCCGCGGGCGACCAATACCGATACGGTGTGGGGTCGCGCAACGGGCAAGGTTCTGGCTTATATCGCGCTCACGAAGCCGCGAGTGATCGAATTGCTGTTGGTGGCAACCATTCCGGCAATGCTGCTGGCCGATCGCGGAACAGTCGACATCGTTCTGATCCTCAGCACCCTCTTCGGTGGCTGGATGGGCGCGGCGAGTGCGAACTCGCTCAACTGCGTCGTCGACGCCGACATCGACAAGGTCATGAAGCGCACGGCGAAGCGTCCGCTGGCCCGCGAGGCGGTGCCGACGCGCAACGCGCTCGTCTTCGGGCTCCTTCTCGGACTCGCGTCGTTCCTGTGGCTGTGGTGGCGAGCCAACCTCTTGGCCGGCATCCTCGTCGTGATCACGATCGCGTTCTACGTCCTCATCTACACGATGGTTCTCAAGCGTCGTACCTGGCAGAACGTCATCTGGGGTGGCGCAGCCGGATGTATGCCCGTCCTCGTGGGCTGGGCCGCTGTCACCGGTTCGCTGAGCTGGCAGCCCGTCGTGCTGTTCCTGATCATCTTCTTCTGGACGCCGCCGCACACCTGGGCGCTGGCGATGCGATACAAAGAGGACTACAAAGCTGCCGGTGTTCCCATGCTTCCGGTGATCGCCACCGAAGAGCACGTCACCAAGCAGATTCTGTTCTACAGCTGGGCAATGGTCGTCACGACGCTTGTCCTCGTCCCCGCGTCGGGAGTCATCTACGCCGCCATCACCATCGTTGCCGGTGCGTGGTTCCTGCTCATGGCACATCAGCTGTACCGCAGCGTTCGCGGTGGTGCTCAGGTCAAACCGCTACGCCTGTTCCTGCAGTCCAACAACTATCTTGCGATCGTGTTCGTCGGCCTCGCCGTCGACTCGGTTCTCGGACTCCAGACGATCAGCGACATGCTGAGCTGATTCTGCTGTGCGCCTTTATTAACCGCGGGCGGTTAATAAAGGCGCACAGCACTTCGCTAGGGGATCAGAACGATCGACCCGGTCGTTGCTCGACCTTCCAGATCCCGATGCGCTGTTGCCGCATCGGCGAGGGGATACTCGGCGCCGACGCGAATATCGAGTTTCCCGGCCGCAATGGCGTCGAAGACATCGCCGGCACGCCAGGTCAGTTCCTCTCGAGTGCGAATGTGATGCGCGAGCGTCGGACGCGTCAGGAACAGCGAACCCGACGAATTGAGCCGCTGCGGATCAACCGGCGGAACCGGTCCACTGGCCGCACCGAACAAAGCGACCGTGCCGCGGATGCGCACGGAAGCCAAGCTCGAATCAAAAGTTGTCGCGCCGACGCCGTCGTATGCCGCCGCTACTCCTTCGCCGCCGGTCAACTCCCGGACTCGCGCTGCGATGTCCTCGTCGTACCGCAGAACCTCCGAGGCACCCGCGCCGCGCGAGAGTTCTTCCTTTGCATCCGATGACACAGTCGTGATGACCTTCGCCCCGAGGCTGACGGCCATCTGCGTCAGGATCAACCCGACGCCGCCCGCGCCTGCGTGCACGAGCACGGTGTCGCCGCTCTGGATCGGATACGTCGACTTCGCGAGGTAGTGCGCCGTCATCCCCTGCAGGAGCGCCGACGCCGCGGCCGATGCAGGGACACCGTCAGGCACTTTCACGGCGACTGCGGCGGGAACAGCCACCTTCTCGGCATAGCTGCCAGTGGCAGCGGCCCACGCGACCCGGTCGCCCACGGAGAATTCGTTGACGTCGGAGCCGACAGCTTCGACAACACCGCTGCCCTCGTCGCCGGGAATGTAGGGGAGCGGACGCTTGTACTGGCCCATTCGGAAGTACGTGTCGATGAAATTGATGCCGATCGCTTCGGTCTTGACGAGTAGATCGCCTGGGCCGGGTGTCGGTTCGGGTTGTTCGGTCAGAGTCAGAACGTCTGGTCCGCCGGTCTCGGTCACGTAGATGGCTCGCATGGTTTCTGTTCTACACCCGAGGCGGCCGACGCTCAGTCCATGCCTGGTGTCGCTTCCGGGCTACCGACCAGTATTGTCGAGTCATGAGCACCGATACCGAGAAGTCGGACGCCACCCCGTCCGCGCCGGAACTGCCGAAGTCCACGGTGAACGCCATCACCAAGTTCGTCGCCGAGCACGGCGGCTCCGCCAGCGCCGTCATCCAGCCGGTCGGCCTGGCCGGCGTTCGCATCACCCTCGTAGGTGCCGACGGCATCCTCGGTGATCAGGTCGTCGAGGACCTCGCCACGGCAAACGCGGTCGTCGCGTCCTTCGACAACGTCACCGTCGCCGAGTGGGAGCGCGAACTGACGAGCATCGTCACCCCGCAGGAAGGCCATTTCAAGAAGATGTCCGGTTGGGTCGCCAACCAGACTCGGTTCCCGAAAGCTCGCAACGAATCCTGAAATGACGTGTGGGGCGTAGGAACACCTTTTGGTGTTCCTACGCCCCACACGTGTCTTGAAGCGTCAGACAGCTGGTATCGGCGAATTGGTCGGCGTGTACTGGCGGGTCTTACCCGCAGCCCAAACTGCTGCGGTCGCAGCCGTGCACAGTCCTGCACCGGCGACGTGCATGATCACCAGAACTTCCGGCACATCGGTGAAGTACTGCACGACACCGATGAGCGACTGCGCGAGGATCAGTCCCAGCAGGACCTTCAGACGGATCTTCACGGCTGCGGATGTCCCGACCGCATACAGGCCGAAGGTCAGACCCACGACCAGCGCGAGATATCCGACCAGAAGCTGTGAGTGCAGATGGACGAGCGTCACGATCTCGATCTCCAGGCGAGGCACCGTCCGGTCCAGTCCCTTGTCGCCGGCGTGCGGGCCTGCGCCCGTTACGAGAGTTCCAGCGACCAAAACGCCGGCGAGCGCGACACCTGACAGCGCGGTAAGCCAGCGCAACGGCTTCGGCATCACGACCAGAGTGGTTGCTTCGTCGGGTTCCGCGATCTTCGCGTACATCACCGTGGCAACCCAGACCATCAGCATCGACGCAACCAGGTGAATGGCGACCGTCCACCACAGCAAGCCTGTGAGGACGGTGATACCGCCGATCACTGCCTGAACGACAGTGCCGAGCGGCATCATCCAGGCGTAGACAAGCACCTCTTTGCGTCGGCGAGCGCGAGTCACCGCAAGCACGATCGCAGCGGCGACGATGACGACCAGGAAGGTCAGCAGGCGGTTGCCGAACTCGACGGCTTGGTGAATCACCGCGACCTGTCCGTGGCCGACCGGGACGAAGCTACCGGGGAAGCACTGCGGCCACGTCGGGCAACCGAGTCCCGAGTCCGTCACGCGCACCACCGCGCCGGTGACAGCGATGCCGCCCTGCGTCAGGATCACGATGAACGCGATGATCTTCTGCGTTTTCAGCGAGGGGAGAGGTAGTCGATCCACCAAGCGTAAAAATCCGGCATACACACGATTCACCACGCCAACGATCGTAGTTCCCCATCAACTACACAGTGTCGTTGGGGCCAGCTCGCTCCGCGCCTGCCCCGCGTCGTTGGGGCCAGCTCGCTCCGCGCCTGCCCCGCGTCGTTGGGGCCAGCTCGCGTCAGTTCGCGCGAACTCGCACGATTCCCGAGATCGTTCCCTGGAAGTACTCGCCCGACTCGGTGATGAGTGCAGACATCTGAAGGGTGTCGTTGAGGATCGTCGACGGCAGCGGAGTCGAACCGATCTGCGACCCGTCCTTCGAGTCGATCACCGCGAAGGAGTAACCGTCCAGCGGAGAGGTGTTCGGAGCACCGTCTCGTGTCACGGTGTAGATCGAGCCGTCAGCCGTCGAGAGGTGGGGTACCGCGGAGCTGCGAATCGTGTTGTCCCACACGACATGGCAACCGACCGGATCGATGTCGACGCGGGTCATTCCGCCGTTGAAGGGTGCCGTGGCGGGGACGCTGGACCGGCACCTTCAGGAGTCGTGGGGTACGGGTATCCGTAAGTGCCGGCGACGTAGACGGAATGACCGATGCCGACGGGGGAGTTCTCGCTGCCGCTCGGTGAGCCGTCCTGGCTGGCAGCGGACAACACCGGCTGCGTGCACACCTCGGCGCCCGTGTCAGCGCGATAGACATGCAAGCTCACTGTCGGGTGGGCGTTGTCGACGATGGTCAAGAAATCGCTGCCCGTCGACGGGCCGAAGTATGTCGGCGTCGATCCGGTTCCCCAGCTGAGCTGACCCGGATTACGGGCCGGCCCGCGGTCGTACGGCTGACGCCAGTCGATGACGACCTCGTCGCCATTTCGCTTCAGTTGGTAGAGCGCGTGGGTCGTTGCGACGGCAGTGCCCGTCGGGGAGGTGGAGATGCTGTTCTGCACCTGTTCACCTTCGGGGAGCGCAATGCTGTGCGCGATTCGATCCGTGCCGACGTACCCGACGGTGCCGTGCCCGGTGGCGAACCAGACATTGCCTTCCCAGTCCGGAGCGAGGCCGGTGACGTTGTCGTCGGCGGCAACCGCACCACTGAGATCGACTACATCCGCGAGTTCCAGCCGCCAACTGCCGTCCGGATTCTGCGCATGGGAAATGCGGACCAGTTGACGGTTTCCGTCGACGGCGACGAGACGGTTCTCGTTGTCGAGGTAGGCGTAGACGCCGCCGAGCAGACTGCCCTTCGCGAGCGGCAGTTGTGCTACGGATCTACCCAACGGCGTGGCGTCGGCCTTCGGATCGATCAAATGGATGGTCGGGATCTGGCCGATCATCGTCGTGCAGAGCGAGACGATCATGCCGTCGGAACCCTGGAGGACCGTCGGGCAGGCGGCCATCATCGGGAAAGCTGTCACCTCGTGGGGGCCGGTTCCTGGACCGGGCAGCGGCGTGACGTCGGACGAGCCCGCGTCACCGTGCATGGTGGAAGTACCGACGGGACCGAGGTGCGGATTTGCAGGTGCGAGTGGACCGGACACCGAAGGGGTCGCCGTTGCGGGTCCGGCACACAACATGACTGTTGCGGCCACACAGCCGACGATCTGAGCTGTCCGTCGTGTACTCACGTGAACTTGAACCACCTTGCTGCGCAGACTCCGGCCACTGCGGCCCAGATGAGAAGTACGAGAATCGAGAACCAGTCCATCGAGGTGTCGAGGGCCGCTTCGAGTGCGTGTGCGAGAGCGCCGGACGGAACAATGCGGACCAGCGTGTGGACGGCGGTCGGGAGTTCGCCGCTGGCGAAGACCACACTGCCGATGCCCACCATGATGAACCACAGGATGTTGGCGAGAGCGAGAACGATCTCTGCTCGCAAAGTACCGCCGAGCAGTAGGCCAAGCGCTGCAAATGTGACAGTACCGATGGCAATGACCACTGCGCCGAGTACAAGTTCGACGAATGACGGACGCCATCCCAACGCCAAACCGATAGCGCCGAGCAAGAGTGACTGCAGAGCCACGACGATGATGACGGCAGCGCTCTTGCCTGCGATGATTCCCCACCGCGGTAGCGGCGTTGCACCGAGTCGCTTGAGCGCGCCGTATCGGCGGTCGAATCCGACGGCGATGGCCTGTCCGGTGAACGCCGTCGACATCACGGCAACCATCATGACACCAGGGAGCACGGTATCGACCCGAGAATCGCCCAAATCGCCGATCGGAAGTAGACACAGTCCGATGAGCAGGGTGATCGGGATGAACATGGTGAGCAGCAATTGCTCACCGTTGCGGAGCAGAAGAGTCAGCTCCAGTTTGGTCTGCGCCGCCAGCATCTTGGCCGCCGAATTGGGGCGGGGATCCGGCGAGAAGGTGCCTGGCTCGAAGCGGTTCTCGGCGAGCCGTCGGTCTCTGGCAACGCTGATGGGACTGCTCTGGCCGTTCGACGCTGTTTCGTTCATGACCTTGATCTCCGTCATCCCCTCAGTTCCCGGCCCGTCAATTCGAGGAAGACGTCTTCCAGACTCCGTTGATCGACGCGAATGTCGTTGATCAGCACGTCCTGATCGGCACACCACGTTGCGACAGTCGCCACGGTTGCCGGATCGATTGCACCTTCGACGACGTAGGTGCCGGGGTTGGATTCCTCGATGCGGAACCCGGCGAGTGAACCGGCCAGCGAATCGAGGCTCAAACCGGGAACCGTCGTCAGACGGAGTTGTCCTTCGGCGCCCTTGCTGGTGACCTCCGCCGGCGTTCCCGACGCGACGATCTTGCCGTGGTCGATGATGACCAGTTCGTCGGCGAGCGCTTCGGCCTCGTCCATGAGGTGTGTGGTGAGCAGGACGCTCACGCCGTCGCGTCGCAGAGCGTCGATGAGTTCCCACACGAGTAGACGTGCCTGAGCGTCGAGGCCGGCGGTGGGTTCGTCCAGAAATACCAATTCGGGACGGCCGACCAGCGCGCACGCCAGGGACAGTCGTTGCTGCTGGCCTCCGGAGAGGCGGCGGTACGGGGTCTTGCGCGCATCGGTGAGGCCGAGTTTGGAAAGGAGCCAGGCGGGATCGAGCGGGTCGGCCGAGTATGCGGCCACGAGGTCGAGCATTTCCCCGGCCTTGGACCCGGGGTACGCGCCGCCGCCCTGCAGCATGACACCGATTCGCGAGCGGACTTCACCGGAGTCGGCGATGGGATCGAGACCGAGCACTCGAACCGTGCCGGCATCGGGGGTGACAAACCCTTCGCACATCTCGACGGTGGTTGTCTTACCGGCTCCGTTGGGGCCGAGCAGGGCAACTACCTGGGCCGTCTCGACAGTGAGATCGATACCGTCGACGGCTCGAACACCGTCGAAGGACTTGACGACACCCTGGATCTGTACCGCCGGCGTCGACGATCTGGAGGCTCTCGAGGTCACGGGGAATCAGCGTAAGCCCCCGCCGAGTTGTCTTCGTCTACCGGTCCGCCTTTCGTGATCTCCGCTACTGGCTTGTCGCTACGCCAGGGGAGTGAATTGCGGGTGAAGACGATGAGCGTTCCGGCGGTGAGGATGGTCGCGATGACGGCCTGCACGATCATGAACGGAAGGTATTCGGCGCCGTTGGACATCAACATGACGCTGACGATCGAGGTGAAGACGACGGCAGGGATGCGGAAAATCGGCGCGGTGGCCCACGCCGCCAACGGAAGGATCGCCCACAGCAGGTACCACGGCTGAACGACGGGGAACAGGAGAACGATCGCTCCGAGTGCGATGCCGAGTCCACCGACCGGGTGTATGCGGCCCATGTACACCGAGATCATCATCCGTGCGGTGACGAGCATGGCGACGAGAGTTGCGATGGGCCGCGTGATCGTGAGGATCGCCGTCGTGTGATCGCCGAGTCCGAGTAGTACACCGGCCAATCCCGTGCCGACGCCCAGGAGCGTCGGGATGGACATCCAACTCCGGACTGCGGTGGCGGTGTCCAGGGTGTTGATCCAACCCATACCGAGCCCACTGGCCACGCTGATGACAAACGTGACGACAGCGGCAACGATGCCCAGGAGAATCGCGGCTCCCGCCAAGGCTTTCCAGGTTCCACCCCAACGCCGGGCCAAAGCCATGCCGACAAATCCCAGTGCAAGCAAGGACGGAATTTTGACGGTCGACGACAAGGCGATCAAACCTGATCCCGCAACGAGATAGAACAGCGCTCGCCCACGGATGGGCCCGGACCCCTCGACTGCGCGAAGAGCGATCTCGATTCCGGCGAGCATCAACCCGAGCATGAGCGCTTCGTTGTGGATGCCGGCCACCAAGTGGAAGAGCAACAGTGGGTTCGCGGCACCGAGCCAGAGCGAACTGACGGCAGAGACACCGCATCGCTTGGCCAGTCGCGGTATCGCCCACACGATGAGCGCGACGCCGGCCAATGCGAGCAAGCGGTGCAAGAAGATTCCGGCCACGATGTTGTCGCCGGTCAGTGAGCTGATCCCGCGTCCCAGCCACAGGAAGAACGGTCCGTACGGAGCCGGGGTGTCGCGCCAGATCGTCGGAACCGTGCGGGTGAGAACGTGGTCGACGCCCAGTGCCGCCTTGGGGCCGATGGCGTACGGATCGAGTCCACGGGCCGCGATTTCGCTTTGAGCCAGATACGAGTAGACGTCGCGGCTGAACATCGGCGGTGCGACCGAGAGCGGCAGGATCCACAGCAGGAGTGTGCGGTCCAACTGGGAACGGGTCATGCGCCGCGGTGCGCCGGAACGGCTGCGTATGTCCCCGACTGCAAATCGGCCCATCATCAGCCAGGCCAGAACGACGAGCACGGTTCCGGTCATCGTCATGGTGAGTGAGACCGTCGGCATACGTCCGGGAAGGCTGAGGACTCGAAGTCCTGCGGTCGGATTCTGCAGGACGGGTTGTGCGCCGGCGCCGAGCGCTCCGACTGCCATCAAGACCGCGCCGGTTGCGCCGAATCGGCGAATCCCTCGCAGTTGTGCGGTTTCCTTCGCGTTCAGGCCAGGGCGCTCGTCCTCGTCGCCGTGCAGCACCGCGGCCATACTCTGCCGGGGAGCGGATCCGAAAGGTCGAACGCCGATTGTGGAAAGCGCGAGTGCCTTGGGTTTTTCCAGCAGGATCGCGCGCGCCGATCGGGCGGTCGTCGTCTTCTCGGGGGTCTGCGGCACACCAGGCAGCGTAGCGGCTCCATCCAGCCGGACAGACAAGCACAAACAACGTACGTTGTCCGGATATTCCCGAATGTAATGCAGGTTGCCCTTAGTAGACCTGCGAAAAGAATTCCGTCACACTTGTGTTGTGAAAAGAAATGCGTCAGACCCACGAAGCAAGGAAGTTGCAGGTCAGCCCACTGTAGCGGCCTCGCCGAGTGCTGCCGCAAATCCGGTGACAGTGAGCGTCGAAGGTCAGACGCGGGCGGCAGTGGTCAAGCTGCTACTCGAAGAAGGCCCCATTACCGCCTCCGAAATCGGCACGCGCCTCGGTTTGAGTGCCGCAGGTGTCCGACGTCACTTGGATGCGTTGATCGAGTCGGGCGAAGCCCGTACCGCTTCGGCGTCGTCGCTGCGTCAGCGTGGACGAGGTCGTCCCGCCAAGCAGTTCCAGATCACCGCGACCGGTCGCGGCCGCCTCGGCCACACCTACGACGATCTGGCGGGAGCCGCGATGCGGCAACTCCGTGAAATCGGCGGAGACGCGGCAATCGAGGAGTTCGCCAAGCGCCGGGTCCAGGCGATCGTCGGAGACGTCGAACCGGCTGATCCGACAGATGTCGACAACGTCGAGGCGACAGCGGACGCAATCGCCGAAGCCTTCAACGCGGTGGGGTTCGCAGCGTCGACCCGGCCGGTCGGTAACGGCGTGCAGATCTGCCAACACCATTGCCCGGTTTCCCATGTGGCAGAAGAGTTTCCGGAACTGTGCGAGGCAGAGCAGCAAGCATTCCGGCAATTGCTCGGGACTCATGTTCAGCGTCTGGCGACCATCGCCAACGGTGACTGCGCCTGCACGACGCACGTGCCCCTCGTGTCCACCGGGAGTAGATGACCGGACCAGAGTGTTCTACGGAGCGTTGCCACCGTGCAGCGTTCGAATAGAGATTTTTCAGCTAGTTCTTCAAAGTCAGAACTGCTCGACCACAGCGACCAGCCCTCGCTGAACCCGAGCAGCCGTCAAGAAACAAGACTCCGGAAGGAGCTCGCATGACCGTCACATCAGACCAGGCGACTACCACTGCGGCAGCAGGCACCGAGCCGCTCACGCAGGAAGAGACCATCGCGTCCCTCGGTCATTACGGCTACGGCTGGTCCGATTCCGACGAAGCCGGAGCCAGCGCGCAGCGCGGGTTGTCCGAGGCTGTCGTGCGGGACATCTCCGCCAAGAAGAGCGAGCCCGAGTGGATGCTCGACATCCGCCTCAAGGCGCTGCGCACCTTCGACAAGAAGCCGATGCCGAACTGGGGCTCCGACCTCGAAGGCATCCACTTCGACAACATCAAGTACTTCGTCCGGTCCAGCGAGAAGCAGGCCGAGTCGTGGGAAGACCTGCCCGAGGACATCAAGAACACGTACGACAAGCTCGGCATCCCCGAGGCGGAGAAGCAGCGCCTCGTTGCCGGCGTCGCAGCTCAGTACGAGTCCGAGGTCGTCTACCACTCGATCCGTGAGGACCTCGAGGAGCAGGGCGTCATCTTCCTCGACACGGACACCGGTCTCAAGCAGCACCCGGAGCTGTTCAAGGAGTACTTCGGATCGGTCATCCCGGCCGGCGACAACAAGTTCTCCGCGCTGAACACCGCCGTGTGGTCCGGTGGCTCGTTCATCTACGTTCCGCCGGGAGTCCACGTGGACATCCCGTTGCAGGCGTACTTCCGCATCAACACCGAGAACATGGGTCAGTTCGAGCGCACCCTGATCATCGTCGACGAAGATGCCTCCGTGCACTATGTCGAGGGTTGCACCGCGCCGATCTACAAGTCCGATTCACTGCACTCGGCCGTCGTCGAGATCATCGTGAAGAAGGGCGGCCACTGCCGCTACACGACCATCCAGAACTGGTCCAACAACGTCTACAACCTGGTGACCAAGCGCACCAAGGTCGAGGCCGGCGGATCCATGGAGTGGGTCGACGGCAACATCGGCTCCAAGGTCACCATGAAGTACCCGGCCGTGTGGCTGATGGGCGAGTACGCCCGCGGTGAGGTTCTCTCCGTTGCGTTCTCCGGCGAGGGCCAGCACCAGGACACCGGCGCCAAGATGCTCCACCTCGCGCCGCACACGTCCTCGACCATCATCAGCAAGTCTGTCGCCCGTGGTGGTGGACGTGCGTCGTACCGCGGTCTGGTGCAGGTCAACAAGGGTGCCCACGGCTCCAAGTCGACCGTCAAGTGTGACGCTCTGCTGGTCGACCAGATCAGCCGAAGCGACACCTACCCGTACGTCGACATCCGCGAGGACGACGTCACCATGGGTCACGAGGCCACCGTTTCGAAGGTCAGTGACGATCAGCTCTTCTACCTGATGAGCCGCGGACTGACCGAGGACGAGGCGATGGCCACCATCGTGCGTGGATTCGTCGAGCCCATCGCGAAGGAACTCCCGATGGAGTACGCGCTCGAGCTCAACCGCCTTATCGAACTTCAGATGGAAGGGGCTGTGGGTTAGTGACCACGCCAGAGACCGGAGTCATCGGAGCTGTTGCCGGGGAGAACCCGACCGCTCCTGTAAAGGGTGCAGCCACCGGCTCACCCATCACGAACAAGGGTGAGCAGTTCTCCTCGTTCGACGTCAATGCTTTCGAGGTTCCCGGCGGACGTGACGAGATCTGGCGGTTCACCCCGCTGCGTCGCCTCCGGGGATTGCACGACGGCAGCGCCGTCGCCAACGGACAGGTCACCGTCGAGGTCGACGGCGGAAGCGACATCACCGTCGAGACCGTCGGCCGTGACGACGCACGTCTGGGCAAAGCCGGCGTTCCCGCTGATCGCATTGCAGCGCAGGCGTATTCGAGCTTCGAGACGGCAACGGTCATCTCGGTTGGTGCCGAGGTCGAGGTCGAGAAGCCCGTTGTGGTCACCATGACCGGCCCCGGAGTCGACAACGTCGCCTACGGACACACCCAGATTCGGCTGGCGCAGTTCGCCAAGGCGACGTTCGTGATCGACCAGCGCGGCAGCGGAACCTTCGCGGAGAACATCGAATTCGTTCTCGGTGACAGTTCGCAGCTGACCGTGGTGGCCATCCAGGACTGGGCGGACGACGCGGTTCACGTGACGTCACACCACGCTCGCCTGAACCGCGACGCAGTGCTTCGATACACCTCGATCAGCCTGGGCGGCGATCTGGTTCGCCTGTCCGCCACCGTCAAGTACGACGGACCGGGCGGCGACGCCGAACTGCTCGGCCTGTACTTCGCCGACGCCGGCCAGCATCTGGAACAGCGTCTGCTGGTGGACCATTCGCAGCCCAACTGCAAGTCCAACGTGGTCTACAAGGGTGCGCTTCAGGGAGATCCCGGATCCGGCAAGCCCGACGCGCACACCGTGTGGATCGGCGACGTTCTCATCCGCGCCGCAGCGGAGGGCACCGACACGTTCGAGCTCAACCGCAACCTGGTGCTGACCGACGGCGCCCGCGCCGACTCGGTTCCGAACCTCGAAATCGAAACCGGTGAGATCGTCGGGGCCGGCCACGCAAGTGCAACGGGACGTTTCGACGACGAGCAGCTGTTCTACCTGCGTGCTCGTGGTATCCCGGAGGATCAGGCTCGTCGTCTGGTCGTACGTGGGTTCTTCCACGAAATCATCAACAAGATCGCTGTTCCCGAGGTGCGCGATCGCCTCGAAGCCGCAGTCGAAGCCGAACTCGCAGCCGTCGGCTCCTGACCGCCCCGCCGGCGACACCACCCCGTCGCTACGCTCGCCCGCCTCATCTTGAAGGAATTTCATGTCTACCAGTGACAACACCACCACCTCGGTCCTCGAGGTTCGTGACCTGCACGTCGAGGTCGCCAACTCCGATGCCAACGCCGAGCCCATCCAGATCCTCAAGGGCGTCGACCTGACGGTCCGCTCGGGGGAGACCCACGCGATCATGGGCCCCAACGGCTCCGGCAAGTCGACTCTGTCGTACGCCATCGCCGGTCACCCCAAGTACCAGGTCACGTCCGGCTCCATCACCCTCAACGGTGAAGACGTCCTCGCAATGAGCGTCGACGAGCGTGCGCGTGCCGGGCTCTTCCTGGCCATGCAGTACCCCGTCGAGGTTCCCGGCGTTTCCATGTCCAACTTCCTGCGCACCGCCGCTACGGCCGTGCGAGGCGAGGCTCCCAAGCTGCGCCACTGGGTCAAGGAAGTCAAGGAAGCCCTCAGCGAGCTCGAGATCGATCCCTCGTTCATCGAGCGCTCGGTCAACGAAGGTTTCTCCGGTGGCGAGAAGAAGCGCCACGAGATCCTGCAGTTGGGCATGCTCAAGCCGAAGATCGCGATCCTCGACGAGACCGACTCCGGCCTCGACGTCGACGCTCTGCGCACCGTCTCGGAAGGCGTCAACCGCTACAAGGAGCGCGAGAACGGCGGCGTTCTGCTGATCACGCACTACACGCGCATTCTGCGCTACATCAACCCCGACTTCGTTCACGTGTTCGTCGGTGGCCGCATCGTCGAGTCCGGTGGACCGGAGCTGGCCGACGAGCTCGAGACCAACGGCTACGTTCGTTTCACCGCGGACACCGCAGCTACCCAGGGAGCGTAATCACGATGACCACCTCGGTGCGCGAGCTCGACGTCACAGCGGTTCGGGCCGACTTCCCGATCCTGGCGCGAACCGTGCGCGACGGAAAACCTTTGGTGTACTTGGATTCCGGCGCTACCTCACAGCGTCCGGTCCAGGTTCTCGATGCCGAACGGGACTTCCTGACCACGTGTAACGCGGCAGTACACCGGGGTGCTCATCAGCTCGCAGAAGAGGCGACTGACGCGTACGAGAATGCTCGCGCCACCATCGCTTCCTTCGTGGGTGCGGATTCGGACGAGTTGGTGTTCACCAAGAACGCCACCGAGGCTCTCAATCTGGTGACCTACGTTCTCGGTGACAATCGCTTCGACCGCCATGTCGGTCCTGGCGACGAAATCGTCATCACCGAACTCGAACACCACGCCAACCTCGTTCCCTGGCAGGAACTTGCGCGCCGAACCGGTGCGACGCTCAAGTGGTACGGCGTCACCGACGACGGCCGGATCGATCTTGATTCGCTGGAGCTGACGGACGCGGTGAAGGTCGTTTCGTTCACCCACCAGTCCAACGTGACCGGCGCGATCGCGCCCGTCGAGGAATTGGTGCGACGAGCACGCGCAGTCGGTGCGCTCGTCGTGCTCGACGCGTGCCAGTCGGTGCCTCACATGGCGGTCGACTTCCACGAACTGGGAGTGGACTACGCGGCGTTCTCCGGTCACAAGATGCTCGGCCCTTCGGGGGTCGGAGTTCTCTACGGCCGTCGTGAACTGCTGGCAGCGATGCCTCCGTTCATCACCGGTGGCTCGATGATCGAGACGGTCACCATGGAGGTCAGCACTTACGCGCCACCGCCTCAGCGTTTCGAAGCCGGCGTACCGATGACCTCACAGGTGGTCGGGTTGGGCGCTGCCGTGGATTACCTGAACACCTTCGGGATGGACGCAGTCGCCGCGCACGAGCACGTGTTGGTGGAGGCTGCTCTCGAAAAGTTGTCGGCGATCGAAGGTCTGCGCATCATCGGACCGCAGACGTCCGAGAACCGCGGCGGAGCGATTTCCTTTGTCGTGGACGGTATTCACGCCCACGACCTCGGACAGATCCTCGACGACGAGGGCGTCGCGATTCGCGTCGGACACCATTGTGCGTGGCCGCTGCATCGTAAGTTCGGTGTCGCTGCGACGGCCCGTGCGTCGTTTGCGCTCTACAACACCACCGCGGAAATCGATGTTCTCGTTGCCGCGATCAAGCGTGCGCAGGAATTTTTCGGTGTCGCAGGGGAGTTGAACTGAATCATGCGCATGGAGCAGATGTATCAGGAAGTGATCCTCGATCACTACAAACATCCGCACGGCCGCGGACTCCGTGAGCCGTTCGGCGCCGAGGTGCACCACGTCAACCCGACGTGTGGCGACGAGGTGACGTTGCGCGTCCAGATATCCGAGGACGGAACGGTCTCCGACGTCTCGTACGACGGTCAGGGTTGTTCGATCAGCCAGGCGTCGACGTCGGTGCTCAACGACCTCGTCATCGGGATGCAGGTCACCGACGCACTGAAGACGGTGACGGCGTTCAACGAGATGGTGAGCAGTCGGGGCACCGTCGAGGGGGACGAGGACGTTCTCGGCGACGGCATCGCGTTCGTCGGTGTCTCGAAGTACCCGGCACGCGTGAAGTGCGCCTTGCTCGGATGGATGGCATTCAAGGATGCTGTAGTCCAGATTGTCGACGGCAGTGCTGTGACGACGGCGGACAGCAGCAGTGAATTGGTCGACACGACTGAAGGACAGGGATCATGACCGAGACACAACCAGTGCAGGACGCCGAGGTCGGCGCTCCGGTGAATCCGAATCCCGATTCCACTGCGGAATTCGGTGGCGCACAGGGCAGTGGCACTGTCCCGTCGCCTGAGCGACTCGACGAACTCGAAGAAGCGATGCGCGACGTCGTCGATCCCGAACTGGGAATCAACGTCGTCGATCTCGGCTTGGTCTACGGACTCTTCGAAGACGACGGTGTCGTCACGATCGACATGACTTTGACGTCGGCGGCGTGCCCGTTGACCGACGTGATCGAGGACCAGGCGCGCGGCGCACTTGTGCGTAGCGATCTGTGTACCGACATGAAGATCAACTGGGTGTGGTTGCCGCCGTGGGGACCGGACAAGATCACCGAAGACGGACGCGAGCAACTGCGCGCACTCGGCTTCACGGTCTGACAAGCAACCTCGGCACGATCAACTGAATACATTTCACCGGAGCGTCGGTGCCCGTTCGTCGGGTACCGGCGCTTCGGTTTGTTATATAGGGCCGTTTTAGCCATGATATTCAGGACAATAGTCCCAAATGGTTGTTTGATGAATATTTGCTGGAAGCTGACTGATCGGTAACATCGCAGCTGATTGTCACGATGTGATCTCCGGCGGGCGATTTGCCAGTTTCCACCCGAGCTTTCCAAAGTATTCGTCTCATTTTCGAAGTGCCCCGATCAGTTCGAAGCGTCCAGCGGACGCATAAACCTGTTTGCATCATGATCAAGTTGTAAGAGGGAGATTCGTGTGGATGGCAGTCCCGATCGAGGAATCGTTTCCGCAGCTCGTCCGGACGACGAACTCACCTTCCCTCTTTCTGCCGCGCAACTTTCCCTGCTTGTCGCACAACAGCTTCGACCCGAGATTCCCGTCAGCATCGCTCAGTACGTGGACGTGGACGGCCCACTCGACATCGAGCTGCTGACCGCTGCCAGCAAACAGACCGGTCGTGAGATCGGCTCCGGATATCTTCGCCTGGTCGAGGTGGACGGGGTTGCGCGTCAGTGGCTCGATCTCGACATGGACGACTCCCTCGACGTGGTCGATCTTCGCGCCGAATCGGATCCGGAATCTGCAGCGCAGGAATGGATGCGCAGAGAGCACACTGCTGCCATCGATCCGTTCACCGATCGCCTGGTCAGGCTGGCAGTCCTGGTGCTTCGCGACGACCATTACTACTGGTACAGCCGTATTCATCACGTAGCGCTCGACGGTTTCGGCGCGATGTCGATGATGAACCGCACAGCCGAGATCTACACCGCCGCGGTGCGCGATCTACCAGTTCCCCCAGCGGTAACTGCCCCCCTCCAATCGTTGGTGAAGGCAGAGGCCGACTATCTGGGCTCAACCCGGTGGGAACGCGATCGCGACTACTGGAACACCAAGATGGCCGACAAACCGGGCGGAACCTCGCTCGCGTCCTCGACTGCTCCGTCGCAGGCATGGTCGCGCCTACGGTCGGCCACGGTACCTACGGAACTGCGGAGCTCCCTCGAACGGCTGGCCGCCGCCCACGACGTGACGACGTCGTCAGTGGTGATCGGTGCTCTGGCGGCTTACCTCGCCCGGGCCACCGGGACCCGCGACGTGGTCCTCAGCCTGCCGGTCTCGGGGCGGACGACAAAAGCTGCTCGCAGGTCCGGCGGAATGATGTCGAACGTAGTCCCGATACGTGCGAGCGTCGATCCGCATTTCGCGGTCGGGGACCTGCTGCACGAGGTGAAGATCGAACTCACCGGCGCACTGCGTCATCAGAAGTACCGCCACGAGGACCTACGACGCGACCTCAACGCCGGTGATCACAGCATCGCCGACGGACGAGGCTTCCACGGGCCGTTGATCAACCTCATGCTGTTCCATTCCGGAATCACTTTCGGGGACGCGCACGGCGAACTGAACGTGATCTCGACCGGGCCGATCGAAGACCTCTCCGTCAACGTCTATCAGACTTCCGCAGCCGAAGAGATCCAGATCGACTTCGCCGCGAACCCAGACCTGTACACCAACGAGGACATCTCGCGCCACCACCGGCGTTTCCTCGAATTCCTCGAATTATTCTGCGCCGCAGAATCGGGAACTCGATTGATGGACATCGACCCCGACGCCGCGGGGAAATGGATCGCCGAAGTCCAACACGCCCGCAACGTCGAGTACTGGTCTGCGACCTTGTCGAACCCCGCCGAGGAACTGGGTTTGCCGGTCGTCGCCGGATCCGGTCGAACGTCCACGCCCCTCGAGATCGAGGCAGGCCTCTGCCGGAGCCTCGAGACGATGGCGACGACGATGAACACGAGTCTGTTCGTGCTGTTCCAGTCTGCGATGGCCGGACTGCTGCGCCGCGTCGGTTCGGCCGACGAGGTGTCGATCGGCGTCTCGGTCCGAGGGTACGGCGCCTCCAATCCGGACGATTTCGTCTCGATGTTCGCCAACCAGTTGGTGCTTCGCTCGACGGTGTCGAACACCATGACGCTCACCGACCTGGTCGGTGCGGTGGACACCGTCGCAATCGAAGCTCTCGAACACGCAGACATTCTTCTGTCTTCGGTGACCGCCGCACTCGGTGACGGCCGCTGGGTCGAGACGGGCCCGTTGTTCCGGGCGATGGTCTGCTTCGAGGAGCCGCTGGATGCTCACCCGAGATTTCCGGGGCTCATGGTCGGTGCGCCTATCGGATCGGATCTGGCCACCGTGCCGGAACTGTTTGTCTCCCTGGCGATTCCGACTGGTGAGCATGCCGATTTCGATCAGCCGATCTCCGGTGTTCTGGATTGGCTCGGCACGAAGGAGCAAGCCGAGGACCTCGCCGACCGTTATCTACGAATCTTGACCGCGATGGTCGGTGCTCCGCACTCGGCGCTCGGCTCAGTGGATCTACTGCGCCCGGACGCGCGCCAGGCGCTGGTGCCGCCCGTTCTGCCGATTACCCCGGTCCGAACGCTCTCCGAGATCCTTTCCGACCGCATTCGGGCGACCCCGGAAGCGATCGCCGTTGTCGCAGGTAGCGAGCGCGTGTCGTACCGCGAACTCGATCGACGATCGAATCAGTTGGCGCGCAAGCTCGTCGATCATGGCGTGCGATCCGAGTCGTTGGTCGGAATCATGCTGCCGAAATCCGTGGACATGATCGTTGCCGCTGTCGCGGTAGTGAAGGCCGGCGGCGGATACCTCCCACTCGATGGTGCGCACCCCGCCGAGCGTTTGGCGTATGTGGTCGAGGATGCGCAACCGGTGTGCGTCATCTCCGATTCCACTTTCCCGAACTCCACTTTCCCGAACTCCACTTTCCCGAACTCCGCCTTCCCGAACTCTGACGTGGTGGTCGTCGGGGTCGAGTCCGACGAGTACTCCGGTGAGAGTCTGGAAACCGATGAGCGCCCGCGCGGACACGGAGCCGACAATCTGGCGTACGTGATCTACACCTCGGGGTCGACGGGACGACCCAAAGGTGTCTCCGTCACCCACGCCACCGTGGTGCGATTGTTCGAGAACACGCACGTCGAATTCGGATTCGACGGCAACGACGTGTGGACGATGTTCCACTCGTTCGCCTTCGACTTCTCGGTGTGGGAACTGTGGGGCGCGCTGCTCCACGGCGGAACGCTGGTCCTGGTCGATCACGAGGTATCACGCGACCCTGACGCCTTCCGGGCGCTGGTCGCCGCAGAAGGCGTCACCGTGCTCAATCAGACGCCCTCGGCCTTCTACCAGTACATCGAAGCCGACCTTCGAGCCGATTCGGAGACCCGGCTCCGGTACGTGATCTTCGGTGGCGAAGCCTTGGATCTTCGTCGCCTCGGGCGCTGGTACGACAATCACCAGGGCTACGACAATCACACGGAATCCGGGCCCGCACTCGTCAACATGTACGGCATCACCGAGACGACGGTGCACGTCACCCATCTCGAACTCGACCGGGCGAGCGCGAGTGCGGTTACCGGCAGCCGGATCGGTGACGCGATCGACGGACTTCGTGTGTACCTGCTCGACGAGCATCTCTCCCCGGTCCCGGTGGGGATCGCGGGGGAGATCTATGTCGCGGGCGGTCAACTCGCCCGTGGCTATCTGGGCCGTCCAGACCTCACCGCGGGCCGGTTCGTTGCCGATCCTTTCAATGCCGGCGGACGACGGTTGTACCGGTCCGGCGACCGCGCACGATGGATTGCGCCCGGACACCTCGAGTACCTCGGACGCGGCGACGCGCAGGTCAAGATCCGCGGATTCCGGATCGAACTCGGCGAAATCGACTCCGTCATCCTCAGCGCGCCGGGAATCGACGATGCCGTGACGGTTGTGGCTCCGACGCCGGCGGGCGGCGCTCTCGTGACCTATGTGACCACTTCCGACGTCGTGGACGCCGAAGCCCTCCGAGCTCACGCCGCCGAAGCCCTCCCGACCTACATGGTTCCCGATGCCTTCATGGTCCTCGATTCGATTCCGTTGACCACCAACGGAAAACTGGACCGGCGTGCGCTGCCTTCGCCTATCCTGGCCTCCACCAAGGTCTTCCGACCCCCGACGACCCCGACCGAGGGCAAGGTTGCGGCGGTTCTGGCTGACATCCTGAGTAGTGGACCGCTCGGACTCGACGATAATTTCTTCCATCTGGGCGGAAACTCGCTGGTAGCGACGACGGCGGTAGCGCGCTTGACCGAAGCCACCGGGGTTAAAATGCCGCTGCGTGCACTCTTCGACCATCCCACGGTGTCTGGGATCGCGGCGACGATCGAGCGTGCGGCACAGACCCCGGACGCCGACGGTATTCAGGTCGTGGCCCGGCCGCCTGTACTGCCTCTCGCTCCCGCGCAGCAGCGACTGTGGTTCCTGAACCGCGTGGCACCGGAATCAGGTGCGTACAACATTCCACTGGCGGTGTCGTTGCGCGGCGCCGTCGATCCCGACGCACTCAGTGCCGCGATCGTGGACGTCGTGACACGTCACGAGTCACTACGCACCGTGTTTCCTCAGATCGGGGACAACGCGACGCAGAAGGTTCTGGGCCTGGGCGAGGGGATCGCAGGGCTCGAGTCGATCGACGTGGAACGCGGAAGCCTCGAGAGAGTGATCTTCGAATTCTCTTCGGCCGGTTTCGATCTGGTCCGCGAACGTCCGGTGCGCTACCTGCTGATCACTGTCGCCGCCGAGAAGGAAGGCGATGACGAGGAAGCTGTCCTCGTAGTGGTTCTGCACCACATGGTGGCCGACGGTTGGTCGCTCGCGCCGTTGGCTGCTGATCTCACCGGCGCCTACGCCGCCCGCGTCGGCGGCAACAGCCCGCAGTGGGCACCCCTTCCGGTGCAGTACGCCGACTACACGCTCTGGCACCGAGAACACCTCGGCGACGCGTCATCCACCGATTCACTTGCCCACTCACAGATCGCGTTCTGGAAGCAGCAGCTGGCGGGAGCGCCCGAGCAGCTCCACCTGCCGACGGACCGTCCGCGCGCACTCGACCCGACCATGCGCGGAGCCGGAGTCGACATCAGAATCGGCGCTTCCACGCATCAGAAGCTCGTTGTACTTGCCGCCGATCACGACGCCACGCCGTTCATCGCCCTGCACGCGTGCTTCGCCCTGCTTCTGGCCAGGTACAGCGGCACGGACGACATCGTCATCGGAACACCGGTGGCCGGACGAGGGGACAGATCTCTCGATCTGCTCGTCGGCATGTTCGTCAACACTCTGGCCTTGCGGACCGTCGTCGATCGGGACGCAACGTTCGCCGCACACCTGTCGCAGGTCAGGGCCGTCGACGTGGATGCCTTCGACAATGCGGACGTGCCTTTCGACGTCGTCGTGGACGCGCTCGAACTGGACCGCTCGCCTGCGCACCATCCGGTCTTTCAAGCTGCCATCACCTCGCGGATAACCACCGCTCACACAGCCGAACTGGCCGGGGTGTCGATGACGGCGCGGGCAGTCGAGACGGGGCTGACCAAGTTCGACCTCGAGCTCACCGTTACCGAACGTCACGAGTCCGGGGCCGCAGCAGGAATCGATGCCACGTTCACCTATTCCACCGACCTGTTCGACAACGCGACCGTCGAAGCCTTGGCGCGAAACTTCGTAACCCTCGTGGAATCGGCAGTGTCGGAACCGACTGCATCGGTTGGTGACCTTCGTGTACTCGGATCGCGGGAGAGTGCCGCGACGTTGCCGCGACGCGGTGTGGCTTCGGTGGGCGAATCGACGCTGGCGCAGATCCTCGGGGACACCGCGAGGACGTATCCCGACGCGATCGCCCTCGAAGACTCCGAGCACTCACTCTCGTACGGGGAGCTGGAGCGTCGATCGAATCGGATCGCTCGATACCTCATGGACCTGGGAGTCGGCCCCGAGACACCGGTCGCACTGGCCGTCGCCCGATCGGTCGACTCCGTGCTCGCAGTCTGGTCGGTCACCAAAGCCGGTGGCGTTTTCGTCCCGGTCGATCCCCGTTATCCCGCAGATCGAGTTGCGCACATGCTCGAGGATTCGGGTGTGCGGATCGGAATTCGGTCCGCCGAGGTTGCGGCTGGTCCGGCAGTCGGTGGGAACGTCGCAGTCTGGATCGACCTCGGCGACGCGGACACGGTTGCAGAATGTGCCGCCTACTCCGACGCTGCCATCGACGACGCTGACAGAACAGCGTCGATCACTGCGGCGTCGGCTGCGTACGTCATCTACACGTCCGGCTCGACCGGAGTGCCGAAGGGCACCGTCGTCACTCACGCGGGTTTGGCCAATCTTGCTCGCGAACAACAGGATCGGTACCGGATCACCGCCGGGTCGCGAACTCTGCATTTTGCGTCACCGAGCTTCGACGGCGCCGTACTCGAGCTACTGCTCGCCGGTTCGACCGGCGCGACGATGGTGATCGCCCCTCCCGACATCTACGGAGGGGAGGCGTTGAGCGAGTTCCTCCGAAGCCACGAGGTCACTCATGCCTTCATCACTCCGGCTGCGCTGGCGACCGTCGATCCGGCGGGCGTGACGGCACTGGAATGCGTAGTCGTCGGCGGCGACGTGTGCACGCCGGAATTGGTCTCGAGCTGGGGCAACGGGCGCAGACTGCACAACGGATACGGTCCGACCGAAACCACTGTCATGGTTGCCATCAGTGACCCACTCTCACCGGGGGAGCCGATCACCATCGGCGGTCCCATCCGCGGAATCGACGCCGTGGTGCTCGACTCTCGGCTGCAACCGGTCCCGATCGGCGGCGTCGGCGAGCTGTACATCGGTGGGCCGGGCCTTGCACGTGGTTACCACCTTCGTCCCGCGCTGACGTCGGATCGGTTTGTCGCGCATCCGTACTCGACGCCCGGTGCCCGGATGTACAGAACCGGTGACCTGGTCCGCTGGACCAAGGACCTGACCCTTCGCTACGTGGGCCGCAGCGATCATCAGCTCAAGATCCGCGGGTTCCGCATCGAACTCGGCGAGATCGACGCTGCTCTGATGGATTCCCCCCTCGTCCAGTTCGCCACGACGATTCCCGTCGAATCCGCCGCGGGTACCACTCTGGCGTCGTACGTGTTGCTGAGCGGCGACGCTGATATCGAGTCGCTGTTCGTGGGACTCGCCGACACGCTGCCGCGCTACATGATTCCGTCGTCGATCACCCCGATCGACGCCATTCCGTTGACTCCGGTCGGCAAACTCGATCGCAGAGCGTTGCCGACGCCGATACCGCGCGAAATCCTCGGAACGGGCCGTGAACCCGAGGCCGGACTCGAACGAACCGTTGCCGACGTTTTTGCTTCACTGCTCGACGTACCCGAGGTCCGAGCTGGAGACAGCTTCTTCGATCTCGGGGGCAACTCGCTCGTCGCGACGCAGGTGTCCGCGCGGTTGAGCGCAGCGACGGGACTCACCGTGGACGTGCGCTCGATCTTCGAAGCACCGACCGTCGAAGCGCTCGCTGCACGTCTGGCGGCGAGCGCCGAAGCATCAGACGATCGACCTGCCCTGAGCGCCGGTGCTCGGCCGGACCGCCTACCGCTCTCCGCCGCGCAACAGCGCCTGTGGTTCGTCAATCGCTTCGACCCCCAGTCCGCGGTCTACAACATTCCGTTCGCGATCCGCATCACCGGAGACATCCACGGCGATGCACTCGAGGAGGCGCTTACGGACGTCATTGCACGCCATGAGGTGCTTCGAACGATCTACGTCGACAGCGCCGACGGCCCGAGCCAGGTCATCCGAGCGCTCTCCGACGTGCAGTTCTCCGTCGAGCGCTACTGCGGATCCGAAGGTGTCGACGTGGCGACGACGGAGTTCGCGGCGCGTGGGTTCGATCTCGGTTCGGATCTGCCGATTCGGGCCATGCTGGTGCGCGAGGACGCCGGCGCTCACGTACTGGTCGTCGTCATCCATCACATCGCCTTCGACGGCTGGTCCCTGACTCCCTTTGCGGCAGATTTCGTCGCGGCGTACTCCGCACGCGTCGTCGGAGACGCCCCGGTTTTCACACCGCTCGACGTGCAGTACGCCGACTACGCGGTGTGGCAGCAAGACTCGCTCGGACAGGTCGGCGACCAGGAGTCTCTGGCTGCCCGCGAACTGACCTTCTGGACCACTGCCATGGCTGGTGCCCCGGACGAGGTACTGCTACCGGTCGATCGCCCACGCGGATCTGTCTCCACGACCGCCGTCGGATCGGTGCCGATCGTGATCGACGCGGCGACCGGGGAGCGTCTCGCCGCCTTGGCGAGGCGCAGTGGCTCGACGCAGTTCATGGTCGTACACGCGATCCTGGCGGTTGTTCTCGCGCGTCTCGGTGCAACCGACGACGTGGTGGTCGGCACCCCGGTGGCAGGCCGCGGGCGACCCGAGCTGGATTCCCTGATCGGGATGTTCGTCAATTCGGTACCGCTTCGGACGCCGGTCGATCACCGAGCGTCGTTCACCTCCCTGCTCGAGGTCGTCCGTGAACGCGACCTTGCCGCCTTCGCGCACCCCGAGCTGCCCTTCGAGGTGCTGGTCGACGCCCTCGATCTCGACCGGTCCACTACGCGACACCCCCTGTTTCAGGTCATGCTGTCGTACCACCAGAATGTGGTCTCGCCGCAGGTCACGGTCCACGACGCGCATCTCGAAGCGCAAGCACTCGAACCGTCCGTCGCGAAGTTCGACCTCGAGTTCACCCTGCTGGCAGGCGATTCCGAGAAGGCGGAGATCACCGGGTCGCTCAGGTTTGCCGAGGCGCTCTTCGACATTGCCACCGCGGAAACGATCGCCGCGCGTGTGCAGTCGGTGGCCCGCGCCGTCGCCGCAGATCCGGACGCCGCGATCGACGACCTAGATTTCCTCAGCACCCTCGAGCGGGCGTCGCTGATGCCGGTACGAGGTCCGGCGTGGACCAGTTCGCGCACCTTGGCCGAAATATTGACGCGGACCGCCACCCGTTCAGGCGATTCGGTGGCCCTTCGATCCGGTGACACCACCGTGCTCTACCGAGATCTCTTCGCCCGTGCATCGGCGCTTGCCCGCCGTCTGACCACGGAAGGGATCGGTGCCGAAGACATTGTGGCGATCGCGATTCCGCGCTCGATCGACTCGATCGTCGCCTTGTGGGGCGTTTCCTTGACCGGCGCCGCGTTTGTTCCGGTCGATCCGCGATACCCCGCCGATCGCATTCTGCACATGCTCACCGACTCCGGAGCCACTCGCGGAGTGACGACGGAAGCGGTGATCGAATCACTGCCCCGCCCGGTTCCGTGGATGACAATGGACGACATCCACGGCGACGGTGTCGGGCAGCCGGTTCCGGCCGCGCCGATCCGAATCGACAACCTCGCCTACATCATCTACACCTCCGGATCGACGGGAAAGCCCAAGGGCGTCAGCATCACTCATCGTGGCCTGAGCGCGTTGGCGGCCGAGCAGACGGCGCGTTACGGCATCTCGGCGCAGTCGCGGACGCTGCACTTCTCCTCACCGAGCTTCGACGCATCCATCCTCGAACTGCTGCTCGCAGTCGGTGAAGGCGCGACGATGGTGATCGCCTCTCCCGACGTCTACGGCGGCCAGGACCTCGCCGAATTGGTCACCGATCACCAGGTGACCCACGCGTTCATCACACCGGCAGCGCTGACCTCGGTCGATCCCACCGGGCTGGACGTCTTGCAGTCGATCGTTGTCGGTGGCGAGGCATGCCCACCCGAACTGGTCCGTAAGTGGGCACCGGGTCGCCGATTGTTCAACGGCTACGGGCCGACGGAAACCACCGTCATGGTCTGCATCAGTGATGCCTTGAGCGTGGGGGAGACCGTGACCATCGGCGGGCCCGTCCGCGGCGTGTCCGCGGTAATTCTCGACGGCTCGGCTCAGCCGGTACCCGTCGGGGTCACCGGTGAGCTCTACATCGCCGGCCTGGGACTTGCCCGCGGCTACCTCGACAAACCCGCCTTGACGGCGACGCGATTCGTGGCAGCGCCGTTCGGCCCGGCCGGCACCCGCATGTACCGGACCGGTGACTTGGTTCGGTGGACGCCGCTCGAGACGATCGAATACGTCGGACGCTCCGATCACCAGGTGAAAGTGCGCGGATTCCGCATCGAACTGGGCGAGATCGACTCCGTCCTCAGCACTTACCCCGGCGTCGAGTTCGCGGTCACCGTGGGCGTCGACGCAGCTTCCGGTGAGACGATGTTGGCGTCGTACGTAGTGCTCGGTGCCGATGCGGTCGAGATGGACGAGTTGCTGAACCATGCGCGCCGCTCACTGCCCGCCTTCATGGTGCCGTCGGCGATCACCCCGATCGATCACGTACCGCTGACCCCCGTCGGGAAACTTGACCGATCGGCGCTGCCGGCGCCGACACTGCGTTCGTCCGAGCGAAGTGTCGAGCCGCTGACGACCGCGACCGAACTCCAGGTTGCCGGCGTCGTGGCGGAACTGCTGGGTATCGAACAGATCGGTGCGTCGGACAGTTTCTTCGAACTCGGTGGCAACTCACTGCTCGCCACCAGACTTGTCCAGCGACTCGGCGAGTCGTTGGGCAGGCAGGTACCTGTCCGAATGCTGTTCGAGCACCCCGAAATTCGGGAACTTGCCACCGCGCTCGACACATCCGCCGGGGCGAAGGCGCTACCACCGATCACCGCCGTAGACCGCCCCGAGCGAATTCCGCTGTCCTACGCGCAAGCACGCATGTGGTTCCTCAACCAGATGGATCCCGGCTCACCCGCGTACAACGTCCCTGCTGCGATCTCCCTCGACGGTGCACTCGACGTCCCGGCCCTCGAAGCTGCTGTCCTCGACGTGATCGAAAGACACGAAATCCTGCGCACGGTGTTCCCCGACTCCGACTCCGGCCCGCACCAGGTGATCCAGGATGCATTCACCTCGCTCGAGTACGGAAATGCGGACACTCGTGAACCGGCAGAGCTCGCCAGAGAATTCGCGTCGCGTGGATTCGACATCACGACCCAAGCTCCCGTTCGCGCGCTCCTGCTCGAATCGACGCCGCAGCACCACACACTTGTCATCGTGATCCACCACATCGCGGCGGACGGATGGTCGATCGCGCCGTTGATGAAGGACGTGCTCACCGCCTACGTCGCGAGAAGTTCGGGACACGCTCCCGAGTTCACCCCGCTCGAAGTGCACTACGCGGACTTCGCCATCTGGCAACGGGAAGCGCTGGGCTCGGTGAACGAATCCGAGAGCGTGCTCGGGGCACAGGCGTCGTACTGGCGGGAGACGTTGCGGGGAGCACCTGAATTGATCGACCTTCCGAGCGATCGAGCGCGCCCGCGCACCCAGTCGTTAAGCGGTGCCCACACGGCGGTCTCGCTTCCGGCGCACACCCGGATCGCGGTCGAGGCGGTTGCCGGAGCCAATGCGGCGACGCCGTTCATGGTGCTGCACGCTGCCTATGCCGTCCTGCTGTCCAGGCTGAGTCGAAGCACCGACATCGTGATCGGATCTCCGGTCGCCGGGCGAGGACACCGCGTTCTCGACGACCTCGTGGGAATGTTCGTGGGCACGGTCGGACTGCGCACGACGGTCGACCCCGGGTCGACGTTCGTCGACGTTCTGCGTACTGTCCGCTCCGTCGATCTCGACGCCTTCGCCCACGCGGACATTCCGTTCGAGCAGGTCGTGGACGTGGTGGCGCCGACCCGGACCACCGACCGTCATCCGGTGTTCCAGACGATGATCTCGTTCCACGGCGCCCACCCGACGACGTGGGACCTGCCTGGACTTGCCGTTCGTGCCCACGAGATCACACCGGACATCGCCAAGTACGACCTGCAGTTCACCGTTGTCGAACAGACCGCGGAGGAAGGCGGCGGCTACGAGGCCTCCCTCACCTACGCGAAGGATCTCTTCGACACCGATACGGCGGAGTCGTTTGCAGTGATGCTGGAAACGATCGTCGAGACACTGACTGCCCAGCCCTCCGCCGTCGTCGGTGACGTGGATCTTGCGGGACGTCGCCTGCGTGCGTTGCCCGGACGTCCGGCCGGCGATGCTTTGACCCTGCCGGAGTTGCTGCTTCGCGGCGCTGCCGATCCGCACGCCCCGGCAATCGTCGACGTCGCCACATCCGTCACGCTCACGTACGGCGAACTCGACCGACGCTCCGACGCTATGGCGTTTGCGTTGATCGCTCGCGGAATAGCGCCGGAAATGATTGTGGCACTGGCGCTTCCGAGGTCGGCCGACTATGTGATCGCGCTCTGGGCCGTAGCGAAAGTCGGCGGAGTGTTTCTTCCCGTGGATCCGGCGTACCCCGCCGAGCGGATCGAGCACATGCTCACCGACAGTGGAGCGGTACTCGGTATCACCAGGGGCGAGTATGCGGCCGACCTTCCGGGCGTCACATCGTGGATCGAGTTGGATGCGATCGAATTCACCACCGAAATCGAGGCAGTCCATTCCGAGACACTGCCGGACGCGCCACTCGAGTTCGACAACCCGGCCTACTTGATCTACACCTCGGGCTCGACAGGAAAACCCAAGGGCGTGTTGGTCACTCACGCGGGACTGGCAGCGTTTGCCGACGAACAGCGGGAGCGTTTCGGCGTCACCGCGCACTCTCGCGCTCTGAGCTTCGCCTCGACGAGCTTCGACGCGTCGGTTCTCGAGCTCCTTCTGGCTTTCGGCGCCGGCGCAACGATGGTGATAGCGCCGCCGACAGTTCTCGGCGGTGTCGAATTGCACGAACTGCTCGACGAGCAGACGATCACCCATGCTTTCGTGACTCCAGCCGCCTTGGCGACTGCCGATCCCGCCGGGCTCGACCATCTCGAAGCCGTCGTCGTCGGCGGCGACGCCTGTTCCGCCGACCTCGTATCTCGGTGGGCACCGGGGCGCCGAATGTTCAACGCGTACGGCCCGACCGAGGCCACCGTCGCAGTCACCATCAGTGATTCGCTGGTCGCGGGGGAGCCCGTGACGATCGGCGGCCCGATCCGCGGCGTGGACGCGATGATTCTCGATTCCCGACTGCACTCGGTTCCCGGCCAGGTCGTCGGTGAGCTCTACGTCAGCGGCGACGGTCTCGCCCGCGGGTACCTCGGCAACCCCGCACTCACAGCCGCGCGCTTCGTCGCCGACCCGCATGGACCCGAAGGCGCTCGGATGTACCGCACCGGGGATCTTGTGCGCGAAGATCGCTCAGGGGCACTGATCTACCTCGGACGCGCAGACCACCAGGTCAAGATCCGAGGGTTCCGAATCGAACTCGGAGAAATCGACGCGGTGCTGGCAGCGGAAGCGTCCGTGCATTCGGCTGTCAGCGTCGTCGTCGGGGAGGGCGTCGACGCTCGGATCGTCGCGTACGTCGTCCCGGCACATGCGGACTTCGACGCCGCCGCGCTACGCCGTCACGCAGGTATATCGCTGCCTGCGCACATGATCCCGTCCGCTGTTGTCGTGATCGGCGCAGTCCCGACCACACCGGCGGGCAAGCTCGATCGCAGCGCTCTGCCTGCTCCCAACTGGGAGTCGCCGAGTGGACGCAGTCCGGAAGGCAGCGACGAGATCGCGATCTGCGCTGCTTTCGCAGAGGTACTCGATCTGGCCGACGTAGACACGTACGCCGATTCGAGTTTCTTCGAACTCGGCGGCAACTCACTCATGGCAACGCGTTTGGTCGCTGCCATCAAAGAACGCACCAGCATGACCGTCCCCGTCGCGTGGATATTCTCCGACCCGACTCCGGAGGCATTGGCGCGCAGACTCTTCGAACTCGAGGCAACAGTTGTGACAAGTGACGCGGATACCTCCGCACTTGCGGTAGTCCTGCCACTACGTCGGGAAGGCCGCGCCGAGCCACTGTTCTGCATCCATCCGGCCATCGGATTGGCCTGGTGCTACGGAGCGCTCGATCGCTACGTCGACTCCAGCCGGCCGCTCTACGGCCTGCAGTCGCCGGTCCTGACGGACTCCGAATTTCGGGCGGAGCTGATCGAGGACTTCGCGGCGCGGTACGTCGAGGAAATTCGCGGAGTTCAGCCGCACGGTCCGTATCACCTGCTGGGGTGGTCGATCGGCGGATTGATCGCTCACGCGGCGGCGGTGCAGTTGCAAGCCGCGGGTGAGAGCGTCGCCGACCTGATTCTGCTCGACAGCTTCGTTCTCGAAGACCCGACGATGGCGGGCGCGCAGCCTTCTCTCGCCGAACTGATCGGCGGGTTGGGGATCTCGGTCCCGGACACCGGCGAGCGTGATCTGACACCCGAGGACGCCGAAGCGCTCTTGCGCGAAGCCATCGGCGATCACCCCTTGGTCTCGAGCGATCGGATCGAGCGACTGTTCGAGGAATACTCCGCCGGCGCCGAACTGGCTCACCGATACCGCCCGGGCAAGTTCGTGGGCGATCTGCTGTTCTTCTCGGCACACGCCGACACCTTCGACCCGCTGCGAACCGCGTCGGCGTGGCGACCGTTCGTCTCCGGGGTGATCATCGACCGTCCGGTGCCCACGTCACACGCCGAAATGTTCACCGAGGCAGGTCTGGAGGCGATCGGACCCGTGATCAACCTTGCGGTCGGAACGGGTCGTCACGCGGCTCCGGACGTCGACGCAGAGTTGGACGCTCTGATCGAGATCCAAGACGTGCGCGGCTGACTCAGGCTCGTTTCTTCCTCGGTGTGGTCGACTTCGACGAGCCGGCCTTGGAGGCGTTCGACTTCGCTTCGTCCACACTGCGCTGCAGTGCGGCAACCAGGTCCACCACCTCTGCGTCGGTGCCCTCTTGGTCGACCTCGGCGGCCGGGATGACCTTCTTGCCGCCGTTCTCGATCATCTCGTCGAGCAACTGCCTCAGTTGGAGCTGATAGTCGTCGGTGAACTCGGTCGGATCGAAATCGCCCGCCATGCTCTCGACGAGCGTCTGCGCCATCTTCAGTTCCTTCGCCTTCGGCTTCTCCACGTCGTCGAGGGAAGGGAACTCTGCTGCACGAACTTCGTCGGGCCACAGCAAGGTCTGGATCACCAGAACACCATCGCGAGCGCGCATCGCGGCCAGGCGCGTCTTCTGTCGCAGCGTGAAATGCACCAGTGCCGTTCGATCACTCTCGGTGAGCACAGTCGAAAGCAGGACGTACGCCTTCGGCGACGCCGAATCGGGCTCGAGGAAGTAACTCTTCTCGAACAAGATCGGATCGATCTGATCGTTCGGCAC
This sequence comes from Rhodococcus sp. IEGM 1306, assembly GCF_036541985.1. Classification (NCBI taxonomy): domain Bacteria; kingdom Bacillati; phylum Actinomycetota; class Actinomycetes; order Mycobacteriales; family Nocardiaceae; genus Rhodococcus; species Rhodococcus sp. IEGM 1306. The sequence goes on from NZ_JAZHFF010000002.1 coordinate 527,827, forward strand.
GAATTCCAGCACCGGAATCTCGTGCTTCTCCGCAGCCGGGAGTTTGTTGAAGTCCTCGTCGCTCAAGATGACGCGCGATCCGTCTTCCGAGTCGTACGCCTTGTCGATGTCCGCGAACTGAACCGTGTTTCCGCACTCGGAACACACACGGTTGTACTTGATGCGGCCACCGTCTTTTGCATGGACCTGGTGAAATCGGATGTCGTGGTCCTCGGTCGCCGAGTACACCTTGACCGGGACGTTGACCAGACCGAAGGCTATCGAGCCTTTCCAAATCGAGCGCATGCCTCCCATGATGGTCGCCGCCGGCCGTTTGCGCGAGGCAAACGATCACGGTTGATCCCGAACCGTTGCGTGTGGATGGGTCGGTTCGGGGCGTATCGAGCGGGTATCCGCTTCGAGAACCCGACTCGCACACCTGGGGAGACGCTCCGATGAGAATCCGAACCTACCGTCGACGCGTCACCGCGGCGCTGGCGATTTCACTGGTTCCACTGCTGTTTGCGCCTTGGCCCGCGAACGCAGATCCGGCACGCACCGTAACCATCAGCGTCCACTCCGATGCGATGGGCCGCGACATTCCACTCGAGGTGGTCCTCCCCGCCGACACGAGCGCCCCACGGCCTACGTTGTATCTGCTCAACGGCGCCGGTGGTGGCGAGGACAGTGCAACGTGGGAAGGACGGACCGATGTCCTGGACTTCTTCGCCGACAAGAACGTCAACGTCGTGACGCCGCTGGAAGGAGCGTTCAGCTACTACACCGACTGGCAAAAAGACGATCCCGTACTCGGGCGCAACAAGTGGCAGACGTTCCTCACTCGCGAACTGCCGCCCGTCATCGATGCGCAGTTCGGTACCAACGGGGTCAACTCCATCGCGGCGATTTCGATGACGGCGACGTCGGTACTCAATCTCGCGATCTCGGCACCAGGGCTTTATCGGAGTGTCGGGGCCTACAGCGGGTGCGCGGAGACTTCCACCCAGCCGGGTCAGGACTATGTGCGGTTGGTGGTCGGCGCGCGGGGTGGCGCTGATCCGACAAACATGTGGGGACCGTTCGACGGTCCGGGATGGCGCGAGAACGATCCGGTTGTGAACGCGGAGAAGTTGCGGGGGACCGTACTGTACGTTTCCACCGGATCCGGGCTGCCAGGTCCGCACGACAACCTTCAGGCACCCGATGTGAACGGAAATCCCGGAGCCCTCCTTAATCAGATCGTCGTCGGCGGCATCATCGAATCCGCGGTCAACGGGTGCACGCACGGCTTGGCGGACCGACTGAACGCACTGGGCATCCCCGCGACCTTCGACTTCAAGCCGACCGGAACCCACTCGTGGGGCTACTGGCAGGACGACCTACACAATTCCTGGCCGATGATCGCCGGCTCGATAGGAGCGCAGTAGTCGGTCCGGAGTGCTCACCTCAGAAACGGCGCGCGCATCAACGTCTTTCGGACGTGCCACGGTGACGATCGGAACAGGGTTGCCATCACCTTCGCCGTCGCGGACGCGTCCCGCCGATCGGACAGGTAGGACCGCTGAGCCTCGACCGGTAGATCGAAGAACGTGTCGAAGAATGTCGCGACCTCTCTCGAGCCGAGGGTGAGAAGTGCGTTCAGGCCAACGCGGCGAAGGGCAGACACCGCCTTGGCCGACCGCGGCCAGAGCGCCGCGTTGGGATCTCCACCGTCGGCGATTGCTTTGGCGACAGCGTCTGCCTCGGCGAGTGACGAGGCAACGCTGTATCCGGTTCCCGGATGCATCAGACCGCCTCGCCCGCCGAACCGGAGGACACCGTCGGGGAACGACTTCTTCGGGCCTTCGACTGCAAAACGGACTCGCTCGACCGGTGCGTCGTCGGGGACTTCGCAGCCCCGATTGTGAAGTCGGGTGCGCAGACGCGCTTCGAGTTCGCGGAGCCCCAACGCCGGCCGGCCGACGAGGCAGGTCTCCTCGAGGAGGACTCGCTCGTCGTCGAGTGGGACCGCATAGAGAAACGACGGAGTGTCGGCGTCGGAGGCGCCGTTGTCTGTTCTCCAGTCCATGAACCAGGCTTCGCCACCACCCAGAATCGGATCGGCCAGAGCGTGGTCGACGATCACTCCGAAGGCGGTCTGCTGGGCGGTTGTCACCGTCAGTTCGGTACCCCGGGCGTCGATGACGACGGAACCTGTCAGCTGCGATCCGTCCACGCACAGGACGGCGGTAGGTGACAGTGTTTGAGCGCGCAAGGCTCTGAACTGTACGGATGTGCCTGAGAGAAATAATTGCAGTAATGATGTATTCAATACGCAATATGTGCGATCAAGCGTTTTCTGTCTGCGGGTCCACACGCTCGGGCGTTCGATCCGGCTTGCGATCACATCGACCGGCAGCCACGACGGCAGCTCGTCAGCCCACGCCGAATAGGTCGGCGTCCACACCCGATGGGGATGCGGATCGACAACGACGACGGTGAGTTGCCGGGCGATACAGCGGGTGGCGAGTGCCCGCCCGGCCGGGCCGCCACCGACGATCACCACGTCGGCGGTGGAGTTGTCTGTGCTCACGACCGGCGCACTACATCGATCCCGTTGCGAGCAGACCGCCGTCGACCCGGACCGTTTCGCCCGTGATCCACGCCGCCGCGTCGGAGACGAGGAAGCCGACCAAGCCGGCAACGTCCTCGGGGGTGCCGAGCCGCTTCATCGGGTAGCCCGCCGACGCCTTGTCCTCGCCGGCAGCGACCAGGGCTGCCGCGAACTGCGTCTTGACGATCCCGGGAGCTACGGCGTTGACACGAATCCTCGGTCCCAGTTGCCAGGCCAGTTCTTCCGTCAGGCGGATGAGCGCAGCCTTCGACGCGCCGTACGCCGCGATGACGCCCGTCGACCGGATCCCGGCCACACTTGCCAGGTTCACGACGGCTCCACCGTGTTCGCCCATCCATGCCCGATGTGCTTGCTGGACGTAACCGAGGGCGGCAACCACATTCACGTCGAAGATCTTGCGCACGGCGTCGAGGTCCGCTTCCATGAGCGAACCGAAGACGGGGTTGATTCCGGTGTTGTTGACCAGAATGTCGAGTGAACCGAATTCGGACACGGCGCGGTCGACGGCACCGGAGCGGGCTTCGGCATCGGCTGCGTTGCCCGCGAATGCGACGACCTTTCCGCCGTGCCCCAGAGCGGACAGCTCGGATGCGGCGGCCTCGAGAGGCTCCGGCTTGCGGGCTGTGATCAAGACGTCGGCACCGCGAGCGAGGAGTTCGGCGGCGACAGCTTTGCCGATTCCGCGACTTGCGCCGGTGACGATGGCGGCACGGCCTTCGAGGTCGCGAGGACGAGTGCTGTTTTCGCTAGTCATGTCCCGAACGTTAGCGGACTCACACGCTGCTGGTCGGAACGACCGTCAGGTCACGGTAAAATCGATAGTTCTTGTGTCTGTAGTCAGGCATTGTTTACCCGTATTCGTCGTTTTTCCTGAGGAGTTTGCTTGATTACCGCCACTGACCTCGAAGTTCGTGCCGGTGTCCGCACCCTTCTCACGGCTCCCGGGCCTTCGTTGCGCATCCAGCCGGGCGACCGGATCGGACTCGTCGGACGTAACGGAGCCGGAAAGACGACCACACTGCGCATCCTCGCCGGCGAAGGTGAGGCATATGCGGGAAGCGTCGTACGTACCGGTGAACTCGGATACCTCCCGCAGGACCCCAAAGAGGGCGACCTGAGCGTCCTCGCCAAGGACCGGGTTCTCTCCGCACGTGGCCTCGACACGATGCTCCGCGAGATGGAGAAGCAGCAGATTCTGATGGGCGAGGTGCTCGATCAGGAATCGCAGGACCGCGCGGTCAAGAAGTACGGTCAGCTCGAGGATCGGTTCTCGGCCCTCGGCGGATACGAAGCCGAGAGTGAAGCCGCACGCATCACCAGCAGCCTCGGTCTCGAAGACCGCATTCTCGGGCAGCCGCTCAGCACGCTGTCCGGCGGTCAGCGTCGTCGCGTCGAATTGGCGCGCATCCTCTTCGCCGCCTCCGACGGCAGCGGTGCCCGCTCGGACACGACTCTGCTGCTCGACGAGCCCACCAACCACCTCGACGCCGACTCCATCACCTGGCTGCGTGGCTTCCTCCAGAACCACGAGGGTGGACTGGTGGTCATCAGCCACGACGTCGACCTGCTCAACGACGTCGTCAACCGCGTGTGGTTCCTCGATGCCGTCCGCGGTGAGGCCGACGTCTACAACATGAACTGGAAGAAGTACCTCGACGCTCGTGCCACGGACGAGCAGCGTCGTCGCCGCGAGCGCGCCAATGCCGAGAAGAAGGCCGGTGCGCTGCGGATTCAGGCCGCCAAGATGGGCGCAAAGGCAACCAAGGCCGTCGCGGCTCAGAACATGGCCAAGCGAGCCGACAAATTGATGGCGAACCTCGATGCCGAACGTGTCTCGGACAAGGTTGCGCGGATTCGTTTCCCCGAACCCGCCGCTTGTGGCAAGACTCCTCTGATGGGCAAGAACCTCACCAAGGTGTACGGCTCGCTCGAGATCTTCACCGGTGTCGATCTCGCGATCGATCGTGGGTCTCGTGTGGTGATCCTCGGACTCAACGGTGCAGGTAAGACCACACTGCTCCGCATCCTCGCGGGCGCGGAGAAAGCGGACGCTGGTGAGCTGATCGCCGGTCACGGACTCAAGGTCGGCTACTTCGCTCAGGAGCACGACACCCTCGACGACGACGCGTCCGTGTGGGAGAACATCCGACACGCCGCGCCGGACACAGGGGAGCAGGAACTGCGTTCGCTGCTCGGTGCCTTCATGTTCACCGGCCCGCAGCTCGAACAGCCGGCCGGAACGCTCTCGGGTGGTGAAAAGACGCGTCTGGCTCTGGCCGGTCTGGTGTCGTCCGCTGCCAACGTTCTGCTTCTCGACGAGCCCACCAACAACCTGGACCCGATCTCACGCGAGCAGGTGCTCGACGCGCTCCGCAGCTACACCGGTGCCGTCGTCCTGGTCACCCACGATCCGGGTGCTGCCGAGGCACTCAACCCCGAGCGGGTCATCCTCCTGCCCGACGGCAACGAGGACCACTGGTCGCAGGAGTACCTCGAGCTGATCCAGCTCGCCTAACCCCCTGTGCGCCTTTTTGGTAGTGGGAACTACCAAAAAGGCGCACAGGGGCGAAGCCCCTCAATCTCTCCGCCGCACCGATTCCTCGACCAGATCGAGAACCGCTGACAGGTTGTCGACGCCGTGGCCGGAGGCGATTCTCGCGACCAGGCCGTCCATCACCAGATCCAGGTATCCGATCAGAATTTCGGTGGGGACGTCGTCACGGAGTCTGCCTGCCGATTTCTGTCTGGCGAGACGCGCACTGGTCGCTTCCGTCAGTTCTACGGAGCGCTGTGACCACTTCTCGCGGAAATCGGCGTCGTTGCGCAGTCGACGCGCTATCTCCAGTCGCGTTCCCAGCCAATCGAATTGGTCGGGCTGCGCGAGCATGTCCCGCATGACCTGGACGAGGCCCTCTTCGGCGACGACATCTGCCATCCGGCTCGCATCCTCGCTTGCGAGAGCGAGGAACAGGCCGTCCTTGTCCTTGAAGTGATGGAAGATCGCTCCGCGGGACAAACCGGTGACTTCTTCGAGACGGCGAACTGTGGCGCCGTCGTAGCCGTATTCCGCAAAGCAGCGGCGGGCGCCGTCAAGGATCTGACTGCGCCGTGCCGCGAGATGGTCTTCACTGACCTTGGGCACGGGCATCCCTCCTTTGTCGGGTTGCCTGTGAACACTTTCGGCCGTAGGCGCTGAATGTCGACTCAGTGCACAAAGCGCTCACGACCACCGATGAAACCTGGTTCGCCTTCCGGCGAAAGTGGTCGTGAGCGCTTTGTGACCCGTCAGGGGCCGAAAGTGCTCACAGGCACGTAGTGCCTACTAGCCGCGGATCATGTTGCGAAGCACGTACTGCAGGATGCCGCCGTTGCGGTAGTAATCCGCTTCGCCGGGGGTATCGATGCGTACGACTGCGTCGAACACGACCTTCTCGCCGTTCTCGCGCGTCGCCGTGACCTTCATGGTCTTCGGGGTGACGCCCTCGTTGAGCTTCTCGACACCTTCGATGTCGAAGGTCTCGGTGCCGTCGAGCTTGAGCGAACCTGCGGACTCGCCGACCGGGAACTGCAGCGGGACAACGCCCATGCCGATCAGGTTGGAGCGGTGGATGCGCTCGAACGACTCGGTGATGACGGCCTTGACGCCGAGCAGGCTCGTGCCCTTGGCTGCCCAGTCACGCGAGGATCCGGAGCCGTACTCCTTGCCGCCCAGGACGACCAGCGGGATGCCGGCTGCCTGGTAGTTCTGCGACGCGTCGTAGATGAATGCCTGCGGTGCGCCTTCCTGCGTGAAGTCGCGGGTGTAACCACCCGAGACGTCGTCGAGGAGCTGGTTGCGCAGACGGATGTTCGCGAACGTTCCGCGAATCATGACCTCGTGGTTACCGCGACGCGAGCCGAGCGAGTTGTAATCCGCACGCTCGACGCCATGGGAGTCGAGGTACTGCGCAGCGGGGGTGCCGACCTTGATCGGACCTGCCGGGCTGATGTGGTCGGTGGTGACCGAGTCGCCGAGCAGTGCGAGGACGCGAGCGCCCTTGATGTCCTTGACCGGAGCCGGATCCATCGTCATGCCGTCGAAGTAAGGTGGCTTCCGCACGTAGGTGGAGTTCTCGTCCCACTCGAAGGTGTCACCCTTCGGGGTTTCGAGGTTCTGCCAGCGGCTGTCGCCCGCAAAGATGGTTGCGTACGACTTGCGGAACATGTCCTGGTCGATCGAGGACTTGATGGTCTCTTCGATTTCCTGCGTGGACGGCCAGATGTCCTTGAGGTAGACGGGGTTTCCGTCGGTGTCGTTACCGAGCGAATCGGTCTCGAAGTCGAAGTCCATGGTTCCGGCGAGGCCGTAGGCAATCACGAGCGGCGGGGAAGCCAGGTAGTTCATCTTGACGTCGGGGGAGATACGTCCCTCGAAGTTACGGTTACCCGAGAGCACCGCGGTGACCGAGAGGTCGTTGTCGTTGATCGCCTTCGAGACTGCCTCGGGCAGCGGTCCGGTGTTACCGATGCACGTGGTGCAGCCGTAACCACCGAGGTAGTAACCGAGCTTCTCGAGGTACGGCCACAGGCCGGCCTTCTCGTAGTAGTCGGTGACGACCTGCGAACCGGGAGCCATGTTGGTCTTGACCCACGGCTTGGTGGCGAGGCCCTTTTCGACGGCGTTGCGTGCGAGCAGTGCAGCGCCGAGCATGACCGACGGGTTGGACGTGTTGGTGCAGGAGGTGATACCTGCAACGACGACGGCGCCGTGGTCGAGAACGAACTCACCGGCGTCGGACTTGACGACGACCGGCTTGCTCGGACGGCCTTCTGCACCGTTGGCAGCAGAGAGAACGTCGACCGCTCCGTCGTCGGCAAACGACAGAACCGCGGGATCGGAAGCCGGGAAGGACTCTTCGACGGCCTCGTCGAGCTGGGTGTGCTCGGTCGGGTGGTTCTCTTCCACGTAGTTGTGGATGTCCTTGCGGAACGCAGTCTTGGACTCCGACAACAGGATTCGGTCCTGCGGGCGCTTCGGGCCGGCGATCGAGGGAACAACGGTTCCCAGATCCAGCTCGATGTACTCCGAGAAGACGGGTTCCTTGTCGGGGTTGTGCCACAGGCCCTGTTCCTTGGCGTACGCCTCGACGAGAGCGAGCTGCTCGTCGCTGCGGCCGGTGAGGCGCAGGTATTCGATGGTCTCGGCGTCGATCGGGAAGATCGCTGCGGTGGAACCGAATTCGGGGCTCATGTTGCCCAGCGTCGCGCGGTTCGCGAGCGGAACCTCGGCAACACCGTTGCCGTAGAACTCGACGAACTTGCCGACGACGCCGTGCTTACGGAGCATCTCGGTGGCGGTGAGCACGACGTCGGTTGCGGTGACGCCGGGCTTGATCTCACCGGAGAGCTTGAAGCCGACGACGCGGGGGATCAGCATGGAGACGGGCTGGCCGAGCATTGCTGCCTCGGCCTCGATGCCGCCGACGCCCCAGCCGAGCACGCCGAGGCCGTTGACCATCGTGGTGTGCGAGTCGGTGCCGACACAGGTGTCGGGGTATGCCTGTCCGTTACGCGACATGACGGTGGGTGCCAGGTACTCGATGTTGACCTGGTGAACGATGCCCATTCCCGGGGGGACGACCTTGAAGTCGTCGAATGCGCCCTGGCCCCAACGGAGGAACTGGTAACGCTCGCCGTTGCGCTCGTATTCGAGGTCGACGTTGCGCTCGAGTGCGTCGGCCTGGCCGAAGACGTCGAGGATGACCGAGTGGTCGATGACCATGTCGGCGGGGGAGAGCGGGTTGACCTTGTTCGGGTCGCCGCCGAGGGTGGTGACGGCCTCACGCATGGTGGCGAGGTCGACGATGCAAGGAACGCCGGTGAAGTCCTGCATGATCACGCGGGCAGGCGTGAACTGGATTTCGATGCTCGGCTCGGCTGAGGGATCCCAGCTTGCGATTGCGCGGATGTGATCCGCGGTGATGTTGGCGCCGTCTTCGGTGCGGAGAAGGTTCTCGGCGAGAACCTTCAAGGAATAGGGCAATTTCTCGGTGCCGGGGACGGCCGAGAGGCGGAAGATCTCGTAAGAGTTCTCACCGACCTCGAGGGTTCCCTTGGCTCCGAATGAATCGATACTGGTGCTCACGTCTGCTCCACTCGTCTATGAGGGTCGCTACCGACGGGGCTGTGTCGGCAGCTGAAGCGAGGTACTTCGGCCGGGAAGATCCTCCGTAGCTCACGCCAATCGCACAGTTCGCGTGAGAACTGTCCGAACATCGGAGCTGCAGTAGAACCTGTCCTGACCGGTGGTACCTCTTGGTCCAAGTCTAACAGTACGCTTGTCCTGTGAGAATTCAGGGCAAGTTGACCGAAACAATCTTCATGCAGACTGCGGGCCTGCGCAACGCAGGCTTGGCTGGGTGACCGCACCCACAGCTACCGCTCGGGCGGCACGCGCGGCGGTTGTGTGTGACGCCTGGTGGCAGTCGACCTGAAGTAGGGTGCATGCAGGCCCGTCGCGGGTCGGCCGCCGAAAAACGACCTCGGAAGAACTCCCCGCATCTCAGCGGTGGACGGAATCCGAACAGCACCCGGATGAGAGATGTCTGCTCCTACAAATCACGCTTTTGCGCCTGTGCACGTGAAGTCCCCGTTGCACGTCGCTGTTCCGTCGGACGTCGATCTCGACGACGTGCTCGCGGACATTTCGACGGACGGCGTCTCCGCCCCCGCGGATGATGTTGCGGGGCTGACCGCGGTGGTGACCGACGCTCGTGAACGTGGTGTCGACTTGAGCGTCGTAGTAGTCGACGCAAATCCGGGCCGGCCGTCCGATCTTCGAGACCTGGCCACGACGGTCGGCAAAACAGAAGGCGGAACGGTTCTCGTTCTGAGCCCTGACTGGATGGGTAGCTACAGCGATTCGATCAGTCGAGTGCAGCTCGAAACTGCACAGGACCGATCTTTCGGCGAAAGCGCAAGCGTGACCGCGGACCGCTTCTCGCACGAGATCGTGGCGCCAGGTCCGCCGTGGACGCTTTACACGGTCCTTGTCATCGCAGTGGTGGCGGTTATTGCCGGAATTACCTTTGCCGTCAAGTGGCGGCGAGAGCCAGAAAACGCGCAAACCAGACATATCGCTTCGCCTTCGGAAACACCAGCACCATCCGACCACCGGGCCGATTCCGTCTGACCTTGGTCCTCTTGCGAGATTTTCAGTAACTCGTCGAAAACAGGTACTCACCGCTGTTTGCGGTGAGTACCTGCCCTTTTTGGTGCCTGCATGCCATTCGACCAGCTCAAATACCGTTTGTGTTATTTGTGGCTAAAGTTTCCAAAGAGCGCTTGAGTGTCGTACGGTACAACTGGCACTTTTTGGGGAAGAAGTGTCGCAGACAGGCTGATGTTGTTCGACGCGTACTTGTCGGTTGCCTCGTTCTCGAGGTGTCGACGGTGGCGTTCGTACGGCACGTCCAGGTCGACGAGCAGCTCTCGGGCTGTGGGCGACCGGTGCTTGGTCTGCGCATTCCCTCCCCGCACGGATCGGCGACCCAGCGGGCCGTGGCGTTACACGCGAGGGAGAGTTATTTGTGAGGCAAGTAACACGTGGCGGCGAGTCCCGTCGTGGTCCTTCCCGTAAATCGATGCGCCTGGCGCAACTGGTCATCGGATTCGGCGTCGTCGGATCCCTGATCGTCGGGACGCCGGCCATGTCCTCGGCCGTACCGCCACCGCCGCCGAATCCGAGTGACTCGGATATCGCCGCGGCAGATTCGCAGGTCTCGTCGAGCGTCGGCACCGTCAGCGCGCTCATCAATCAAGTCGCATCGGCAAACGAACAGTTGTCGGCACTCGACAACGAAGTTGCGATCAAGCGTGAAGACGTCAACAAGACTCTCGTGGATCTGCAGAACGCTCGCGGCGCCGCAGACTCCGCAGCGCAGGCCGTCGGAGTCACGAAACAAGCTCTGAAGGACGCGTCGGCGCAGATCGAGGTCGCTCAGACGGACTTCGACAAGTACGCACGCTCGAGCTACGTCAAGGGCACCAATACTGCGTCGATCTCGTCGTTCCTCGACGCCAAGGGTCCTGGCGACGTTCTCGACCGCGCCCAGGTCCTCAAGCTTCTCGCCAATACGCAGAGTGCAGTGCTCGACGGTCTCCAGCGAGCACGCACCGAGCAGGCGAACAAGGATTCCGCGACCCGCCAGGCCAAGCAGCAGGCCGATGCCGCCGCCGAGGTCGCGGCACAACTGAAGGATCTGGCGGAGCAGGCGATTCAGATCGCGCGCAACGCTCTCGATCAGCAGGTAGCCAAGAAGGCCGCGATCGAAGCCGAGCGCAACTCTGCCCAGGCTCAGCTCGACGCCGCCCGCAACGCCGTCGCCGGCTTGCAGGGTCAACGCCAGGCATACGCGACCTGGGACGAACAGCGCCGTGCCGAGGAAGCGCATCAGAAGGCTCTCGAAGCCGCTGCCAAGGAAGCGGCCGCTCAGGCCGCCGCCCGTGCCGCAGCCGACCAGGCAGCCAAGGATCGAGCTGCCGCACTGGCAGCAGCCCAGCGTCCGCACACCGCGGTCGAAGACCCGACTCCGACCGTCATCCCCGACGACGACGACACCTGGACTGACGAAGAAACAGGGACCGACGAGGAAACAGGCACGGACGAAGAGACCGGCACCGACGAGGAAACGGTCACGACGCCCAAGCCCACCACCCCGAAGCCGACGACGCCGAAACCCACCACTCCGAAGCCTTCCGTCACCGGAAGCGCTGCAATCGAATCCGTCATCGACCGCGGAATGTCTCAGCTAGGCGTGCAGTATGCCTGGGGCGGCGGCGACGAGAACGGTCCGACGCGAGGCATCCGTGACGGCGGCGTCGCTGACAGTTACGGCGACTTCAACAAGGTCGGGTTCGACTGCTCCGGCTTGATGATTTATGCCTTTGCCGGCATCGGGATCTCGCTGCCGCACTACACCGGCTATCAGTACACCGCAGGCACTCAGGTTCCGTCTTCGGAGATGAAGCGCGGCGACATGATCTTCTACGGCCCCAACGCCAGCCAACACGTGGCGCTCTACCTCGGTAACGGTCAGATGCTCGAGGCACCACAATCCGGTTCGAGTGTCATGGTCTCACCGGTTCGGTGGGGCGGAATGACGCCGTACGCCGTCCGACTGGTGTCCTGACCGTCAGAGGAAATGCCGCTGACACCCGCATTGTCAGGGAAGTATCAAGTTCCCGACGTGGTGTTACGGCATCGAGCGCAACTACCTGGAATAGTTGACGAGGAACACGTTACTGTCGGTACTTTTCTAGGTGAAAGCGATGGATTCTTGGTGACCTCACGTGAAGATTCGGTCGGAACGGTCGACGTAAGCAAGGCGAGTGGAAGTGCGGACGGAGCAGCACCTTCCCTGGCAGCCGACGTTCAGACCTTGGAACGAGCGATTTACGAGGTCAAGCGAGTCATCGTCGGGCAGGACCGGCTTGTCGAGCGCATTCTCGTCGGACTTCTCGCCAAGGGGCACGTCCTCCTCGAAGGCGTACCCGGTGTCGCCAAGACGCTGGCTGTCGAGACTTTCGCGAAGGTCGTCGGCGGTTCGTTCTCCCGCGTCCAGTTCACCCCGGACTTGGTGCCCACCGACCTGATCGGCACGCGCATCTACCGTCAGGGCCGCGAGGAGTTCGACACCGAACTCGGCCCCGTCGTCGCCAACTTCGTGTTGGCCGACGAGATCAACCGTGCCCCGGCCAAGGTGCAGTCCGCGCTCCTCGAGGTGATGGCAGAACGCCACGTCTCGATCGGTGGCAAGCGGTACCACATGCCCGATCCGTTCCTGGTGATGGCGACGCAGAACCCCATCGAGAACGAGGGCGTCTACCCGCTCCCCGAAGCGCAGCGCGACCGCTTCCTGTTCAAGATCCTCGTCGATTACCCGACAGTGGAGGAAGAACGCGAAATCGTCTACCGGATGGGCGTCGCGGCCCCGGAGCCGCACCAGATCCTCGGTCCGGAGGAGTTGGTCAGGCTCCAACGTGTCGCCAGCAACGTCTTCGTTCACCACGCGCTCGTCGATTACGTTGTCCGGGTCATCGCCGCTACGCGTACGCCGCGTGAGGTCGGACTCGAGGACGTCGCGGGCTGGATCGCGTACGGTGCCTCACCCCGTGCGACGCTCGGCATCATCGCCGCGTCGCGAGCTCTCGCTCTCGTCCGCGGGCGCGACTACGTAGTGCCGCAGGACGTCATCGAGGTGATCCCGGACGTGCTGCGCCACCGCCTCGTTCTTTCCTACGACGCCATGGCCGACGAGGTGACTCCCGACGCCGTCATCGCCCGGGTGCTGCAGACCGTCGGACTGCCGCAGATCGCCGCGCGGCCGGTTCCTACCGTTCCCGGACCGCCCCAGCAGGGCGCACCGCAAGCACCGCAGTTCAACGCACCGGGCACAGCTAATCCGCAGGGCACAGCTAATCCGCAGGGCAACGGCGCGCCGATCGCGACCGCTGAGACGATGAGTCGCCCGCAGTGACCGAAGGCCGCGACGGTGGCCAGGCGACACCCGCCGGATCCACCGGTTCTCCGCCGTCGTTCCGATCCGGCGAGCTCAGCGACCCCAAACTCACCGCTGCGCTGCGCACCCTCGAGCTGACGGTTCGCCGCCGCCTCGACGGTGTGCTGCACGGCGATCATCTCGGCCTGATTCCCGGTCCGGGTTCGGAGCCGGGAGATGCCCGCGAGTATCAGCCGGGCGACGACGTGCGGCAGATGGACTGGTCCGTCACCGCACGGACGACGCACCCACACGTGCGTCAGTCGGTCGCAGATCGTGAGCTCGAGACGTGGCTCGTCATCGACTTGTCCGCAAGTCTCGACTTCGGGACCGCCGGATGCGAGAAGCGCGACCTGGTCGTCGCCGCAGCCGCGGCGATCACTCACCTGACCAGTTCGGGCGGTAACCGCGTCGGCGCCATCATCTCGACCGGCGCACAGACAACTCGAATTCCGGCCCGCGGTGGGCGAATTCACGCACAGGCGATGCTCCGCAAGATCGCGACGACTCCGCACGCGCCGGACGGGGTACGCGGTGATCTGGTCGGCGCGATCGAAGCGCTCAGACGCCCACAGCGTCGGCGCGGACTGGCGGTGGTCATCAGTGACTTCCTCGGACCGATCGACTGGGAACGCTCGCTGCGCGCCATTTCAGGACGGCACGACATGCTCGGTGTCGAAGTGGTCGATCCGCGAGACCTCGAACTGCCCGACGTGGGCGACGTGGTGCTCCACGATCCCGAGTCCGGCCGGACCAGAGAATTCACCACGACGCCGCAATTGCGCGCCGACTTCGCCAGAGTCGCCGCCGAGCACCGCGTCGAGGTCAGGCAAGCTCTACGTCGTTGCGGCGCACCGCTCATGTCCCTGCACACCGATCGGGACTGGATCGCCGACGTCGTGAGATTCATCTCGGCACGCCGACACAGTTATGGTGCCGGCGCCGGAACTGGGGGCGTTCGTTCGTGAGTCTTTCTCAATTCACCGCACCGTGGTGGCTGCTGTTCCTCGCTGTCATCGCCGCGTTGGTGGTCGGTTACGTACTCGTGCAGAAGCAGCGAGCCAAGCACACACTTCGGTTCACGAACTTCGCACTGTTGGAGAAGGTCGCGCCTTCGCGGCCCGGGCGGTGGCGTCATATTCCGGCGATTCTGATGGTCATCGCATTGGTGTTCTTCACCGTCGCCCTTGCCGGTCCGACGGCAGACAAGAAGGTCCCGCGAAACCGCGCCACGGTGATCCTCGTGATCGACGTGTCGCTGTCGATGCAGGCCACCGACGTCGAGCCGACGCGATTGGCAGCAGCGCAGGAAGCTGCGAAGTCGTTCGCCGACGGTCTGACTCCCGGCATCAACCTCGGGTTGGTCGCATTTGCCGGAACGGCTTCGGTTCTGGTGTCGCCCACCACGAATCGTGACGCGACGAAGGTCGCCATCGACAACCTCAAGCTCAGTGAGCGAACGGCGACGGGCGAAGCGATCTTCACCTCGTTGCAGTCGATCGACACGCTGTCGGCTGTTCTCGGCGGCAGCGATCAGGCGCCACCGGCGCGCATCGTGTTGCTGTCCGACGGTAAGCAGACCGTTCCCGAAAACTCGGACGATCCGCGGGGCGGATTCACCGCTGCCCGTCAGGCCAAGGACAAGGGCGTTCCGATCTCGACCATTTCCTTCGGAACGACATACGGGCGAGTCGAGATCGAAGGAGACCGAATCCCCGTCCCGGTCGACGACGCGTCATTGAAGGAGATCGCCAACCTTTCCGGCGGAAGTTTCTTCACGGCATCGAGCCTCGAAGAACTGCGCCAGGTGTACGACACGCTCGAAGAGCAGATCGGTTTCGAGACGACACGAGGCGATGCGAGTCGACCGTGGTTGGTTCTCGGCGTCGTGTTCGCGACCGCTGGTCTGACGATTGCCCTGGTACGCAGGCAGCGTCTGCCCTGATCGAGAGCAGTTCCGAATTGTCCAAATACCGCTGGTACGCGGCCCGCAGAGAATTGATAGGTTGATCGCCATGTCTACCCCTCCCACGACAGTGGTTTCCGAACGGACCGTCACCACACCGCGCTCGGTGCTCGTCACCGGCGGTAACCGCGGAATCGGCTTGGCCGTCGCTCAGCGGCTCGCCGCAGACGGCCACAAGGTAGCCGTCACGCACCGCGGTTCCGGTGTCCCCGAAGGGTTGTTCGGCGTCGTGTGCGACGTCACCGACACCGAGTCGATCGACCGTGCATTCAAAGAGGTCGAAGCGCACCAGGGGCCGGTCGAGGTCATCGTCGCCAATGCCGGCGTCACCGACGACACACTGATCATGCGAATGAGCGAAGAGCAGTTCACGAGCGTCGTCGACGCGAACCTCACCGGTACGTTCCGCCTCTCGAAGCGTGCGACCCGGTCGATGCTGCGCGCGCGTTTCGGACGGTTCATCTTCCTCGGCTCTGTGGTGGGTCTGGCAGGTCAAGCCGGCCAGGTCAACTACGCCGCGTCCAAAGCAGGCATCGTCGGTATCGCTCGTTCCCTGACAAGGGAACTCGGCTCACGTTCGATCACCGCCAACGTCGTCGCTCCCGGGTTCATCGAGACCGACATGACGGCAGCACTGGGCGACGACGTCAAGGACAAGGCCACCGAGTTCATCCCGTTGCAGCGGACCGGAAAGCCGGAAGATGTTGCAGCAGTTGTCAGTTTCCTCGCCTCCGACGATTCGGCCTACGTCTCGGGTGCGGTCATCCCCGTCGACGGCGGACTCGGCATGGGGCACTGACCCGCTTTTCGCACACACACCTTTCTCGTACGTCTGAAATCAGGAGGACATCTCATGGGCGGCTTGCTCGAGGGTAAGACCATTCTTGTCACCGGCATCATCACCGATTCGTCGATCGCGTTCCACGTGGCCAAGGTCGCGCAGGAGCAGGGCGCGAAGGTACTGATCACCGGATTCGATCGTCTGCGCCTCATCGATCGCATCGCCCAGCGACTGCCGCAGCCCGTGCCGCCGGCAATCTCGCTCAACGTCCAGAGCTCGGAGGATCTCGCATCTCTCGCCGAGCGTGTGCGCGAGCTGGCTCCCGAGGGTATCGACGGCGTCGTCCACTCGATCGGCTTCGCTCCCCGCTCCTGCCTGGGAAGCCCGTTCATGGACGCGCCGTGGGAAGACGTGGCGGTCGCATTCGAGGTGTCCGCCTACTCGTACAGCGCACTGGCCAAGGCCTTGCTGCCGGTGCTCAACGACAACGCGTCCATCGTCGGTATGGACTTCGATCCGGCGCGCGCGATGCCGTTCTACAACTGGATGGGTGTCTCCAAGGCGACCCTCGAGGCCGTCAATCGGTACGTGGCCAAAGAGGTCGGCGTCCGCGGCATCCGCTCGAACCTGGTGTCCTCCGGCCCGATCAAGACCTTGGCCGCCAAGGCCATTGCCGGTGACAGCACCGGTCCGGGCGCGGAGTTGGACAAGCTGAACACCGCATGGGACGGTGCTGCGCCCATCGGCTGGGACGTCGACGATCGCGAGCCGGTCGCCAAAACGGTCTGCACCGTTCTCTCGGATTGGTTGCCCGGCACGACCGCGTCGATCATCTACGTCGACGGCGGCTTCCACGCGATGGTCGGCTAGTAGCACCCCTTCTACTACGCAGGTGAGTACCCGGGTGACTCCCGCCGAACGGCATCGCGCAAGATTGAACTCATGACCGCAAGTATGGACATGCAGTTCGATGCTCTTCTCGTTTTGTCGTTCGGCGGTCCCGAGAAACCCGAAGACGTACGGCCGTTCCTCGAAAACGTCACCCGCGGTAGGGGAGTGCCACCGGAGCGGCTCGACGCCGTCGTCGAGCACTACATGCATTTCGGTGGAGTTTCGCCCATCAACGCGCTCAACCGAGACCTGATCGAACGGGTCGAAGGTGAGCTGGCAGCAGCCGGCGTGGATTTGCCCGTGTACTTCGGCAACCGCAACTGGCACCCGATGGTCGAAGACACCGTTGCCAAGATGCGCGAGGACGGTGTCCGCAACGCCGCCGTGTTCGCCACGTCGGCGTGGGGTGGTTACTCCGGATGTCGGCAGTACCACGAGGACATCGCTCGCGCCCGTGAGGCGGTCGGTGACGGCGCACCGACGCTGACAAAACTTCGCCAGTACTACGACCATCCGCTGGTCGTCGGCGCGTTCGCCGACGGTGTGCGCGCGGCCCGCGCAGAGTTGCCCGAAGCGACTCGCGATACTGCGCGCCTGGTGTTCACCGCGCATTCGGTACCGAGTGCCGCAGACCGCAATGCAGGGCCGCCGGCAGAGGGCGGAAACCTCTACAGTCGACAGGTCGCCGAGGCCGCGAAGTTGGTTGCTGAGGCCGTCGGCGCCGAGGATTTCGATCTGGTGTGGCAGTCGCGATCAGGCCCGCCGCAGGTTCCGTGGCTGGACCCCGACATCTGTGATCACCTGGATACGTTGTCCGCCAAGGATGTTCGCGCCGTGATCGTGTGCCCCGTCGGTTTCGTCTCCGATCACCTCGAAGTGGTGTGGGACCTGGACACCGAGGCCAAGGACAAGGCAGCCGAACTCGGGATGGATTTCGTTCGGGCAGCAACGCCCGGCCGCGATCAGCGTTTTGCGCAGCTGGTGCCCACGCTCGTTCGGGAACTGGCCGAGGCCGAGCAGCCACTGCGACTGGGGGTCGAGCCGCTGCTCGGCTCGACCACCAACGGTCTCTCGTGTGCGGTCAATTGCTGCGCGGCCGTTCAGCGTCCCCGCTGACGGTCCGGCGCTCAGGTGTTCGGATGCTTGAGCTTTCCGCAGGGCCCGGGAACGGTGGACGTGCTGCGCGAGGTGAGGAGCGTCTCGACGATCTGTCGATCCTCGGGGCTCAGTGACGGGTCTATGTAGTTGAGTTCGGGCGCGCCCAGTTCGCGGACTCGCCCGGCGAGGGTCGCGACAAACGAGACGCGTTCTTCGTCGTCGTCGTTGACGTCGTGGATCTGCAGCACCGACACCGGAAACTTACGCAGCGTCACAGGCAGGAAGCGGGCGCCGAGCACATGGTCGACGTTGAATCCCGCCCACTGCCCCTGGTTGGCCTCCACGCATTCGGCGTCGGAGTGAATTGCGCTCTCGCCGATGTACTTACGTGCGGGCAGCATCTTCTTGGGTGCAAGTTCGGATGCGCCCTGCTGAAGGACGGGAAAGTCGCCGTCCGAGTACAACCAGGGCTGGTTGGCCATCTTGATCAACCGACCGGCGTCCAGATCCGGGAGATAGCGAGACTTGAGGAGAAACGCGACGCTGTCGACCGAGATGCCCAGCAGTTCTGCGGCCTTCTGTCGGCTCATCGCGAACGTCGGGGCATTCTTCGGGGCGATCTGGATCAAATTGACCATGCGAACTCCTGTAAGTGTTCAATTGTTGCGGGTTTGGTACAGCTGACATGACAATTCGCCGATTATCAACCTCTAGCTGATTTCCGACTTGTAGATGAGTCGGTTGTCACCATCCGAGTTCACGCAACCGGGGATCTCCGATCCCGAAGTGGTGGCCGATTTCGTGGATCACTGTTCGGCGAACTTGCTCGATCACCTCGTCTTCGGTGCTGCAGATCGCACAGATGGCCCTGCGGTAGATCGTGATGCGGTCGGGAAGGACGCCGGCGTACGTGGTGGTTCTCTTGGTCAGTGGGATGCCCTGATACAGCCCGAGTAGCCCCGGTCGTCCACCTTCGAGTTGAACGGTCACTGCGACATTGGCCATCTCCGCACCCAATTTCGGTGGCAGGCTGTCGAGCGCCCGCTTGACCATGTCCTCGAACTGGCTGTCGTCCACGTCGATCATTTGCCCATTGTGCGTGCGGGGGCGGGATCCGGGTGTGTCCATGTGGAAACAGTGCAGCTTACGGCTATGTTCATTGCGTGGCCGAAGACCTCTATCACCGTTACGAATTCACATTCATCGTTCAGATGCTGACAGTCTCGCAAGAGCAGGCGATCGAAGAGAGCTTGGGCGGAAGGGTCGAGGACCGACGCGGGCTGCAGCTGCTGACGCTCACCTCGGAAGGTATGCGAGCGGCGACAACGGCTATCACAGTGGTGGACCAGTTGGTGGCTGCAGGCGTGCGTCCCCAGCGGACACATCCCGATCTGGTGTCACGTCAGGACATTGCCGACCGTGCGGGGGTGACGCGGCAAGCTGTCGGGCAGTGGGTGCGAGGGGTCCGGCAGGCGGCTACGCCTTTCCCGATTCCGTACAACTCGGTTGCCGGGGGGATCTGGTTCTGGGGCGACGTCCTGGATTGGTTGCGCCGTCAGGGGTACAGCCAGGACACCGGTTTGCGCTACCCGACGCTGGATGAACATATTCGCATCGACCGCCATATCGCGATCAATCACAAGACTGTGGGTTGATCGATCAAAAGGTTTGCTTGAAAATAGCTATTGAAACAAACCGACGGTAGGTATAAAGTCCCTAAATACCTCAATCAATCTATCGGTGCATCGGTCCTGCTCTGGGGGGAGTCTGGTCTGCGCTGCAGATACCCGAGCATGCGAGCAGGAATTCATGGTTTCGACCCCCGAAGTACGATCGATGCCCAAATCGGCCGCGCTCACGACTTCTGTGGCTATTTCCAGCGATGGAGCAACGGCTAAGCTACGTGAAGGTGTATCGGGCAGGGGCCGTCTGCGAGCGGCGACGGCGGCGCTGTTCCGGCGCTCACGCCCACGTACGACCTTCGCGCCACCGTTGAGCGTGCTTCTTCTCGTCACCTCCGACAACGGTCTCTCGCAGCGGGCCGGTCTTGTTCTTCGCGAGGCGGGACACCAAGTCCGTACAGCCGTCGTCGCCGACGCGGACGCAGTGCTGGCCGCGACTTCTTCGGGAGATTTTGACCTCGTCATCTGCCCGTTCTTGAAAGCCTATGTCCCGGAATCTGTTTGGCAGCGGTGGACAACGATCATCATCCATCCCGGCCCGCCCGGAGATCGCGGGCCGTCGTCGCTGGACTGGGCGATAACGGATGGCGAACCGATCTGGGGTGTCACGGCATTGCAGGCCGCTGAGGAACTCGATGCCGGAGCGGTGTGGGCCTGGCGGACGTTCGAACTCCGGAACGGGGCAACCAAATCCTCGGTATACAACGAGGAAGTCACCGACGCGGCGATGGAGTGCATTACGGAGGTCGTCGAACATTTCCGTACTCCTGACTTCCAGGCGATCCCATCGGACCGAGTTGCGCGGCCCGTGGCTTCGACCCGATCGAGGCCCAGCATGAAACAGGCCGATCGCGTTTTCAGCTGGGAGCAAGACGCGTCGAGCATCGTCCGCGCCGTCAACGCCGCCGACGGCTTTCCCGGCGTCGCCGTTCAGTTGGGGCTCGACCGGGTCTACGTCTACGACGCTCACCTCGATACCCACGTCGATGCAGCGCCCGGCACCATCGTCGAGTACTTCCACCAGGCAATACGTGTTGCCACCGGTGCGGGCTCCGTATGGATCGGACATGCGCGGCTCGTCGGCGCCGGCAATGTCAAACTTCCGTCGACCGCGGTCGTACGTCCGGACGTGTTCGTTCCACAGGTCTGGGAGAGTCGTTACCCCGAGACCGACTATCACCGCGACGGCGAAATCGGATATCTCTCGTTCCGCTTCTACAACGGTGCGATGAGTACGAAGCAATGCGCGCGACTGACCTCCAGGCTCCGCTGGGCGATCACGCAGGACACCAAGATCCTTGTCCTGACGGGTGACTACGACAGATTCAGCAACGGTATCCACCTCAACGTCATCGAGGCCGCGTCGGATCAAGCCGGAGAAGCGTGGGCCAACATCAAAGCCATCAACGAGATCGCGAAAGCGATCGTCACCTGTACGGAACAGGTTGTGGTGGCGGCATTCACAGGCAACGCCGGTGCCGGCGGGGTCATGCTCCCGCTTGGAGCCGACGTAGTCGTGGCCAGGGACGGTGTGGTTCTCAATCCTCATTACGCCACGATGGGCCTGTTCGGCTCGGAACTGCACACGTACACACTTCCGGCTCGGGTCGGCGAGCAGCAGGCCCGCAGTCTGCTGGCCGAGTGCAGTGCGATCGGCATCCGTCGAGCCTTGGACATCGGACTTGTCGACGCGATCGGCCCCAGGCGGCCGGATCTGTTCGAGGCGTGGTTGCGCGAGGTCGCCACCGACTTGCTCGAAGGAGATCGGCTGGAATCGATGCTGGAGCGCAAACGTCTTCGACTGGAACGTGATCCGGTGGAGCCCTACGAGGAGCGTGAGCTCGAAGAGATGAAGATCGACATGTTCGGTGACCGCAACGGGTTTGCCGAGAAACGCCGGAACTTCGTGCTCAAGCTCTGATCGACACGCTGTTCGCCGACGCGACACGGGCAGTGCGAACAACGTCCCACAGTCGTCGCAGCAGGTCGTCACGCCTCTGCGCAGTAGACACGCTCGGGGCCTGATTGGTCGATACCGACGCAGCCACGGTGAGAATGGCTGCCACGTTGTCGGCGGTGTCGATCACCTGCAAATGCCGAGGTGACAGTGTCGACGGCCAGCGGTGTCCGGCCTGTGCCTGCAGGGCTTCGGCGACCAGCGTACGAGCGTCGTTTCCAGGTATTCCGGTGGCTACGGCCGGAAGCCCGCCGAGCACCTCGGCTGCGTCCCGAACAGCTTGGCGCAGTTCGTATTCGGCTTCGCGGAGTCCGATCGATTCGGCGCTGCCCGCCACAGTGGGAATGGAGAAGACCGTCCATCGCAAGACGTCCGGGCCTTCCTTCGACGGCACGAGTCCGACTCCAGGCTTGCCGACGGCGCCGATCTGTATCCCTTCACCCGTTGCGATCGCAGCGCGCGCGAACTCGGTCCCGGTGGGCAGACCACGTACATCACCAGCCGTAGGAAGGACCAGGCGGACCTCGGCAGCCTCCGAGCGTGCGATTCTGAGCAGGGTGGGCACACCGGAAGCCGTGACTCCCGGCCATTCGAGATCGTGGCGGACCGCGGTTTCCGCATCGGCGGCGCCGATCAGGTGCATCGGTGCCCACGCGGCAAGGGCGTCGATGACGTCGTCCGGCGCAGCGTCGCCGGCGAGCCATGACGCTGCCCACACGGTGAGGGTTGCGCTGGGAGAACTCATGACCGTGAAGTTTAGTTCGGCGTGGCGACATGCGCGGCCCCGGCGTTGTGACCTAGCGTGATCCGGCGTGAGCGGTGGCAACGGATACGGTGACATTTTTGCGGGTCATACCCGCAAACAGAAGCGCGTGACGCCTGAAGTGGCGGCCGAGCGTGATCTTGTCGTCGAGGATGCGGCGACGGGATTCTGCGGTGCGGTAGTCGGTTTCGAGCGCACGTACGACGGCGATTTCGTGCGGCTCGAGGACGGTCGTTCCCGGACGCGGTTGTTCGCGATGCGCGAGGCGGCCTTCCTCATCGACGGCTCACCGGTCACCCTCGTACGCCCGGCCCCCAAGCCCGTGTCCACCAGACCCGCACGGTCGGCTTCGGGTTCGACGCGAGTCGAAGGCTTACGCGCCCGCACGGCACTGCCCAGCCGGATCTGGGTGGAGGGAGTACACGATGCTGCCCTCGTCGAGCGGGTGTGGGGTCACGATCTTCGCGTCGAAGGTGTTGTCGTCGAACATCTCGAAGGACTCGACAATCTGGGGGAGCGGCTTGCCGAATTCGGGCCTGGTCCCGGCCGCCGCGTCGGGGTCCTGGTCGACCACCTGGTCACCGGTTCCAAGGAAACCCAACTGACTCAGGGCCTCGGCCCGGACGTGTTGGTGACCGGGCACCCGTACATCGACGTGTGGGAGGCCGTTCGTCCCAAATCTGTCGGAATCGCCTCCTGGCCGAAGATTCCACGCGGCGAGGATTGGAAGACGGGAATCTGCCGCGAACTGGGCTGGGGGACACCTCAGGAGGGCTGGCGGCGGGTCTACAACTCGGTCGAGAGCTTCCGCGATCTGGAAGCTCCTTTGATCGGTGCAGTCGAACAACTTGTCGATTTCGTTACCGAGCCGAACTGACGTAGCGGCGGCCTGGGTCACACATTCTGGTTAGATGGTGTTGTGGCTGCACTTATTTGGCTGATCGGAGCACTGGTGCTCGCCGGGGCCGAAGCGCTGGTGGGGGATTTCTTCCTGCTGATGCTCGCCGGTGGGGCGCTCGCTACTGCCGGTGTCAGTGCTGTCACCGACTTCCCGGTGTGGGTCGACGCCGTCATGTTCGGAGTGTTCTCCGCCGCCCTCGTCCTGGGCGTGCGACCGATCATGTTGCGTCGCTTCGGTAGTCCGCCGCCGACCCCGACCGGAATACAGGCACTCGAAGGTAAGCACGCTCTGGTTCTGGAAGAAGTGGGCGAGCATTCCGGGCAGGTCAAGTTGGACGGCGAGGTGTGGACTGCCAGGCCGTACGACACCACCGAGGTGTACCCGCCGGGTACCAAGGTGACGGTGATGGAAATCAACGGCGCAACAGCAGTCGTCTGGAGGGGACCTTAATGGCAGCACTCATAGTGCTCGGTGTGTTGGTGCTATTCGTGATCTTGGTGGTCGCGAAGTCGGTAGCACTGGTACCGCAGGCAGAAGCCGCGGTGATCGAGCGGCTCGGTAGGTATTCGAAGACGGTGTCCGGGCAGCTCACGTTCTTGATCCCGTTCGCCGATCGTGTGCGCGCCAAGGTGGATCTTCGTGAGCGGGTGGTCTCCTTCCCACCGCAGCCGGTGATCACCCAGGACAACCTGACACTGTCCATCGACACGGTGGTGTACTTCCAGGTCACCAATCCGCAAGCTGCGGTGTACGAGATCAGCAACTACATCGCTGCCGTCGAGCAGTTGGCAACCACCACGCTGCGAAACGTCGTCGGCGGAATGACCCTCGAAGAGACGCTTACCTCGCGTGATTCCATCAACGGTCAGCTTCGTGGTGTCCTCGACGAGGCGACTGGTCGCTGGGGCCTGCGAGTGGCCCGCGTCGAGCTCAAGAGCATCGATCCGCCGCCCTCGATCCAGGAGTCGATGGAAAAGCAGATGAAGGCGGACCGCGAGAAGCGCGCGATGATTCTGACGGCTGAAGGTCACCGCGAATCCGCTATCAAGACCGCCGAGGGTGCCAAGCAGAGCCAGATTCTTTCTGCCGAGGGAAACAAGCAGGCCTCGATCCTGAACGCCGAGGGTGAGCGTCAGTCCCAGATCCTTCGCGCTCAAGGTGACCGCGCGGCCAAGTACTTGCAGGCTCAAGGCGAGGCCAAGGCCATCGAGAAGGTTTTCGCTGCAATCAAGTCCGGTAAGCCGACTCCGGAATTGCTTGCATACCAGTATCTTCAGACGTTGCCGCAGATGGCGCAAGGCGATGCGAACAAGGTGTGGCTCGTACCCAGCGACTTCGGTGACGCGCTGAAGGGATTTGCCAAAACGCTTGGCGCGCAAGGGCAGGATGGCGTTTTCCGGTACGAGCCGCCGGCCGCCGAAGAGAATCTTCCCAATCCTGAGGACGATTCAGCCGAGGTGGCGGAGTGGTTCGAGACCAAATCCGATCCGGCTATCGCGGAAGCAGTGCGCGCTGCTGAAGTTGCTGCACGCACACCGGTCGAAGACCCGGCAGCTGCGGTCAGGCACCGCCGTGAGAGTGCGCCCGAGCAGCCTGGATTCGTAGATCCCGCGTTGCCACAGCAGGGCGAAAATCCTTGGCCGGGTCAGTTGCCGCTGCCGCCCGAGCGTGAAGATTTCCAGCAGAAGTACCCGTACCAGGGGCAGCCGCCCGAGGGTGGCCAGCGCCAGTAGACGCCTCTCGTAGCGAACGTTGATCGGGACGGGCACTCATCACCTACGTGATGAGTGCCCGTCCCGTTCCGCATACGGCGATCGCCCAGAGGACACTGACGAAGGTTCCCATGATGAACTGCTCGGACGCATGAGGTTCGCGAAGTTCCGGGTACCGCGCGAGCCCCTTGACTGCCAAGACGATCGCGATGCCTTCCGGCCAGGTTGCGAGAATCGATGCCGCCACCGCGAGCCGTTCGAGGATGCCGATCACACGTCCGCCGCGAAGAGGTCCGGCGTCCGGTGCCGGGCTCCCGTCCGGTTGGCGACGAGCGATCTTGAAGGTGGCAAGTACCAACGGTGCACCGGCCGTGGCGGCGGCAAGTACGCACAGGACAAGCGTCGCCCCGAGAGCGAAACCGGTGACCGGGGTCGTTCGGGTCGATGCCAGTGCGGCAACACCCAGCGCCGGAAGAGCCACCACGGACGACGCCCATTCGGGGACTTCCAGTCGACCACGACTGAGCGGTCCCAGTGCCGCTGCAACTGCTGGTGCCGCGGCGGCGACGGCGAGCGCGATCAACGCCAGAACGACCATGTATTCGAGCCCCCTGCTGTGTCGACGAGTTTGTACCGGTGCGAGCGTGAGCAGTCTAGGGCTGGAGTCTGACCAAAAGTCGTTCTGCGAGTCTGCGCCCGGCGAGTTCTGCGTGCCACCCGGCTGTCAGGAGTCGCTTGGACATGGCCTGTTTGGTGATTCCGAGGTGGGCCGCTGCGCTGACCTGAGTGAGTCCGCTGTCCATCAGGGCGATGGCTTCGCGTCCGTCCTTCGTCTGTCTCGTGACGATCGTTCCGAGCAAGGTGAACGCGGCATCGACATCTGCGGCGAGTTCGTCGCGTGAGCTATCCGCCGGCGCCTGTTCGACGGCAATTCTGGCCGGAGCTCGCTTGGCTCGCTCGACGGCGATCCGAGCAGCTTCGAATGCCGGTCCGCGTCCGGCCCGGGTCTGCCGTGGGAGAGGCTGCTCGACGGGACCGATCCCGATCCCGACACTCCAGTGCTCGCGCCGAATCAGCTCGAGTGCGACGAGGACGAGTAGCGCCGGATCGTCGGTCACCGCTTGAATCTCGTCGCCCGCTGTGCGCTCGAACGGCCGCAGGAGCCTGCAATCGGCCATGTCGTCGATGATGTCCCCGACGCGGTCGACATCCCGTCGGCTACCTCGCTGATCCACCGTCAGTACAAACATTAGTCAATGCTAGATAGTTGACTTTCAATAGTCAATCGTTTTGGGTTGACTCAATCAAATCAACCTCTTGGGGTTGACCGTTGTCAACGATGGTTTCGCCCGGTGAAGGCTGACGGCGAGCGTCGAACACCAGACCGGCGATGCCGATCGCAATGCAGATCCCGGACAGAATCAGGAGACGAGGATCGGCTTCGCCGGAGAGCGCATCGCCCAGAACGACAATCCCAACAGTGCCGGGCAAGATGCCGACGACGGTGGCAAGGATGTAGGGCACGATCCGGATCGACGAAATGCCGCAGCAGTAGTTCACCACCGAGAAGGGGACAAACGCGATCAAGCGCAGAGAGCCGACGGCCAGCCACCCCCGCTTTTCGATCCGCTCGTCCACCCGCCGGATCGTCGGACTCGAAATCCGTTGCCACACGACGTCGCGGCCGATGGCGCGGACCAGGTAGAGGGCCAGAACGGCGCTCACAGTCGTTGCCGCCACGGTAAGAGCGATGCCGGTCACCGAGCCGAAAAGAACCCCCGCGCTGAGCGTGAAGACGGTGCGCGGGAACGGCGCGACGGTGACTATCGAATGAACCAGGAAGAACACGAGGGGAAACGCCGGGCCAACCGAGTCCGCCCACTCTCGCACCTGGGACACCGTGGGATGTGGGGCGAGGAGGGCTGCGAGGAACAAAGCGAGCACTACCAGGACTATTGCGATCAATCTTCGGTCCAGCAGGCGTCCCATCACAGGTCACAAGGCTACCTGCGAACGGTGAACCGGGCCGACTGCCGACCCGCAATCGTGAGTCGAACATCGCCACGGGGGCGGGAAAGCGACGTGCTCCAGGCGACAATGAAACGGCGCTGTGACGAAAACCACTAGGCTTTCGGAGTGGCCTTCACCTGCAGTCCCGGCCAGTGAAACGAACTCGCGGGTAACCCGCAAACATGCTGAACAATCGCTAGGTAAGGGCCGGTTACACGTGCACGAACGACCGAATCCGCACGTCGCCCGGCCGGTCGGAAAGTGGCCACGAACAGCCCTGTGAAGAACATGACGTGATCCTCACGATATCTGGGCTCAACCGCGGGTTAGCATCACAGAACTAACGAACAAATCCGATTATCGGTAAAGCGCTCACGCAAAAAATGAGAGGGAGCGGACACAGTGTCATTAGCTTCAGAAGCCGAGGCTGTCGAGCAGGCGTACGCGGAGTGGCAGCGCTCCGTAGCCGGTGTGCTCGCCAAGTCCCGCAGAGTCGATGCGGCAGAACTGGGCCCCGAGCCACAGAAACTGCTCGAAACCGTCACCTACGACGGTGTCACTGTCGCACCGCTCTACAGCCCACGCGACGAGCGTCCCGAGCAGAGCTTGCCGGGCACGTTTCCGTACGTGCGTGGCGTCGACGCTCACCGTGATGTCAATGCCGGTTGGTTGGTTTCCGCTGCATTCGGAACCGCCTCGGCGGCCGAGACCAATCGCGCCATCCTGGACGCCCTCGAAAACGGAGTCAGCGCACTCTGGTTGAAGGTGGGCGCCGACGGCGTTCCGGTCACCGACCTCGCCGCTGCGCTCGAGGGCGTGCTTCTCGACCTCGCACCGCTCACGCTCGATGCAGGCGCAGCGACAAACGATGCAGCCCGAGCACTCATCTCACTCCTCGATGCACGCAGCGAAGCCGGCGACGGTGTCAGCGATCGCAGCAGTATCCGAGTTCACCTCGGTGCAGCACCGCTGACCAGTTCGTTCTCCGGCGCAGCCGACGTCGAATTTGCAGGCGCAGTCGAGTTGGCCGCCCTCGCCGCCGCTCGTGCGGAAACCGTGCACGCGATCACCGTGGACGGCACGGCCTTTCACAACGCGGGTGCCGGCGACGCCGAAGAACTCGGAGCCGCAATCGCCGCCGGCCTCGAGTACCTCCGTGCACTCACCGCCCAGAGCGGCCTGACCATCGGTGCTGCGTTGTCGCAGTTGGCTTTCCGCTACGCGGCAACCGACGATCAGTTCCAGACCATCGCGAAGTTCCGCGCCGCACGTCTCGTATGGGCACGCATCGCCCAGGTCTGCGGAGCTTCCGATTTTGGTGGAGCGCCGCAGCACGCAGTCACCTCCGCCGCGATGATGGCTCAGCGTGATCCCTGGGTGAACATGCTGCGCACGACCCTCGCTGCATTCGGCGCCGGCGTCGGCGGAGCAGATGCAGTGACTGTTCTTCCGTTCGACGTCGCCCTGGCCGACGGCACCCTCGGTGTCAGCAAGTCCTTCTCCTCGCGCATCGCGCGCAACACACAGCTGCTCCTGCTCGAGGAGTCGCACCTGGGCCGTGTCCTCGATCCGTCGGCCGGGTCTTGGTACGTCGAGGACCTGACACAGCAGATTGCCGCCACCGCGTGGGAGTTCTTCCAGGAAATCGAAGCAGCCGGCGGATATCTGGCGGCACTCGAAGCGGGAATCGTCTCCGGTCGCATCGCCGCTACCAAGGCCAAGCGCGACTCCGACATCGCACACCGCAAGACCACGGTCACCGGTGTCAACGAGTTCCCGAACCTCGGCGAAACGCCGCTGTCCGCCGAAGCCGTCGAGCCCGGCCAGTCCGTCGCCCGCTACGCAGCTGCATTCGAAGCGCTTCGTGACCGTTCGGACGCGTTCCTCGCCGCCGGCGGCGCCCGTCCCACTGCGCTTCTCGCGCCGCTGGGCTCGGTTGCAGAACACAACGTGCGCACCACGTTTGCGTCCAACCTGCTCGCTTCGGGTGGTATCGACGCAGTCAACCCCGGCCCGCTCGAGGTGGGCGCCGAAGCCATCTCCGCTGCAGTCAAGGCTTCCGGTGCCACCGTCGCCGTGCTGTGCGGCACGGACAAGCGCTACGGCGAGAGCGCCGCAGCGGCCGTCGCCGAACTTCGCGCCGCCGGCATCGCCAAGGTGCTGCTCGCAGGACCGGAGAAGGCAGTCGCCGACGCGACCGGCGATTCTCGCCCGGACGGATTCCTCACCGCCCGCATCGACGCAGTGTCGGCTCTGACCGAACTGCTCGACTTCATCGAGACGGGAAGCTCCAAGTGACGACACGAGAGGTCAAGCACGTGATCGGCAGTTTCGCCGAGGTCCCACTCGAGGACCCGCAGTCTCCGGCACCCACACCGCCGTCGGTCGAGCAGGCCCAGGCGCTCATCGAAGAGGGCGCCAACGCCAACAACTACGCCGCCGAGCAGGTTGTCTGGTCCACCCCGGAAGGCATCGACGTCAAGCCGGTGTACACCGGTGCGGACCGCACGGCCGCCGCCGAGTCGGGTTACCCGCTCGACAGCTTCCCGGGCGCAGCGCCGTTCCTGCGTGGTCCGTACCCGACCATGTACGTGAACCAGCCGTGGACCATTCGCCAGTACGCCGGATTCTCCACTGCCGCGGAGTCGAATGCGTTCTACCGTCGTAACCTCGCGGCCGGTCAGAAGGGCCTCTCGGTCGCCTTCGACCTCGCTACACACCGCGGCTACGACTCCGATCATCCTCGCGTTGCCGGTGACGTCGGAATGGCCGGTGTCGCAATCGATTCCATCCTCGACATGCGTCAGCTCTTCGACGGAATCGACCTCTCGCAGGTGTCGGTCTCGATGACGATGAACGGCGCCGTGCTGCCGATTCTCGCGCTGTACGTCGCTGCGGCAGGCGAGCAAGGTGTCACTCCGGACAAGCTGGCCGGAACGATCCAGAACGACATCCTCAAAGAGTTCATGGTTCGTAACACCTACATCTATCCGCCGAAGCCCTCGATGCGGATCATCTCGGACATCTTCGCGTACTCCAGCGCGGAAATGCCGAAGTACAACTCCATCTCGATCTCGGGCTACCACATCCAGGAAGCCGGAGCGACGGCCGATCTGGAACTGGCGTACACCCTCGCCGACGGCGTCGAGTACATCCGCGCCGGCCTCGACGCCGGTATGGACATCGACAAGTTCGCACCTCGCCTGTCCTTCTTCTGGGCAATCGGCATGAACTTCTTCATGGAGGTCGCCAAGCTCCGCGCCGGACGCCTCCTGTGGGCCGAGCTTGTCGCCAAGTTCGATCCCAAGAGCGCGAAGTCGCTCTCGCTGCGTACCCACTCGCAGACCTCCGGCTGGTCCCTGACCGCGCAGGACGTCTTCAACAACGTTCCGCGTACCTGCGTCGAAGCCATGGCTGCCACCCAGGGCCACACTCAGTCCTTGCACACCAACGCACTCGACGAAGCGATCGCATTGCCGACGGACTTCTCCGCCCGCATCGCCCGTAACACCCAGTTGCTGCTGCAGCAGGAATCCGGCACCGTGCGTCCCATCGACCCGTGGGGTGGCTCGTACTACGTCGAGTGGCTCACCAACGAACTCGCCAACCGGGCTCGTAAGCACATCGAAGAGGTCGAGGAAGCCGGCGGAATGGCTCAGGCCATCAACGAAGGCATCCCGAAGCTGCGCATCGAGGAGGCTGCCGCCCGCACCCAGGCACGCATCGACTCCGGTCGGCAGCCGCTCGTCGGCGTCAACAAGTACGTTCCCGACGAGGTCGACACCATCGAAGTTCTCAAGGTCGAGAACTCCAAGGTCCGCAAGGAACAGCTCGAGAAGTTGGTTCGTCTTCGCGCGGAACGTGATCCGGAAGCCGTCGAGGCCGCACTGGCGAACCTCACTCGAGCTGCCGCATCCACCGAAGGCGGCATGGAGAACAACCTCCTCGCCCTCGCTGTCGTCGCCGCCCGCGCGATGGCTACCGTCGGCGAGATTTCCGACGCCCTCGAAAAGGTGTACGGACGCCACCAGGCCGAGATCCGCACCATCAGTGGTGTGTACCGCGACGAGGCAGGAACGGTGAGCAACATCAGCAAGGCGATGGAACTGGTCGAGAAGTTCGCCGATGACGAGGGACGTCGTCCCCGCATCCTCGTCGCGAAGATGGGCCAGGACGGTCACGACCGTGGCCAGAAGGTCATCTCCACGGCCTTCGCGGACATCGGATTCGACGTCGACGTCGGACCGCTGTTCCAGACCCCCGAAGAGGTCGCCAATCAGGCGGCCGACAACGACGTCCACGTAGTCGGTGTGTCGTCGTTGGCAGCCGGTCACCTCACCTTGGTGCCGGCGCTGCGGGAGGCTCTGGCTGCGGCCGGTCGTCCCGACATCATGATCGTCGTCGGCGGCGTCATTCCGCCCGGTGACTTCGACGAACTCTACGAGGCCGGCGCTGCTGCCATCTTCCCGCCCGGCACCGTCATCGCCGACGCTGCCAGCGGATTGTTGGAGAAGCTCTCCGCCCAACTGGGTCACGACAACAGCTGAGAAGGGGGTCACTGAAGATGGCACGTCAGCCCATCGACATTGATTCCCTCGCCGAGGCGGTGCGCGGAAATCAGCGTGCCGGCCTCGCTCGGGCGATCACCCTCGTCGAGTCCACCCGCGACGACCACCGGGCCCTCGCGCAGCAACTTCTACTGAAGTTGCTGCCGGAGGCCGGGGGAGCGCACCGGATCGGCATCACCGGCGTTCCCGGCGTCGGCAAGTCGACCTTCATCGACGCGCTCGGAATGTACTTGCTGGGCAAAGGACATCGGGTTGCGGTGTTGGCGGTCGATCCGTCGTCCACCCGCACCGGCGGCTCGATTCTCGGCGACAAGACACGCATGGCTCGGCTCACCGTCGAACCGAATGCGTACATCCGGCCGTCACCGACGTCCGGCACGCTCGGTGGTGTTGCCAAGGCAACCCGCGAGACCATCGTGCTTCTCGAAGCTGCCGGTTTCGACGTCATCCTGGTGGAAACGGTGGGTGTCGGCCAGTCCGAAGTCACTGTTGCCAACATGGTGGACTGCTTCACGTTCCTGACCCTCGCTCGTACCGGTGATCAGCTCCAGGGCATCAAGAAGGGTGTCCTCGAGCTCGCAGATCTGGTGGCGGTCAACAAGGCCGATGGCAAGCATGAGCGCGAGGCAAAGGGCGCTGCCCGTGAATTGGCGGGTGCGCTTCGCCTGATCTACCCGCACGACGCCATCTGGAAGCCGCCCGTCATCACGATGAGCGGTCTCGAAGGTGTCGGGCTGGACGAGTTCTGGGGAACTGTCACCAAACACCGTGAGGTGCTCACCGAAGCGGGACAGTTCGAGGAGAAGCGTCGCAAGCAACAGGTCGATTGGACCTGGACGATGGTCAACGATCAGCTGCTACGCAGGCTCTCGAGCAACGATCGGGTGCGTGCGATCCGGGCCGACGTCGAGCAGAGCGTGCGTGACGGTTCGCTGACGGCAGCGTTGGCGGCGGGGCGAATTCTCGACGCGTTCGACGGAAGCAACTAGCGCGGAAAGAACGAAATCCCGGGTATCCGAGCGCGGATACCCGGGATTTCTTCTGTGACGAGCTATCGTTCGCGCTTGACTGCAGGCTCGGTGAGTTCGGTCTCGACAGCGAGTTCGACTCCCGTGAAATCGCCTTCTGCCTCGGCCGGGGTGAGAGTGGACCGCTTCCACGCGTAGAACAGCAGCGCTGCCCACGCGCCGAGAATGGTCAGGTAACCGGCCACTGTGACCGCCCCGGTGATGTCGAAGGATTTGAACAGCTTCTGTGCGTTGGTCAACACGATGACGCCGCCCACCGCCGTTCCGAGCAAGGTTGCAGGTACGCGGCTGACCAGCCACGCCGCGAACGGAGCTGCGATGACACCGCCGAGCGCGAGACCGGCGACAACGAGGAGGTTTCCCGCCGACTCACGTCCCAATCCGACAAGGAATCCCAGCGACGCGGCTGACGCGACCAGAAACTCCGAGGCGCTGACCGAGCCGATCACGGTGCGCGGCGCGGTCTTTCCTCGTGAGAGCAGCGTGCTGGTGGTGATCGGACCCCAACCACCACCGCCGGATGCATCGATGAAACCACCGAACAGGCCGAGTGGGGACAGGAAACGTGCAGTGTGCGGGGTGGTACGAGCGTCCGCGACGGCCGGTGGGCGGACCGAAAAGCGTAGTGCCACATAGATACCGATGGCCAGCAGGATCGTCGCCGTGATGGGGACTGCCGCTTCGGTGGACAGACCCGAGAGCACAGTTGCGCCGATGAATGCACCGACTGCGCCGGGCACACCGAGCTTGGCGACGAGCTTCCAGTCGATGTTCTTGAACTTCCAATGCGACACACCCGAAGCGAGGGTGGTGCCGACCTCGGCCAGGTGAACAGCGGCGCTGGCCTGAGCCGGACCGAGGCCACCGATCATCAACAGAGTGGTTGCGGTGACACCGAAGGCCATACCGAGGGCGCCGTCGACGAGCTGGGCGCCGACGCCGACAAGGGTGAACAAAAGAAGATTGAACATGAGAAGACAGACTCCGAGCGAAGAAGCGACAAAGTCAGGGGTGCAGGCAGCGAGAATCGCCGCTCAGCAACACGCCTGATCGAAGCATGCGCTACGACGAGTGGGCCAGAACGCCATCAATCCGAGCGCAAATGCCGGGGAGGCATCGTGGCTGGAAATCTGCACGTCAGGTCCTTTGTTCTCGTACGTTGGTGTTCTGTCCATGCGAGCATAGCCGGTGCCCGGCTCGGTCAACCCACGACGCGGGCGTAATTTCCCACTCGGTGGACAAGTCGATCGAAGAATTCCGCCGGATCGGTGCTGACCGCGATATCCGCGTTGGGCTCACGCTTCCAGTGCCCGACCCAGTCCGCAACCGTCGTTCCGATCAGCAGTGGACTCTCGGTTTCGACATCTACCGTTGCCGGTTTCAGCGTCGCCAGGCTCGGATCGAGCGCGACGGCAGCAGCGAAGGGATCATGCATGTGAGCAAGAAATCCCTGGTCGTATTCACGATGAAATTCCATGTAGAACCGGATTGCGTCGGACATATGCCTGATCACGCTGTTGGACGCGGAACTGCGGACGTCGGGACCGTCGTCAGGCGAGATGATCTCTTCCGGGGTGCTCCCGGCAGCTTCGGCGAGCCGACGCACATGTTCGGGGAACATCTCGATGGATTCGGTGACGTTGAGGCCGCAGATGATCGGGCGCCGGTGCGCGGGTACGACGGAGAACGCGTCGAACACCTCCTTGGCGGCGTGCGGATCCACCGAGACGTTCCACTCCGCGGTCGGCGTCGTGTTGCCCGGATAGTTGAACGACCCACCCATCACTACCAGTCGCTTCAGCAGAGACGGCAGATCGGGTTCACGTCTGATCGCCAAGGCCAGGTTGGTGAGCGGCCCCGTCACCAGCCCGGTGAGTTGTCCGGGGTACTCCCGGACGAGATCCACCCAGAGGTCGGTGGCGGTTCGGACCGAGCGCTTGCGACCCGAATCGGGGAGGACCGCATGGCCGATTCCTTGCGGACCGTGAGTCTCCTCGGTGGTGCGCAACGGTATGACCAATGGCTCGCGGGCGCCGAGTGCAACCTCGATGTCCGGGGCGCCGCAGAGCGCAAGCCAGTTCAAGTTGTTGGCCGCGACCTGTTCCACCGGAACGTTGCCGGCGGTGCTCGCAATCCCCAGTATCTCGGCTTCGGGGCTGGCAAGGAGATAGAGAAGCGCCAACGAGTCGTCGATACCGGTGTCGACGTCGACGATGAGCTTGTGCATGTCACTCATCGGTGGCCACCAGGATCGTCGGGGAATGCAGGACGGGGAAGTTCACCGACCGAGCGATGAAGCACTTCGTGTGTGCGGGGCCGTGAAGCTCCTGGGCCTTCTCGACCATCGACGCCTCCGCGACCAACACCGTCGGATTCAACGTCACTTCGATGAACTGGCCGCCGCCATCGGATTCCTCGATCATGCTGCCGACCGGCTGATCGCTGTAGTCGAGAACGACGACCCCAGCGGCAGCTGCCAGCCCGAGGTACCAGAGCATGTGGCACTGGGCGAGGGAGGCAACGAGCAGTTCCTCGGGGTTCCATCGCTGCGCGTCACCGCGGAACGAGGGATCGGAGCTGCCGAGAAGTTCCGGCTTTCCGACCGCGGATATTGCATGATTGCGCGAATATCCCTGCGTGCTGGACGTTCCGGTTCCCAGATCGCCCGTCCACTGAAGGTCGAGTGTGTAGGTATGTGACTTCACAGGTCCATCTTGCCCTGAATGTGCCGGTCCCTCAGTGTGCCCACTCCGCGCGATCCGATCCCCACGGATGGGCTGGTTCGGGGTAGTCCTCGAACTCTGCCAGCGCGGGTCGTGCGGTGGTCACGTCGGCATGGTTGACAACAACATTCAGGCCGGGAGCCGTCGGCAGACCAGGATGGACGGTTCGGCCGGGTGCGTCGAGAAGACGAGCGCCTGTGCTTGCCAGCGACACGTCGACATCGCGGCCACGGCCGTCCTGCGAGCGCAGCGTCAACGCGTCGAGGATCCCCGCTGCCAAGAAGTATCCGGTCGAGTGGTCGAGTGCCTGCGCCGGAAGCGCACCAGGGTTCTCACCACCCGCGAGGAACGAAATGCCGGACGCGGCCTGCACGATGCTGTCGAAGCCGCGGCGATTCGCCCACGGACCTTCCCATCCCCATGCGCTGACGCGCCCGTGAATCAGGTGGGCGGGAAGATCCTGCCCGATGAGCGCTTCGAGTGCACCCGGCCGGTAGCCGGTGACCAGTACGTCTGCGGTTTCGAGGAGTTCTCGGAACGCTGTCGCTCCCGCCGAGGACTTCAGGTCGAGAAGCGCCGACCGCTTGCCCTGTCCACTGTCGAGGTGCTGCCATCCGATCTCGGGGATCGCCGGGGGATCGATCCGCAGAACGTCAGCGCCGACCAACGCCAGGGCACGCGTCGCGACCGGACCGGCGATGACGCGGGTCAGGTCGAGAACGCGTGGGCGCGTCGGATGCGTGCGGGGTTTTCCCTCGTCGCGTGCTCGGATGGATACCAGAGGCGCAGACCTCGCAGCTGCGCACTGCTCACTCAGGCGCCACTCGGTCTCGGTACGAACACGGACCGCGATGGCTCCGATCTCGGCGGCCTGCAGCTCGATCTCGATGGCGCTGAGTTCGGATATCCGTTGCACCACTGCATCTTTGGGTGATCCATCATCGAGCTCGAGGACGGCGAGCAGGCGGTCGCGATGGTGCGGATAGTTGCCGTGCGTGCGGACCCAACCGTCGCGGGCGGCAAAGAACCCCGAGTGCTCGGAGAACCCGTTGATCGGCTCGCCGCCGATCCGGAACAGTCGATCGCTCGAGAAGGACGCGGCGATGCGCTCGGGATCGAGGGTCCAGTGTCCGTCGCCCGGGCTGGTTGACCGATGAATCGCCGAGGCGAACGCCGCTACCGAGCCCGCAGCGAGGTCGAACACCGGCAAGTGCGCCGCAAGGAAACCCGCCGAGTCCGGGCATTCGATGTGCCCGCGGCGGTCGTCGGTGTGCACCCCGACATCACGCTGGTATTCGTCGAGATAGAACCCGTACCCGTGATCCATGCGACGCCTTTCGGCAGTTCAGTGGCCGAGAAGCTCCCGGCACTTCTCTGCCAGCGTATCGCGGAGCGGCGCAGCACGATCCGCCAACTGTTGTTGCTCACGCACGTATTCGGCGCGGCCCGCGGGAGTTTCGATACGAATGGGGGAGTACCCGTACTCGGCGAGGTCGTATGGGCTCGCGCGCATGTCGAGTTCACGGGCCAGGAGCGCGTGTTCGAAGCACCGCATCACCAGGTCGGAATCGACGAGTGGCAACAATTTGAAGCTCCACTTGTACAGATCCATACCGGCGTGCAGGCAGCCCGGCTGTTCGTGATCGATCTGAGTTTCGCGTGCAAGCGGGAGCGAGTTCTTGGGGGCCGCGTCCGGTGTGAAGAACCGGAACGCGTCGTAGTGCGTGCATTTGAGTGGCAGGGATTCGACGACCGCGTCGGTACCGGCGAACCCGAGTCGCAGCGGCACCGACTGGTGACGGATTGCGTCCTCGCCCCCGCGATAGACCATCGCCCATTCGTGGAGGCCGAAGCAACCCAGCACAGCGGGCCGCGCAGACGTCTGATTCAACAGATTCCACACGAATTCGACTGTGTGACGCCGACGCTCCAGCACTGAGGCCTCGACCGTCGCGGTACCCGACTCGTCGACGCGGTAGCCGGAGAAGGCTGCGTATTCGGCGGCGTTCTCGAGCGCGACTCCGTACCCGGGGTGCCAGCGGCGCAGTTGAGCGGGTTTGAAGTTGTAGTACGTGAAGAGGAAGTCGTGCACCGGGTGAGAGATACCGGCGCTACGACGCGCTCGGTGCGGCTCGACGAGCTTCTCCACCTCCTCGAGGTGAAGTGCCCGCCGAGCCGTCCACTCGCTCTGCGCGAGTGCGAGTGAATGCACCGAACGTGTCATCGATCAGCTGTTTCTTTGTCCGGGAACAGCATCCGTGCCGCGATGCGTGCCATCGCGGACCGTTCCGACGTACTCCTCGAGGAGATCCTCGAGCGCGACGATACCGATCACCACTCCGTCAGCGTCCGTGACAGCGCCGAGGTGCGAGCTGGCCCGACGAAGGCCGGCCAACGCTTCGGCCAGCGGTGTGCTGAGCGGAACGATGGGCAGCGGCCGGATATCCGACGTCGGAACGACGGTGTCCGGTCCAGCGGCCTCGTCGAGCACCTCGTCGAGCACGTCCTTGAGGTGCACGTACCCAGCCAGCGATCCGTCGCTCGCTCGCACCGGGTAACGCGAGTATCCGG
Organism: Rhodococcus sp. IEGM 1306; assembly: GCF_036541985.1. Classification (NCBI taxonomy): domain Bacteria; kingdom Bacillati; phylum Actinomycetota; class Actinomycetes; order Mycobacteriales; family Nocardiaceae; genus Rhodococcus; species Rhodococcus sp. IEGM 1306. The sequence goes on from NZ_JAZHFF010000002.1 coordinate 565,609, forward strand.
TCTCGATGACCGCACGCTCGATCTCACCCAGTGTTGTTCCCGACGGTGTGAGGGGAATGGTCCGCACCTTGTCGAGAGTGATCAGGACCTCGGAGACGGTCCGATCGGTCGATTCGAGTGCCTGCTTCAACCGCCGGTGTTCTTCGGCGTCGATCAGACCTTCAGATCGCGATTCACCGATCATCGCGGACAACTCCACCGCCGAGACCGTGACGTCGAGTTCGTCCTTGGGTTCGACGCGCAGGAGCTTGAGCACTCCGTTCGCGCACAGGTTGTAGAACGCGATGATCGGGCGAGCGATCTTGATGAACGCCAGATGCACGGGAACGAGCAGCATGGCCGTCTTCTCGGGGCCGGCCAACGCGATGTTCTTGGGCACCATCTCGCCGAGCAGGATGTGCAGCACGACGACGAGCGACAGCGCGATGGCAAACGAGATCGGGTGCAGCAATCCGTCGGGCAGGCCGACGGCTTCCATCGGCACCTCGAGGAGGTGCGCAATGGCGGGCTCGGCGACCTTACCGAGGAGGATCGAGCAGATCGTGATGCCCAGCTGAGCCGCCGCAAGCATGAGCGAGAGGTTCTCACCGGCCTTGATGACTGTGAGCGCCCGCTTCTTGCCTTGCGCGACCAGTGCTTCGAGACGGTCACGTCGTGCGGAGATCAGTGCGAACTCCGCACCGACGAAGAATGCATTGCCGGCGAGCAGCACGACGGTGAGGAGTACACCGAAGAGGTTATTCATCGTCGGACTCCTTCTTGCTGTCGTCTGCGGATTCGGGTTCGACGTAAGCGGGGACCGGCGTGATGGTCACCCGGTCGATACGGCGGCCGTCCATGCCGGTCACTCGTGCAATCCACTTTCCGCGCGAATCACCGGACGAGTCGACGTCGGGCAATTCCACCTCGTCACCCTCGTCGGGGATGCGGCCCAGTTCGGTGAGCACCAAGCCGCCGAGCGTGTCGTAGTCGCCTTCGGGAGCGGTGTACCCGGTAGCCGAAGTGACCTCGTCGATGCGCAGGAGGCCGGAGCACGACCATCCGTCGCCGACGCGCTGTACGTCGAGTTCGGGTTCGTCGTGTTCGTCGCGCACATCGCCGACGATTTCCTCGATGAGGTCTTCCATCGTGACGATGCCGGCAGTTCCGCCGTACTCGTCGACGACGAGCGCAACCTGCATGCCGTCGGAGCGGATTCGCTCCATGACGGTGTCTCCGTCCAGGCTCGACGGCACGACGGGAACACGTTGAGCCAGACTGTCGACGCGCGTCGTGCGCCGACGTTCGGCCGGAACGGTGAACGCGTGCTTGATGTGTACGACGCCGACCGTGTCGTCGAGATCGCCGCGAACGACCGGGAAGCGCGAATAGCCGGTCCGCGACGCCGTCACGATCAGGTCTGCGACGGTGTCCGAGAGTTCCAGCGATTCGATCTTCACTCGCGGAGTCATCAGCTCTTCTGCCGTGCGGTCACCGAACTGCAGTGAACGGTCGACGAGCATCGCCGTGCCCTTGTCGATGGACCCGCGCTGCGCGGACGTCCGCACGAGGGACCCGAGTTCCTGCGGTGATCGCGCGGAGCGCAATTCCTCCGCGGGTTCGATGCCCAGGCGTCGCACGATCCAGTTGGCGGTTCCGTTGAGGCCGTTGATGGCCCACCGGAAGATCAGCGAGAACCCTGCTTGCAGGCCCGCAGTCGCGCGGGCGGTGGGCATCGGCTTGGAGATTGCGAGGTTCTTCGGTACGAGCTCACCGAAGATCATGGAGAACGAGGTCGCGATCACGAGCGCCAGGATCAAAGACGTTGTCGAGGCCGCGGATTCACTGAGCCCGACGGCCTTCGTGACCGGTGTGATGAACCGTGCCAGGACCGGCTCGGCCAGGTAACCGGTGATCAGGGTTGTGATCGTGATGCCCAGCTGAGCGCCGGAGAGCTGGAACGAAAGAGTCTTGTGCGCGTGTTGAACCTGCCGCGAGCGTCGGTCGCCGCCACGAGCAGCTTCGTCGACGGTGCTGCGTTCGAGCGCGGTCAGTGAGAATTCGGCCGCCACGAAGAGGGCGGTGCCTGCAGTCAGCGCGATGAAGCCGACCAGGCTGAGAATGGTGAAAACGATGTCCATGTGTCATCGCCACCTGAGATGTGCACGGGGGCCGCCGGGTTTGTCTCCCGGCTCGCTAGAGGAGCCCTCCGAACCGGCGGAATCAGAAGATTCCTCGGATAAAACGACGGGTGTAGCGCCGGGTAAGTGTGTGGGTGCCTCGGGCACCGGGTTCCTTTCGTCAGAGCCGAGTAGTTCTCGGCTGTAGCGGGCTCGGTCGGGTCGCCGAAGGGCACCCGACCGAGTTTTGTTTTCTGTTTACCGATCCAATGATACCGGCGGGTGCCCGGGAGTAGGGACCCGAGCACCCGCCGACAGTCACAGAACGTGGTTCACCAACCAGACGGAAGCGGCCGTCCTTCGGCAAATCCGGCGGCGGACTGCACGCCCAGAACGGCCTTCTCGTGCAGCTCCTCGAGAGAGCGCGCACCCGCGTACGTGCAGGTACTGCGCACGCCGGAACAGATCTGATCGATCAGGTCCTCGACTCCGGGGCGCTCGGGATCGAGACGCATCCGCGAACTGGAGATGCCTTCCTCGAACAATCCCTTACGGGCGCGATCGAAAGCCGTTTCGGTGGCTGTGCGAGCGGCAACAGCGCGCTTGGAGGCCATACCGAAGCTCTCCTTGTACGCGTTGCCCGCCTGATCGACTTTGAGATCGCCGGGGGACTCGTATGTGCCGGCGAACCACGAGCCGATCATGACGTTCGACGCGCCCGCCGCGAGGGCGAGTGCAACGTCGCGGGGGTGTCGAACGCCGCCGTCGGCCCAGACGTGCTTGCCGAGCTCACGTGCCGCTGCAGCACATTCCGCGACGGCCGAGAACTGCGGGCGTCCGACGCCGGTCATCATGCGAGTCGTGCACATGGCTCCGGGTCCGACGCCGACCTTGACGATGTCCGCGCCTGCGGCGATCAGATCACGGGTTCCCTGTGCGGAGACCACGTTGCCTGCAACCAACGGGACGCCGAGATCGAGCGCCTTGAGGGTGGTGAGCGCATCGATCATTCTCTGCTGGTGACCGTGAGCCGTGTCCACGACGATCACGTCTGCACCGGCGTCGACGAGAGCCTTGGCCTTGGCGCCCACGTCACCGTTCACACCGACCGCCGCAGCGACCCGGAGTGCGCCGCGCTCGTCGACTGCGGGGTCGTAGATGCCGGCACGGATCGCGCCGGTGCGGGTGAGGACGCCGGCAAGAGTCCCGTCTTCGTTGACGATGACCGCCAGCGGATCATGCTTGGTTTCGAGCAGTTCGAAGACCTCACGCGGTGTGGCGGTGACCGGGGCCGTGACGAAGTCGGTGATCGCGACGGTACGGAGGCGAGTGAACCGATCGACATCCGCGCAGGCAGCCTCGGTGACGACACCGAGAGGCTTACCGTCCTCGACCACCACGACCGCGCCGTGAGCGCGCTTGGGAAGCAGCGCCAGCGCATCGGAGACGGCGTCGTCCGGACTCAGCGTGACCGGCGTATCGGCGACGAGGTGGCGGCTCTTGACGAACGCCACGGTCTCGGCGACAGCTTCGGTGGGGACGTCCTGCGGAATGATGACCAGTCCGCCGCGGCGGGCGACAGTCTCCGCCATGCGGCGGCCGGCGACTGCGGTCATATTGGCGACCACGACGGGAATGGTCGTTCCGGATCCGTCGGAAGAATTGAGATCGACGTCGAACCGAGAGGTGACCTCGGTCCGGTTAGGGACGAGGAAGACGTCGTCGTAGGTCAGGTCGTATGGGGGGCGTTGCCCTTCGAGGAACTGCACGTTTCACGAGCCTACCGTCGATTCCGCCGTAGCGCCCTCGGTATCGCGCGCTTGTGAGCGGGAGAGGGCGATCGTGGTCATGATCATGACGGCGACGGCGCACCCGATGAGAGCAATTCCGGGACCGTCGACGCGGAGGCGTTCGTCGAGCACTGTCATCCCCAGGAAGATGGCCGCGATCGGCTCGCCGATCGTCAGGGCGGGTAGCGACGCCGACAGCGGCCCGACCTGGAACGCGCGCTGTTGCAGGTAGACCCCGATTGCGCCCGAGGCGATCAGCGCCCACGTCTGCCATGCCGAAATCACCCCGACGACGCCGTGGCCGAGTAGGTCGGTGACGTACTTGGTGAATGCGACGGCGACGCCGTAGAAGATTCCTGCCGCAGAGCCGAGAAGCAGTGCGCGCCAGCCGCCGTCGAGTTTGGACAAGCCGCCGACAGTTGCGGCCACGGCCACTGCGACCGTAATCGTCAGGGGCACAGCCCAATCCGACCACGGTGCGTTGCTGTCTCCCTCGGTGGGATCGCCGACGACGAGGAAGATCGCCAAGGAAATCGCGAGCATGATCGCCAGTGACCACGCGGAACGGGTGATGCGGATTCCCGAGAATTTGGCCGAGAGAGGCAGCGCGAACAGCAACGAGGTCACGATCAGCGGCTGCACCACCAACACCGAACCCAACGACAGTGCAACGGCCTGCATGACATACCCGCCGCCGTCACCGATCAGCCCGGCCCACCACCGAGGACTGCGAATCAACGACGCCACCAACGCCTCGCCCTCGGGAACCGCGGACGCCGCCCGTTGCTGAGCGACCGAAGCGCACGCGAAGAGCAGTGCAGCGAGAAGTGCGCAGAGAACCGAGATCAGTGGAAGATCACCCATTCCCTCAGTGTGCGCGCTTGCCCGCCCGATTTCCGGCAGACGGCTTTCCTGCGCCGGGTGCGCCGCGACGCGGGGTCAAGCCCTTGGACGCCAGACGCTCCGAACGGGTCGGGACCGGAGTGCCGTCCGCACGGATCTTCTTCACACTCTTCGGATCGGTGACGCGCCGCGAGGAGGCGGCGCGCTTGTCGCCGTCCTTCTTCATCCGGCCTCCGGCAGCGGTCCGGCCTGCAGTGTCGTGTTCCTGACGGCCACGCTTGGCGGTGTGCTTGACGGCAACCGTCGTATCGGGAGCCTCGACCGGAATTCCCGTCGGCTCCATTGCACCGGTGATGCGCGTGAGCTCAAGATCGTCAGGACGAACCCGCACACCGTGAACCTTGATGCCTGCCTGCCTGGTCAACTTCTCGACCGATTCACGTTCTTCGTCGGTGACGATGGTGACGACGACGCCCGATTCGCCGGCGCGTGCCGTCCGGCCGGCCCGGTGCAGGTAGTCCTTCGCCTCGGCCGGGGGATCGACGTGAACGACGAGCGTCACGTCGTCGACATGGATTCCGCGCGCGGCGACATCGGTGGCGACCAGGACCGGTGTTGTCCCGTCGGAGAACGACGCGAGGGTCTTGGTCCGATTGTTCTGCGTCTTGCCGCCGTGCAGAGCCCCGGCCGAGACGCCGATCAAATGCAGTTGCTGCGCAAGACGATCCACACCGTGCTTGGTCTTGACGAACATGATGGTCCGCCCCGCACGCGAAGCGATATGTGCGACAACGGATCTCTTGTCGTCGCGGTCGACGAAGAGCAGATGATGTTCCATGGTCGAGACGGTCGCAACCGGGGGAGCAGTCGAGTGCGACGCCGGATTGCGCAGGTAACCCGCGACCAGATCGTCGACCTTGCCGTCGAGTGTCGCCGAGAAGAGAAGACGCTGACCGTCTTTCGGAGTCGTGTCGAGAATCTTCGCAACCTCGTCGATGAAACCCATGTCTGCCATGTGGTCGGCTTCGTCAATGGTCGTGATCACGACGTCGTCGAGAATCACCGACTTCTGCTCGAGTAGGTCGAGCAGGCGCCCGGGGGTCGCAATCAGCAGATCGACGCCGCGGGCAAGGATGTCGGCCTGACGCTTGATCGGAACGCCCCCGACCGCATTTGCCACACGCAAACCGATCTCGGTAGCGGCGTCGTCGAGTGCCTTGTGGATCTGGATCGCCAGCTCACGGGTGGGAGCGAGCACCAAACCGCGCGGACGATTCCGCTTGCTCGCCCCACCCTTGAGGCGCACCAGCATCGGAAGCCCGAAGGCCAGAGTCTTTCCGGAACCCGTCGCACCGCGCCCGAGTACATCCCGACCGGAAAGAACATCGGGGATGGTTGCCGACTGAATGGGGAAGGGGGCATCGATGCCGCTTCGGCGCAACGCGTGCACCATCACGGCGGGGATTCCGAGGTCGACGAACGAACGCCCTTCGGTCGAGGTGGGCGAGTCGATCGTCGATTCCTGCATTTGTCCAGGCTACCGGGTATCGGTAGACGCAGATGACCGCATCTACCGATACCCGCTGTGAATCAGGCCTCGATTTCGCTGCGGTCACCGCTCCACAGTGTGTGGAACTTGCCCGGCTTGTCGATGCGCTCGTAGGTGTGCGCGCCGAAGAAGTCGCGCTGACCCTGAGTCAGGGCGGCCGGCAGACGCTCCGCGCGGAGACCGTCGTAGTACGACAGCGAGGACGCGAACGCAGGTACCGGAATGCCGAGCATCGTCGCGGTGGCGACCACGCGGCGCCAGCTGTCGATGCCTGCCTCGATGGCCTCGCGGAAGTACGGCGCCAGAATCAAGCTCGGCAGGCTCGGATCCGCGTCGAACGCGTCCTTGATGCGGTTGAGGAACTGCGCACGGATGATGCAGCCACCGCGCCAGATCGTCGCCAGGTCGGCAGGCTTGAGGTTCCAGTCGTACTCGGCGCTGCCGGCAGCGATCTGATCGAAGCCCTGCGCGTACGCCACGATCTTCGACGCGTACAGCGCGGCCTGGATGTCGGCGGCGAACTGCTCGGCGTCAGCAGGCTTGTCGCCGAGAGAGCCGGCAGCCAGACCCTGCGCCTGAGCTGCAGCGCGCTGATTGCGGCTACCGGACAGTGCGCGAGCAAACACGGCTTCGGCGATACCGGTGACCGGCACGCCCAGATCCAGAGCGGACTTGACCGTCCAGCGGCCCGTGCCCTTCTGCTCGGCAGCGTCGACGATGACGTCGACCAAAGGCTTGCCGGTCTCGGCGTCGACCTGGCGGAGCACCTCGGCGGTGATCTCGATCAGGTAGGACTCGAGGGTGCCCTTGTTCCACTCGGTGAAGACGTCGGCAACCTGACCGGCGTCGTAGCCCAGAGCGTCGCGGAAGAGGTTGTACGCCTCGCCGATGAGCTGCATGTCGGCGTACTCGATGCCGTTGTGCACCATCTTGACGAAGTGACCGCTGCCGTCGGGGCCGATGTGCGTGCAGCACGGGGTGCCGTCGACGTGAGCGGAGATGGACTCGAGAAGCGGGCCGAGAGCCTCGTAGGACTCCTTCGGGCCGCCCGGCATGATCGACGGACCGTTGAGTGCGCCTTCTTCGCCACCGGAGATACCGGCGCCGACGAAGTGCAGACCGCGGGCGCGGATCGCCGCTTCACGACGGATCGTGTCGGTGTAGAGCGAGTTGCCACCGTCGATGATGATGTCGCCGGGCTCCATGGCGTTTGCGAGCTCTTCGATGACAGCATCGGTCGGGGCGCCGGCCTTGACCATGATCAGGACGCGTCGCGGCTTCTGAAGTGCGGCAACAAACTCCTCGACGGTCTCGGTGCGCACGAAATCGCCCTCGGAACCATGCTCGGCGATCAGGGCATCGGTCTTCGCGATGCTGCGGTTGTGCAGGGCAACGGTGTGACCGTGGCGGGCGAAATTGCGGGCAATATTCGAACCCATGACGGCCAGGCCGGTGACGCCGATCTGAGCTCGGGGTGATTCGGTGCTAGTGGTTGACATGCTTACAGCTTTCCCTCTCGGTCCGCGGCTGTGAAATCCTGCGCTGTGCGCAGCCGAAAACGGTGCGGCCGCGACGCGCGTGAACATCAGACCGTGCATACAAAACACGGATGCAGATCACTTTAATTGCAGTGACCTGCATCCGTCTCGATACAGCTTCCGGCACAGCCGGAAGGTTCTCAGTGTTCAGTTGTCGAGCCGCAGCTCAGCGCAGGTATTACCGCTGATCGCGCTTCGGGCCGTCGAATCCGTCATAGCTACGACGGTCGGTGCGGCTGCGGAAGCCGCCACCGCTGGTCGAGGCTGCACGGTTGTCGCCGCCTTCGCGGTTTCCCTGGTATCCACCGGAGGAGCGGTTGCCCTGGTAGCCGGTCGAGGGGCGGCTGTCGCGATCGCCGTACGAGCGGTTGTTGTCACGGCTGCCCTGGTATCCACCACCGGACGAACGGTTGCCCTGGTATCCGCCGCGGCTCTCGCCGTCGCGGCTTCCCTGGTATCCGCCCGACGAGCGGTTGCCCTGGTAACCCGTCGACGGGCGGCTGTCGCGGTCTCCGTAGGACGGACGGCTGTCACGGTTGCCCTGGTAACCACCGCTGGAGCGATCACCCTGGTATCCGCCGGACGAACGGTTGCCCTGGTATCCGCCGCGGCTCTCGCCGTCGCGGTTGCCCTGGTAGCCACCCGAAGAGCGGTTTCCTTGGTATCCGGTCGAGGGGCGGCTGTCGCGGTTGCCCTGGTAACCACCACTGGAGCGATCACCCTGGTATCCGCCGCGGCTCTCGCCGTCGCGGTTGCCCTGGTAGCCACCCGAAGAGCGGTTGCCCTGGTATCCACCGGACGAGCGGTTGCCCTGGTAGCCGCCACGGCTTCCACCACGATCACCGAAGGAACGCTCGCCACGAGAAGAGCTCTCGCGCAACGGTTCTCCGGTCGGCTTCTTGGCGCCGGTGATGCGAGCAAGTTCAGCAGAACCCGGGGTGACGGCAACGGCTGCGGCATTGACGCCGGCCATACCGGTCAGACGCTTGAACTGACGCTTCTGGTTCGGCAGCACGATGGCGACAACGGTGCCCTTCTCGCCGGCGCGAGCGGTACGACCAGCGCGGTGCAGGTAGTCCTTGTGGTCGGCCGGGGGATCGACGTGAACGACGAGGTCGATGCCGTCGACGTGGATTCCGCGTGCTGCGACGTCCGTTGCGACGAGGACCGGGGTGCGGCCGTTCTTGAAACGCTCGAGGACGCGGGTGCGCTGGTTCTGTGCCTTGCCGCCGTGAAGCGACTCGGCAGCGATGCCGACTGCGCGGAGGCGGTCGGTGATTCCCTCGCAACCGAGCTTGGTGCGGGCGAACATGATGGTGCGTCCGTCGCGGGCACCGATCTCGGCGAGGACTGAATCCTTCTGTCCACGATCGACGAGGAGGACGTAGTGCTCCATCGTGTCGACGCTTGCGCGGCCGTCTTCGGTGGAGTGGGTGACGTGGTTGGCCAGGAATTGACGAACCAGCGACTGGACCTCACGGTCGAGGGTTGCCGAGAACAGCAGACGCTGTCCGTCTGCGGGGGTCTCACCGAGGATCGAGCGAACCTCGGGCAGGAAGCCCATGTCCGCCATCTGATCGGCTTCGTCGAGTGCGGTGATTTCCACCGAGTCGAGGATGCAGGTGCCCTGACGCAGGTGGTCGCCGAGACGACCCGGCGTTGCGACGAGGACGTCTACGCCGCGGCGAAGCTGATCGACCTGCTTGGCGAACGGCGTTCCACCGACAGCGGGGCGAACCGTGAGTCCGAGTGCTCCGGCGTAGGAGTTGAGGGAGTCGACCACCTGGAAAGCAAGCTCACGGGTGGGGACGAGCACGAGTGCGCGGGGACGCTTGGCGGCCGGGCGATCTTCGTGGCGTGAGAGGCGGGTCAGCATCGGCAGGCCGAAGGCGAGGGTCTTGCCCGATCCGGTCTGTGCGCGGCCGAGAACGTTGGTTCCGGCGAGCGCGTCCGGGATGGACTGCGCCTGGATGGGGGACGGGACGGTGATGGAGTTGCGCGCCAATGCGGCAACAAGCTGCTCGGGCAGGCCGATCTCGGCGAAGGTGATACCCGGCTCGGTGGCGACTGCTTCTTCGGCAGCGGGGGTGTTGACGGTGGGGTCTTCGATGTTCTCGGAAGACGACATTTGGACAGCGTTGGTCACGCGGAAACCTCTCCGGACTACGGGCACGTCGCGGAGCAGAAAAAGCCATGCTGAAATACACGACACAGTTCGCAAAGGGACGAGCCAGGGCACATGTCACCTGGCAATCCGAACGCATACTGCGGGGAATTGGGCTGTGTGCCGTTATATGTTGACGGACCACGATGGTGGCCGTGATCCACTCTACGCCACCGGGGACGCCGAAGTCAGGTAGCCCCGCCTGTGACCTGCACTACTACACGGGGTTACGCAGGTCAAGACTCAGTATGCGTTGAAAAGCAGTCGAAGTTCGGTGAGCCAGGGCACAGCCACCGCAACCGTGGGAACAACGAGAATCGCGACCGCCCCGAGATACGCAAAAACTGCGATGCGGGGATCTGCGTCGTCGGCCGAGAGGCGTTGCACTCGGATGAGCGTCGACGGCCCGCCCGCTGCCATTGCCCCGCGGGGTGCCGTCGATCCGGCACACGCGACAAGCGCCCGCGCGAGGGGAGTGGGACCGGTAGCCCGCACGGCTGAATCGTCGGCGAGCAACTCCACCAAGAGCTGCACCGATCCCAGGGCCGACTTGCTACGAACGAAACGGGGGAACGCGTGGTTGACGGCAGTGAAAGCCTCGAGGACCAGATCGTGACGAGCTCGCAGGTGGGAACGCTCGTGCGTCAGGATGGCTTTGACCTCGGCATGATCGAGGTTCTGCAGAGTGCCTTGACTGAGAACCACGCGTTGACGCAGACCTGGCAGGCAGTATGCGATCGGTTCGTCGACGTCCAGTACCCGCAGATCGGGTGTGCGTTCCACCGACGCGGGCATGGCGCAGTCGTCGAGAAGGTCCACCAACACGCGGTGACGTGCACGGCGACGTCGGGTTCGCACAGCGACCTGGATGATCGAGAAGATCAGCTTCGCGCCGATCAGGAGCGTCAGGGCAAAAACAACCACGTACAGAATCCACAGTGGGAGCCCGAGTGCATCGATTTCGGCGGTCGGGGCCGTCGTCGGCCTACCGTCAGCGCCGGGAACGAGCAGCTGGCTGGCAATGGCCAGGCCCGAGCTGAATGCCGACAACACCGCAGCAATTGCGACGGCTTGCCATAGGACCAACGCCGCGCGTGGAGCGCGGTACGGCCACGTGGAGCGGCTCAGGAGTGCGGGAACCGGACCGGCCAGCAACAAGGCAAGCAGTCCGAAAACCAGTGCAGTAGTGGCGTTCATGTCCTACACATCATGCACGACGAAATCAGTTCGGCCTAGAAATTCCGGGCTGCGCAGCCTTTTTCGCGGACTCGCGCACCTCGAGGGCAGCGAGCGCCTCGCGGAGAGCATCGGCTTCGTCAGCATTGACCTGTCCCACGAAGTGGACGAGCGCCGCGGCGCGACCGCCGGACTCCGGAGCCTGGGCCAGCGCGTCGACCATCAGACTCGCGACCAGTTCTTCGCGCTTGTTGACGGGAAGATAGCGATGTGCGCGATCGTCACGCTGCTGAATCACCAGATGCTTCTTCGCCAGGCGCTGCAGAACGGTCATTACCGTCGTGTACGCCAATTCGCGATGCGTCGCGAGTGCTTCATGCACCTGTCGCACAGTTTGCGGTTCCGATGTGGACCACAAGTGATCCATCACCGCACGTTCGAGTTCACCTAGACCTGCCATTCTTCGATTCTACGAACTTCCACGACGAAATACGTACTACTGGTAGTAGTAACCACCTCGGTGGGGGTGTGGTATTGGCCATAGTGATCTGCGTGACGGTTACGGTGGTGTGAGACGACGGAATTCCCGACAATGACGATGCCCGATAATTGCAAGCCAACAGTCGATCCGCAGAAAGTAGCCGCACGTAGATGACGATCGACAGTTCGCCGGGCACCGAAGAATCGACATCACGGGCGCGGGTAGTCACGCAGAAAGCTGTCGGCATCATCCGTTTCGGCATTCGCGACGCACCGTTGACGGTCGTTCTACTTCTCACCATGTGGATCGTGGGTGCCGCAACCGGCAGCCTCGTTCACGGACCGTCCCGCGATCTCGAGCACACGATCGGTGCCGGAATGGGCTCGATCCAGCACGGCCGCATCTGGACTCCGCTCACGTCCGTGCTGTGGGCAGGAAACCTGCTCGGGTACCTCGGCGCGACCGTGCTCCTGATCGCAGTCGCCGCACCCCTCGAACGCCGAATGGGAACGATCAAGCTTGCGATCGCCGGCGCAAGCACTCAAATCTTGGGAGTCCTGCTCGGGCTCGGCTGGGCGTCGTTTGCGAAGGTGTTCGATTCCAGTTGGGGATTCCGCCTCCACGTGGGCTCCGCGGTCGGAGCCAGTGCATGGATCGTCGGCGCTGCGATGGCCGCCAGCTCGAACATGGGCACCCTGTGGCGCCGTCGCATTCGCGTCGGAACTTTGGCGTTGACGATCACTTTGGCCTTGTTCAGTGGTCAGCTGCAAGACGTCATCCGATTCTTTGCCGCTGTGGTGGGTTTGGTGATCGGTCAGTGGATCGTCGGACGATCGGCGCGCGGTGAGCGCATCGCCGGGACACAGCGAGAGGGTCGCGTCCTGGTCGCCATCGTCGTCGCGGCGAGTGCGATCGGCCCGATGATCGCCGCATTGTCCCCGCAGGCGGTCGGCCCACTCGCGGTCCTCCGTGACCTCTTCCGCGGAGTTCCCTGGACTGTCGCCGAGGTTCGAGAACTGTGCGAGGAGTCCTCGTCGGATCCGGACTGCCGACGAGGACTCCTCGAGCTCAGACTCTCCGGTATCGGCCCGACTCTGCTCTCGCTGATGCCGTCGATCTTCGTTCTCGTGTTGAGTGACGGGCTCCGTCGTGGCCGCAGATTCGCCTGGATTGCGACAGTGTGTGCTCAGGTAGTCCTACTCGTCCTCTCGATCGGGAACTTCGTCATCAGGTTCGTCGACGCCGTCGACAGTGACAGCTTGTTCTACGGAATCAGCGATCCGAACGTGTACCGAACTCTGGTGCCGTTCCTGACACCGCTCTTCGTACTGATCCTGCTGATCGCGACACGTCGATACTTCGACGTCGCGGCCCCGGCCAAGACATACCGACGTCTCGGTGCTGCGATCGTGACCTTGCTCGCGGTCCTCGCCGTGATCTACGTCGGCGGCGGAATGCTCGCCAGGCACGGGTTCGATCGCGAGCCCACCGTAACGATGTTGCTCGCGGACTTCCCTCAGCGCCTTGTACCGCCCGTGTACCTGCAGTTGATCGATCCGCGTCTGCTTCCCGTGGACATCGAGTCGACGTTGCTCTTCGAGTGGACCGGCGTCGTGTTCTGGGGCGTCGCCGCCGTGTTGGTGTTCGTGAGTTTCCTCAAGCCGGTCAAGACCGCCGATCCCAAAGCCGCCGAACGAGCACGATCCATGTTGATCGCCGGTACCGGCAGCCCGTTGTCCTGGATGACGACGTGGAAGGGAAACACATACTGGTTCAGCGCGGACGGTTCGAGTTACGTCGCGTATCGCGTCATCGCCGGTGTTGCTCTCACAACCGGTGATCCGGTCGGTCCTCCAGATCGCATGCGCACGGCGATCGAGGAGTTTGCCGAGTTCGCGTCGTCGAACGGTTGGATTCCCTGCTTCTATTCAGTGACCGACGACGCCCGAAGCATCACTGATTCCATGGGCTGGAGCGGCCTGCAGGTCGCCGAGGAAACCGTGCTCGACCTCGGACAGGTCGCGTTCACAGGAAAGCGGTTCCAGGATGTGCGAACAGCACTGAACCGGGCGAAGAAGTCCGGGATCACGGCCGAGTGGATTTCCTTCCCTCATGCACCTCTCGCGATCAAGGATCAGATAGTTGCGATCTCGGAGGAATGGGTGGCGGACAAGGGGATGCCCGAGATGGGATTCACCCTCGGCGGACTCGACGAGGTCGACGACGAACAAGTGCGGTGCCTGATCGCCGTCGACGAGGATCGCACCGTGCACGGTGTCACGTCGTGGCTACCGGTGTACCGCGACGGCAAAGTCGTCGGGTGGACACTCGACTTCATGAGGCGACGCTCCGAAGGATTCCGTCCCGCGATGGAGTTCCTCATCGCCTCCGCTGCACTGAAATTGGAGGAGGAGGGCGTCGAGTTCCTCAGTCTGTCCGGTGCACCGTTGGCAACAATCGCCGGTGACTCCGAGAGGAATGCGAACGAACCGGAGGCCACGACTTTCTCGGCGATGATGGACAGCGTGCTCGACCTACTCGGTCGCACCCTGGAACCGGTGTACGGATTTCGTTCGCTGTTGGCCTTCAAATCGAAGTTCCAGCCTCGGTACGTGCCGATGCACATGACTTTCGCCGATCCAGCCGCGTTGCCGAGCATCGGGAACGCGGTCGGACGGGCGTACCTGCCGACCGTGACGATCGGTCAAGGATTCAAACTTGTTCGGACGATTCTGGGTCGCTGATTCGCGATCGTCACGCAGGCTTTGCCGGCCCGCCGACGGCGCCGAACACGTGCCGGGTACCGATCGGAACGATCAGCGGCCGATCCGAGACGGGATCGTCGATGACCGCAGCTTCGAGACCGAACACCTCGAGCAGAAGTTCCGCGGAAATGATGTCCTTGGGGACACCAGAAGCGACGACGGCGCCGTCGCGCATCACGATCAGATGATCGCTGTATCTGACCGCGAGATTGAGGTCGTGCAGCACCATCACCACGGTGCGCCCCATTTCCTCGTGGAGTTGATCCACCAGGTCGAGGACTTCCATCGAGTGCGCGAGGTCCAGATAGGTAGTCGGTTCGTCGAGAAGCAGAATGTCGGTTCCCTGGGCGAGAGCCATCGAGATCCAGGCTCGCTGGCGCTGACCGCCGGACAATTGATCGACGGGTCGATCGGCGAGATCCGAGACACCGGTCAGCTCCAGCGCTTCGGCGACCTCGCCCTCGTCGTCCGCGGACCACTGCCTGATCCACGACTGGTGCGGGTGGCGCCCACGTGAGACCAGATCGGCGACCGTGAGTCCTTCGGGCGCAACCGGAGTCTGGGGGAGCATTCCGAGCACCCGTGCGACTTCCTTGGTCTTCATCGAACTGATCGCCTTGCCGTCCAGGACGACCGATCCGCCCTTGGGCTTGAGCAGACGACCGAGCGCACGCAGGAGCGTCGACTTGCCGCAACCGTTGGGGCCGATGACCGTCGTGATCACGCCGGTAGGGATCTCGAGATCGAGTCCGTCGACGATGATGCGGTCCCCGTACCCGAGCGTCAGGTTCTTGGCGACGAGACGCGAAGGAGTATCGGTGGACTGGGCGATGGTGGTCATGCTGTGACCTTCCGATTGTTACGAACCAACAGGTAGAGCAGGAACGGACCACCCAGTGCGGAAGTCACGATTCCGACGGGGAGTTCCACAGGCAGAATTGTTCGAGCGATGACGTCGCTGCCGACCACCAGTACAGCACCGGTCAGCGCGGACGCCACGATGGGCGGGCCGGCAGAGCGCACCAGACGCATGGCGACCTGTGGCGCAGCCAGGGCGACAAAGCCGACCGGACCTGCTGCGGCGGTTGCGATGGCGGCCAGCGCCACGGCGGAGAGCAACAGTTTGGCCTGCGATGATTGCAAGCGAACACCGAGAGAGGTGGCGTTGTCGTCGCCCAACCGCAGCGCTCCCATGGTGAACGAAGCGATCACCGCGTAGCCGCCGACTACCGCGACAGCGATGGCTACCGGCCACATCTGATTCCAGGTGGCACCGTTGAGCGAACCGTTGAGCCACACCTGTGCGCGGGAAGCATCGTTGATGTCCGCCGAGATGAGAAGCCATCCCGTCGCTGCCACGAGCATGGCGTTGATGCCGATGCCGATCAGGATGAGGCGGAACCCCTCGACGCCTTTTCGCCATGCGAGGGCGTAGATCACCACAGCTGTCAGCAGACCGCCACACAGTGCAGCCAACGGAATCCCCAGTGTGGCAAGCAGTCCCACGAACGAGCCACCCCCGCCGAGTACGATGAGAGCGACCGCGGCAGCACTCGATCCAGCCGTGATTCCGAGGATGTCGGGGCTGGCGAGGGCGTTGCGAGCGATCGTCTGGGTGACCGCACCGGCAATGCCGAGTGCCATACCGATGAAGAGTGCGGTGAGCGATCGAGGAAGTCGGAGGTCGAAGACGATCAGGTTCTGTGTCTTGCTTCCATTACCGAGCAGGACCGAAATGACATCGGGGATCGAGATCGGATAGTCGCCCCGTCCGATGTTGATGCAGAGCAGAAGGAAGAGTGCGACCGCGAGCGCAATGCACACCGACACCGCGAGTGGACGGTAGACCAGCGAGAATCCACCGATACGAATCGACTTACGTGAGGGGACGGTCCGGGGGAGTACCCGGAGTTCTTGCTTGAGCGTCACAGACTTGCCAACTTCCTGCGGCGTACGAGAGCGATGAAGAACGGGGCGCCGAAGAGGGCCAGGATGATTCCGACCTGCAACTCGCCGGGGCGCACGACTACGCGACCGAT
Organism: Rhodococcus sp. IEGM 1306; assembly: GCF_036541985.1. NCBI lineage: Bacteria > Bacillati > Actinomycetota > Actinomycetes > Mycobacteriales > Nocardiaceae > Rhodococcus > Rhodococcus sp. IEGM 1306. The sequence continues at coordinate 582,053 of NZ_JAZHFF010000002.1, forward strand.
GATGTCCGCGGTGATCAGCATGACCGCACCGAGCAAGCCCGCGTACGGGACCAGCCAGCGGTAGTCGGGTCCGGTGATGGCCCGGGCCACGTGGGGGACCACCAATCCGATGAACGCGATAGGTCCACACGCTGCGGTCGCGGCGCCGGTCAGCAGGGTGATCGCGATGATGCCGAGTGTGCGACTGAACGCGATGTTCGTTCCCAACGCTTTTGCGACGTCTTCACCCAGGCTGAGGACATTGAGACCAGGCGTACTCGCCAGGGCGATGACCAAACCGAGTATCAGGAAGGGGAGGACCTGCCAGAGAACGTCGAACCCGCGACCGGACACCGACCCGACTACCCAGAAACGGTAGGCGTCCAGACTGGTCTGGTCGAGGATGATCACGGCATTGGTCATGGCTTGCAGGAAGAACGCGACGGCTGCGCCCGCCAGAGCCAGACTCAGAGGACTCGCGCCGCCGTTTCCGATGGAGGACAAGCCGAAGACGACGATGCTGGCGACGAACGAGCCTGCAAACGCGAACCAGAGGTACTGACTCGGGGCGGTGAAGCCGAAGAGATAGATCGCCATGACTACGAAGAAAGCCGCGCCGGCGTTGAGGCCGAGTAGTCCGGCATCTGCCAACGGGTTACGCGTGTGTCCCTGAATCAGGGCGCCGGCGATACCGAGTGCGATGCCGACGACAAGACCCAGGATGGTCCGCGGAGCGCGCAACGTTCGCACGATGATGTCCGTCTGGGTGCCGTCCGAACTGAAGATGGCGTGGAAGATCTCGGCAAACGTCAGCGGACGTGCGCCCACCGCGATGCTCGCGAGCATGACGAGCGCGAGAAGAACCGTGAGCACCGCGAGACCGATCAGCCGGCGTCGACGAGTTGCCCCGACGCTGTTGTCGCGCGCGAGTTCCTCGAACCCTTCTTCGCGCGCCGTGCTTTCACGGACCACCTCGATACCGGTTCGATCGAACGGCCTGCGCAGAGCCCGGCGAACACCGATGGGCTGCTTTGTCTTCGCGTCACGCGTGACCAGACCTACCCATCCCTTTCCCGAGGTCCGGCCTGTGGCACCTTCGCGGAATCCCAGGTTCCACACGAGGAGACCAACGGCAATGGCTATTGCCGTCCCACCGAACACTGCGCGGTCGGCTTCGCCGCCACCGTTCTCGTCTCGGAGCGACTGAACGACGTACCAGCCGACGAGCAACGGAAGCAGGAACACCCCCGCGTCGAAAATCCCAGCTAGAACACGCATTCGGACAGGAGCCGGGCCGCGCGGCACTATGCGCCGTCCGTACGTCTCGCTGGGTCCTCGGGGATGTCCGTTCCCGAGCGGTTTGATCATCGTCACTGGCGGTTCGAGCTCCTGGTCTTTGTGCGCAGGGAATTCGCATCTTAGGTTACGGAACCCTATGTGGGTGTGCTCCCTGCGGGGCAAGTTCCTGTGAATATGCGGTGCCCAGCGTCACAGTTCTTTACTCTTGAATTATGTGAGGCTAACCTACATTAAGAACCACAAGACAACTTCGGCCGATTGGAGTGCACGGTGACAATCACCTTGACCACCCAGCATGCGGATGTTCGTGAATTCGAACTCCGGTCGAACGCATTGAGCCGCACCAGCGTTCGCCTACGAGCACTCAACCCTGACTACCCGCGCGTCTACGCGGTTGCCGCCATGTCAGGTGAAGGCAAACGGCGTTGGTGGCAGTTGAGTGAAGGCTTGTGCGGGGATCGGGTGCATCAGATGTTCGCCCGCTCGCTCCAGGATCTCGACAGTGCCGAAGCTGCGGCGATACAGGTCGCAACATCACTGATTCACACTGTGGTCGGCAGGGTTGCCGCATCGATCGTCTCCGAAGGTGCCGCTTGGGATCCAGGCCTCGAGAACCTGTTCATCCACATGGACAGCGACGGCGGTATCGACTGGGCCGGGGTGATCGACGAAACTCTGCGAGTTGCGCCGAACGGACGGGAGTCCGGCAGTGACGGCGTCGTCGACATGCCGTGCGAAGAAGCGCTCCTCGTCTGGACCGCGCACCGTTGCCTGACCTCGCTACGGGCGATCTACGACGCCGTCTCCAGGTGTGCGCCCGTCGACCAGTTCAGATTCTGGGGCTTGGTAGGGGAGTCGATCCTGGGCGCAGCGGCATATGTCCCCATCTTGGCCGGCGGGGGCGAATCAGCCGCTCAGCGCCGCGGGCAGGGGCTGCTGGACGCTTTTGTCGCCGCAGGGCTGCCCGTGCGTGCACGCCGCAAGGTCTCGCTGCGTCCTCGTTGGAACCAGTTCGACGAAGGGCTTGCTAAATTAGGTCAGCCTTGCCTATGATTGTGGAACACCACGCGGAGAGTTACACCCCGCGAGAGTGACGAAACTGCCGGACCGCGCCGGAGTCCTGAGGGCTGCAGAGACTCCCGGTCCTTCCCACGGCGGGTTTCACATCGAATGATGTGAAACCCGCCGGTTCTTTTTCCAGACCTGATTCCAAGCTCGAGTTACCTCTCGTGTAATCAGGTAGGGAGTGGCAGCCACACCGGCGCCAGAGAATCACAGATGGAGATGGCATGGTCGACACTGCTGAGACCGCAGAGATGATGAAACGGCTCGGAACGGGCTTCGACGCCACCATCGGCCTGGAATACACCGAACTGAGCCCAGATCGCGTGCGGGCGCAATGGACCGTCAAGCCCACGCTGCACCAGCCCGCCGGGATACAGCACGGGGGTGTGTACTGCTCGGTGGTGGAGTCTCTCGCCAGCGTCGGTGGCACCGTGTGGCTGGGCGAGCGAGGACACGTGGTCGGAGTCAACAACAACACCGACTTCCTGCGCGCAACGCGGGAGGGCACTCTCACCGCTGAAGCCACCCCGATTCATCGCGGACGCACCCAGCAACTCTGGGAAGTTCGCATCACCGACGAGAACGACCGACTCGTTTCCAAGGGACAGGTTCGCCTCGCGAACATCACCGAGGTGGCGAAGATCGGAAACTGACCACGCGGCAGTCGATCGAATGACGGAGGGCGGCTGCGGAGTTGAACTCCACAGCCGCCCTCCGCCGGTCACTCAGGTGTTGATCAGCCGGCGGCCTTCTGCTGCTTGTCGGCAGCCTTCTTGGCTTCGCCATTCGAAGCGCTGCCGGACTCCGTCGCTTCCTTGTTCTTCTTCTCCAACTCGCCCATCGCGTTTCGCGCGAAGACCTGCTGCTCGGTGGACGCCATCTGAGCACGGCCACGCCCGAAGAACGTCACCGCCCATGACAACAGCGTCGAGGCACGGGAACGGAATCCGACGAGGTAGAGGAGGTGAATTGCCAGCCAGGCAACCCACCCGATGAAGCCGCTGATCTCGAGCTTGCCCACCTTGGCTACCGCGCTGAAGCGCGAGATCGTTGCCATACTGCCCTTGTCGAAGTACTTGAACGGAACTCGTTCCGACGGGGACTTGCCGTCCAGTGACGCTTTGATCTGCTTGGCCGCGTACTTGCCACCCTGCATGGCAACCTGAGCCAATCCGGGCAGCTTGTCGAGCGACATCATGTCGCCGATGACAAAGACGTTGGGGTGCCCGGGCAGAGACAAGTCGGGATTGACCATGACGCGGCCGGCGCGGTCGGTTTCTCCGCCGCTCTGTTCTGCGAGCTGCTTGCCGAGGGGGCTGGCCTGCACGCCGGCGGACCACACCTTGCACTGCGACTCGATACGGCGAAGCGTGCCGTCCTTCTCCTTGATGATCAGACCGTCGTTGTCCACGTCGGTGACCATCGCGTCGAGCTGGATCTCGACGCCGAGCTTCTCGAGCGTCTCGGCAGCCTTGCGGCTGAGCTTCCCGCCGTACACGGGCAACACGGCAGGGGCGCCGTCGAGGAGCACGACGCGCGCTTCACGAGGATCGATCTTGCGGAACGCGCCGTCCAGCGTTCGACGGGAAAGCTCGGCGATCTGCCCGGCCAACTCCACGCCGGTGGGGCCGGCGCCGACAACGACGAAGGTGAGCAAGCGCGCACGCTCGGCGGGATCGTCCGACAGTTCGGCCTGTTCGAAGGCCCCAAGGATTCGTCCGCGCAGTTCGAGGGCGTCGTCGATCGTTTTCATTCCGGGGGCGAACTCCGCGAACTGGTCGTTGCCGAAGTACGACTGACCGGCACCGGCTGCCACGATCAGACTGTCGAACGGCGTAACAGTGACGCGTTCGAGCAGGCGCGAGGTCACGGTCTGATTCTCGAGATCAATGGTCTCGACCTCACCGAGCAGTACCTGTGCGTTCTTCTGCTTGCGCAGCACCAGTCTCGTGGCGGGAGCGATGTCACCGACCGAGAGGATGCCGGTCGCAACCTGATAGAGGAGCGGCTGAAACAGATGGTGGGTTGTACGCGCGATCATCGTGATGTCGGCATCGGCTTTTTTGAGAGCCTGAGTGCCGAACAATCCTCCGAAGCCGGAACCGATCACCACTACGCGGTGGCGGTGCGGTTCAACCGACTGGATGCTCATTCCGTACTCCTCGAGTTCTAGGCGACAGTCCTACGGTAGTCCCACCGCGGCCGAGCTTCTCTGCGAGCAGTCCGACGCGCGCCGGTGTGTCCGAATCGATCAAGCGGCCTCGAGGGTGATCACTCCCGAGGTGATCGGCTTGGCCGGACCCCGGGGTGATCACCACTTTGTCGAGGTGTCAGCTACTGGCGGACGGACAAGATGAACAGTGCGATGCACCCGCCGACGAAAACCAGGATCGACAGGGCCACCGAGGCATACCCGACACCCACTCCAATTGCTGCCCAGTCCATGTGCCCAACCTCTCTTACGGTGTAATCCGGGATTCAGATCACATCTGCCTAGAGACATCACACCTCATCTGTCCCAACTTTCGAAACCCGGCACGCCCAACCGTTGACATGCAAGTAAATGCTTGCATATTGTGAAGTTGTGAACGACCGGATGAATGCAGCCTTCAAAGCACTGGCCGATCCCACACGAAGGCTTCTCCTGGACCGCTTGTTCGTAGCCAACGGTCAGTCGCTCGGCGAGCTGTGCGACAGCCTCGACATGAGTCGGCAAGCTGTCACTCAACACCTCACCATGCTCGAGGACGCCAATCTGATCAGCACGGTCCGACAGGGGAGGGCGAAGCTTCACTATCTCAATCCCGTTGCGCTCGAGGAGATTCGAGAGCGGTGGATCAACAAGTTCGAGGTACCGCGCCTTCGTGCGCTCAGTACCGTCAAAAAAATCGCGGAGGAAGCCATGACCGACAAGCCCAGTTTTGTGTACGTCACCTACATTGCGAGCACGGCGGACAACGTCTGGAAAGCGCTCACCGACGCACAGGCCACCGCAGAGTATTGGGGACACAGCAACGTCTCCGACTGGCAGCCGGGATCGACCTGGGAGCACCGCCGGATCGACGGTTCGAACATTGCCGATGTAGTCGGCACCGTAGTCGAGAGCAACCCTCCGTCGAGGTTGGTCACCACCTGGGCTGATCCGAACGGCGAACCGGGCGTCGACATCTCTCGGGTGAGTTTCGACATCGAAGCCTTCGGCGCGATCGTGCGACTGACCGTCAAGCACACCGATTTGGCGGACGAATCGGCTCGCATGGAGGTGGCCGGTGGATGGTCGGCGGTGTTGTCGAACCTGAAGTCCTACCTCGAAACCGGAAGCACTCTTCCGGTGGCGCCGTGGGAGATGCCGGTCGGTTGACGGTTGTCGACCGGGACAAACGAGTCCCCTGAACAGGAGGAGATCGCCGTACGTTTGTCCGAACAGTCGGCCCAGTCCGGACTCAAATTCGCATAACCGTCAAATATCGGCGCGTTCAGTCTGTAAAGTTGCCAGAAGGATGCTAGCGTTTTGCCCGACATCGAGTGAGGACGACCTCGTCTCGGACGCATGGGAGAAACGCTATGGGCGGCGACGCTTTTCAGAATGTTCCAGTTGATCGACGCAAGTTCGTCAAGACAGTTCTAGCGGCCTCGGCGGTAACTGTGCCAGTCGTGACGTCGATCAGCCTCGGTGGTGCGGCGCCGGCCTTCGCAGCCGGTGACACGCCGAATCTTTCCGGAGCGCCAAGTCGTGGCCAGCAGAATCCGAATCAACCAGGCGGCGAGCAACCAGGCGGGAATCAACCCGGTGGTAATACTCCGGGAGGGAATCAGCCGGGCGGAAACGAGCCGGGCAATCCCGGATCATCGGGAAGTTCGGGATCGTCAGGAAGTTCGGGTAGTTCCGGGAGTTCGGGATCGTCAGGAAGTTCGGGTAGTTCCGGGAGTTCGGGACCGTCCGGAAGTTCCACAGGTTCCGGATCAACCGGTAGCTCGTCAGGTTCGGGTGGAACGACGACCGCCAAACCCACCGGGCCGACAGCGCCGACGGAGCCGACCGTCCCGACTGTGCCAACCGTACCGACGGTGCCGACCACTCGCACCGAGCCGACCTTCCCGACCCCTCCGACCCAGCCGACAAATCCCACGGAACCTACGTAGCCGACACGACGCGACTGGTTCCGAGGGGGAACACCGACGATGACAGAGTTCGACGTCGCGCTACACCGCGCTCTGAAGAAGTTTCAGAGCGCGGGGTCAGTTCAGGTGAAGGAGACTCCGCCACACGGAGAACCGGCCGATCTGACTGTCGCGATCGCGACCTACGACGATTTCGACGGCGCGTACTTCACGATCCACTCGATCTTGGTCCATCATCGCGAGGTTCTGGACAGAGTCGAATTCGTCTTGTTGGACAACAACCCCGAGGGGTTGCCGGCGCCGATGCTCGAATCGTTTGCCGGTTACATCGATCGGTTCCGCTACATCCCGTTCACCGACGTTCGATCGACTGCGGTGCGGGACGTCCTGTTCCGCAAGGCCACCGGAAAGTATGTCCTTGTCCTCGACTCTCACGTGATCTTGGCACCGGGATCGTTGTCGGCGTTGCTGGCGTATTTCGATGCGGACCCGGAAACCGACGATTTGATCCAGGGACCGATGCTCTCCCAGGATTCCTCGCACATCGCGGCCACCCACATGGACCCCAAGTGGCGCAACGGGATGTTCGGCTCGTGGGGAGTTGATCCGCGAGCGAAGCAACACCCGGACGTGCCTTTCGAGATCGTCATGCAGGGCCTCGGCTCATTTGCCTGCAGGCGTGAGGCGTGGCCGGGATTGAACTCGCACTTCACCGGATTCGGAGGTGAAGAGGGGTACATCCACGAGAAGTTCCGGATCAACGGCGGCAAGGTCGTCTGCCTTCCGGCTTTCGGCTGGCACCATCGGTTCGAGCGCCCGGCAGGCGTCCCATATCGAATAAACTGGGAAGATCGTGTTCACAACTACCTGCTCGGTTGGACTGAGGTCGGTTGGGACATCGATTCACTCCATCGTCAGTTCTCCGAATACCTCGGTGATTCGTATCCCGAGATTCGTCTCCGTGCGGAGCTGAGCGTCCAGAAACCCGAGTTGGCCTTTGGTGGAGTGATCGTTCTCGGCGACGACGGCCGAGTCGCTCCGTGGCGTTCATGCCTGGCGGAGGCCGAGTCGATCGAACTGACCGTTCACCGTGCCATTCCGTCGCAGGACGACGCTCCGGATGTGTGGAGGACTGCGTCTGCGTTCGTCGCCGGAATCGACAAGGCCATTCTGTTGGCCTGGAAATCGGTAGTTTTTCTGGACGAGGCTCGCGTGATCGAACCCGCGGTTATGTACAAGCTACGGAACATCGTCGACGACCTCCCGGCCGAGGCCGATACGGCTGTCATCCACGCACACGGCGAAGATCTGGTCGGAGTTGCACTGATTGTTCGCGCGGCGACATACGGAACTTTGCGAGACGAACTCTCACGAAGGATCAACGGACCCGTGCCGTCCGACTTCTCACTGGCGGCTTATCTGCTCGAGCGAGGCGCAGTCGACGTTGTGCTCGATCGCCCACTGTCGCCTGTCCGCGTAGGGGGAGAACCCAACCCCGTTGTCGAGGATTCTGAGTCGGACCTCGGTGTTGCCGTCGTGAATCTCGATCTCGACATCGACAGATGGAAAGCATCCTGGCATAGATTCATTCGCTTACCGCGCGTAACAGCGGTGGAAAGAGTGTCGGCTTTCGAGGACGCGATGAATAAGGACGCGGCCTTTGCCGTCTCGTGGCGTCGTGCGCTCGCTCGGGCGACTGAGAAGGGCTGGGATTCGGTCCTCATCGCTGCTGACGACGTCAGTTTGCTGGATGCCGCCGCATCGATCCTTGGCCATGCCCGCGAAGAGTTGGATCACGGCGATTGGGATGTCGTCCACCTCGGACACGACCCGAAATCGAGGGACGGAGCTCTGCTCGACGGTTCGGCACTCTTGCGCACCAGTCCTGAGAACCGTGGAGTCCACGCCGTTCTCGTACATTCGCGCGCCTTCGAGCGAATTCTCGACGAGATTGCGGATCCGGAGTCAGATCCCGAAGCATTCGGACAATGGGCGGGTCACTACCGAACTCTGGGCGACTACCTGGTGGATGCGAGTGCCGGGGGAGCGCTCACGTGCCTGACGCTGTCGCCCGGCATCGCCTCCACACGCAGCCTGATTCGTTCGGGCGCAATCGAATCCGAATACTCACGACGCTTCGCACTGTGAGACCACCACCAAAACGAAATCGGATTCGCTGAATCAAGGAGATATCTTGACCGAACTACTCGAAGGTGTGAGACCGCAACGCTCTCAGACGGTGGAGAGCAACGATCGACGAACGCTGGGGGATCGCACCGCAGAGTCCCTATGCGCACAGCAAGGCTCAGTTCGAAACGATGCTCGACGACATTGCGGCGGCCACTGAATTATCGGCGATATCTCTACGCTACTTCAATCCGGTCGGGGCAGATCCGGAGCTGCGAAGTGGTACACCATCGGCACACCCGACCCACGCACTCGGAAAGCTGTTCGAATCATATTCGACAGGAACGCCTTTCAGGGTTACGGGAACGGATTGGCCGACGCGCGACGGATCCGGAGTGCGTGATTACGTTCATGTCTGGGACCTTGCAGACGCTCATGTTCGAGCACTGGAAAGGTTCGACCGGGTCACCGCTGAATCATCACGCATGACTGTGGTCAATCTGGGCAGCGGGCGGGGGACGACGGTGTGGGAGCTGGTACACACATTCGAGAACGTGCTCGGCGAAGATATCGACGTGGTCGCTGCCGGCCGACGCACCGGTGACACTGCCGGCGCTTATGCGTCGAACGATCGTGCGTTGCGACTACTCGGGTGGGTTCCGACATTCACCCTGGAACAGGGGATCGAGGACACCGCGCGGTGGCTGGCAGTGCGGCCGCACCTGCTCAACTCGGTGTAGCCGAACGTCAGCCCGTCGGGTCGTCGTCAACGGTGATGTTGTTGCTACGTAGCCAGAAGGTGGCGTCCGGATTCCACCCGGCGAGCACAGTGGCCCCCGCGTTGGCCGACAACGGGATCGCGACACCTGGCGTGGTCAGATAAGCCATCATGGTCAGGTGCACGGCGTCGTAATCCGCGGACACCGAAACCCAGTCCGGAATGAACCAGTCACGGTATTCACCGGTCGTGTCGTACCACACGGAGCGACGTGAAGCGGGCACTGGCAGGGGATAGGTATCGACCAGATTCGCCCAGTCCTGCGGACCGGTGATCTCGTAGATCCGGGGCGCGCCGTAGATCCTTACCGGCTGCACCCGCGCCTCGTTCGAGGAGCTGTCTTCTTCGAGAAACACCCCGAGGGCCCCGATACCGTCGCGGGCCCTGGTTGTTTCGGTTGTGCCGTTGGCAAACGGGATAGACCACCATTCGCCTCCGATGTGACGGTCCGGATCTTCGATCTGGTATTCCAGAAACCGGCGTTCGTAGTCGAGTGCCTCAGCACGCCACTGTTCGAGGCCGTCCTCTGCACGGTAAATCCGCAAGGGAAGGTCCGACCAGCCGTAAATAGGGTTTCGCTTTTCAACCAGATTCTGGTTCAGAAGGTCAGCAGGCTCGGCCCACCAGGCAGTGTGTGGCGAGTCGAGTAGTGCTTCGGCAATCGGTCGCAATGCCGCGATCACCTCAGGGCGGACGAAGATCAGATCTTCTTCGTCCGGCGGCTCCCAGTAGCGTGCAAAATCTACGGCATACGCAAGACAGTGCAGAATCTCGAGTTCGGACATCTCGCCGATTGCCCGGATATCAACAGCGCCGAGAACTTGGAGCGCATCGTCCGGCGATTGAGGCCAGTGTCCACCGGATGTGCGTGCGCCGGCGCGGCATGCGTAACCGACGTTCGCACAGAAGCGACGGCCACGTGGTGAACCGAGGACGAGTGCAACGGAATCCATCTGGGTAAAGCTAGCGGACAAGCTGACGGGGGACGTTCGAATATCCATTACTTGACATAATGTAGATTATCGGCAAATTCTCGAACTGGCGATATCCGGCTCACGCCTGGTTCGTGCAACCTTCCTTGTTTCCGCCCACCTATGTCTGTCTGCCGGTACATTTGCCGGCTTTCCTGCGTTTCCGTCCTAGATCTGCGACCGGCTTGCACGACTCGACCATTGCGACTCCGCGATCGCCGGCTGAATTGGTACCGATCACCGCCTGGCCTCGCCGGCGACTGCGGCTACGCCGCGCGACCTGGACGTCAGGAACGACCAATAAGTGCTCTGATGTGGATTGATGCCGATAAACACGTCTCACCGACTTCCGGCTACCCCACCTCAATTCGTCACTGTGACGTATTATGGTCGACAGGCTGGAGGCGAGTTCAGTTCCATTGTCATCGCCACGGACTACTATCGCCGCATGTGTTGTATTCGACCGGCCGCTTCTCATGGTCAGTGGCCGCGATGAGCGACACACCCAAGGTCGTGCATCGCTGGCTCGCAGTGCCAGACCAGTTTGACCGATTCACGCGATTCTTGCGCGACAACGGAATTCTGATGCCGACTCGGATAGGCATCGGCGTATTGGTTTTCCTCCTGGGTATCACGATTCTGCTGAAGCGACTGGGCACTCATTCGGTACAGACCATCGGATTTCCGTTGGACGTCGTCGTCGCAGTGCTTGTGATGATCGGCGGAATTGCCCTGCCTGTCGTAGCGACCACCCGTGAAAGGTCGTATTTCTTCGTCGTTGCCGGGGACTTCGCCGTTGCGGTGATCGTGCTGGCTGAGGCGAATCCGGATCAGAGATTGCTCGGATGTCTCGTCTTCGGGCTCGTCGGCTCGTACATAGCCTTCTTTCACAATCTTCGAACTCAGCTGTGGCACCTGCTGTTTTCCGGGGCGGTCATCGTTGTTGCCAGCATCGGCGTGTTCACCGATGTACCTTCTGGCCTTCCAGACGTCCTGGGGCGCATTGCCTTTGCCATTCCTGTCATCACTGTCATACCGGTGGTCACGCAGATTGCTCTGGCGCTCCTGAGCAACGACGCTCAAAGCTCAGAACTCGATCCGTTGACGGACCTGCTGAATCGGCGCGGACTCGCACGGCGGACTTCCGAACTACTGCAAGCGAAATCCAGCCTCGACCAGTCTTTGCTGGTGGTGGTGATCGACATCGACAATTTCAAACACTTCAACGACACCTACGGTCACGACGTCGGCGACCGAGTCATACTGCGCACGGCCTATCGACTACACGACTGGGCCAGATCGGACGCGGCGATAGCGCGCATCGGCGGTGACGAGTTCGTCGTCGTTCAGATGATGCCGTTGCCGTACGTCGGCGATCTACTGGCCCGGATCGGGCCCATCATGAACTCCCCTACAGGCGAACCAATCTCGACGACAAGCATCGGCATAGCCATCCACAACGGCGCCTGGCCGGACGTACAAGCAGCAGAAAGTGGCGTTCACGATCTACATCGCCTCGCCGATTCGGCGATGTACGAAAGCAAGAGAATGGGTGGAAATCACGTCCACTCCATCGTTCTCACCGATCAACAGCTACAACAGCCACAACAGTCAGGCGGTCGTTCAGTCCTCTGAATCGTCGATCAGATGCATCGCGGCTTCCTCTGCCGACGCTGCGCCGCCGTCGATTCCGACGTCTCCGGCAATGAGTTCACTTTCCTCGTCCTCGTATCTGCCCTCGTCTTCGGCAACGAGACGCCCGACCCGACGGTTACCCACTTCGTCACCGTCCGGGAATTCTTCTTCCCGTTCGAATTCGTCGGCATCGGCGGGATCCTTCAAAGGATCTCCGAGCGACGCGTACGGATCGGGTTCTTCTTCGGCCAGGCGCTCGTCGAGGGTCTCCCCCGCTGATTCCTCGCTGCCGGTCAACCCGTGGGCATCAAGTCCCAGTGGGCGTTCCGGTGGTGAGATTCCCTCGTCGAGAATGTCGTCGACGCCTCGATCGATCAGAGTGTCTTCAGGTTGAAGCTGGTCGTCGGGATCGAGACTGTAATCGCCATTGCCGGCCGCGCCGGTGTCATCCGTGTCGCTCATACGATCAACGATGCCACGGGCACACCGAGTTGGCCATGTGCCGCGCCTGCTCGATACGTCACTCCGGAGACATTCAGCACGAACGCGGGGCCGGCACTCCGTCGAATCGGTCCTGTAGGTACTCGAATGCGGTGGGCAGACCGAGGACCGCAGTGGTGAGGTGGTCCGGGCTGGGGAACAGTTGGGATTGAATCGTGGCTCCGGCGGCGCAGTACCGCGAAATCGTGTTGACCACCGAATCGATGGGGATCAGAACGTCGTCGGGTGTGTGCCATTCGAACACCGGGGCAGTCGGCACACCCGGATAGAGTTCGACGCTGTTGTCGTCCATCACCTTTCGCACTTCAGGGCTGGACAGCAAGGATGTCGACGTCGACACCTGAGAGGCACTGCGCCCGGCACCGACCCTGAGGATGTCGTTGGTGCACGCGTTGGTGAGTTCGGCCCGCATCGACCGTCCGAGGTCGTTGAGTTGGTTGCTCAGCGGCAGTAGGTCGGGATACTCGCGTTCGAGGCCCATTGCTGCGGCGAATGCGAGGCCGAATGCCGGGTGCGGATCCTGTCCGAGGCCGTTTGCCATCTTGGACAGATTCATCGGGACGCCGCCCTCGGCTACACCGACAAGGTTGACCTCGGGTGCGTAGCTCGGGGCCAGTGCGGCCGCCCACGCGGTGGCCATGCCGCCGCCGGAGTAGCCGGCAATACCTACAGGGCTGGCGCCACTACGCAATTCGGGGACTTTCTGAACGGCGCGGATACCGTCGAGCGTGATCTGTCCGCCCAGGCGCGCGGCGCCGTACGCACTGTTGGGTCCGAGATGGTCGGGAAGGGCAATGGTCCATCCACGTTGCAGCGCGACGTTGAGGATGGGCGCTTCACGGATGACGATGTTGGGATCCGATGCGTAAAGCGCGCGAGATGGCGCACATCCCGTACCGAGTGCATTGACGATGTGCTGATACGAGAGCAACGGGCCGTCTTGTGCTTGATTCGGCGGGACCAGGATCGTGCTGACCGCGGCAATAGGCTTGTTCTCTGAGTTCGTGGACCTGTAACTGACCTGCCAGATCGCGACGCCGGGAAAGGTCATCAGGTCAGGGGCCCGGCGCACGGAGATCGGCGTGCCGGCGGTCCCCTCGGCAGCTGCTTGCGAGTAGAACGGGTCCGGGTCCGGTGCCGGATATGCGGGATCGGCCTGTGCAGTCCCCCCGGAGAGCAGTGCGGCAGTCAGTGCAGCGGCAGTCAGCATCGATCCGGTAAACACGCGTGTGGTTCGCAGTTTCAACGTTTTCCCCTCGTCCGGACCCACCCGGGGTCCATCACCCTGTGTGTTTCACTCATACCCATGTCGAACCTGGTTCAGACACCCCACTGAGCGATAACTTCTCGCAATCGTACAGCTATGGTTGCCGCCGGACCCGGTTCGATCATCTGGTTGTGTTCGCAATCGACTTCGGTGACTCGGATGTCCCCTTCTACAAACCTTCGCCATTCGGCGACATCGTGTCCGTTCTCCGTAGATCTTCCGGCTACGAAGAACTCGATGGCTCCAACGTGGACAGGCGGTTGGTGCCGATTCGTCAATTCGACGGAGTGGGAGTAACCGCGACTGATCCGCGCCAGATGCTCCGCTTCGATTCCGATTCCGGCACCCAGGGTCTGCTCCAGCAATTCCGCCGCTTCTTCGAAGGTCTCGACCGTCTTGGATCCCGCCGGCATCGCGAGCCCGGCCAGTAGTTCGGAGACCGAGAGTTCTGCGGGCTGATCGGAATCCGACGACGGATAGCTGTCGAGTATCGACAGAGTCACGTCACGTCCGCTCCGAGTGAGGCTGTGTGCCACGGCGTGTGCGATCACGCCGCCGAGCGACCAGCCGGCCAGATGGATCGGGCCGGTCGATGCCACGGCTGCAATGCGATTCGCGTAGTCGTCGGCGAGTTCGGTCAGCGAGTCGAAGCTGGGCCCGCCGCTCAGGGACGGTAGCTGAAGACCGTAGACGGGTTGATCCAGCTCGAGATGCTTGACGAATTCTGCGTAACCCCAGGACAATCCGATACCCGGATGGACGAAGAACAGTGGTGCACGATCGGATCCGGCGCGCAGCGTGATCATCGGGGCGAGAAGATCCGACGAATCGTCCGGCGAGTGTGCGTCCATTCCGTCGGCAGCCCGGGCGACTCCGGCAGGTGTCGGATCCAGGAAAAGCGATTGCAACGGCACTCGCATCCCGAGACGCTTCTCGAGTTCGATGGTGATGCGAGTGGCCACGATCGACGTTCCGCCCAGTTCGAAGAAGTCGTCGTCGACGCCGATGTGCTCGTGCCCGAGCACGGTCTCGAAGATGTCGACGACCGTTCGTTCGGTGTTGTTTGTCGGCGGTGCGTACGGGACCGTGCGTCGCTCGAAGCTCGGGGTCGGCAGTGCCTTGCGGTCCAGCTTGCCGACCGGTGTCACCGGAATGCGGTCGACGACGACGATCGCGCCGGGAACCATGTGCGCGGGCAGGCGAGAAGACAGATGGCGGCGAAGCTCCCAGTCGTCGACGGTCTGTCCTTCCACGGGCTGGATGTAGGAGGCGATCATCGTCTCCCCCGACGGCGCTTCGTGCCCGAGTGTGGCGGCGAAGTAGACGGATGGGTGTGCCATCAGGACAGAGTCGATTTCGCCGAGCTCGATGCGGAATCCGCGGACCTTGATCTGGAAGTCGCTGCGGCCCAGGTATTCGAGGGTGCTGTCGGAGCGCCAGCGCACCAGGTCGCCCGTGCGGTACATCCGCTGGCCTGGTTCGCCGAACGGATCGGCGACAAATCGGTCGGCGGTAAGGTCGGGACGATTGTGGTATCCGCGGGCGAGTCCGGGGCCGGTCACGTACAGCTCCCCGATGACTCCCACCGGCACGGGCTTGAGGTGCCCGTCGAGGACCAGTCCGGCGAAGCCGATGGCCGGTCGTCCGATGTTGATGTCCTTGCCCGGCCGCATGGGTTCACTGACGCTGGCCTGGATGGTGGATTCGGTGGGTCCGTATCCGTTGAACATGCGACGGTCGCGGCCCCAGATGTCCACGAGTTCGGGTGGGCAGGCTTCGCCACCGACTGCGAGTACGCGGAGTTCGGGTAGCGCGGAGCTTTCGATCGAGCTGAGCGCGGTCGGAGTGATGAACGCGTGTGAGACGTGTTCGTCGGCAAAGATTTCGGCCAACTCGGATCCGCCGAAGACCGTCGGTGGGATGACGACCAGGCACGCTCCGCTGCCGAACGCCATCATGAGTTCGAAGACCGAGGCGTCGAAGCTCGGTGATGCCAGGTGAGAGATCCGCGAATAGGGCTGGACGTTGAATCTCTGATGTTCCTCGGCATTGAGGTTTGACAACCCGAGGTGGGTGACGATGACGCCCTTCGGCTTCCCGGTTGAACCCGAGGTGTAGATCAGGTACGCGGGATGCCCGTGATGCAAGGGGATCGTGCGGTCGCGATCGGTGATCGCGGCTGCGCTCTGGGCGTCGATCTCGTCGACGGTCTCGGCTTCATCGAGGACCATCCACTCGACCGTGTCGGGAAGTTGACTGCGGTGAGCGTCGTCGGTGATGCCGAGTACGGCCCGCGAATCGTCGAGCATGTGGTTGATGCGATCGTCGGGATAGTTCGGGTCGACCGGCAAGAATGCTGCACCGGTTTTCGTGACCGCCCAGATCGCGACGATCTCCGCGGTGGACCGCGGCAGACCCAGCGCCACAAAATCTTCGGGACCGACGCCGCGCCGACACAGCGCGCGCGCCAGCTTCGTCGATTCCTCGTCGAGCTCGCGGTAGGTCATCGACCTCTCGCGACTCGAGAGGGCTGGGGCATCCGGGTTCGAGGCGACTGCTTCGGCGAGGATCTCCGGCCACACCCGCGCTCGAGTCGCGGCGGCACCGGATGCCGGCACCAGGGCAGCTGTTTCGTCGGCGCCGAGGATGCCGATGTCGGCGATACGTGTTGCGGGTTCGCGTCCGACAGCGTCCAGGATCAGGCGCAGTCGGTCGGCAAACCGACGAATGGTGGCGGGTTCGAAGAGATCGGTTGCGAAGTCGAAGGCTGCGGACATCCCAGCCGGGATGCCGAACTCGTCGAACTTCTCGTCGACGATCAGCTCCAGGTCCTCCTTCGCGAATTTGGTTTCCACGGTCAGTCCGTCGATGTCGAGGCCGGGTAGGTGGAAATGTGCGGGTTCGTTGTTCTGAAGTTCGAGGGCGACCTGGAACAACGGTGAGTACGACGTGGATCTGGTTGGGTTGATGACGTCGACGAGCCGTTCGAATGGCAGGTCCGAGTTCTGGAATGCGGCCAGGTCGATTTCCCGGACGTGCTCCAACAGGTCGGCAAACGTGATGTCGGGATCGACGCTGGTTCGCAGGACCAGTGTGTTGACGAACATTCCGACGAGATGGTCGAGCGCTGCCTGACCTCGGCCGGCGATCGGTGTGCCGATGGTGACTTCGTCGGCGCCCGACAACTTGGACATCAGCACTGCGAGCGCGCCGTGCAGCGCCATGAACATCGTGACACCGTTTGCCCTGGTGAGGTCCGCGAGGGCGCGGTGGGTGTTCGCGTCGATGTCGAAGGTGAATCGGTCACCGTGGAAGGTCTGTTGCACGGGTCGCGGGTGGTCGGCGGGCAGTGCGATGACGTCGTCGAGTCCGGCGAGTTGCTCACTCCAGTAGTGCAATTGGCGACTGATGACGGATTCCGGGTCGTCTTCCGATCCGAGGACGCGATGCTGCCACAACGTGAAGTCTGCGTACTGCACCTCGAGTGGCGCCCACGTGGGCTCGGTCCCTGCCGTACGCGCCAGGTAGGCCGTCATCACGTCGCGTGCGAGCGGCGCCATCGACGAACCGTCGGCGCAGATGTGATGGACCACGACAAACAGAATGTGAACGGGTTCAGCGGTGTCGAGTCGGAACAGTGCCACGCGCAGCGGCAGGTCCACCGACACGTCGAAGCCGGTCGTGGCGAGTCGTTGCATGCGCTCTGCGAGTTCGTCCTCCCCCAACGTCATTTCACGGACCGGCGGTACTGCCTCGTCGACGGTGAGCACTTGCTGAATCGGATCGCCGCCGACGGCGGGGAACACCGTCCGCAGTGTTTCGTGCCGCTCGACGACGTCGGCGATGGCCTGTTGCATGGCCGTGACGTCGAGGTCACCGGTGAGGCGAACAGCTAGTGGGATGTTGTACGCGGCTGAGCGTGTGTCGAATTGGTTCAGGAACCACATGCGCTTCTGCGCCAACGAGAGCGGGACGCTGCCATTGCGCTCCATGGGAGTGAGCGGCACAGTGCCGACGGCAGTGACAGCGCTGGAGAGCCGTTCGGCGAGCTGAGCCGTCGTCGGTGCCTCGAACAGCACGCGCACCCCGACGTCGATGTTCAGTGCGGAGTTGAGCCGCGAGACCACGCGAGTGGCGATCAGCGAGTTGCCGCCGAGCTCGAAGAAATTGTCGTCGACGCCGACCCGTTCGACGCCGAGTACGTCGATGAACGCATCGGCGATCCGACGTTCGAGGCTGGTGCCGGGCGCCCGGAATTCCACACCGGTTCCGGTGAACTCCGGCGTCGGCAACGCTTTTCGATCGAGCTTGCCGACCGCGGTGCGCGGTAGCTCGTCGACGATCATGATGCTGGCCGGAACCATGTGCGAGGGAACACGTCCGGCGAGGTGCGCGGTGATCTCTGCCCCGGTCAGCGTCGATCCTTCCTCGACGGTGAGGTAGGACGCTAAAACTGTGGCGCCGGCCGGTCCGTCGACGCCGAGTGTCACGCAATTCGTGACACTCGCCATTGCGGTGATCTGGGCGTCGACCTCGCCGAGCTCGATGCGGAATCCGCGAATCTTGACCTGGAAGTCGCTACGCCCGACGTATTCGATGGTGTGATCGCTTCGCCAGGAGACGATGTCGCCCGTGCGGTACATCCGGTCGCCTGGCTTGCCGAAGGGGTCGGCGACAAATCGCTCGCTGGTCAGGCCGGGACGCCGGTGGTATCCGCGAGCCAGGCCGATGCCGGCGATGTACAGCTCACCGGGAGCTCCGACGGGTACAGGTTGCAGGCGCGAATCGAGGATCATCTCGTGCACGCCGCGGATCGGTCCACCGATCGTGATGGGTGCGCCCACTGTCATGGGTTCGCTGATGTCTGCCATGACGGTTGTCTCGGTCGGGCCGTAGGCGTTGACGAATTCTCGTCCGGGAGCCCAGAGGCCGACGAGATGCGGCGGTAGTGTCTCTCCCCCGACGACGACGTGCCGGAACTCGTCCAGGCCGGCCGGGTCGACGGTGGCGAGTGCTGCCGTGGTGACGAACGCGTGAGTGACGTGTTCGCGGCGGATGAGACTTGCCAGTTCGGCGCCGCCGTAGATGTCGGTCGGGACGATCACCATGGTTGCTCCGACACCGAATGCCTGCAGGTACTCGAAGACGGCTCCGTCGAAGCTGGGGGTGGCGAAGTGCAGGGTTCGAGAGTGGTGATCTGCGTGGAATCGACGCTGCTGGTCGAGTGCGAAGCTGTCGAGTCCGGTGTGGGTGACGACAACTCCCTTGGGTCGGCCGGTGGATCCCGAGGTGTAGACCACGTAGGCGGCGTTGTCCATGACCACCGGTGCACGCCGTTCGTCCTGGGTGATCGGCAGCGTGCAACTGGTGGCGACGTCGTCGTCGAATGCCTCTTCTCCGAGCACCAACCAGGACACGATGGGTGGAAGTGTGTCGATGGCGTCGACGACGGTCAACCCGAACAACACCTCGGAGTCGCTGAGCATGTGTTCGATTCGGTCAGCCGGATAGGTGGGGTCGACGGGGACGAACGCTGCGCCGGTCTTGGCCACCGCCCACACCGCGAGTACGGATTCGACGGACCTTTCGATGCCGATGGCAACCGACGTCTCGGGCCCGGCGCCGCGGCGAATCATGGCTCTGGCCAACTGGTTCGAGCGCCGGTCCAGTTCGGCGTAGGTCATGGAACGGCTGCCGGCCGAGAGCGCGATGCGGTCGGGATAGGTGGCAGAGACGTCGGCGAGAATCTCTGGGAGCGTTCGCGCGGAGCGCCCCGGGGAGCCGAAGACCGGCGCAAGATCACGGCTCTCGAACTCCGTGAGAACCTGCAGACGGGCCAGCGGCTGATCCGGTGCCGAGGCGAGTTGCCCGAGGACGATGCCCACGCGCTCGGTGATCTTGGCGACTTCGCGGGCGGAGAAGTGCGTCGGCAAGTACTCCATCTTCAGATTCAGCGTGTCACTTTCGGACGCCACCACGGCAATCGGATAGTGCGCCGAGTCGCGTCCGTCGATGCCGAGAACGTGCATTCCCGCGATGTCGGTTTCGGCGGTCAGGGCTGTCTCGTCGACGGGATACGACTCGAATACCGTCAGGGTGTCGAAGGAACCGGCGGCGCCGACTGCTCCGGCGATGTCCGACAGTCCGATGTGGTGGTGGTCGAGCAATGACGCTTGCTCGGATTGGACGCGAATGGCCAGTTCGGCGAGGGTTTCTCGGGCGTCGAGGCGGACTCGGACAGGCACCGTGTTGATGAACAGGCCGACTATCGATTCCACGCCGGGCACCTGTGGTGGGCGTCCTGAGACCGTTCCGCCGAAGACGACGTCGTCGCGTCCGAGAAGTTCGGCGAGCACGATTCCCCATGCCACCTGTACCAGGGTCGCCATGGTCAGGCCGCGGCTTCGCGCGAACGCCCGAAGAGTCTCGGTTCGTTCGGTCGGCAGCGAGTACGAGTGGATTTCACTTGCCACGGTTTCGGCGGCGGTGTCTGCCCTCGAGAGGTGGGTGGACGTGTCGACGCCCCGTAGCGCTTCTTGCCACGCCCGTAGCGAAGTCTCGGGTTCTTGCTTCGAGATCCAGGAGAGATAGTCGCGATACGACTGAACTCGGGGCAGAATCTCGGGGTCACCGTCGGTTGCGTAGAGAGTGAGCAGGTCTCGAAGCAACAGCGGGGTGGACCAGCCGTCGAGCAGGATGTGGTGGTTCGTCACGACGAGGCGTGCTGTGTCCGGTCCGATTCGCACGAGCATGAAGCGGATCAACGGGGCTGTTTCCATGTAGAAACGATGAGCGCGATCGCGTTCGAGCAGCTGACCGAACGCGACTTCACTGACTTCGGCCCCGGACAGGTCGATCTCGGCCCAGCCGATGTCGACACCGGAACGGATCACCTGCAGTGCCCGCCCTCCCGGTGCGGAGACAAATCCCGCGCGCAGGCTCGGATGACGATCAACCAAGGCCTGCGCGGCGCGGCGCAGGCGCGGCGCCTCCACCCGACCCCCGAGCTCGAGGGTCAGTTGCACCATGTACGGGTCGATTTCGGTTTCGTCGAACTGGGCGTGGAAGAGCATGCCCGACTGCAGAGGTGACAGTGACCAGATGTCGGTCAGGTCGGGGAATCTGCGCTCGAGCTGTTCGATGCTCTGTTGATCCGCGGTGACGAGATCGAGATCGGTGGGCGTGAGCTCGCGCTCGGAGTGTTCCTCCACGTATTCACTCAGTGCGCCGAGTGCTCGGGCCCAGAGCTCCGCCAGTTCGGTGACTTCGGCCTCGCTGAGAATGCCGCGGGGGAAGGACCACGTAGCGCGCAGAATCGGACCGTGTACGGTATCGGTCGTGACGGCGTTGATGTCGAGCACCGACGCGGCGGCCAATTCGCCGCTGTGCGCTTCGTCGAGGGTCACTTCCGAGATCGGCAGCCACGGCACTTCGCCGTGCTCGGGATCCGAGCCGGCAAATCGTCCGAGGTAGTTGAACGAGATCTGCGGCGTGGGCAGCTCACGAAGTTCCTCGTTTCGATCGAGGTACTTCAGGATGCCGAACCCGATTCCGTTGTCGGGCAGGCCGAGCAGCGTTTCCTTGACGAGTTTCACGGCGGAGGCGGCGGTTGATCCCCCGGCCAGTGCATCGACGACATCGAGTCCGGTGAGATCGATCCGGACGGGGAACAAGGTGGTGAACCAGCCGACCGTGCGCGAGAGGTCGGCGCCCGGTACGGCGTTCTCCTCGCGGCCGTGCCCTTCGAGGTTGACGAGCACGTCCCCGCTGCGCTGTCCGCGCGATCGACGCCAGGCGGTGACGGCAATCGCGAGAGCAGCGAGCAGCCCGTCGTTCACCGAGCCTCCGAAATGCTGAGGCACCGTCGAGATGACGTTCTCGGTCACGGAGGTCGGAACGTCGACGCTGACTCGGTCGACGGTGGCTCCGACATCGACGGCTGGGTCGAGCCCGCGTGCCCCGAGCAATGGCTCGTCGGTCCGCATTCTCGACCACAGGTCGATCTCGTCGCGTCGCTGCGCAGCGGTCTCGGCGAGCGCTGTCGCCCAGCGACGTATCGACGTTCCGCCCGGCGGAAGTATGGGTGTTTCTCCGTCGAACGCCGAGGCATAAGCAGTGACCAGGCCCGGGACGAGCATACGCCAGGACACACCGTCGACCGCGAGGTGATGAAGGACCAGGAGCAACCGTCCGGCTTCGGCCCGGTTGCCGTTCGAGCTGACGGGATCCAACCAGACTGCGCTGATCATCTTCCCGTGTTCGGGATCGAGGCGGCTGGATGCGTCCTGCATCGCGGTTTCCGCAGCGGCGACGAATTCTTCGCCGCTGGTGGACACGATGGAGGTTCGGCGCAGGATGTCGGGGGCGGTGATGCTCCCTGGCTCGCGGATCTCGAGTTGGTGAGTCGCGGCGTCCAGGCGCGCCCGCAGCACGTCGTGACGATCGAGGATCGTTTGCAATGCTCGTTCCAGCGCGGGGCCGGAGACATTCGCGGGCAGTGCGATCAGCGCGCTCTGGCTGTAACTGCGGATCGTGCTCAGGTCACCGCGACTGCGTTCGACGAGCCACTCCATGATCGGCGTGAGCGGTAGCGGGCCGGCTCCCCCGCCGGGTAGCTCCGTGAGAACCGGTGCCGTTTCCGATGATTCGATGAGGAGCACTTTGGTGAGGCCGGCCACGGTCTTCGCTTCGAAGACGTCCCGCGGAGTGAAGACGAGGCCTGCGGACTTCGCCCGTGAGACGAGTTGGATCGACATGATCGAATCGCCGCCGAGACCGAAGAAGGAATCGTCTACTCCGATACTGCCCCGACCCAGCACCTCCGCGAAGAGGTCCGCGAGGACCGCTTCGGTAGCGGTGGCCGGCGCCCGCGTCGCCTCGGTTGTTCCCGTGACGGTGAAGTCCGGAGCCGGGAGGCTGCGTCGGTCGAGCTTTCCGTTGACCGTCAGTGGAAGCGATTCGAGGACGACGATCGCGGTGGGCACCATGTACTCCGCGAGTTCGGCGGCGACGAAGTCGGTCACCGTCGCTGAATCGACGGTACTGCCTGTTTCGGCGACCACATACCCGACGATCCGCGGTGACGCTCCCTCTGTCCGAACAAGTGCTACCGAGGCCGCGACGCCGGGGCAGCGGAGCATTGCGGCTTCGATCTCTCCGAGTTCGATGCGGAAACCACGCACCTTCACCTGGAAATCACTGCGGCCCACGTACTCCAACTGCCCCGCGTCGTTCCACCTCGCCAGGTCCCCGCTCCGATACATTCGATCCCCCGAACTACCGAATGGATCGGGAAGGAACCGCACCGAAGTCAATGCGGGTTTCCCGAGGTATCCCCGAGTCACCTGATCACCGGCGACGTACATTTCGCCGACGACACCTGGTGGTACCAAGTTCAGTCGCCGATCGAGTACGTAGACGGACAATCCCGGTACTGCTCGCCCGATGATGCTCGCCGACGCGTGCTCGCTGTCGTTGCGGTCGAGTGCGATTCGACTGACGTGCACTGTCGTCTCGGTGATCCCGTACATGTTGACCAACGTCGGAGCCGTGTCGGCCCGCCTGTCGTACCACTTGCGCAACTGCCCGAGGTCGAGCGCTTCGCCACCGAAGACGACGTAGCGCAGTGCAAGGTCGGGACCCGTGCCGTTCGGTGAGTACGCACGGTCGGCTTCGGCGAGTTGGTAGAAGGCGGTGGGCGTTTGGTTCAGGACCGTCACTCGCTCACGGCGGAGCAGTTCGTGGAACATGTCCGGTGATCTGGTCGTGTAGTAGTCGACGACGACCAGTCGGCCGCCGTGTAGCAGCGGCCCCCACAGCTCCCAGACGGAGAAGTCGAATGCGTACGAGTGGAACATGGTCCACACGTCCGTGTTGTCGAACCCGAACGTCGGGGCGGTGTTGTCCATCAGAGTCAGGACGTTTCGGTGGCTGACCTGGACACCTTTGGGGCGCCCTGTGGATCCGGAGGTGTAGATGATGTACGCGATCGCGTCGGGCAGAAGTGGTGTCGTCCGGTCCGCGTCGGTGATGCGATGGGGCGCGGAGTGATCGAGGCGTACCGCGATCTCCGGCGATCCGAGTTCGACGACGTCTATGCCGGATTCGATGATCTCCGAAGGTAGGTCGCTTCGGAAGTCTCCGGTCGTGACCAGGCATACCGGCCGCGCGTCGTCGAAGAGGAACCGCATGCGCTCGGCCGGGTAGGTGATGTCGACCGGCAGGTATGCCGCTCCGGTTTTGATGACGGCGACGAGGGCCAGCACGAGATCGGTGGTTCTGGGCATCGCAACAGCCACCACGGATTCCGGACCGATACCGCGGCCGATCAGGAGTCGGGCCAGGCGGTTAGCGCGCCCGTCCAGTTCGGCGTACGTCATGGCGCCGTCGCTGTCGTTGACCGCGGTCGACGACGGATGTGCTGCAACAGCCTCGAAGAATCGGTCCGCGATGTTGTCCGCTGGAGCCGGTTCGGCGTGAGTGTTCCACTCGGTCAGCATCTGTCGACGCTCGTCGGCGCTCACGACGTCGATGTCACCGGTAGGAGTCGACGGCTCTCGGGAGACCGCCTCGAGGATGGTGAGCAGTCTGCGTGAGAACGAATCGATCAAGTCACCGTCGAACAGGTCTGTGGCGTAGATGAATTCGGCGTCGATGCCATCCGTTCCGCCATCCGCGTCGTAACGCTCGGTGACCGAGAGTTGCAGATCGAACTTGGCGACGGGTAGGTCGAACTCGACTCCCGAGACCGACAGCCCCGGCAATTCGAGTTGTGGGAGTGCATTGTTGCGGAACTCGATGAGGATCTGGAACAACGGAGTGTGCGAAGTCGAGCGTTCCGGGTCGAGTGCGTCGACCAACCTTTCGAAGGGCAAATCGGTGTGCTGGAACGCGCCGAGGTCGCCTTCGCGAACCTGGGCGAGGACGTCCTCGAACGACGCGTCGGGCGTGACCTGTGTTCGCAGCACGAGAGTGTTGACGAACATACCGACCAGGTGATCGAGTTCGGCCTCGCCGCGGCCGGCGACAGGTGTCCCGATGGCGATGTCCTCGGTACCGGCCAGGCGCGCCGCAAGTACCGCCAGTGCTGCGTGCATGAGCATGAACATGGTGGTGCCGTGCTCACGTGCCAGGTCGGTCAGCGCCCGATGGGTCTGCGGCGATACCGCGAACCGGTGGACCGAGCCGACCATGGACGGCTTTGCCGGACGTGGGAACGACGTCGGCAACGCGATCGGCTCGCCCAGTCCCGCGAGTCGGTCCTTCCAGTAATCGAGCTGACGGGTCAGAGCCGAGTCCGGATCTTCCTCGGAGCCGAGCACTTCGTGCTGCCACACAGCGAAGTCGCCGTACTGCACGGCCAGTTCCGACCAGTTCGGCGCACTGCCGGCACTGCGGGCCGCGTAAGCCGCTGCCACGTCCGCTGCGAGGGGGTTCATCGAGAACCCGTCGGCGACGATGTGGTGGACGACGATCACGAGTACGTGCCTGCGCTCGTCCCTGTCGACGCGCAGGACCGCGCGGCGGATCGGAACTTCGGCCGAGGCGTCGAAGCCTGCCGAGGCCAGCTCGAGGATTCGATCGGACACTCTGGCAGCAGTGACGATTTCCGGCTCCAGGATCGGCATGACCTCGTCGCTGGACATCACCTGCTGAACCGGCTGTCCGTCGATCGAGGGGAACTTCGTCCGCAAGCTCTCGTGGCGCCCCAGTACGTCCGCTACCGCGGCCTGCAATGCGGCGAAGTCCAGATCGCCGTCGAGGCGCACTGCCAGGGGAACGTTGTAGGCGGGGGACGTCACGTCGAACTGGTTGAGGAACCACATCCGCTTCTGTGCCAGTGACACGGGCAGTGGGTCCGGGCGGGATCGCCGAGTCAGCGGTGGTCTGGGGTTCTCTCCGCGGCCGACGCTCTCCGCCAGACGCGAGAGCTGCCGAACTGTCGGAGACTCGAACAGTCCTCGAACGCCGATGTCGGTGCCGAGAAGTGCGTTGACGCGGGCGATGACGCGGGTCGCGGTCAGTGAGTTTCCGCCGACGTCGAAGAAGTGAGTGTCGATACCGATCGGAGACACTCCGAGCACGTCCTCGAAAACGCCCACCACCAGCCGTTCCAACTCGGTGGCCGGTGCAGTGAGTGTTTCGGCATCGGTGTCGAAACGAGGCGCCGGAAGAGCAGCCCGATCGACCTTGCCGACGCCGGTCAGCGGTAGTTCGTCGAGCACGACGACGCTTGCGGGCACCATGTGTGCCGGCAGTAGCTCCCGTGCCGCCGCCCGGATGTCCTCGGCGCTCACCCGGCGTTCGTCGTCGCAGACGACATATGCCGCCAAGGCCTGCTCGTCGGAGGGTCCGCGCACCGCCAACGTGACCGCGTACTCCACGCCGGGCAGCTGACCCAACGCCGTGTCGACCTCGCCGAGTTCGATGCGGAAGCCGCGGATCTTGACCTGGAAGTCGCTGCGTCCGAGGTACTCGATGGTGCGGTCGCTGCGCCAGCGCACCACGTCGCCCGTGCGGTACATCCGCTCCCCCGGCTCGCCGTACGGGTTGGCGACAAATCGTTCGCTCGTCAGTGGTGAGCGCCCGTGATAGCCGCGCGCGAGTCCGACTCCGGCGACATACAGTTCGCCGGGAACTCCGACGGACACCGGTTGAAGTCTGCGATCGAGGACGACCTCGCTGAATCCGCGGTTCGGCGGTCCGAGATAGACCTTCTCGCCGGCAGGGATGGGGTCGCTGAGGTTGCAGGAGATGGTGGTTTCGGTGGGTCCGTAGACGTTGACGAACGATCTTCCCGGCGCCCAGGTGCGCACCAGGTCCGCCGAGGGCGCCTCGCCGCCCACCGTGATGGTGGTCAGTTCGTCGATTCCCTCGGGATCCACCGACGTCAGCGCTGCAGGCGTGATGAACGCGTGGGTGACATGTCCCTCGCGGAGAACGTCGGCCAGTTCGGTTCCTCCGTAGACGGTGGTGGGAGCTACGACCAGTTCACCGCCGACGGCGAAGGCGAGCAGATACTCGAGAACGGAGGCGTCGAAGCTCGGAGAGGCGAAATGCAGTGCGCGTGAATTCTCGGTGAGACCGTAGCGATGACGCTGTTCGTCGGCGAAGTTCTCGAGACCGGTGTGCGTGACGACGACGCCCTTGGGTCGGCCGGTCGAGCCCGAGGTGTAGATGAGGTAGGCAGTGTTCTCCAACCGCGGGGTTCCTCGACGCTCGTCCTCGCGTAGCGGTGCCGCGGACACTCCGGAGAGCCGAGCGATGCTCGTCGGGTCGTCGAGTTCGAGCCACTTCGTCACACCGCCGTCGCCGGGTCTGTGGGCAGCCGTGGTCAATCCGAGCGAGGATGCCGAGTCCTCGAGCATGAACGAGATCCGGTCACTCGGGTAGCGAGGATCGATCGGCACGAAGGCGGCGCCGGTCTTGGTGATCGCCCAGACCGCTGCGACGGATTCGAAGGAGCGTTCCACACAGATCGCCACCCGTGAGTCCGGCCCGGCGCCTTCAGCGATCAGCACGCGCGCCCACTGGTTCGACGCCTCGTCCAGCTCTCGATAGGTCATCTTTCTGTCACCACAGGACAGTGCGACCCGTTCGGGGAATCTGCTCGCGGTGTCCGAAAAGATGCGATCGAGTGTCCTGACCGAGCGGCCCTGCCTGCCGCGCGCGGGAACCAATTGCTGCACTTGCGAATCCGGCATCAAACGCAGTTTCGCCAGCGGCAGATCCGGTTGTGCGGTGATCAGCTCGAGGGTGCGGAGCAACCGGTCGGCGATCGCGTCGATGTCGTGATCGCCCAGGACTCCCGGGAAATACTCGAATTTGAGCCGCAGTCGCCCGTCGGCCGCAGAGGCGACGATTGCCAGTGGATAGTGCGCGGCATCCTCGGCGTCGTGGACGTCGAGAACGTGCATTCCGGCGATGTCGGTGCCGGAGGAGAGTCCACCGCGATCGACGGGATACGACTCGAAGACAGTCAGCGTGTCGAACGATGCAGCGGCCCCCACTGCCGAAGTGATGTGCGAAAGCCCGACATGATGGTGATCGGACAACCGCGCCTGTTCCGCTTGGACGCGAACGCACAGCGCCGCCAGGGACTCTCTTGGATCGAGGCGAACTCGGACGGGGACGGTGTTGATGAACAAACCCACCATCGACTCGACGCCGGACACCTGGGGTGGTCGGCCGGAGACGGTTCCACCGAAGACGACGTCGTCGCGGCCGAGGAGTTCGGCGAGCACGATTCCCCAGGCCACCTGGATCAAGGAGGCTGTCGTCAGGCCACGGGAGCGGACGAATCCACGCAGAAGTTCCGTCTCACGTTCTCCGAGCGCTGTGGTCGTCGAGCGTGAGGTAGCGCCGTCCTCGTCGACGGCGTGAGTTCCGGTGAGCAGCGTCGGGTCGTCGAGTCCGCGGAGTGCTTCGCCCCAGGCCTCGATCGACACGCTGTCGTCGCGAGTGCTGATCCAGCTCAGATAGTCCCGGTAGGGGTGTACGCGTGGGATGGCACTGTGATCACTGTCTGTCGCGTAGAGCGTCAGTAGGTCGCGGACCAGCAGCGGCATCGACCATCCGTCGAGGAGGATGTGGTGGTTGGTCAGGATCAACCGATACGCGTCGTCACCGGTTCGCAGAAGCAGGAACCGCAGCAGGGGCGGAGTGGCCATGTCGAAGCCGCGGACCCGATCCGCATGGAGAAGCTCGCGTATCTCGGTCGCCTGTTCGGTGGGGGCCAACGGAGAGATGTCGATCTCGGTCCACGGCACGTCAACGTCTGCGTTGATCACCTGCACCGATCGTCCACCGGTGTCGGTCGTGAACGCCGCGCGTAGGTTCTCGTGTCTGTCGAGCAGTGCCTGTGCGGCGCGGTGCAACCGGGACGCGTCGACGCCGTCGAGTTCGAGTGCGAGTTGGACGGTGTACGCGTCGACTGTGTGTTCGGCGTAGCGGGCGTGGAAGAGCAGTCCGGATTGCAGCGGTGAAAGGGACCAGACGTCGGTCAGTGTCGGGAACTTGCGCTCGAGGTGGTCGATGGACTCCTGGTCCAGTTCGATCAGGTCGATGTCCGACGGTGTGAGTCCCCCGCGTTCGCTGTGTTCGGCGTAGGTGGCCAGAGCGCGCAACGCCTGCACCCAGAGGTCGGCGATGGCGCGAGCATCGCGCTCTGCCAGCACGCCGGTGGGATAGGCGATAGTGGCACCGATGTGCGGTGCGCCCGAGATCTCGGTGGTGACGACGTTGACGTCCAGGACCGAACCCACTGGCATCTCGGACCGCGCTGCCGCTTCCAGATCGACGTCCCGGGCCAGTGCCCAGTCCCCCAGTGACTCTCCTGCTTCGGTGCCGGAGAAACGGCCCAGATAGTTGAACGAGATCTGCGGTTGGCGGAGGTCTTCGAGTTCCGCTCGACCCACCTCGTCGAGGTAACGCAGAACTCCGTAGCCGATGCCGCTGTCCGGAACACCCAAGAGTTCTTCCTTGACACGCTTGAGCACCACCGCTGCCTCTGGGGCGCTGCTCATCACTTCCGCGATGCCGATGCCGGCGAGGTCGATCCGCATCGGGAAGACGCTGGTGAACCAGCCGACCGTGTGCAGGACGTCCGCACCGGGCACCACGTGAGCTTCGCGTCCGTGGCCCTCCATCGAGATGAGTACGTTGTCGGTTCGTATGCCCTGTGCCTGCCTCCACTGCGTCAGTGCCAGTGCGAGAGCAGCAACGAGACCGTCGTTGACTGATCCACCGAAAAGCGCCGGAAGCGTGGTCAGGACTGTATCGGACAGTTCGACGGGTACGTCGGCGACAACTCGGCCGACCGAATCGAACGTGTCGAGCCGCGGGTCCAGCGGCCGGGTTCCGATCAGCGGGTCGGCACCTTCGAGTATCGAACGCCACCGGGGCAATTCGACTCTTCGATCGGGCGCGATGTCGCGGAGCGCATGCGACCAACGACGAACCGACGTGCCCGAGTACGACGGCTCCGGTTCCTCGCCTGCATCGATGCGGTGGAAAGCCGACGCAAGTTCCGGCACGAGGACGCGCCAGGAGACACCGTCGACGGCGAGGTGGTGGATTACCAGGAGCAGCCGGCCGGTGTTGTGCACGCCGGACAACCAGACGACCCGCACCATCACGCCCCGGCCGGGGTCGAGCTCTCGGCGCGCACCGTCCAGTGCGTCGACGATCGCCGCGTCGAACACCGCGGTGCCCGGCTCGGCCTCTACCTCGATCACCCGGCAAATATCCTCGGCTGCAACAGATCTCGGCTCGCCGACAACAAGCCTGCGCTCGCCGTCGAGCTCGAGGCGTGCGCGAAGGACGTCGTGACGATCGAGAACAACTTGAAGAGCCGCGGTCAACTGCTCCACACTGCGAAGCCCGTGCGGCGCGTTGAGAAGAGTCGCTTGGGAGAACGAATCGAGACCTCGGAGATCGGAGCCGAGCCGGTCGAGCCACCACTGAGCCACCGGCATCAACGGCACGTGGCCCACGCCGCCTCCGGGAAGTTCCTCGAGCACCTCGGGTTCGTCGTCCTTGGTCGATGCCAGCAAAACCGCAAGACCGGCGACCGATTTCACCTCGAAGACGTCACGCGGGGTGAACACGAGCCCGGCGTCGCGGGCACGGGCGACGAGCTGAATCGACATGATCGAATCGCCGCCCATCGAGAAGAACGAGTCGTCGACGCCCACCGATTCGACACCGAGGACATCGACGAACAAGGCGGCCAGCGTGCGCTCGGTATCGGATTCGGCAGCCCGCGAGCGTGCCTGGGTTGCTCGCAAGTCGGGAACCGGCAGGGCTCGGCGGTCGAGCTTTCCGTTGGCAGTCATCGGCAGTTCGTCGAGAACGACCACGACCGCAGGAACCATGTACGGGGCCAGAGCCGAGCCCGCGAACGCGATGACGGCCTCGGGATCCACAGTCTGAGCGTCGTTGGCAGGCACGACGTATCCGACGATCCGTGCGGCGCCTCCGTCACGTTCGAGCGTGGTCACCACGGAATGTGCAACGCCGGGATAGCGAGCCAGAACTGCCTCGATCTCGCCGAGTTCGATGCGGAATCCGCGAATCTTGACCTGGAAATCGCCTCGACCCTGGTACTCGAGTTCTCCGTTCTTGTTCCACCTGGCGAGGTCGCCGGTTCGGTACATCCGTGCGCCCGCACTGCCCGCAGGATTGGGCACGAATCGTTCGGCGGTCGTGCCGGCGCGGTTTCGGTAACCGCGGGCGAGTCCGTCGCCGCTGACGTACAGCTCTCCCGTCACTCCGACCGGGACGCGGTGCAGGCGATTGTCGAGGACCCACGCGGTGATGCCTGTCGACGGGCGACCGATCGTGACTCGATCGGTCGGGGACATCGGCTCGGTGATGCTGGCGACGACCGTCGATTCGGTTGGTCCGTAGGCATTGATCATGATCCGGTGATCGCTGACCCAGGCGGCGACGAGGTCCGGTGGGCAGACGTCGCCGCCGGTTCCGATGCACACCAGCTCGTTCAGTCCGCTCGGATCGACCGTGGCCAGAGCGGCTGGTGTGATGAAGGCGTGCGTGACGTGCTGGTCGGCGATCAGACTCGTCAGTTCGGTTCCGCCGATGATGCTCGGTGGGGCGATGACCATCGTGGCCCCGGCACCAACAGCCATCAGGAGTTCGAGAATCGAGGCGTCGAAGCTCGGTGAGCTGAAATGCAGCGTGCGCGAGGTCGACTCGACGCGGAAGCGACTGCGTTCCTGCTCGGCGAGTGCCGAAAGCCCACGGTGAGTGACCATGACGCCTTTGGGGACGCCGGTGGAACCGGAGGTGTAGATGACATAGGCCGGGTTGTCCACGGACACCGCAGCCAGCAGCTCCGAGGCATCTATCCGCTGATCACCGATCTGTTCGAGGGTTGCGAGTGTCTTTGCCTGATCGAGCAGAACGGCGTCTGCCTCGTCGGGGACGACACCCACATGCTCGGCGGTGGTGAGAACGACGCCCGCTCCCGAGTCGTTGATCATGTGGTGCACGCGGTCGACGGGATACGCCGGGTCGACGGGTACGAATGCAGCGCCGGACCGGGCAACCGCCCAGATCGCGACCACGGATTCCAGTGACCGTGGTAATGCCAGGGCGACAACGGATTCCGGACCGACCCCGCGGCTGATCAACAGTCGTGCAAGCCGGTTGGCGCGGCGGTCCAGATCGGAGTAGGTCAGATGGCGGTCGCCGAAAATCAGTGCAGCCCTCTGCGGTTCGTCGACGTACTTCCGCTCGAGCAACGTCGAGAAGTGAACCTGCTCGGGAAGTTCCGGTGCGACGGCGCGAATCGTGTCGAGATCACTCACGAGATCGATGTCGCCGACCGGCGTGTGCGGTGACTCGGTGACAGCACCGAGAATCCGAACCAGGTATCGAGCGAAACCTTCGACGGTCGACTCGTCGAACAGGGCGCTCGCGTAGGTGAACCCGGCCTCGATTCCGGCCGGCCGGCCGTCGTCGTCGAAGGTCTCGGCAAGCGTGAGTTGCAGATCGAAATTCGAGACGGCGGATTCGAGTTCGAGGACCTCGACGTCCAAATCCGTCAGACGAACTGCTGGCCGAGTGGTGTTCTTGAACTCCAGCATCACCTGGAACAACGGTGAATGCGACGTCGACCGCTCCGGAGCCAGCGCATCGACGACGCGCTCGAAGGGGACGTCTGCGTGAGCGAAGGCGTCGAGGTCGGTGCTGCGAACTCTGGCCAACAGATCGGTGAACGAGGCGGCGGGGTCGACGTCGGCGCGCAGGACCAACGTGCCGACGAACATACCGACCATCGGATCCAGCAGGGCATTTCCGCGCCCGGCGATCGGTGAGCCGATCGTGATGTCTTCCATGCCGGACAATCTCGCCACGAGCACTGCGTATGCGGCGTGCACCGCCATGAACATACTGCTTCGGTGTTCGATCGCGGTTTCGCTCAGACGACGGTGGATGCCGGCATCGATGTCGAATCGAACGACGCCGCCCGAGAGATCCTGCACACGCGGACGCGGTCGATCTGCGGGGAGCGCAAGAATTTCGGGAACACTCGCCAGTTGACGTGTCCAGTACTCGAGCTGACCGGCAAGAGTGCTGTCCGCTTCGTCGATCCGACCGAGAGCCCTTTCCTGCCAGATGGCGAAGTCCGCGTACTGGACCGGAAGAGGAGACCAGTCGGGCGCCTCACCTCGATGCCTTGCCGAGTACGCGCTCATCACGTCGAACGCCAACGGTGCCATCGAGAATCCGTCGGCGCAGATGTGATGGACGACCACGGTCAGGACGTGATCTTCTTCGTCGACCTCGATCAGTTCCGCCCTGATCGGTGGAGCCTGCGTGACGTCGAAGCCCCTCGAGGTGAGACGTTCGATCTCCCCGAGTACCGCTTCGGCGTTTGCGGCGACAACCGGCAGCGCGCCCAACGCTTCACCGGGTTCGACGATCACCTGCGCCGGCACTCCCTCGACCATGGGAAACAGCGTGCGCAGCGATTCGTGGCGAGTAAGCACGTCGGTGATCGCGCCCTCCAACACGGCAACGTCCAACCGGCCTCTCAGCCTGATCGCTATGGCGACGTTGTACGCCGCGGACGTGACGTCGAATTGATTGACGAACCACATGCGCTTTTGTGCCAGCGACAGCGGGATCGTCTGTGGCCGCGGCAATGCCTCGAGCGGAAGGACTGCCGGTCCCCCTCGTGCCGTGGCGCACTCGACCGCCAACTGCGCAACGGTCGGCGCGTCGAACAACTCTCTGATCGACAAGTTCAACGACAGCGAATCGTTCACGCGCGCCACAGCGCGTGCAGCGACGAGGCTGTTTCCGCCGATCTCGAAGAAGTTGTCGTGAACACCGACTGCCCCGGATTCCAGAAGCTCCTCGAAGATCGCCGCCAACTGCGCTTCGAGCGGTGTTCGCGGCGCCAGATACGTCTGCGAGCTGTCGAAGCTGGGCGCGGGCAGAGCCTTCCGATCAAGCTTGCCGGTCGAACCGAGAGGGAACACGTCGAGGGCGATGACCACAGCGGGAACCATGTAGGCCGGAAGGAGACCTCTCAACTCGGTGCGTAGGCCGTCCGTGTCGATCGAAGTGCCGGTGTCGGCGATGACGTAGCCGACCAAACTGTCACCGACCACGTCGTCGTGATGGACGAGAGCAGCAGCTTGCGCGACACCGGGCAGCCTGAGCAATGCTGCTTCGACCTCGGCGAGTTCGATGCGCTGGCCGCGGATCTTGACCTGGAAATCGCGTCGACCGACATAGTCGAGCAGCCCGTCGGCGCGCCACCGGACGACATCACCGGTTCGGTACATCCGGGTGCCAGACGGGCCGTACGGGTCGGCCACGAACCTGTCGGCGGTGAGATCGCTGCGCCCGAGGTATCCACGCGCCAGTTGCACTCCCGCCAGATACAGCTCGCCGTGAACGCCGACCGGAACCGGATGCAGCCGCCCGTCGAGGACATAGAGCTGGGTGTTCCACACGGGCGCACCGATGGGAACGGTGACGGTCATGTCGGGGGTGAATTCGGCGGCGCTGACGTCGACGGCAGCCTCTGTGGGTCCGTACAGGTTGAACAGTCCCGCAGAACTCAGACGGGTGAACGCCTCCGCAGTGGTAGGCGCGAGGGCTTCACCGCTGCAGAACACCTGACGCAGGCTCGCACACTGCCCGGCAGTCGCGGCAGCGACGAATTCCGCGAGCATCGACGGAACGAAGTGCGCCGTCGTGACGCCTCTGTCGGCAATCAACGCCGACAGGTACCCGGGATCACGGTGCCCGTCCGGTTCCGCGATCACCAACTGCGCGCCGGTCTGCAGGGGCCAGAACAGTTCCCACACCGAGACGTCGAAGGTCACCGGGGTCTTGTGCAGCACCACGTCCGACGCGTGAAGGGGGTACGTGTCCTGCATCCACAGCAGGCGATTGACGATCGAACGGTGTGATACTGCAACACCTTTCGGTCGACCCGTCGATCCGGACGTGAAGATCACGTAAGCAGCATTGTCCGGGCGCAGGGGTCCGAGCCGATCAGCGTCGGTGATCGGCGCCGTCGTGGACACCTGACGATCGAGATCGACGTCCACGATCGGGACTCGCGCGGGAAAAGCGCCGTGGTCCTGGGGCCGGCTCAGCACGCAGATCGGTTCCGCGATGTCGAAGACGTACGCGATGCGCTCGGCGGGATGATCGGGATCCACCGGGACGTATGCCGCACCGGCACGGATCACGGCGTGGACCGCGACGAGTAGTTCCGGTGACCGTCGAATCGACACCGCGACGCGCATGTCCGGGCCGACCCCGCGGGCGATGAGGGTTCTGGCAAGTTCACCGACCCTCGCGTCGAACTCCGCATAGGTCAGTGTCCGCTCGCCGTAGACCAGCGCGGCCCCCTCGGGTGTCCGGGCTGCCTGCTCCGCCACCAGGTCCGAGAGGGTGGTGATCGGTACGGCGTGTTCGGTGGCATTCCAACGCTCGAGGACCAGTTCCGCCTCGCCCGGAGCTGTGAGATCGACGTCGCCGACGACGGATTCCGGGTAGGCAGCTACCGCGTCGAGGAGCATCGTGAAGCGATCAGCGAGGCCGGACATGGTGTCCGAGTCGAAAAGCTGGCTGGCGTAGTTCAACTGGCCGTCGAGATGGTCGCCGCGGTCGGTGAGAATGACCTGAAGGTCGAACTTTGCCGCGCCCGTCGACAGTTCGTCGACCGTGACCTCGAGCTCGGGCAAAGTGACCTCGGTGGGAGCGGCGCCCTGCATCACCAGCATCACCTGGAACAGCGGCGCCTGGTTGTCTGCGAGGGATTCGACGAGTACGTCGTACGGCACTTCGGTGTGCTGCAAGGCCGCCACGTCGACGTCGCGGACGCGGGTGAGAACTTCACCGAAGGTGAGTCCCCCCTCGAGAACCGTCCTCAGCACCACCGTGTTGACGAACATTCCGACGACGTCGTCGAGAGCGCGCTCGCTCCGCCCGGCCACCGGAGTGCCGATCGTGATGTCGTTCGCTCCGGATTCTCGGCTGAGCAGGACGGCCAGCGCGGCGTGGATCACCATGAACACGCTGACGTCGCTGCGCGCCGCGATCTCGCCGACCCGGCGGTACGTCGCGGAGTCGATCCGGAAATCGAGATCGTCACCGCGCAGCGAGACACCCGCAGGCCGCGGGTGATCCATCGGCAGTTCCGCGAGCTCACCGCGTTCGGTGAGCGTGTGCGACCAGAACCGCAACTGCTCGGCAAGAATCGAATCCGGGTCGGACGCTTCACCGAGCGCTCCGCGTTGCCACTCGCTGAAATCGCCGTACTGCACTTCGAGTGGCAGCCACGCCGGCACGCGTCCGCTCGCCCGCGAGGCGTACGCCACCATCACGTCACGAGCCAGCGGCGCCATCGACAGGCCGTCCGCTGCAATGTGGTGCACGACGAGGACCAAGGTGTGCTCGCGTTCGTTCACCTCGAGCAGAGTCGCGCGGATCGGCACCGATTCGCTGACGTCGAATCCCTCTCGCGCGAGCTCACTCGCCCGCGCCGAGGTCGCTGCGGCAGGCACCGTTTCCACCTCGAGATGATCGAACATCTCGTCCACACCGAGAACGTGCTGGACGGGGCCACGCGCACTCTCGGGGAAAACGGTCCGCAAGATCTCGTGTCGAACGATCACGTCCCGCAGCGCGGTGAACAGTGCATCGACGTCGAGATCGCCGGTCATCGAAACCGCGATCGGAATGTTGTACGCCGGCGAACTCGGATCGAGTTGATTGGTCAGCCACATTCGTTGCTGCGCCAGAGATACCGGTATCCGGTCAGGGCGATCGATACGCGTCAGTGCCGGGGCACGTGTGTTCCGCGAGTCCGCGAGGTCGGCACGTGCTGCCAGTGCGGAGACGGTCGGCGCCTCGAAGAGGTCGAGAACGCTCAGCGTCGTTCCGAGAGCTCCGTTGACCCGCGACACGACGCGGGTCGCGATCAACGAGTCACCGCCGAGGTCGAAGAAACTGTCGTCTGCTCCCGCCCGGGTGATACCGAGCAGATCGCAGAACACCGCCGAAATTCGCTTCTCGGTCGAGGTCTCGGGGGCACGGTATTCAGCCGACCCGCCCACAGAATCGATGTCCGGTAACGCTTTCCTGTCGATCTTTCCTGCCGGAGTCAACGGAATGGAGTCGAGGACGACGATCCGCGCCGGAACCATGTGGGCTGCCAACGAAGATCTCGCGTGGGCGACCAGCTCGGAGTTGTCGATGTGTGTGCCCACAGCCGCCGTGACGTACGCCGCCAACAGTGTTTCCCCACTCGGGCCCGCAACTCCGGCGGTGACTGCCTGTGCGACGCTCGGGTGGCGGCGCAGCACGTCGTCGATCTCGCCGAGCTCGACGCGGAAACCGCGGATCTTGATCTGGAAGTCGCTCCGGCCGAGGTACTCCAGCTCACCCTCGCCGTTCCACCGCGCGAGGTCACCCGTGCGGTACATGCGCTTTCCCGCAACACCGTTGGGGTCGGCAACAAATCGTTCGGCCGTAATCGTGGCACGCGCGTGGTACCCGCGCGCCAAACCGACACCGCTCACATAGAGCTCGCCGGCGACACCGATCGGCACCGGTTGAAGCCGCGAGTCCAGGAGGACGGTTGCGGCTCCGCGCATCGGCTTCCCGATGGTGACGGGAACATCGCTGCTCAGCGGTCCGGTCAGAGTGGCGACGACGGTGGTTTCGGTCGGTCCGTACGCGTTGAACATCGAGCGTCCGTGTGACCACTGATCCACCAGCGCGGGTGAGCATGCGTCGCCGCCGGTCACGACCACTCGTAGATCCGGTAGGCCGGCGGGATCGACTGTTGCCAGCGCGGCCGGGGTGACGAAAGCGTGGGTGACCCGTCCGATACGCATCACCTGTGCCAGTTCGTCGCCGCCGTACACGGTGGGCGGCGCGATCACCATCGTTGCCGAGCCCCCGAAGGCAAGGAGGAGTTCGAGGACTGAAGCGTCGAAGCTCGGCGAAGAGAAGTGCAGGGTGCGGTCTCCTGGTTCGACTCCGAACCTGACTCGTTCTTCGTCGGCGAAGCTGCTCAGCCCGCGGTGACTGACCACGACGCCTTTGGGGACACCTGTGGAGCCGGACGTGTAGATGAGGTATGCCGGATCGTCGTAGCTCAGGCGCGTACGCCGCTCGGCGTCGTCGACCGGTGCATCGGAATGGTGCGAGGTGTCCAGTTCGTCGAGGAGCAGCCAATCCACCGAATCGGCGAGCCCGCCGTGGTGCTCCCCCACACTGATTCCGACCACAGCTCCCGAATCGGTGAGCATGTGCCGAATACGATCCTCGGGGTAGTGCGGATCGATCGGGAGGAAGGCACCGCCGGTCTTGGCCACCGCCCACGTCGCGGTCACCGATTCGAGAGACCTCGACAGCGCAAGGGCGACATAGGTGCCGGGGCCGACTCCCCTGTTGATCAGTTCACGGGCGAGTGTGTTCGACTCGGCGTCGAGATCCCGGTAGCTCACCTCACGATCACCGAAAACGAGCGCTGGGGCATCGGGGTTCACAGCCGAGGCCCGGCGGAGAATATCGGGGAGAGTCAACGGGGAGGACGCGGTCGCTCCCCGCGCCGGTACCAGGGACTCACGCTCGAAGTCGTCGAGGAGATCGAGGTCTCCGACCGGCGTTCGCGGGGCTGCTGCTGCGCCTGCAAGGATCCGCACCAGTCGCGAGAGGAAGGCTCGGACCGTGGATTCGGCGTAGTGCTGCGTGGAGTACGCAACCTCGAGGGCGCCGGTATCTGCGTGGACGTCGATCGCCACGTCGAGGCCGGCAATCGTGGTCTCCTGCGAGCCGTCGTTGAGGTGGACGTGCAACTCGGGCAGTGCGGGGACACCTGCCGCCGATCGAATCGACAACGTATCGCGTTCTCGAGCAAGAGAACTCACGAACTCGTCGAACGGCGCCGCCGGATCGACCTCGCAGCGCAGGGGCAAAGTTCCCCACTCGGTCCTCGTTCCGATCAGCACGTCCCGGCGCTCGGTCGATCTCGACAGCAACGAAGCAAATGCGGCATGGACAACGGCAAAGAGGGAGACGCCTTCCGTGCGCGCAAGTTCGGCGACCGCGGGATCGAGTGGGACGCTCAGCCGATTCGTACCGGTGGGCTCCGATTCGGCGTCGATTCGCTCGAGGCCCAGTGTCTCGAGGTCCAGTGTGGAGCCCTCGTCGGAGTCCCCCAGGTATCTCGCCCAGAACCGCTCGAGTTCCCTGCGCTGTGCACTGCGCGCCCCTGCCTCGGCACTTGCCGGATGAATCCGGTTCATCGGCGTACCGGCCGGTGCTGCTGTCAGTTCTGCGACCAACTCGGTGAACGCCCGGTGGTGCTCGGCCAGTTCGTCGTGGCCGTAGCGATTGGGGTTTCCGCGAAAGTCGATCAACGTCTGCGCCGGATCGCCGCTCTGGTACACGTTGACCAGCAGATCCTCGACCGGACCCGACGTGACGATGTGATACTCACCGGTCAGTGGCCCGAGGGTTATCTCCTGCCGGAAGAGCATCACATTCATCATCGGGCCGGACAGACGCGCGTCGCCGACGGTCAGACCGGCATCACGCCGGATGTCCTCGAGGCTGCATCGCTGATGACGAAGCGCACCGAGAAGTTCGAGTTGCACGCGCCCGACCAGATCGTCGACACTTTCGTCCGGGTTTACGTGGATGTGTAGCGGCGCGACGTTGACCAGCATTCCGCCGGACCGCTGCAGCGGTGCCGTCGTCCTCGCGGAAACCGGCAGGTTGATCAGCACGTCGTCGTAGCCGGTACTGCGGGACAGGTAGCACGCCAGTGCCGAAATCAACACTGCGGCCGGAGTTGCACCGGAACGTGAATTCCACTCGTCCAAGGCAGCAAGGCTGTCCGCCGACATCGCGGCACTGACGAGTTCACTGCGTGCAGTCGGGGGTCCCTCACGGGTGGCCAACGTCGAACCGTGTTCGACGCCCGACACACGCTGGGCCCAGTACTCGCGGTCGGCTTCGAATCGGCTCGATTCGCGGTACTTCTGGTCGAGCTCGGACAGCGTCGTGACGTCGAGCGCCTTGTTCACCGCAGGCTCTCGACCTTCGACGGCTGCGGTGTAGATCGCCGCAATCCGATTGACGATCGTCATACCGCTGTATCCGTCGAGAGCGACGTGATGAATCCTGGTGTACCACAGGTAATCCCGATCACCAGTTTGAAGAATTGTCATCTCGACGAGACGATCGCGAGTCAGATCGAGCGTCGTCGCGTAATCGTTGTCCATCCACTCCGAGGCAGCCTGCCGAGGGTTCTCACGCTCGCGGAAGTCGAAGTAGTCGATGCCCGGGTCGATCGTGAAGTCCACGATCTGGCAGGGCTCCCCATCCGGGTACATCAACCGTAGAAACGGTGATTCGAACTCGTGGGCAGCCTCCACCGCGGCGCGACTGAGCAGTTGCATGTCCAAATCGCCGTGGAACTCGATGTACTGCGCGATGAAGTACGGGACCGTCGGGTGAAGTTGCTGCGCAAACCACATGCTGCGCTGCACCGCTGACAGGGGGAACGCTCCTGCCGGCAGGCTTCGCGATCCGGTGAGCGGGTCGATCCTCTTGTCGGTATCCATCACGACCACCCCCACACAGCGTTGTGACGATCAGCGTTGTCACGATCAGCGCCGGGAAGTGTGGCTCGGGGATTGAAGAGAAACATCGCACCGCCTCGATATCGAGTGGAAACCATGTGGCGATCCTGCGAGAGCGCAGCCGAAGGTCATCGACCTCGACGAAGGGTCGCTTCGAAGTCCGAACCTCCCCGAAGGTCCGAACTCAGGATCAAAATTTGTCGTCGTCAGGCGTCAGGAGCACCGCAGTGTTGCAGTGCTCGACGCAAGGCTAGAAACCGGTTGCCCACACCTGCTCTACCGGAAACGTTCGGCTTCGCGGGCAAGCTCGGTCAACCGTTCACACAACTGTGTGAGCTCTGAACTCTCTGCGCCCTCGGCAACTGCTGTCGCCACATCTTCGGCAGCGCATCGGACCTCGAACATCCGATCCACGAGTTCGACCGCTTCGACTGCGGTCAAGATGACGGCGTCAGCCGGGATCGACGTGCCCTTGACGGCATTGCGCTGCTCGTACGCACGCTGTCGACAAGACTGGCTGCAGTACCGGCGTCGACGACCGACACCGGTCACCGCGACCTCTCGACCACACCACACACACGGGTTTCCCGAACGCGCAGACTCCGGTGATCCGACGCGTGTGCTCTCAGCCATGAATCGACACTGTACTCGAGATTCGGACGCCTTCGATGAACGCGCACGGTACCCGGTAAGATGGAGAGGTTGCGTCTTCTCGCCACACGGGAACCAATCGGGTGCTCGTGGCGTTGTAGATGAGTGTGAGCGTCTACTCCCCAAGTCAGGGCGCCCACCAGCGGTGACGAACGAAGAGAGGACACCACCATGGCAGATCGCGTACTTCGAGGTAGCCGACTCGGAGCTGTGAGCTACGAGACCGACCGTGACCATGACCTCGCGCCCCGTCGTATGGCCAAGTACAAGTGCGAGAACGGCGAGATCTTCGACATCCCGTTCGCGGACGAAGCCGAGATCCCCGGCACCTGGTTGTGCCGAAACGGCCTCGAAGGCACCCTCATGGAAGGGACTGCTCCCGAAGCCAAGAAGGTCAAGCCTCCCCGCACCCACTGGGACATGCTGCTCGAGCGTCGCTCGGTCGAGGAACTCGAAGAGCTCCTCAAAGAGCGTCTCGATTTGCTGAAGGCCAAGCGTCGCGGCGCATGAACTAGCACTTCGATCAAGACCGTCCGGTTCTACACCGGGCGGTCTTTCTCGTTCTTCGGGGAGTGATCGTTCACAAGTCGACGTCATACTTCGGCCCTTCTTCGACGTGGCAACTTCAGGATGCTTCGCGGTCCTCAAAGACACTTCAGGGCAACGTCATTCAGCATCCAGGCGCACTCGCGGGCCGACAGTGCGCAAATCCTGGACTTGCGCTGGAGAACCATCGGCGCTGCTTCGTGCACCAGTGTGAGCTGTATCCCCCACCCCGCGACACACCAAACTTCGGTACACCAAACTTCGACACGGAGTGAACTGGTAGCCCAGTCACTCGGCCGGGTTGCTTGCCAAGTGACGATGGCAAGCAACCCGGCCGACTGGGGTGTGGGTGAATGTTTTGCGGTGCTGAACGGTTCTTCCGCTACTTCCCGGTCACCGAGTGATGCTCTGTGCCGCGGTTCCTTGGCGGAGGCGGGTGATTTCGTTGCGTGATTCGACGACCTGGGGGCTGTCGTCGCCCTTGCTGACAGCAAGGTCGCTGCACAGATCCAGCGCGGCACGAACGATATGTCGTCGTTGGCGACGTTCGGTGCGAGTGGGTGCGGCTTTCGCGTAAGTACGTTGTTGTC
Organism: Rhodococcus sp. IEGM 1306; assembly: GCF_036541985.1. Classification (NCBI taxonomy): domain Bacteria; kingdom Bacillati; phylum Actinomycetota; class Actinomycetes; order Mycobacteriales; family Nocardiaceae; genus Rhodococcus; species Rhodococcus sp. IEGM 1306. The sequence continues at coordinate 624,232 of NZ_JAZHFF010000002.1, forward strand.
GCCATCCGCCGGCGGCTGTCACCTCGGCGTCGGTCAGGACGCCGGACTCGATTTCCGGGGCGAGAATGTCACGGACGAAGTGGGATTCACGTGGGTGCGCCCAGACGAACGCGATCCACAAGGCAGTGAACGCGAAGACGATGTCGCCGATCATGATGACGAACACGAGCGAACTGCTGCCGCCGGCGATCGCGAGCATGGAATCCCACACGCCGTGGATCAGGATGGGTGCCACGATCAACGCCAATCCGCGTCCGATCCGCCGGGGCTGGGCCGGGGTGCCGATCAGATAGATCACGCCGGCGCAGAAAAGGGCGGTGAACAGGGGATGAGAGACGATGTCGGAGTAGGTGCGGGTGGCGATGGAACCGAGCAGGCCGTCGGTTTGGTGGGCGCCGAAGCCCTGTGTTGCGCCGGCAATCGAGTACAGAAAGTCTTCGCTGGTCTGAAATCCCAAGCCGATGAAAGCACCGAGGAGCAGGCCGTCGGTTGCGGTGCGCACCAGGCGTGGTGCAAGCGCGAGGAGGACTACGATGCCGATGCCTTTGGCGGTTTCCTCCACGAAGGGTGCAGAGAGGCCCGCATGCCAGTCCTGAGCCCATACCTGCCCGAAAATCTTCGAGTAGAGCGAACCGACTGCTCCGTTCGCGGGTACTGCGATAGTGAACGTTGCTGCGGTGGCGCCCCAGATGAAGCCGGTGACCACTAGTCCTACGGGTTGGCGTTCGTAGCGGTCGATGTGCCGGAACCACCATGTCCAGACCGCGGCGCTGATGACGCCGACGATGCCGGCAACGAGGAGTGCGCGCCCGAAGTATCCGGCGAAGGGAGCAAACATCTGCCAGCCTTTGACGAGGCCGAATCCGCACATCCACAGGTATATCCAGAACACGACGTTGCGTGGCTGGAAGAAGTGAAATTTCTCGCCCCAGGCCGTCGTATCGAATGCGCGGGAGCGGGTTTCGAGGAGATCGGTGCTCACTTGGTGTCTCCCTCGTGTGTGCCGATAGAGGCGATCATGTCGGTGATTTCTCGACTGCGGGCGGCGATCTGATCGGGTGGGCCGACTACCTGTACCCGAATTCCCTTGCCGTCGACGACGAATGTGGTCACCGATCCGGCGGACCGCGGAGTGTCAAAGCTGACCTGGACGCCGCTCAGACCCCCGGCGGTGCTGATCGGCTGGCGCGCACCGGAGACCGCAAGCACGGAACTGCCGTTCGTCGCAAGACTCACGGCATCTGTTTGGGAGAGGAGTTCGTCGGCAGTTCCACTGAATGTGTCGGCGTCGACGCTCACGGTGACGGTGCCATCGGTCAACGTCACACGTGGGAGCGAATCGGACGCGCCATGTTGGTCGATTCGGAAACCACTGTCGACATTCCAGCCCGCAGGTGCGGCGAAGGAGACCGTTTCGGTCACGGCCATCCGGTCTCCGGCGCCGGTTGGATCTTCGGAGGAGACAGCGGAATCGATGGCGGGCACGATCACGGTCCAGAGCATCCACACCGCCAAGATCGCGAGGGCGTGTGGAAAGACTCGTGTGTCGAATCCGAGGAAGCGGTGATCCGCTGGTGGACGTCTTCCGTGTAGGGGCTCGTGCTTGTGTGCAGTACTCGAAATAACGCTCAATTTCCCTCGTTTCCATTGCACGGCAGGTGCACTGACTATCGCAGAAACGGACAAATTCCGTGCATCAGCCGGCACCAGCCGGTCATCGAGACGATCGTGCACCAAGTTCCCGTAGGCGCGAGATCACCGAGAGCTCCTAGTCGACGGTGAACCGTCGCATCGCCAGATGTCCGAACACGCCGACCAGAATCAACGTGACGCCTGCGGTCACGGAAACGGAGTCGGTCACCAACCCCGCGATGCCGGTCACGGCTACGAACACCGGCAAAAAGTCGAACAGCCTGAAAATCGACTGCGGTGGTTCGGTTTCGAGGCCCTGAGCCTGAGCGGCCTTGTTCGGCGCATACTCGGGGTACCACTCGGTGAAGGAGATCGCGAAGAAGGTTCCGAGCAACTGCAGAATCCATCCGGTCCAGAAGTTGTCACCGTCGTGCAGCAGTGCGTCTCCGAACAGGCCCACTACCGCCGACCAGGTGAACGCGAGAGCCCACACTGCGGTGATGACGTAGTTGATGTGCAGAAACAGAGGCGTCGCCCAATACTCTTCGGGCGTCGACTCTTTCGCGTACTGCAAAGTGAAAGGATTGCGGAGCAGGATCGATCCGAAGGCAAAGACCACCAGCGCGATGTTGGTCAGTTCGCCTCCCCAGAGTTCGAACCACCGAATCGTGTTCGCCGACGCGAGGAGGCCGACGGCCGCCAGAACGCCGAAGAACACGACGTCGAAGACCTCCAACAGCTTCACGGTGCCGCCGCGCCGGTGACTGGCCGCCAAGATCAGCAGCGACAACCCGAGGGCTGCGGCCGCGGATTCCTCGAACCTTCCCGGCCCGGAGAGCAAGGACAGCAAGATCCACGGTGACAGGCCGGCGAGCGGTGACTGCAGAACCGCGTCGACGACACTGGTTTTGTGAACTGCATCCCGGGGCTCGGACTTGTCTGGCTCGGTTTTCTCAGGCTCGGTCACAAGAAGCCGCCTTACGCAGGAACGGGTGGCACAGCGAGTACCCGCGTAGGCGCTCCTCGGAACATCGGCAGCCCTAATATCCGATGCTCGGCTCAGATTGCCGCAGTCTCCTCGGGTGAGTGCTCAGCCTGATCTCGGCGCCGGGCCAGCACTGCCATGGCAATCGCGCCGACCGCGATGATGCTGAGCACGATCTCCGGCACCGGACCTACTCGGCTGGCAAGGGTGGAACTGGTCGAGAGTGGCACCTTCGCCACCAGGGCCGCCGGCACGAACAGGTCGGTTTGCGAAGTCACCGCACCGTCGGGAGCGATGATGGCGCTGACACCACTGGTTGCGGCGACAACGACGGCGCGGCCGTGCTCGACTGCCCGCACACGCGACATTGCCAGCTGCTGATAGGTCATCTCGGTGTCCCCGAAAGTGGCGTTGTTGGTCGGTACCGCCAGCAACTGTGCACCGTTGCGCACCGATTCCTGGAACGCCCGGTCGAACGCCACCTCGTAACAAGTCGCGACACCGATGGGTACCCCCGCTGCATGGACAACGCCGTTGCCCTCGCCGGGAACGAAATTGCCCGCGCGATCGGCGTACGAGGAGAAGTTCCGGAAGAAGCTTCGGTAGGGCAGGTATTCGCCGAACGGCTGAATGATCTTCTTGTCGTGCTGTTCCTGAGGACCGTTGGCGCCGTCCCACACGATCACCGAATTGGTAGTCGTACGATCGGCATTCACGAGTACGGTGCCGACAAGAATCGGCGCTCCGATCGCTTCGGAGGCCCGGGTGATGTCGGCAGCGGCATCGGCGTTTCGCAGGGGGTCGATGTCCGAGGCGTTCTCCGGCCAGATCACGACGTCAGGCTGATCGACGCGGCCCGCGTCCACCTCGGCAGCAAGTTTCACGGTTTCGGCGACATGGTTGTCGAGGACCTGCTTGCGTTGCGAGTTGAAGTCCAAGCCCAACCTCGGAACGCTTCCCTGAATGGCGGCGACGGTGATCGTTCGATCACCGGAATCCATGGTGGACAAGAACGGCGACACCGCGAGAGCAATGATCACGGGCACGAGGGCAGCGGCAACAGCTCCGAAGAATCCTCGGTCCCATCGTTTGGCCGCGACAGCGACTGCAACTGCTGCCAAGCCGGTACCGGTCAGGGCCACCGCGAAGCTGAGCAGCGGCGCACCGCCGACACTCGCAAGAGGGAGGAGCCACCCTTCGGATTGACCGAATGCGAGCCTGCCCCAAGGAAATCCGCCGAAAGGAACGCTGGAACGAAGCCACTCGGTGAGCGTCCAGGTCGCAGCAATCCACAAGGGTGCCCATGGCAACCTCGCCACCAGAACCGCAAGCAGCCCGAACAGTCCGATGAACAACGACTCCACCGCGGCCAACGCGATCCACGGGACCGCACCTACGAACACACCGATCCACGGAAGCAACGGCACCAGAAATCCGAGACCAGCCAAGTATCCGTAACCGAAGCCGGCACGAAGGCGCAGTCCGCCGCGCCCGAAGTTCGTCAACACACACGTCAGAAGAGCGATCCCGACGGGCGCCAAGAACCACAGCGGGCGGGGTGGGAACCCTGCGAAGATCAGGAATCCACCTGCGGCCGCGTACAGCGAACGTAGCCATGCGGAACCGGTGAGCACAGCGCTCACACGGGAGCGATCACCGACAGACGCCTCTGCGCCGGCCTCACTCACTCGACGAGCCGCGCTGATAGACGACGCGTCCGCGATGCACCGACTTGATGCAGACCGGAATCGGCGCATCTTCCGCCAGCCTCGGCAGAGCGGGTACGCGCGAGCGCGGATCGGTAGACCATCGCTGAACCGAGTCGGCGGGTGCGCTCACTTCGAGTTCGCCTGCCTCCCACAACACGTAGGAGGCCGGTGCGCCCGGATTGAGGGTTCCCGCGGCGCCGTCCCGCACTCCGCCCGCGCGCCAGGCGCCGCGAGTTGCCGCGGAGAAGGCCGCACGCGGCGAGATTCCACTTCCGTCGGTGCGGTGCTGGACAGCGGCGCGCAGCATCGCCCACGGCTCGATGGGGGTGACCGGGGCGTCGGAGCTGAATGCGAGCGAGACACCCTTACCGGCAGCAGGTGCAAACGGATTCAACGCTGCTGCGCGCTCTACTCCCAGGCGCGTGGCGTACAGACCGTCGGCGCCACCCCACAGTGCGTCGAACACCGGTTGGACGCTAGCGATGACACCTAAGGCGGCAAAGGTTTCCGCGTCGGCCATGGACATCATTTCCGCGTGCTCGAGGCGGTGACCCAACGCGGCGACCTTGGGGCCACCCAGTTCGTCGGCGACCCTGCGGAACGCGGCAGCTGCCGACGAGACGGCGCCGTCACCGATGGCATGGAACCCGGCCTGGACGCCCGCGAGGGTACAGGCCCGGATGTGTGCGGCGATCGCGTCGACGTCGAGGTAGGCATTGCCCGTCGAATCAGGTTGGTCTGCATAGGGTTCGAGCAACCACGCGGTATGCGAACCGAGCGAGCCGTCGATGAAGAGATCCCCGCCGAGTCCGTCTGCTCCGGTTTTGTCGATGAGCGCGCGAGCATCCTCTTCGCTGTCGACACGCTCACCCCAGTAGCCCCGAACCTCCACGCCGTGATCGTGGGCCAACAGTTCCTGGAAATCGGTCAATCCCGAGATGTCCGGTCCCCCGCACTCGTGAACGGCCACGATTCCGCGTGAGGCGCAGAGATCGAGCGCAGCGGTACGAGCAGAAGCGCGCTGAGTTTCCGTCAGCAGATTCCGAGCGGCATTGCGCGCCAGGTGGTGTGCGTCGAACGTCAACGGGCCTTCGGCCGAGTATCCAGCGGTGTCGGCGAGGCCGGAGATCCCGTCGCGCAGTGCGCTCGAGCACGCGGCCGAGTGAACGTCGATCCGCGAGAGATACACCTTGCGGCCAGGGGCGGCCGCGTCGAGATCTGCGGTCGACGGCGGGGTCTGTTCGGCCCACTCGGTGTCGTCCCAACCGTGTCCCCAGATGACTGCGTCGGGATGGGCAGTTTCGGGGTTCGCGGCTGCGAATGTTCGTACTCGCGCGAGACATTCGTCCAGAGAGTTCGCGCCCACGAGATCGAGGCCGACGAGATTGAGTCCCAGTGCGGTGATGTGGACGTGGGTGTCGACGAACCCGGGAGTGATAAACGCACCACCCAGATCTTCGATCTCCGCGGCGGGGTGCAACGCCCGTCCGGCGCGCTCGTCGCCGACCCACACGACGGTGCCGTCGGTGATGGCGATCGAGGTCGCGTCAGGTGCAAATGAACTGTAGATCCGGCCGTTGACCAGCAGACGAGTAGTCACGAGCACCCAGTCTGCCTGTTAGTACTGCGGCCCCCGCGAACGGGTGGGTGTATCCGTGTCCAGAATCTCACCCTCGAGGACGAGTTCCTTGCCGTTGCTGGCGACGTACTCGGTGGTTTCGGGTGTCTCGACGATGATCTCGCCGTCGATCACCTCGCCGTTTCCGCGCATCCGCGCGGCGTAGCCGACGGTTCCGGCGAAGGCGTCACCACCGGCGGCAAATGCTGCTGCGCGCTTACCTGCCAGGAGCACTGCAAGCGGGCGCAGCGCCCAGCGGGTCGGCGGAATCAGAAGCAGCAGGCCCAGAACCGAAGTCACGAGTCCGGGTACGAACATCAACGCGGAGCCCGCCGCGACCAAGGCGCCGTCGGCGACCGCCAGTGACGGCGATCCCTCACCCCGCGTGGCCTTACGGAACCCGTCCATGACCCGTCGCCACTGCGAGCGCATGAGGATCAATCCGACAAGCGATCCGGCGAGAAACAGCAGCACTGTCCAGGCGACACCGATGGCGTTGCCCACGATGACCAAGGCTGCGATCTCGACGATCACGTAGAGGAGAAATACGGCGGCGATCATGACGTCCCCTTTCAGACGGTCTATTCGTTCAACGCTCGAGGGGCCGGTTTTTCTCCCGACAACGACGCAGAGGTGCAAAACAGGTGGGTGCCGTGAGTCACACGGGCCTTCTCTCACGCACGTGCGACTTGCCTGGCGTTAACTAACGCTCCGCTAACGATTCTAAACCTCAAGTTGACGTTGAGACTCTGCGCATGGTCAAGTCACTTCGGGCCGCATTTCCCGGCCTCATGAAATGAAGGAGCCCGACATGAGCCGACTCCCCGGCAAGACACTCGCCCGACGCATTCCCGCTGCCATCGCCGGCACTGCCGCCGTCGTGGCACTCACCGCCGGCAGCGCGATGATCAGCGCGGGAACCGCGGCCGCAGAACCGGTAGTACCCGAAGGGATTGCCGCACTGATCGCGCAGGCCGCAGCCATCTCCCCCGAAGCCTCTGCTGCTGTTCAGCAGTTGATCGGCACGGCAGGCGCTGATCAGATCACGACCGCTCTCGATCTCCCGGACATCGGCGTCACCAAGCCGCAGTCGTTCATGTACCCCGCACCGACGGTCGGGTGTGGCGTGGCCGGTGAACCCGTCACCGTAACCCTCAGCTCCGCACAGGCCGGTCCGAACTTCCCGTTGCCGCCGTGGGTCGAGGCCGACCATCTCCGTTTCCAGGCAATCCCGGGTTACGTCGGCATACCCAAGACCTCAGGGTTGAGTGTTGCCTGGATCAACGTCGGCACGTTCAAGGGCGGCATCGTCCCGTTGGACGAGAAGTTGCCCGTACTCGATACGCCGTTGCTCTCGAAGGTCGTCGACACCGGTGACGGCAAGGTGTTTGCCGCTCTGTTCGGCAATGTCGATTACGCAGACGGGAAGACCTGCATCGTGCTGCCAACAGTGGGCGCTTTTGATGCTTGAGCAGAGCGAAACGCTCGCTGCCTGACAGACGGCTGGCCTACGCGCCCGGAGTCACCAGTCCGGTCTCGTAGGCCAGCACCACAGCCTGCACACGATCACGCAGATCGAGTTTGGTGAGAATGCGTCCGACGTGCGACTTGATCGTCGATTCGGACAGGTACAGCTGCTGTGCGATCTCGATGTTCGACAGCCCCGTGGCCACGTGTCCGAGGACTTCGCGTTCGCGTTCGGTCAGGACGTCGAGAACTACCGGATCGCGCCGGGGCGCCGGACCGTCCACGATGAACCTCGACAGCAGACGACGTGTCACCTTCGGGGAAACAACCGCGTCACCGGCTGCCACGCTGCGGATAGCCGACACGAGATCCTCGGGCGGGGTGTCCTTGAGAAGGAAGCCGCTGGCTCCGGCGCGCAAGGCACCGAGAGCGTGTTCGTCCAGGTCGAAGGTCGTCATCACCAGGACCCTGGATTCGATCCCGGAGGCAAGAATCTGCTCGGTCGCTTTCACCCCGTCGACAATCGGCATCCGCACATCCATCAACACGACGTCAGGCTTCAGCGCCACCGCCGCTGCGACCGCCGCGGCCCCGTCGCCGGCCTCACCGATAACCGAGATGTCTTCATGTGCTTCGAGCACCATGTTCAGGCCCATCCGCATGAGTTCCTGGTCGTCGACTAGCAGCACGGTGATGGGCACGGCGTAAACCTATCGGGCCTGAGACGTCGGTGCCAATGCGATTGCGGCGAGCCGGTATCAATCGTGGATCTCGAGCGGCAGCTCTGCGTACACACGCCAACTGCCGTCGGGGCGTCGTCCGGTCTCGAGCGTCCCGTGCAGTACCGCCACCCGCTCACGCATTCCGACCAGTCCATTCCCCGAACCGTGGGAGAAGGTCGAACTCGACGTTCCGTTGTCGACGACCTCGAGTAGTACCGCGGTGTCGGTGCGGCGCACGGTGACTCGTGCCTTCGGGTTTGCGCCGGCGTGGCGGAGGACATTGGTCAGTGATTCCTGAACGAGGCGATGAATTCCCAGGCTGACTGAAGGACTGACGTCGTCGAGCTCGCCGGTCAGCTCGAGGCGCACGCCGAGACCAGCGGCCCGCATCATCTCGACGACCTTGGCGATGCCGGCAGTTCCGTGTTGCGGCATCGCATCACTACTGACCTCGGTGCGCAGCAGCGAGACGGTACGGCGAAGCTCGGCAAGGGCGTCGCGTCCGGTGCTGGAGATGTTGCCGAGCGCCTTCTTGGCCAACGCGGGATTGGAATCGACCGCATACGACGCGCCGTCCGCCTGGACGATCATCACGCTGACCGCGTGGGCGACGACATCGTGGAGTTCGCGGGCGATTCGGGTTCTTTCCGTGGCCACCGCATCCTCGGCACGCCGATCCCGTTCGTATTCGGCCACTTCGAGTCTGGCGGCCACTTCCTCGTCGTAGGCGCGGCGGGCGCTCAAGAACTCGGCGGTGATCCAGGCCAGTGCATAGAGCAGGGTCGCGATGATGATCGTGAGGATCACGTCTTCGCGGATGACGAGCAACGAGAGTGTCATGTCCAGGGCAAGGAAGCACGCGAAAATCGCCCCGGTGCGTCGATCGACATACGCAACGAGTGTGTAGAGCGAGACCCCGAGCGCCAACAGGCCTGGATGTTCCGCAGCCGGATCCCCGGTCGCCCACATCATCAAGGTTGCGAAGTACGACATCGACAAAATGGACGCAGCGGACACACGCGGATATTTGCGACGCCACACGACGGGAAGGCAGATCAGAAATCCGACGACGAGCTGAGGCCACCGCTCCTCACGCGGCGAACTGACGAACGTGACTACCTCGAGCGCGAAGAACACGAGCGCCAGCGCGCTGTCCGCGATCATCGGCTTTCCTCGCAGCCACAGGCTGAACCTCCGCATGTGCTCAAGAGTGTCACAGCTGTGAAAGAGTCACCGCCGTGGATATTGCTGATTGGGGACTGCTGATGACGGCAGCGACGGCGGCGGGTTGGGTCGACGCCGTGGTCGGCGGCGGTGGATTGATTCTGTTGCCGGCGCTCTTTCTGGTCGCACCCCAATTGACCCCACAGGCGGCACTGGCCACCAATAAATTGACGGCATTCACCGGGACGAGTGCTGCGGTGTACACGTTCTCCCGTCGAATCCCGATGGAGTGGCGGCAGATGGCGCCGGCAGCCGCGTTGGCTGCGGTGACGGCCGCGTGCGGGGCGGCGGCCGTTTCGCTGATCGACAAGAAGTACTTCATTCCGATCGTGATGGTCGTCCTCGTCGCCGTCGCCGTCTTCGTGACCATGCGTCCGACGCTGGGCACCACGATCGCGACCCATCGTCCGACGCAGCGCAAGACCGTCATCGTCCTGCTGCTCTCCGCCGGACTCATCGGCCTCTACGACGGTCTGCTCGGACCCGGCACCGGCACCTTCCTCATCATCAGCTTCGCGACCTTCCTCGGAACCGAATTCGTTCGGAGCGCAGCGATAGCGAAGGTGATCAATCTCGGTTCCAATTTCGGCGCGCTCGCCTACTTCGCCGTCACCGGGCATGTCTGGTGGAGTTTGGGTTTGGCGATGGCGGTGTGCAACGTTCTCGGCGCGGTCATCGGTTCGCGGATGGCGCTGAGCAAGGGATCCGGATTCGTGCGGATCACGCTGTTGGTGGTCGTGATCGCCATGGTGATTCGCCTCGGATGGCAGCAGTTCGGCTGAGATCGGCGGTCGTCGGCTAGCGTCGTGTGCGTGAACGTCACCCGAGATGTCGATGCAGATTTCCTCGCCCTCCCGCTGCGAGCTGTCGCTGATGCGGCGCTGTCGGCAGCGAGAACGGCCGGCGCCCAGCACGCCGATGTTCGTGTCCACCGCGTGCTCACACAGTCGATCCGCTTGCGCGACGGCGTAGTTCAGGCGGTGTCCGACGGAGACGAGATCGGGGTCGCCGTCCGTGTGATCGTCGACGGCACGTGGGGATTCGCCTCGCACGCCGAGGTGTCCCCCGATGTCGCGGCTGCGCTGGCACGCCAAGCGGTCGAGGTCGCGAAGGCATTGCGCTCGCTCAATCGGGATCCGGTCACCCTCGCCGACGAGCCCGTCTACGCCGACGCGACGTGGGTGTCGCCGTACCTCGAAGATCCCTTCGCGACACCGACGGCCGAGAAGGTAGGCCTGCTGGTCGACTACTCCGGACGGCTTCAAGCCGCCGACGGCGTGGATCACGTAACGGCGAGTGTCCTCCAGGTCAAGGAGCAGACCTTCTACGCGGATCTGGCCGGTTCGTCGATCACCCAGCAACGGGTGCGTCTACACCCCGAGTTCGAGGCGACCGCCGTCGACAAGTCGGCCGGCAGCTTCGAATCGATGCGTACCTTGGCGCCGCCGGTAGGGCGCGGATGGGAGTACCTCGGGGCGGAGAGCACATGGAACTGGGGCGATGAGCTCGCGCAGATCCCGGAGTGGCTGGCCGAGAAGACCAAGGCACCGACCGTCGAAGCAGGTCCGACCGACCTCGTGATCGATCCGACCAATCTGTGGCTCACGATCCACGAATCCATCGGACACGCCACCGAATACGACCGCGCGATCGGCTACGAAGCGGCCTACGCCGGTACGTCGTTCGCGACGCCGGACAAGCTGGGAACGCTGAAATACGGAACGCCACTCATGCACGTGACCGCCGACCGAAACGAAGAGCACGGCCTGGCCAGCGTCGGATTCGACGACGACGGCGTCGCCTCTCAACGGTGGGATCTGGTGGCAGAGGGAACACTGGTCGGGTATCAACTAGACCGCGTGTTCGCGCCGAGGCTGGGGCTGACGCGTTCCAACGGTTGCTCGTACGCCGACTCCGCACATCACGTTCCCATCCAGCGAATGGCCAACGTCTCGCTCTCCCCCGACCCTTCTACGGACACCTCGACTGCAGACCTGATCTCGCGAGTCGAGAACGGCATCTACGTCGTCGGTGACAAGTCCTGGTCGATCGACATGCAGCGCTACAACTTTCAGTTCACCGGTCAGCGGTTCTTCAAGATCCGTGACGGAAAGCTCGACGGTCAGGTGCGCGACGTGGCGTATCAGGCGACGACGACGGATTTCTGGGGCTCGATGGAAGCCGTTGGCGGTGAGTCGACCTGGCGCCTGCAGGGGGCGTTCAACTGCGGCAAGGCGCAACCCGGTCAGGTTGCGGCGGTCAGCCACGGCTGCCCGTCCGCTCTGTTCCGCGGAGTCAACATCCTCAATACTCGTTCGGAGGCTCAGCAGTGATCGATCCGCAGCAGGTCGTCGAGCGTGCATTGGCCGCGAGGACGGTAGACGAATCGTTGGTGATCGTGATCGATGCGAGTGAGGCGTCGCTGCGGTGGGCCAACAATTCGATGACCACCAACGGAGTTTCGCTGTCCCGGACGTGGACGGTGATCTCGATCGTGCGCGAGGGTGACATCGCGAAGGTGGGCACTGTCAGTTCCAGCAGTGTCGATCCGGAGCAGATTTCCGTACTCGTACAGGCAAGCGAAGAAGCTGCGCGCACAGCCACTCCGGCTGACGACGCGTCCGACCTGATCACGCAGTCGGCGGCAGAGACCGACTGGGACCTGCCGGCCGCCCTGACCGACATCGGTGTCTTTGCGCCGTTGGCTGCCGACCTGTCCACGGCCTTCGACGGCGGCGACCAGTTGTTCGGCTTCGCTCACCACCAGTTGCACACCACCTGGCTCGGCACTTCGACGGGCGTGCGACGTAGAACGGCTCAGGCCACCGGCTCCGTGGAAATCAACGGCAAGCGCGGCGACGCCAGCGCCTGGGTCGGATCCGGAACTGTCGATTTCAGCGATATCTCGATACCGAAGCTCTTGTCGCAGTTGACCACTCGACTCGACTGGGCGGGTAACTCCGTCAGTCTGCCTGCCGGCCGCTACGAGACAATTCTTCCGCCGTCGGCTGTGGCGGACCTGATGATCTATCTGATGTGGACCATGGAGGGTCGCGGCGCCGAAGAGGGCCACACCGCACTGTCCACCACCGGTGGTACCCGGATCGGCGAGAAGCTCGGATTGCCACTGACACTCACCTCCGATCCCGGCGCCGAGGGCTTGCAATCCGCGCCGTTCGTGATCACGACGTCGTCGAGTGAATCCGTCTCACTGTTCGACAACGGTATGGAGATCGAACCCGTCGACTGGGTCCGAGACGGCGTCGTCAATGCGCTGGCGTACCCGCGCCACGCTGCACGAGAATTCGGTCGACCTGTCGCAGTTCCCGGCGACAATCTCATCCTGACCGGTGGTGACGACACCTCGATCGAGGACATGATCGCAGGTACCGAGAAGGGTCTACTGCTCACAACCCTCTGGTACATCCGTGAGGTGGATCCGACGACGCTGCTGTTGACCGGACTCACCCGTGACGGGGTGTATTTGATCGAGGACGGCAAGATCGTCGGCGCCGTCAACAACTTCCGTTTCAACGAGAGCCCTCTCGATCTCCTGCGGCGGGTCACCGAGGCTGGACGTACCGAGATCACGCTTCCCCGGGAGTGGAAAGATTGGTTCACCCGCACGGCCATGCCGCCCATGCGGATTCCCGACTTCCACATGTCCTCGGTCAGCCAGGCGCAGTGATGACGAAGGTCGTGATCGCCGGCGGCACCGGCGCTCTCGGCCGCCGGATCAGCGACGATCTCGCGGACCGTGGGTATGACGTCGTGGTCCTGACTCGCTCACCGAAACCTGGCAGGCACAGGCAGGTTCAGTGGGACGGTGTCACGGTGGGCGACTGGGCGGGAGAACTCGACGGCGCCGCGGTGATCAATCTGGCCGGCGAGTTGGTCGATCGCCGACCCACCCCGGCAAACATCGCACTACTCACCAACTCCCGGGTCGATCCGACCCGCGCGCTGGTCGAAGCGTCGAAACTACTGGCGAACCCTGTTCCGGTGTGGATCCAGGCGAGCACGCTCGCGATCTACGGCGATGCGGGTGAGGCACGATTGGACGAGGATTCTCCCCTCGCTGACGGGCCACCTCAGATGACCGACGTCGCAAAGGACTGGGAGGCAGCGGTCGAGGGTGCAAACGCGTCACGAGTGGTGATCCTGCGAACCAGTGTCGTGTTGGAGAAGGGCACACCGGCGCTCGAGCGATTGCTGTTGCTCGTGCGTCTCGGACTGGGCGGACGCGTCGCCTCGGGTAGGCAGTGGACCAGTTGGATTCACATCGAGGACTGGCTGTCGATCGTTCGTTGGGCACTCGAACCCGTTTCGGCTGCCTCGGGGGTGGTCATCGCGACGGCTCCGGATCCCGTCCGAAACTCAGAACTGATGGCCGGGCTGCGCAAGCACCTTCACCGGCCACCTGCGCCGCCGACGCCCGCTTTCATGGTCAGATTCGGCGCGTTCCTTCTTCGCAGCGACGCTGCCCTGGGCCTGACGGGTCGTCATGCCGTATCGAAAGTGTTGGCGGACAAAGGCTTCCCCTTCACGTATCCGCGGTTCGATTCAGCGTTGGACGATCTGCTCGGCAACTGACGCGCGGTCAGGCTGCAGTGATGGCAAGTCCGATCGTTCCGGTCTTGCCGCGGCGCAGGAGACTGCCTTTCATGGTGATCCAGCCGAGGATTCCGTACCGACGTGCTATCGCGTCGCGAGCATGATCGGTGCCCGGTCCGTCGAGGATCTCGGCGACGGCGGCCACCGGTTCACCCTTGGGATTTCCCCGAGCGTCACACGCAGCGACGGTGACCGACGGGTTTCGCCTGATGCGCTTGACCTTGTAGGAATCGGTGACGGTCCACATGAGGAGCTTGTCGCCGTCCGGCGCGGCCCAGAGTGGAGTCGCCACCGGAGTTCCATCCTTGCGGAAGGTCGTGAGTAGGACGTACTTGGCCTCGGAGACGCGCTTGAAGTCGGGGTTCACTCCTCGAGGATAGGTGCGAGCGCCTCTCGCTGAACACCGACAAGATTCCGCGACTATCTGGTGACCGATCAGTACCACCCAGGAAGTGCCACTTATGCACGTTTTATCCGGTTCTTCATGACGTCAGACACGCCGTTTCGTCCCCGAACTCCATCTCGAGTTATTCTGAGGCAAACCGTCGAACTGGGGAGTCGAACTTACACATGCAGCGCCGTGACATGCAGCGTCGTGACTTTTTCAAAGCCGCCGGGGCGGGGGCGGCAGTTGCAGCCGCGGCGCCGCTCATGTCGACGTCGACCAGCCACGCCACCCCCGCACCACTGCGGGCGCTCCCGATGGGTGCTGATCACTACCGCGCGCTCGTCCCCGAGTTGTTCGCACCCTCTCCTACTCCCCCGGAGCATTCCGAAGCCATCGTCATCGGGTCCGGATTCGGCGCAAGCGCCACCGCCCTCAGACTGGCGCAGAGCGGCACCCAGATCACCATCCTCGAACGCGGACTTCGGTGGCCCCACGATCCGCAACGGGAGATTCACACCTCCGACATGCTGGCCGACGGCCGCGGAGTCTTCCGGCGAACATCGTTCACCAACCTCACCGGACTCCCCGTGGCGTGCGACTACTTCAGCGGCGTCCTCGATGCCACCGACTACGAACACATCTCGGTATGGCGCGGCGCTGCAGTCGGCGGTGGTTCCATCATCTTCACCGGCGTGATGATCGCGCCCGAGCGCCGATTCTTCGACGCAGTCTTCGGCAACTCCCTCGACTACGACGAGATGGCGTCCACCTGGTACCCCAAAGTGCGCCAGATGCTGCGTCTGAGCCCGTTGCCCGAAGACATTTACCAAACCCCGAACTTCGGTCACTCGCGTCGTTGGGATCAGGACGCTCGTCGTGCCGGATTCGATCCGCAGCGGATCGACGGGATCTGGAACTGGGACGTGGTGCGCTCAGAACTCGACGGCCGAACCCGAGCCTCGGCCACTGTCGGTGACAGCAACATGGGTAACTCCAACGGCGCGAAGTTCGACCTCACACAGAACTACATTCCTGCCGCCGAAGCCACCGGACGAGCCACCGTCTGTTACGGACATCAGGTGCTCGCGATCAGTCGCGAACGTGATGGACGCTACGTCGTCGACGTCGAATCGACGGATCCGACGGGTGGCGTTCTGGCCCGGAAGACTCTTACCTGTGACCGTTTGTTCCTCGGCGCCGGTTCGATCGGCACGTCCGAACTGTTGGTACGCGCCCAGGCGACGGGCGCGCTGCCCAACCTCAACGAACACGTCGGTAAGGGCTGGGGAACGAACGGCGACGCCGGGATGGTGCGCTCGTTCGGCTTCAGTGACGGCACTGCGCAAGCCTCACCGTCGGCATCACGCATCGTCGACGAGTCGGGAATGCCACTCTCCCTCGAGAATTGGTATGTCCCCGGCTTGCCCGTCAACATCGGCATGCTCGGAACATTGGGGATGACCCTCGACTCGCAGCGCGCCGACTTCGCCTACGACGGCGGCTCCGATCGGGTGGTGCTGAACTGGCCGAAGAACGGCAACGACGCCACCGTCGAGGCACTACGCGCCGTCCAGAACAAGATGGCCTTCGCCGGCACCACGCTGCCGTCCGCCCTGCCGTTCGCGAAAGACGTCAATTCCTCGTTCACCGCGCATCCCCTAGGCGGTGCGGTTCTGGGCAAGGCCACCGACGGCTACGGGCGAGTCAAGGGCTACGACGGCCTGTACGTGATGGACGGTGCTGCCATTCCGGGCAGCACCGGCACCGTCAACCCGTCACTGACCATCACTGCTCTGGCGGAGCGGAACATCGCTCAGATCATCAAGTCCGGACGCTGACTCACTTCAGCGCCCGGACCTGACGGTGATCGAGGTTTACTCCCCCTCGAGCTCGCCTTCGGTTTCGAGGTACACCTGACGCAAGCCGTCGAGTGTCTTCTGCTCGGGGTGCTCCCACATGTTGCGTTCGGCGGCTTCGAGGAGCCGCTCGGCGATTCCGTGCAAGGCCCACGGGTTGGACTGCGTCATGAACTTCTGGTTCTGCTCGTCCAGAACGTAGGTCTCGGCGAGCTTTTCGTACATCCAGTCCGCGACCACGTTGGTGGTGGCGTCGTACCCGAAGAGGTAGTCGACCGTGGCCGCCATCTCGAACGCACCCTTGTACCCGTGACGGCGCATCGCGTCGAGCCAGCGGGGATTGACCACGCGCGCCCGGAAGACACGTGCGGTCTCTTCCGAAAGTGTGCGTGTGCGAACCGATTCCGGCCGAGTGCTGTCGCCGATGTACGCCTCGGGCGACTTTCCGGTCAGCGCGCGCACGGTGGCAACCATGCCGCCGTGGTACTGGAAGTAGTCGTCCGAATCGGCGATGTCGTGCTCACGCGTGTCGGTGTTCTTGGCCGCCACGTTGATTCGACGGTATGCACTGCGCATGTCGTCGGCTGCCGGGATTCCGTCGAGCCCACGGCCGTACGCGAAGCCGCCCCAGTTGGTGTACACCTCGGCGAGGTCGTCGTCACCGCGCCAGGTCTTGGAGTCGATGAGTTGCAGCAGGCCGGCGCCGTAGGTTCCGGGCTTCGAACCGAAGATGCGGGTGGTCGCACGCCTGGCATCGCCGTGCTCGGCAAGGTCGGCCTGCGCGTGGGCGCGCACGTAGTTCTGCTCGTCCGTCTCGTCCAATGCGGCGACCAACTGAACAGCGTCGTCGAGCAGTGCGAGCACGTGCGGGAACGCATCACGGAAGAATCCGGAGATGCGGACGGTGACGTCGATGCGCGGGCGGCCGAGCTCGTCGAGATCGATGACCTCGAGGTTGACCACGCGTCGGCTTGCTTCGTCCCAGACAGGGCGAACACCGAGGAGCGCGAACACTTCGGCGATGTCGTCGCCGGAGGTACGCATGGCGGCGGTACCCCACACGGACAGACCCACCGAGCGCGGGTACTCGCCGTGATCGGCGAGATATCGAGCGGCGAGCGACTCGGCCATCGCCTGACCGGTCTCCCACGCCAGTCGTGAGGGAACTGCCTTGGGATCGACGGAGTAGAAGTTACGACCGGTGGGAAGCACGTTGATCAGGCCGCGCAGCGGTGACCCACTCGGGCCGGCGGCGATGAAGCCGCCGTCGAGCGCGTGCAGGACCTGCTTGATCTCGTTGTTCGTCTGTCGGAGGCGTGGAACCACTTCGGTGGCCGCGAACTGAAGGATCTTCACGACGGTCTCGTCGTCGCTGAGTTGTTCTGCCGCAGCGGGGTTCCAGTCGGCGTCGTACATGCCGCGAACCAGAGCGTGCGCCTTTTCCTCGACGTCGTCGACACGGTTGCGGGACTCGTCGCCGTCTTCGCTGAGCCCGAGAGCTTCGCGCAGACCAGGGACGCTCTGTTCGCCGCCCCACATCTGACGGGCACGGAGCATGGCCAGGACCAGTTCGATTTCGGCGTCGCCCTCGGGTGCGCGGCCGAGAATGTGCAGACCGTCGCGGATCTGGACGTCCTTGATCTCACACAGCCAACCGTCGACGTGCAGGAGCATGTCGTCGAACACGTCTTCTTCGGGACGCTCCGCGAGGCCGAGGTCGTGGTCCATCTTGGCCGCCCGCATCAGCGTCCAGATCTGCTGGCGAATGGCCGGCAGCTTGGACGGGTCCAGTGCGGAGATGTTGGAGTGCTCGTCGAGCAGTTGCTCGAGACGGGAGATGTCGCCGTAGCTTTCGGCGCGGGCCATCGGCGGGATCAGGTGATCGACGAGAGTCGCGTGGGCGCGACGCTTTGCCTGTGTTCCTTCACCCGGGTCGTTGACGAGGAACGGGTAGATCAGCGGCAGGTCGCCCAGGGCCGCGTCGGTGCCGCAGTTGCTCGACATGCCGAGTGTCTTGCCGGGCAACCATTCGAGGTTTCCGTGCTTGCCGAGGTGCACAACGGCGTCGGCGCCGAATCCGCCGTTGTCCGGTGTTGCAGCGATCCAGCGGTAGGCCGCGAGGTAGTGGTGGCTCGGCGGCAGATCCGGGTCGTGGTAGATCGCGACGGGCTTTTCACCGAATCCCCGCGGCGGCTGGACCATGAGGACGATGTTGTTGAATCGCAGTGCCGCGATGACGATTTCGCCGTCGGGATCCTGCGAGCGGTCGACGTACAGCTCTCCGGGCGCTGCGCCCCAGTGCTCTTCGACACCGCTGCGCAGTTCCTCGGGCAGGGTGGCGAACCATTCGCGGTACTTCGCTGCCGAGATGCGGATCGGATTGCCCTCGAGCTGCTCGGCAGTGAGCCAGTCGGGATCCTGTCCGCCGGCCGCGATCAGGGCATGGATCAGCGCGTCGCCGTCCTTCGCCGCCAGGCCGGGAACTGCGTCCGGACCGTCGACCGGACCGAGATCGTAACCGGCAGAACGCATTTCGGTGAGCAGGTCGATTGCGCTCGCCGGAGTATCGAGACCGACGGCGTTGCCGATGCGGGCGTGCTTGGTCGGGTACGCCGAGAGCATCAGAGCAACGCGACGCTCGGTGGTGGGAATGTGGCGCAGCTTGCCGTGACGGACCGCGATCCCGGCGACACGGGCAGCGCGCTCGACGTCGGGGACGTACGTGGACAGTCCGTCGGAGTCGATTTCCTTGAAGGAGAACGGGACGGTAATGATGCGGCCGTCGAATTCCGGCACCGCGACCTGGGTCGCGACGTCGAGAGGCGACAGTCCGTCGTCGTTCTCGTCCCAGGTGGCGCGGCTACTGGTCAGGCACAGGCCCTGCAGGATGGGGACGTCGAGCGCAGCGAGTGCGGCGACATCCCAGGCTTCGTCGTCGCCACCGGCGGACGCGGTCGCGGGCTTCGTGCCACCGGCAGCAAGAACTGTCACGACCATGGCGTCGGCGCGGCGGAGCGTGCTCAGAAGTTCGGCTTCTGCGGTTCGCAGAGATGCGCAGTAGATCGGCAGCGCGGTGCCACCGGCCTCGGCGACCGCGTCGCACAACGCCTGGATGTACCGGGTGTTTCCGGCCAAATGCTGGGCGCGGTAGTACAGAACTGCGATGACCGGACCGCTCGCCGAGTCGAGATCGGGCGCGAAATCAGCGATGCCCCAGGAAGGCAGGTGGGCCGGCGGTTCGAACCCGTGGCCGGTGAGCAGGACGGTGTCGGACAGGAAGTGGTGCAGCTGTGCCAGATTCTGTGCGCCACCCTCGGCCAGGTAGTTGTGAGCCTCGGCAGCGACACCGGCGGAAACCGTCGAGCACTCCATGAGGTCGGCGTCCGGCGCGTGCTCGCCGCCGAGAACGACTACGGGGAGTCCGGAGGCGAGGACCATGTCCAGGCCGTCTTCCCAGCTGCGACGGCTACCGAGGATACGAACGATCACGAGGTCGACGCCGTCGAGCAAGGGCGGCAAGTCCTCCGAGACCAGCAAGCGTGAGGGGTTGGCCCAGCGATAGGAGACGCCGTCGCCGGCTTCCTGGCTGGCGCGGGCGCTCAGCAGATCGGTGTCGGACGTGGAGAGCAGAAGAATCACGGGTGAAGCCTTCCTGGGGTTTCGCGCCCCGTGGCACAGATCTGTCATCGACGGCGGTTGAGGGTCTGACTCGTGTTTCCGAGCGGAAACACGTCCCGCTCGAGCAACACTCACAGTGGCGCGACCGCACCGGACTCTCACCGGTTTCCTCAACTGCCGTCACTGGTGGTGGTGATGCTACCGGTCCGCAGAAGGCACTCATGACAGGTCGTACCCTGGAGCCATGCCCACGGACCGTTCACAGCCAGACGCGTGCCCGGGTGCACTGCAAGTTCACCACGCCGCCGACGGCGCACTGGCACGCGTGCGCCTACCCGGCGGACTCCTCACCCCGGTCCAATTGCAGACGCTCGCCGACGCAGCGCGCGATCTCGGCAACGGGCAGATGGAACTCACCTCGAGGGGCAACGTACAACTGCGCTCGGTCTCGGACCCCGAAGCCTTCGCGGCGCGTATCGCTTCGGCCGGTCTGCTGCCGTCCGCGACGCACGAACGAGTGCGCAACATCCTCGCGTCCCCACTGTCCGGCCGTATCGGGGGCGTCGCCGACATTCGTGAACTGGTCCACCGTCTCGATTCGGCGATCCAAGCGGATCAAGCATTGGCAGATCTGCCAGGGCGAACCCTGTTCACCCTCGACGACGGGCGCGGAGACATCACCGGGCTACGGGGCGATTTCGGACTCCATGCGCGCAGCGCCACCGAGCATTCACTGGTGCTCGCCGGTCACCGCACCACTCATCGTGTACAGGCGGACGACGCCGTCGAATTGCTCCTCGCGGCGGCTCGTTCATTCCTCGACGTCCGCGACAAGCACTGGCGCCTGGCCGAGGTTCCGGACGGAATCGAACGCACCCTCGAGCAGCTGGGTCTGAGCGCCGAGTCCACCGTTGCGGCGGACCTCACGCCGGATGCACGGCCCACTATCGGCTGGCTCGAGCAGCGCGACGGGACCGTAGCTCTGGGCGGCGGCCTGCGATTCGGGCTGCTCGACGCTCGGCTGGCCGAGTTCCTCGCCGCCGTCGACAAGCCCGTCGTCGTGACGCCGTGGCGATCGGTGCATATCTTCGACCTCGACGAATGGGCAGCCGAGCAGGTAGTCCGGGTGCTGGCACCCATGGGGTTGATCTTCGACGAGAACTCACCGTGGCTCGAGGTCACCGCCTGCACCGGAAGTCCGGGATGCGAGAAGTCGCTCGCCGATGTGCGCACCGACGCGATCACCGCCGTCGAGCAGGCAGAACTTCCCGTTGTCGGGCGCCAGCACTGGGCCGGGTGCGACCGCAGTTGTGGACGTCCCCGCGGGGACGTAGCGGATGTGATTGCGACGGGCGACGGTTACCGGGTGAATCCGGCCGATCGGTGATGCCTCTATCGTGTGGCACATGATCGAGTACATCCGTGACGGCGCGGAAATCTATCGCCAGTCCTTTGCCACCATTCGGGCCGAAGCCGACCTGAGCCGTTTCCCGGCGGATGTCTCGCAAGCTGTAGTGCGCATGATTCATGCAAGTGGCCAGGTCGATCTCGTCGACGACGTCGCCTTCACACCCGGTGTCGTCTCGGCTGCGCGCGCAGCTCTGCGCGACGGCGCGCCGATTTTCTGCGACGCCCAGATGGTGGCTGCCGGCATCACGCGCAAGCGTCTGCCCGCCGGCAACGACGTCATCTGCACCCTCGGCGATCCGCGGGTTCCCGTGCTGGCGTCGACCATCGACAACACTCGCTCGGCGGCTGCTCTCGAACTGTGGGGAGCCAAGCTCGAGGGCGCTGTTGTCGCGATCGGAAACGCACCCACCGCACTGTTCCATCTCCTGAACCTCATCGAAGCCGGCGCACCCCGTCCGGCCGCCATCGTCGGAGGTCCGGTCGGCTTCATCGGCGCTGCCGAGTCGAAGGAAGCCCTCATCGAACACGCCAGCGGGATCGATCATCTCGTTCTCCGCGGCCGACGCGGCGGCAGCGCGATCACCGCCGCCGTCGTCAATGCGATTGCGAGCGAAGTCGAATGAGTGCAGGCAAGCTCTGGGGTGTCGGTATCGGCCCCGGCGATCCCGAATTGGTGACCGTCAAGGCCGCCCGCGTCATCGGCGAGGCCGATGTGGTTGCGTTCCACTCCGCGCGGCACGGCAAGAGCATCTCCCGCGGAGTTGCAGCGCCGTACATGCGCGAAGGACAGATCGAAGAACACCTCGTCTACCCCGTGACCACCGAGACCGTTGATCATCCCGGCGGATACCAGGGCGCGATGGACGAGTTCTACGAAGCAGCTGCCGAACGGCTGGCAGTTCACCTCGCGGCCGGTCGAACCGTCGCGTTGCTCGCCGCCGGCGATCCGCTCTTCTACAGCTCCTACATGCACATGCACAAGAGACTGGCCGATCGCTTCGACGCCGAAGTGATTCCCGGCGTCACCTCCGTCAGCGCGGCATCTGCTGCACTCGGAAAGCCGCTGGTCGAGGGTGAAGAGATCCTCACGATCCTGCCCGGAACGTTGCCGCAGGCCGAGCTGACCAGGCGGCTCAAGGAAACCGACGCCGCGGCCATCCTCAAGCTCGGACGTACCTTCCCACCGGTCCTCCAATCGCTCGAGGATTCCGGTCGCCTCGGCGAGGCCCACTACGTCGAGCGCGCGAGCACCACACGTCAACGCGTCGAATCCGCTGCCGAGGTCGACCCGGACGGAGTTCCGTACTTTTCGATCGCCATCGTTCCGAGCCCGTCGAACAACCCTCGACCTGCGACCGAGTCTCGCGGCGAGGTGGTCGTGGTCGGACTCGGGCCGGGCGACACCGCCTGGACCACACCCGAAGTGGCGCATGAGCTTTCGTTGGCAACCGACCTCGTCGGCTACGGCCCGTACGTCGATCGCGTGCCGACGCGTCCGGGCCAGCGTCGCCATTCCAGCGACAACCGCGTCGAAGCGGAACGCGCCGCGATGGCGTTGGACCTGGCGAAGAACGGCGCCCGTGTAGCTGTCGTCTCGTCGGGAGATCCCGGCGTATTCGCCATGGCTGCAGCAGTTCTCGAAGTTGCCGCCGAAGACCAGTGGCGCGGCGTGCCGGTCCGCATCCTTCCCGGCATGACGGCGGCAAACGCTGTCGCCAGTCGCGTCGGTGCTCCCCTCGGGCACGACTACGCGGTGCTCTCGTTGTCTGATCGCCTCAAGCCGTGGGATGTCGTCGCGCGCCGTATCTCGGCAGTTGCAGCCGCGGACATGGCGTTTGCGGTCTACAACCCGGCGTCGAAGTCCCGGACGTGGCAGGTCCAAGCCATGAAGGACCTCGTGCTCGAGCACCGCTCCCCCGAGACTCCCGTCGTCATCGGCCGCGATGTTGCCGGTGCCGAGGAATCAGTTCGCGTCGTGACCCTCGGCGAGCTCGAGCCTTCCGAGATCGACATGCGGACGCTGCTCATCGTCGGTTCGTCGATGACAACCGTCGTCGAAACCGGTTCGGGCCGTCAGGTGTTCACCCCGCGGCGCTACCCGGAGTGAACGCCGCACGGCGATAGCATGGCGTCATGCCCGTCAACCGGACCCGGAAAGCAAGATACGCGCGTAAACGGAAACGCCGGATGGATTTGGTGGAGCACGATCTGTCCGTCGAGCAGTGGTCCGCGCTCAAAGCGGCCTGGGGTGGCTGCGCGTACTGCGGCGAGTCGGACGAGTCGCCGCAACGTGACTGCGTGCTGGCGATCTCCCGCGGTGGGCGCTACACACTCGACAACATCGCACCGGCGTGCCGCTCGTGCAATGCAAGCAAATGCAACAGCGAGGTCACTCTCTGGTTGCGGCGCAAGGGGTATGACGAGAAGGCCTTCCTCCTGCGACACGCGGAGATAGGGATCGAGATGAGGGCGCAGTTCTCGGAGCAGTCGTGACGACCCCACACGAGTTTCGCCCGATCCTCGACGAGTTGATGGAGTTCGAACCTCTGTTTCACCGAACTCGAGTAGCGATGTCACGAGACGAGTTCGATGCGGTCGTCGACCCGCAGTTCCGGGAGATCGGAGCCTCCGGCGCTCGATACACCCGCGACTACGTGCAGTCGGTAGTTGAGCGCCGACGCCTCCGCGGCGAGGTGAACGACGCCGCCGAACTCGGGTGGACGGCTGACCGGCCAGCGCTGAGCCGGATTGCGCCTGACACGTATCTGGTGACGTACCGGCTGGCGCAAGCGCAACGAGTTACCGAGCGATCATCCATCTGGCGGTTCACCGAGAATCGATGGAGCGTGTTGTTTCATCAAGGCACAGTCGTCGAAAGTGGTCTGGAAGCGTGAACGAATCGACCCCCAACCCCACCATTCCGCCTTGGATGGACATCACCTTCACCGTCTTCGTTCTTGCCTGGATCTTCATCACGATTAGCGCGCTCGTGGCGATCGTGCGCACCGATTTCGACCGCTTGGGGAGCAAATTCTGGTGGTCGGCACTGGTGATCGCGGTGCCTGTACTCGGTGCGCTCGTCTGGTTACTGTTCGGTCGACCCCCGCGTGACTCCAGGTCCCGAACCTGATCTACACCGACGGCCCGGCAGTAGTCTGAGTACGGTCCGGTGCTGTCACTCTGCGCGTATCAGGGGAGAACAACGAGATGAGACCACTTCGATACTCGATCAACGTCACCCTCGACGGCTGCTGCCATCACGAGGCGGGGCTCCCACCCGACGAGGAGTCGATGCGCTACTGGACCGCTCAGATGGAACGAGCCGATGCTTTGCTGTTCGGCCGGGTGACCTACGAGATGATGGAGTCGGCGTGGCGGCGGCCCGCAACGGGGGCGTGGCCTGACTGGATGGACGAGTGGGAGATCCCGTTCGCCGAGGCAATGGACCGGGCTAAGAAGTACGTCGTGTCGAGCACGCTGAGCGGGGTCGATTGGAATGCCGAACTCGTGCAAGGCGACTTGGGGTCAGCGATTCAACGGCTCAAGGAGCAGCCCGGCGAAGGTCTGTGGGTTGGCGGCGTGACACTCCCCCTGGCATTGGCAGACCTGGGACTGATCGACGAGTACGAGTTCGTTGTGCAACCGGTCCTTGCCGGACACGGACCGACGTTGCTCGCCGGTCTGCGCAAGCGCATCCAACTCGAACTCGTCGATCGCCACGAGTTCCAGTCGGGTGCAGTCGCCGTGCGATATCGGCCCACTCAAATACCGCCCCCGGGTCAGGTATCGGACGGGTAGTCGACGCATGGCTGGACATGCGCGGTTGAAAGACATGTCGTCGCCTCAGGTCGGACACGAGAAAGTTTCCAGTCTTGTTCGATGTTCGGTATTGACCGGACACTCGGCACAGCACGAGCATTAGCCACCGAAGTCTCCGGACAACCCTCGACGAGATCGAAGCATCGAACTGGATCACGAACAAGTTCTTTCCGCCCGGCGGACCGTAAGGACATATGTCGCCATCGAGCGCCTCAGCAAAAATGGCCAAGCTGGACGGCTACTAGTGTCCTGCGCCTGAAATTCATCGTATAAATTGTTACGATACAAGAATGGTGCGCGTAGAGCATTCCGAACCTG
>NZ_JAZHFF010000024.1:0-20612 GCF_036541985.1 Rhodococcus sp. IEGM 1306
AACCCGTGACAATGCAGGTGCCACCTCGCACAGGTTCGCGCGAACCTGTGCGCTTTCGCCAAATTCTGGATGTCCGTCTTGACCGACATTCGAAATCGGGGCACCCGGGACGTGTTCTTCCTGGTCTGCGACGGATTGAAAGGTCTACCGGAGGTCGTCGAGAACGTGTGGCCGGCCGCGACGGTCCAAACGTGTGTAATCCATTTGATCCGAAACACGTTTCGACTGTCGTCGCGGCAGCACTGGGATGCGCTCAAGCACGATCTCAAGCCGATCTACACCGCACCGACCGAGACGGCAGCGCGGGCAGCGTTCGACGATCTCGCAGACCGTTGGGGCAAGCAGTATCCGGCGATCATCCGATTGTGGAACAACGCCTGGCAGGAGTTCATCCCGTTCCTGGATTACGACACCGAGATACGGCGAGTGCTGTGCTCTACCAACGCGATTGAGTCCTTGAATGCCCGATACCGGCGGGCTGTCAAGGCTCGTGGCCATTTTCCCACCGAGGCTGCTGCGCTCAAGTGCCTCTATCTGGTGACGCGTTCACTGGACCCGACAGGCAAGGGCCAGGCACGATGGATAACGAGGTGGAAGCCTGCTCTGAACGCGTTTGCGATCACGTTCGCCGATCGTTGGCCGGGATCGGAAACTTACTGATGGAAATCCGCCGAAACACCGTTAGCGAGATAGACCCTTGCGCCGCTCCGTGACACGGTCGCAGGCAGTCGACGTAACGCAGCACGACGCTTAGCGGATGTGCGGGGGAAGGGTTCGGTCAGGGCAGCGTGACCGAATTGGGGCATGCGTCGCTCAGTCGTTCCAGAGCGCGAGTGCTAGGTCCACTCGATCGCCGCGCATGGGCGTTCCTTCACCGCGTAGTAGGGCGAGAGCATTATTGCCGTGGCAGGCGGCCGGGGTGCCGTTGGCGTAGACGACGCGGTGCCAGTGCGTTTCGTCTGCCCAACGGGTCATGACCTGCCCGACTTGGCGAGGGTGTCCGTTGACGAGGGTGGCGATCAGTCCGTATGTCATTACTCGGCCTGCAGGGATACCGTCGATGATGTCGAGGACGCGGCGAGCGAATGGAGAGGGTCCTTCTTCGTTTACTTCGGTCGACAATTCAGACATTGAAATACTTTGCTTCCGGGTGGTGCAGGACAAAAGCGTCCGTGGACTGCTCGGGATGCAGCTGCAGTTCTTCGGACAATTCGACGCCGATTCGCTCGGGTTCGAGCAACGCCACCAACTTGGCACGATCCTCGAGGTCCGGGCACGCGCCGTATCCGAACGAGTAACGAGCGCCGCGGTACTCGAGATCGAAGTAGCCGGCAACCTCGGTCGGGTCCTGCTCCGCGACGGTATGCCCCTCGGGGAGCACAAGCTCTTCACGAACGCGTCGATGCCAGTACTCGGCCAGAGATTCCGTGAGCTGGACGCCGATTCCGTGAACCTCGAGGTAATCACGGTACGAGTTCGACGCGAACAACTCGTTGGCGAAGTCCGCGATCGGCTGACCCATCGTCACCAACTGGAACGGAAGAACGTCCACCTGCCCGGTCGCTTCTGCTTCCTTACGCGAGCGCACGAAGTCAGCGATGCACAGGAAACGGTCGCGATGCTGACGCGGGTAGGTGAACCGGAACCGTTCAGGTGCATCCGGTTTCGGTTCGGTGAGCACGATGACGTCATCGCCCTCCGAGATCGCCGGGAAGTAGCCGTACACAACCGCGGCGTGCGCGAGGATGCCCTCGGACGTCAGCCGATCGAGCCAGTACCGGAGCCGCGGACGGCCTTCCGACTCGACCAGTTCCTCGTACGTCGGACCGTCGCCCTTGCGCTGACCGCGAAGGCCCCACTGGCCGAGGAAGAGAGCGCGCTCGTCGAGCAGCCCCGAGTACTCGGACAGCGAGATTCCCTTGACGATGCGCGAGCCCCAGAAGGGAGGTGTCGGCACCGCGATGTCGGTTGCGACATCGGAACGCTCCGGCAGGACGACGGGAACCGCTGCAGCTTTACGCTTTTCGGCGATGCGCTTGGAACGCTCGTGACGTGCCTTACGCTCGGCAGCCTTCTCGCGAGCAGCGATGGCCTCTGGGCTGTCCGGCGCCGGGCCGCCGCCGCGCTTGGTCGTCATGATCTGGTCCATCAAGTTCAGACCCTCGAAGGCGTCGCGGGCATAGCTGACGTCGCCCTCGTACACCTCCTGCAGATCGTTCTCGACGTACGAACGCGTCAGCGCGGCACCACCCAGCAAAACCGGGAACTGTTCCGAGACACCGCGAGAGTTCAGTTCCTTGAGGTTGTCCTTCATGACCACTGTCGACTTCACGAGCAGTCCGGACATGCCGATGACATCGGCCTTGTGCTCGATCGCAGCATCGAGAATGGTCGCGATGGGCTGCTTGATGCCGAGGTTCACGACGTCGTAACCGTTGTTACTCAAGATGATGTCGACAAGGTTCTTGCCGATATCGTGGACGTCGCCCTTGACCGTCGCAATGACGAGGCGACCCTTGCCGTCGTCGTCCGTCGCTTCCATGTGCGGCTCGAGGAACGCAACTGCTGCCTTCATGACCTCGGCGGACTGCAGAACGAACGGCAACTGCATCTGTCCGGAACCGAACAGTTCACCGACGGTCTTCATGCCCGAAAGCAGTGTCTCGTTGATGATTTCGATCGGGGACTTGACCGTCATCGCTTCGGTGAGATCGTCGTCGAGGCCGTTGCGCTCGCCGTCGACGATGCGACGCTCGAGCCGGTCGAACAACGGAAGTCCGGCGAGTTCCTGCGCACGGGACTCGCGCGCCGACGCAGCCGAGACACCCTCGAACAGAGCCATCAGCTTCTGCAGCGGGTCGTAGCCCTCGCTACGACGGTCGTAGACCAGGTCGAGTGCGGTTTCACGCTGCTCGTCCGGAATTCGCGCCATCGGCAAAATCTTGGACGCGTGAACGATCGCCGTGTCCAGACCGGCCTCGGTGCACTCGTGCAGGAACACCGAGTTGAGGACCTGCCGTGCGGCCGGGTTCAAACCGAACGAAATGTTCGAGATACCCAGGGTGAAGTGCAGTTCCGGGTACGCAGCCTTGAGCTGACGGATGGCTTCGATGGTCTCGATGCCGTCGCGTCGCACCTCTTCCTGACCGGTGGAGATGGGGAAGGTCAAGGCGTCGACGATGATGTCGGACTCGGCGAGTCCCCAGTTTCCCTTGATGTCCTCGATCAGACGCTTGGCGATGGCGACCTTGGTCTCGGCGGTGCGAGCCTGGCCCTCTTCGTCGATGGTCAGGGCGACGACCGCCGCGCCGTGCTCCTTGACCAACGTCATGATCTTGTGAAAACGCGATTCGGGGCCGGCGCCGTCCTCGTAGTTGACGGAGTTGACAGCGCAGCGGCCACCGAGGTGTTCGAGACCGGCCTGCAACACGGCAGGCTCGGTGGAGTCGAGCATGATCGGCAGCGTCGAGGACGTCGCCAGACGGCTGGCCAGTTCCGACATGTCGGCGGCACCGTCGCGGCCCACGTAGTCGACGTTGAGGTCGAGCATGTGTGCGCCGTCGCGAGTCTGGTCCTTGGCGATGTCCAGGCACTTCTGGTAGTCCGCGGAGAGCATTGCCTCGCGGAAAGCCTTGGAGCCGTTGGAGTTCGTGCGTTCACCGATCATCAGGATGCTGGCGTCCTGCTCGAACGGCACCGCCGAGTACAGCGAAGAGGTACTCGGCTCGTGGATCGGGGTGCGCTGGGCCTTCTCGACCTGACGGACCGCGTCGGCGACCGCGCTGATGTGCTCGGGTGTCGTACCGCAGCAGCCGCCTACGAGGCCGAGTCCGAACTCGGAAACGAAACCACTGAGGGCTTCGGCCAATTCGTCGGCGGTCAGCGGGTACTCGGCGCCCTTGGGGCCGAGCTGCGGCAGACCTGCATTGGGCATGACCGACACCGGCAGCGTCGAGTACTTGGACAGGTGCCGGAGATGTTCGCTCATCTCGGCCGGCCCGGTGGCACAGTTCAGGCCGATCATGTCGATACCGAGTGGCTCGAGTGCCGTCAGCGCCGCACCGATCTCACTGCCCAGGAGCATCGTTCCAGTTGTCTCTACCGTCACGTGCGTGATGATCGGCAACCGCAGTCCGAGTTGCTCCATCGCGCGCTGACTGCCGAGAATGGCCGCCTTCACCTGAAGCAGGTCCTGGCAGGTTTCGACGAGGATGGCGTCGGCGCCACCGTCGATCATGCCGAGCGCAGCTTCGGTGTACGCGTCACGAAGGACTGCGTACGGTGCGTGCCCGAGGCTGGGGAGCTTGGTTCCCGGTCCCATCGAGCCGAGTACGAATCGGGCCATGCCGTCGCGGCCTGGTCCCATCTCGTCCGCTACTTCACGGGCGAGAGCAGTGCCTTTTTCCGCGAGTTCGCGGATCCGGTGAGAGATGTCGTAGTCGGCGAGGTTGGGCAGGTTGCAACCGAAGGTGTTGGTCTCGACGGCATCGGCACCAGCGGCGAAGTACGCACGGTGGATGTCTTTGAGCACGTCGGGACGGGTGTCGTTGAGGATCTCATTGCACCCCTCGAGGCCGAGGAAGTCGTCCAGGGTGAGGTCCGCGGCCTGCAACATGGTGCCCATCGCTCCGTCGCCGATGACAACGCGCTGTTTCAGCGCATCAAGCAGGGCAGAGTTCAACGGGCCGGACGTGCCGCCGGTCATGGACTCCGAGGACACAGGGGCGATCGGAGCGTTGGTCTCGGATCGGTTCAATGCACTTACCTCACAGGTCGGTTGTCATCGACACGAGACAGCGCCGCAGACCCGCACCCAGAGAAAGAGCAGGGCACAGTTCGGCAACTCGATCGTGATCGACAACGAAACAGAAGGATAACGGTCGAATCAGTGGCCGCAGAAGGCCGTCGATACTTTCAGATTGTTTTGGCGACGGTCAGCAGTACGCTCGAGGACTCCAACGCTTCGAGAGAATGCCGAGCATTCGGGACGATCAACAGATCGCCGGATGAGCCCTCCCACGCGTTTTCGGCTGCGCACAGGCGTACCCGACCGGTGAGCACGTAGACGGTCGCTTCCCCGGGGTTCTCGTGCTCGTCGAGCCTTTGCCCCGCAGCCAGCGCGATGACAGTTTGACGCAGGACGTGCTCATGGCCGCCGTACACGGTACGAGCGCTGCGGCCGCTCTTCGAGTTTTTCGCCTTGTCGGCGAGTTGGCGCGCTAGCGCTGTCAAAGACATCTTTTCCACGATGGTCGCTTTCTGTCATTTGTCCGGTGCCGTCGAGGGTTCACGTCGTTTTCGGCTCGTCGGCTACGAGGTTGCGAGTAGGTTTCTCTGGTGGTTGGTGTGTGTGCGGCATCTACACAGTCGTGATCGAAGTCCGCCCGGGATCATGTAGTTGTATCGGCATCGTGCACGAGGTTCCATCAGGCCTGTGTCGGGGGTTGCGGATGATCTCGTGTGGTGAGGAACTTCGCGGGGTCACTACCGGCACGAGCGCCGCTGCTGAGCCATCGGGCGAATCCTCGAGGATCGCGACGTTCGAGTTCGTCGAGGTAACGCTCGCGGGTACGCGCGAGGTGCAGCGCGTCCGGAGTCGGTGTCGATGGATCATGGTGCAGCGCCGCATAACTCACGCGCCAACATCGGCACAGGGCTTCGTTCGACAGGTCGCTGCAGTCCGGTAGCGGAAGAAGCGGCACCTCGACGGCGCTGGTGTGGATCAGAGGGCTTGTCGGCGAGCACGGGGGTGACTGGGTGAACTTGACCCTGCCGTGACAATAGCGGGACACCGGGGGAGAGGTGAGGGTCATCAGCAGTATCAGCGGTAAGGCAGCAGCGCCGGAGAGCGCGATCAATCCGATGACACCGGCCACGACTGCCGCCCACGTAGCGCCGTCTCGTAGCGCAATCGCCAGGAGGGTTCGCGGTGGTGGGGTAGCGCGAAGTGTGATCGGTCGCAACCAGGGTGAACCCGCTCCGATCAATACTGCGGCAATCATCGCCGATATCAGTACGTCGGCAGAGACGGTGAGGAATGCGACGATCCCCCCTGACGCGGTAAGGACCGCTGCGGCGACCCACCAGATGATGCGATAGATGCTCATGGGATGTAATCCCTTGCCGTGAGGAAGTGTCCAACTGTTCCTGTCTCGGTGCGGTCCGCGAAACGGCGAATAGGTGCGAGTACACCGGCGGTCCCACAACGAGCGGGGGAGGGGAATGCGACTGCGCGACAGCAACATCGATGTACACGATCCTGTGTGTCATTGCTGCTCCAGTTGTGCCAGGCACGTATGTGGGGTGTCCCAGGGGGTGAGCGTGCTCTCGATCTGGCGTGCGCCGAGTCGTGTCAGGACCCCGCGTATCAAGCCCAGGTGCAAGGAGCAGACAACGCCGGGGTTTTGTCGGGCGACGCTTTCGAACGGGCAGGCGTGCAATCGGATCCGCGTCGGTGATGTCGAGGTTTCGAGTTCCGGATCGAACCCCATCTCCGCGAACAAGGTGGTGACGACGAGCGCTGCTTCTTCTGTCGGCCGGCCGGTTCCGGAGGTTGCGCCGAGTTCGTCGCTCGCCCACTGTCTGCCCGCAGCCTCGGCGAGGTTCTCCGGGGTGCCGTCGCTCTGGCGTGCGAAGTGGGCCGCCAGAACGTGAGCCAACTTTTCGTATCCGGAGGTGGCGCCGACTCCTGACCCGAGTGCATTCTGTGCCCGGTAGAGCTGGCGTGGACGCCCACGGGTGACGTTGTGTTCGGTCTCCTTCGCGATCAGACCGACCTCGATCAGTGCGTTCAAGTGGAACCGAACTGTGGTCACATGCAGATCGCACAAATCGGCCAGTTCGGCGGCGGTCATCGATTCCGCGCCGGCTCGCAGGGCGTCCAGCAGTTGGACTCGGCGCCGTGACGCCAGTACTGCATGAGTACCGGCGCGTGCCGACCCTGTTCCTTTTCGTATCGCCATACTGTAAGACTTTAGAGGAAAGATGTCCTCGAAAATAGGCAGTGTCCTGGAGGCCGCTCATGACGTACGTGATCGCTGCACCATGTATCGACGTGATGGACCGAGGATGTGTCGAGGAATGTCCGGTGGACTGCATCTACGAAGGGGCACGGTCGCTCTACATCCACCCGGACGAATGCATCGACTGCGGAGCGTGCGAACCGGTCTGCCCGGTCGAGGCCATCTCGTACGAATCCGACGTGCCCGCCCGCTGGGAAGATTTCATCGACGACAACGCTCACTTCTTTCATCGTCTACTACCCGGAGCGGCCGAGGTGGTGGGATCTCCGGGTGGGGCCGCGAAGCGTGGTCGCGTCGGCGTCGATACGGAGTTGGTAGGCGGGTATCCGCACCCGGGCGATCCGGATGGCGGACCGCCGTTCGGCGAGCAGTGAGGGTGGCCCATGACTCCCGTTGTGACAGAACTCCTTCCTTCGCGGCCCTACCCGAAACGCCGGGGGTTCAAGGGCACGTTCCTCTATTCCGCTGCCACCACGACCGATCCAAAAAAGCTGGGCGTGATGTATCTGGTCACCTCGTTCGCCTTCTTCATGTTGGGCGGATTGATGGCCCTGCTGATCCGGACCGAACTTGCCGTCCCCGGTCTTCAGTTTCTCTCGAACGAGCAGTACAACCAGCTCTTCACCATGCACGGCACGATCATGTTGCTGCTGTATGCGACTCCGATCGTCTTCGGCTTCGCGAACTACATACTTCCCCTGCAAATCGGTGCACCGGATGTCGCGTTCCCGCGACTGAACGCGCTCAGCTACTGGCTGTACCTGTTCGGTGCGCTCATCACCGTATCCGGATTCCTCACCCCGGGCGGAGCCGCGGACTTCGGATGGACGGGATATACCCCGCTGACCAGTGCACTGCATTCACCAGGTGTCGGCGGAGATCTGTGGATCATGGGACTCGCACTGGCCGGCGTCGGGACCATCTTGGGCGGGGTCAACATGATCACCACCGTGATCTGTTTGCGAGCACCCGGGATGACGATGTTCCGGATGCCCATCTTCACGTGGAATGTCTTCATCACCATGATCCTGGTGTTGTTGGCTTTTCCTATTCTCACAGCAGCGCTGATGGGTCTGCTCGTGGACCGACACTTGGGCGGGCATCTCTTCGATCCCGCCACCGGTGGTGCGATCCTGTGGCAACATCTGTTCTGGTTCTTCGGACATCCCGAGGTGTACATCGTGGCCATACCGTTCTTCGGGATCGTCTCGGAGATCTTTCCCGTCTTCTCCCGCAAGCCGATCTTCGGCTATGCCGGACTCGTCTACGCGACGATCGCCATCTCTGCGCTGTCGGCGGCAGTGTGGGCACATCACATGTTTGCCACGGGAGCCGTTCTGCTGCCGTTCTTTTCGATGATGAGTTTTCTCATTGCCATACCCACCGGGGTCAAATTCTTCAACTGGATCGGAACGATGTGGAAAGGACAACTGACCTTCGAGTCGCCGATGATGTTCTCGCTCGGATTTCTGATCACTTTCCTCTTTGGCGGTCTGTCGGGGGTGATACTGGCGAGCCCGCCCCTCGACTTCCACGTCACCGATTCGTATTTCCTCGTCGCGCACTTCCACTACGTTCTCTTCGGGACCATCGTCTTCGCCACATACGCCGGGATCTATTTCTGGTTCCCGAAGATCACCGGACGATTCATGAACGAACGACTCGGTAGGTGGCATTTCTGGACGACTTTCGTCGGTTTTCATACAACCTTTCTGGTTCAACATTGGCTCGGCGCCGAAGGCATGCCGCGGCGGTATGCCGACTACTTACCCTCGGACGGATTCACCACGCTGAACTCGATCTCGACGATCGGTTCGTTTGTTCTCGGAGCGTCACTGCTGCCGTTCGTGTGGAACGTGTTCACCTCGTACCGCTACGGAGAGGTCGTGACGGTCGACGATCCGTGGGGTTACGGAAATTCGCTCGAATGGGCAACAAGTTGTCCGCCGCCGCGGCACAACTTCACCGAACTGCCTCGGATCCGCTCCGAGCGTCCCGCGTTCGAACTGCATTACCCACACATGGTCGAACGAATGAGGACCGAAGCAGCTAGAAGGAAGATTTCCACAGCCGTAGTGGAAGGACCGAACTCGATCCCGTCCAGTGAGGTCGATGGCCTATGACCGAAGCGGCACGCTACGCGCAATTAATCTTGCCGGTCTTTTGGCTCGGGATGGTCGCTGCGATTTCCTTCCTGGAAGCACCGATCAAGTTTCGCGCTCCCGGAGTGAGCCCGGCCATCGGGCTCGGGATCGGCCGCAAGGTTTTCACCGCGCTGAACGCGGTGGAGTTGGTTCTGGCACTGATATTGCTGGCATCGTGCGCGGTCGCGAAACCTGCCGTCCCCGCGTTGACGTTCGTTGTACTAGCCGTGTCGGTGCTCGTTGTTCAGGTTGCGGCGATCCGACCACGGCTGAGTGAACGGTCAGACCGAATCCTTGCCGGAGAAGTCTTACCTCGTTCGAGGACACACGTGGTGTACATCGCTTTCGAGTTGGTGAAGGTCGTGTTGTTGATCAGTGCGATCATCTCCCTGTTCCAGGTGTTGACCGCATGTCTTCACTGACACCCGGACCACTTCCACGAAAGGTTCCCGATGAACGAATGCATTTTTCACATAGCCCTTGCTGATGACTGGGAAGGCGCTCAACGATTCGGAGAATATGAAGGATCAACCCGCGCAAAGACTCTCGATCAGGTTGGCTTCGTCCACGCTGCCACTGCAGGGGATCTCGAGAATGTTCTCGCGACAGTGTACGGAGACCTCCGACTTCCACTGGTAGTGGTAGTTGTCGATCAGGATGCTCTCCTTGCAGCGGGGGTCTCGATCAGGTGGGACGAGCGCAACCCATCACCTCCTGGTGCAGACACACGGGTTCCCCGGATCCTCGGAGCAATACCGTTGGATCCGGACATCGTCCTCGATGTTCTCCCGATCGACGAAGTCGGCGGGGAATGGGTCGTTCCCGACATGTCCGCATATACGCTCCGAGATACGACGCGGTAGCCGACAAAACTCAGGTAAGCCGACTTTCCGACCAATAGTGATGAGCAGGGTCAGGTCCTCGAACAATTTTTGCACGCCAGTTACCTAGCCGGTGTCACCTACAGCGTTTGGATGTAACCGATGGTTGACTCCACCGATCCGTCTACAGCGCCGAGAGCGGACCCCGATGCCGTGCGGACTCCTACTGTGGCGCAAAGCTTCCGCACGCAATTGATCCCAGGCGCGGACGTCGTCGACCCTGTCACCTGGGCGGGTTCGGTGCCATATGCCACCGGCATCACACCTCGTATGCGCATCGGCCACAGCAAGCGGTTCAACCTGCTCTGGCTGCTCCCTATCGGATTCGTCGTCCTGATCGCGACAATGGCTGCGGCACAGCACTTGCGTGGGTTGTCGTCGGTGCAGGTGTTCATCGAACAGCACCCCGGAGTCGGCGAGGTCCGCCCAGGGGAAACGTCTGCCCTTCCTGCATGGTTGGGTGCGCAACACTTTCTCAATCTGTTTCTGATGGTCTTCATCATCCGGTCGGGCATACAGGTTCTCACCGACCACCCTCGGCTGTACTGGACCCGGCACAGCACTCCTGGCCGGGAGTGGTTTCATATCTAAAAGCCTGTTCCTGCCGATCCCTTGCGGACAGCGCGCGACGGACCCAACCGTGCAACATGGGGCCGATGCCTACACGTGCGATCTCAAGCTCGACTGTTGATAAGTCGCTCGACGCAAAAGTGTACGACGGTCTTCGGCGGCAGACCGATTCCAGATCGAGTCCCCACAGCCGTTACACCGTCGACAGTTGCCGTTTGGGTGCGATGTAGGTGAGCGAACCGTCGATAGCTTGGGGTTAGCGATAATCCGGATTGAACTGTTACGGTGAGTTACTTGAAAGTTGTTCGTTCTTCATGAGGTCGGGGCCGAATGGAGCTCCACCAGCAATGAAACTATGTAGCACAGTGCTTTTCCGGAACGAAAGTCCCTGTACATTATTTGTCCGTCGTTGCGTTCGACGCATCGAGCTGTCTCACCGAGATCCGATCGATGCTTGCGGGATCATTGCAGTGCCATTCCGTACGGCCGCAATCAGCGTTAAGACGGTGACGCCATGACGAGCAGATGTCGGCGCGAAGCCGCATTGCTCGCCGTGTTTCTGGCACAATTCGAACCCGTAGCCGGGGGACAGAAACCGACCGTCACTCGCCTCACCGCCCGTGAGATCGACCAATGGCGAGAGGACTACGAGCAAGCGCTGCAATGGTCAGCTGCAACGAGTTTCAGCACGAACGACGTCGCCAACCTCAAGGAAATGCGTCGACGGTACGGATTTACCTCCGTCCTCTGAGAGTGCACTACGGGACGATGTGCTCGACTCGACCTTTCGGCAACAAACCAATATTGCACGGTCGGTGCCGCTTCACAGCGTTCTCGACCATGTCGACGTGGTGCGTTGGGCCTTCGTTTGAGATCCCCCTCACATAAATAGTCATCTCAGATGCGAATTATGTAGGTTCAGATCATGCAACTGACGCAGTTCACCGATCTGGGATTGCGCGTCGTCATGCGGTTGGCCGTACTCGACGCCGATGCCTCCCCCAGTACCCGGGTAATTGCGCAGCAGCTCAACGTGTCGTACTCCCATGCCACCAAGGTGGTTACACGGCTCGGTGAGCTTGGCATCGTCACAACCAGGCGCGGTCGCGGCGGCGGGCTTTCCATCACCGAACTCGGCCGCACCGCCACCATCGGCTGGCTGGCCAGACGCCTCGAAGGCCCGGGTGAAGTCGTCGACTGCGAAGGCGACAAACCGTGCCCACTGCGCGGCGGCTGCCTCCTTCGGAGCGCTTTGCGAGAAGCACAGGAAGCGTTTTTCGTTTCACTCGACGCGGTCACGATCGAAGACGTCATCCGGCAGCCATCCAAAACTGTCCTGCTACGCCTCACCACCCGGAGCGACGAAGCAGGCTGATCAATCGAATTTCGACCGAACGGAGCAGCTCATGCTTTCCCCACAGTCAACCGAGGTCATTCGCGCCACCCTTCCCGTGGTCGGCGCCGCCATCGGCGATATCACAACCCTGTTCTACCGCAGGATGTTCGACGCACTTCCTGAACTCGAACGTGATTTGTTCAATCGCGGCAATCAGAAACAGGGCGAACAG
The DNA here is from genome assembly GCF_036541985.1 of Rhodococcus sp. IEGM 1306. NCBI lineage: Bacteria > Bacillati > Actinomycetota > Actinomycetes > Mycobacteriales > Nocardiaceae > Rhodococcus > Rhodococcus sp. IEGM 1306. The sequence goes on from NZ_JAZHFF010000024.1 coordinate 12,186, forward strand.
CAGAAGGCTCTCGCCGGCGCCATCGCGGCATTCGCGACGCTTCAGCTCGAGCCGGACAGCGCCAAGGTCGATCTCATACTCTCACGCATCGCGCACAAGCATGCGTCGCTGGGAATCACGCCCGACCAGTACGCAATCGTGCACGAACACCTCTTTGCCGCGATCGTCGAAATACTAGGCGATGCAGTCACTCCCGACGTCGCAGCAGCCTGGGACGAAGTCTACTGGCTGATGGCGGAAACCCTCATCACGATGGAGCGTGGCCTCTACCAACTCGCCGGCGTCGACGCCGGTGACGTCTGGCGCACGGTCAGGATCAGCGAACGAGTTCTTCAGTCCGCCGATACCGTCTCCCTGACGCTCACTTCGCTAGACGGCAGTGCACTCCCCACCTTCGCGCCAGGACAGTATCTTTCGGTCGGGGTTACGCTGCCCGACGGCGCTCGCCAGATCCGCCAATACAGCCTGTGTTCGATACCGAGCAGCGCAGACTGGCGGATCAGCGTCAAGCGAATCTCCGGCACTCCTGATGGCGAAGTGTCGAACTTCCTCTACAACAACGTATTCGAAGGTCAGGAACTCTCCGTCACCACGCCTTTCGGTGATCTCACCATGCCGGATGACAACTCACCTCTCCTACTCGCGTCGGCCGGAATCGGTTGCACACCGATGATCGGGATGCTCAATCATCTCGTGAACACCGGCGCTCAGCGTTCGGTCTCTGTCATTCATGCGGATCGATCCATCGCCGATCATGCGCACCGAGCAGAACTCAGCACACTCGTCGACAAGATTCCCGCCGCAACTTTGCATCGTTGGTACGAGGATCTCGGCACGCACGTGGCGTTCGGATCGGTTCACGAAGGACGGGCGGATTTGCAAGACATTGCAGTGGAGCCCGATACCCAAGCCTTCCTCTGCGGGCCGATGCCGTTCATGTTGGCGATGCGCGCATCGTTGCTCGAACGGGACGTCCCGGCGCAGAATATCCACTACGAGGTCTTCGGGCCCGACAGCTGGGCCAACACCTGAGCGGAGCCGACATGACGGAAGAGCAACCGGTGGAAACTCTTTCGCGGTGGTCCGGTTCCGGAGCGATGTGGCGGGTTCTGCACAGAACCCCCACCTCGATCACGGTGTCACTACGACGCTGCGACGACGGCGAGGAAGTGGACCGGCTGACCTCGTCCGATCCAGATCTCCTCGCGTGGATCGGCGACCGCTCCGGCAGCGAGGACTGACCGGACCACTGCTTGTGGTCGACGGGCACGTTATCCGTGGAATCGTGGTGCGATCAGCTCTCGGGGTAACTGTTCTGGGCTTGGGTAAGCGACGATGACACGTATACCGTCAGGGTCGCAGCCATCGACGAAAGTCACTCCACCGACTACCTGGGTGAAGGTAGAGGCATCGTATGCGCGTAATCGAGCACCGATCCGCGCCAATTCTTCTTCGGTATCAGCGGACCACATGACGTAGCGGACGCCGATATTGCTGATGTTGGGCCGGGATGCGTCTTTTTGGACATACATGTAAATCTGAAAATCGTCCGGCGTCAGGAGAAGGGCCGCCTCGCGTTCGCGAAGGGCGACACGGCAGGTGAACACGTCGCAGTAGTAGCTCACAGACCGGTCCAAGTGGGCTACTTGCATCACCGACGAGGCAACTTTCGCGGCAGCACACATTTTTTGTCCCCCAACTCCCGAGCAGGCCAGAGGTCTTCACAGTACCGTCATGCTCGACACCCTGGCTCGTACTGCAAAACCGACTTCTGAACGCGGCAAGATCGTCCGCCACTGTCGCGTACACAGCGTTTCCCCGTCCGCGTGTCGAGTACTCGATCTGCGAAGGGAGACGTCGGCATGGTCGGTCCAACGCGACTAGTGTGCCCGACCCGAGGACCTTCGCTCCGACGATCCCACGGAGTCGCGCATGAGGGCGATCGGGATGGAACAGAAGCGGTCCATCATCGACGCGGGCATCGCTGACCCGCGGTAATGTCAGCATCGTTGCACGTCGCAACCTGTCGAGTCCGCGTGAGAGAGCACTCGACAGGTTCAACCGACTTATTCAGCACAGGACCGAACGTGGTCCGAGTGTCCTCTCTTTGCGGTGATCGGCTGGTGCAGTCTTTCTTCGAGAGCTTCTCGGTCGCGTGACAGTGGGGTCCGGCCTGTGCAGGTCCTCGCTGTGGACAATTGGGGAGGGCGTCCTTCCTCAACGAGGTGAAGCTTGTGTTCATGTCAGGATGATGGTCTGGACCGTGTCAGAGGGTCCTGGAGCCTGATCCGGATTTGTGGTTCTCGCCGGTGCACAGCGAACTATCGACGTTAATATCGTTGTGCCGCAACAGGGACGGAGAAGACGGCGTCGGTCGGTGCGGCGGGGGCAGGGTGTGTTTCGAAGAACTACGCAACCTCCGGCGACGATCCAGGTTCGTCGTACGCTGTGGCGTCGTGTCATCGCGTACCACTGTCTTTGCGATGGGATAGTTGTCTTCGGTGCAGTGAACAGAGATGATGACCGCAGGCGCCCCGACCTGAGTGTGGACCACTTGGGGACCAGCTCACGGTCTGGGGCCGCAGGGGCCGACGGAAAGTCGATGTCACCGAAGATGATCGAACGGACGCGCCTGTCGAGCTCGCCCGCCGTGCTGCCTCTGGTCTGTCTAGGGGTTCAAAAGCGAAAGGGGTGGGTGAGACGGGTCAACCCCTGTATCGGCTCGGGTACAGCACAGTCAGAATTCATACGCCGGCTCGTCGTCGAGGATCTTTGTGAACATCTCGATGAGCCCGCTCCTGTCGGATTCGGCCCGGGCGGTGTGGCACGCACCGTGCAACTCGTCGTCGTCGGTCTTCTGCCAATCGAGTCCGGCCCCACGTTCCGAGAGAAGCAGGTCGAAGAACTCGCGAGTTGCCCGGCCATTGCCCTCCCGAAAGGGGTGCGCAAAGTTCGCGTAGTCGTACAAGTATGCGATTTTGCGCGCAAGGCCCACCTCACTCACCGTCGCGAGCTGTGTACATTCGTATATCTCGAACGCGACATGATCCATCGCCTGATGAATATTGCCTGGCGGGCAGAACGACTGGTTGCCCTTCTCTGTACCCACAGTGCGCACGTCGCCGGCCCAGAGGTACACATCTTGGAAGAGCTGACGGTGGATGGCCTGAAGGAACGTAAGGTCATAGGTTCGGTCCCCGAGGAGTCCGGGGGATTCACGAAGTTCGATTATTCGGGCTTCGACAAGATCGTTCTCTGCATCGCTGAGCGCCTCGATCGTGTCGGCGCCCACACGGTTACGTAGAACGTCCGTGCCGGGGATGAAGTAGCCCTGCCAGTCCGTCTCGAGGTCACCGGTATTCCACGGATGCTGCACTGGTTACTGGACGTTGTACCGGCGGCGAACCCGATCGCCGAGCTCAGTCGCGGTGATCGTTCCGCGCGCGTAGGCGAGCTGGTCCGTGCGGGTGGCGGCGGTGCTGCGGGCGCCCTCGAGTTCGGTGCTCTTGCGGATAGCCCGGATCGTCTTCACTCGACGTTTGGTCTTCTGCAACTCGGTCATGGAACTTCACCTCCTGGTATCTCCAGAATAGTCGACGGACCCGAGATCTCGTGGAGGCGGTGTCGACGGACGTGGGGGCGTGGCTCGTTAACTGGTTTTAGCGATCTGTTCGGCTGCGCCTCAATCTGTGCTGCAATTCCGGCCGTCTCCACCACGACCGCAGTGCTGGATCGGCGGGCGCCGGGTGGCAGCCTTCGCGTGATGGTGCCGACTGTGACTGGGGGCTCTGATCCGGTTGGCACGGGTGAGCGGGGAATGAAGACGTCACGTCACCGCCAGTTGGACGGTGGACGGTGATGGGTGATCCGTTCGAACCTCGTCCATCCCTGCAACGAAGTTTTCGGATCGGCGGATCACGCCTGCAAGTCGCGTGGGGGCCCGTGTTGCACCCCACAGTGAAGTCAGTCGACGCAGTTGTCACATACTCTGTTTCAGCCAGGAGGATGGTGTCCGCAGCGGCCGATTCTCCGTTCGGGCGGGACTTCGCTCGGTTGCCCTGTCAAGGCAGAGGGATGAAGACTTGCGCTCGCGCAGACGGTCTCCGGGCCCTGCAGTATGCGTAGCAACGCGGCGTGAGGAGCGCCCCTAACAATCCCCGGCCGGGCAGGAGTGGTGGTGGTTCGGCGCGGCAACGAACATCGGGCATAAGCGGCCTATTCTGAAGGATCGGGTGGGTACCAGATGCGTGTTCCGTCGATTTTCGCGAATGATGTCATGGTGTGTGGTTTGGCTGAGGTGGGGCTCATGATGTCGAGGACCTGGTAGTCGCGTAGGAGTAGGGCGTCGCCGATCATCGATCGGTGGCATCGCCACGGGACGGCTTCGGCGCACATGATCGTGGTGACGGCTCCGGTTGCGGCGGTGCATAATTGGTCGATGCCTTCTTGGAAGGGCTCTGTTTGCATGTAGTCGGCGTAGCCGCGGAACGAGGTGTTGCGCCAGGCGCCGTTGATGGAGTTTTTCGTGGTGTGGCGCAGTCCTCCGAGCCTCTCGATCCATTGATAACGAATGCCCTGGCTGGGGAGGGCTTCGGTGAGGGCATCGTGTCCGAACTGGGGGTTGTGACGCGATTGGGGGACGGAGCGGACGTCGACGACTTGTTCTACATCGTGGGCGCGGAGAAGTTCGACGAATTCGTCGAACGGGTGTGTCGAGTGGCCGACCGTATACATGCGTTTCATGCACTCCATCATCAGGTGCGGGAGGTACTCGCGCTTCCAAATGCTCATCGCCGCGGGGAGGCGAGAAACGTGCGGAGAAGTCCTGTTTCAACCCCCAGCGCACGGCGTTCCTGGTCGTGTGCACAATGAATGAATGCCACGTTCGAGTCCGGTGTCTGCTTGGAAGTCCCTTCGTGAGGGCAACGAGCGGTTTGTCAACGACGCGTCCATTCATCCCAGTCAGGGGATTGCCGATCGCGCGAAACTCGTCGACGGGCAGCACCCCACTGCGGTGTTGTTCGGTTGCGGAGATTCGCGCGTAGCCGCGGAGATCATTTTCGATCAGGGTCTGGGCGACATGTTCGTCGTGCGCACCGCGGGTCACGTGCTCGATGATTCGGTTCTCGGTTCGATCGAGTACGCCGTCGATATCCTCGACGTGCCGCTGATCGTCGTGCTCGGGCACGACGGTTGCGGCGCAGTGAAGGCAACGCTGGACGCTCTGGACGAGAATGCGGTGCCCGATGGTTTCATTCGTAGTGTGATCGAGCGTGTTGCACCGTCGATTCTGATGGGCCGCAACGAAGGTCTGTCCACGGTCGACGAACTCGAAGGTCGTCATGTGGTGGAGACGGGGTCGTTGATCATGCAGAGGTCGCGGATCATCGCCGACAAGGTGGGCAAGGGTACGTGCGCGATCGTCGGCGTCACGTATGCGTTGTCGGACGGCCGGATGCGCCTGCAGGGCACTGTCGGTGATGTCGGAGAAACCGCAACGGGCTCCGAGTCCGGTGACGCCGATCGCCTCGCCTGAAACGACCGCGCCAGAACGCCAGTAAACCATCGGCTGGGCGGCTGGAAATTTCTGTCGGGATCCCGCGAATGCCGCCAGGCCAGCGTGAAGGCGGGGAGCGGGTCATCGACGTATCGCGGCTTAGGGGTGTTTGATCATGCAGGAATCTTTGGCGCATGTGTTGACGGAGATCCGAGGGTGCACGCTGTGCGCTGACCAGCTGCCCTACGGTCCGCGGCCCGTCGTGCAGGCCGGTCCCTCCGCTCGGTTACGCATTATCGGCCAGGCACCCGGACGTAAAGTCCACACCACCGGTATCGCATGGGACGACCCGTCGGGGGATCGTCTGCGCCGGTGGCTGGATCTCACGTCGACGCAGTTCTACGATCCGGGCACGGTCGCGCTCACGTCGATGGGGTTCTGCTATCCCGGCAAAGCACGTTCGGGCGATAAACCGCCGCAACGAGAATGTGCAGCCCGGTGGCACCCGCGGCTCGACGATCACTTGCCGAGCATTGCGCTCACGGTATTGGTCGGTCAGTATGCACACGCCTATTACTTAGGGCGGGATCGCAGAACGTCGTTGACCGATACCGTCCGCGCTGCCGAGGATTACTTGCCGCTCGGCTATCTCCCTGTACCGCATCCGTCTCCGCGCAATCAACCGTGGCTGTCGAAGAACCCGTGGTTCGAGGAGGACGTGTTACCGATCGCGCAGGCTGCAGTTCGGGCCCTCCACCTTTGACCGCTGCCGGTTCTCCTGGTGCACGGCCTACGAACGCGTCTCGCCTGGTCAGTGCCGCATGTGCCAGCGTCGATGTCGAGTGCGGGATTACTCTGTTCGGCGTGACCGACGTATCGACTCGACAGCGCCGAGCCTGCTGACCCACTGAGCTGAGCAACTGGCGTGGTCACTTTGTTGCTCTCACCGACCTCGACGCCGCGAACTGTTCCGGGGAGAACAACCACGCGGGGGCTCGCTGTTCGGACCCGACGATTGCTGCGCCCGTAATTCATTGGCGAGAGTCGAATGTAGGGCCGGGCCGGGCGTCACGCTTGCCTGCTCGATCGCGGCAGCGGATGGTGAGGGGATGGATCGCTACTGAATTACCATGCCCGACGGTTCGGCCGTCGACGAATACTTCCACTCGGACAACGACGCAATCACAGCAGCCACGGAAGCGAACTCGGGCACGAGTTGTGGGATCACCGTCGAACGCTACGCCGAGGACGGCCACCTCTTCGCAACGCATTTCCCTCAAGGAGGGCACCGCGGTACCGCCCGCCGGCACCGCCCTCGCCCCGGATAGGCCAGCAATCGTCCAGTCCAGGATATAGAGAATGTTGTTGCGTCCCGATACGGCGGCGAAATCGGCTCGTTGATCCTCTTCCGGGAAACCGCATGGCAATCATCAAGTGCCGCAAGGCTTCGATCTCAACCGGGCCCGCAGTGCCGTTCCCTTCCAACATGGGATCTACAGACTGTGGACTTCCTGCCTGTCGTGCCGACGGCACGTACCTGTCAATGACGGGTGATGACCCCGGACCTCCGCCGGTATCGCGATACGTGATCCACAGCGGTGCTCGACTGCCGTTCCGCAGGATTGAAGCGTAGGAGGTCGGGTTGACTCACCACCGTATGTCGCATCGCCTGAACAACGAATTATGCTTCGGCGGAAAGTGATACGAGTTTCTGTTGTAGTTTCGGCTCCATGTCGTGATGTGGCAACTCTCCGAACGAAGTGTTAGCACGTTCTGCGATTCCGGAGGCAGTTCGTTCACTGGTTTTTGTCGGGGCGCAGGCCGCCGAATGCCCTAATGTGTGTTCTCCCCGAATTACGTGAAACGTGCAACGAGCAAATGCGTGAATTCAAGAAATATGGTGGGCTGTCGTTGCCGGAGGGGTAGGCAGTATCAGGGCGCTGGCAGAGACGTGAGTTCCTGTTTTCGTAGGGATCGACGAGTGTGAAAAATGCCCAAGGTTCTCGGGTGCTCCTGCGCGGGCGTGATTGCGTTGGGTCGATGTCGGCCCTGGCAGCGTCGGCCCGGGTTATGTCGTTGCAGCTGCGGGAATCAGCAGGAGATCGTCGGAAGAACTCGGCCACATGATGTCCAACCGCCCCGCCCACTACAACTAAAGGACTAACCCGAAAGAACTAACTCCTCCCGTAGAAGAGGTTTGTCCGATTCGGCCTAACGCAAACCGTCCGGTCTGTGCTAATTTTCTGTTCTTCGTCATCGGTTTGGTTCTGCTCGGCGGCATGATCTTCGCTTCGACGTCGGAATCAGCTGTGCGACTGCGCTCTTCGCTGGATCTGATCGGTGCAGTACTGCTCGGATCGGGCATCGCCGGAATTCTGATCGGCGGTTTTCGGAAGCTTAAATTTCCCCTGTGAGAGGCGTCAATCGCATGTCCAAGAACACTCGTCGTACCGGAACCATCGCTGCCCTCGTCGGCGCAGCCGCGCTGATCGCGCCGGCCTTCGCCCATGCCGCACCGACCGGTTCGCTCGGCTCCGCAGATCCGGGGGCGGGCTTCACGTGTTCCGCGACGTCGACTGAAACCACCGCCAACGGATGGGGCATCCCGTTCACCGACGAGAAGGACCAGACCGCCTCCTACTCGGCAGAAAACGTCTTCGACAAGGACGGCTCACTCAAACTCGAAGTCACCGATGTCACGGATCGCTCCGTCTCGTACCACGCGGCCGGCAGCATCAAGCTCGCCGACGCTGCAGCGAAGGAGATCGGGTTCTCCGAGCGCGCAGTCACCACCAGCGCCGCGTTCCAGCTACGCCTGACCGGCACCACGAACCCGGCCGACAACGGTTTCACCGGCTCTGTCAACTTAACTGAACGCAACTGGGAATCAACAGCATTCGGCCGCACTTGCGCGGATCATGTTGGTGGGA
>NZ_JAZHFF010000049.1:0-200 GCF_036541985.1 Rhodococcus sp. IEGM 1306
GAGTTCCTGATCGATGCGGGTTTGGAGATTGTCGAGCGTAATTGGCGTTGTCGGTACGGCGAGTTGGATGTGATTGCAACATCCGGTGATCGAATTGTGTTCGTGGAGGTGAAGACTCGCTCTGGTGTCGGGTACGGGAGTCCGGCGGAGTCGGTGACGTTCGCGAAGCAGCGTCGGATTCGGGTGTTGGCGATGCAGTG
>NZ_JAZHFF010000025.1:0-19724 GCF_036541985.1 Rhodococcus sp. IEGM 1306
GAATCCACCCGCGTTTCGTCTCCACGACTCATCCGACAATCATCCCTGACTGACGGCCCGGTTAAGTTGACGAGGCCAGCAGGAAGCCGATGAACATGATGACTGCGTTGCCCGAGCCGAACATCGGGAACCAGGCCCAAGGCAAGACCGAAAGTCCGACGACGCCGGCGATGAATATTCGGCGCCTGCCGTATCGATCCGAGAGCCAGCCGAAGAACGGGATGCCAGCGACAAGGAAGACGGTCGAGAAAAGGATCAACCGCAAGATCAACGCCTCGTCGATGTCGATTTGCCCGGTGCCGTACGAGATCGAGAACACGGTGAGTATGTAGAAGACGGTCCCGATAGACAGGTAGGACAGTGCCATCAGGATTACCAGCTTCGGGTACCGGGTCAGAACGATCTTGACCGGCATCTTCTCGATGTTGCCCTCTTTGGCAACCTTCTGGAATTCGGGGCTCTCGTCGAGTGAAACTCGGATGAAAATTCCGAAGAACACGAGGATGCCCGCGAGGAGAAATGGGATCCTCCATCCGTAGGACATGAAGGCATCCTCGGGTAGCTTCTCGAGAACCAGGAAGACCAGGTTTGCGAGCATCAGGCCCAATGCGGATCCGGTGTTGACGATCGAGCTGAGTAGTCCACGTTTGTTTTCCGGTGCGTGTTCGACGCTCATGAGGACTGCGCCGCTGTATTCGCCGCCGAGAGAGAACCCTTGGGCGAAGCGGAGCACTGTCAGTAGCAGTGGTGCGAAGATGCCGATCTGGTCGTACGTCGGCAGTGCACCGATAAGGACGGTTGCCCCGCCCATGATCGAGAGCGTGACGACCAGGAGTTTCTTCCGTCCGATCCTGTCGCCGAAGTGCCCGAACACCGCGGCTCCGATCGGTCGTGCGATGAACGCGATGGTGAAGGTCGACAAGGACAGAATCTTGCCGACCGCCGGATCGAAGTTCGGGAAAAACAGCTTGTCGAAAACCAGGGCGGCGGCGATCGCGTAGATGAAGAACTCGTACCACTCGATAGTGGTACCGGCGAGGCTTGACAAGGCGACGCGTCTTGACTGGTTGGGCCGCACCTGGTGAGGGCTGGGTGTGGTGGACATCGGGGTCCTCTCGGAAGGTAGGTCAATCATGTCCGTGCAGAAGGGGCGAATGAACCGGAATCTCGGCGAATCCGACGCCGTCATTCGGCAAACTCCACACCTCAATAATGAGTGATCAAAGTGTGTACTGCTGGCGAACATTAGAACGTGATGCGCGCCTCATTGCAAGCCCTCATCCTACGTGGTGGCGACTTTCTTTGCTTTATATGCACTTGGGCGGCAAGAATCGACTTCCGTGAGCGCCTTCGCTACAGTTCGTTGTCAGTGAACAACTTGTTCACTATTGGATGCCCACTCCGACACAATGCGGATCCCCGCCCATGGCCATCGGGCACCGCCAAGGACGCTGTTCTGGCGATGCTGACGTGCTGATGTGGCCGAACCTGCGAGAAGGCAAGGTGCCAGCGGTGAAGATGAACCCCCAGACGACGCGAACCGAGCGGGACTCCCTCGGTGAAGTCGAGGTCCCACGTGATGCCTACTACGGCGCTCACACCGCCCGGGCGCTGACAAACTTCCAGATCACGACCACGTCGATCGGTGGCTATTCCGAATTCGTCAATGCGCTCGCCGTGGTGAAGCAGGCATCGGCCACAGCGAACATCGAGTTGGATTTGCTCGACAAGGAGGTAGGCGCCGCCATCGTCGCCGCCTGCGAAACGATCCGCGCTGGACAGCATCACGATCAGTTCGTCGTCGATGCAATCCAGGGAGGTGCAGGCACGTCGACGAATATGAACGCGAACGAAGTGATCGCAAACGTGGCTCTCGAAAGGCTCGGGCGGCGGCGGGGTGACTACGCCACGATCCATCCCATCGATCACGTCAATCTCTGTCAGAGCACCAACGACGTGTATCCAACTGCCGTCAAGCTCGCCCTCGATCGATACCTCGGCGCTCTGCTCGAAGCGATGGCGCGGCTCGAATACTCGCTCTCACATAAAGCTGTCGAATTCTCCGACATTCTGAAGGTCGGACGCACACAGCTCCAAGATGCGGTGCCGATGACGCTCGGGCAGGAATTTGGTGCCTTCGCAGTCATGATCAGCGAAGACCGGCAGCGAGTCGAGGAAACTCGTGCCCTGTTGCGCGAACTCAATTTGGGTGGAACCGCGATCGGCACGGCACTCAACACACCACCCGACTACGCGAAAGTCGTGGTGGTCGAGTTGCAGCGCATCACCGGAATCCGTTCCCTGATCAGCGCGCCCGACCTCGTCGAGGCGACCCAGGACACCGGCGTGTTTGTGCACACTTCCGGGATCCTGAAGCGAGTTGCAATCAAACTGTCCAAAATCTGCAACGATCTCAGGCTCCTGTCCTCCGGACCACGTACAGGGTTCGGGGAAATCGAGCTTCCGCCCCGACAAGCTGGTTCGAGCATCATGCCGGGGAAAGTCAATCCGGTCATCCCCGAGGTCGTCAATCAGATCGCATTCGACGTCATCGGCAAAGACATCACGGTCTCATTCGCCGCCGAAGCAGGGCAACTCCAGCTCAACGCCTTCGAACCTGTGATCGCCAAGTCCCTCTTCGATGCCACGATTCGGCTCACAGCCGGTTGCCACACCCTGGCCGACAACTGCATCGACGGTATCGTCGCCAACCGGGTGAATCTGGATCGACACCTTGCCTCGTCGATCGCGCTTACCGCTGCATTGGTGCCCGAGATCGGATATACGGCCGCCGCGAGCATCGCAAAGCAAGCGCTCGATAGCGGCTGCGGAGTCATGGAACTTGCGCTCGAGAGCGGCCTGGTCTCTCAAGAGAAGCTCGATCAACTTCTGAACCCGGCCCGGGTTGCCGGAGTGAAAGCACTTGAACCTCACTGAGCGTCCAGCGTGGTGCCTGGACACGCAGATAAGTTGCTGCGCGTAGGTCCGGAAAATCCCTGGAGGACACTGCGAGGCAACGCTTTCCCGTTCCCTAAGCCCGATATGGCGATGGTCAAAACGCACACCCAGACCCGGAGAAATGATCTGAGCCCGATTCGATTCCTGCGGGCGAATGCAGTTGGCTTCAGCAAAGGCGTACACAATTCGCGGCGAGCGACCTTCGGGTGATGGAGTTTCGACGGAAACTATTAGAGGGCGTCCGGATACTCATGAGATTCGTGCAAGTCGTCGAGTCATGAGGCCGATCATGGCGATGTGCACCATGGCTTCGTGGTGGTCGGGTCTGGTTTCGTAGTCGCGGACGCAGCGACGGTGCTTGTTGATCCAGGCGAAGGTCCGCTCGACGACCCAGACCCGGGGCCGGACGTGGAATCCGGTACTGCCGGGGATGCGTTTGATGATTTGAATCTGAAGGGCGACAACCTGGTTCGCCCAGCCGATCAGCCGACCGGGGTAGCCTCCGTCGGCTCAGACCAGCCGGATCGTGGAGAACGCGTCACGCAGACGCGACAGTAGCCGGAACGCGGCATCGCGGTCCTGGATCGACGCGGCGGTAACCACCACGGCCAGCAGCAGCCCGGTCACATCCACCGCTATGTGTCGCTTGCGCCCATTCGTCCGTTTCCCGCCGTCCCATCCGCGACTGGATCGTGGCACCGTGTCGGCGGCGGGCAGGGTCTGCGAGTCGATAACCGCCGCGGTCGGGCATCGATCTCGTCCGACCTGCACCCGCAGCCGGTCGCGCAGCGCGTCCTGGATGCGCCGCCACGCCCTGGCTCGCACCCAGCGGGTGAACACGTCGTAGACGGTGGTCGGAGGCGGGAAGTCGGCAGGCAGTTGACGCCACGCGATCCCGCCCCGCACCAGGTACAGGATGGCATCCAGGATCATTCGGCGGCAATGCTTTTCGGGACGTCCGCCGCGACCCGCCGCATTACCAGGCGGCGGCAGCAACGGTTCCAGCATCGTCCACTGCGCGTCGGTCAGCGACGAGGACGAATACGCCGTGCAGCGATGCCCGCGTGCCGTGTGGGGCGGGCACGACGAGCACTGCGGAATCAGCGATGACGACATTGGTGGGCTCCTGGGTACGGGCAGCGAATCGACATCACTGACCTAATCAGGAGCCCACCACACCGCCCATCGCCATCGTGAGTTCCCGGACGCACTCTTGCAGTAATCGGCGTTTGCTGCTGGTGCAGCAGTTTCGCCGGGCGTGCTGGATGCGGGGGTCAGGCTTCGTCGGGGCGTGTCCGATCCGGGTGTTCGATGTTTCCTCGCCAGGCGCCTGTTTCGTGACCGCGGGATTCGACGAACGAGATCGAACCCGTGCAGTGAAACTCGCAGCCGTAGTCGAGTGTGATCCGTCGCTGCCGTACGAGGGCGAGGCGATCACTACATGATGGACAATAGTGAGGGGCGTGCGCTTCGGTGAACGAGTTGCTCTCTGACTTCGGTTGTTTCGGGCAGAAATTCGGCGCACAGTTGGGGATGGACCGTTACAAGATTGCGATGCCGGATGGCTCGTGGACTGATGAATTTTTCGAGTCCGACCATGATGCGATCGCGGCGGCTACAGAGGCGAATTTCGGCGCCAGTTGCGGTGTCGAAGTCCAGCGCTACGCCGAAGACGGGCGTTTATTCCCCACGCATCTTCCCGAGGGTGGACATCGGGGAACGGCCAGGCGGCACAGACCTAGGCCGGTAGTGGGGTGAGAGCCGCTGTCGGCACAGGCCATCCATTGCGAGGAAAGGCCCTGCCGACTTACCTCATCGACGAGATTCGACAAGAGGCGCGGTGTCGGTGAACTGCCGATCGGACCGTGTAGTGACACTCGCCGCGGCAGACTAGTTTCCTGCCCTGGCTTCCGCACCGCACAGGGCTATCGCTACATGATCGACCATGACAGTCCCGGCGGACCGCCGAAGGAATGGACAACCGCGACACCTTCGAACTGGCAAGTGCACGTTTGACGCATGGCCTTCACGTGATGTGTCGGCTCCAGAAGTTGTCGTTCGCCCAGCCGTCCGGGATTCCCATTCCGGCTAGGTTCATCTGTGGGCGGGTGTGGAGTAGTCCGTAAAGCCGCTGCGCCCAGCTGCTGCGTGGGGACACGGAGTCGAGTACGGATTGCAGCGACACCAGCACAGGATAGAGGCGCGTCCTCGACCGCTCCGGTAGAGCGTCCGTCCCCTCCAGCCACGAGATTGTGGGTGAGTTCGGGATCGCCGGGTACACGCCGAGGCCGACGTTCCACAGCCGCCCGTGGTGCGCGCAGACGTTCCTCACCCGCACGTAGGTTTGCAGCCAGGACTCCAGCACGGGCGCGGTCAGACCGATGCTCCTGGCGACCGCCGTGCGGTCGGAGCGCAGGCTCAGGTTGCGGTACGCGCTCGCCAGCTGTCCAATCGTCAAGGTTTCGACCATCAGCCAGGACGGCGGGAGCTCGGGCGAGCCGTAGGTGGTGAGGTAGTGCTCGAGGGCTGAGCGGTGCACCAACGAGTCTTCCCCAGCGTCCGGCGCGCCGCGTAACCGCTCGTCGCAGGTGTTGCGGATGATCGCCAACAGCTTGGTGTGCTTACCGCGGTCCCGGAAGTGTTCAGGGGCCGTGTACCAGTGTGGGTTGATGTAGGTGGTCGACATGTGGTCCGTCAGTGCCGCGCGGACGGCGACTTCGATGCGTTCGAGTGCATCCATGACCAACAGTCGTAGCGTCCGGTCGAAGACGTAGAGGTCAAGTATGTCGTCGAACGCCGTACCTTCACGGAAGAGATGGTCGGGTTGTCCTTGCTGGAAGGGGATTGTGTAGGGCGAGAGCCGATAGTAGCCGATGTGGCGCAGGTACCGACCGGCTCGGTCCGGGTCCGGGATCTGCAGGCCGCGGTCGGAGAGGCGTCTGACGAGCTCGTCGAGGTTCAAGGGCGGTTTGTCGTAGTCGAGGGAGCCACGAGGTCGGGGCGCACGCGGGGGTCGCGCCATGTGCGTTCCTTTCCGAGCTATGACAAAGAAAATCCCCCAAGTGCGCATCGTGGAGAGGCGTGGGGGATGTAGTACGTCGAGATTAGCATGAATGGACCGCAACATCGGTGCGGTACGCCTACTCAACGATGAGTAACAATTCGGGGTCACGCGAACGCCGGCAGGTTATGCACTGCGAATCCGAATTACTCAGTTCGGCTGAGATGGTAGCTCGATGGTGTTCGGTCGTTCGCTCCGGAAGTTTTCGCTCAGCGAGTTCAGAACGGTGGGTCGTCGAAGTCCGGGCGTCCACCGAGTTGTGGAACGTCGTTGGGTTCATCTGTGCTGTCGGTCAACTCCTGTGCTGCGTTATCCGTTGCCCGTAGCCAGGTTTCGGTGACCGACATGGTTCGGCTGTTCGGTTCCGACGGGGATGGGAGTTCACCAATTTTGACGACGATCGGTACTTGGGCGGAGACGCCGGCGATGACGCATGTGCCGGTGGGGAGGATGGGGAGGGATTCGAATGAGACGGCGTCGAGGTAGGCGACAGCTTTTTCGATGGCGCGGATGTCGAGGTTGTTGACCAGTCGGTGCAGGAAGTAGTTGTGTAGTTGGGAGATGATGGTTTCGGAGATGTCGTGGGGGCGTTGGCTTGCGATGGTGAGGAAGACTCCGAACTTGCGGCCTTCTTTGACGATTTCCTCGAAGGTTTCGAGGCGGTAGTCGCGCCACGCTTCGCTTTCACGGGTTGATTGCGTGGAGAGGATGTTGTGGGCTTCGTCGATGATGAGGTTCAGGTAGCGTTCCCCGCTCGGGTCGGTTTCCTTTTTGTGGTCGTAGAGTTGTTTGCACAGGATCATCGGGATGACTTTGCGCATCGCCAGGTTGACGTCGCGCAGTGAGACGACTGTCAGTGGGTGTTCGGCGAGGCCGTCGTCGGAGACGCGGATGAGTTTTTTGATGCTCGGTACGCGTTCGTTCATCCGTTTGATGAGTGGGCCTAGGTGTTCGCGGCTGGAGTAGCCGCTGATGATGTCGCGGTAGTACTGCATGACGATTTTGAACCGCACCAGGTCGATGTCTTCGATGGAGGTGAAGTCCAGATCGAGTTGGGTGATCTTCGGAGCCAGGAACTCATCCCAGCCGTCGGCGTTTGCGTATGTCCGGGGAGTCGACCAGTAAAACGTCCTGTGTACGGAATTGAAGTGGAGATTGTCTTTCAGGTCTTGAATGACGTGTTCGAACTCTGGTGTTGCTGCCGAGCCGAGGCAGTCGTGTATTTCTTCGAGGAAGTTGAAGGAAAGTTGTCGGTCGACTGCGGGGTCGGTATTTCTGGTTGCGCGACAGACGATTTCAGAGATCACTGTGAGGAGTGATGAAGGTGAGGGAAGTAGATTGTCCCAGTAGTCGCTGGTGAGGACTCGGCTGATGAAGGGAGCTTGGGTCTTTTCGGTCGCGTCGAGCAGGACTGTCCAGAACAGTGGGTCGTGGACGGCGCTCTTCGGCAGGGGGAGTTTGTCGCTGGTGTCGTTACGGGTGGAGAGGACGTATGACTTTTTGGTGGGGAAGCCGGCGATCACTTCGGTGGCGTGTGCGCCAGGTACGCCGACCCTGTCGACGTACTCGCCGTTGAAATCGATCAGAAGGAACTGTGCTCGTTGGCTGAAACCTGGTGCGGCCGAAAATTGTTCGAACAGTTCGTGATAGATCTTGGCGAGGGTGTAGGACTTGCCGCTTCCTGTGTTGCCGAAGATTCCGATGTGACTGGCGAAAATGGCATCGACGCCGATGGCGACTTCCTGCGTGGGTTCCATCGCGAGGACCCCGAGCGGTAGGGCCGCGTCACCGGGTTGGACGAATTGATGAACGGACTGGAATTCGGTCTGGGTGAGGATGAAGCATTCGTTGTCGAGTAGGGGAAGCTCTCGGATTCCTCGCTGAAATGTGTCGTTGTGCAGGAACCCGATCAGGCTGACATCGAGTGTTCGGGTGAAGTCGTCGACACTGCGCCGGTAGTGGGTATGGGTGCCCCGGTCTTCCGATACATGTTCGCCGTCAACTTTTGCAATCATGTCGGTGAAGCCTTTGGAGATCTTCAGGTAGCTGCCGACTGCGATGTTTCGTACGATGCCGCCTCGGTAGAGCAAGTGTGATCCATTTTTGAGTCTGTCGACGGCGACACGGACGCGCCGTCCTTCGACGGATATGACTCGCCCGACCCGGAATACGGACTCGTCTTGGAGGAGCGGTTGATCAATCACGCTGTCCCGCTGTCGTCGGTCTTGAAGATGAGCTCGATCTGCCCGTCCGGGCCGCGTGTGGACTCTGGGATGAGGGGTGCAAAGTATTGCGTGACAACAGTATCCAAATCGAAATGAACCACATCATCATCGTCGGCATCGTCCGCCGGCGGAGGCGGGGTGACGTACAGGATGTTGCCGTTCGGCACGTCGAGTTCGGGAATGAGCTTCTCGTAGGCGGCGCGGTCAGCCAGGCTGTAGCAGAACACGATGATTTGCAATGTCGGATTGGTTCGAGCTGCTCGGACGATCAGCTTGCGGAGATGCTCATCGCGGAACGAAAAACCCATGACGAACAGTGCGCTGTTTTCCTTTTCCAGTTCATTGGCGAACCGCCGGATCAGCTCGTAATACGTTTCGATGAGAACCGTCGTCGCGAACTTCTGCTTTTCAGGGTTGACGATGACAAGTCGGTCATAGGCATGTGTGAACGTGGCGATTTTGTTCGATCGAACCATTTTCTCTGCCTGCGCCAGCAATTTTTCGGCGTCGACATCATCACGTGTGTTGATCGGGATCAGTTCGGGACGGAGTTCATCGAGTGCGGCGAGAGTTGCGGCGACAGTGCTCAAGTGCGGGTCGAACACGATGTCTGATGTGGTTGTCGGATCGTCGAGTAGTTCCCACCCGATGGAGCCGTGCAATTTGTACAGGTCGAATGTGGGGATCTCCGAAAGATGCTCGTACCGCACACCTGAACGGTACTGCAGCGAACTCAGCGATCCGAGGTCGAACGTCGGGCGAATCTTTCCGGAAACCCGTCGTTGAAGCCGACCCCGAGGCGTTCGAAGGCCACCTCGAACACCAAGTCGATGTTGGTGGTGAAAAGGTTCACCTTCTTGCTGAGCAGGGTGCTGCGCCGCCGGAGAAGAATCCTGTTCAACGTCTGCCCGAAGATTGCGTAGGACCTCAGCACCGCGTTGGCCTCGGAATTAGGTGTCGGCTTGAGGAGTTCGGTGTTAGGGAGAATGACTTTGTCGAAGAAATACCCCTGAATGGAAGCCCGTGCGATCGCCTTCGAGTCATCGGTCACGTCGTCACGTCGAGCGATCGTGGTGAGTGCATCCTCGATGTCGCCGAGCATCCCGAAGAACGCACTGGGGGTGCCGGCTCCGACCAGAAAATTGAGATGCGAATCCTGGACTATCGTCCGGAGCTGATCAACCGAAATGCTTCCGGGCTGCTCGAATCGCTTCGGCGCCACTGCGATACTTACGTTCGTCACGTGTGCATCCATTCAGGTTGTCTGCACCGTGGTGCACTAGTCGAGCCGTCGTCCGGCAGGAAGATCAGATTAAGCGCTCAGGTATGGACGATAGAGATGCGGGTTAGGAATTCACGCAGAAACTGACCCGTTTACGGCCTGACAGCTTTTGCCAGCGAGTTGAGAAATTGAGATATCGCAGGCAGATTTTGCTGCATCATCGCTGGAATCCGGCCAGTCTCTGAGGATCGCGACAGCCGAGAACTGGAAGGTGTAGTTCTCGGCTGCATAGCCAAGTCAGATCCTGAAGTTCTTCCCGCAGTTACCACACTTGATGACGCCGTGTTTGGTGACCTTCACGCCGGCGAATTTGTGACGGCAGTACGGACAAGTAAGAGTAGGAATCGAAGCCATTTTGCTAACTCCCTCGTTTCGTGCAGCTCGGGGTGAGCTGGACTGAACGCAGAATACGTCTGCCCATCGACATTTAGCACGGTTAGAACTGTGGGCGAAGGCGGGCCCACCACGGATTCCATCAAAAGTTGTAATCAAATATCCGTCAAAGGTACGAGAGAAAATTCACTTGGAGCGGGTTGCGGCTTTTACCGCCCACGCGGCGTGCACCCCTGCACTTTCGATTCGCCCACGTGCACGGGAATGAGTCAGGGAAGCGGCCGTTCGGAACGGGATATTTTTGTGGGTTCGTAATTGTCAGCGATGTTCCAAGAGCGGCCGTTTGCGTCCAGAACCGAGTACCAGATCGCGGTGTAGTGGTGACTTGGGCCGGTTGCGTCGGTGCCGTCGGCTTCCCACAGTGTGCGCCAACCTTCGCCGGTGGCCAGTTCTGGACAATATGCGGTATCGGAGACTTTCAGCGGATGACCTCGCTCCTCGCCGTTTCCAAGGAAGATTGTGGTGATCGGTCGCATCAGAACACTGGTTGCGTTTTCCTCGACTGATGCTCTGAACCCATGAATCTTGATGTTGTACAAGGGTTTGTCGCTTCTGTTCTTGAATTCGGTTCGCCACTGCTGTTTTCCCTGTTCGGTGCCGCTAGGAAGCCATGAGACACCGAGTAGCCGGACTTGATTCGCCTGATCCTCCAGATCGGCGCGCAGTGTCGACCTATAGGACTGCAAGGCGACGAGAACTCCGCCGGCGGTAAATAGTGCCCCGCCGGCAGACACCCATGCCGGGAGTGAGCCGATGGTTGGGTCCCCGTGTAGAAGTCCAGTGTCTGTGTGAGTTTCGTGTCCGATAATGGACACAGGAGGAAATTCACGAATCATGGCACGCAGACACACCCCTGAACAGGTCATCGCGAAGGTCCGGCAGGGCCAGAAAATGCTCAACGACGGCCACCCGATGATCGAGGTCGTCAAGGAACTCCAGGTCACCGAAGCGACCTGGTACCGGTGGCTGAACCAGTACGGGTCCGAGAAGAACGCCGAGGCGTCCAAACGGACCAAGGAGCTGGAGAAGGAGAACGCGCGACTCAAACGGCTGCTGGCGGAGAAGGAACTGGCCATCGACATCCTCAACGAGGTGGCCAAGGACGCTCCTATAGACGTCAAGTGGTCAGTGCGCGGTAGTCACGTCGGAGTGCGGTGAAGACTTCTCGGGCGAGGTAGCGCTTCTGGCAGCGGATAATTTCGGGCATCGATTTTCCCTCTGACGTGCGGCGTTGCACGTAGGAGCGGGCGTTGTCGCTGTATCGGAGGCGGACGATGACGCCAGTGTGAAGTGCTTGGTTGGCGCGTCGGTCGCCGCCACGATGCAGTCGGTGACGAGTGGTCTTTCCTGATGAAGCGGGAATCGGTGCTACTCCGCAGAGGTGAGCGAAGGATGATTCCGATTTCAAGCGGCCCGGATTGTCTCCGACGGTGACCAGAAGTGCGGCGGTGGTGTCGGGTCCGAGCCCAAAGACGGCCGACGTGGTGGGTGCTACCTCATTGACCAGTTTGGCGAGGTGTTTTTTCAGTTCGTTTGCTTCTCTGCGTAATTGACGTGTCCGGTTGGCGAGTGAGCGCAGTGCCAGAATGGTTGCGTTGACCGGGTCGGCCAGTTGGGCAACGTCTGCGTCGAGTGCGGTGCAGGCATCGAGCAGTGCCGTGGTGCTACGTCCGCGCAGCTGTGCACGCAACGTGTCCGGTGCGGTGACGAGCATGGCGCGGATGGCGTTCATCGATGCGGTCGCAGCTTTGACAGCGCTGGATCTGGCGACACGCAGTGCGCGGATCGCTTCGATGGGACCGTCGCCGTGTTTGGGTTCGGAGAGTTGATGGCGTGCCAGGACTGCCCGAGCTGCGGCTTCGGCGTCGATGGGATCGCTCTTGCCGACGCTGCGGCGGAGTTTGCGGTTCGGGCGGGGCACTTCGACGACCGTGATCTTGAGGTGGCGTAGGTGTCGGGCGATGCCGGCACCATAGGAGGAGGTGCCTTCGATGCCGACCGCGATGGGTTCTCCGAGCTCGCGAATCCACAGTGTCAGGTCGTCGTATCCGGTTGCAGTGGTGTCGAATTGACGGTGTTCGAGCAGAATTCCGGTGTCGGTGATGACGGCGGCATGGTGGGTGTCGGCGTGGGTGTCGATGCCGCAGTAGATACGCTGTCGGTTGGCAATTTGTCTCACGTGGTGGCCTCTCCTCGCTTGGACGTGGCGCGAGGTTCGGACAGGCCAGTGACGGGCCGGATGAGGCTGGCAGGCTCCTACGAGGTCACGTACGTCGCGTGCTCCACTGTGGTGTTGTGGTGGCCCGCTGAAGGTCGGTCGACGGGTCCTGAGAAAGGCACACGTAAGGCCAGGAAAATTCCGGGTCAGGCCGTTTCCGTCAACGGGTTGATTCCATTATCACTGGAAAATTTTGAGCCCGACCGCCAAACGAAACGCTGTCGTCATGCTCCAGGAAACGATGGGGCTCTCGCAGCGGTTCGCCTGCAAAATTGTCGGGCAACCGCGATCGACTCAGCGGAAGGAGCTTGCGAAGAACACCCCGGATGATCCGGACGCCGATCTGCGGAAGTGGTTGCGGGACTGGGCCAAAGCGAATGCCCGCAAGGGATTTCGTCGGGCGTGGGCGGACTTGCGTGCCGCGGGCTGGGTGATCAACAAGAAGAAGGTTCAGCGTCTCTGGCGCGAGGAAGGATTGCGGGTGAAAGTCCGCAAAATCCGGAAACGGGCCGGCGCCTCGACCACTCCGATCACCGAGGCAGATGCGCCGAAGGTGGTGTGGGCGATCGACTTCCAGTTCGATTCGACGACGGACGGTCGGAAGTTCAAGATCGCGTCGATGGTAGACGAACACACGCGTCAGTCGGTGCTCAACATCGTCGAGAGATCCATCCCTGCAGAGGATCTCGTCACCGCGCTGGAGAAGTCGTTCGCACTCTGGGACGGCCCACCGCAAGTACTGCGGTGCGACAACGGGCCCGAGTTCATCTCCGAGGCGTTGCGGACGTTCTGCGAGGACCGACTGGGTATCGGATATGTTCCACCTGGTCAGCCGTGGAAGAACGGGTACATCGAGTCGTTCAACAATCGTGTCCGTGACGAGTGCTTGAACATGAACGAGTTCCACAGTCTCCTCGAAGCCCGGGTGGTCATCGAGGATTGGAAGCAGGACTACAACACCCGGCACCGGCATTCATCGCTGGCGTATCGAACTCCGAATGAGTACGCTGCCAGCTGTATTCACACGCATTGATTCTCTGATAGCGAGTGGCTCACCAAATGGGGTCCTGCCAGGAGACTCCCGGAAGGCGGGATTCTGCACGAGGTTGCAGCTACGGACACCTACGGCCAGTTCCTGGTCCAATACTGCGTGGGTGACGTCGTCAACGCAGAACTTGTCCCCGAGCCGCACAACGTGTTCGACGATCATGCACTCTGCGTCGACATCTGTGGACTAAAGGTGGGCTATGTGGGAAGAATTTTCGCGGAGTACTGGCAGCCGTTCGTGAGTGCGATGAACCGTCGCGGATACAGCGTTGTCGCCACCGCCGCCATCACCGAGGGGTACTGCGAGACTGATAGATCTGTTGATATTCGGTTCCCCGAGTGGCAGCAATGGGTGGATATCTACAACAAGAACGGAATCGACCATGGATTCGACGCACTCTGGGCGAGCCGGCCATCCGAGACCCAGACGACACTGATGGACGGATTCGGCGAAAGCGATTGGACAACAACCCAAGTAGTCATTTCCCAGGCCCACCTCATGCCTACCATCGCGTGGAAACGCGAGAACTATCAGTGGTGTTGTCAAGTTGTTTGGTGTGCAACTGTTTTCGGGCACATCACGCCATCACGCCGAGCGACGTTCAGGCAGCGAGGACCTGTTCGGTGACCTGATCCCACACCTGAAATCGGGCGGCAATTTCGGTGCGGTGATCGGTGGCGGCCATCCGGTGGCGGGGTGGGCGGAAGTGCGGCGAAATGCGACTCAACGAGGCCAGAAACCTCTGCGCTGAACCGACAGAGCGGAACCCTTTCATCGCGCGTTCACGTTGTCGGGTCGGTTGATGGGAGTTCTCGCACCGATTATTCAAGTACTTGTTTTGCCTGTGCTCAGTTGTCGACGTCGTCTTCCGGTGCGCGACATCGTAGCTGCGGAGTTTGAGTTCCTAACAACAGTCAAGCGACATCGACCCTCGTAGACTCGAAATCGGCGGGCCGGGATGTTGGAGTGCTCCGCGACTCCTGGTGCTCCCGACCCGCCCTCTCCTTCAACTGCTTCGACTGACGTTTGCGAGCACCCTTCTCGCGTACCTTCGGGTCAATTTGGTGGTGTTCACGGACGATACTGCGGCCTTCCTCGGGTGTGATGATGCGGCCGTCGGTATCGCGCAACACGTAATGCTCTCCGGCGCGCCAGCAGGCAGCGATCCGGGTCAGCAGGGTGGTCGCGATGTGGCAGATCGCGGAGTCGTGGTGACGGTCGGAGTTCCTGAGCCGGACATACTTCTCTGCGAGCTGCGGGTCCGTCTTACGGGCGTGGTCGGCGGCATTGAACAGAGCCTCCCGCAGGAGCGGGTCCCCTGCCTTGGTCAGCCCGTATTGGTGGTTATGCAGCCCGGACTGGCTGACCTTGGGGACCAGTCCGGAGTAGGCGCGGATCGCAGCGAGACTGGGAAACCGGTGCGGGTCACCGATCCGGCCGGCGACGACGGCGGAGTTCACCGGCCCCATCCCCGGGGCGGAAGCGATGATCCCTGCCGGGTCGGCTTCCTCGTAGAGATCGGCGATCCGCTCGTCGAGGTCCTCGATCTGCTCGGTAAGCACTCGTGCCTGCAGCGCCTCGACCGCGATGTCGGCAGCGAGTTCGGCGAGTGTTTGGAGTAGTAGGCCCGTAGGTCCGCGGACTGTGTGGTCGGTACCAGGGCGATGGTGGCACCGCGGCGGCGAAACCACGAGGCGACGGGCGCCCAGGCGTTGCGAGTGGGTTCGAGGACCACGGTTACGGTGTCGCTCTCGCCGAGTTCGAGGTCTGCCCATACCTGTTCGAGGTCGTGGGGGTGGGTGAAGAATTTCTTGCCGGTCCAGGTGTAGCTGCCGTCTGGTCGTGCGAGCGAGGCTTGATGCGCTGCCCGGCAGGCGAGGTCGATTCCGAGGGTGAGATTCATGTGCTGCGCCATATCTGTTCGAGGATCGAAGGTGACGAGCCCAGAGCGGGGACGGCACGGCCCAGACATTCTGTAAGCAGAAGTCCGTCTGTGAGGACAGCTTCGAGTTCCTGAACAGGGACACCGATCCGACCCGGGCGGGTCCGCGGGCGAACACTCAAACTTCGGGAATCGCCTTGCGTTCCAGTCGGTGTTTCGTTCGTCTCGTGGGCCCTCACCCAATCTATGTCAACGGCATCTGAATTTTGGTTCTGGCCCAATTTCCGTGACGGCTCCACCTTCGCGCCGCGTGTCGTTCCGGTAGGACTTGGATCGTGCGGGAGATGATCGTTCTGGTGTTCTGAGAACTGTTGTGACCTGCGCGTACTTCTTCCGCACTTGTCGGGGGTCAACATCGATTCGGTCGATGCGGACGCAGGTGGAGTCCGTATTCGTGCGTCGCCGTTGTCGACGTCGGCGAGCTGTCCGGCGTGTGGTGTTTCCTCGAAACGGGTCCACAGTCGGTATGAACGCATGCTCGCCGATACGGCGATAGCTGGCCGATCGAGCTACGTCGTTTTGCAGGTGCGTCGGTTTCTGTGCTCGGACAGTGGCTGTGACCGACGCACATTTGTCGAGCAGATCGACGGACTGACCAAGGCTTACGCACGGACCACGCCGCTGCTGCGCGAAATCCTGGAGCAGATCGCGCTGGCGTTGGCGGGGCGAGCAGGATCGAGGTTGGCGTCTGCGTTGGGGATAGATGTCGGACGTTCCACCCTGTTGCGCCTGGTCCGAGCATTACCTGACCCTCAGACAAGAGTGGTCACTGTGCTCGGTATCGACGATTTCGCGCTGCGGAGACGACATCGGTACGGCACGATCCTGATCGACATGGAAACGCATCGCCCGGTCGATGTTCTCGCCGACCGGAAAGCCGGCACCGTCGCCGAATGGCTGCGGGCGCACCCAGGAACCGAGGTGATCTGCCGCGACCGCGCTGGCGCATATGCCGAAGCAGCCCGCGCCGGAGCATCGGAGGCGATCGAGGTTGCAGACCGCTGGCATCTGTGGCACAACCTTGCCGAGGCGGTGGAGAAAACCGTTGCGGCCCATCATCATTGCCTACGAAAGGCAGAGTCGGAAATTGAACCTTCGATCGAACGCACCACGTCAGAACTCCTGAGGCGGGCCGCCGACCAGGTACACGCCACTCGCCAGGAGAGTTCGGCGCTCACCGCGCGAACGAAACGGCGATTCGAGGCGGTCACAAATCTCAAGAACGAAGGCATGGGAATCAGAGCGATCGCCCGCCAGCTCGGGCTGGCACGGGAGACCGTCCGCCGTTTTTACCGCGCGAGCAGTGTCGACGAGTTGTTGGGTGCGCCGCGGGCGGGCCGGCCCACCATGTTGGACGAGTTCGCCGTTCACCTGCATGACCGCTTCAACGATGGATACACCTCCGCTGCTGCACTTTACGAAGAACTTCAAGCATTGGGATATCGCGGCAGCTACAGCTCCGTCCGCGACTACTTGAGACCACTGCGTTCAATCGGCGCTGCGCCGGCCAGAGAACAGGTCCCGAAGGTCCGGCGGATCACCTCCTGGATGTTGCGTCATCCCGATAACCTCACCGACGATGAGCAGATCGGACTCAAACAGGTCCTCGCCAGCTGTCCACACATCGAAGCCACCGCAGGGCATGTCACTTCGTTCGCGGAGATGCTCACCGAACGCCTTGGTGCACAATTGAACTCTTGGATGTCTGCCGTCTCGGCAGATGATCTTCCGCACTTGCATCGCTTCGTTCGAGGACTAGAAACCGACCACGCAGCCGTCCGAAACGGGCTGACTCTGCCCTATAGTTCCGGCGCTGTCGAAGGGCACGTAAACCGGATCAAGATGCTGAAACGGCAAATGTACGGACGTGCTGGATTCGACTTGCTCCGCAAACGAATACTCCTCAGCAACTGACACATTCAAAATCGATCACGGAAAGTGGGCCAGAACCCCCAAGCTTTGCTGGGTACTCATCTTGGGGCATGGATGGTCGACGTCCAGGCCGCGCGCCGCGCGATCCGCCGTGCGGTCGAGCGCGCCAACGAGGGGAACGCTGAGCCCGCGGACATGGCCCGTGCGTGCAACCCGTGCGAGGACGCATTGAGTTGGTCGTATTGCCGACTCGGGGACCCGCCCCGGGGTACATCAATAGGACGCAACGCTCAGTTGACCGTTGCGCATACGGGTTCCCGGGGGCTGCATCTTGGCAAATTGGCGAGCGAGTTACCGATGTCCTGCTAGTTCGATGGTGCGTGACGCTGATGGCGGCAGCCGCATTGGTTCGAACGGAGACCTTCGGGAAGAAACGCGTCGATCTCACCCGGGTGGAATGTCAACTCCTCGTTGTCTTTCAGAGCCTTCTGCGCCTTCTCGTAGGCGGCAGCGCTCGTGTCGGGAGCATGTTGGTAGAGGTCATCGAGTTCCTGCTGCAGCTCGTCTCGCTGGGCACGAACCTCTTCAGCCGACATTCCCGCGGCCGCGTCCGCTATCAGGTTGATATACCGATCGCGGATGGATAGGAAGCTCTTCGCGGCGGCGCGGTGTCGCGACGCATCCTCCGCGGGGTCGAAGCTCAGCTGGAAGACCGTGAATCCGAGCGTTAGGGTGGCCAGTACAACACTCACCACGAGAAATCCTGTCTTACCGATCGTTGCCGTACCGACGACGCCACCGAAAGTCAGGGCCGTCAGCGCGATGTTGACCCACTTCATCCTCGCTGCCTTTTTTGCAGCGATCTCGCGGTCCTTCTCATGAGTCTTATGTGTATAGACGACCCGCCCGAAGGTCTCACGGATGACGTCCAGGTTTCCGTCAGAATCCATACTGCGCACCGAAGATCTTCCTCCACTCGACTGCGGCGTTGTACTCGTCGCCGGCTGCCTCGAACGAACATGCCCGCTGCGCGTTCGCGAGCGCAGTCCTTGCCTTGCTAAGCCAGGCATGACCGTAGTAGCACTTTTCAGTGATCCCAGGGATCTCGCAGTAGTAGTTCGCGCGATCGATGAGCTCCTCGAAGAAGTCTCTAATCATGTAGTCGTCCCAGGTCGACGACTTGCCTCGATTCGACCAAGTTGCGAGGAACCTAACTGCCCGCAGCTCCAGGCACAGCGACTTGACTGGCACGTTGCAGTACCGCTGCCAGACCTTCATCATCTGGATCAACCGGCGATTCTGACCGGCCGATGCCCTGTCAGAATCATCGACGTTGCGGAACTCCGCGGCATAGCTCGACAGCTTCCAGCTCCCGCCGTCGCGGGTGTGCGGAATCCAGTACCGGTCTATCTCCTCGGCCGCATTCGTGTAGTGCCAAGCTGGCAACACCTCGACAGTGTGTCCGTTGGCGAAATCCACGAGGACGATCGGCCCGTCGCCCTTCACATTCGTCGATGGGAACCGCGTACGCAGGACGCTCCGGATCTCCTGAAGCAGGGCGGACTGACCATTCGAGGCGTAGTCGTTAAAGCGCGTGAACGTCGCCGGCGGAATGCGGAAGATCATGTCGACGTCGCGGACCGGTCGGACCCGAGTCCGCTTGCCGTGCGAGCCGATCAACAACTTGGTATCGCCGGTGTAGGCGCGCGTTGGGTAGTAGTGGTCGTCCAGCTTCTTCGCAACAGCGTTGCTCCGCGCCGTAGCTTCATCTCGCTCGATCTGGGTCAGCGAGATGTTGGACACGAACTTCTCGAACCGCGACGACGTACTCAATCCAGCCCCCGTTTTTGATTGCCGACCCAGGACTGGGACCGGACGGTCTCCATTTTAGGTGACTGGTCACCTTGTCCGGCACAGCCGCCTGCTGAATCGGGACGTAGATGCACTCTCCCTCGGGCGCGGGGGCCTTTTGCGGGCTGACTGGTGTTGACGACATGTCCCGCCGGTGATGGTGGGTGAAGGGACGACGCTGATGAGCACGACGCGGCGGCCCTGATGATCGACCCGGTCTGATCTGGTGCGGGTGTCGCCGTGGTGTCGGGTAGTGGTTCGGGCCTGTCGGGAGGGGCGGGGTGGGGCGTGTTGCTGACGGTTGAAAACTGTTTCTGGGCCCAATTTCCGTGATCAGTTCTGAATACTTGGGTTGTTTGGGTGCCGGCGAGGGGGGGTGTGGGGGAGTGGTGCCGGGGTCGGGTGGGGGGTGTTGTGGGGCTCGTTTTTGGTGTTTTTGAATGTTGTTGTGTGTCAGTGTGTTTCGGTATTCGGTTGGTGTTGAGTTGGTTTCGCTGGTTGTGCACGGTTGTGTTTTTGTCAACGTCGAATGTTGTTGTAGTGGTTGATGTTTTAGTGTTTTGTGTTTTCGGGTTGTTTTGCGGTTTGGGCATGTGGGGTGTATGATTGGGAGCGTGATGATGACGAGGCAGTGGACGCGAGACGGGGCGCTTTTCCTGACCCTTCCCTCCTCCCCAGCCTCGTTCGGGTGTTGGGTACCGGTTCAGACGTTACGATGAATCCTATTGGTGAGAACCAAAATTCGAATCTCAGAGGAGCGAAGCGACTCGATCGACGGCAACGGTACTCGACCCACTGCGAGCCGCGCAGCGGCTCCCTGGCGGGGAGCGAAGCGACTCGCTCCCCGCTCCCGACGCGAAGCGTCGGGAGGAGC
>NZ_JAZHFF010000026.1:0-17200 GCF_036541985.1 Rhodococcus sp. IEGM 1306
CACAGTTCGTCGGTCAGCTCACTGGTGGGTGGTGGTAGTGGGATGGCTCGTCCTGGTGCGGTCAGCCGGGCCCATCGTGGCGTGCTGTTCCTCGACGAGTCGGTCAATGGCGAAGCACCCCAAAGTGTTTCGCAACACTACCACCCAATGTGAGGCTTGATTTCGCGTTCGGTTCGCTGCGCGGGGTTGCCTACTCGTGCCTGTCGATGGTGACGCGTTCCTCGATGTTCTCCGGAATATCCGACGCCTCCGCTGATCGGCGCACGTATTTTTCGGGACAAAAGCGGGGCGAGGTTCCTGCTTAACCATGCCCTTCTTCTTGGTGGGCGCGACACGAACTGTATGGGGTTTCTTGCGCGCCATTCCTGTAGGGCTGGACGGGCGCGCCTACTCAAACGGACATGGGTTCCGGGGCACAATCATTCAGTGAATTGGTTGGGTGACCTATGGCAGTACCCGTTCCATGCGTCGGTGTGGGGGACAGCCGGCCAATGGTTCGGGTCGATACTGACGGGTGGTTCGCTGTTTCTTGGGTTCAAGATCATGCGGATCAACCAGAAGGACAAGCGCCGCGAGCAGGCGTCCTTGGTCGTCTTCACCAACTACTACACGAGTTCCCTCGGTGAAGATGGCGACATTATGCCGCTCGTGACGATTCGCGGGAGTGTCCACAACTACTCGTCGGCTCTTGTAACTGACGCGCGAATCGCGATCGAGATGACGAGAGGTACCGCACGACAGCGACTGTCGTTTTTCGATCGCTGGTTCAGGCCGCAGAAGAAGGTGATTGCGTCCAAGAAGCTCCAGGTCGAGGACGACATCACATGCACGATCCTTCCCGACACGGACATCCGCTACGTGCTGCACCTTCCTGATGACTCACATATCGCCGCAGAGGAAGTCGATATCAACCTGACCTTCATGGATGCGAACAGCGTGGCGTGGAAGCGACCCTTCATGGGCGTGCCTGTGGAGTCGAAACGACCAGGGAGAATCAGAGGGGCATTGACTACGCGACTCGAATGGAAGGACTGGGACAAAGAGC
This sequence comes from Rhodococcus sp. IEGM 1306, assembly GCF_036541985.1. NCBI lineage: Bacteria > Bacillati > Actinomycetota > Actinomycetes > Mycobacteriales > Nocardiaceae > Rhodococcus > Rhodococcus sp. IEGM 1306. The sequence continues at coordinate 1,046 of NZ_JAZHFF010000026.1, forward strand.
ACCCGGATAAGGACACGCTGCCGGATGGACTAGATGGTGAGGAAGACCCAAAAGCACTGTCAGAGTAGTGCGCATTCCTATTTGTCAGCTCTGGAAGCCTGGCCCGCACTAGGTTCTTCGTATCCAGTTTGACTGGGCGTTTCTGTTCGTCGGCCGCCAGGCGCACCGAACGGGGTTTCTACTGTCGCGGTGATGTGCCGTTGCGGATGTTGTCGGTGGGCGTACCTAAGATAAATCAGACATTGGTGTGGTGATCAATACGGAGGTACATGGTGGGCAGGAAGCCGGGACGACGTAGCACGAACCGACCAGCCAAACGGATTGCGCGTGTCGACGTTGTCGAGGAAAGGCTTAGCCCAACCGTTCCGTCCAGCGAAGACAAGTTCATTGTGGTCAGACGACCTCCGCTGTGCTTTGTCTACAAGGTCACCAGTACTCAGTCGAACTATACGAAACACACCCTCGGGGTGAACTTGCGTCCGCTCGAAGACACTATCCTTCCGGTGACGCTCAAGTTTCCTGCGCCGATGCAAGAGTTTGCCAGCGAACCGAAAGGTTTTGGATACCACTGGCAACGCCTTACCTACCTGTTCGGGCTCGATGATCCGGCGACTTTCTCAAGCTTGCGGGACCATCTAGACGCTCCGGATTTAGCGGTTGCGGACAGGTATTACGGGATGTGCAAGAGCCTTGCTGGGTATTCGATACTGAGCGGCAGCGGCAGGATGAAATTGACGTCAACCACCACTGATGGCTGGAACATCGAGTCAGATCTACCCAGTCACGAGGCCTTCGCAGGTTTCTCGGCGACCTTTCGTCAGATTCAGAACCATAAGGAGAACGCGAGCTTCGTCAAGACGTGGAATGTGCTGAGTAAGGCGGCTGGTGGCCTTGGTGAGGCAGAGGCGACCGAGGTTCGTGCAGTTCTGAAGAGCTGGAAGAAAGCGCGAGCGCGGCTGATGGAAAAGATGGTTGCGACCATGATCTGTGAGGATCTCCAGAAGGATGCTCCGGCTGACGCACCGAAGTCTTTCATGGGGATCGTCCCTGATGAGATCATCCAGACATACAATTACGGCGACAGCCTGCATTGGGGCGAGCGGCGTGAGCACTTGGCGAGCCTGACAGATGATATTTACAACGTTAACTTCAACAAGCATGCGTGCGTTGTATCCATGATTCAGTTGAGCCACTTCTACTTTGGCTTCGCGGAACTAGTTAATTCAGCGCTTGGGTATGCAAAGGCCATCGACGCGGCCTAGGTGGTTGGGGTTGTGGGGTACTCGCTGGCCCAGAAAGGGTGCAGGTCCGAACGTCTACGTGCGAACAGATTTGGCGCGGCGGCCTCTGTGTATTGGTCCCACACGGTCAGTACGTCGTCGGCAATCAGCTGCAAGGAGGCTTCCGTCACATCGGTCCAAGTTGTAGCTCGTTTCTTGCTCAAATGAGCCACATGCTTACTCGCCTCTTTCCAGCACTTGTTGAGTTTGGTACGTAAATCATTGTCAATGACTGGATTCCAATCGGGGACGATCGACTTCGCAAAGAAGTCATCCTTATTTGGTTGTTTGGCCTCCCGAATTTCCAGGAACTCGATAAGCGATCGCACGTGGGTGAAGAAGGTTTCGACGCATGCCTGACGTACCACAATCGGCAGGGCAGAGTCCTCAATGAACTGCGGTAGGCTGTTGACCATATGGGCCACGCGTGAAGCCTCGAGCGCCCTTGCGTGCAGCGAGTCGCGCGGTGGCTTGGTGAGCTCGACATAGTCCGGCAGTGATAGAGGTTCGCTCATGTCGTGACTGTAGCTGCATCAGGCTCGGCGCTGGACGATTTGAAGTGTGGATAGGACAATTGGTCGCTACTGAGATGCGAGTAGTCGGGTGATCGCGTTGACTGCCGTGGCGTGACGGACGGTTAATGGAACCCCACTAGCCTGTGTGGATTTCGCGAGGTAGGTAGCGAGATCAAATCCGTCTTTCATGTACCTCTATTGTCTCACATTTCCCTATTTACTTAAAGGTTCAACTATGTCTAACTAGAAGTATCGCAATGGCAAAAGTCGTTGTGTCGCATCTAGTTTGAAAGTTGGTGAGAGCAATGGGTTTCAGAAGCGTTCGCGTATCTGACCTTACGGGTATTGAGCTCGATGATGACCAGGTGGTCAACGTCGTCGTTCGACATCCCGAGCACGAAGAGGCTCGTCAGTTCGACGCGTCGCAGGAAGAGCTGAAGGCGCTCAAGACAGTGGGAAACCTCGTGAGTCTCGAACTTCGGTTTGCAAATGGGACTTCGCAGGACGTGTTCGCCACTGCTGTCGAGTTCGCGAAGTTGGTTCCTGCGGAGAAGTTGACGACATTCGATCAGCTTCGTGGTCGACGTAAGGGGTATCGCCCGAACGTGGACTGACTCCCTGTCTCATCTACACAACTAAATACGCTCCTCGTTTCACCTTGAGATTCGTCTCGGTGAAGCGAGGAGCTTTCAATTTCTGATATACCTGCCATAATGGAAAGATAACAATAAAACCCCAAAGTAGTAGTTCGGGGCCGTGTCTTCATTATAAAGCGTGGCCTCCATTTCGGGAAGGAGGTTTCTATGCCAGTTGCAACTAAATGTAGGGTTTGTGGACACGAGAAGATGCTTCCGCCGAGTCATGCGGCCAGCCGACAGACGTGCTCTCGGAAGTGTAAGGGGCTGCTTCAGACTGCCACAATCCTCGCTGGTCGACCGAAAGTGAAGCAGCCCGATGACCATAGGATTATCGTTCTAGCTGGTGGGCAACATGCCATGGTATCTATCGAAGACTTCGAGCCGGCTTCGAGGATTGCATGGAGTTCGACTCCAGATGGGTATGTGAGGAATAGAGATAGCATGTTTCTTCATCAGCTAGTGCTACAAAGGATGGTAGGGGACTATCATCCGCTTCTTCCGGACCATGAAAACCGAAACCCTCTTGATAATCGACGCGAGAACCTTAGGGCGGTAACAAAAGCAAATAATGCAACCAACAAATCTATTTACAGAAATTCAAAGTCTGGACTCAAAGGGGTGCGGGAGCTCCCGAATGGTAAATGGCAGGCTTATATAACCTGCTCTGGCACCCTTATTCGTTGTGGAAACTACGGATCAGCGCATGAGGCGGCCTATGTACGCGATCAACTTGCGATGCAGCTGCACCGTGAATTTGCTGTACTAAATTACGTTTACGAATGAGAAAAGCCCGTCGATATCGACGGGCTGATCCCACGATCTTAAGCGGCGACGATGCGCACCTCTTTGACGAGTTGCCACCGTGAAGCCAGCTCCAGAACGCTGTGCGAAGCATCCCAGTAGTTGTCGAAAACCAAGTTGTTTCCGCTCCATGAGTCTTCGTCGTTAAGTGTGGTGACTTCCGCTCGGTACTTCGCAGTGCTGAGCATCAGATCTACAAGCTCCTGTGGCACTGAGGTGGTCTCTCCGTCTTCATCGGACAAACCGGTGATGAACGCATTGCCTGCGACGAAGTCCTGGAAACGCCAACGACTATCGCTCGACCACAACTCCATCGTGGCACGCTGGTTCTTCGGGAGGTGCTCAATCTTGCCGCTCTCGTTGAACCACAGAGTTGCCTTCTGCTGTTCAAGATCGACGGCCTGGACGAGACCTCCTACGAGTCCCTGCATGGCTGATAAATCGCCTTCGAAAAACTCCAATGTATCGACCTCTACTTCGAGGTCTGCCGGGATCACTATGCAACGGATCTTCTTCATGACCTGCTCCGATCGTGGGGTGCTTCTGCAGTCGGCTGACTACGGAGGTGGCCCCGCGATCGGGCGCTACTTCTTGACCTTGGGCTTCTTGTAGGTCGAACTGAAGGCACAGTGCTTGTCGAGACAACGGTTAGAGCCAGGCGAGACGATGTGACCATTGCGGCAAGTGGCTACACCGGATATAGCGATGCGCTTTGTCAGTTCGGACAAGGCGTTTGACGGGTTCGGCACCACCACGAGTTCTTTACTACCGTGGTCGTTCTGGTCACCAAGGTAGGTGAGTCGACTTGCGGGGATCGGAGATCTCAGATCATCGATCTCGGCAGTGAGGTCTCGGATCTGAACTGCAAGATTAACCAAGTCATCGAACGGGATACAGGCGAGTACGTCATCATCTGCATCGAAGACGAGTGTGGGGATTCGGCCAGGACTAGTGCCAGCCTTCGTCTGCCGCATCCACTTTTTGATCGCGATGGTCTTGTGGTTCTTCGCTTCGATGTCGAACGGCGTGTCCATATGCCAGTCGGTCAGGTCCATCTTCTGATGCGAGCCTGCACCACTTCGCTTGTCCCGCTGGACTCTTGCGCCTAGCTTCTTACGGAGAGTCTTGGCAATGTGTTCTTCGAGAGACTTGCCCTTTTCGCTCGACACGCTCATGACATGTCCTTCTCGACGAGTGCTTTCAGGTGTTCGTCACCAGACAGGTCAACGATCCTCTGAACGATCGCTGCAAGAACGCGAGGTTCAACGTATCCATGCTGGATCATCCCGTTCAGAGTCAACAAGTGCGGTTGTGGCTGCAGCTTGGCTAGCGTCATTACTCGACCACCCGTACGCGTTTCTTACGTGATTTCGGCTCGATCTCGAAGGCTACGAGTACGTTTGTGATCTCGTACGCTGCATCAATGTTGCGCTGCGCTTCAAGTAGAAGGTTCGCTCTCAACTCGATCAGGGCGTCAGGTGACTGATCCTCGTAAAAGGCTTCGCGGGGGATGCCTAGTTGTTCTGCTGCTGTTTCTGCTGTGTGTAGTTCACTCATATCACTTCCTTCCTTATTGCGAAAATATCTGTGCGGCATAGTCTTTTGCTTCCCACGTTGAACGTGCCGCCGTTCGGCCAGATGTGTTCATACCGCACCCCGTTGAAGGTGATGATGGTGTAGAAGGCCTTGTCGTACTCTCCTTCGTAGCGCATGAAGCCTGCTGGAACTAGGCGGTCTTTGCGTCTATTCGCCATCACCAACCTCCGGCTTGTACACCTCAACCGTTGGCCGGTAGAAGTCCCCGCTCCATCGCCATGCGAGGCCACCAAGCTTCAGTCGTCGGTTAAGTTCGAACTCTTCATCGTCGTAGCCGAAGTCTTGGGCGTGCTCCATCTTGCGGATGAGTTGAGCGTTCGGGATACCTGCGAACTTGGCAGCGATCTCGGTTTCTAGGCGGGATGGTCCAGTTGGTTCATCGGGACTGGTGGTAGGGAAGTGCTCGCTCATGATGTTGCCCCATCTTTGGACTCGAACCCCACTACTGGAGTGAACTCCTTGCCCTCCTCATCGACCTTGTTGAATGCGTAACCAAGCAGCATGTTCACCGTCATATTGAGGGACAATCCGTGCTGAACAGATAGGTCTTGTACGCGCTCGGCCATCGAATGATCTGTCAGTCGCAATGCAATTGGCTTGATTGGTTGTCCGTTCATGCGGCACCTCCCCGGTAAGCACCATGCAAGATGTGAGGGGCCAATGCCTCCATGCGGACTAGAGCTTCTTCCCGTGTAATCAGTCGCTCGTCTACCTCGTTAAATGTGTCCTCGAACGCGAGAATGAGTGCGAGCTTGGCGATGTCTGCGCGTAGATCCACCGTGTCGGCTAGATGGTCGATGCACGGTTGGTTTGGCAGTGATTCAGGTCCGTTGTGTGCCATGGATGATTCCTTGTTTAGTCGTTATTTAGTTGTGTGACAGTCGATCTGGTTGCGCCATCGAGTAATCAAGTGTCCTGTTGAGGGTGGGCTTCAACAGAACCTCGATGGAGCAACTAGATACCCGTCATAAGTCCACGTACTAGCCGAATGTGTGCGGATTACGTTCCACTGGTGGTACTTCAGAGAAGCTGGAGGGCAAACTTTGAAGCGGTACAGATGTGGGAACTCGTGACAGGTACGAAGTGCTGATCCAGGTGCAGAGATCAGCGACTTGGGGTCAGGGGGTGAGCTGGGCTTGAAAGGAGAGTTACTCGAAAGCTTCACTTGCGCCTTATTGATCGGCGCGACCCTCTCACCTAACCCCTGACCAGTGGAGCGCACGAGCTGTGGGTTCATGCGCCCACTTCCCAGCACACGATGAATATGCCGGGAAGTGGAAGTGGTTCATGCGGTTAAATGGCTGCTAGTAGTAAGCCAGACTAACGCCTACGGATGCTGGCGACCTCGGACTAGTATGGGTCTTCTTACTACTAGCAGTTGGTCTATGTAAGGCGTATGGTGCTGGTAGCAAGGCAATTGGTGGAGCGTAAGGATTTTCACCTATTTGATATTTGCACAGTGGTTTCTTAACATGTATAACCTCACCTCACGGCTTCCTGTACACACGCCTATACGCTGCCCCCAAATGCCCTTATTCTATTTTGAAGTCGTATTTTGGAATAAAGATACTCCTTAATCCTTTTCATAGAATAAGATTTACTACCAGCATCGTACGCCTTACATAGTCCATGTTGTGCATACAAGGCAGGTACCGTTCTAGACGGATTACTGATTTGACGAGACGGCTGCCTGGTCGGTCGAAACCTTAGAGACAGTTGTCCGTACCTACTCGTATAGTCACCCTGCATGAGTCAACGCCGTAAGACTGCGGTTTACGCTTCTCTCCCCATAAGCTTACGGGCCTTGGATATGCGTCTACCTATTCCGCCACTTGTATGCACATCAGAACGCACCAGGTAGTTGTAAAAAATCGCAATTCAATGCTCTAATTCTTTTTTGATGCGCCCATTTAACTGCATGAACTGTTCTGTAAAGGTGCATCTCCGCCGCCCTCGCTGTGCGGCTAAGTGTGGTGCTTGGTTGCCGTCCTGATCAGACACGGCCTTACCGTTCGAGACGGAGTTTTGCGGGCAACCTTGCTACCTTCTGGGTCTCACTATCGCAGTGAACGCTTTCGTGAGATGAAAGACTGTGAGCGGGACGATATTCCCTCCTTGTCTTTGCGAGCCTCACGTGCTCGGCGCTTCGTCTTGTACTGGCCGATCAACCGTAGAAACGGTGTGTCATCGGCGTGCTCGTACTCGAGATTGATGTTCACGATTTCACGTTCTGTATTCATTGCTTTGGTGTTCCCCTCTGCGAATAACTATGAGCCAAACCGTCTTCTTTTGCAATAGTGAAATGTCACGAAATGCGTTGCGGTTGTGGATAACTCGCTACTTGGTGAACAGGTACAGATGGCCGTCATCGTCTTCAACGGAGTGGATGGTGTTCAAGGCGAAGTCGTGCGCGATACCTGCCTCATCCCACTTGGCGTGCTGTCTCATGTCTTCGGGTAGGTACTGCCTCAATTGATCCAGCTGAGCTTCGAGTCCGCTCTCGATCAAGTAGTTGGCTGCGTACGCCTCGATGCTCTCGAAGTGACCCAGGTAGTGGTCCTCGAACATGTTGATCGCCGCTTCTAGCTCTTCGCTGTTCCTGAAGCCGACGTACTCAAGCCAGTGGGCGACTGCGATTCCCTTAGCTGTGACAGCCTGGTCAACCCGTTCAAGTAGCTCGGGATCTTCTTCACCGAGTGGGCAACCCACGGAGTGAGGTGCGGATATGTGAGCGCGACAGGCGGGGCAGTAGTCGTTTTGTTCAGTTGGCTCATCTGGGGGAGTGAGCCACTGCTTCGACCATCCTTCGACGGGATCATGTGACTCACGAGCCATGACGTACGCGCCAAGGGCTTCGAGGTGTTCGCGGTTGTAGTCGGTGTCGGCGTTGGCCCAAGACTCGTTGATCTCAGCGACTACCTGGGGGAGATCGATCGCTCCAGTACTGGTGAGACTGTAGAGGGCGCTCGCCTGACCGCCATGCCACTGCGAGGCGATCACGCGTGCGCCAGCGTCTCCAATTGAGCGTTCTTCTGATGTGGCGCTCGCTATTTCGTGGTCGATGAGTTGTTCATCTGACCAATGTTTAGGGTTGGGTTGGTTTAGCTTTTCATTCATATCACCTCCTTATGGATCAATCAGTTCATGGTCATTTGATCGTATTCAGTTTCACTTATGTATGCAGACGGATGTTTTCCGTCGATTGCGTCGATAATTTCGAGAAAATCTCGCAGACTATTATCGTCGAAATCTGTGTCGTCGTCGATCACAAATGTGATGCCTTCGTCCTCACTGTTCAAGCCGAGTATTCTTCTTGCCGGGAAATCCTTGGCATTAACCAGTTGGAGAACTGCATTCTTGATGACGGCGGCGCGTTCGAGTCTCTTCGCGTCCTCTATTGCATTGGCGCCTTGGCGTTGGATCTCCCTGACGGTAGTCAGGACTTCATCAAGCTTGTCAGGGGCATGGCGACGAGCTTTGTTGCCGGACGATGCATAGGGAGATTTCGCTACCTCGAACAATTCTTCGAATTCGGCGAGCCATGCGCGTTCAAATCGCTTGTCTACAGTCGCAGGATCGACATCGACCACTTGCCCCACCTGTTCAAGGATGGTCTTGACACCATCATGGTTCAGCAGAGTTGCTTGAAACTGGCTGATCGGGCCGGTGGCGTCAGCCTTGCTCTTGAAGTCGACTAATGTTGGTGCTACTCGAAGATCGGGGTCGTTGATGTCCTTCGATAATGCACCAGTCTCATAGTTCAACCACTGTGAGTGAAGGTTCTCCTGAGTTACGACGACGATGCCAAACTTTGAGCCGTGCAGCTCGTTGGCGATCGTAGGGAGGCCACGCGTTCCTGCTTCAATGTCCTTCTCAGACATGAACGGACTGACGTTGTCGAACATCTCAGTTAAGAGGCTATGCCAGACCTTGGCGACCTCTTCGGACAACTTTCCTGACCAACTGATGAAGATCTTCAACTTGCCCGTGTCTACTGCACTGTCTGCCATGCCGGAACAGTACCAATCCGACCAGTCCCTAAGTGTGCCAGATCAGCACTGGAACGATGAACAGCGACAGGTACAGGGTTCCAACGATGATCACGGCGATTACCAGGAACATCGCGATCCATCGGCCGGCTAGCTTGAGTGCGGGGATCAAGTAGGGGAGATTCATGCTGCTGCCCCGTGAAGCTCGTTGTACATCACGGCGTGGTTCTCTGCATTCGTGATGTCCCCGTTCATTGCCTGGTACCAGCTGCCGCCATCCAGGCTGAGTTCGCCGCACTTGCAGGTAACCCAGTCGTGTCGGTTCTTGCTACGGATGATCCACCCGCACTTGGTGTGCCGTACCTGGTTGATGAAAATGTCGCCAACGTCCAGCTTCCGACGCTCGATTGAAGGGGTGTTTATGGTGGTGAACTCGAGGTAGTCGGTCATGCCACCACTCCGTCATCCTGGTGCCCGTCATAGATGTAGAACCACAGCGGTCCTTTGTCGTGGACACTGCGGATCAGGTGACCTTCGTGCTTCAGATCGAGGACGCGAGCTGGGTAGCGCCACGCAACTTTGCGGAGTTCAAGGTTGCTGACCTTGCCCTTGGCCTTGAGCAGTTTGAGGATCTTGGCTGTATGAGTGTCTTTGGTGGAGGTCATGATTCGGTACTCCGAGAAGAAAATCCAAGCTCTTCGCCACCAGCACTTTGTGCTCCGACCAGCTCGACCATGACCTTTATCGTCTGTTTGAGCTCCTGGTTCTGAGTTATCTCGCCGATGATCTTCAGTTTGTCGATTGCAGTTTTTGCCTGAGCGTTCATGAGTTGACCCGCCCATCTGGTGACACCCCGACGTACAGCCGCGACTCACCATCTACGTAGCCGCCAACCCAACCCTCGGCATACCCTGGACACATTGCTGCATCCGGTGGGTAGACGTAGTAGTCGTCAGCTCGGTACTCGACCCCGTAGCGATGGCAGAGCTTGCGTAGTGCTTCCTCTTGGGCGGTGTTGATCTTGTAGCGTTCGGGTTCTTCGGGGGAGGGGAAGCGTTCCATCTACTTGTTCCTCCTGAGCGCCCTATAGATCCAGTATCCGATGAACCCAAGTACGACCGTGATTATGACGAGCGACGCTGTGATCCAGATCGGTGAAACCACCCACCACCAGGACCAATTGATCACGTTCAGTAGCTTGAGGGTGATGAAGACGATGGTGAGCAGACCGACGAAGCCGATGCCTCCGCTGCTTGATGAACTGCTTGATGATGAATAACGGTTGGACATAAAATTGGTTCTCCTTATTAAGTTGTGTACTCGCTGACACAGCTGGACGACGAGCGGGTGTTTAGCAACTAACATCGCGATTTCGCTTGGATGGTTAGTTACGCTCGACGGCCAGCAATGCCAGCGGTTTGTCAAGAGAAAAGTTGTTCACTTGACGATTTTCTATTTCAATGTGCTGCTACCTGTGGACAAGTTTCCCATTGACTTTCGCTGCGATTTGATGTCGCAACCACGTCCAGCAGATCTTGCATATATCTACTAATTGGTGGTTTTGTTGTGGCGTCTCCATAGCAATTCTCGGTCCAAATTTTGACGTTTGATGTAGCGATTCAATGTTTCTCGGTTCACGTCAAACATGCGGGCGATTGCGGACTTGGAGACTCGCTTGAGCTGAAGTTCGAGGATCTGCTCGTCTTTGCCGTAGAGCTTGAGGTTTTCGACCTTGCCCGAACCAACTGGCCGGCCAAGGATCATGCCTTCGGCTTTCTTGCGTGCCAACGCTTCCCGTGTTCGTGCCGAGATGAGATTGCGCTCGATCTCAGCGGACAGTCCGAACGCGAACGCGAGCACCTTGGAGTTGATGTCGTCCTTGAAGACGATGTTCTCCTTGACCGCGACGACACCGATGCCACGATCGAGTAGGTCATGGATCGTGTTCTGTACGTCCAATAGCCGACGCGAGATACGACTGCTCTCGCTCACGACGAGTATGTCGCCGCGTTCAAGCCCTTCGAGTACTTCGCTTAGCTTTCGTTCGGTGAGGGTGCTCTTGTAGCCACTGATCGTCTCGCCGACAGTCTCAGTGATCTCGATACGTTCGCGATCGGCAAAGATGCGTATGCCGCTGAGTTGGTTCTCTACGTCTTGCTTGTTGGTACTGACTCGCACATAGGCGATGACTCTTGGCATATGCCTCCTCTTGGTGGTTGCTGGTGATTGGTGTGTACGGTCTTCCGATGAGCTTTGGTGACTTTGTATGGACTGTTTTGTTCACGGCAATGTTCTTCGCGGTCGGAATGTGGGCCATGTTCTACCGAGGGTGGACTACCTTGGCGGCGATCTGTGGACTGGTGGCGGCCGGTGGGGTGCTTGGCATCATCTGGACGATCCTCGCCTGGCTCGTGAACGTCTCGGCCTAGTCTTGCTTCACGCGCAACGTGCCAGCTATGAGGTCGAGCTTCTTCTCTAGTTCGGCTATGGAGAGTTCAGTGATCTCTTCAGTTGGGGTGTCTTGTTTGACTGTCCAGCCGGCACTCTTCGCTTCGGAAACGGTCAACCAGTCGGCTGTGCCATCGAAGTCGGACCAACCGCTTCTCAAAAAGACATCCCCAAGCACCGCTAGAACCTTGGCCTCGTCGCCGTCTGTATCCACAATGATGTCGCCAACTTCGAGGTTGTCGAGACCTTTCTCAGCTAGGACGAGCTGCGAGGAATCAAATTCTTCAGCACACCCATCACGTTTGACCGTGACAGTCTGTTTCGCGAGGTTGCCTAGCTGATCGAATGACATCGCGACGCTCGTGACGAGCCATTCTTGGTCGGCGTTCGGCCTTGCGATCGCTCTTTCGATAAACCAAACGCCTTTCTTAAGCCGAACCTTCTGTCCTGGTTGAAATCTCGTTGCTGTCATATCACCTCCTTCGGTGTCTCTTGGTTGTTTTCTGATAGTTGATCTGCACTGCGGATGATGGATGAAGTGTCCCGTCACGCTGCGGCCTTGCGCTTCCCGTGAGTGGTGCGCTTGAACTCGTCGTACTGATCGAGGATGTCTCCAAGATGGACTGTCACGTCTTCTCCGGACTGTGTGGTGAAGTGGATGTGCGGGACCGCGCTGGTCGCTGCGGGCTTGTATCCGTTGTTGATCGTGTACCACTGGATCGCCTTGAGGTCAGTAGCACGGAGGTCTCCCGACTTGGTGCGTTTCGGCTGACGGTTGGGCTGAGATTCACTCTCGATCTGTAAACCGAGTTGAAGTTCCTGGGTCACTTGTTCGCCTTCTTGTGCTTCTCGATGAGCGAGTTGAGCTGGGCGATTTCGAGCCGACGGTCTATCCCTCGGTACGTGAACTTCGGCAGACGCACGCCTAGTTTGCGCAGGTACACCGCCTTCATCGAGACCTGTTGCTTCGTCAGGTTCATGGCCTTCGCCACGTCCTCTGCGCTCTCGCTGTTGATGAAGGTGATCACGAACTCGCGATTGTTGATACGAGTCGGGACTCCCATTACGCGACCTTGGTTGCCTTCTTAGCCCGCGTGACAGGGGTCTTTCGTGGTCGTCCTGCAGGCTTCTTCATAGGGGCCTTGGCAGTGCGTTTGGCCGGCTTCTTCGCGCTGATCTTGAATGCCTCGAACTGATCCAGCTCATCTTGCGTCACGTAGGCAGGTTCTACGGCGAACACCTCGACGAAGTAGTTCGGCTCGTCTTCTACCGCTTCGCGGGGGTAGGTGACGGTCTTGCGTCCATGCTCGTCTTCGTACTTGATGAAGCTCTGGTCGAGGACTGTGTAGTCCTGGTCTCCGTCGTCACACTTCTCTTGTACGAGTGCGCCTTTGGTGAGTTCGGGTAGTTCTTTGGTTAGTTTGAATGTTCGTCGTTTCATTGGTAGTTCTCCGTTAGTTATTAGGTCAAAGTCGTCGTGTTCGAGGGACGAGAAGTCAGTCCCACCGTCCAGCGCCTGAGCTGAAAACCTGCGATCTGTGACGCTAGTAACAACGCCCCTTCATCCTTCTTTAGTTATCCCGTATGAGTTCGCCCGTTTGTTTCCTACGATCTGATCGCCGATCCTAAATTTGCTCATCCTTCACCTCCTTCTTTCCTCGTTTACTTATTCGTCCACCTTTTGCACCTGCGATGTCTCTCCCCTCAAGTAGTAGGGAGTCAGGGTTAATGAACAAAGGAGGTGACATGAAGTGACCGAAAGAAAAGATAATGGCACGCGGGAGGTTGGCAAATGATCACACGATCTACCTTCATCGCAATACTCGATGCAATCCAACGTCAGCGATCCGACGACGATCGGATCGGCGCTGCCATCGACCAACTGTCATACCCGATCGGTACCAGTGCGAACAACAACGGCTTTGCTTACGTGACACCACTCAACGACAACCTGCTTGCGATCCTTGCCGACGAGCTAAACGATGAATACGGCTACATTAACTGGTGGATTTACGATGGTCCTGATTGGGGACGCAAAGCTGAGGAGTATGCGATCGCAACGCCGGATGGTCAGCGGGTGGCAATTCGGGATGCGGGCGAGTTGTGGGATTGGCTTATTTGTCCTGCGAGCTAGCCTGACTATCTGCAGCTTCCGCTTGTTTATGTGCCTTGGTGATTATGTAAGAATGGTAGGCAGGTTGTAGCTTCACTGTCGCAAGGCTCCTGATTACCTTTTGGTGTCCCGTTATCGATTCCAGTATAGGGAGCACCGCATTCCAGTCGATCCGTTCGTCAGATGGACCTGTGATTTCGCGTCGTAGCGTTTCAACTGAGTGGAGAGCCTGGTCAGCTGTGGATATGAGCTGTTGATCGTATAGGCCAATGAGAGATAGGGCGGCATCTTGAGACGAGTTATTGATCGTGCGTACCCACGACTGTCGTTCGATCCGTGACCGCTCGATCAATTGTGGTGTTCTTTCGACATCTGCATAAGCGCGAGAACGCGACATCTCAGACCATGTCGAATTAAAGATTTCATTCATCGAGTTACATAGAGATTTAACGGCGCCGATTTGTTCCATGCGCCGTTGTTCATCGAACTGTGCGATGAGTCGGTTGTCTGCCCTTTCCAGCTCGGCTTGATGACGTTTCTCTGTCGCAGCGGTCTCTTCTTGCTGTCGCTGCCGCTCGTCTATGAGTCGGTTGGCAGCATCAGCCTCGTCTTTGATCGACTTCTGCTTCGCAGTGGAAGCCTGCCAAAGCGACACACTTACGGCAATTGCGGTTAAAATTCCGCCAAACCACGCAGCCAGTGGTCCCCACTGGGTTGCGCCCCATCCGTCAGAGAACGACCAACCGAGCAATACTCCAAGGAGAAGCGCCGCAAGCCAGATGCACCAGTAGGGGATTTGTAGATCGATCCACGGGACGTGCAGCTTGCAGTCGAGCAGGCGGGGCTTTTGAACGGGAGCGTCAACTTCGGGTGTGGCAGGCTCGACCTTTGGGGTTTCCTCGACCTCTGTGGTCTCGGGGTCAGTGGCCGGTTCAACGGCTTTCGCGGTCATTGGTAGATCTAAGCAGGTCCGCCTACGGACTCTTCACTTGCTGCTGATTCGGGGCGCGGGGGAGTTGTGGGATTGGTTGGCTTCGCCATCGCATCAGCGCGCTCATGTTTTTCTCGGAGATCGTCGGCCTCTTTCTGCATTCGAGCCAAGATTGGATAGATATTTGTGGTCGCATGAGTTTTCCGTGCAGCATGAAAGAAATTATCTTTGGCCATGCTAATTGTCGCGGACGACTCATTGATTAGGTCTTTGATCTGTAGAGAGCTTGCATCTGATGGTGGGAGAAGGGCTACGTCATCCTTGATTGCCTGGAGCGCGCTCGTCATTGCGAGGTACTCCTCAATGAGAAGTTCAGTTTCGAGGCTGATCGCGGCCAGATTGATTGTCCGGAATGCTTCACTTACTCGGTCGGCCATATCGGCTTGAACAGAGATGACCGTTAGCAAAGTATCATGGTTCTCTGGTGCCATGCTCAAAGCACCAGTTACATCGTAATAGCGTCTGACTGAGTTTATGAACAGGTCAGCGGCACGGCATATCTCACTGACTGCGTCAATTTCTTCCACTCTTATCCGAGATTTCTCTAAAGCATCTTGCATATCGTCGGCGCGCTTCTCGGCCGCGCGGGCCTGGAGGTTGGCGCGCTGGGTCTGCAATACTGCTACTACCACGGCTGCAAAAGTACCAATCCCTGCGACCCAGGTACCTACGTTTCCCCACTGGTTGAAATCCCAAGAATCAGTATTCCAGGTGGCGTTGATGATCCGGTCGACGGTGAAACCCGACAGACCGGCGACAGTTATGATTGCGAGCGTTCTGAGAGACCAGCGTAAGAGCTCTGATTTTGACATCCGCTGATTTAAGCAGATCCGACCGACCGTCCTTCACTGTCAGACCACTATGCGAACATCCTCGCTATGAACCTGATCCCCACCACTGACGCCACCGTGGATGAAAGCGCCTCTTACCTGGCAGCATCTCCGCACACTCGTGCTCAGGTTCTAACGAGTCCGTGCCCCGTGCCGGCCACTCCTGGTGTTTACGGCTGGTGGTTCCGTGAGTTGCCCGCCGACATCAACACGTCAGGGTGTGCGAAGAAGGACGGGCTGACCTTGCTATACACGGGGATCAGTCCATCAGCACCTCCCTCTAACGGGAAAGCGCCCAGCAAACAGAGCATTCGTACACGCATCAAGACTCACTACACAGGCAATGCCGCCGGTTCGACGTTGCGGCTGACTCTTGGGTGCTTGTTGTCCGATCGTCTGGGGATCGAGCTACGTCTGGTTGGTTCAGGCAAACGGCTGACGTTCGTTGCAGGCGAGAAGGTGCTGTCCGAGTGGATGGCTGAGAACGCGTTGGTCTCGTGGGTTCTGAACCCCGAGCCTTGGGTGTTGGAGCACCAGCTCATCTCCAGTCTGGACGTTCCTCTTAACTTGGATGCCAACGCGCACAACAGTTTCTTTCCAACTCTGAAGGCTGCGCGGCAGTCGGCACGTGATCGAGCGAGGGAACTGCCAGTGGTGCCGAACCCTGGAGTTGGCGGTAAGTAGCTCATCCACCGTGCTTTGTCCGAGATGTAACGATTTCACGATGCCCTACGACTTCGTGGTGAGAATCGTTCATTTAAAGAGGGGGATAGGCCATGGGCAAGGTCGTTGTAGTGGTGCTAGGAATGCTTCTACTCTTCTGGATGGTCGGGTCCTGTTCGGAAGATGAAACAGACGATTCACCTGGAGGTGGATATGAGGTTCACCCCGAAAAGTGGACAGTGGTCACGCGGCCATCGAGGTCGCGGTCAGTGACTGTTCGTAGTCCGTGGG
>NZ_JAZHFF010000027.1:0-16664 GCF_036541985.1 Rhodococcus sp. IEGM 1306
CCCCAGCCGAGCGCCTGCGTGATCTACTGACTACCAACTAAACCGACCTCGTGTTGCGATGACCGGTTGAAACCGCCCCGCGGTGCTGTGGGGCATGATCGTTCGACGGCCATCGAGCACGTGATCCACCCGGGTCAGGCCATCGCTCACCGCGAGGATGGTTAGGTTGTCGACGTAGCCGGCGAGGTGGTCTTCGACGGCACACCGGCGATGTGATCGCATTCGGGTATCCCAGCGTCAGCGACGCCGAGCTTGGTCTTGCGATCGGTGTCCAGTTTCGGACAGTGTTTGGACCCATACGGGCATTCGGCTCGATCGGTGTTGATCACCGAGTGGGATGCCCCCAATGGGGTGAGTTGCGCAGGGTTAGGATGCATCTCAGTTCCGGTCGTTGCCGGGCAACTGATCGTATGTACGCCGTGCCCGGTGCATGGCGGTGTCGAGTACGGGTAGGACGGCATGCCTCTCACGAAGAAGTTTTCCGAGATGTACGACGACGCATTGACTGCACTGGCCGCGGCGTCCCAACGACCTGCCAACGTCGTGAATGTGGACGGCCACTACGCTATTCGCGTCGACCTCGAGTACAACCGCTACGTCCTGGCCACGAACGCTCCGCGAGGACTATGGGACGAACCTGACGCCAGCGAATCCTGGTTGGTGCGTATCTTTCAAACCGGCGACGACGGTACGGACACGCTGCTCGGCGAGGCGAAGAAGCCGTGGCTCATCGACGCATTCGACTCCGCGGTCGAACAGCTTGAATCTGACGGAAACATCGTCGTTGCAGACGCGGAATTCGGCAGCATTCGTTACACCCGCGAACTGGGCTGAACAGTCTCGGGCGTGACTTCCGGTGGTGTGTCCACGGCCGTTTCGCTCAGCTGAGCGATCCGTTCAGCCAGGATCGCGTTCTCGGTTTCAAGTGAGAGAATGACACCGATTCCGGTCAAGTTGATTCCGTCGCCGATCAACGCGGTAATACGGCGCAGTTTGTCGAGGTCCGCCGCGCTGTAACGCCGCGTCCCGCCACTGGTGCGTGCGGGGGTCAACAGTCCGCGACGTTCGTAGAGTCTCAATGTCTGTGGGCCGACTCCGGACAGTTCCGACATCACGGAAATTCCGTAGACCCCTCGGTGGGCGTGCGCTGGATCCTTCAATGCCTCAGCACTCTCCTTTAACCCAGCCGAATATCTCTCGACCTTAACATGTTGGTGCGTCGTCCCCCCGCCCTCCCGCACCTAAAACCTGATCTCCGCCGCCACAGATTTCATCTGACGTGCGAACCCGATCTCGCCGGGAAAGGAGCCGAAAAGATTCCGCGCATGCTGGTTTCGTGCATAAGTGGGCACGTCTGGGCCCGGAAGTCGTATTGCGGTCGGTCGATCACTGTTCCAACTGTTGCCTTTTATCTGCATCGGCTGATATAGATTTATGACAGTCAATTACTTTGATGCATGCTGGAGCACCTGCACTTCGGGAGCGCGAATGACCACTGCCATGGCCACCGCCCGCGGCGGCGACGGCATCACCTGCCCGGCGCTGGGGCCGCTCTGTGGGCCTGTGGTCGCTCGGGCCGCGGCGATGGTTTTCTGGAGCGTTCTGCCGATCAACACCCGAAAATGAAGGAGACGACGATGTCGGCAACACGATCTGTACGCCGTTCCGACAACACGACGGTGTCTTCACCTCAGCGAGGGGCCACTGTCCTTCGGCGCTCTGCCAGGGCGATGACAAGGGGAAAGGGGTTGGCATTCTCATGAGCACCCACACGCGAGACGCCGACTACACGCACCTTGCGGCCCTTTTCGAACAGATGGCTTCAATACCGAACGACGACGAGCACCGCGAGCGTCTACGCGCGCAGATCATCGAGTCGTGTCTACCACTGACCCGGAACATCGCCTTGCGATACCGCGGTCGCGGACAAGCCCACGAGGACCTCGTACAGGCCGCCAGCGTCGGTCTGGTCAGTGCGGTGAACCGCTTCGATCTCGCCAAGGGCAAAGACTTCCTAGCCTTCGCGATTCCGACGATGGTGGGTGAAGTGCGCAAACATTTCCGGGACCGCGGTTGGGACGTCCGTGTTCCGCGCTCGTTGCAGGAAAACTATCTCGCGCTCAACAAGGCCCGCTCTTCCCTCACCCAAGCCCTCGGACGCGAACCCACCGTGCCGGAACTGGCAAAAGAACTCGAAGTGGAACCTGCCGAGATCGCGGAGATCGTCGCCGCCGGCGATTCCTATCACGCTGCGTCCCTCGATGCTGCAACCGTCAACGACGGACGGACGATCGCAGACACCTTGGGAGACTTCGACTCTGCCCTCGAAGGCATTGACAACCAACAAACGCTCCGACCGGCACTACTCGCACTTCCTCAACGAGAACGCGCAATCGTGCTCTACCGATTCTTCGGTGAACTGACCCAAGCGGAAATTGCCGAGAAGGTTGGTCTCTCGCAAATGCATGTCTCCCGACTGCTTGCACAATCGCTCAAAGCGCTCCGACGGACGCAGTCCCTCGCAGCCCTCGAGGCCGCCGTCGCAGCGTGAGCTGGATGCCAAGAAAAGTGGACTCGTGTTGATCCCGGTACAAAGCAACTCGTGATCGGACGCGTCGTCGGTTACGGCGACGAGAAACACCAACTGTCCGGTGGCCGGCGCTTACTCGTTGCCCTCCTCCGCGCGCGGGATCAAGAATCTGCCTGCAAGACCTTGGTCAGTGTGATTGTCACAGCCCACTTCTCCTCGGGTGCGGTAGGCGGGAGCTCCTCGAGGACCACTTCGTCGGCCAGGGTCTCGAGGACGCGCCACCCGAAGGACGAAGTGCTCGTGGTGATCTGACCCGTTGTTGCCGCAGAGAGGATCACCTGCGCAGCGGCGGTATCGTCGCCGAACGTGCACGTCAGGGTGCTGGAGGGGAGGGCGTGGCCGATGAGGATGGTCGCTGCTTCGTCGGCGGCGAGTACGAGATCGGACAACGCGTCCAACGAGAGCGCATAGTGCGCGGCCACGGTTCGCACCAGCGATCGCAGCACCGGCAGTTGATCCGGTGATGCAGAGACGGACAGTGAAGGTGAAACGGCGACCGGGGAAACGATCGCCCGCGCGAAGGACGTCACGTGAGATTTGCTCCTGTACTTAATCGGATGCAGCCAACCCCGTTGGTGGGATCTTGGTAGCCGCATTCGAGAAGGATGATCAGCACTCAGCTACCCAACTGAAGTGCCGCCAAACATCGAGCTTAACGCCGTTGTCAGAGACCCAGCAGGGCGTGGTCGGAGTGTGTTGGTACGGCGTCGGGCATGTGGAAGTCCGTTGCCAGCCCCGTGAGGAGCTTTTCTGCGACATCACGAACTTTCACGAGTGTTTCCTGCGAATGCCAGGTGAGGACGTTGAATGCCCGGTTCGCCGATTCCGTGACCGTGTCATCGATAGTTTCGGTGACATCGACGTAGAAGCCGGAACTGCCGATGATCTCGCCGGACTCGTCGACCAGTCGTTCGCCGACTATCGCCACCGAGCGCGTCGTTCCTCTAGTGTCGACGATGCGGTGCCGGCTGCTGAACGAGCCGCCGGAAGTGCGGAGCGCTTCCAACGTCTCAGCGACATGAGGCTGTTCTGCCCCGGGTTTGATGGAGACATCCAAAACCCGGAAGGATGATCCGCATGGTCGCACCACGGAAGTACCCCGACGAACTGCGCGAGCGCGCGACTCGGATGGCCGTCGACGCCCGCAAGAATCCTGCAACCAGGACCGGTGCCTACAAGCGCGTCGCTGACCAACTCGGCGTCCATCCCGAGGCGCTGCGGACGTGGGTCAAACGCGCCGAGGTCGACGAAGGCCTACGCCCGGGCACCACGAGCGACGACTCATCGCGCCTCGCCGAACTCGAACGTGAAGTCAAAGAGCTACGCCGAGCGAACACGATTTTGAGGCAGGCTTCGGCTTTCTTTGCGGCGGAGTTGGACCGCCCACACAGGTGAAGGTCGAATTCATCGACCGACACAAGGGTGAACACGGGGTCCAGCCGATCTGCGATACGTTGAAAGACACCGACGCCGCGATCGCGCCGAGCACCTATTACGCCGCCAAGACCCGCCCGGAATCGGCCCGTTCGACACGTGATCGGGAATTGAGCGACCAGATCGCCACCATCCACGACGACAACTACAGCGTGTACGGCGTCCGGAAGGTCTATGCCGAGATGCGCCGACAAGGTACACCGGTTGCCCGGTGCACGGTGGAACGACTGATGAAGAAAGCAGGACTGAAAGGTGTTGTGCGGAGCAAGAGTCCACGCACCACACGGCCGAAGGCCGAAACGGATCGTCCTGCAGATCTGGTCGAGCGCAGGTTCGTCGCCGACGCTCCGAACCAGCTGTGGGTCGCCGACATCACCTATTGCAGAACATTCGCCGGCTGGGTCTACGCGGCGTTCGTGATCGATGTCTTCTCCCGGATGGTCGTCGGCTGGCAAGTCGCGACGTCGCTGTATACCGACCTCGCGCTCGACGCGTTGGAAATGGCGATCTGGCGGCGCACCCGCGCGGGAGCTGACTTGTCGGGTCTGATTCACCATAGCGACCGCGGAGTGCAATATCGGGCGATTCGCTACACCGACCGCCTAGCCGAAGCAGATGCGGTGGCTTCCGTTGGGGCACGGGGTGATTCGTACGATAACGCACTCGCCGAGGCATACAACAGTCTGTTCAAAGCCGAGCTGATCCGTAACAAAGGCCCCTGGCGCAGCATCAACGACGTCGAGATCGCGGTCGCCGAATACGTCGACTGGTTCAACGAGCGCAGGTTGCATGGCGAGCTGGGTCAGGTCCCACCCGCCGAGTTCGAGGTGATGCACGCTGCGAACCTCGCACAGATTCCACTACTGGAAAACAGATAACGGACTCTCCACTAATCCCGGGGCTTGACAAGGTATTGCTTGCGATCGAAGTCCTCTACACGTTCATCGGTTGGGGCAACGGTGAACGGTTCACTATCCAA
Source organism: Rhodococcus sp. IEGM 1306 (assembly GCF_036541985.1). NCBI lineage: Bacteria > Bacillati > Actinomycetota > Actinomycetes > Mycobacteriales > Nocardiaceae > Rhodococcus > Rhodococcus sp. IEGM 1306. Next base: position 5,004 of record NZ_JAZHFF010000027.1, read on the forward strand.
GGACGCTGTCACACCGGCGTGGTCAACACCGACAACCAAATCCACAGCCGCTACCGTGCATCGAGCCATCAACTCCACAACCCGATCGGGCGAACCCGCTGGTGTCGAGAGAGATCGTTCGAGACGATCGATGAGTTTAGGCTCGCGACCGCGCGCGCGTTCGAGCGCACCCGACGGGCGCGCGCGCGGATGAGAACTGTCGAAGTTCATGGTGTACGTGCCCGATCCGCGCGGTGGAAGTGGTCCACCAACCAAAAGTGGCACCGACGCGGCCGACTCGGCCGCGCGCCTGAGAAGTACCTCTATTCGGTAATCTCGACTTTACGCCGGATCGGATGACCGGGCGCCGTTTCTGTCCCGTGAAGGCAACTGAGGAGGTGCGTCCTGTGAATACGGATCCGAGAGGAAGCCAGGACACACCCGAATTTCCCAACGAAGCCGATAGGGAGAGAGGCCGCCGCGCAGCGGTCGAACTGCCCACGACCGCGAAACTGTGTCGACAGTGTCTGCATCTGACTGACGTTCAAGGCGCGGCTGTCACGGTGCTGAACAGCGCGTCTTCGCGTGAGCTGATGTATGCGACCGACTCGGTAGCCCAGCACCTCGACGAACTCCAGTTCACCGGCGGCGACGGTCCGTGTGTTGACGCATTCACCACCCAGCGTCCGACATTCTGCAACGACACATCCAGCGATTACGACCGTGACATCTGGCCAGGATTCGCCAGTGAGGCAGACAAAGCCGGGGTCGGGTCCGTGTTCGCGTTTCCGCTGAAGGGTGGAAGTGACGTTTTCGGCGTGCTCGAACTGTATCGCCTCGCTCCGCTGCCACTTGACGAAGAACAGGTCGAATTGGCCACTGCAACCGCAGCAGCCATTGCTGTGGCGCTCCTGGCCGAACTTCCTCTGATCGGCGCTTTCGACACCGGGACGCTTGTCAACGCCTTTCACCGACCGGAAGTGAATCAGGCAGTCGGAATGATCGCCATCCAACTTCGTGTCTCGATCGACGAATCGCTTTCCCGGCTTCGAGCCGCCGCGTACTCCTCGGGAAGGCCGATCTGGGAGATCGCTGCAGATATCGTGAATCGGCGCACACGTTTCACGCATGGTAGTGAAAACGGATGACACCGCCTCCGGGGACGTCGCGCAACTTGTCAGCAGCACTTCAAGATGGGAGCACAGGATGAACACTTCCGCAATACAATTGAGCATTGCCGAGGTAACTCATCTTCTCACCACCGACTTCGATTCTCTTCGTGTGCTCGAGACGATAGTCGAACGATCGAGACAGGATCTGAGCGGTGTGTGGTGCGTCCTCGTCGTGCGAAACGGGGAGCCAGATTATCTCGATGTGCTGGTGGAGTCGGCGAATGCAGACTTTATTCCCGACCGCACTCTCGCTATAGCGGGCCCCGCCGCGCTCAGCGCCGAGAGCGGGGCGGTTGTGATGGTCGACAATTTCGCAGACGTGGGGGAGCGGTGGCAGAAGTTCGGTCGCTCGGGGCTCGAACGGGGTCTCGGTGGGTGCCGTTGCTTTCCGATGAGATTGGGCCGCAAATCATTCGGCACACTCGTGGTTTTCACCCGCGATTCGTGGGATAGTGCCACGCGCAGTAATGCGTACGGGCAGTCCATGGCAGACTTGGCTGCCCTGACGTTGTCCACGGACAGCCGCCAAGATCGTCACTCGCACGTGGCGGTGGCTGTGAAGAAGTTGGTCACGGTCCGCGGCGAAGTGGAGCAGGCGGTCGGCATGATTGCCGAACTCGAGGGTCTTTCGATCGAACTCGCAACCGCACGGCTCGAAGAGAACGCTCGGCGACGAGGCATCAGCGCTGGCGCGTATTCGGCGTTGGTGTTGGCAAACCCTGACAACCGGTGAGGAGCGTGGTGCACGGTATGCGCAGTGAAGGTTCCATCGATTCTGCTTGGCAGTTTCCGTAATGCGGCCCAGCACGAGGCCCTCGAACTGTATCGTTGGCGGCGCGGTGGAACCCGCTGTCTGCCAACATCCACGGACAAACTTCGCCCGCGTGCACTCACGCGAATCCAAGTCGCAACGAAGCAATGGAAAGTCAAGGCATGGTGAGTGGACTGGGCGGCCAACGAGCGCATCAACGCCATATCCCGCGCATCACCGAACCGTCAATCCGCTCCCTCGCTCGGAGAGCGATGTGAGTATGAGATTCAAAAGGAACACGTTGCACGACAGCGCTTTCAATGAGTCTGGCAGATATCCAGGGATCTAGGTCGATGTTCGTGTGGCGGGTTTGAAGTCGATACCGACGACGTTTCGCGCGATCGTAGCCAGTCGGGACCGCGCGGCGGGACCACTACGTGGATGACTTCGTTCAATTTTTCACTGCGAACACGACTTCAGCGGAGAAGAGCTCATCCAAGTCGACACATGTAGCTCGCCCCGGTCGACAGTCCTCTCGACTTACGCACCGACCATGGGACGTCAACGGCGCCAGCGGCGCCTTCTCCGCGGGGACCTTCTCGACTATGACGGGCCCACATCCCTTCATACTGCGTGTATTTGGCGACTATGCCCCCGCCTTAGCTACCCACCCGGTGAGCTCGCTGAGAGCGGGCAGTGCGATGTGGAGGTCGTCAACGGCTCGGTCGACGCCACCAGCGGACCGCGACATCGGCACGTTGGCCCACCGTATCGCAGTTGCGACGACATCTTGGAAAAGGCTGGGGTGCAACGCTGCCGGACCGCCAAGCACTTCGGCGTGCCCGTACCGTGGTGAGCCAGTCCACGGTCGCTATATGCACACTGACCGGCCGATCGACGACTCGGAGGACGATCCGGCGGCCGTCTGCGGTGGCCAAGACATCGAGAGAGCGGGAGCAAGCGAGGACTGATGTGCTTGAAATACAGGGGGCGCCTGTGGACCCCGGAGCGGGGCAAGGATCCAGCACCGACTTTATGCAGACTCGACCGAGGGCGCGGCATTGGCCGAACTCGATCCGGCACATGACTTGATTTCGCGACCGGGCGATGCCGTGGTTCGCAGTGGGAATGTTCAAGTCGCGGCGTGGCGCCGGTGATGCGGTGGGGATCGGTGTGAGGAGACGCTGATCCGGTGCGCGCCGAAGCATTCTCGTCGCAACGCCTCATCACAGATCTCACCCGCGGCATCGTCGTGGACAAATATTTCCAGGTGGACGCGGGCTGACTATTCGAATGGTGTAAGTAGGGACCAGGTTTCGTCGTATCCATCCGTGGGCGGTAAAATCGCAGCCACGGTGAAGCCAGCGCCGCCACCTTTGGAGTGCGCGCAGGATGGTGCCTGCGAGACAGGACCACGATGAACCGGAACGACCCCTCTGTTGCATGTGTCGGGTCTTTTTCGCTCTCTGGCGGAGCGTCGCTGGATTACGATTCCGCCGACATCGCTACCGCGCTCGAGCGTTTCGGGGCGTTACTGCGGACGCCTATGCAACTGTCGGTTTTTTTGCAATCGGTGTGCCAGCAGGTCGTGGCGACAATGCTAGCCGCGGACATGGCTGCGGTGACGATCCTGCCGGCCGCTGGTAAGCAGCCGGAGACAATCGCGTGTACGGAAGAGCGTGCTTTCGATGTCGAAGCCCATCAATACCGGGCGAACGAAGGCCCGTGCCTGGAAGCTGCGCGCACTGGCAAGGTAGTGCGGGCGCGGATCGAGGATGCAGAGCAGCGATGGCCCGCATTCGCGGCAAAGGTTGCGGGGATGGGCGTGGCGAGTTACTTGTCTGTCCCGTTGCTCACCGGAGAGTCCGAGGTGGGAGCGCTGAATCTGTACGGGTTGGGCGATCGTGGGTTCAGCGAGATCGACGAGGTGCTGTTGCAAGTGTTCGTGGCTGCGGTCGAAGGTGCGGTGTGGAATGCGCGTCGTGCGGAGATGTGGAGGAGCGAGGTCGAAGGCATGCAGGCCGCGATGCGGACGCGGGGAGTGATCGAACGGGCGAAAGGAATGTTGATGGTGCTGCACGGGATTGGGGAGGATCGCGCGTTCGAGCTGCTGGTGCAGCAGTCTCAGCGCCTGAACCTCCGACTCGCGTCCGTGGCTACCGAGATAGTCGACACCCTCCCAAAGCGGTGACCAGGCAACGACGCCACTGCCCTGTGCACTCGGAAACTGGGGTGTTACCCGATGCCACCCGAGAAACCGCGTGGTAGTTCAGCAATGGATCTTCCGGCGCGGACGCGCGACGCGTGCGAGGGTCTAGCCTGAACGAGGCTGTGCCGGCGCAGGATTGAGCCGAAATTGAAAGACCACCACCTAAGTGACCGGACTCGACTCTCGGCGGGTTGCCGATTCGGCGCATTGACGTCACCGCAAACCTCATTTCCGTCGAGGCCGTGGCCGCCGATGGTCTGCTTCATCTCTACTGAGTACGCGAGGGTGCGGTGCAGGACATGGATACGATGACTGACCTGCATGCGGGCGAGACGGCGTTCGCAGCGGCGGAGGTGTCGGGGCCACGGATTCGGGCGGCTGTGTCTGATGTCCGCGACCTGGAGAGACCGGGGCAGACCTAGTTGGTTTCAGACATTTTCCCCCCGGGGCATCCACTGTCCGTGGCCGTGTGGGTCCGACATGACCCCGTGAGCTCAGTGCTACATTTCGACGCGCTCGGCGGGTCGGTGGTGGTGCGTGAGGAGTCGATCGAGACTGACGAGCACACGTCGTCGTTCGGTGGCTGTTGGTGTTGACGGTGCAGGTCCACACCGCCGGCGCGAGAGGTTTCAAACGGCGGGGTTTGACCGACGGTGGGCGGGATTCCTGGTTGCATTCGTGCACCCCTTCCAGCGCGTAACCGCCCGTTGATGGTGAGCCGAAGTTTGCGGGTCGAGAGGCTCTACAGATTGCGAGTGCCGAAATTCTGCCGACCGAGATTCGTTGATGGCACTTCCCTGAGCGATCGTGCAGGCGCATGGTGCTCGCGAAGGCGATTCCGGCGGAGGTTTCATGACGGTGAGACATAGGCTGAAGATCGTGCACGATCAGTTGATTCGTCGATACCCGCAGGTCGCAAGTCGATAGTCCCGTCGGTAGATTCCGACTCTTTCGTTCGGTTCATCCACGAACTGAACGCGGTCTCAGGACCGGACTCTTGCGTTCACGAGGACGTTCGTGAGCGCGTGGACCTTACTGGTGGAACCGGTGCCTGACGGTTCGGGGATCGATCTCACGTGTGCAGAGATTTCGTTGCAGGAGAGCGTGATCGGTGGGATGTGCCTTCCGCGTCCGACGGGATGGACGCGGCTCGATCGTGAATATTCACTCTTCGCGGAACACGTCGCCGAACACTTGGTGCAGTCAGGATCAATGCGCTCAGCCGCCGTCCGTCCTAGTCTCCGAGGTATTCTCAGCGGCGGTTCCGCCTGCTGAGGGCCACGTACTTACCTGCTGGGTTCGCTGGCACCGGAAGTGGACGTACTTTCTTTTTGAGTTGGGTATGGGCGGCGGCCTACTTGCACGATGTCGCCGATCAAGGAATCGCGGCAGTGACACTGATCGTGGTGGACGTCACGTACTCGCACAGTAGGCTTCTGGTACAGAGCGGTGTTCGGCGCCGGCAGGGCACAGAATGCTTTGTGAACTCAAGACGAACCAGCTCAAATCGAACCGTTGACATACTATGGCTGCGAATCCGCAATGACTGCACCTCGACCCCGTCCATCGCTACCGTCAACACCACGGTCTCTTGTCACAGGCACTCTCTTTCGTGCGGAGATCGACGGCAAGAGTCCTCTTCCCTGGGTCGTCCAACGGGAGCATCTCAATTCTTTTCCGGCTCGTAGTGTGCGCAGTCATGTTCGGTTCATCGCAACAGGCGGCGTCGGTATGTCCAGATTCGAACTCGGTGCGTTGCGAGATTTCTACGACATACTTCGCGAATTCGATTCGGTGCTGGAATAAGATCCACGGGTGCGCCCGCTCCCGGGTCTTTGCTTCGATGGAGGCTATGGAGGCTTCAGGTTGGTAACCCGTGTGTCTGCTGATCGTGACCTCGTCATTCGACTGAACGAATTCACGATCACGCAGGAATTGGACTCAAAACTGTGGGCGATACCGGGCCGCATGCCTACGTTCATGCGGTAAGGGAAGTGCATCCGCCGCCAATGGCCGGAGGAAATGTCCACGAGAACTGTCGTGGCGCCGTCCTCAGTCGTGCGGTGGTACGTGGGTTGGCAATTCGAACGATACAGCGGTGCTTGATGTTCCGAGACCAACTCAAAGTTGACGTCCCGGCGCCTACTCAAAAGGTCGAGTTGCCCATTGTAAGGGCTGTGAGTGCGAGCTTGTGCCCCCGACAAGAGGGTATTGGCGGCGCGTGCGTTTGTGTGTGCAGTTCTGTTGATGTTAGATGCAGGAGACGTGGACCGTCAGGTCCCCCCGGAGAGGATTCCGTGCTCATTTCCACAGCGCCTTCCGTTGCTCACACAGCCCTCCTGGGGCTGGGCGTCTACCGGCCCCGACGCAGTGTCCCCAATTCCGAAATCGTCGATCGTATCGACTCTTCCGACGAATGGATCCGCACCCGGTCGGGAATTGCAGCGCGGGGGTGGGCGGAACCGGACGAGACCATCGTGACGATGAGCGTCAGCGCCGCTCGCAGCGCTCTCGCCGCCGCCGGTATCGCCGCCGAACAGATCGATGCAGTCGTACTGGCGACATCGTCGCAAATGGTGCTGGGGCCATCCGCAGGCGCGGTCGTGGCGACCGAATTAGGATTGCACGACACTGCAGCTTTCGACGTCTCAGCCGGTTGTGCAGGTTTTTGCTACGCGCTCGGTAATGCCGCAGCCCTCGTCCGGGCGGGGCAGGCAGGTCATGTGCTGGTGATCGGAGTGGAACGGCTTTCCGATCTGCTCGATCCGACCGACCGAACCTGTGCCTTCATTTTCGCGGACGGGGCTGGAGCGGTGGTGGTCGGCCCGTCCGAGTCCGAGGGGATCGGCCCGGTCGCTTGGGGTTCGGATGGAAGTCAGACCTCTGCAATCAAGCAGGACAAGGACTTCACCGAGTACTTCGCCGAGGTTGCTGCGGCCGAGGTTTCCGGCGAGCGCAGTGAACGGCCCTATATTCGAATGAATGGCCAGGCCGTATTTCGCTGGGCGATAACATTTTTGGAGAAGGCCTGCCGCGACGCACTGGACAGAGCTGGAATTACAGCTAGCGACCTCGATGCGTTCGTTCCACACCAAGCCAACAGTCGCATTACCGACGCGCTCGTGCGGACGTTGGGTCTGCCCGACACCATCGCTGTGGCCCGAGACATCGTCGAAAGCGGCAACACCAGCGCGGCATCGATTCCCATGGCCATGGAACAACTTCTCCGTGCAGGCGAGGCCCGACACGGCGACATGGCGCTGCTGCTCGGATTCGGTGCCGGCCTGGCTTATGCGGGACAAGTCGTTCGCCTACCACCTTTGGCGTAATCCAGCAGATTTGGCGATCCGGCGACGACCCGTCGAGGGCCTTATGCCCGCCGTCCTCGCGGTGGCCCAACAAGAAACCAACTGGGACCGGGCCGACGCACACAACTACGACGGTGAACAATTTCTTGACGGCGTCAAGGTCTGGTGTTCAGGCGTTAGATGGTGGAGTGAACTTGTTCGGGTGACGCCCGCCGATTGACGCGTAGGCGACGACCGCGTCGGCTGGGGTCAAGTCGGAGGGGCTGGTTCTGGCTCACAGTTGGACTATCGGTCACCGGTGAGGAAGGTTTCGACTTCCGTGGCGCGTGGAAAGACGGTGCATGCCGCCGGAGTGAGGGGGACCGTCGGAGCGTCCGGTCAGGGCTTCCGCCTACGGCGTCGAGTGCGCCAAGCTTGGGCGGAGATCTGGTCGCGTTCGACGCTCCGCGTGATCGCGCAGCGCTGAAAGTGATTCGGTGGTAACGGTTCACATACTCCGCAGGCCAAACCTAACGGACTGTTTCAGGGTGTAGACGCGGGGTCGAACAAGGAGCCCGGCGCGGAAAATGGGTCCCCGTGCTGTGTGCTCAACACGGGGACGTCTCACCCCGTGGAACCCGGCCGGCATCGGACGGTTGGGGTTCCACATCTATGCCGCGTTCAGATCTGTGGAGCCACTCAATCGCCTGTTCGCGCAACGCTCGAATTGGTGGGCCCATGAGCGACGATGGCGGCGGTACGACGACGCACTGTGAGAAGGGGCGGCGTACGGCGAAGGCGTCTCACGGGCGGGTTCGCTGAACGGGTGTGATGATCGATTCCTAGATGTGTTCACGCTCCTACAGGATTTCGTAGTCCACATGGTCGAGATCTTTTCTGTTGATCGGTCCGGCCACGTGCAGAGCGGGTGGCCGGGACATCAGAGCCGCGATGTTTCGCGTCTGGCGACGATAAGTGGGTGGCGTCCAGTGGACACGAACCATCCTCATAGCCCCTCTCAGTCCGGATACGACGGCGTGCCGACAGCGCAGATGATGCCGTTTTCATTGCCGACGATCGGGTACTGCCGAACAATGGGACGCAGTCCGCTATGGGAGGGGCGATGGGCATTCTCTACAACGTGAGGAAACAACTTGCCGCGCGTGTGGTCAAGGGTCTCAGGCACGATGGGCGCAGAGGTATGAGCTCGCAGACCGTGACCATCAGCGTCGGCAGTGACGACATGGAAAGATTCTGGCGAGATCCCGAGAGGCTGTCGCAGGTCTTTGGCGATGTTGCAACTGTCAGCTCGCCTGAGAACGAAATCTTCGTGTGGACGCTGTCAATCGGCGCCGGTGAGGTACACACGTGGCGTACGCGACTTCACACCGCTGACGGCGAGTTACGGTTCGTCGCGGTCAGTGGTGATGACGCGAACTCGGACAGTAGTAACGACGCTACCGTGGTCGTCAGGTATCGCTCGGCTCCAGTTGATATGGGCACAGAAGTCACCCTGAAGGCCGACATGCCGTTTCCGGACCTATTCACCCAAACAGTGCTGTTCAAAGTGCTCTATCGAGCCCGCGCGCTGTTGCAGACCGGCGAGGCCCCCACGCTCTCCAACAATCCAAGTGCCCGCAAAGGTGCTCACTGATCGGAGGAGGTCTTCATGCGCGCACTGTGCTGGAACGGGGTCAACGATCTCGCCGTGGAAACGGTGGACGATCCGCGGATAACCAATCCCCACGACGTCATTGTCCAAGTGCGGCTTACCACGACTTGTGGATCCGATCTGCACTTCATCAATGGCTACCTGCCGGGAATGAAGGAAGGCGACGTCTTCGGACACGAGTTCATGGGTGAGGTAATCGAGACAGGCTCGGAGGTGACCCAGACAAGCGTCGGTGCCCGCGTCGTCGTGCCCTCGTTCATCGGCTGTAAATCGTGCTGGTACTGCGACCGCGACTTGTATTCGGTGTGCGATACCACCAATCCCAATGCCGAGTTACAGCAACCGGTCTTCGGCTTTCCCACTGGCGGAATCTACGGCTACACACACCCGTTCGGCGGATACCAAGGGTCCCATGCCGAATACATCCGCGTACCGTTCGGTGATGTCAATTGTTTTGCAGTTCCGGAGGGCATCACCGACGAGCAGGCGTTGTTCCTTTCGGACGCAGTTCCCACAGGACTGATGGGTGCGGAATTCTGTGATATCTCGCCCGGTGACACCGTTGCCGTCTGGGGTAGCGGCGGTGTCGGAGTGATGGCTGCCCATAGTGCGCGTCTGCTCGGTGCAGAACGCGTAATTGTCATCGACCGGTTTCCAGAGCGGCTTCAGCTGGCGCGCAACGTCGTTGGTGCCGAAACTATCGACTACTCGCGTGTCGACAGTGTGCGGGAGGCCTTACGTGAAGCGACGGGTGGACGCGGCCCCGACTCGTGCATCGACGCTGTGGGTATGGAAGGCCACGGTACAGGGGTTCAACAACTTTACGACCGGGCCAAACAACTGTTGCGTCTGGAAACCGACCGCGCTACTTCGCTCCGCCAAGCTGTTCTCGCGTGCAGGAAGGGCGGCGTCGTGTCGGTCCTCGGCGTTTACGGCCTCACCGACAAGTTTCCGATGGGTCTGATCACGAACAAGAGTCTGACATTGCGTTCGGCGCAACAACATGGGCAGCGATATATGCCGCGCATGTTCGATTACGTACTGCAAGGAGACCTCGACCCATCAGTCTTGATCACCCATGACATGCCACTCGCCGATGCCGTCCGCGGTTACGAACTGTTCAAGGAGAAAAAGGACGGATGCGTGCGTGCCGTCTTCCGACCGTGACTCCAGCGCACACCGAATACTTCTCGATTTTTTCGCCGATAGTGCATTGATCAACGGAGGACTGGGTACGTGTCTGATGGCTCAGGGCACTCATCGGTTCCGAAAGTGCCTGTGCCCCAGAAACGCACATACGGATCGGAAGGGGCAGCGCCTTCCGCTTCGTCGAGGAGTTGAATTCCCATGTCATCATCAATCCGCGCTCCAATGCACACTCACCCCGACATCATGGCAATGCGGGAGCGCTACGACCGAGCGGCCCAACAACCAACCACTCAGATGGTGGAGGGGCTGATGTTGCCCACTGGACTCTACGCAGCGGCGTCCGCATGGATCATCGGCTTCACCGCACAAACCAATCTGACCGCCACGAACTTGATATGTGGTGCTGCGATCGGATTGCTGGCAGTGGCGTTCGGATCCGCGTACGGCCGCACCCACGGCATGACATTCGTTGCCCCACTACTCGGGATCTGGCTGATTGTCTCTCCGTGGCTTGTGGCGGGCGTCGCTACGAGCACTTCCCTGATCTGGTCGAATGTGGTTGTAGGAGCACTCGTCTGCGTTCTAGGACTCGCTACCGCCGCGCTTGGTATGGGCCGCGGTCGTCAGCGACGCGGCCCGGGAGAGGAACCGTGATGACCGTCGATACGAGAATCTCTGGCACAGAAGGGTCCTGTACGGGCGATTTACGTGCCAGAGAAGTGAAGCGTGGTCTCGTCGAGTGGTTCAACTTCGAACACGGATTCGGGTTCATTCTGCCCGACGAAGGCGGCCCGAGCGTCTTCGTGCACTTCACCGAGATTGCCGGAAGCGGTATCTACCATTCCCTGCAAGACGGTGACGTCGTCACTTACGAACATGATCGGTCCGTGCACCCACCGCAGGCACGCAATGTCCGCATCGCAGATGTCGCCGGGTCAGGTCACAGTAGTCATCCGCACCGGATGAGGCCGCTCAGATGCACTTTCCCACGTCCGCGGTAGGTAAGGCAGCAACCGTACGCCATCTGGGCGAAAACACGAGCGACGTACCGCACCGAGGCAGCACAAACTGACTACCCCGACGGCGATGCCGACACAGCGACAGAGCGAATCACATAGCGTCAGAACTGAATAGATTCGAACGGACGATTCGCGTCGATCCCCCTGACATCTCACTAACTCCCGAGGGGGCGGCATTGTTGCGAATCGCGGCTCGGAAAAAAATCAGTTTCTTCCTACCTCGGTTGGGCGATAGGTTGCGCCGAAAAGCTCGCACCTCGTCCTTTTCAGAATCGAACTGATTGGGCGCCAAGGCATTCCTTCAGTGCGCGGACTTCGCACGCCCGCGGTGCTCCGGCACTGTGGGCGGCTCTGTCAACTTAACTGAACGCAACTGGGAATCAACAGCATTCGGCCGCACTTGCGCGGATCATGTTGGTGGGA
>NZ_JAZHFF010000028.1:0-15374 GCF_036541985.1 Rhodococcus sp. IEGM 1306
CCGGGGCGGCCGAGCCCGCAAGCACTGGATCGGAGGTTGCTTGAAACTCCCTCATCCACAGGAATTGACAATATCTCCGAAGTCACCATGCCACAGTGTGTGCCAATCTCCAGCACGCAGCAATTCAATGGACGATGGGGCGTTACCTTTAGCGTCTGCCTTGATTGAAATCTTATCTGCTACAAAATACTTGGTTGCCATATGTCGTTAATATCAGGCAGTCTCCATCAATTGTCAACACAGATTCAAACAAATTAGCGTCCAATGTTCTGGATTGCCTCTGCGACTGCCGGATCGTTTGGCCTGTACGAAGCCTTTAGAATCCACGACTGAGCGCCGTCCGACGATCGAAGCAGCTCGAACAGTGACAAATATTCTTTACCATCCTGAACGCCCGTGTTCCGAATTATTGCCGCCCCACCCGACCCAACATTTAAATCCATGAACTTCTCGCTCACGATCCTCGGGTAGCTATTTTCAGACGCCTTGAAGACAGAGAGTATTCCACCTTTACCGTTACCGATTTGCGCAGAGAGCGTTGCGTAATTCGGATGATCCGGATCTACTACGACGGAAAGCAGCTTACGACCCTCTTCATTGTCCTTGACCGTATCGCCCTGAACGGAAGCATCAAACACGTCAATCGCATATGCGTTGAGAATGTCCTGATCAGAGTAGTCGCTCTTATTCGATGGCAGTTGAGCATCAACCAGCGCAGCCTGTTCAGGGCTCATGTACTTGCGCATGATGGCAAGCGTGTCCGCTCTCCATCCGTCGAGTGTCCTAGCCAGATGGTTGATTCTCACGTTTGCATCGAGACTTCGAAACTCACTGGAATCCATAGCTTCAAGATCGGCAGTATCGTAACGAGTAACCGAGTTGACCGATCCGGCGGCACCTTCGACTGAAGCTGACTGACTATCAGAGCTTGCCATCGCGTCTTTGATTTCATCGACTTGACTTTTTCCGTAAAGCAACGTGCCGCCAAAGATGAGTGCGCCAACCACGACGACTGCTCCGATCGTCAGACCTACGATTTTCCCTGTGGACGCCCGATCGCCGGACGTGGAGTGCTCTTGCCGCTGGTTAAGGTTACCGTCAGAGTTATCGGACACAGTTTGACTCCTCGATCGGAATTTTAGATTTCGGACTATTTTTCAACGATTGAAATAGTGATCCTTACTGAACTGGCAGCGCTTCGATTGCTGCCCTCACTTTCGGATCACTAGGGTCGTATGCAGTTTTCAATAACCAAACATCGTTTCCATTGTCGGTCTTCCGAAGCTCGTAAAGAGATAAGAAGGCCTTGCCGTCTTCGACACCGCGTCCGAGTATTATTTCGGCACCAGACTCGCCTATAATTTCACCCATGAAGCTCTGATTTTTTATTCTTGGGTAGTTGATTGATGAAGCTTCATACACTGAAATGATTCCACCTTGTCCATTGCCAATCCTATTGGCCAGTTTATCAAACCCTGAGTTTTGTGGATCTAGAATTACCGACAAAAGTTTGCGTCCACGTTCAATTTCTTGCGCCGAATTTCCTTGAGCAGATGCATCGTAAAGATTAATTGAGTAGCTATTAAGTATGTCTTGATCTGTATACGAAGACTTATCTTCTGGAAGTGGCTGATTAACTAATCTTGCCTGTTCTGGCGATAAGTGTTTTTGCATGAAAGCTAGTGAGTCAGTGCTCCATTCATCGAGCTTACCCGCGTAGCGCCCGACACGAATGGAGGAATCTAGTACGCGGAAATCTTGAAGGCTCATTGCATCCAGCGCGTCGGAAGTGAATTCCACCGGACCCGTGGACGCCTTGGGAATAGCGCCACCAGATGTTGCTGACGGAGCCGAGCTGGCGATTGCATCTTTCAGTTCATCTACTTGACTCTTGTTGTAGAGAAACGCTCCACCAAAGATGAGCATTCCAACCACCAGGACTACGCCGAGAGTGATTGCCACCGTCTTCCCCGTAGAGGTCTGAGCTTTCGGAGTCGACTGACCCCGCGATTCTTCGAAGTTACCGTCAGTCTGTTCGGGCACGGCTCGACTCCTCAATGAGAGATATGGAGCTTGGACCTTATCGCACAAATCGACCCTTCGGTATCATCTGTTTGAGTGACACCTCAGTACTGGTAATACACACCGCAGCGCCCACGGACATGGCACGCAGGAAACATGAACTCATGTCCGTTGGTGAGCACGAACGGCTTATCGATGTCCACCGTCTGACCATCCGACGGACCGCACAATTTGCACGCCTCTGCCAGCGCTTCCAGAGTCTTCGTCTTGGCACCAGTCTCTACCGCGAAGTCGTAACCCCCACGGCCGTAGGCGTTCACACTCTCCGTCTGCGCGATCATCTCGGCTCGTACAGGGTTGTTCACGACGGTCTTGATGCGTTCGATAGTTCCGGTGACATCCTCTCCCCTGGCGATCGACTGTTTGATCGCTTCTCGGATGAGCTTGCGATTCGTCTCCGTCACCTGGCTCACGAGTGTCGCTACCTGCTCACGGGCAGCTACAAGCACGGTTAGCATGGGCAAGGACAGCAGAGGCTTCGAGCTTCTTGGGCTCAGCGTCGCCATCCTTGATCTCTGTCTTTTCAGGTTGCTCCGGCTCGACCTTGGACTCTGACTTCACCTGTTCCCGCGGCTGATCTTTGATGTCTTCCGGCATGTCAGGGAAGCGCAACACCTTGCGAACGTGCTCTTCATCTTGATCAGTTGGAGTAAGTAGTTTCGAGCTGGTCATCTTCGCCACCGCCTCGGTAAGTTCCTGGACGTTCTCTTGACCGATCTGGCCGACCTTCCACTTCGGGTAGTCGGTGACGTTGAAGTTCATGTCGACGATGGCCTTGACCACCTTGTCGTTGATCCGAGCAGCTATCTGTGAAGCGATGGCCTGGTCTTGAAGCTCAAGTAGCCGGCGTTGGTCAGTCGATGCAGAGTACGAGCCACTTGATCCAGCTGAACCAATGTCGATGTACTGCACTGCCATGTTCTTCAGGATCTGGCGATCGTGGTGGGAGATTGATTCCTTCGGATCAGCTGTCGTGTTTGCCATCATGTCCATGAAGTTGATGTCCCAGCCGTCCGGCTCCTCGATGTAGGCGCGCTCGTTTGCTCGCACGTTCTGTGCTGCTGCTTTCGCCTCTTCGCGCATCGCTGGCGTAGCGCCCTTCGGATACTTGATCTTCACGACGCCTAACGCCTGACGCTCATGCTTGACCGCATCGATTTGGTAGAAGGTCTTCTTGTAGTACCAGTTCTGGTACGCCGAACGCAGGATCGAGACACCCTGCCAGTTGTCGCCCTCTTGTTGATGGGTGAGGACTAAGAGCTTGTCATCGGGGATTGAAACCGCAGTGCCATCTGCTTTGCGTTGCACGATCCCTGGAGTGCCGTCCTCTTGCGTCCACTTCTCGATCGTCGTCTGCTTCCGGTAGGCGATCTTCACCAACACCACACGATCGACACCGTTGACGTTCGCCCAGTCAAAGACGAGTTCGAACACCGAGAAACCGAAGTCGAGCATGGTCAGAGCCTCGGTAAGGATCGCTTTCCAGTTGAGCACCTGATTGAAGTTGTAGTCGATGAGTTCAGCGGCAGCAGTGTCCTGCTCATCCTCTCCCCCAGATTCAACGCTCCACTCAGCGGCAACGATCGGCATCTTCACCGCCATCAAACCCGCATGAACAGTGGCGTCACCACGACGCATCTCTTCGATCGTTCGCATCAGAGCACGGCCACGAAGCTCTGGTCGATACTCGTCACCAGTAATGATGCCGTTCAAGATCTGAACGCCAGAGTCCCCGAGTTCTAGTGGATTCTTCTTGGAAGTGCCTTTTGCCATCTACCTTCAATGTAAATCAGAACGATGAGCCGAACAAGCCCGAAGTGATTGGGGCACTTGGATTTCTGCCGCTTTCGTCTTGAGCTGGGAAAGCTTGCACCGGCCTGAGCGCAACATAGAGCGCCATGATCACCGCGTCGAAAAGGTCCGGGCTAACCCCGAGCCGCTTCTTGATCTGCTCCTTGCTCTCCACCTTCAAGACTTTGTTCGTCGTGTCGTAGTTGTGGTACGTCGCCTCCTTTTGAAGTTCCTTCAGGTACGGACAACCCTTGAAGTGCTTGATGATTCCGAGATCGATGCCACGGGCGTACAGGTAGATCATCTGAGATCGGAGGTTGTCGAAGTTAAGGGGAATATCGTCACCAGGCAATGAGACTCGCGGATCTGGGGCAGCGCCGCTCATGAACTCGTAGGGATGCATACCAAGCTTGACGAGATCGCCAACCATTCCGCCGCCCAGACCCACGGCGTCCACCGCAGTATTGTCCATGCCGTATTCGTTCTCGCTGGCATCTTCAATCAGCATGTCCGCCTGGTCGGGCAATTCCACGCGGACGTTCTTCTCCTTGAAGATCTTCAAGTCAGCAACAGTCGTTCCGTACAGAAGACCGCGCACCGAACGATCCACACCCTTCCATGCAACGTCGTAGCCGGCCGATCTGGTGGCATCTCGATCGAGGTCATCGACCATTGACTCAGCCCACTGACGTGATTTGAACAGAGAGTTCGACTCGTCTGCATAGTTCCAGTTGTTGTAGAGATAGCGCTGCGTCCAGTACTCCGGATTGGTCATCAGAGCTGCGATATCTTGTCGTGACTGCCACGAATCTTCGAGGCCAAACTCGATCACCACAGTGCCGGATGGGAGTGTGCCCTCCTTCCACGGGTCGTAGATCTTCTCCTTCACCCATCCGTCATTCGGGTTGAGCGTCAAGATCGACAGTGACGGTTGACCGTTCTCGTTTCGGCGTCCTCGGCGGGACGTTGCCTGCAGGAACATCTCGTAGTCGAACTCATCCACCTCATCTAGGTGGTTGCCAGTTGCGTTGATGCCCTTGATCTTTTTGCCGCCACGGTCCTTGGTTGGGTCGGCCTCGCGGAAATGGATCACCGACCCGTTGTTGAACGTGATTCGGTAGGGCTTCTGTGTGTAGGTGAAGTCCTTGCCCTTCTCCAAGCCCATGCGCTCAGCCATATCGAGGTACGAAGGAATAACCGTCTCCACGGCAGTTGATTGGTTGACACGGAAGACCGGCCACCGAGACTTTGGGAACTGGTGACAGATCGAGAGCACAAGGTGCGCAGCTACATCGGTCTTGCCTGTCCCGACTGATCCCAGTAGAACAATCGTGTCCACCTCTGGACGGTTCGCTGCTTCGATTACCTCAAGCTGCTTAGGCTTCAGTTGCAACGGCATCGTCGGCGTCTCGCGGCTTAATCGCACTCACGTACACCGTAGGTGCTGCGATCTTCTTGCCGAGCGACGTGTGATCAACCTGCGACTGATCGCGCCAGCCATCGTTGTTCTTCAACCAGAAGATCCCCGCCGCAGCAGGGGTCTCACCCTTCATAAGACGGCGCTCGACATCAGCCGCGATTCGACGCTTCGCCCCTTTTACAGTGGAGGAAAACGTCGCGCCAGACTCGTCAACATCCTCAGCTTTGAGGTCGTGCATCCCGGCCTCGTAGTCGTTCAGTACATCCCGTGTCGTTTCGAGGGCGTAGGCCAGCCCGTTCACCGTGTACGGCTCGCGATCAGTGAAGTACTGCTCTTGTTCGACGTACTGAGTGCCGTCAACGCGTTTGACGAAGATCGATCGGGTCGAGAGGTGCGAGTCGCAGTTCCCGAAGTAAGCCTCGATCTTCTGAGACAGTTCTTCTACCGACTTGAACTTGAGTGGCCGTCCACCCTTGTTCTTTTCTTCTTGAGGGGTTTGTTCTTCCATATGAGACTAGTTTAAGACAAATGCGGGCATAAGTCACGAAAGTTAATTGGCCCGTTCCGATCATGTCGACACACAAACACTGGTACAGTATCGCCATGGAAAGAGACTATGGCAACGAAGAGATATCGATGAGTGCCCAAAGATATATTATCGGCAAACGGAGATTTCATCTAGGGTTAGACCCATACCTTGCGATATCGATAACACTTGGCCTCGGAGTCCTATCCGCGAGCCTGGTGGTTGCGCTGGAACTGAAAGCGTATCTCTTTTCAAACCCCGCAGCTTTATCGCTTTGGCTTGTAAGTGTGACTTTATCGTTGGTTGTTATACTTCACGGACTCGCCAGGCATAATAGCGGAGTACAGGAGAGAATTGATTACTTGACGGCTCTAGAAAGATACGATAGGCAGTACGCAGAGTACCGTGAATCCCTGGAATATCAGCATGAGTCTCACAATCTGCAATTACAAGGAACGCGTCGTCGCCACCGGTTAGATTCCTACAACGAGGCCCCCTCCACATCTAGCGATTCGGGGGCGTGGCGTGACTAGCACTAACCACCCTGGGGTGTCCCCAGACCCGGAGATGGGAGGAGCGTACGCACGTATCGCGCCGACTCCGACTCGCATACCGCCGCCGACGCCGCCACCAAGTCAGACCCCCGACGACGCGCCACCTGTTGCACCTACTCAGCCGACGCCGCCCGTACCGCCAGCGCTTCCGACTCAATCGGGTTCACTTCTAGACAGGGTGGTCGTCCCGATTACGATCGCCGTGATTGCTGGCGTCTTTGGAGTGTTGGCCGCACTCGTTGCTGGAGCCGACAAACCCGAACCACTGAACTGCATGGAACAACGACAGCAAGCGCTGCAAATTAGCGCGCAATATCCCGGCTTCCGCCTATCTGACGGAGATCCAGCTCAGACACAGTGCAGTATCAACCAACTGCTCGAATTGAAATGATGACGTCAGCTGATCTTTCAGATTGCGGGAGATCAGCTGACGTTATCAAGGCCCGCCCTCAGGATCTTGTCCGTCGTGCTGAACACCGCACGGATCGCCTTGTCGTCAGGCTTTTCGCCGCTCAGCCAGGACTGGACATAGCCTCGACTGACTGAAGCATCCATCTGATCGGTAGCTCCTAGCTCGTTGAGAACTAGGTAAGCCGTTGCCTCAGCTTGGAACTCAGCGATCCCCCTGTGTTGGGTGTACTCAGCGTGAGCGTCTGCTGCTGTGTGTCCGAGGACTACATGTCCGAGTTCGTGCATCAGTGTTTTGAACGGGTAAGGGGCTACGGGGGATACGGCGACGTTGCGCTCGTAGGAGTAGCCGGCCACATTGCCATCAAGGCCTGGGTCTGCTGCACGGATAGGTGACATCTGATCTGTGGTGCCGAGAGGTGCCGCTGGAAGGATGTGCACCATGCCGAAGCCCTATCCCCGAGAGTTCCGTGAGGACGTTGTTCGGGTTGCCCGCAGTCGCGAGCCCGGAATGCTGTTGAAGCAGATCGCCGCCGACTTCGGGATCAGTGAATCCTGCCTGACGGGTTGGCTGAAAGTGGCCGATATCGAGGACGGAATCAAATCAGGAACTACCGGTGAGGACGTGGTCGAGAACCGGGAACTGCGCAAGCGAATCCGGTTGCTCGAGCAGGAGAACGAAGTCTTGCGCCGTGCTGCCGCCTATCTTTCCCAGGCGAACCTGCCGGGAAAATGATGTACCCGCTCGTTCGTGAGCTGGCCGAGGACGGCATTCCCGTCACGGTGACGTGCCGGGTACTCGAGATCGCTCGCCAGCCCTACTACCGGTGGCTGGCTGACCCGGTGACCGATGCCGACCTCGCGGAGGCCTACCGGGCGAACGCTCTGTTCAGGGCCCATAAGGACGACCCGGAGTTCGGCTACCGGTTCCTGTTCTACGAGGCTCGCGACGCCGGCCAGGTGATGGCCGAGCGCACAGCGTGGCGGATCTGCTCGAACAACGGCTGGTGGAGTGTGTTCGGCAAGAAACGCGGAAAAGCCAAGCGCCCGGGGCCTGCGGTCCACGACGACCACGTCCAACGCAACTTCACCGCCGATGCTGCGAATCAGCTGTGGCTGGGCGACATCACAGAGCATTGGACGAGCGAAGGCAAGCTCTACCTGTGCGCGTTCAAAGACGTATTCTCCAACCGGATCGTTGGCTACTCCATCAGCGATCGGATGAAGTCCCGGCTCGCGGTCGATGCGCTCGACAACGCCGTCGCCCGCCGAGATTTCGTCGCAGGCTGCGTGGTCCACACCGACAGAGGATCGCAATTTCAATCAAAAAAATTCGTCCGTGCTCTGAGCCGCCATCACATGGTCGGCTCGATGGGCCGCGTCGCTGCGGCCGGCGACAATGCCGCCATGGAGAGCTTCTTCTCTCTACTGCAAAAGAACGTCCTGGACCGCCGCCCCTGGCGCACCCGTGACGATCTCAGGATCGCGATCGTCACCTGGATCGAAAGGACCTACCACCGCCGACGCCGCCAAGTCGGGCTCGGCCGATTGACCCCCATAGAATACGAGACCATCATGACCACACCAGCCACTCAGGCTGCGTGACTCAACCTGTCACCTGATCGTGCAGCAGACCCGAACGTGAAGTCGGTGATGCTGCTCGCCTGTATGAGTTGATGGAATGGCGATCCGCTCTGCGCCTTGATGTGCTCCCACCAGCGCTGCATCAACCAACGTGTGGTCACGCCGATGTACTTCTTCCCGCTCGGCTTGTGGATGATCATGTAGACAGTCGCAGTGTTATAGCTATCTACCGTCGTCGCCTCGAAGCGGATGTTGTACTGCTTCTGGCACTCGCTAGAGCAGAACTCAGGTGAGCCGCCCATGCGAAACTTCGCCTTCTCGATCTTCGTATACGCGTTGAGGCACTCCCTGCACTTGTGCGGGGTCAACCAGATGTCATACCAGTAGTCGTTGAGTTCATGGATGCTAGTGATGAACCGTTCACCAGCAGGTACTTTCGACGTCATCTTCTCTCGCACCTTCGGCATGTAGTCGAAATCCTTCAGCACCAGCTCTTTGACATCAGCTTTGCTCTCGGCGTCGTAGATTTCGGTGAACACCCGCTCATGGGAGAGGCCGAAATTCTGGTCTTCGTGAAGCCGATCGGTGATGTAGACGTAGAACTTCGGCATGTCAGGCGCTCCCCTCCAAACTCCCCGCCAGAGATCCGAACGGATCATCAGACACGGCGACAGTCTGGGTACGAACCATCCACTCCTCACCCCAAAGCGCTCGACAGAAGTCGTGGTTCATCAGCAAGATCCCCAGTACTGCACGAGGTGGCATGTTCCACTGGTTAATCAGATCCATGGTTCCGAAGAGTGCAGGGTTGTCGTAGCCGTTGGTGTTGGCGAGTCTGATTGCAGCGCGGAGCGTTTGGGTTGGGGTCATGAGGTGACCTCCATTAAATGACCATGCTCGTGCACGTTGCCGATGACCTCACCACCGACTACTCGATGTCTAGTCACACGTCTGATCGAACCCGATCGCAGTTTGAGGTATGGACCGAGATACGGGCTTATCTTGACTTCACCTATCGCGTATTTGACAGACTCGCTGCCCAGATAACCAACGTCAGGCTCAGCAGGGTCGTCCTCGTCTGTCATGTACGGATGGCGAAGGATGTCTCCTTCATAGATCTCGACGCCGTTCTTATCCCTGAGTCCCGTGAACTGCGTGAGTACTAGGTCATCCATCGCGACGTGGCCCATATTCGACTCAATCGGCTCGACGGTCGCACAGTAGACACCACTTGCATTCAGGCGCAGATAGGTTTTCGAGGCAGCATCTAACGGCAGGAAGCGCTTGGAGGATTTTAGCCAAGCTCTAAGCTTGATATCACTCATGCCATCTCCCCCGCCCAGTCCTCGTAAGCAGCTTCGAGCTTCTGATAGTCAGCGATCACCTCTTCCTCAGACTTGTAGTCACCTACGTGAACGAAGCC
The DNA here is from genome assembly GCF_036541985.1 of Rhodococcus sp. IEGM 1306. Taxonomy (NCBI): domain Bacteria; kingdom Bacillati; phylum Actinomycetota; class Actinomycetes; order Mycobacteriales; family Nocardiaceae; genus Rhodococcus; species Rhodococcus sp. IEGM 1306. The sequence goes on from NZ_JAZHFF010000028.1 coordinate 9,789, forward strand.
ATCGTCGGTTTCAACGAGGAGGTAGTGCCCGATTAAGGCAGACGGATCAGCGAGGCCGGCAGACTGCAGGGTTTCCTCGAAGTTGGTTGTCAGCTCTTGGAGTTCGGCTTCACTGTTACTGATCCTGGCGAAGTAACCAGTGGTAGATGTGGTGCCCACTGAGCTTTGGTTGGCCCAGCCTTCTAGCGAGAGGTGATGCAGGACTTCATCGCGAGGCGAGGAGCACTTGGTGCTGATGTACTCGGGTGTAGATGTCTTTTCTAGATTCATATATTCATGTTTCTCCTATGCAAATAACTATGAGCCAAAAGACCAATAAATGCAATAGCGAAATGATCAGACTTATCCACAGTTCTCAACTTTACTATTGCAATTCTTTAGACTTTGTGTTTAAATAAGTAACGTAATGATAGTTAAAACAAACGGTTCACTAGATATCCCCCTAACAGCAAATATCACCCTCACCCCGTACGTTCGCAAGTACGCGGATAAGATCGATTACTTGTTCACCCATCAGACGATGGACGGCTACACCCCCTCTTGGAATCGCTAACCCCACCTCGCGATTCTCTCCATTCCCCACCCCCGAAACTCGCTATCCCCTTTCTCGAAATCTCGCATAAAATGGGTCGAAATCCGCATTCGGCTATTTGTCCCGTGCGCGATTTTCCAGAGAATTGGGAGGCCACCCATGGATACCGCCAACACCACCGCTTTCGATAGGTCACGGGGTCTCTCCCTCGACGATCTCCTCCCCGAGTCTCAGCGGGTACATACACCGGAACCCGAGTACGAGATCTATGAGCCGGAACAGCCGCCGGCCACCCGCAGGCCTCGCCCCCGCTGGCGTCGATGGACGATGTACGTTGCACTCGTAATGCTCACTTCCCTAGTGCTTTCGGAGATGGTGACGCTCTCATACCGATGGTTCACGCCACCTCGAACGTCGTTCATGCTGCAAGACGAAGGCCCGATCGTTTACCAGTACGTCGATCTCGACCACGTCAGCCGATACATGATTGCGGCAGTGATCGCTCACGAAGATCAGCGACTTGGTATGCGAGCTGGTGGGTTTGAGATCAGCGACTTGACCTCTAAGGCAAGGGAATACATGAACGGCGATGCTGGAGTAGGTGGATCAACCATCCCCCAGCAGTTGGTGAAGAACATCTTCCTCTGGCCTGGACGTAGCGCTATCAGTAAGGGACTCGAAGCAGTTATGGCGACAGAGTTCAGCTACTCGATGTCAGATCAGCGGATCTTGGAGCTGTATCTCAACTACGCACAGTTCGGTCCTGGCCTGTATGGGGTGTGTGCTGCGAGTTGGTACTACTTCAACACCCCGCCATGGTTCATGAGCGAGTACAACGCCAACCAACTATCGGGAGTGCTCCCTCGACCCGCGTACATCGAACGTGCAGCAGACGGCGGAATCTACCTCGGCCCCGATGCCGATCAGCTCGCCATTGAGAAGGTGGACATTGCCGCGAGGTTCAACCCTGGCTCGATCGCTGCGCTTGGTGGTTGGGAGGGCACTGTTGCGACGGTGGGGATTACCGATTCCGCACTCGACCACGCGGAAGAGCGCGGCGAAGATTCATGCTCGACCATGCCTGACAGCGTTGCTGAGCGACTGGAAACTGAACTCGGCTCGCGATGATCAGTCACGAACGTCGTCAGCGATGCGAACAGACGCGTGGATGTCGTCATAGGTGTCAATCAGATCGTTGACGATCGACTGCAACCCACGGTTGACTTCCCGTTCCAGTGCATCGATATGTAGCTCGAAGAGAACTATCTGGTCCATCTCAATGACCGTCGCAACCAGCTGTCCTTCAGGTTCCAACGTGAGGTACTGACTGAACCCACGGCCGAGCTGCTCGGATCGATCCTCAAGAGTCGACGGGCCAATGAAGTAGCCAAGGTCGCTCAAGCAACGCCTGACGGATGCCATCGTTCGGTCGTACAACTCGTAGATCCCGATCTCTGAATCGAGTCCCATACTGATAAAGAGCCGGTGCATGATGTACTCCCGTGCGCTGATTGGTCCCACCAGCTTAATCACGACCGCGACAGGGTGATTGGTCGCAACAACTAGTAACAGATAACTGAGCGAGAACCCGTGGCACCGGCGTTGCTGACGGTGTGCCGTGGTAAGACTTCACAATGAAATGGCTCCTGATCGTGGTCTTGATTGTCGGTATCTGCGTCACGATTGCTGGCGCTGGCGGCATCTTCGAGTCACTGAACAAGCCAGCTAAGAAGGGTTGGTTCGAGTCTGACGCGAGCTTTGCCGACAAGAAGGCAGCAAAAACATCGGATCTCCAGCTCGGCATCAAGATTATGGTCGTCGGCTTGGTGCTTGCGATCGGTTCGGGAGTCGCTCTCGCCCTCTAGACGTTGCGGACTAGTTCAGGTGCGCTCTCGCTGCGCTGGTCGATGTAGTCGCGCCAGTACTCAGGACGTGGGCAGTAGTTGAAACGAAGGTTAGTCTCGGTGCCTGCAGTTTGAATGAGAAGATGGCCGTAACCACCAACGAACGCCAACGGTCCCCCGCGCCGCACGTTGAGGTCTTCGATCTCATTCCAATCGCAGTGTGTCTCGCTGCTGAAGAACAGACTCCCCCAGTTCTTGATCGTCACGCCGCTGTCGTTGAGTGTCATCGAGTGGAGGTTGTAGACGATGGCGGTCACTGCTGTGGAGATCAGGACGACGACGCCCATCAGCTGGAGGATTGCAATCGGTGTCGTATCCCGTGGATTCTGGGTGTGGAGGAAGTACGCCAGTCCATAGATGAATCCAGCGATCAGAAGTCCGACCAGAATCAACCCAACTAGGCCAAAGAGACTGCGCCGGACGATGATTGGTTGACTAACCATATGTTCTTAACGTACGACAATGCCTGAAATATGTCACTAGGAACGCACAGAAGGCCGCTCGTGGGGTTCGAGCGGCAAAGATGGGTGTGCGGTCGTGTTTGAAATATCAGGTGCCGTGGAGCGGATCAGTCGCCCTTGACGTTCACGATCTGACGCAGGGTGTGTCGAATCTCCACCAAGTCCTTGGCATCTTCCATCACAACGTCAATGTCCTTGTATGCGCCAGGGATCTCGTCGAGGAACGCCTCGGAGCGGTTGTATTCGATACCGACCATGGCCCTGTCGAGGTCTTCAATCGTGAACGTCTTCTTCGCTTTGTTCCTCGCATAGATACGTCCTGCACCGTGCGGGCTGGACTTGAACGACGGAACATTGCCCTTACCGACCACGACGTAGCTGGCAGTTCCCATTGAACCGGGGATCAAGCCAGGTGTGCCGACATCAGCTTTGATCGCACCCTTCCTACTGAGCCAGACATCCTGACCCATGTGGTGTTCTTTGGCAGTGAAGTTGTGGTGGCAATTGATGCGTTCAAGTGACGCAACTGGCGCGGGGATCGTATTCCAGTCTTCGTCTACCTCTCCGTCACCCATAAAGTGCGCGAAGTCCTTCACTACGCGGTCCATCATCTCTTCGCGATTGAGCAGCGCGAAGTGCTGCGCCCAGTTGAGATCTTCGATGTACGAGGCGAACTCGGGTGTCCCCTCAACCAAGTAGGCGAGATCGTCGTCGGGTAGATCGACATACCAACGCTTGCAGAGCTTTTGTGCGATCGCGATGTGATGCCTGGCGATCTGATTGCCGATCCCTCGGCTCCCGGAGTGTAGGAACAGCCAGACAGCATCAGTCTCGTCCAAGGTCACTTCGATGAAGTGATTGCCTGATCCGAGCGTTCCTAGCTGGAGTCTCCAGTCGTTCTTGAAGCCGTCGTAGAACGGCAGCTTCTCGCCGGCCATTTCTTCCAGTTCGGCAACGCGAGTTTTGGCCGTGTCAGTCAGTGTGCGGTTGTAAGCACCGGCTGAAAGTGGAATTGACCGCTCGATGCCGTGTCGTAGAACGGACAGGTTGCGTCCGTCAAGATCCGACTTCTTGAACTGCGTCTTCACTGCGATCATCGCGCAGCCGATGTCCACGCCAACTGCTGCTGGCATGATCGCACCCTCAGTCGGGATCACTGATCCAACGGTTGCGCCTGCGCCAAGATGGGCATCAGGCATGAGTGCGAGGTGAGGTTGAACGAAGGGCATCTCTGCAGTGCGTTCAGCTTGCTCACGAGTGTTGTCTTCGAGGATTGACGCCCAGTTCATGAGCTTGTTTGATAGTTTCTTCATATTACTTGGTTCTCCGTATTTAGTTGTTGTTCTTACTATTTCGATGCGATGTGCTGCACAGTCACCGTCGTCGTCTTCCCCTGCAATGTCCCGGCCTTCTGGCAGATCCCTTGATCTTTGAAGTCTCCAAGTACGTTCTCTCGGTGAGATGGACTGTTCATCCAGGCAGCAACAAGACTCGCATCATCAGGGTATGACTTCGCAAGGTTCTCCCCCGCAGTTGTGTAGCGGTAGCCGGCCTTTTCGATGAAGGTCCAGGGAGTCACGCCATCTGGTGAGGTATGTGCCCAATAGTCCTGTGCGAGCATGTGGTCCGCTTTGCCACACGCGCTCGATCGAAGTGTGTCGCTTGTTGCGAAGGGTTGTTTTCCTGCTTTGGTTCGCTCGGCGTTGACGAGGGATTCGAGGGAGTTCGGATTGATGGCGCTGGTCGAGACAGCTGCCGGTTCAGCCAATGACGGTTCAGATTTGAATTGCGCATCCAAAAGTCCCCAGAACCCGGCTATCACTAGCGCGCAACCGCACAAGAGACCCACATACACCAACCCCAAGAGCAGATTCTTCATCTTAGACTTCCTCTTCCACGACCACCGTCCACTCACCATTCCCCGAAACATCGAGGTAGTAGCCGCCAGAACCCTTGTACATCAACGTATCTCCACTTACTGGAGCCATGGTGACCTCAGGGATTCCACCGTGTTTGTCGAGAGACTTACCCTCTGCCATCACGTAGATGTTCACAAACGGGCTGTACTCACCGTTCACTGTGTAAGTGATCCGTTGCTTGGAGCTGTTCAGCTGGAAGATGTCACTGCGCTTGCTTGTCGAGCCGGATAGCTCGATCACCTTGTGCCAGGACTTCTGTTGCGCGGGTGCTGGTGTCGAGGTTTCAGTTGGAACTACGAGGCCAGTTGGTTGGTCACTCTTTTGAGTGAAGGCTGCGACGGCGATGAAGGCGATGATTACTAGTAGAAAGACTACGAGGCCGCGACGGTTCTTATTTGGTTGATCGTATGAACTCATATTGCATTGATTCCTGCTTATTTACTATGAAAATAACTATGAGCCAAACTAATCAAAAATGCAACAGTGAAACTATCCTGGCCTGTGGAAAACTCTTGCGTTACCCTGCACAATCAGACGAATGACCACAGGCCAGGAGTGACTGCACTCGTTCAGCAATAGCTCGCGTAGTCCGCCGCAGCTGAACTCTGACGCGAAGCACTTTCTGAATCGTCAAGCATGATGAACCTCAGTACAAGGCATTCATCTTCGCTGTATGTGACTCCCGTGGTGTATTGAGGTTCACCCCGGATGGTGGACACCGAGATAGCGGGACCGAGGGTTCCGCTGGGAGGATGTCCTCATGTCCCGCA
>NZ_JAZHFF010000029.1:0-13940 GCF_036541985.1 Rhodococcus sp. IEGM 1306
GCCAACAACTCCACCGACGACGCCTCGAACAACACCCGCACCGGAACCTGCGCATCGAGCGCCTGCCCCAACCGAGCTGCCATTCGAGTAGCAATCAAAGAGTTTCCGCCGAGTGCGAAGAAGTCGTCATCGAGACCCACTCGCTCGACCCGGAGTACCGCCGAGAAAACAGAAGCGACAATTTGTTCTACCGGCGTGACCGGGGCCCGGAACACCGCAGCCTCGAATACCGGCTCCGGCAACAACTTCCGATCCAACTTCCCAGAGGAGTTCAGAGGAAACTCGTCCAAGATCATGATCACGTTCGGAATCATGTAGACAGGTAGCGATTCAGGAAGCGCATTCCTCAGGGCTTCTACGTCGACCACAGAATCCGGGACAGCGATCACATACGCGACCAACTGATCGCCCATATCGGTGGATGCCACAGTGACCACACACTGAGCTACCGTCGAGTGCGCCAGAAGAGCTGACTCAATCTCACCCAGTTCGATCCTCTGACCACGGAACTTGACCTGAAAATCGGTACGCCCGACATACTCGAGCTCGCCTGCGGTGTTCCACCACACCAGGTCCCCGGTGCGATACATCCGACTGCCACCGGCATTGACTTCACCGTTCGTGTCGCTCGCCTCCACAAATGGGTTCGCGACAAAGCGATCACTGGTGAGATCGGGTCGCGCGACATAACCGCGCGCAAGTTGATCACCGGCCAGATACAGCTCACCTGCAACGCCTACCGGCACCGGATGCAACCGACTATCCAACACGTAGACCTGCGAGTTCCACTCTGGCACACCGATCGGAGTACCTGTCGACTCCGATCCGTCGACCTCGTAGTAGGTGATCGAGACCGCAGCCTCGGTAGGGCCGTACACATTGTGCAAACCTGCAGAGGACACCCGAGCGAATGCACGCACCGTCTCGAGCGGCAATGCCTCACCGATCACGAATATGTCCCTCAGCGACACCAATGCGTGTTCCGGAACCGACGTCGCGAAGACGGTCAACATCGACGGGACGAAGTCCGTCAACGTCACCCGATGATCTTCGATCAGACCAGCCAGATACGCGGGATCTCGATGTCCGTCGTGAGACGCCAGCACCACTCTCGTACCGGACAAAAGCGCAGTGAAGTATCCCCACAACGAGACGTCGAATGTCGTTGCAGTCTTTTGCAGATAGACGTCTTCCGTGCCGATGGCGTACTGATCCTGCATCCACAGGACCTGGTTCACGATGGCGTGATGCGAGACCGCAACGCCCTTGGGCTTCCCCGTGGATCCCGAGGTGAAGATCACGTAGGCGGCATTCACATCACGCAGTCGACCACGCCGATCAGCATCGGAAACGACTGAAGCCGAATAGCTCGAGAGATCGACACCGTCGATCAACAACACGTCGGCGCCGTTCGGCGCTACGAAAGCATCCCTCGTCGTCGACAGCACACAGACTGGATCGGCCGTCGTGAGGATGTGCCCGATCCGCTCGGCGGGGTGATCGGGATCCAGTGGCACGTAGGCTCCGCCCGCGGCGATCACCGCGTACATACCCACTACGAGATCAAGCGATCGTCGCATCGCCAATGCCACCAACGATTCGGGCCCGACACCATCGTCGATCAGCTTGCGTGCCAATTTGTTCACACGTTCCGAAAACTCGCCATAGGTCAGCGACTGGCCGTCGAACACCACGGCAACCGCATCGGGTGCCAACGCAACGCGAGTGTCGAACAGCGAAGCCAATGTCTCACTGTTCCCGACGTCGCGTGCGGTGGAGTTGCGCGCAGTCAACAGCGACTCGCGCTCGGTCTCCTCCAACAGTTCGATGTCACCCACGGTGATCGACGGATCCACGACCACCTGCTCGAGGATCCTGGTGAACCGATCGGCGAATCCATGAATCGTCGACTCGTCGAAGAGATCTGTGGCGTATGCGAACTCGGCGAACATACCGTCCTCGATCGCATGTTCGACGCGGGGAGCGAGAGTGAGTTGAAGGTCGAACTTCGCGATACCCGCATCGAACTCGAGGCCCGACACCTCCAACCCCGAAAGCTCCAACGCATCCTGCGACATGTTCTGGAAGAACAGCGCCACCTGGAACAGCGGGTGATGTGCCTGCGATCGGGTCGGGTCCAGCACCTCGACCAATCGCTCGAACGGAACATCGCCGTTGCCGAGCGCCTGAAGGTCGGTCCTCCGCGTTGCCGAGACGAACGAATAAAACGTACTCGAGAGGTCTACGGGAGTCCGCAGGACCAGCGTGTTGACGAACATACCGATCACATCGTCGAGCGCCTTCTCGCCTCGCCCGGCAACCGGAGTACCAATCACGATGTCACTGGTACCGGACAATCTTGCGAGAAGCACGGCGAGGGCCGAGTGCATCACCATGAACAGCGACGCGTTCCGCTCACGTGCGAGTGAGTCCAAGCTCGACCGAAGCTCTTCGCTGACGGAAAAGCGGTACGTAGCGCCACGATTCGAGGCGACGACCGGACGGGGGCGGTCAGCCGGTAACGCAAGCAATTCCGGAGAGTCGCGGAGGACGGAGCGCCAGTGGTCCAACTGAGCCGAGATCAACGAATCCGGGTCGTCCTCGTCGCCGAGGACCTCCCGCTGCCAGAGGGCATAATCGGCGTACTGCACCTCGAGCGGAGTCCAATTCGGAACACCGTTCGAAACCCGAGCTGCGTAGGCAACCATGACATCCCGAGTCAACGGACGCATCGAGAACCCGTCCGCTGCGATGTGGTGCACAACGAAGGCCAGAACGTACGAATTCTCGGCAAGTTCGAACAACCCGACCCGAACCGGAACCGTTGACGTCACATCGAAGCCCTGGAGCGCGAAACTCAGAAGTTCGTTGTGAACGCGCGAGGCGTCGATGACCTTCGGTGTCAGTTCAACCGGCACTTCGGACGACGGGAGGACTACCTGCTGTCCTTGTCCACCTTGCTCCGGGTAGACGGTCCGGAGCGATTCGTGGCGTTCGATTACATCCGAGATCGCATGCCTCAGCGCCGAAACATCCAGGACCCCGTTGATTTTCAAGGCAATCGGAATATTGTTGACGGCCGATTCGGGGTCGAAGCGGCTCAGGAACCACATGCGCTGCTGAGCAAGTGACAACGGAATCGTCGTGGGCCGAGGTCCTGCGACTAGTGCCGGAATGTTCCCGGAACTGACATGTGACGAGATCGCCGCCGCCAGAGACTCGACATTCGAATTTTCGAACAGAATCCTTACGGGGATCGTCGTCTCGAGCGCTCGCCCGAGCCTGGCGACCAATCGTGTGGCTACGAGCGAATTGCCACCCAAAGCAAAGAAATCATCGTCCAACCCGGCACGCTCGACCCCCAGAACGTCGGCAAAGACGCCCGCTACAGCCACCTCGGTATCAGTCGCGGGTACTCGATACTCCCGCACCTCGAATACCGGCTCCGGCAACGCCTTCCGATCCAACTTACCGTTCACCGTCAGCGGAAGCTCTTCGAGCACCACCACAGCATCGGGGACCATGTACCCGGTCAAGAACTCGCTCACCCTCGTCGACACAACGGAAGCAACAAGATCCGCACCAGCCTCGGGGACCACATACCCCACGAGTCGATCACCGAGCGCAACATCCGAGCGCACAACCGCCACAGCGCCAGCCACCCCGGGCACCCGCAACAACGCAGCCTCGACCTCGCCGAGTTCAATCCGGAACCCACGCAACTGAATTTGGGAATCACTTCGGCCCGCATACTCGAGCAGCCCATCGACATTCCACCGCGCAATATCACCCGTCCGGTACATCTGATCACCGGAACCGCTGCGGCCGAACGGGTTCGCAACAAAACGACCAGCAGTCAACCCAGGCTGACCCACATACCCACGCGAAAGCTGGCCGCCAGCGACATACATTTCGCCTCGAACACCCACCGGCACAGGGCGAAGCCGATCGTCGAGTACGAACACCGACAGCCCACCAAGGCCCCGGCCGATCACCGAACCAGTTGCCTCACGAACCATCACCGAATCGAGTGCCGAGAACGACACATGCACAGTGGTCTCGGTAATCCCGTACATGTTCACCAATCGCGGCGAACTATCGTCATGACGGTCATACCAACGCACCAATTGAGACAGATCCAGCGCCTCACCGCCGAAGATCACATGACGCAACGACAACGAGCCGGCCGAATCGCCAGCCATCCGATCCGCCTCGGCGAACTGATAGAACGCCGAAGGAGTCTGATTGAGCACTGTCACCCGCTCACGCGCTACCAACTCACGGAACTGCTCCGGCGAGCGAGAAGTCAGGTAATCCACCACAACAAGAGTGCCGCCGTACAGCAGCGGGCCCCACAACTCCCACACCGAGAAATCGAACGCGTAACTATGGAACAACGTCCACACGTCCGAACCATCGAAACCGAACCGCGGCTGAGCATTCGCAAACAACTCCACCACATTCCGATGACTGACTGCCACACCCTTCGGCTTCCCAGTCGAACCGGACGTATAGATCACGTAGGCAATATCATCGGCACGCAACGCAGAACGACGATCACCGTCCGCCACCGGGGAACCGTCGTAATTCGCCAAGTCCAACGCCATCACATCAAGAACTGGCACCTCGACATCGACGACATCACCTGCAGCGACGACGCACACAGGACGCGCGTCCGCCAGCGTGAAAGCGATACGCTCCGCCGGATACGTCGGATCAATCGGCAGATAGCCACCGCCGGCCTTCACCACAGCCAACAACGTGACTACCAACTCGACCGACCGCGGCAAGATAACCGCCACCAACGACTCCGGACCAACACCACACTCGATCAGCTTGCGCGCCAACCGATTTGCCGCCTCATCCAGCTCACCGAACGACAACCGGCGATCCTCGAAGACCACAGCAGTCGACGAAGTCTCACCCGCAACCCTCGCATCGAACATCGACACCAACGTCGTGCCGGGTTCGACCTCGAGACCAGGAACCATCCAAGAACCCAAAACATCCGAACGCTCGGCAGCGTCGAGCAAATCGATATCGCCGACCACCACCGTGGGATCCGCAGCAATCGCTTCAAGAATCACCGTCAACCGACCCGCAAATGATTTCACCGACGCCTCGTCAAACAAATCCGTCGCATAAACGAGTGCCACGCTCAGGCCCCCTGACGCAGCAGTCGCGTCGGACTCCCAGATCGTGAACTGCAAGTCGAATTTGGCTGTCGCCGAATCGACATCAAGCCCAGAGATGGTCAATCCCGGTACCTCGAGGCTGCTTTGCGTGCTCTGCCCAAGATTCTGCATCGAGAGCATTACCTGAAACAGCGGATTCCTCGACTGCGATCGCGAGGGATTGAGCACCTCCACCAACCGCTCGAACGGAACGTCAGAGTTACCGAATCCATCGAGGTCGATGTCTCGAATACGGGCGATCAAGTCGATGAAAGACATGTTGACGTCAACATCGGTTCGGAGCACGAGCGTATTGACGAACATCCCGATGAGGTCATCGAGAGCCTGATCGCCTCGACCGGCAACCGGCGTGCCGATCGCAATGTCCGAAGTCCCGGACAACCGCGCCAGCAGAATCGCCACGGCACTGTGCAACACCATGAACAATGATGCGTTGTTGGCCAGCGCAATTCGATCGAGAGCCTGGTGGAGCTCAGGCTCGATCGTGAAAGTGTGCCCGGCTCCCCGGTTCGACGCGACGCGCGGACGCGGGCGGTCCGACGGGAGATCGAGCTGATCGGGGATACCGGCCAACGCGTGGCGCCAGTAGTCGACCTGGCGAGTGATCAGAGAATCCGGGTCGTCTTCACTGCCGAGAACTTCGCGCTGCCACAGTGCAAAGTCGGCAAACTGTACGGGCAGCGGAGCCAGATCGTGCGCAATTCCCTGTGTCCGAGACACATAGGACGTAACGATGTCCTTGGTCAACGGTCCCATGGAGAACCCGTCACCGCTGATGTGATGGACGACGAACACGAGGACGAACTCGTCGGCGGCGAGTTGGAAAAGCGCCGCCCGAATCGGAACCTCGGTGGTCACGTCGAATCCCGGAGTGACGAAGTCGGTTACGCGCTCGACGATCGCCGACTCGTCTACCTGTATGGGAGTCAGGTTCGGTACCACGGCTGCAATGTCGACCAGGCGCTGATATCCGACGCCGTCGACCTCCGGGTACACAGTCCGAAGGATCTCGTGCCGCTCGATCAAATCCTCGAGTGCGCCTTGCAACGCATCGACATCGAGCGCTCCGCTGAGCCGCAGCGCGACCGGAATATGGTCGACTGCCGATTCTGGTTCGAATCGGTTGAGGAACCACATGCGCTGCTGCGCCAAGGACAGCGGAACCAACTCGGGGCGCTCGCGAGCAATCAGGGGAACGTGAACCTTGCGGTCTTCTGAAGTTTTCGCTTCGTCGATGAAGACGGCAAGTTCCGCGGCCGTGGGTGCGTCGAAGAAATTACGCATGTCGATGGAGATGCCGTGTTCGGCATTGATACGCGCAACCACGCGGGTGGCGAGCAACGAGTTGCCGCCCAGTTCGAAGAAGCCGTCGTCTGCCCCTACCCGATCCTGTCCGAGTAGATCGGCAAAGATCGCGACCACACCGGCTTCGGTGGGTGTCGCGGGCTCGCGGTACTCAACCGTCTTCGACACGAATTCGGGCGCCGGCAAGGCCTTTCGATCCAGCTTGCCGCTGGCATTGAGCGGAAACTCGTCCAGTTCGACAAACATGGCAGGGACCATGTATTCGGGTAGCCGTTCACCCAGCGACGACGTCAGAATCGCTGAATCGGTAGCCTCGCCGACGATGTACGCGACCAAGTTGTCGCCGATCGTTTCGTCCGAATGGACGACCACCACGGCTTGGGAAACACCGTCACAGTCGAGCAGTGCCGCCTCGATCTCACCGAGCTCGATGCGCAGACCGCGGAGCTTGACCTGAAAGTCGGTTCGGCCGATGTATTCGAGCTGGCGGTTCGCTCCGACGCCTCGCCAGCGCACCAGATCTCCGGTTCTATACATCCGCGATCCGTCGGTAGCGCCCGGCCGAGCCACGAAACGGTCTGCCGTGAGATCCGGTCGCGATACGTATCCCCTGGCCAGCTGAATCCCGGCAAGATAGAGCTCTCCTGCCACTCCTGAAGGCGACGGCCGGAGCGCGTCGTCGAGCACCAGGAGCTCGGTGTCCGCCACGGCCGCGCCGATCGGCACCGACACCTGATCTCGCTCACCGGTTTCGTAGTACGTCACGTCGACGGCAGCTTCGGTCGGGCCGTACAGATTGTGGAGTACAGCACTGCTGACCTCGCGCAGACGTGCCGCGGTCCGAGCCGGCAACGCCTCACCGGAAGCGAACACGTAGCGAAGGGTTTCGACCTGCGCGACAAGGGGTTCGGCAACGAACACTGCGAGCATCGACGGCACGAAGTGCACCGCCGTCACCCCGCGCTCGATCATCGTGCGAGCCACGTACGCCGGATCACGATGTCCGTCCGGTTCTGCGATCACCAGCGATGCACCGACCTGCAGCGGCCAGAAGAACTCCCACACCGACACGTCGAAAGTGAAAGGTGTCTTCTGCAAGATCACGTCGTCGGAAGTGAATCCGTACTCGGCCTGGCGCCATTGCAGGTTCGCGACGATGGCACGGTGAGAGACTGCAACGCCTTTGGGGCGTCCGGTCGATCCGGACGTGAAGATGACATACGCAGTGTTGTCCGCGCGCAGCGGCGCCAACCGGTCGGCATCGGTGACGGTTGTCTCGGCGTGAACGGACAAGTCGACAGTGTCGACGTCGAGCGTCGGAGTCCCGAGCGGGAGTACCACTGCATCGGCCGTACGTGTGAGCACGGCCGTCGGCTTCGTGATCTCGAGCACGTAAGCGAGACGGTCGGCAGGATGATCCGGGTCGAGTGGAACGTACGCGCCGCCGGCCTTGACGATCGCGTACATCGAGACGAGGAGATCGATCGATCGGCGCATTGCGAGACCGACGAGGCTGTCCGGTCCGACACCTGCCGTGACGAGTTCACGTGCGAGGCGGTTCGCTCGAGCGTCGAACTGTGCGTAGGTGAGCTGAGTTCCGTCGTAAGCCAGCGCGAGCGCGTCCGGCGTCCGCCCGACCTGCTCGTCGAAGAGTCCTGCGAGGGTCACGTGGGCATCGGACTCCGACGCTACCTCGACGACCGAAGTGCCGTCAGTGATGAGCCGGTCGACCACCGCGCCGAGACCGTCGGCCTCGCTGGCGATCAACTCTGGCAGCACCGTGGAAACGACAACAGGAACCAGGGCATCCGCCCCCAACGCGCCACCCATCGCGGTGTCGAGAGTGACCAACTCGTCATTGAGTCGTCCGTAGCTGATTTCGGTTCCACCGTGGCTCAGAGCCACACGATCAGGATCTACCGCCGCAACTGCAGCTACCAACTTCGGCAGATCTTCGATCGTCAGCGACTGCGGTCCCGGAATACCGACGGACATCTACACTTCCTCCAACTGACTTTCGTGAAGTGCGCCCCGGCCGAGCACAGCGTTCTGCTCGGCCGGAGGCGTTCACTGGGCAAATACTGAATGTTACCCGGCCGTACCCCCACGGCCCGCTGACACCGACTGTGCGTCAGCTATCACCGAGCTCACAAGTGTGGCGAGACCGTCGACGCCGAGTGCCGGCAGGATGCCCGGAACAAGGCCGGCGAGGGACACTGACACCAGAGCATCGGGGGCCAGAGCAGCTCCCATGGCGGTACGCATGGCAACGAGCTTGGTCGACAACTCACTGAAGGTGACCGCCTGATCACCGTGAGTGAATGCAACTGCCTCAGGATCGGCGGCCGCCGCTGCGGCTGCCAGGTCGGGTAGATCTGCCGCGGACTTCGGCTCGGCAGCGCTCGCTTCCTCGCGTTCCTGCTCGGTCACGATGTCGATCGTACGAATCACGACCTCGGGATCGGTCACCAGTTCTTCGAGCACCCGCCCGAATCGCGCCGCGAAAAGCGCGATGGTCGATTCGTCGAACAGGTCGGTCGCATAGGTGAAACGCATCCTCAGCCCGGACAGCACCCCGGCATCGTCGAATTGCTCGATACCGGTGAGCTGCAGATCGAACATCGCTTGGTCGAAACCGTTGTCGACCGCAGAGAGTTCGAGACCCGGGAGTTGGAACGTACCGAGAGCCATGTTCTGGAATGTGAGCATGACCTGGAAGAGCGGCGAGTATGCGTGAGAGCGCTCTCGCCCCAGTTCGTCGACCAACCGCTCGAACGGTACGTCGGCATTGGCGAATGCCGACAAGTCCTTGTCCTTCACGTGCGCCAGAAGGTCGACGAACGTCGAAGCAGGAGCGATCTCCGTTCGCAGGACCAGCGTGTTGACGAACATCCCGACAAGATCGTCGAGAGCTCGCTCACCTCGACCTGCGATCGGTGTTCCGATTGCGATGTCGTTCGATCCACTCATCTTCGCCAGCAGAACGGCCAGGGCGGTGTGAACCACCATGAAGACTGTCGAATTCTGCTCCCGTGCGATCGTCGCGAGCCGGTCCGTGGTCTCGGAATCGACCGCGAACTCGAATTCCGCACCGCGCATGCTCGCGCGCGCCGGCCGCGGCCGATCGGTCGGCAGTTCCAGAAGCTCCGGAATGCCCTTGAGTTCGTTCACCCAGTACGCGAGTTGACGGCCCAGCTGACTGTTCGCGTCCTCCGGCGATCCGAGGACATCACGCTGCCACAGCGTGTAGTCGGCGTACTGCACTTCGAGCGGAGCCCACTCCGGCGTCTCCCCGCCGGTACGTGCGGTGTACGCGACCATGGTGTCTCTGATCAACGGAGCCATCGAGAAGCCGTCGCCACTGATGTGGTGAACGACCACGACGAGAACCCGCTCGGATTCGTCGACCTCGAAGAGACGGATTCGCAACGGAACGGCCGTCGTGACATCGAAGCCCTCGCGAACTGTGTCAGCCACCTGTTCGGCGACCGACGCTTCGTCGGTTGCGATCACTTCCAGGCCCACGGTCGCCGCGGAGCGTGGCACGATCATCTGAACCGGTCCGTTGCCCTGGTCCGGGTACACCGTCCGGAGCACTTCGTGTCGCTCGATCAAATCCGAAACCGCCGAGCGAAGTGCGTCGACATCGAGTGCGCCGGACAGTCGAATCGCGACCGGGATGTTGTACGCACCCGACGTCTTGTCGAACTGATTGAGCACCCACATACGTTGCTGCGCCAACGACAGCGGAATCTCGTGCGGACGCACCTGAGCCACCAACGGTGGGCGGCCACCCGATCCCGCGTGTTCGAGAACCCTCGACGCCAATGCACCGACAGTCGACGCCTCGAAGATCACACGGACCGGAATCTGCGCATCCAACGCCTCACCCAGCCTCGACACGACCTGCGTCGCGACGAGAGAGTTTCCGCCGAGCTCGAAGAAATCGTCGTCGAGTCCGACCCTCGCGACACCGAGTACGTCAGCGAACACACCTGCGACGATCTCTTCGACGGGGTTGGTCGGCGCACGGAACTCGGTCGCCTCGAATTCGGGGTCGGGCAGTGCCTTGCGATCGACCTTGCCGTTGATGTTGAGCGGTAGTTCGTCCAACACCATCAACGCCGCCGGCACCATGTAACTCGGCAACTCCGCCACAAGAGTCCGCTTCAATGCTTCGACATCGATGCTGTCCCCGCCTTGAGGAACGACATAGCCGACAAGTCGATCACCGGTACGCGCATCCGACTTGGCCACCACCACAGCGGAGTCCACACCGGTCTGCTTGCGAAGAAGCGCTTCGATCTCACCGAGTTCGATGCGGTAGCCACGGATCTTGACCTGGAAGTCGGCGCGCTCCACGTAGTCGAGTTCACCGTTTTCCGTCCACCGGACAAGGTCGCCCGTGCGGTACAACCGCGAACCCGCGTCACCGAAGACGTTGGCCACAAATCGTTCCGACGTCAGATCCGCGCGCCCGTGATAGCCGCGAGCAAGCTGGGCACCGGCGAGGTAAAGCTCCCCGGTGACTCCGACGGGGACCGGATGCAAACGCGTGTCGAGCACGAACACCTGCGTGTTCCATTCGGGCGCACCGATGGGAACCGCAGTCGCATCACCCGAACCGACGACGTGCGCTGTCACCGAGACCGCGGCCTCGGTCGGCCCGTACAGATTCACCAACTGCGCGTCGCTGAGTTCTGCGAACTCGGTCGCGGTCGCGGCCGGCAACGCTTCACCGATCGCGAGCACCTGACGAAGCGATTCCGGAAGGCCATTTTCCGACGCCGACTGCAACATCGCGAGCATCGACGGCACGACGTGGAGCGTCGTGACCTTCTCCCGCGTCATGAGGTCGAGCAGATAACTCGGGTCCTTGTGACCTTCGGGTTCGGCGATCACCAGTCGTGCACCGGAAGTCAGTGCCGACCAGAACTCCCAGACCGAGAGGTCGAAGGTTGCCGCCGTCTTGAGCACCATCGCATCGGATCGGTCCAGGCCGTACTGATCGCGCTTCCAGAGAATCTGGTTGACCACCGCCCGATGCGAGATCGCGACGCCCTTCGGCCGCCCCGTCGATCCCGACGTGAAGATCACGTAGGCGGTGTTGTCCACCCGCAGTGGAGCACTGCGATCCGCATCGGTGACCGCCGCTTCCGCGTAGGACGCGAGATCGATCGTGTCCACCTCGATCACGGAATCACCGAACGCCGGATTCTTCGCAGTGGTCGAGGCAGTGAGGACGCAGACCGGATCTGCCATGGTCAACACGTACTCGATGCGATCCGCCGGGTGGTTCGGATCGATCGGTACGTATCCACCACCTGCCTTCACCACCGCGTACATGGCGACCAGCAGTTCGACCGATCGCTCGATTGCCAACGCGACCAACGACTCCGGACCGACACCGGTTGCAATCAGATGGCGTGCGAGACGGTTGACACGTGCATCGAACTCGGCGTAGGTCAGCGACGTGTTCCCGGCGACCAACGCCACCGCACCTGGGTTCGAACCGACCTGCTCGTCGAACAGTTCGACCAGAGTGGCTCCCGGGACGGAGTGATCGGTGTCGTTCCAGCGGTTCAGGATCCGGTCGCTCTCGGACGAGTCCAGCAGCGCGAAGTCGCCGACGGTCAACAACGGATCCGACGCGATCTCCCCGAGCAAT
The DNA here is from genome assembly GCF_036541985.1 of Rhodococcus sp. IEGM 1306. Taxonomy (NCBI): domain Bacteria; kingdom Bacillati; phylum Actinomycetota; class Actinomycetes; order Mycobacteriales; family Nocardiaceae; genus Rhodococcus; species Rhodococcus sp. IEGM 1306. Next base: position 12,169 of record NZ_JAZHFF010000029.1, read on the forward strand.
CGCACGAATCGATCGGCGAAGTCCTGCACGGTCGACTCGTCGAACAGATCATGCGCGTAGCTGAACATCGACGTGATGCCGGCTGCAGATCCGTTGGCGTCGTACCGATCACTGACGATCAACTGAAGATCGAACTGCGCGACCCCGTTGTCGATATCGACGCCCTTGACGGTAAGTCCCGGAAGCTCGAGCCCTCCGGTTTCCATGTTCTGGAACAGGAAGCCGACCTGATAGAGCGGATGACGAGCGGTCGAGCGCGGTGGGTTGAGCACCTCCACGAGTCGCTCGAACGGAACGTCCGAATGTGCGAACGCTTGAAGGTCGGTCTCCCTGACACGTCCGAGCAGATCGAGGAACGGCGCACCGCTGTCGATCTGCGTACGGAACACCAAGGTGTTCACGAACATGCCGATGAGATCGTCGAGTGCCCGCTCGCCACGTCCGGCAATGGGCGTACCCACCGCGATGTCCTCGGTTCCGGACAGTCGAGCCAACAACATCGCGAACGCAGTGTGCGTGAGCATGAACAACGTCGAATTGTTTGCCCTGGCAAGACTGCTCAGCCGAGCATGCAACTCTGCATCGATATCGAAGTGCAGGTAACCGCCGCGGAAGGACTGCGTCGCGGGGCGCGGCCGATCGGCGGGAAGTGCAAGCTGATCAGGCAGCCCGGCGAGAGCATCGCTCCAGTACGCAATCTGCTGCGAAGCGATAGATCCCGGGTCTTCCTCACTGCCCAGCACCTCTCGCTGCCACAGGCTGTAGTCGGCGTACTGAACGTCGAGGGGAGCCCAGGACGGCGTGTACCCGGCAACCCGCGAGGCGTATGCGGTCACCACATCTCGAGCGAACGGCGCCATCGAGGAACCGTCGGCGGAAATATGATGAATCGCGACACCGAGTACGTATTCGTCGGAAGCCAACTGGAACAACCGGATACGAATCGGAATCTCGCGCGTGACGTCGAAGCGCGTCGACGCCAGTGCAACCAACTCACCTTCGAGTTCGTCCACGCCGGTCGGTTCTGCGACGATTTCGTCCGACCAACTCGACACAGGCTTGACGACCTGCACCGGACCGTCTCCGATTTCCGGGTAGACGGTTCGAAGTGATTCGTGCCGCCCGATCACATCAGAGATGGCCGCGCTCAGCGCCGAGACATCGAGATCACCCTGAAGGCGCAGCGCCATCGGGATGTTGTATGCCGCAGCGCTCCCGTCGAATCGGTTGAGGAACCACATACGCTGCTGCGCCAACGAAAGCGGAATCCGCTCTGGCCGCTCGACAGCGGTCAGCGCGACTCGCCCGCCCGAACCGGTCCGGCTTTCGGCATGTGCCGCGAGATCCTGCACCGTGGACGCTTCGAACAGAACTCGAACCGAAAGTTCGGTATCGAGAGCGTCGGCGATTCGCTTGATCGTGCGAGTGGCGTTGAGGGAGTTGCCGCCGAGCTCGAAGAAATCGTCATCGAGACCCACACGATCGACACCCAACACCTCAGCGAACACCGAGGCCACGATCTCCTCCACCGCCGTCACCGGAGCCCTGAACACCGCAACCTCGAACACCGGCTCCGGCAACAACTTCCGATCCAACTTCCCCGACGCATTGAGCGGCAACGCATCCAACACCACAAACTGCGACGGCACCATATACGACGCCAACCGCTCCCCCACACCCACCTTCACCACATCAACATCAACCGACGACCCCACCGCAGCAGTGACATACGCAACCAACTGATCACGCCACACCACCACCACAACAGAACC
>NZ_JAZHFF010000030.1:0-12445 GCF_036541985.1 Rhodococcus sp. IEGM 1306
TGAAGCACAACCATACACGATGGAAACTACTTCGAAATTTGGTCAGGCACTTCGTACAACCTCGTGTCACTCGCCGTGAAGGCGGGAGTCGGTGTCCGTGTCGCTCTGACTTGGAATAAGTTACGCGTCTGCTGAAGTCTTTGACAAATCCACAGGTCAGAGACTCGGAGGTAGCCATTTCCCCAGCAAGATCGTCCGCTTCACCCGGATTTCGTCAATTCGGACATCATGTGACGCCGGACACCGTGGCCGGATCCGCACGCAGCGGGACCTCACACCACTTGAACTTGGATACCCGCATCCTCGAACAATGCGACTTGCTTTGCGCCTACTGCAGCATCGGTAACCAGCACCGCCCCGGGCGGTATCGGTGCCCACGCGTGGAAAGGACGTTCACCAAGCTTGGCGGAGTGCGCGAGTATGTAGACCTCGCCGGCACGTTCGATCATCATTTCCTTGAGCCGGGTCTGATCGAGCTCAGCTTCACAAATGCCCAGGTCAGCGGTAACTGCGTCGGCACCGAGGAACGCCTTGTCAAACGACACCCGCTGCAGCGACGCTTCCGCCAGTGGCCCGACGAATCCTTGACTGAGCTGTCTCAGCGTCCCGCCGAGACATTCGACTCGAACACCATCAGCGTCGGCTAACGCCTCGAGCGCTGTCAGCCCTGCAGCGATCACCGTCAAATTCGTCACGTGACGTAAGAACTCCCCCATCGCCCCGACAGTGGTACCTGCATCAAGGAGCACAGTTTCTCCGGGCCGGACCTGTTCGGCAGCCCACTCTGCAATCCTCCGTTTAGCGTCGAATCCCTCCATCGCCCGCTGACGCAGAGACGATTCCGGATGGGGATTGATGGCAATTGCCCCGCCATAGGTACGCGCGATCAGACCCTGAGCAGTCAACTGACTCAGGTCGCGACGGATCGTGGATGCGGTCACGCCGAATTGGGCAGACAGATCCTCGACACTGGCCAGACCGCTGGTGCGAGCGAGCCTCGCAATCTCCGACCGCCTCGCCTCCGACTCCCGGATCGCCATCGCTCCTCCCCCTACAACCCTGATGCTTACTTGGAAACGAATGTGCTGGTTGCCAATTCGGCCGCCTGCCGAAGCGCTTCGACCATACTACCGGCCTCGGCGATGCCCTTACCTGCAATATCGAAAGCGGTTCCGTGATCGACGGAGGTACGGATGACAGGCAAACCAACGGTGATGTTGACGCCGGCCTCGATCCCGAGAACCTTGACCGGGCCGTGCCCCTGATCGTGGTACATCGCAACGATCAAGTCGTAGTCCCCACGTCCAGCGAGGAAGAATGCCGTGTCCGCCGGCAGCGGACCGTGGACGTCGATTCCTTCTGCCTTCAAGAGTTCAACGGCGGGAATTATCTTCTGCTCCTCCTCTCCGTACCCGAAAAGCCCGTTCTCCCCTGCATGCGGGTTGATCCCGCACACGCCGATTTTCGGAGACGGATTACCCGTCCGCACCAAAGCTTCGTGACCTCGACGAATAGTCCGCTCGACCAGGCCGGGCTCGATCCTGGCAACTGCGTCGAGCAGTCCGATGTGAGTGGTCACGTGAATCACCTTGAGCTTGGGCGTCGACAACATCATCGACACCTCCTCGGTACCGGTCAGGTGCGCAAGCAATTCCGTGTGTCCGGGGTAGATGTGTCCTGCCGCATGCAGCGCTTCCTTGTTCAGCGGCGCCGTGCAGATCGACTGGACTTCGCCGCGCACAGCGAGTTCGCTTGCGACGCGGATATATTGATAAGCCGCATCTCCCGCGGCTGCCGACAGTTCCCCCCAGGCGAGATCCTCGGGTAGCAAGTCCAGGTCGATGACGTTGATCCGTCCATCGATGAATTCAGCATCCGCGATCTGCTCGATCGCGACCACGTCGACGTCGATTCCGAGCACCGCGGCAGCCAATCGCAAACGCTTCGCGTCGCCGACAACGACCGGGCGGCAACGCTTTCTCGTTTCGTCGTCGAGGAGTGCGGGGACGATCACTTCCGGTCCGACGCCGGCGCCGTCGCCCATCGTGACAGCGATCAGCGGCAGTGGAGTGGATTCGATTGACATGGGATTGACCTCGTTGTCTGAAGGAGTCACTGAAGGTGGACTGTCCGGAGCGGCGACCGGGGTGGGGTGCGCAAGAAACTTCGTTATGGAGAAGAGACTGTGCGCATTCCCGAAACTGCCTGGCCGCGTGACGATGTACCGTCCGGTGCGATCGACGGAAAGTACGGCGCCGTGTTCAATTTCGTAAATCGGTGAAAGAGTGTCGATCCGGAGGCGGTCGAGAACGCTGCGTGCGGTTTCACCACCGGTGAGAACCAAGTCGATCGGATACTCGCCGTGGGAGAACCCTGCATCGACGGCAGCGATCAGATCGGCGAGAGCCGAAACGAGATGGACGGATTCTGCAGGCACGACAGGTCCACTTACCGAAACCACGACGTTTCCGCGATCCAGTGCGTTCAGAATCGGAAGCGGATCGACCGAATGTGCCAGGAGTTCAGCACTGTTCACTTCGATATGGTGCGCACCTGAATCCCGAAGCAATGCCACTTGGTCTCCGGCAGACGCATCCGCCGTCCCCACAACCACCAACGTAGATCGAGAATCACGAAGAGATGGGCATGCGGCGGGCGACTGCATTGTGCGTCGTCGTGCCACTTCCGTTGCGAGCGCCGATGTTCCTACCAATCGAGATCCCCGAACATCCTGTCCTGCAGCCACAATCAGTTCCAGATCACTGTCGGTCTCGACGTCGCAGATCGCCACCGACCCGGCTTCCGAGATCGACGCAAGAACCTGATTCAAACGCCCGGAGCGAATGTCGTCCAGCGATACGCCAGAAGTGATTGCCGACGGTCCGAGCGCCTCTGCAATCGACCGAGGCGCCGGCGTCGACTCCGCGCGCCACAGGTCCGTGGAGTGCAACGCAACCCCATCGACCAACACCACGCCGTCTCTCACCGTGCGCCCTTGCCTGGGCAATCCGGCTGCGACAATGACCGGGGATCCGTCGCGGGAGAGTTCTCCAACCTCCGCCGCTATGTTGCCCCTGAGCAGAGAATCGATCTTCTTGACGATCTCGGAGCCGTCGGACGATTGCAGTACTGATCTCACGTCACGAGAGGCTTCGGCAGGGTCGGACCGCCGTGAGTGCAGATCGAAAACCGTCACTCCTGATCCGTCGGGTGCACCCGGACCGAGTCGAAGCGATATGCCCGAACTGCGGAGCAGAAATCCTGCGGCCGACTCCGCGGCTCCGGAAAGATCGTCAGCGATGATTACCAGTGGTTTCATCGAATTCCTCGACCCCCTTTCGGTCTGAATCGAGTACGCACAGCATCGCAACCGATGCGCGAAGTACGCAATTGAAGTTACGGGACTTGCGCGAAGTGCGCAACAGTGCCATTGTGAGCTGAGTTACAAGCGAGAGCCCGATGCGATTGTTCACCAACAGTCCGCTCGGAGCGTCGCCCCCACGCTGCCCCGCCAGGATCGAAAGGTCACCGATGACCAATACTCGTTTGCGAACACCACAGCTCTCCCGCGGTCCTTTCTGCAGTTCACCGGGCTGATCGGTGGCGCAACGCTTCTGGGCACGACAACCGCGTGCGCCGGCCCTACCGGGAAGCCGACACAGGACACCCTGGTGCTCGGGCTCAACCGTTCGCTCGTCAGCCTCGACAACAAACTCAATCAATTCGACGCTGCAGTCACGGCTCAGCGAGGCGTCAGACAAGGTCTCACCCGGATCGGCGACAATCTGACACCGCAACTCGTTCTTGCCGACAGGTTCGAATCGACCGGACCGACCGAGTGGACGGTTCGACTCCGCGAGGGCATCCGTTACTCCGACGGCACACCTGTGCTGATCGACGACGTCACGACGGCAATGCAGATGTACCAGCAGGTCAGCGGATCCTTTGTCGCACCGCAGTTCCCCGAGTGGCCGACGGTCGTCCCCATCGACGATCGCACCTTCATCCTTCGGACGAATTCCCCGGTGCCGGTTCTGGACTCGCTCATGTCCAACATCTTGATCACCCCGGCCGCTGCCAACGAACCCAACGAACTGCAGAGCGGAATCGGGTCGGGACCGTTCGTCGTCAGCGAATCGAACCGGGGCACCGGCGATTACACACTTGTTGCCAATGACAACTACTGGGGCCCTGCCCCGGGCCTTCGTCGTGTTCAGGTCCGCTTCATTCCCGAAGAGGCCGGCCGCGTCGTCGCGCTTCGGAGCGGCGAGGTCGACGTCATCGACTCGATCAGCCCGGACTCCGCAGAACAACTCGCGGACCTCCCTGGAGTCCAGGTCGACACCGTGCCGAGCACGCGCATCAACCAACTGTTCTTCAACTTCCGCAAGCCCGCCGATCACCCACTGTCCAATCCGCGCGTTCGCGAAGCCCTCACGTACGCCATCGACGGTGAATCGCTCGCTCGGGACGTGCTGATCGGATCCGCGGTCCCGGCCACCGGTCCCGCACCGTCGACCTTGGACGGGGCCGTGAAAACCGGTACTTACCAATATGATCCACGAAAAGCGCGACAAATGCTCGCGGCCGAAGGCGCCGACGACCTCGAACTCACCTTCATCTGGGAAACCGGAGAGTTCACCAACGACGTCTCGGTGATGGAATCGGTACTCGAAATGATGAAGGCAGTGGGAGTGCGCGTCAAACTCCAGCAGTTCGAACCGGGCGGTGACATCTCGTCCTGGCGCCAGGGCAAGACCGGGGACTGGGATGTGCTGGGCAACGGCTACGGCAACCAGACCGGACTTGCACTGACCACGTTGCAGGGCATGTACGCCGGCACAGCGGAGAAGGAAGCAACTCGCGACACCTATCACGGGTACGTCTTCCCCGAAATCACCGCGAAGATCCAAGCCGCATCCAGTGAACCAGACCCGACCAAGCGCGCCGCTCTACTCGACGCCGCACAGCAGGACATCTGGGACACCTGGCCTTGCCTGTGGAGCTTCGTACCCAACGCACTCCTTGCGAAACGCACTCGTGTACAAAATGTTTCACTGACCCCGATCAACTCCTACGACCTCGGCGCCGTCCGATTGGAGGCCTGAGGCGATGACTCTCACCGCTCCGAAGCCGCAAACCGCCCTCGGAATCTCTCCGCGTCGGCGCACAAGGATCAACCCGACCGTCAAATACGTGCTCAAACGCTTGGCACAGAGCGCCTTGACGATCTTCCTTACGCTCACAACAGTGTTCGTCCTCATCCGAATGGCTCCCGGCGATCCTGCCTACGCCTTGGCCGGACCGCTGGCCAGCACGGAGGATCTAGCACAAATCCGTGCGGACATGGGCTTGGACAAGTCGGTGTTCTCTCAATACCTGATCTACCTGTGGGACCTCGTGCATCTGAATCTCGGCACCTCGTACTCGTTCCAGGCGCCGGCCATGGACGTTGTCCTCGGCCGACTCCCGTACACGATCACCCTGGCCGTCAGCTCCATCCTGCTGACCGCCGTGCTCTCGATTCCGTTGGGCGTGTGGATGGCCCGTCACGCGGACACCCGACGCGAACTCGGTGCAAACGTCGTGGCCGTCGGCGGGCAGTCCATGCCGTAGTTCTGGAGCGGTCTGATGCTGGTGACGATTTTCGCGGTCCTGATCCCGGTGCTCCCCGCAGCCGGTTTCACCACGTGGCCGTCGTTGATCCTGCCTACCGTCACTATCGCCATCCTTCAGATCGCGCTGATCTCCCGAATGGTCCGACGCGAAATGGTCTCGGCCTTCGCTTCTCCCTACATCACTGTCGCACGCTCTCGCGGAGTATCCGAACGCGAACTCACCTGGCGATATGCGATGCGTAACTCGGCAATTCCCATCGTCACCGCGCTGGGCACCAGATTCGCCGGAATGCTGAACGGCGTCGTAGTGGTCGAGGTCGTGTTCGCCTGGCCTGGTGTCGGCTCGCTGGTGGTCCGCGCACTCGAGACTCGCGACTACCCGCTCATCCAGGCCACCGTACTTGTCACTGCGGTTCTCGCCGTGCTTGTGCAACTGGCAGTGGACCTCCTCTACCCCCTCCTGGATCCACGCGTGCGACTCGGAAAGGGCGCCAACTGATGACTACCGTCTTGGAACCTCCCACCACCCCGCGCGCCAGCGCGGTCACCGAGGCAGACTTCGCACGCGCCGGAGCCACGCGCCGTAAGCGAGACAGCCGAGTCAAGATCTGGGCCGGCTCGATCTGCGCGCTCCTGGTGATTCTTCCCGTTGCATTGGCGGGACTACTCCCCCTCGCAGATCCGAACCAGACCAACCTGAGCAGTCGACGGCTACCGCCTCTCACCGACGGTCATCTGTTCGGCACCGATCAGTTGGGACGAGATCTCCTCTCACGGATCCTGCACGGCGGCCAGGTGTCTCTGACGATCGGTATTCTCGCCGTAGTCGTCTCCGGGCTCATCGGTATCGTCGCCGGATCCGCCGCGGGGTACTTCGGTGGCTGGGTCGACACCGTGATCTCCCGCCTCCTCGAGGCACAGCTTTCTCTGCCTCTGCTGATGATGCTGCTTCTCGTTGTTGCGCTGTTCGGACCGTCCATTCCCGTCATCACGTTTGTCATCGCGATAGCGCAGTGGCCCGAAGTCGCGCGGTTGACTCGCTCATTGGTACTCGTCGAACGCGAAAAGCCTTACGTAGCTGCAGCTCGAGTCCTCGGGCTTACCCGTATGTCCATCCTGCTTCGTCACGTCATTCCGAACATCGTCAAGCAGGCATCGCTCGTCGTCCTACTGCTGCTCGCGCAGGCCGTACTGCTGGAAAGCTCGTTGAGCTACCTCGGCGCCGGACCACAACGTCCATTCGCTACCTGGGGACGAATCATCGCCGACGGCCAGGACTACATCACCACCTCATGGTGGATCGTGACCCTGACTGGCCTGATGATCGTGCTGCTGGTGGTCGGAGTGAACCTACTCGGCGACGGTCTACGCGATCGACCTGCAGGATCGAAACGACTGGGCGCAAGCCTGTTCGGGCGTGGCAACGCCCAGAAAGCAAAGGCGTGAGACATGGGCAATCTACTACGGGTCGACGACCTCCAGATCGAACTTGTCACGGCAAATGGCGTCATCCGAGCCGTCGACGGGGTGTCCTTCTGCATCGACGCCGGTGAAACCGTCACCATCATCGGTGAATCCGGCTCCGGAAAGTCGACGACAGCCATGGGAATCCTCGGACTGCTTCCGGACGATCTTGCCGTTCTTTCCGGGAAAGCCGTGTTCAAAGGCCAAGACATTCTCGGAAACACGAAGATCTTGAACGATATTCGTGGAAAACACATCGCTCTCATCCCCCAGGACCCGATGACGGCCCTGAGTCCCGTCCACACCATCGGCAGCCAACTTCGAGAAGCAGTGCGCCACAGCGGTGTAACCGCGAAGAACCAACAAATCGAGCGGGCAGTGGAACTGCTCGAGCAGGTGCGAATTCCGTATCCGGATCAGCAACTCGACAAATACCCGCATCAACTGTCGGGCGGAATGTTGCAGCGCGTCCTGATCGCCGGCGCGCTTGCTGCCGGCCCCGAACTGATCGTGGCCGATGAACCCACCAGTGCATTGGACGTCACCGTTCAGGCCGGGATTCTGGATCTGTTGCTCGAGTTGCAGGAGCGCACCGGGATCGGAATGCTGGTCATCACCCACGACCTCGGAGTCGCCCGACTCGTATCCGATCGAATCTACGTGATGAAGGACGGCCGTTTCGTCGAGACCGGCAGCGCCGACGTTCTCGTCGACTCACCGCAAAGCGCTTACACACAAAAGCTTCTCGACGCCATACCGCACCTGGGGCTTTGGGACGGCGACCCCGCCCGTTCAACACAGATCGGAGCCTCGGCATGAACCCCCACGAAACGCCACTTCTCGCCGTCGAAGACCTAGTTGTCGAGTATCCGGTTCCCGACGGAGTTTTCCGGGCAGTGGATGCTGTGAGCTTCTCGGTGGAAAAAGGCAAGACCCTGGCCATCGTCGGCGAATCCGGATGCGGCAAGTCGACCATCGCTCGATCGATCGTCCGACTCCTCACACCGACCAGTGGACGCATTCTCGTCGACGGCACCGACATCGCGCAGATGACGGAGAAGTCGCTGCGCCCCTTCCGCTCCCGCGTTCAGATGGTGTTCCAAGATCCGTACGGATCACTGGACCCCCACCTGACTGCCGAGGACATCATCGGAGAACCACTGCGACTCAAGGGTGTCCGAAGCAAGGCGGAACGCTCCAAGGCAGCAGCAGAACTCGTCGGTCGCGTTGGCCTGCCCAGCTCGGCACTACACCGGCGTCCGGCGGAGTTCTCAGGAGGCCAACGTCAGCGAATCGGAATTGCCCGCGCACTGGCCAGCGGACCCGAGATCCTGGTCTGCGACGAAGCCACGAGTGCCCTGGATGTGTCGGTCCAAGCGCAGGTACTCGAGCTCCTACGCGAAATTCAAGCCGATACCGGTCTGACGTACGTTTTCATCTCACACAACTTGGGCGTCGTCCGAGAGATCAGCGAGACCGTAGTCGTGATGTCGAAGGGAACCATCGTCGAATCCGGTTCCACAGAAGCAGTTCTCGCCAGCCCCCGCGAGCCGTACACACGCGCACTACGTGGTGCGGCCCTCGACCCCACAACGATGGTGGGGATCAAACCACGCCACGCAGTGGCCACACTGTCCAAAAACTTGCTGGCCAAGCAGATCGAACCACGAGGAGTTGCCTGATGACCGCCCCACTCGAGCTTCCGAAAATGGTGCTGGGCACCATGACTTTCGGGGACACCGTCGATGCTGCGGGCGCGGGCGCGATGCTCGACGCCGCACTCGACGCCGGTATCTCTCACATCGACACGGCCAACGGCTATGCGGGCGGCGAGTCCGAGCGCATGCTCGCAAAGCTCCTCCAGGGCCGACGCGATTCCATCTCTCTCGCCACTAAGGCGGGAATGCCGCATCCCGATGCCGGTGACAACAGCCCACTCTCGGCAAAGGGGCTCCGGGCAAGCATCGAAGGAAGCCTGCGCAGACTCGACACGGACTACGTCGACCTGTTCTATCTCCATCAGCCGGACCGAACCGTCACGCTGACCGAGACTCTCACGACCGTCGCGGAACTGGTTGCCGAGGGCAAGATCCGCACACTCGGCGTATCCAACTTCGCAGCGTGGCAGATCAGCGAAATCAACTACACCGCAGACACAGTCGGTGCGCCGCGACCGATCGTCGCACAACAGCTCTACAACTTGCTCGCCCGTCGCATCGAAGAAGAATACGCCGAATTCGCGGACGTGGCCGGACTGACCACCATGGTCTACAACCCACTCGGTGGGGGCCTGCTCACTGGGCGCCACACCTTCGAGGAAAGTCCCTCCGACGGCCGATTCGGCGACTCCCGTCTTGCATCGATGTACAAGGAACGGTACTGGAACACACAGATATTCGACGCCATTGCACAACTGACGACGATCGCGGAGCAGTCGAGCATCTCCCTGACCGAGCTTGCGTTGCGCTGGCTGGTCAGCAAGCCCGCGACCGGATCGCTGCTCCTCGGAGGATCCAAAGTCGCCCACCTCGAATCCAATATCGCGGCCATCGGGCGAGGCCCACTCGACGCCTCGACCGTCGAAGAGTGTGATCTCGTCGGTGCCGCCCTACGAGGCCCCATGCCCAACTACAACCGCTGAAACACCCGACCTTCATCAGGAAGAGTTTCTTCACTATGTCAGCACAGGAATTCGCCGCACGTATCCGAGGACGCGAACGCATTCTCGGATACTGGTCCGTCATCGACAGCCCGATCTCGACGGAGTGGATCGCACACGTCGGCTGGGACTACATCGCCCTCGACATGCAGCACGGTTTGATCGGCTATTCGGGGATGGTCGCCGGCCTCACCGCAATCGACTCGTCACCGTCCACCGTCGGGATGGTGCGCGTCGAGGCAAACAATCCGACGCCCATCGGCCGTGCACTCGACGCAGGCGCCGTCGGCGTCATAGTTCCCCTGATCAACAACGCCGAAGAGGCTGCGGCCGCCGTGGCAGCCGCCAAGTATCCGCCGTTCGGCATCCGCTCCTACGGGCCCATGCGCTCGCAACTCCGTATCGGCCCCGTTCCCGCCGACGCGAACCGCGACACCGTTGTTTTTGCGATGATCGAGACTCCACAGGGTCTGGCGAACGTCGAAGATATCTGCGCAGTGCCCGGATTGGACGGCGTGTACGTCGGGCCGTCCGACCTACGAATCGCCGTCGGCGGCAAGCACTCCAACGATCCGGATGTGTCCGAGGAATTCGAAGCAGCGCTTACCCGGGTGCGCGAAGCTGCCGCCCTCAGCGGAGTGGCCGCGGGAATCCACACCCCCTCCGGTCAGGTTGCGGCACAACGGCTTGGGGAGGGCTACACGTTCGCGACCGTGGCCTCGGACCTGACACACCTGGCGAACATCTCGGCTCAGCATTTGGATGCCGCCAAGTCCTGATCCGGGCACAGAAATGGCGATGCTCCCGCACTTGGTGCGGGAGCATCGCCATTCTCGAACAAAACTATCGCTGAATCGCCTTGATCTCGAGGAACTCTTCGAGCCCGAACGTGCCCGCCTCGCGTCCTACGCCGGACTGCTTGTACCCACCGAACGGAGCATTCGTGTTGAATGCTCCGCCGTTCACCTCGACCTGCCCGGCCCGCAGTTGCCGCGCGACGCGATCCGCGCGATCGGGGTCACCTGACCAAACGCCACCGGCCAGGCCGTACTCGGTGCCGTTGGCAATCCGCACTGCGTCGGCCTCGTCTTTGTAGCCCATGATCGAGAGGACCGGTCCGAAGATCTCCTCGCGCGCAATGGTCATATCTTCGGTCACGTTCGCGAACACCGTCGGCCCGACGAAATATCCACTGGCCAGACCGGTTTCGCGTCCGTCGACAACCGCGGTGGCACCTTCCGACACGCCCTTCTCGATGTATCCGCGAACGCGTCCCAGCTGATTCGCGTTCACCAGAGGACCAAGCACCGAAGTCGGCTGAGTCGGATCACCTACCGGGAAATGAGCGGCTACCGCAGCAGCGATTGCCGCTGCCTCATCCACCTTCTCCGCGGGGACCAACATACGCGTAAGCGCCGAACAGGTCTGGCCCGAATTGATGAAGCACTTTGCGACGCCATCCGTGACAGCCTTTTCGAGATCGGCGTCGTCGAGAATGACATTCGCCGACTTGCCGCCCAGCTCGAGCGACACCTTCTTGATGGTGTCCGCGGCAACGATGGCCACTCGCTTGCCGGCCCGAGTCGACCCGGTGAAGGAGACCATGTCGACTTCAGGATGGCCGGCGATGGCTTCACCCACTACCGGGCCGTAACCACTCACCAGGTTGAATACACCTGCAGGCAAACCAATTTCGTCGAAGATGTCAGCGAGAGCGTACGTGATGAGTGGCGCAACCTCGGTGGGCTTGAGCACCACAGTGCAGCCCGCGGCAAGTGCTCCACCAACCTTCAAGACAACCTGGTGGAGCGGGAAGTTCCAAGGAGTGATGGCGCCGACAACACCCGCAGGTTCGCGAACAATCAGCGAATTCCCGACCTCGTGAGCGTCGAAATCATAAGTGCGAGCCAATTCGGCAAATGCATTCAAATTCGCGAGCGGCATTCCGATTTGTACGGGCTTCGCGAATCCGATCGGCATTCCCATATCCTGCGAAACGAGCGCCGCAAGATCATCGGTGCGTTCGGCAATTATCGCCGCAGCCTTGGAAAGATATTCGGCGCGCTCGCCGCCGGATAGTGCAGACCACGTGGGGAACGCCTTTCGTGCTGCCTTCGCGGCCGCGTCGACATCTTCGACAGTGCCTTCGGCGACAGTTCCTATCAGCTCTTCGGTAGCCGGATTGAGAACGTCGATCCGACCGCTGCCAGTGGATTCGATCCAGGCGCCATCAATATAGATTTTGGTGCGGTCGAGAATATCGGTCATCGAAGCCTCCGTAGTCATCACGCGTGCACAGGTGAGGTGGGCCCGATCACACGGGTCACCTCGTCCGAGCCTAGCCACGCTCGACGGGTTCCGTGGCAGGTTGGTGGCGCGATTGAGGTTCGACTGACGAGACTTGCGGTGGGCGCAGGCTTTTCAGTGATCGAGTGAACGGTACGTTCGGTCGATCTGAGGCGACGAAGGTACCGTTCGCTCGACGTCGGGCGGGGTGGTGCGCCGGCCGCGACGGTGCCGCCAGTGGCCTGCCCTGATCGTGTGAACGGTACGTTCGGTCGATCTGAGGCGACGAAGGTACCGTTCGCTCGAAGTCGGGGGTGCCGGCGAAGGTGCCTTCGGGGGGGGTGTTTTGGGTATGAGAAAGCCCCCCAACCATGACTGGTTGGGGGGCTTCTCTTACAGTGTGTTCGGCGGTGTCCTA
>NZ_JAZHFF010000003.1:0-632867 GCF_036541985.1 Rhodococcus sp. IEGM 1306
ACCATGAGGGACAGGGCGACCGACACGCCGTGCCTACCGTGCCTTCATCCTGATGCGGCGCTAGAGATAACACGCAATGACATTCTTCGCCGCGACCTCACCGACCTGACATTCAAGGACGGCTCCAAAAGCTGCTCGGTCCAAACCGGTACGCTCCGTGACCCGTACACGAACAAGACCATCGCCTTCACCCGCGGCCAGGACACGTCTTCGGCAGTGCAGATCGACCATGTAGTCGCACTCTCGGATGCCTGGCAGAAGGGCGCGCAGCAGCTGGACACCCAGACGCGAACAAATCTCGCGAACGACCCGCGAAACCTACGCGCTGTCGACGGACCCACCAACCAGAAGAAGTCGGATTCCGACGCAGCGTCGTGGCTGCCACCCAACAAGGCCTACCGCTGCCAGTACGTGACTGCTCAAGTGGAAGTGAAAGCCGCATACGGTTTGTGGGTCACCCAAGCCGAACACGACACCATCGCAGACATTCTCGCGACCTGCTGAACTCTTGCTTTGATCAGCGAACTCTGATCAGCGACCTTTGATCAGATACCGCACAATCGCCATTCCGAGCGCGAGGCCCACCACGGTGGCCAGCGCTGCAACCAGACCGTGACCGGTCAGTGCGACGAACGCGCCGGTGGTGACTGCGACGACCGCAATGATCCCCGCGTCCACTCTGCTTTGACCACGTTCAGGCATGGCACTCTCTCTTGCCGTCAGGTCCGTCCGCTCCCCTCGTAGCGGACGGACCCAGCGGCAATCTGTCGAAATATGCGAACTCCGGTGGCCTCACCGGGCTGACTTTGCGGGCGGTCCTGCGAGGCCGGCACGTCCCCCGGAGCCAACTCACATCGGTTCACGAAGTCCGTACCTTCGCAGAATATACCGATTGGTAGGTAATTACCGAGGGCTGAAGTCCCTGGTCATGGACTCATGCGACGAGTGGTCGGAAACTCGAGACGAACGAGCGTATCCACGAGCCGAGCGTTTATCGAGATAGCGAGAACAGCCATAAGGCCGCCCGGACATGGAGCGGAGACGTCTAGGACCCGAAAAGTGATCCGAGATCCAATGATCCGATTGACGACACTCTTTTCCAATCAGCGCAATATGCGGTGGTGAAGCGAGAATCCGTCAAGAGAATCGTGACCGTCGCCGGTCCGAGGGTGCTTTCGAACTCGAGGACATTCACTTCACCGTCGCCGTCAACTTTTGCTCGGCCATAAATGCATGGCATGTCAGCCGATTCAGGTCCGGAGGTCGTGTAGGTCCCGGGCAACACCTCCCACGGCACGTCGAACAGCCCGTGACCGGGAATGTTTCCCGGCGCTGCTGAGGCCGTAGATGTCCCGATCATTGCCACACTGACAGCTACTACCGCAGCGGACGCGAGCAAACCAACCTTGCGCATTTTCCCTACCTTGTTCATACCTGAACCGCAGCGGCGAGTTCGAAGGCTTGTTGATGTAAGAACCCGCGGTTCGCGCAGTTCTTCAACTAACGGTAGTAAAAGGACACAAGTTTTGGTGAGCTACCTTTTGTGGTTCTGGCCCGGTTTCCGTGGCGGAGACTCCCCTCGAGAAAAACAGGGAACGCCGGCGTTGCGGCTCTCGGCATGATTCGAACCTGTCATTCCAGCATTCGATCACACACCCGTATTCGAGCCGAAACGTCGACGCTCCCCTGCTGTTTGAGTGACTCAGCCCCCGAGTGAACCTGTCGGAAGCTTCGAGAAGATGTCCCCGAGGCTTCCGGTTCCGCCCGGTGTTTCCGGATCCGTCGGATCCACCGGCTCCACGACGACGACACCAGGCACGGTGACGGTCACGGTCTTGTCCACGGACTCCGAGGCGCTGAACTTCTTGGTACCCAGAAACTTTGCGGTGATGCGATGTTCACCCTGGTCGCGGAACGGCCAGACCAGTTCTGCGTGACCATTCGAATCGACTGCGGCGCTGCCGATCTTCGTTTCACCGTCGAAGAACTCGACTGTTCCCTCACCCGGATTCGGGTCGATACTCGCCGCGATCTTGACGTCTTCGCCGGTCAGTGCCTCGAGTGCAACGTCGACCGTCGTTTCGGTCTGGTTGGTCGAGAAGACCTCGGTAGTGGAAAGGGCGCCACGTCCGTCACCGGAAGCAACACAATACCCAGCTGCATTGGTCCACCGAGACTCACCGAAACTCATGCTCGTGTCTTTGATCTTGATAACCGGGCTCGCCGCCCCGGCGCGCAGGTGCGTCGTCGCGTTGCCCTCATCCAACCGAGCCGTGAGTGTCAATTCGACTGCCGGCAGGCGGAAGTCGGTGTTGGCCTTGACCTGCAGCCCTTCCTTGGGCTTGTTGTCGCTCGCGCTCGGCCCGTCGTTGACGGTCTTGTTGCCGGTGCCGGTAATTCGCAAATACTCACCGGCGGGGTTCACATTTCCATCTGCGCCGACACGGAGCAGCACCGCCGTTTCGCCGGTCAAGTTGGACGACGAATCACCGACGAGTGAGTACGAAATCAGTTCTGCGCCTTGAGGAAGCGCGATGTCGTACTTGATACGACCGGTGTCCGAATCCGAACTACGCATGACGCCCGGATGGAGTTTCACGGTGAACTTTTCGCCGGGACGCACGGACCGGGGCGCCGTGACCTCCAGGTTGTCGGAGAACGACCAGTCCCAATCGGTGAAGCCGTCGACCCGGCACTTGTGTTCGACGGAAACTGTTCGCGTCACGGCATCTGAGGCCGCTGCCACCGGCGCGAACACAGCGAGGAGTCCGGCGGCGAGAGCTGGTACGACTGCGCAGGCAGCCAGGGTACGGGGGTTCATGTGTTGCCTTTCAGAAGAACTCGGGCATCGAGGGTGCGGTGAAGTAGGACCGTGATCACTTGCCGCCGAGCGAACCTGTCGGCAACTGAGGCAGAACGGACTCGAGGCTGCCGAAACCACCCGGGGTGCCCGGATCGGTCGGGTTGGGATCGACCGGACCTGTTGTATCGCCGGTCACCGTGAGAATGTGCGCCGCCGAGGTGTACGTCGCCTCGGCGCCGGCGGCGGTGAACACCGCAGTGACGGACTTGGTTCCAGCCTTACTGAAGGTCAGATCCAGGCGGGCAATTCCGCGAACCACCGGTCGCGGCTCACCGACGGGCTTGCCGTCGACGATGAACTGCACTGTTCCCGTTGCGTTTTCCGGCGCGACGTGAGCGGCAAAGGACACCTTGGTGCCGGTAGCGGCGGTAGTCGGTCCTTCGAGCGTGGTCACGATGTCGGCTCCGGGTCCTGGATCAACAGGTCCCAGATCCCCGTCGATTCTCGTAGACGCCAATGCACCGGCGCCGGTGTTGAGGGGGCCGGTCTCACTGTCACGAGGTGAGCAGGACGTGGGCGCCCAGATGGTTCCTGCGAGCCAGTGACTGACCTGAGGGAGGAAGGTCAAGAACGACTCCGGTCCACCGAACGTACCTGCAGCACCAGAAGTCCGGACGTTGGTTTCGACAACGCCGGAAGGCCCGGCCTTCACGGTGATTCTGATCTTCGGGAAAGCGATGTTGGTCTCGGCCCCGGACTGAGCATTGATCGCAAGCCCGCCGTGCGCACCCGACGACGATGACGGGCTGTTGCCGATCGCTTCGTTTGCGCCGGACAACCGGAGTATCGGACCGTCGAGGGCGGGAGTGCCGTCTTCGTTGACACGAATCACCGAAGCGGGTTTCCCGGCAACGACATTGCCCGGATCGGTGACTGTCGCGGAGACGAACTCCGCGTTGGTCGGAATCGGCAGATCGATCTTCAGACGCGAGATCTTCTTGACACTTGCGCCGCTCACATCGTTCGGGATCTGGACGCTACCCGGGTCCACGTCGATGTCGAAGACTTGACCTGGCGCCACGACCGAAGGGGCCGAAACCCGTACCGTGGCAGGCTTTCCGTCTGACGACGGCCCGGAGAACGCACTCGGAACTGCGCGGCACGTTACCTGAAAGGTTGTCGACGTGGTTTCTGCAACGGGCGCCGCGGTCGCCGGAATCACGGCCACCGCAGTTCCGCAGGCAAGGAGACCGGCGAGCAGCGCAGCGTTCAGTAAGCGTTTTGACATGATGTCCTCTCGGAACAACCTGGTTGACGTTTGCCGCCGAACTGTAACGGAGTCACCGGCCGAATTAGTCAGTTTTCGATCAACAAAACCCACACAGTAGGTAAACAATTGGTAAGAGTTACCGGCCGTCACAGCTGACCGCCAACATGAGCGTTTCCCATTCCGGGCATATATACGGCTCGAAAGGCCTTGTAGCGTAGTCGAATTCAATGACGTGTCGCATCGCGGCCGCACCTTCGTTCATACTCTACCCTTACAGGAGGGTAGAGTATGAGCACCTCGTCAGGACGGAATCTCATGGCAGTAACCATCACTTCATCCACCAACGACAATTCGGTACGTGCCGCTCTCCGGTCACCTCGCCGTCTCAAAACCGAAGTCTTGGCCGGACTTGTCGTTGCACTGGCGCTGATTCCCGAGGCGATATCATTCTCGATCATCGCCGGTGTCGACCCCCGTGTGGGCTTGTTCGCGTCATTCACGATGGCAGTGACCATCGCCCTCGTCGGCGGACGACCCGCCATGATCTCGGCGGCCACGGGCGCAGTCGCACTGGTCGTCGCTCCACTCACTCGCGAATACGGAATCGACTATCTGATTGCGACCGTCCTCCTGGCCGGCCTTCTACAGATCGTGTTGAGCCTCCTCGGAGTCGCGAAGTTGATGCGCTTCATTCCGCGCAGCGTCATGGTGGGATTCGTCAACGCACTGGCAATCTTGATCTTCATCGCTCAACTCCCCCACCTGATCGATGTTCCGTGGCTCGTCTACCCACTTCTGGCCGTCGCCCTCCTGATCCTCGTATTCCTGCCGAAACTCACGAACGCCGTCCCGGCTCCACTGGTGGCGATCGTGCTACTGACCACCGCCACAGTCGTTTTCGCTTTCGACGTTCCCGACGTCGGCGACGAGGGCGAACTTCCGTCGAGCCTGCCGACGCTACTGTTTCCCGATGTCCCTCTGAATACACACACACTGTCGATCATTGCTCCGTACGCATTGGCCATGGCGCTCGTCGGCCTTCTCGAATCGTTGATGACGGCCAAACTCGTCGACGACGTCACCGATACCCACTCGAACAAGACCCGCGAAGGGTGGGGTCAAGGCGTCGCCAACATCGTCACCGGTTTCTTCGGAGGCATGGGAGGGTGCGCGATGATCGGCCAGACCATGATCAACGTCAAGGTCTCCGGCGCTCGCACTCGGATCTCGACCTTCCTGGCGGGTGTGTTCCTGCTGATACTCGTGGTCGGCCTGGGTGACGTCGTGGCATTGATTCCCATGGCCGCATTGGTAGCCGTCATGATCATGGTCTCGGTCGGCACTTTCGATTGGCACAGCATCAATCCGAAGACCCTGCGCCGCATGCCGATCGGTGAGACAGTGGTCATGCTGGTCACCGTGGCCGTCACCGTCGCGACCCACAATCTCGCCTACGGCGTGATCGTCGGAGTGATCACCGCGATGGTGATCTTCGCGCGCCGCGTCGCGCACCTCACCGAAGTAATCGACGTCGCGCACCCGGACGCGGACACCCGCGTCTATGCGGTTCGAGGCGAGCTTTTCTTCGCGTCGAGCAACGATCTGATCTACCAGTTCGACTATGCCGGCGACCCGAAGAACGTTGTCATCGATTTGTCCGAGTCTCATATCTGGGACGCGTCGACTGTGGCAACTCTGGACGCCATCACCACCAAGTACGCGACCAGAGGCAAGAATGTCGAGATCGTGGGCCTCGACGGCGCCTCGGCCGAGCGCCATCTGCGCCTGTCCGGCTGCTTGGGTGACGGTCACTGAGAGGATGGAAGCCCAGCGCGACGAAAGTGGGAGTGATGTCTGAGGCGGAACCCGCGGGCCAGGAGCAGAACATGCAGATCGGCCAGGTTGCCGAACGCACCGAACTGTCGATCAAGACGATCCGTCATTACGACGACGTCGGTCTGGTCACTCCGTCGGAGCGGAGCGCCGGAGGATTCCGCCTCTACACCGAGGCCGATGTCCAACGGCTACTGGTAATCCGACGAATGAAGCCGCTCGGATTCAGTCTCGAAGAAATGAGACAACTTCTCGATTCTCTGGCCGTGCTCGGCGACGCAGCTTCGGACGCGCCAACACGAACCGCCGCAACCGAATTCGTCACCGCCTGCCATAGTCGAGCGGAAGAAAGCTGCATACATTTACGCAAGCAACTCGCCTACGCCGAAGAGCTGACGGGATTGCTCGCCGACCACAGCCTGAACGGTGAACGGCGTTCGTGAACTGCGGTCTGAACTAAGCTGGGTTGATGGCCCGATACTTCGACGTTCACCCCGAAAACCCGCAGCCGCGCGCGATCAGCCAGATCGTCGAAATGCTGCGCAACGACGCGGTCATCGCCTATCCCACTGATTCCTGCTACGCCCTCGGCGCCCGAATGGACAATCACTCGGGCACCGATCGGATCCGCGAGATCCGTCACCTGCGGTCGGATCACCACTTCACGCTGGTCTGTGCCGACTTCGCGCAGCTGGGGCACTTCGTCCACGTCACCAACTCGGCGTTCCGCGCGGTGAAAGCGGCTACCCCGGGGCAATACACGTTCATCCTTCCCGCCACGAAGGAAGTTCCGCGACGGCTGGCACATGCCAAGAAGAAGACCGTCGGGGTGCGCATTCCCAGCCACCCGGTGGTGCGTGCACTTCTGCAGGAGTTGGGTGAACCGATACTCTCCAGCACTCTTCTGCTACCCGGAGCCGAGGAACCGATGACGGACGGCTGGCAGATCAAGGAAGAACTCGACCACCAACTCGACGCCGTCATCGACTCGGGTGACTGCGGTACCGAACCGACCACGGTTGTCGACTATTCGTCCGGTGTTCCCGAGATCGTGCGCGTCGGCGCGGGAGATCCTTCCCGTTTCGAGTAGCCGCGACGTCAGCTCTGCATTTTCCGAGAGCGGAAGGCTGCCGGAGAAGTCCCGAACCGTTCTTTGAACAGTCGCGAGAAGTGGCTCGCGTCGGAGAAACACCATCGGGTTGCGATCGAGGTGATCGAGCCGTTCGTTCGGCGCAATTCCTCACGCGCCCTGGCCAAGCGCCGCGCCCGTACCGTCCCGTTGAACGTCTCGCCAGTTCGGCCGAAGACTCGCTGGACCGTCCGGGCCGAGACCGCGTGGGCGGCAGCAACAGCGGTCAACGACAACGACGGATCACTCAGGTGCCCGTCGATCCAGGCATCGATCGACAAGCGCAGCGCGACGGAACCGACAGCGTCGCCGGTTCCGATGGTTTGGCTCACCGCCCCGTCGAACAGTTCGAGGGTGGCATTTCTTGCCGCTGATATCGCAGATTCAGGAAGTTCGGCCAACGAATCGTCCAGCATCGACAGATAGGAAACCAACAACCGTACCGACGGTGAGTCCCGATTCAGTGCGCCGCCGAAAGCCGGCCACGCTCGACCGGAGACCTCTGCCAGAGCTGGGCGAGGAATCAGCAAATTGATCGAACGAATCGCCTCCAGCACCTCGAACTCGGCCTCATTGCGCGTATCCCACAGAACTACGTCACCAGCGCCCACGAGAATCGTTTCGCCTGCCCGTGTCAGCGCTTCGCGTCCTGAACGGATTGCGATCAGCACCACCCAGTCTTCCCTGGCGTCGGATACCTGAGTTGCTGTTCGCTTTCCTGAGCACGGATCACAACTGAGGTCGACGAGACCGAAGTCGTCCAGCGAGCGTCGCCCCACCGATGCGGTAAATCCCCCGCATAGATCCGACCGGGATACCTGCACGTCGAGGGGAATGAATTCCTCCCGCAGACGGGACTCCCACCAGTGGCCACCCCCACCGAAAGGAATGCCGTCGGCAGCCTGCTGTTCCGACTCGACGGTGACCATACCTCAGGTTATCGCATATTCACTTCAAGGGTCGGTGACACGGCGCGAAAACACCAGACCATGGCGCGCAGATGCATGACCGAGGCCCTCGACGGGAGACAGCATGTGTCCAGGAGCAGACGAGAAGACCCTGCGCCGCGAAGCACGCTCGAAGGGAATGTCGATGAAGGCGAAGGCCGCAGTGCTGTGGGATCACAACACACCGTGGAGTGTCGAGGAGATCGAGCTCGCAGATCCGAAAGAACGAGAAGTCCTGATCAAAGTGGTTGCCAGCGGCATGTGCCACTCCGACGATCATGCTGTGACCGGTGATCTGGCAGTGCCACTCCCCGTGATCGGTGGCCACGAAGGCGCGGGCATAGTCGAGAAAGTCGGCCCCGGCGTGCGAGACGTCGAGGTAGGCGATCACGTCGTCCTCTCGTTCATTCCCTCGTGTGGACGCTGCCGTTGGTGTGCAGTCGGGCAGAGCAACCTCTGCGACCTCGGCGCCATTCTGATGGCCGGCGCGCAGGTCGACGGAACATATCGCGCGGCAGCACGCGGGCACGATGTCGGAACCTTCTCGCTTCTGGGCACTTTCGGCAACTACACGGTTGTACCGGAAGCGTCGGTGGTGAAGATCAACAAATGGATTCCCCTGGAGAAGGCCTGCCTCGTCGGCTGCGGAGTCACCACCGGTTGGGGATCTGCCGTCAATACCGGAGAGGTCTCGCCCGGCGACTCCGTGGTCGTCGTCGGAATCGGCGGGATCGGCGGAAGTGCCATCCAGGGGGCGAAGATCGCGGGCGCGAGGCACATCGTGGCAGTCGACATCTCGCCGGACAAGAAGGCCATGGCCGAAACTCTCGGAGCGACACACTTTGCTTCGTCGATCGACGAAGCCATGACGCTGGTCAACGAATTGACCTGGGGCGTCATGGCTGACGTCGCGATCCTGACCGTCGGGGTGGCGAGCGGCGACATGATCCAGCCGATGGTCGGGCTGATCCGCAAGGGTGGCCGCGTAGTTCTGACAGCGGTCTCACCGATGGGTGCCACTGACACACAGTTGCACCTCGCCGAAATGACCCTGTTCCAAAAACAGCTCCGCGGAAGCCTGTTCGGCGAATGTAATCCTCGCGCCGACATCCCCCGCCTACTCAACCTCTACGAAGCCGGCCTCTTGAAGCTCGACGAGATGGTCACCACCGAGTACCGCCTCGAAGACATCAACCAGGGCTACGACGACATGAAGTCGGGAAAGATCATGCGCGGAGTCATCATTCACGAACACTGATCATCGATCGGCGCACCTGTCACGGCGTGACTCTGCACACCTGTCACGGCGTGACGATATCGAACCACAGATCGAAGTCCTCCAGCAGCGAGATGAACGTCTCCAGTTCAGACTGATCTCCCACAGCTTTTGCCGTTCCGGCCTTGATGGATTCGGTGAGCGAGGTCGTTCCGAGATACACCTCGTTGAACACGGCACGGGTCAAGGTCAGAGTCAGGGCGGCCGAAGCATCTGCCTTGTCCGTGTCGTAGTTCAGCACGCCGTTGCGCACTGTGACCAGGACGTTGTCCGCAGTGTCCGACAACACGAATCGCAACGACAGGTCGACGTCGGCAGCTTTGGGACCGTCGAGGCGAACTGCCCAGAAGTCCAGCATCTGCTCGAGTGGCATCACCGCGACAACGGCCGGGCCGGTGGGGTTGTTGGACGGCATCGGCGCCAGCGGATGCCGCAGTTCCATCGCTCCGACCAGGTAGAAGTTGCGCCACGTACCGTTCTCGGCTTGGTAGCCGAGTTGTTCGTACGTGTCCGCCAACAACTCTCGCGCGTTCTGGTTACTCGGATCGGCGAACACCAGATGGTTCACCAGCTCCGCTGCCCAGCGGTAGTCGCCGTCGTCGAACGCCTGCTTACCCTTGGTCAGAAGTGCATCCGGCCCGCCGACTGCTTCGACGTAGCGTTTGCCGTTCTCCACCGGCGGATGAGGATTCAGGTGAGCGGGAACGCCGTCGAACCAACCGAGATAGAAGGTGTAGATCGCTTTGACGTTGTGACTGAGCGAGCCGTAGTACCCGCGGTTGTACCACTGCTTTCCGATGGCGTCGGGAACCTCGATCTGGTCGGCAATCTCTACCGGTGTCAGCCCCTTGTTGGCAAGGCGCAACGTCTGGTCGTGGAGATACTTGTACAGGTCTGCCTGATCCGACATGAGCTTCAATATCTTGTCGTTGCCCCACGTAGGCCAATGATGCTGCGCGAAAATGATTTCGACGTCGGGGAACAGCTCCATCGCCAGGCGGACGTAGTGCGACCAGGCCTTGGCATCGCGAGTCTTGGCGCCTCGCAACGTGTACAGATTGTGCATCGTGTGCGTGACGTCCTCAGCCGAACCGAGCGCTTTGAAATCAGGCAGGTAGAACAGCATTTCGGACGGAGCTTCGGTTCCCGGAGCAAGCATGAAGGTCACTCGCACGCCGTCGATCACTTCTTCGTGTACCGGTTCGGTAATGATGTCGGTCGGCACGGCGAACGTCGACGTGCCGTGCGAGGTGGACAATCCCAGACCACCGGATACCTGCCCCTGTGGACCCGGGCGCAGGAACGATCCGTACATGTACATTCCGCGACGGGTCATCGCCGTGCCGGCAAGTACGTTCTCGGAAATCGCTTCCTCGGTGAAACTGTCCGGTGCATAAACTTTTACGGCACCGGACTCGATCTCTTCGTCGGTGACAAATCCTTTGACTCCGCCGAAGTGATCGCCGTGGGAGTGCGTGAAGATGATTGCCTTGACCGGGACCTTGGGGCGGTGCTGGTAGTACAACTCCAACGCAAGAGCGGCTGTTTCCGCGGACATCAGGGTGTCACCGATGATCAACCCGGTATCACCCTCGATGATCGTGGTGTTCGACAAGTCCTGTCCGATCACCTGGTACAGACGATCGGCGAGCTTGAAGAGACCGCCGCCCTTTCCCATCAAGGTGGCTTGGCGCCACAGACTCGGGTTGACGGTGTCCGGAGCGTCGCCGTCGGCGAATCCGTAAGCGTCGTACGAGAAGATGAACTGCCCTTTGTCGCCCTTGACCAACCCACCGTCGATGAGCGGCGCCACCAGACCCCGTGAAATCAACTCGAAGTCGAAAGTGTCGTCGAATGGGAGGTCACGGAGAACCTGGGCATTTGCCAGGCGAGTCGCTTCGGTTGCGGGCTTGGGGTCGAGTTCGGACGGTGTAGTCATCTTCTCTTACGCTCCTCGGGAACTCGCGGTGACCTGTGTCGGGATACCGGTTCATCCTCGATCCCCACGCAGGTCTCGCGCATCACCCGGAAGGGATGATCAGGTGGTCCGCCCAGCGATCAACAACGCAGCGACGAACTCACGGACCAACGTCCGCTCGTCGTTCGCGTCCGCCCCCGGCACCATGAGCAGCGAGAGGATTACTCGCACGATCCAGCGTGCCCGCGACGCTGTGTCTGCGCCGATTTCACCGAGCATCGCGACGCCCAGTCCGTTGATGACGTCGGATGAATTGGCAAGTTCACCGGCAAGACTCGCATCGCCCGGGGTGAACCATGCAGCCAGCGTCGGAGTGTTGCGCACCGCGGATACTGCAGTGAGCATCGCCGTTTCGAGACGTTCGCTCGGATCATCGATGGTCGCCACCGATTCCGCGATCGCAGTTCCCAACCTGCGCGCTTCGCGGTGAACGAACGCGATGTGAAGAGCCTGGCGATTCTCGAAATACCGATACAGGGTGGCCCGGGAACATCCTGCAGCAGAGGCTATCTCCGCCATACCGACAGCGTTGACGCCTTTCTCGACGAACAATTGTGCCGCGCTGTCGAGGATCTTCTCGGCGGCCGCCAAGGCGCGACCCTCACCGAGCCAGTCGTTGCTCACGGCCGAGTCACCGACATCGGAGCCGTGAGGGGACGGCGCACGTAGTTGCCCGGCGCGTACTGCATCGCGTCGATGTCGACATGGAAGTCGGGGATCCGGGAAAGCAACTCTTCCAACGCAACTCGTGCCTGCATTCGAGCTGCCGATGCTCCCAGACAATGGTGGGCGCCATGACTGAACGTGAGAATTTTCTGCGGTCGACGCACGACGTTCAACTCCGCCGCGTCAGGTCCGTACTTGTCAGGATCACGATTGGCCGCACCGTACATGAGCAGAACTTTACGTCCCGCCGGAATCACTTTGCCACCCAAGGCCACATCTCGCGTCGTCGTTCGCGCCAAACCTTGGACAGGCGAGGTGAGTCGAAGCAGTTCTTCGACCGCGTCGGTAATCAATGCAGGATCATCCAGCAGGATCTGACGCTGGTCGAGCCGCTCGGTCAACATAGCCACCGATCCGCCCAACATTCCTGTTGTCGTGTCGTTTCCCCCGGCCACCATGGTGAAGGCGAAGCCGAGAATCGACAACAGGCCGGACATGTCGCCGTCTTCACCGAGCCCAGCGGCGAGTAGATGGGAAATCGTGTCGTCGCCCGGTTCAACCTTGCGGCGTTCGATCAGCGAAGCGAAGTACATCATCAACTCGCCGGTGGCGGCCTGCGCCGTCGTCGCTGCTGCGGCCACACCACCGGCCGAGTTGGCAGCAACAATGGCCTCGGTCCAGCCGTCGAACTGATCCCGGTCCGCTTCCGGCACGCCCAGATAGTGCGCGACAACCATCGACGGCAACGGCTTGAAGAGCTCGACGACGATATCGCCGCTGCCTCGCGCTTTCAACGCCTCGATACGTTCGACGACAAAGTCGCGGACCATCGGCTCGACCGCCGAGACCTGACGCGGCGTGAAGCCCTTCGACACCATGCGCCGGAACTCCGACTGCACGGGCGGATCCTGCATCACGAACGGCGGATTGTCCTGCATCCCGATCTGCTCGAGCTCACCGTAGACAGTGGTCAATCCCTTTGCCGACGAGTACGTCTCGTAATCACGAGCGGCGTTGTAGACGTCTTCGTGACGGGTGAGCACCCAGTAGTCGTCCTGCGGCGAGGCTTCCGGCACCACGTTGTGCACCGGGTCGTTCTCGCGCAATGCGTCGTACATGGCCCACGGTGAACGCCAGGACTCCCCGGTGGAAGGAACGAACCGTGGCGAATGTGACACAGAGGTTGTCATGACTCGACTATGAGACATATTGATAGATGTGTCAACGTTCGACGATGAATATTTCTGCGATCAATATCGAGTAACCCACTTCCACGCAGAGCACTATCGTGTGTCGAGTGATCATGGATCCGAAGAACCACCCGAACAGTTCTGACACCGGACGCCGCGCCGTGGTTGCGGTCCTACTCCCCCGCGAGCACCTCCCTTTCATCAGGGACTGGTGCCTGCACCACATCGAGCAGGGCTGGGAGGTCGTTCTCTACGACAACACCGGTTCCGTCGGGTCCACCCGCAAGACAAGCGCATTCAGTCTCAATCGCTGGCACGGCCGCAGCGAGGACAAAAGAGGCAACTCCTACGGCGCCTTCACACGATCGATGTCGGACACCGAAGTTCAGGTCGCATTCCGCAAAGAACTGCACGACCTTCCGGTGACGATCGTCGACTGGCAACCGCGCGACGCGGACGGCCGGATCGTGCACGGGCAGGTAGAGGCCTACGTCGACTACGTAGGTCGATACCGCGACACTGTCGAGTGGGCAGCATTCATCGACGCCGACGAATACCTCGAGCACGCACCAGGATTGAACTGGGAGGTTCTACTTGGCGGCGTTACTCGGGCGGGTTCGCACCGCGTCGTTCTCGATGCCCTGGTCTACGAATCCAGGTGGACGCGCGACGGGCAACTGCGAGACGTCGAGACATTGAAATGCCTTGGCCTGCAAAGCCACGGCTGCAAGAACATCGTGAGATTGTCGGAGATTCTGCGAGCGGACGTCCACTGGGCCTGGAAGACAACCGAACCCGACACCTTCGTGCGGCCGGACAGATCGCTCTACTACTTCCGCCACTATCGCGGCTCGGAAGCGACACTCGACTTCACGCTGGCGCCGAACTTCGGGCCTCAGGTCCACGAAGAAGGCGTGGATGTTCCGGCAACAATCGACGTATCACAAAAATGAATGTGCCTGCAAGGCACAGGTATTCGTGTTCGGATAAACCTCCGGCCCGCGTCCACGAAGGCTATGCCTTCGGGTCGCGGGCCGGAGTGCTACCTATCCGAAAAACGGATCAGGAAAGCGACTGTGCAGCGGTGACTGCAGAAATGATTGCGATAACACCAGCGAAGAGACCGGCAACTCCGCCGATGCCCTTGCCGATTGCTTCCCAAGCCTTGAGGTCGTCTGCTGTGGAACCCATGTCTATCTCCTCATCATGGAATGTGTGCGCGTGCCTCGCGCCAGGTGTGTAACGGCGCTCACATTATCTGTAAGACACCCGATTTTAAAAGTCGTACCACTAAGTGGGATGTAGATCACATCTCGCCCAGCAGGACGCCGAGACAAATATTGCACGGAGCGGACAACTATTCGACAACCGCTAAATGACGAGCAGGAGAACAGCAGTGGGCAAGTTGGATGGAAAAGTGGCCCTGATCACCGGCGCAGGGCAAGGCGTCGGTCAGGGAGTCGCGTTGGCACTCGCCAAGGAAGGCGCTCACATCGCGGTCGCGGGTCGCACCGAGTCGAAACTCGTCGTCACATGTAACGAGATCACCGAACGCGGCGGTCGTGCTGAGTCGGTGCTCATGGACATCGCCGACGCAGATTCCATCACTGCTGCCGTGGCGCGGACGGTGGAACTGTTCGGCGGCGTCGACATCCTGATCAACAACGCCAGCCTCAACCCACTCGGCAACATCCTCGACATCACTCCGGAGCTCCTTGCCGACGGATTGACTTCCGGTCCAGTCGCGACGCTGCGAACAATGCAAGCCTGCTACCCGTTCATGAAGGAGCGCGGCGGCGGGGCGATCATCAACATGGTCAGTTCCGTGGCCGTCCGCTGGGATGCTGCCGGCTACGGCGGATACGCGGCGGTGAAGGAGTCCGTCCGAGCCCTCAGTCGCGCGGCAGCGTGCGAATGGGGCGTCGACGGGATCCGCGTCAACGCGGTCGCTCCACACGCATCGTCACCGGGGTTACAGCGTTGGGCAGATGCACGTCCGGAAGAGGCTGCCGCTTTTGTTGCCGGGATTCCGCTCCGCAGGATCGGGGACTGCGAGACGGACATCGGCACCGCGGTGGCTTTCCTGGTCGGCCCGGATGCCGCGTATCTGACGGGAGCAACAATTCCGCTCGACGGCGGTCAGTCGCGCTGGGGCTGAGATGTGTCGTCGTCGAAGGCAAGCACCGCCGACTTGTCTTCGGCGATCGGGCGGCCGAAAACGAAACCGACCAGAACGGATGCCAAAACCAACGCGGTCAGCACTATGAGCCCGACCATCCACCACATGGTTTTCAGTATGCCCGAACGGTCGTCGGCCGGGCATGCCACGGGTCCCTTGAAAAATCGCAAACCTTCCGCGAAAAGTGTTTGACATCAGTCGAATTCCGTTTCGACCGTTTTGCGAACTTCGCGAAATTCCGTGATCGAGCGCACAGTTTCGAATCTCGAACTGCGACGAGAGCGTGACTGGAACCGCGCCTCGGTGCATCCTGACAGGTATGGAATCCGCTGTTTCGACCCAACTCGCCACCGGTAGCACCCTCACGCACCCGTGGGGCGGGACGAGCAACATCACCGATCTCGGTGGAGATGTTCACTGGATCGACTTCGGTGGCCCCAGCGGAGCGCCGCCCATCGTGCTCGTCCACGGGCTTGGCGGCTCGCACCTGAACTGGGTGCGGGTGGCACCGGCGCTGGCGGCGCGCACGCGCGTGTACGCACTGGACCTCGCCGGATTCGGACTCACCTCTGCCCGGGGGCGGCACACCGGCGTCGACGCCAACGCTGCACTCCTGAATCGATTTCTCGACACAGTGGTCGGTGAACCCGCCGTCCTGTTCGGCAATTCCATGGGCGGAATGGTCTCGGCAATGTCGACTCATGCCAGTCCCGAATCGGTCGCCGGTCTGGTCCTGGTAGATCCGGCACTCCCCCTGCCCGTCCAACTTCCCGACCTGACCGTCGCCGCACAATTCGCGCTCTACTCGATGCCGTACGTCGGAGAGCAGGTTCTCGGCTTCGGACGTCGGAAGATGTCAGACCGGCAGTTGGCCGCTCAGATGACCAGATTGTGTTTTGCCGATCCGACGCGAGCCGATCCCGCAGTCCTCGACGCGGGCGCCGCCTTGACGGCGATTCGCCGCAACGAACCCACCCAGGATGCGGAATTCCTCCAGGCAGCACGGTCATTGTTGATGACTCTCGCCCGTCCGGCTTCGTATCGAAAGACCCTGCGAGAGATCACGACTCCGACGCTCCTGATGCACGGCGATCGCGATCGGTTGGTCCCGGTCGAGGCTGCACGGGCAGCTGCTACCGCACATCCGCACTGGACCACCATCATTCTCGGCGACACCGGCCACACCCCACAGTTGGAGATTCCGGACGAGTTCACCCGTCATGCGCTTGCGTGGCTCGATCGCACGGGGCTGATCACGAGCTGACCCGTACCGGCACCACGCCCGTTGAACGGCCTTGCCGATCGAGCAAGTGCCCCATCAACTTCGGCGTATCGAGGACGATTCGGCGATCGACTATCTCCAATGACGGCGTACGTGCTGCGATGTCTGCTTCCACCGCGGCGGCACTCGACAGCGTCGGGAACCATCCGGCGAAGATGACGTTGGCCGGCCCGGCCACGGTCGCCACCAATCTGATGTCCGAGAGATTTCGAAGTATGCGGGCGGAGTTCTCCGCGACGGAACTACGCGCGAAGTAGAGGGCATGAACCGGCCGACCACTCGCGAATCGTGCGACCTCGCAACGCAGAAGAGTGTGATGCGACAGCGCGGTATTCAGGCGTCGACGAGCGGATGTCGCGCTGATTCCCAAGGCAGCGGCCAACTCGGTGATGGAAATACGAGGCTGCGCACTCAAGACGTCGACGACTTCGGCGGTGCTCGCTTCGAGTGTGTACCGGCGTCCCAATTGCGGTGGCGTGATCCCGGATTCACGCAAACGTCGTACTCCGTCGGGTTCGAGAGCGCCGAGACGCCACCGACTCCCCTCGGTGAAAACGCGTGTCACAGGCAGGACGATGACGTCTGTGATGCCGGCCAGAGAGTGGAGGTCGTCGAGCACGTAGTGGGCCAGCGAATCGTGACCGACGAAGAGAGCTTCCAGCATCACGTTGCATCTGCCCGAATGCACGTTGACGCTCAGGACGTGTGCGTGGGTGATCACCTCCGAGACGATCGCGGATAGCCGCCCCGGTTCACACCGAAGTTCGACGAACGCAAGTACCGAGCTGGGATCGGCCGCCGGATAAGCCGCTATCCACGCTGTGCCCGATTCGGTCAGTGCAGTCCATCGCCTCGCTGCCGTCACAGGGTCTATGCCGACCACCGACCCGATCAACGCCCACGGTGCCCGAGGTTGAACCTGCATGGCATGAATGATTCGCAGATCAATTTCGTCCAAGAGCGTCAAATCGTGCATGAGATAGCACGATAGTTGACTGATCCTGCAAACGAGGCTGCAATTCCCAGTGCCGCCGCAGTCTCGAAAAATGACGACGAGCACACCTCTCAAAGAGCGTGCAGCCAAGCACCTCGACACCATCACAGACGCGGCGCTGGGCCTCAGCCACGTGATTCACGACGATCCCGAGCTTGCCTTCGCCGAGTACAACGCGTCGGCGGCCGTGGCAACGATCCTCGAGGATGCCGGTTTCACCGTCGAACGCGGTCCGGCCGGACTGCCGACGGCAGTGTCCTCCACCTACGGAAGCGGTGAGCTGGTGATCGGACTCTTCGCCGAGTACGACGCCTTGCCGGGCATCGGGCATGCCTGTGGGCACAACATCATCGCATCGTCCGCGGTGGCCGCGGGATTGTTGCTCGCGCCTCTGGCTGATGAACTGGGCATCACCGTGGCAGTATTCGGAACCCCGGCCGAAGAGGGCGGCGGCGGAAAAGTAGTGATGCTCGAGCATGGAACTTTCGATTTCCTGCACTGCGCGATGATGGTTCACCCCGGTGCCGCAGATCTGCGAGCACCGAACATGCTTGCCATCTCCCACCTGGACGTCACCTACACCGGGATCTCCGCTCACGCGTCGTTCGCAGTGGGCGCCGTCAACGCCGCCGACGCGTTCACGGTCGCCCAGGTCGGGATCGGCCTACTGCGGCAACATCTTCCGAAGGACGTGCAGGTACACGGATATGTCAGCGACGCGGGCGTAGCACCCAACGTCATCCCGGGCAGTTCACACGGGGCCTACGCGGTTCGAGCCGACACACTCGACGGCGTAGTCGCCGTCAAGCCCAAGGTGGAACGCTGCTTCACCGCCGGAGCGACCGCAACCGGCTGCGAAGTGACCATCACGGAACCTTCACCGGCGTACGGCGAATCCCGGTGGGACGCGGACATGAGCGCGCTCTACCAGAGGAACAGCGAAGCACTCGGACGCGTTTTCTTCGAGTACGACGGTCCCGCAGCGGGATCCACCGACATGGGCAACGTCTCGCATCGTATTCCGACGATCCACCCGATCATCGGGATCGAATGCAACGGCGCAAGCAACCATCAGGCAGAGTTCACCCCCTACTGCCGCGCGGAAACCGGAGACAAGGCAGTGCTGGACGGCGCCCTCGCGCTCGCGTGGACTGCAATCGACTGCGCGAGCGATCCCGCGCTCCGCGCACGGTTGCTGAACCACAGGTGAACGCGAAACGGTCACATACTCCAAAGCTCTCGAGCCCTGGGAATGTGTCGGGGTACACGCGTAGCGTGAGATTCGTGCCTTCCTCGGCCAAGCATTTCCGCGTCCCTTGCTTGTGTATCCGTTTCGGTTAAGGAGAGTTTCAGATGCCCGCACGCACAGCGCTCGACGGAACACCCTGTTGGATCGACCTCACCAGTTCCGACACCGAGATTGCCAAATCCTTCTACACCAACGTGTTCGGTTGGCAGGCCGACTCCAACGACGACCCGCAGTACGGCGGTTACGCGATCTTCAGCAAAGACGGGCAGCCCATCGCCGGGCTCGGACCCCAGCAGGAGGGAAACCCGTACGGCAACGTCTGGACCACCTACATCTCCTCTACTGATGCGGCGGCGTCGGCGTCCAAAGCCGAAGCTGCCGGCGGAAGGATCATGATGCCGTCGATGCAGGTCGGCCCCCAGGGCAGCATGGCGATCGTGGGCGATCCGGCCGGTGCCGTCGTCGGTATCTGGCAGGCAGATCAGCACAATGGCTTCGGTCTGGTGGGCGAGGCCGGAGCGCCGGTCTGGCACGAGACCTTGTCCAAGAACTACGCCGCGGTCCTGCCGTTCTACACCGACGTGTTCGGCTGGACTTACGAGTCCATCGGCGACAGCGACGAGTTCCGGTATTCACAAGCCAAGCAGGGCGACACCGTCGTCGCCGGTCTGATGGATGCCAGCTCATTCCTCCCGGCAGAAGTCCCGTCGTTCTGGCAGGTGTACTTCGGGGCGGACGACACCGATGCTGCCGTCGCCAAGGTCGTCGAATTCGGCGGCAGCGTATTGCGTGATCCCGAGGACACGCCCTTCGGCCGTCTCGCGTCGGTTGCCGATCCACTCGGTGCCAAGTTCCAGATCTCCACGATCATGGAATGAATCTCCGCGCAGAGGCCGCCCCGGTCCGCGGTCTCTGCGCGCCGATCATCTGGAATGTCCGGATCTGACCGCACAGATTTGAACACTCGCCCAGAAGGTATGCAGTTTTCTCTGTCCAACGCCTAATCTCATGGGATGCCCGCCCACGCACCTCTCCTCGATGTGTACTCCCAGCCGACTCTGTCGACGCTTGCGCCGTCGGTACTCGCTTCTCTCGGAGTAAGCGGCGAAGCAAACCGTCTCGATCTGCATCCCAGCAAGAAGACCGTAATTCTGCTGGTAGACGGGATGGGCGCGAACTTGCTCGCCCGCAACGCCGAACACGCACCATTCCTGAACTCACTCGTCGGAACGCCGATACGGGCAGGTTTCCCCACGACGACGGCCACCAGCATCGTCTCGCTGGGGACCGGGCTGCCCTCGGGAGCGCACGGAATCACCGGCTACCAGTCCTACGTCGAAGAAGCCGATTCGGTGTTCAACTGGCTGGGTTGGCACAGCGCCGGCAAGAAGGAATCTCAGACCGACTCCATCGTTCCGGAGACCCTGCAGCCGCAGGCCACGACCTTCGATCGCGCCGCGGCCGCCGGAATCACCGTCACCACCGTCGTTCCGTCCAAGTTCGACGGCAGCGGCCTCACTCGGGCGGGGATGCGCGGTGCCCAGTTTGCCGGAATCCAGGCATACGGAGACCTCCTCGCTCGCACCGTGGCGGCGTCGAAATCTGCCGAACGAACGTTCACGTACTGCTACATCAGCGAGATCGACGCACTCGGCCACGTCTACGGACCCGAGTCCGAGCCGTGGATCTTCCAACTGATGCTTGTCGATCGACTGGTCGAACAACTCGCCGCCGCTCTCGGTCCGGACGTGAGATTGCTGGTGACGGCAGACCACGGAATGGTCGACGTGCTGGACGAGAACAAGATCGACTTCGACAACACCCCGATGCTGTCCAAAGACGTACTCGCCCTTGCCGGCGAGCCCCGGTGCCGGCACATCCACACCCGAGAAGGCGCTGCACAAGATGTTGCGGACCGCTGGCGCGCCGAACTGGGTGACCGCATGTGGATCGGGACCAGATCCGAGGGCATCGTCGCGGGATTGTTCGGGCCCGCAGTACATTCCGAGTATCACGGCCGGATCGGCGATGTCATCGCCATTGCTTCCGGAGACGTGGCGGTCGTTCGTCGATCGGTCGAATCGGGACTGTCCGGTCTCCGTGGACAGCACGGCGCCCTGACTCCGGACGAACTGCTGGTACCGCTCCTGTCCTCAGGACAGCAGTAGGGCTCGCGCCCGGCGAATCTCGGGAACGCCGACGACCTTGCATGCGCCCAACAAGACGACGACACCTACGACCGCACCCGCCGACAATGAAATAGCAGCAGCAAGCCTGGGCTCGGGGATTCGGTTCTGAACCGCCACCACCAAAGCGAGCGCACAACCTCCTGCCAGAACTGCCGCTGTCGAAATTCTCCCGACGGTCGCCTGCACCCGACGGAATCCCAACAGCCCGTATCGCTTTCGAAGCAGGACGTGACCGAGCACCGCTCCGCACACGTAGGAGAACGAGCCGGCCGCACAGACGGCCAGGATCAGCGTTTCGTCACTCGCCGACAATGACGCAAGAAGAACGAGCGCCGTCTTTCCAACTACCATCACCACGGCTATCACCGCGGGAGTGCGGGTATTGTTGTCGGCGTAGAACACTCGTAGCTGAAGCATGACCATCGCAAAGGGCACCAACCCGAATGCACTGACTGCCACGGCCGTCCCGATCAACCGGGCGCTACTGCCGTCGACCCGGCCGAAGAAGATCAGGGTGGTCAACGAGGGGCCGAACACCATGAGAGCCACCGTGACCGGAATCAACGCCACCACCGAATACCTGGCTCCCCGGCCGAGATCGGATACGACACCGACGTCGTCACCCGCAGCGACCGACCTGGCGATTCGCGGCATCAGCACCGTCAACAGCGACACTCCGAGGATGCCGTACGCCACTTGAAACAGCAGATCCGCATGCGTGTACATCGAGTACACGTGACGGGAGAGAGTGACCTTCATCGTCACCCACACACCGACCTGACCGGCTACGACGTACACCAGTACCCAACCGAGCAACGGCGCCCCGACGCGCACCGGGCGCCACGTGTGCGGCACGACCCGCACGCGAAGGCGCCACCGAAAACCGTTGCGGTGCAGCGCTCGAGCAACGACAGCGGTTTGCGCCACTATCCCGAGCAAAGTGCCGATACCGATCACCAGAACCTGCGCGGTGGTCATCGACTCGGGAGTCAGAGCCACCGGCCCCGGAATGCACAGGAAGACCGCGACCGTCACCAGAAGGACGACGTTGTTGATCACCGGCGCCCAGGCCGGCGCGCCGAACACCGATCGAACACTGAGCACAGCCGTCATCATCGCCGTGACGCCGTAGAAGAAGATCTCCGGCAGAAGCAAGTACGCGAAGAGCGTCGTCAACTCTCGTTGAGCCGGATCATCGATCACGATCGAGACCAGGGGCGGCGCGCACAGCACCGCCACTACCGTCACCAGCGCGAGAGCAAGCGCTCCCACAGTGAGAACGCGCTGCGTCTGCTCTCGTTCGAGCGTCCGCCCACGGCTTCGCTGCCGTGTCAGATACGGAAGCAGGACACTGGCGAGAATCCCGCCGAGAAGGAGTTGATAGACCATGTTCGGAAAGCTGTTGGCCGCGTTGTACGCATCACTGACCAGGGCGATCCCGAGGACTGCGGCAAGCGCAAGGGTGCGGACGAAACCGGTGATCCGGCTGACCGTGCTGGCGAGCGCCACGTGCCCGCCCATCTTCGCCAAGCTGCCGCCCGTCTCACCCGTACGTTCGGACTCCCCCACACTCTCGACCATCTCGCCAGAGTGCCACATCGCAGAGGTTCGACGAGCCGGACCGGAAACGACTGCCTCCTGGAAACGACCGAGCGCCCCGAACCGTGGGTTCGAGGCGCTCGGCGCAAGAGAAGATCAGGCTGATTCCGCTCCAGCCAACGGCGGCATGACGACAACCTGACCGGCGAAGGACAGACCTGCACCGAAGGCGAGAAGCAGTGCCTTGTCGCCCGGCTTGCACTGGCCGTCGCGCAGCATCTGCTCCATGGCGAGCGGGATCGAGGCCGCGGACGTGTTGCCCGTCTCGGCGATGTCGTTGGAGACGGGGAAGCCCTCGGGCAGCTTCATGCTGCGAGCGATTACCTCGTTGATGCGCTGGTTTGCCTGGTGCGGCACAAAAGCGTCGATGTCCTCGATACCGAGCCCCGACTTCTCCAGGGTGCGAGTGGCGACCTTGCCCATCTCGAAGGCAGCCCAGCGGAACACCGCGGTACCGGCCATCTTGATCCACGGCCGAGGTCCGGTCGGGTTCTTGGTGTAGTCGAGCCAGCTGGGCTCCTGAACGATGGCGTCGGACTGGCTGCCGTCCGAACCCCACTCGACCGGGCCGATTCCGACGGTATCGCTCGGGCCGACGACAACTGCGCCTGCGCCGTCACCGAAGATGAAGCGAACGCTGCGATCGGTGGGCTCGGTGGCCTCGCTCATCAACTCGACGCCGACGACGAGTACGTGATCAACCGTTCCGCCGCGAACGAGGTCGCTGGCCACCGCAAGGGCGGTACAGAAACCGGCGCAGCCTGCCGCGACGTCGAACGCCGCCGGGCCCTTGATACCGAGTTCGTGGGCGACGATGGATGCGGCTTGGGGAGTCTGCAGGTCCCACGTCGACGTCGCGATGATCACGGCGCCGATCTGCTCGGGTGCAATGCCGCTGACGTCCAGTGCTTTACGGGCCGCGCTGATCGACATCGCGAGGATGCCTTCACCCTCGCCGGAGAACCGGCGCGACTTGATACCCGATCGCGTCTGGATCCACTCGTCGGTGGAATCGATCAGCTCGCAGATCTCGTCGTTGGTCACGACTCGCTCCGGGCGGTGAACGCCGAGCCCGAGAAGGACGGACTGCCGACCTCCGGCCACACTGGCAATCGGCTTACCCATTGATCGATCTCCTCGTTGGTTTCTGGTGATGACGCGCGTTCGACATCACACGTTACGTACAGGACATAAGCCCCTGCCTCTCAGGTCACCGTTCGATCACGGCAACAACATGAGGCTGGCTCACATTACGCTTCGGTCAGGTATGTAGTCCAGATCCACGATCAGGCGCGCAAATGAGCTAGAACTGCCAAAACACGACGATGCCCGCTTTCGGAAGCCGACAGGCCGAGTTTTGCGAAGATATTTCCTATGTGCTTGCTCACAGCAGTGTCGCTGACGACCAGTTTCCTGGCGATTTCCTGATTTCCCAGCCCCTCCGCCATCAATCCGAGAACCTCGGACTCGCGTGGGGTCAGTGATCTGATCGGATCGTCGGCACGTCGACGGCTCATCAGTTGGGATACGACCTCGGGATCCATCACGGTTCCGCCGTCGACGACCCGGTTCAAGGCGTCGACGAACTCGGCCACCTTGCCGACCCGTTCCTTGAGCAGGTAACCGACCCCGCCGGCGCCGCCTGCCAACAATTCACCGGCGTAGCGATCCTCGACATACGCGGAAAGGACCAGGACGGGAAAGCCCGGGCGAAGCTTGCGCACCTCGATCGCCGCTCGAAGTCCCTCGTTGGTGAAAGTAGGAGGCATCCGGACGTCGAGCACCGCGGCGTCAGGAGCGGTCTCCTCGAACACCGTGAGGAACTGTTCGGCGTCGGAGACGGCAGACACCTCGAAGCCCTCTCCGCGGAGCAGCAGTGCCAGCCCCTCTCGCAGGAGAGCGTCGTCCTCGGCAATCAGAATCCGCACGGTAGTTCCACCCTCATCGTTGTCGGTCCACCCTCCGGGCTCTCCAATACTGCGGTTCCTTCGAAAGCCTCGACCCGGCGTCGAATACCCGCCACGCCGCCGCCCGGCCGTTCGTTCGCGCCGCCCTGACCGTCGTCGATCACGTCGATGAGCATCGTCTCACCCAACGAGTCGGTGGACGCCTCCGTCCTTGCCGTGACGGTGACGCTGCGCGCTCCACTGTGCTTTGCGACGTTGGTCAAAGCCTCGGCGACGACGAAGTACGCAGCAGCCTCGACGGCGGCCGGGGCACGGCGGAGCTCCTCGATCTCGAGTACGCAGGGCACGGTGGAGCGCCCAGCAAGCGCCGAGATCGCACCCTCGAGGCCGAGTTCGTCGAGGATCGGCGGATAGATGTCGTGCACCAACGTCCGCAGTTCGCTCAACGCCTCGGTGGCCGCATCTTGGGCCCGATGCAGTTGTGGCAGAGCCTGGTCCGGGTTGATCTGCAACGAGCGCTCGGCCATACCCAGCATCATCACCACGGCGACCAGTCGGTTCTGCGCGCCGTCGTGCAGATCGCGCTCGATCCGCTTGAGTTCGGCCGAATGCGCGTCGAGGGCCGCAGCGCGGCTGGCAGTCAGGGCGGTGACGCGCTTCGAGAGGTCCGAACGTGTGTCCGGTGCAAGCAAAGTCGTGGTCGACCAGCTGATCCACTTCGCCATCGCGGGGATCAACCACCACGCGATCAGGAAGTACAGGATGCCGATCAACGGCATTCCGGCAGCGCCCAGCCACGACGTCACGGGGTACGGATTGTTGACGGGTTCGCCCGCGGGCATCTGCTGCCAGTACAGCGGGACGGCAATCGCATTGAGTGCACCGAGTGGCAGAGCAATGGTCAGCATCGCCGCGACGAAAGCCCCGAGACCGTGAATCGACAACCAGGCCGCGTCGCGCCTCGTCGACTGATCGGTGAGGAATCGGCGCCAGTCCCCGAATGTCGGATTGCTTGGCATCGGTGGGTATCGCTGCAGAACAGGGCGTCCGGTGTACGCAGCCGTTCTCTTGCGGGCCAGACCCGCCCACCACCGGAGTACCCGCACGTACGACGGCAACAGCAACCAGCCGACGATCAGAATCGAGAGCGACAGCAGAATGAGACCGACCATCAGCAAGAACAGGGAGACCACGGCTGCCACACCCTCGACGAGCACGTACACCGCAGCCCTGGTTCTCTTCTTCACTGCCCCAGCATGCCGCACCTGATGCCGCGATCCACTACAGCTGGCTACACCATTGATTCGGGACCCTGCTGGATGTCGACGAATGCCGAATCTCCATAGCGTTCTTCCCATGAAGAATCGACACTCGGTCCTCGCCCCGCCGGCCCCTGGTGCCCCGGCCGCCCGAACATCCGCCGTGCGACTCGAAGGCGTCAGCAAGGTCTACGGCAACGGCCGCGGCGCCGTGACCGCCCTCGACAACATCAGCCTCACCTTGCCGCGCAGCACCTTCACCGCCGTGATGGGCCCGTCCGGATCGGGCAAGAGCACTTTCCTGCACTGCGCGGCGGGCCTGGACCGGCCGAGCAGCGGATCGGTGTGGCTGGGTGACACCGAGATCTCACAGCTGAAGCCGAAGGCCCGCAGCATCTTCCGTCGCGATCACATAGGTTTCGTCTTCCAGGCATACAACCTGCTCGGCGCTCTCGACGTCGAGCAGAACGTCACGCTCCCGCTACTGCTCGCCGGACGACGAGCCGACAAGCAGTACCTGACCTTCGTCCTCGAATCCGTCGGACTCGGATCGCACCGCAAGCGCAAACCCTCCGAACTGTCCGGTGGTCAGCAGCAACGCGTCGCCATCGCGCGCGCCCTCGTCACCCACCCCGACGCACTCTTTGCCGACGAGCCGACGGGCGCCCTCGACTCCCGCAGCGCCAAGCAGGTTCTGGAGTTGTTGCGCCGGACAGCCGCCGAGTTCGATCAGACCATCGTCATGGTCACGCACGACCCGGTGGCCGCGTCGTACGCCGATCGTGTGCTGTTCCTCGCCGACGGGAAACTGGTCGGGCACATCGACCGCCCGACGCCGCAGCAGATTGCCGAGCGCATGACACACCTCGGGGACTGGTGATGATGAAGGCGCACACTTTTGCGCATCTCAAAGCGCATCGCTCCGGATTCATCGCCGTGTTCGTCTCCGTATTCTGCGCGGCTCTCCTCACGTGCGGTTTGGGTGTCCTGCTGGAATCAGGAGTGCGAGGCGGAGTCTCACCACATCTCTACGCCGGTGCCGACGCCGTGGTCAGCGCGCCTCAGGCACTCGAGGTCAAGGAGGACGCCGATCAGCCTTTTGCCGAGCGAGTTCTCCTCGACGGCGATACGGTCCGCAAACTCGATGCCCTCGATGTCACGGTGGTTCCCGACATCTCTGTCCCCGTCAGCACCGCCGAGGGCGTCGTACTCGACGCACATCCTTGGAACACAGCACAATTGGCGCCGTATTCGCTGACCGATGGTCGCGCTCCGCAAAGCCGAGACGAGGTGGTCTCGACCTCGGGCGCCGCGCTCGGCGAGCGAATCACGCTGGCTCACGGCGCGATAGCGGACGAGTACACCGTCGTCGGCACAGCTGATTCGGCTTCGGTGCCGTCACCCGACCGTCCGGCGCTCGTCTTCCTCGACGACGCAGAGGCCGAACGGTTGTGGCCGCACCAGAACTCTGTCACCGCAGTCGGATTGATCACTCCCGAAGGCGTGGATGCTGCCGCTCTCGCCCACGACGCACTCGCCGGAACCGGTGCGGAGGTCTCGACCGGCACCGCACGCGGAGGCATCGAGTTCCTCGACGCCGGAGCTGCGCGGACTCAGTTGATCGTGCTCTGTGCCACGTTTGCAGGTCTTGCATTGATGGTCAGCATGTTCGTCGTTTCCAGCACGCTGTCGCTCTCGATCAACGCCAGGCGCCGAGAGTTCGCTCTGTTGCGGGCAATCGGGGCCACCACGCGACAAGTCCACGTCATGATCGGGCGTGAAGTGTTGCTCGTCGCGGCGGCTGCGGCTGCGATCGGCGCGGTGCCCGGATTCCTACTCGCCCGATTCCTGGGTGCACAGTTTGCCGATGCAGGGGTCATGCCCACCGATTTCGCGCTGGCGTACAGCCCGCTTCCGGCGATCGCGGCTTTCCTGATCTGCGTACTCACTGCCCGCGCGGCAGCGGCGATCGCGGCACGACGACCGGCAAAGCTCGACCCCGTCGAAGCGCTTCGCGAATCCGAAAGCGGCCCGGCGAAACTGAGCCGCGGACGCATCGTCACCGGGCTGGTCTTCGGTGCCGCCGGTCTCGGCGCGTGCATCCTCCCCGCTTTCCTGCCCGGCAGCGTGGCAGCCGCTGGAGCCGGTTCGAGCGCACTGTTGTTGATCTTCTCGGTCGCGCTGCTCGGCCCGTTGTTGGTGCGCGGCATCATCAAGGTGATCGGCAGTCCACTGCGCCGTAGTGGGTCGGCGTCCAAAGTTCTCGCTGCCGCCAACGCCGAATCCAATTCGAGGCGGCTCTCGTCGGCGGTTGTTCCGTTGGCTCTCGCCATCGCCCTGGGCTCGGTGCAGTTCTTCAGCCAGAGCACCGTCGCCGCCGAGGCGACCAACCAGTCGATCAAGGGCGTCACCGCCGACCTGATCGTCGGCGCGCCGGCCGGTATCGCTCCATCGCTCCTCGACTCGATCGCATCGGTGCCCGGAGTGAGTGCGGCAAACCCGGTAGTCCGCAGTCAAGTCCTGCCGGTACCCAGCGGTGAGAAAGGCGGCTCAGCCGACAGCGCGATCGCGGCCCAGGGCATCGACGCCGCCGGCGCCGACGCAACCCTCGATCTCGCGGTGACCGAGGGCGACCTCAGCGCTCTGACCGGCGATACCGTTGCCGTCAGCGAAGACGGGGCCTTCACACTCGGAGCCGAGGTCGGCCAGCGCGTCGACCTCTATCTGGGAGACGGAACACTGGTACATCCGATGGTCGTAGCGAAATATGGTCGCGGCCTCGGATTCGGGGACGTGACCATGCCGATCGAGACTTTGCGTCAGCACTCCACCGACGCTCTGATCGACACCGTTCTGGTTGCTGCCGAACCCGGACGGTCGGCCGAAGTCCAGCAGTCGTTGCTTTCGTTCCCCTCGATCGCCGCGCTGAACCAGGACCAGTTCGGGGCCGCAGGCGAAGATCAGCGTCGCATGCAGTCGTGGGTCAGCATCCTCGCCGTCCTGGTCCTGCTCGGTTATCTGGCAGTCGCCGTCGTGAATACCTTGGTCGCCGCCACTGCGGAGCGTTCCCGCGAGTTCGCGCTCCTTCAACTGGTGGGCTCGCGGACGAGGCAGGTCCGAGCGATGATGCGTATCGAGTCGTTGATGGTGGTGGGAATCGCCGTCGTGGTCGGATCACTGATCGCCCTGCCGCCTCTGATGGGTATCGCCGTAGCGGTGTCCGGGCAGCCGATCCCGGCGATTTCACCGGCGATCTACGGTGCCATCGTCGCCGTGACCGCTGTTCTGGGATTCGTCTCCATCGCGATCCCGACGCGCGCCGCCCTGCGCAAGAACCCGATGGACGGCGTCCGTAACAACTGAGTGGCACTACCGTCGTCATCTATGGATGCGGCCGCCTGGGACAAGAAGTACGAAGAAACCGAGCTCGTCTGGGGCGCTCCACCCAACGAGCTGCTGGTGGAATACGCGACGGCCCTCCCCCACGGCCAGGCACTGGACCTGGCGTGCGGGGAGGGCCGTAACGCGTTGTGGCTCGCGACCCGCGGTTGGGAGGTCACCGGGATCGACTACTCGGCCGTCGCGATCGAGAAAGCCCGCACGATCGCGGCCCGCTCGCCCCGATCGGTTCTCGACCGGCTCGACTACCGGTGCGGCGACGTCACCGTCGCGGAGTACGCCTCCAGGAACGGGCAGGGATACGACTTGGCCCTGCTTCTTTACCTTCATCTGCCCGCACCACAACGCACCCTGGTTGTGAACCGTGCCATAAATTCTCTGAAACCTGACGGAATCCTCATGATTTTGGGTCACGACCGAAGCAACATCGACTACGGCGTCGGCGGACCGAAAGATCCCGAAATCCTTTACACACCAGAAGAATTGATGCGGGAGTTCCAAGGAAGGCTCGAGTTCGAGATCGCCGGAAATCCGCACAGACACACCGAAACGGGAATCGCGGTCGACGCGCTTGTCATCGGACGCAAATCCGGTGTTGGCAATGCAAAGAACGGCTAGTAACATGTATTAAGTTACCGACGAGTAATAAACTTCGGGCGGTACTAGGAGTGCTGGACCGCACCACCTCACTGGGAGAAGCAGAAGACATGGGCCATTACAAGAGCAACGTTCGGGACCTGGAGTTCAACCTCTTCGAGGTTCTCGGACTGGAGAAGCCACTGAGCGAAGGCGCTTGGGGCGACCTGGATGCCGACACTGTCCGCAACAT
This sequence comes from Rhodococcus sp. IEGM 1306, assembly GCF_036541985.1. Taxonomy (NCBI): domain Bacteria; kingdom Bacillati; phylum Actinomycetota; class Actinomycetes; order Mycobacteriales; family Nocardiaceae; genus Rhodococcus; species Rhodococcus sp. IEGM 1306. The sequence goes on from NZ_JAZHFF010000003.1 coordinate 29,979, forward strand.
GCTGGCAGAGGTCGCACGCCTGGCCGAGGGACCGCTTGGCGAATCTTTCGCCGATGCGGACCGCAACCCCCCTGTCTTCGATCCCGAGACGCACACCGTTGCACTTCCGGAATCCTTCAAGAAGTCGTTCAAGGCTCTGTGGGATGCCGAGTGGTACCGCATGGGACTGAGCGAAGAGGTCGGCGGCGTGCCGGTCCCCCGCTCCGTCGTGTGGGCCATCGGTGAGCTGATCCTGGGCGCACAGCCTGCAGCACACATGTACCAGGCCGGACCCGCCTTCGCGGACGTGCTGTTCAACAACGGCACCGAAGAGCAGAAGAAGTGGGCAGCCACCATCGTCGAACGCGGATGGGGCGCCACCATGGTCCTCACCGAGCCCGACGCCGGCTCCGACGTCGGTGCCGGACGCACCAAGGCAATCAAGCAGGACGACGGCTCCTGGCACATCGAGGGCGTCAAGCGCTTCATCACCTCGGCAGACTCGGACGACCTATTCGAGAACATCTTCCACCTCGTTCTCGCTCGCCCCGAAGGCGCCGGACCCGGCACCAAGGGCCTGAGCCTGTTCTTCGTCCCGAAGACGCACTTCAACTTCGAGACCGAAGAGTTCGGCGAGCGTAACGGCGTCTTCGTCACCAACGTCGAACACAAGATGGGCCTGAAGGTCTCCGCCACGTGTGAGGTCACCTTCGGCGGCCACGGCATCCCCGCACAGGGCTGGCTGGTCGGCGAGGTCCACAACGGCATCGCCCAGATGTTCGACGTCATCGAGCACGCTCGAATGATGGTCGGCACCAAGGCAATCGCCACCCTCTCGACCGGTTACCTCAACGCTCTCGATTACGCCAAGCAGCGTGTTCAGGGCGCAGACCTGACCCAGATGACCAACAAGGCAGCACCGCGCGTGACCATCACGCACCACCCCGACGTGCGTCGTAGCCTGGCAATGCAGAAGGCGTACGCCGAGGGCCTGCGCGCGGTGTACCTCTACACCGCAGCACACCAGGACGAGGTTGTCGCCCAGCTCGTCTCGGGCGCAGACAAGGACACCGCGTTCCGCGTCAACGACCTGCTGCTCCCGATCGTCAAGGGCGTCGGCTCCGAGCGTGCGTACCAGTACCTGACGGACAGCCTGCAGACCCTCGGTGGCTCCGGCTTCCTCCAGGACTACCCGATCGAGCAGTACATCCGCGACTCCAAGATCGACTCGCTGTACGAAGGCACGACGGCCATCCAGGCTCAGGACTTCTTCTTCCGCAAGATCGCTCGTGACCGCGGCGTCGCGCTCGCTCACGTTGCGGGACAGATCAAGACCTTCATCGACAGCGAAGCCGGCAACGGTCGTCTGAAGGCGGAGCGCGCACTGCTCGCCACCGCACTCGAAGATGTCCAGGCCATGGCTGCCACGCTCACCGGCTTCCTCATGGGAGCTCAGGAGCAGCCCACCGAGCTGTACAAGGTCGGCCTCGGCTCCGTCCGCTTCCTGATGTCCGTCGGCGACCTGCTCATCGGCTGGCAGCTGCTCCGCCAGTCCGAGATTGCTCTCGCAGCACTCGACAACGGCGCTTCCGACAAGGACAAGGGCTTCTACGAGGGCAAGGTCGCCATCGCGTCCTTCTTCGCCAAGAACGTCCTGCCCGAGCTCACCGCTTCACGCGAGATCATCGCGAACACCGAGAACGACATCATGGAGATCGACGAAGCAGCATTCTGATTCGTTCCTGATTCATGAAAAGTGCCGGTCCCGAGAACGTTTCGGGGCCGGCATTTTCGGTTGTCGGCACTCGGTGGTGACCGGTGTCATCTGCGCTCGATGGTCGGGCAACTGATCTGCGCGGACAGTACCGACGTCGTCGGTTGCTCGCCCGGTCGTGCCGCCGTACCCGCCAGGGAAAGCGCCACGCGCCTGCGGTCCGGAGAACTGACTATTTCGACGGACTTGTCGTCGCCACCGCCGAAGGACACGAACTGTCCGCTCTGATCCGAGAACTTCATGATCGCGGACCCGTGCTGACCTGGTTCGGGTTTCTCGTTCACGTAGACCTGCAACTGGAAATCACGTCCCGGATATTCGCCGCCGCCGTCGTACTCGTAGAAGGAACTCGTGTGCACCTCGTAGGCCCACTGACGGTGACCGGCGGGAAGCGAATCCGCCCAGTTGTGCTCGAAACACGTGACGGATCCAGGCAGCGAGACATTGGCTGCGCCGCTCCACCCACCGGACAGGGTGATGGCTCCGTATGGCGCTGCTTCGGACTCGTGCCGATCGGAGGGCAAGGGCGGCACCGTCAAGGGTCCGACATTGCGACCGGTGAACTCGAAAAGCCTTTCGCTCGACACGAACGGGGGCGACTCGCGCTCACCGGCACAGGAGACAACCGACAGGGTGGCCATGACCAGCACCGCGCACATCCCGCGTCTACGAACCGGCACCTCGACTCCCCCGTTCCGTTTCCAACAGAATACATACCGTTCGGTCTCCAAGTTGCCGGACGTGTCCGACACATCCCATTCATGGGACGGCTCGCCCGCTACCGATGTGATTGGGTGAGCACGAACGTCCACTGAACCAGCACTCGGTTCCTTCGAAGGCCGAGTAGATCAACAGACAGGTGATCATCGTGGTCGCACCAGAGCACGCACAACCCGATTACGCCCCTGACCTGGCATTGACCGCCACGGACTTGGCGCTCGACGGCCCATGGGGGCCGGTGTTCGGACCCGTCAATCTCGAGATTCGTGCGGGCGGTGTGACCATCCTCGAAGGCTCGGCCGGTTCAGGACGTACGTCCTTACTTCTGACACTCAGCGGGCGAATGAAAGCCAGTTCCGGATCACTGTCCGTCTTCGGTCGAACGCGTCCCCGAGAGATCTTCGAGATCGCCGGGATCGCCGGGTTCGAGGACATCGACGAGCTTGCCGAGTCCGTCACCGTCCGCGATCTGATCACCGAACAAATTCGCTGGGATGCTCCCTGGTACAAACTCGTCGGACGCGCCGGAGACCGCGAACTCGAAGCGGTGTGCGCTCCCGTCTTCGGCGATCATCCGTTGCCTGCGCTCGGCCGATACGTCAGCGATCTCGGGGAACTCGAGGCGACCCTGCTGCGTATCGCCGTCGCGAACACGAAGAAGCCGGCCTTGCTGGTCGTCGACGATCTCGAACAGGTGCGGCGTGACTCCGAGCGCGCTTATCTCGTCGAGCGACTGGTCGAGATGGGGAGCTACCAGACCATCATCGCGTCGACCGTCAACCCGCTGCCCGACGGATCACCCATCGATGCCGTCACCCTGCTCCAAGAAGTCACCAATCCCGACCAAGAAGGGGCGAGGTAACCGCGATGCTCGCTGGAATGTCTCTCGGAACCGAACTCAAGCGGTTCTCCCGCGGCGCGATGCCCAGGATCGCACTCGTCACCATCATCTTGATGCCACTGCTGTACGGCGCGATGTACCTGTGGGCCTTCTGGAATCCGTTCGGTGAGGTCAACAAGGTCCCCGTCGCGCTGGTCAACACAGACCGCGGTGCGATGGTGCAGGGTCAGGAACTCAACGCGGGCGACGAGGTAAGTCAAGCGCTGCTCGATTCCGGTGAGCTCGATCTCCACCTGGTCTCACAGCAGGAAGCCGCTCAGGGAGTCTCGGACGGCACGTACTACTTCTCTCTCACCTTGCCTGAGAATTTCAGCGAGGCCGTGGCCTCCCCGACGACCAAGGACCCCCACAAAGCTCAGTTGCAGTTCACCTTCAACGACGTCAACAACTACCTCGGCACCATCATCGGCCAAAACGCCGCCCAGCAGGTCCTCAGTCAAGTCAGCGACAAGATCGGCGCGCAGTCCGTCGAGACGGTCCTGGTCGGATTGACCGACGCGGGTGCAGGTTTGAAGCAGGCCGCCGACGGAGCACTCCAGCTCTCGGCCGGAGTGAACACTGCCAACGCCGGAGCCGGCGAATTGGCGTCGGGCTCGAAAACGCTGGCCGACAACATGGTTACCGCACGTGACGGCGCAGCCACTCTTGCCGGCGGTACAGCGCAACTCTCGACCGGTATCAATACCGCCACGGACGGTGTCCTCGCACTGACCGACGGTTTGGGGCAGCTCGATCTCGGGGCCGTCCAACTGGGCGACGGCGCAAGCCAACTCAGTGGTGGCGTCACCCAGGTCGTCGACCAGCTGAGCGTCCTCGGGAACACACAAGCAGACGTCGCACAGCTGGTCGGTCAGGCAGTGGCCAGCCTTCGACTGAACCCGGATCCCGTCAGCCAACAGATCGCCAACGCCCTCGCGCCTGCCCAGGACATGCTGCGCACTCAGGGCTTCGGCGAAGCGACCATGGGTCAACTGGGCGAACTCAAGAGCGGCGCACAACAACTCGCTTACCAACTCGACGATCCCTCGAGCACCTTCCGCGCCGGGCTCAGCGCCGCGGCCAACGGCGGCGGTGAACTCCGCAACGGCCTGGTACAGCTGCGTGACGGCGGTCAGCAAGTCAACGACGGCGCTCAAACCCTCAGCAGTGGACTGGTTCAACTCACCGACGGCAGCGTCCAACTCTCCGACGGTGCAGCCAAACTCGCCGACGGAACCGAGCAACTCCGTGCCGGGTCTGCCGAACTCGCAACCAAACTCACCGAGGGCGCCGGCCAGGTTCCCAGTTGGACCGATCAGCAGCGAACAGCAACCGCTCAAACCCTCTCCAGTCCGGTCGAGCTGCAGGAGACCTACGAGAACCGGGCAAGCACCTTCGGTACCGGTTTTGCTCCGTTCTTCCTGCCCCTCGCACTGTTCGTGGGCGGCATCATCACCTGGATGCTGCTCAAGCCGCTCCAGAACCGGCCTATCGCAAACGGACTCGGCGCGCTGCGAGTGGTCCTCGCCTCGTACTGGCCGGCCTTGCTCATCGGCATCTGCCAGGTGATCGTGATGTACCTGGTCGTGCACTTCGCCGTTGGCCTGCACCCCACGCACGCCCTCGGCACCGTCGGATTCCTGATGCTCATCACTGCCACGTATATGGCGTTGATCCAGGCGTTCAACGCCATCTTCGGAGTCTCCGTCGGACGCGTGATCACCCTGGCGTTCCTGATGCTGCAACTGGTTTCGGCCGGCGGCATCTATCCCGTGGAAACCACCGCGAAACCGTTCCAGATCATCCACCCGTTCGACCCCATGACCTACGCGGTGAACGGGCTTCGACAACTCACCGTCGGCGGCATCGACTCGAGGCTGTGGGTCTCGATCGCCGTCCTCGGCGGCCTTCTCGTCGCCTCACTCGGGGCCAGTTCACTTGCTGCACGCCGAAATCGGCAGTGGACCATGGACAGATTGCATCCGCCGATCGAGGTCTAGGTCTAGGTCGAGCTCTCCGGCCAAGGCTCCACGGTCAGCGCAGGCCATTCCCTGCGCCACCGTGCTGCCTTGGCCTCGTAAACCCCTCTCGGTGCCAGCACTGGGTTGGGGCGGACGATCATGTCGAAAAGATCGTCGTAGCCATGCGGGGCATACACGTCCACAGTGCCGTCCGCAGACTTGGTGATCCCGAAACAGCAAGTTGTGGAAGCGAAGTGGTCGATAGCGTCACGGCAACTGGTGAACGGAACGCCGGGAATCCCGAAATGCTGCTCGTACCACAGGTGCACGCGGGCTTCGTTGCGTACTTCGACCTCGGGATCCACATCGGCGAACAGTTCTGCCGCCGAACGAATCACACGGTCCTCCGCGTCGTAGCTCAGATCGCCGGCGTCGAAATAGAAGAGGTCGTAGTCCTTGATTCCGGCGCCGAGGTCACGGCCGTCGATGTGATTCCAGACGGTTTGGAAGAGCCCACCCGCCGTCAGGTACCACTCCGGCAATCCCAGCTTCGGTGCCCGATCCACGATCGTTGCGACCACCGGATTGGCCAGGGCGATCTCGAGAAATCGTTCACGCATGCTCTTCAGCCTCTCATATGACAAGCAAACTTGACATCTAGTGACAAGTATTCTTTACTTTTTGCATGACTGGAAAGGCCGGCGACAACAACGTGCGGGAGCACCGACGCCTCGCCGGCCTCACCCAGGCGCAACTGGCCACGGCAGGTCAGGTGAGCAGACAGAGCATCGTCTCCGTCGAACGCGGCGACTATGCACCGAGTGTCTACCTGGCACTACGCCTGGCACTGGCACTGGGGACCACCGTCGAAGCGCTCTTTCCCCTACCCGAATCGGAACTCACCACAGAAATTCCAGAGGAGACGGCATGAGCACCATGATGAAGGCAATGCGGTTCGTCGGCGATCTGGACGACGACTTCTACAAGGACGAGCGTCAGCGCGACGTCTGGAACGAAGCCTCGGCGGTGGGGTTCCAATTCGCCTACTGGATCACGTTGATCGCAGCGGCACTTCTGCCGTGGGTTGCCGGACGCACCGGCGCATGGATTTCATTGGGTCTGGTCATCGGATGGTTTGTCTGTTCGATGGTGGTGCTCCGCTACGCGCAGGCCCATGACGTCGACGTCTACGCAAGCATGAAGGGTCTCCAACCCCGATCTCTCGTGGCTGGGTCCGTCTATCTGATCGCATTGATCGGCGTCGTCGCCCAACTCGTAACTCAACCGGGCGACGGAATCGCGACTTGGGCCGGCGCTGGGGTCGGTGCACTCCTCGGCGCCACGGCAGCCGCCCTAGGCGTAAAGCTTCACCAGCAGCGCGCCAAGCGACGCGAAGCGGCCGAAGAACTTCTCTGAATTCCGGAAGTCTGCCCAGCACAACGGAATCCATAGAGTTGGTAAAATCGTGCCAGGTCAACCGATCGCGAGTAACGTCGAAACGGTGAGCACTCGCCTCGGATACCAGATGCCCAACTTCAGCTACGGCGGTCCGGTCAAGGACCTCTTCCCCACCGTCATAGCGCAGGCCCGCGAAGCCGAAGCCGCAGGCTTCGACACTGCATTCGTGATGGATCACTTCTACCAACTCCCCGGAATCGGAGCGCCGGACGCCCCGATGCTCGAGGCCTACTCCGCGCTCTCCGCGCTGGCGACGGCCACCGAGACCATCCAGCTGTCTGCACTGGTCACGGGAAACACCTACCGCAATCCGCCCATGCTCGCCAAGACCGTCACCACCCTCGACGTGGTGAGCGGCGGTCGGGCCATCCTGGGTATCGGCGCCGGTTGGTTCGAACTCGAACACAATTCGTTCGGGTACGAGTTCGGAACGTTCACCGAGCGCTTCCAGAAACTCGACGAAGCACTGCAGATCATCGCCCCGATGCTCCGCGGTGAGCGCCCCACTTTCGACGGCAAGTGGTATCACGTCAAGGACGCCATCAACGAGCCTCGCGTCCGCGACGACCTGCCGATCCTACTCGGCGGTGGCGGTGAGAAGAAGACGTTCGGCCTCGCCGCTCGCTTCGCGGATCACCTCAACATCATCTGCGACCCGTCGGAACTGCCCCGCAAGATGGAAGCACTTGCGGCGCGATGCGACGAAGCCGATCGTGATCCCGCAACCCTCGAAACCAGCTTCCTGACGTTCATGATGATCGACGAGGACGGCGACAAGGCTCGCGCGCATCAGCGAACGTTTCTCGCGGAGCGTGGTCTCGACATCACCACGGCGCCGGAAGACGTGGTCGCCAAGGCCACCGAACGTCACTTCGTCGGCAGCCCGGACGACGTAGCCGAGCAGGTCCAGACGCGCATCCTCGACCACGGCATCGACGGCGTCGTGATCAACCTGATCACCAACGGCGAAGAGCCGGGCATCGTCGACCTCGCGGGCCGCACCCTCGGTCCACTCGTCGGGAAGTAGTCCCCTACTCGCACTTCACGATCGGCACCGGGTCGTACTTGACGGTCCGGGTGTTCGAGGAAATCTCGGCGCCACTCGCGTGGTCGGTGATCACGCGAGTGTCGCTGACCGTGAACCCGGGCGCACCGCTCGAAGCAACACAGCCAGGCCCCTCCGGCAACGTCACGGTGTTCGGCGACGTCGGCGACGTACGCGGGCCTGTCGTCGACGTGACATCGACGGTTTTGGTTCCCCAGATCCGAACGGTGATGTTCGACGAGGTCGCAATCGTCTCGATCATCACGCCGGTCTTCGCCGGATTACGGAACTGCAGGTCGATCGCACCGTCGAAGATGGTCGCCTCACGCGCCTCGGGGTACCGCGAGATGTAGTAGCTGTGCTCGGTGTGCGCGACGTCGTCCATGCCGGCGAAGTACGTCGCGTTGTAGAGCGTCGTCGCGAGCTGGCTGATTCCACCGCCGACAGCTTTGTCCGGGCGACCGTTGTTGATGATTCCGGACTCGACGTATCCCTGAGCCGCACCGCGCGGGCCCGTGTACTCGTTGAGCGAGAACGTGTCCCCGGGCTTGATCACGGCCCCGTCGATCTCCGACGCGGCCAGGCCGATATTCACACCAGACGCGTATTCGAAACCACCGGTGGTGAATTCGCCGATCACCTCGTTGATGCCGAGGGCCTCCGCGGCTTCGGTGGTCAACGCCGGCGGGACCGGACCGTACACGGCGGGTGTTGCCCGAGAAGCCGTGCTGCCCAACAGAACCGGAAGTTCCTTGACCGTGTCCGGCCAGTTGATCAGATCACCGACAACACCCGGCACAACCGACGGCTTGCCACCGGCGAAGGTGAACGACGCGTCCTTGGGTTGCACTTCCGTCGACACCAACTGCGGAGTCAGAATCTTGATCGCCGCATCCGTGTTGTACTGCGGAGTCAGCCCACCCGAGCCGTCCGGTGTGAAGGTCAGAACCTCACCGATCTGATCGACGCCGAGTGTCGCGACCTTGCCGTCACGGCCGTTGACCACGACGTCACCCGAGACAGCCGGAATGGCGACCTCTTGCAGTGCGCGATCGACACCAGCCTGAGTGACCGTCACCGGCACCTCGTCGACCGGAAGATCGACGACGCCACCATCGGACCATTCGGCGGCGAAGGTCGAACCCGCCTTCTGCGTTTCGAGGGCCTGGCCGGCGGCAGGTGAAACACCCGTCGCCTTCCCGTTCTCGAATACAACTGCGCCTTCGACGGGCGCACGATCACTGTTCGCCGCAAGCTGCGCCATGGAGGTGTCCAACGCTTGCTGGTCGACAGTCGACACCACGGGCACCTCGCGGGAGCCGAAGAACGACGTGATGCGGGTGATCGGGTTGATGGGCTGAGCGTTCACTCCGGAAAGCGTCGCCGACCAGTCGACGTCCACACCCGCAGATGCGGGAACGATCTCGGAGTCGACGCCGCCGGCATGTACCGCTACCGGTTCGACGAGCCTCGGGCCGAGTTGGGCGCGCAGCGTGGCCTCCGCGTCGGCGGGCGTGAGATCACCGATGTCCACCCCGGCGACCTGGGTGCCGCGTGGTGTCTTCCCGGACGAGGTGAAGATGTCCACTCCGTAGGCAATCGCTGCGACGGCAAAGATGGCGCCGACTGCTATCGCCGGTTTGACCCACTTGCGGGAAGACGTCGAAGCAGGCGCTTCCGGTTGTTGTTGTGGCACTGGTGGTGCAACTACCGCTGGTTCGCGGACAACGGGCTCGTACTGCTGCTGGATGGGTTCGAACTTCTGGGTGTCGTACTGCTGCACGAACTCGGGGCGCGGCGGCTTCGGGGGAACCACCACCGCCGGAGGCTCGAACTGCTCTGTCTGCTCATCGATGGCTTCTGTCGCCGGAACCTCGTCGACTACTTCCGTCGGCGGGGCGTCGTCCGCTGGGACGACCGGGATGACGGTGGTGACCTCGTTTGCCGATTCGTCGTCTGTCAGCTCGTCTACCGCTTCGTCTTCGTCTTCGTCCGCTACTGCTGCGTCTGCCGCCTCTGCGGAATCGACTACGTCTGCGTCGACAGGCCGGGGAGATTCGAGTGATTCGGCCTCGACAACCGCTTCGGTGTCCTCAGGGGTCTGGGGTTCCTCGACCGACTCGGTCTCTTCGACCGCCTGAGGTTCCTCGACCGACTCGAGTTCCTGTTCCGGGAGGGACGAGTCCTCGCTGTTCGTCTTCTCGACGGACGGACCCTCTTCGTCACTCACCTGTTGGCTCCTCGCTGCATCAACCGTCGCTGCGGCGCTCACCGACAACTCAATACAGGATATCCGGACATACGAGAGCCCCGCGCTGCTGCCAGGTCGGGGGTCAGGCAGCAACACGGGGCTGTCATGAATATCGGTAGCTATTCTGCAGCGTTACACGCCTGCGCGAAAAAGTTTGCAAAGAGTTCGGGGATCCGGCCACCCCTCGTGGCCGGATCCCCGATTACGCATCCCCTCGCGACGATCACTGCAGGTGAGCGCAGTTTTCACTCGCGTGGGGAGATTGTGGAGCGGTTACCGCTCGATGATCGCCGTGACACCCTGGCCACCGGCCGCACAGATCGAGATCAGGCCGCGGCCCGAACCCTTTTCGGCGAGCATCTTTGCGAGGGAAGCGACGATACGTCCGCCGGTCGCCGCGAACGGGTGACCTGCAGCCAAGGACGATCCGTTGACATTGAGCTTGCTTCGGTCGATCGATCCCAATGCGCCGTCGAGGCCGAGGCGTTCCTTGCAGTACTCGTCGGACTCGAAGGCCTGCAGGGTTGCCAGAACCACCGAAGCGAAGGCTTCGTGGATTTCGTAGTAATCGAAGTCCTGCAAGGTCAGACCGTTGCGGGCCAGCAAACGCGGGATCGCGTACGTGGGAGCCATGAGCAGCCCGTCCTTGCCGTGGACGTAGTCGACGGCAGCGGTTTCGGAATCGACGAGGTGCGCCAGAACCGGAAGATTGCGCTCGGCTGCCCACTCGTCGGTGGAGAGGAGCACTGCAGAAGCACCGTCGGTGAGCGGCGTCGAGTTGCCTGCCGTCATAGTCGCGTCGCCGAGCTTGGTACCGAAGACCGGCTTGAGCGTCGACAGCTTCTCGACGGTCGAACCGGGACGGAGGTTGTCGTCGCGGGTCAGGCCGAGGAACGGGGTGACGAGGTCGTCGAAGAAACCGCGGTCGTAGGCAGCCGCCATGTTCTTGTGGCTGGCAGCGGCAAGTTCGTCCTGGTCCTCGCGCTTGACGCCGAATTCCTTGGCGGTGATCGCAGCGTGGTCACCCATCGACTTGCCGGTGCGAGGCTCGCCGTTGCGCGGAATCTCGAGGCCGAGCATGCCCGCACGCACATTGCCGAGCAGCTTGATGCGGTCGCCCGTGGACTTCGCGCGGTTGAGGGAAAGCAGGAACTCGCGTGCCTGATCGTTGACGCCGATCGGAGCGTCGGACGTGGTGTCCGTACCGCCGCCGATGCCGGAATCGATGCGGCCGGCCGAAATGGCGTCGCCGACGGCGATGATCGACTGCAGTCCCGTGCCACACGCCTGCTGAAGGTCGTAGGCCGACGTGTAAGGGCTCAGCGCGCTGCCGAGAACGGACTCGCGAATGAGATTGAAATCACGGCTGTGCTTGAGCACCGCACCGCCGACGACCATGCCGAGCTTCTCGCCCTGCAGATTGAATCGGCTCACCAGACCGTCGAGCGTCGCAGTGAACATGTCCTGGTTGGACGCCTGTGCGTACGCCTTGTCCGAGCGTGCGAACGGAATGCGATTTCCGCCGACGATCGCAACCGGACGGCGCTGACCTGCAGAATTTGCAGCGGCTGCGGCCGGTGCAGTGCGAGGTGCGGCGGGCTTTGCATTTGAACGGGCTTTGCTTGTCACTTGCGTCTCCAAGGATGGTGCGATTACCTGTTGAAGACTATTCTTACTCAGTAGTAAGTTACTTGTCTATCGCCGCATTCTTCCGATTGCCCGGTGAGAGACAACCCGAAACACAACAGAAGGTAGGACCGTGGCAGCCAGCAAGGGAGCTCCCGACCTCTATTCACAGTTCCTCTCGTCCGCCCCCGGCGCATTCATCGCGTCGAAGGCCGGCCTGCCCAGGCCCGAGAACCTGCGTCGCTACAAAGCAGGGGAACCCGCACTCGCCGGACCTGTCCTCATCGGCGGCAAGGGTCGGCTCGCAGAACCGCTTCGCGTGCTGCTCTCCGACTACCCAGCAGCTCAGGCACACGACAGCAGCTTCGGCGGGCTCGTGTTCGACGCAACCGGAATCACTCAGGTCAGTGAGCTCGAGCAGCTGTTCGAGTTCTTCCAGCCCGTGATCCGCAACCTCGCACCGTCGGCTCGCGTCGTGGTTCTCGGCACGACGCCGGAAGAAACGTCGAGCGTCGACGAGCATGTCGCGCAGCGCGCGCTCGAAGGCTTCACCCGCAGCGTCGGCAAGGAGATCAAGCGCGGCTCCACCGCTCAGCTGGTCTACGTCTCCCCCAAGGCGTCCACCGGACTCTCCGGCGTGGAATCGACTCTGCGCTTCCTTCTTTCGGCCAAGTCCGCCTTCGTCGACGGCCAGGTCATCGTCGTCGGTGCTGAAGATTCCGTCGCTCCCGCAAGCTGGGACAAGCCGCTCGAAGGCAAGGTTGCCGTCGTCACCGGCGCAGCCCGCGGAATCGGCGCCACCATCGCCGAGGTGCTGGCCCGCGACGGCGCTCACGTCGTCTGCGCTGACATCCCGGCCGCCGGCGAAGCACTGTCCGAGACCGCGAACAAGGTCGGCGGCACGTCCCTCGCCCTCGACGTCACGGCAGCCGACGCAGCCGAGGTCCTCGCAGCTCATCTCCTCGAGCGTCACGGCGGAGCGGACATCATCGTCCACAACGCCGGCATCACCCGCGACAAGACCCTCGCCAACATGGACGAGGGCCGCTGGAACATGGTCATGAACGTCAATCTTCTTGCACCGCAGAAGATCACCGAGCACCTCGTCGAGAAGGGCGCCCTCAAGGAAGGCGGCCGCGTCGTCGACGTCTCCTCCATCGCCGGCATCGCGGGCAACCGCGGCCAGACCAACTACGGCACCTCCAAGGCCGGCGTCATCGGCCTCGTACACGCCGAAGCTCCCGTCCTGGCGAAGAAGAACATCACCATCAACGCCGTCGCACCGGGCTTCATCGAGACCGCCATGACCGCAGCCATCCCCTTCGCCACCCGCGAAGCCGGCCGCCGCATGAGCTCGCTCCTGCAGGGCGGCGAGACCGTCGACGTCGCCGAGACCGTCGCATACTTCGCCAGCCCGGCCTCCAATGCCGTTACGGGACAGGTCGTTCGCGTCTGCGGCCAGAGCCTCCTGGGCGCATGATGGCAACAAAGACCGTCGCGCTCACCGAGCAGCCGAAGACCCTCGACATCTACTCCCGCGCGGTACTGGGATTGTTGCCGTGGAACAAGTCCAACTCGCGCTCGGTGCCACAGCAGACCTTCACCCTCACCGGATTGAAGGTCGACACCGACAATCTGGCGGCGTACTGCCGCGTGACCGGACTGCGGTTCGGCGACACTCTGCCGATCACGTACCCCTTCACCTTGGCCTTCCCGACCGTGATGAAGCTGATGGTGTCGAAGGACTTCCCCTTCGCCGCCGTCGGCTCCGTTCACGCCGAGAACGTCATCGAATCGCTGCGGCCCATCTCCGTCAGCGAACCGCTGGACCTCTCGGTGCATGCCGAGAACCTGCGTGAGCACCGCAAGGGCCTGCTGATCGACGTGATCACCGAAATTCGGGTGGGACGGGAACTGGTCTGGCGACAGACCTCGAGCTTCCTGAACCAGCAGAAGACCTCCCTGTCCGGCCAGCCCGGTCCGGAGCCCAAGGCCGACGAGGTCCCCCCGATGCCGATGAGCACCATCCGCGTCGACCAGACCACGATCAGCAAGTACGCCGCTGTCTCCGGCGACCGTAATCCGATTCACGTCTCGTCTCTGGGCGCGAAGGCTTTCGGTTTCCCGAAGACCATTGCTCACGGAATGTGGAGTGCCGCGGCAGTTCTGCGGACCGTCGAGGGGTCCGTCGCGGACAAGGTCACCTACAGCGTGCGTTTCGGTAAGCCGATTCTGCTGCCGGCGACGCTGAATGCCTACGCCGACCGCACCGACGACGGCTGGGATCTGTCGCTGCGTCACCCGAAGAAGGGTTACCCGCACGTCACGGCGACGCTGCGCTGACCTTAGTTTTGTCGGGTTTCCCACCCACCCCAATTGAGCGAACGTACCTTTCGGCGCCTTGGATGCGCTGAAAGGTACGTTCGCTCAGATTGGTTTGGGGGCTATTCGGACTTCTTCTTGCCCGAGAGACCGCGCCACGCGAGGGATTCGAGTAGGTCCGCGGCGGCGTCCACTTCGATTTCCCCGCCCGCGACCCGGTCGGCTACCGCCTCACCGGCGCCGACGAGCGCGATGGCGATGATCCCGTAATCGTGCGCGGCATCAGGATCCTTGGTGCTGGACTCGAGCAGATGCGCGGTCAACTCGATCAACCGATCGCGACTGGACTGCACGGTTCCCGCAAAAGCCTGCTGCCCGACGGCCTGACGGTAGAGCACCATCCACGACTTGCGGTTTGCGCCCACGAACCCGAGGAAGCCCTCGAGAGCGGCGCGCAATTGTTCACGCGGAGTCAGGTTCGGCGCGCCCGCGGGGGCGAGAGCTTCGAGGAAGCGGAGCCCTTCACGATGAATGCACGCCGCGAACAGTTCTTCCTTCGAGCCGTAGTACAGGTACAGCATCGGCTTCGAGATCTCGGCTTTGGCCGCGATGGTATCCATCGAAGTTTCGTGAAACCCCCTGTCGGAGAACACGTCCACAGCCGCGTCGAGCATCTGCTGCTCACGCACTGCGCGTGGCAGTCGCTTGGTACCGCCGGCCATGCTTCCTCCAACCACAGGGTAAATGTCGATCTTACTCTACGGTAAGATTGTGCGTCGAATCCTGACTTCGACTCAGCAGGTCACGGCACCTTTGGCGGTGGCAACTGTGACGACGGCCTGATCGACCCGTGCCTGCGGAAGCTCACCCGACGCGACGGCCTGCTCGAGATGGTCGAGCACCCGCGGAACGTCATCAGTGGTCAGCCACAGTGCCTGATCGACTCCTGCCACCAGCGCAGCCTGAACCGCGTCGGCAATATCGTATCGGTCGGTGATCGCCTGCATACCGCTGAGGTCGTCGGTGAATACCGGGCCGGTGAACGGCGCTGCGCCGTAACCCACTCCGTCGCGAAGCAACGCAACGGCGGCGGGGCTGATGCTGGCAGGAGTACCGGGCTCGGTCAGACCGGGAACCTCAAGGTGACCCATCATGACGCCGACTCCGGTTCCCGACAGCTCGCGAAAGGGAATCAAGTCCGACGCGATCAGATCCTGCAAGGGCGGCGTTGTCACTTCACCCCGGTGCGAGTCACCCGACGCGCTGCCATGCCCGGGAAAGTGCTTGATCACCGGGAAGATTCCGGCGTCGCGCATACCCTGCGCGTACGCACCGGCGTACGCAACCACGGTCTGGGGGTCGTCGGAGTACGAGCGGTCACCGATCACGGAGTCGTCGGGTTGGCTGCTGACGTCGACGTCGGGGGCGTAGTTGACGGTGATTCCGAGATCCTTCAACCCGCGTCCACGCTCGAGAGCCATCTGGTACGTCTGTTCCACTGTCATGGTCTGCGCTGTTTCCCTGGCCGACGGATCGGGCCCGAGGATGTCCGCGACGCGGGAAACTCGTCCACCTTCTTCGTCGATCGTCACCATCAACGGCAACTTCGACGCCGAAGCAACCTGCGGCACTTCGCGATTGGTGAGCATCGACTGATCGGTCCAACTTCCGACGAAGATGCCGCCGATCTCCTCGTTCTGCACTATCGACAACGCGTCGTCGGTCCCGGTGACGCCCACGTTGAGCAGCTGGGCAAGTTTCTGACGCAGGGACAGTGAAGCCAGAAGGTCACTACCGCACGACGCGGCGACGGGTGCGGAGCTGGATGCCGCAGGCGTCGACGTGATCTCGGAGGTGCTGGTCGGGGCGCTCGAAACCGGATCGGCGGTCCCGTTTTCGCCCGAGCATCCCGCAACCAACCCTCCGCACAATGCAATGGTCGTCGCAGCCTTCAGAAACTTGATCCGCATACCTCGACCGTAACGGACCCGGTACCCATACACTCCCTCACGGGCACATCGGGACGGTAGCCTGGAAGAGAACCGATTCCCCCGCTGACGAGGAGGTCGTGATGCCACAAGGTCTGATGCTCATCGCGTACGACGGTTCCGACAACGCCAAGCGTGCAGTCGACTACGCGGGGCGTTTCCTCTCCGCCAATCGCGCTGTTCTCGTCACTGCCTGGGAGCCGATGGTTCGCCAGGCCGCTCGCATGTCCGGCCTGTCCGGGGTGATGCAACCGGAGTGGGTTCCCGACGACGACGTCGAGGACATCGCGTACACCGACGCCAAAGTCACCCTCGCCGAGGGTGTCGCACTGGCCGAGGCCGCGGGCCTGACCGTCGAAGGTAGAAGCGCCGAGTGCCGCTCCGCGATCTGGTCTGCAATCTGCGAAACCGCAGACGAATTGGACGTCGACATCATCGTGACCGGCACCCGAGGCACTACGGGTTTGCGGTCGCTACTGCAGAGCAGTGTCGCGGATCATGTTCTGCGTCACAGTCATCGGCCGGTGTTGATCGTCCCTCCGGGGAAGTGACCTTCGCGCATTCCTGATCCGGGGCCGACTAGTGTCGAAAGCACCATGGACGGTTTTGTTCTCTCTCGCCCCGATCACAGCGTGGTCACCCGCGGCGTACGACGCAGCTTCGGTAGCTCCGACGCGGCCACCCACGCTTTGTCGGCAGGTACGACAAAGCTGATCGTCGGAGCGCTGCCCTTCGACCCCGCTGCCCCAACGGCGTTGTACGAACCTGCCGAGGCGACGATCGCGTCGCGGCCGTGGCAACCGGTCGATCCCCCGGCGCTGCCCACGACCAAGGTGGGCCGGGAGATCCCGTCGGCGTCGGAGCATCTTCGTCGAGTGGAAAAGTTGATCGGACGCCTCCGCAGCGGAGAAATCGACAAGGTTGTCGCGGCTCGCACTGTGGAACTTCGGACGCAGACTCCGATCTCCCCGACCGCGCTCGCCGCTCGCATGACGGCGCTCAATCCCGTCGCCAACACCTTTGCCGTCGACCTATCTGCTGCGGGAGCCGAATTCGAGGGCCACAGCCTGGTCGGCGCAACGCCCGAGGTATTGGTCAGTCGACGCGGGCGCGTCGTGACGTGTCGCCCGTTGGCCGGGACCACAAAGCGATCCGCCGACTCCGAACAAGACCGCGAGGCCGGCGAGAGCCTTCTGCGTTCGACGAAGAATCTGGCCGAGCACGCCTTCGTGACGGCGTGGATCCGCGAGGTCCTGCAACCGATGTGCAGTGATCTGTCGGTGCCGGCAACTCCCGAACTGACCAATACTCACGAGGTCTGGCACTTGGCCAGCCCGATCCGCGGCACGCTGCGAAACGACACCACTGCGCTCGACCTCGCCATGGCTCTGCATCCGACGCCCGCGCTGTGCGGAACACCCACCGATGCAGCACTGAAGGTCATCCGCGAGACCGAGGAACCGCGGCGTTTCTACGGCGGCGCCGTGGGATGGTGCGACGACGCCGGCGACGGTGATTGGGTGGTTGCCATCCGCTGCGCCGAGATCAGTGCAGACGGCCTCAGTGCCTGGGCCAGCGCGGGTGGCGGAATTGTCGCCGAATCGGATCCGCAGGACGAACTCGACGAGACGTCTACGAAACTGCGCACTCTGTTGACCGCGCTCGGTGCCGAAACCCTCGACTGACCAGCACGTCACGAGGGTAATCGTCCGGATTCTCGAGTGCGGGTGATACCTTGACCCGAGCAGTTCGTACGGGCCGGTAAGTCCGTCCGACCGCGAACGACCGACTAACGACCAATTGGGAGATCCGCGATGACGAAGTTCCTTGTCCCCGGTGTGGCCAGCGCTGTCATCGGTGCCGTTCTGGGTGCCGGCGTCATCTTCGGTGTCACGGCCGCCGCGTCGGACAACACTCGTCCCGAGATCGACCGCAGCGGAAACGCAGATTCTTCCGTGCTGAACCAGGTTGAGTACGGCAGCCGCTGAGAGCGCAGGCCTCGCGAGTTCCCGTTCTTCCGCCGACGCAGCGGTGTCTTCGGTAGACACCGCCCCGTCGGCAGAGCCCCTGTCGAAGCGGTGGCTGTTCGGCGCCTCCGTCGTAGCGTTTCTTCTCACTTTTCTGCAATCGCCGGGTCTGATCACCGCTGACACCAAGTACGACCTGACGCAGAATCCGTTCGGTTTTCTCGAACGCGCGTCGCATCAGTGGAGTAGTCAGGCCCCGCTCGGCCAGGTTCAGAACCAGGCCTATGGATATTTCTTTCCGCACGGGCCGTTCTTCGCGCTCGGCGAGTTGGCGAACGTTCCGCCGTGGATCACTCAGCGCGTCTGGTGGGCGCTGCTTCTGATCGCAGGTTTCTGGGGCATCATCCGAGTTGCAGAGGCTCTCGGTATCGGCAGCCGTAGTTCGCGCGTCATCGCAGCGGTTGCCTTTGTTCTTTCTCCCCGCGTGCTGACCACTCTCGGTTCGATTTCCTCGGAAACCCTGCCGATGATGTTGGCGCCGTGGGTGTTGTTGCCGGTGGTTCTGGCCTTCGGCCCTGTGCGTGGAAAAGGAGTCCCTGGACTCCCTAACCGCTCACGGGGGTTGAGGCGGTTGGCCGCGCAATCCGCGCTTGCCGTCGCCCTCATGGGTTCGATCAATGCCGTCGCCACCGCCGCAGCCTGCCTGGTCGCGATCAGCTGGTGGCTCTCGCACAAACCCAACCGAACGTGGCTGACGTTCACCGCATGGTGGGCGCTGTTCGTCGCACTCGGCACTCTCTGGTGGATCGTGCCGCTACTGCTGCTCGGCAAGATCAGCCCACCGTTCCTGGACTACATCGAGTCCGCCGGTGTCACCACTCAATGGGCGTCGCTCGCCGAGATACTGCGCGGCACGGACAGTTGGACCCCGTTCGTCTCCCCCGAACGCATTGCCGGCGCCGTTCTGGTCACCCAGCCCGCAGCAGTTGTCGCCACCGGTCTGGTTGCCGCTGCCGGCCTCGCCGGACTCTGCATGCGGTCCATGCCCGCTCGCGGCCGGCTGACGCTCATCCTGTTCGTCGGTATCACCGGTCTGGCCGCGGGGTACGTAGGTGAACTCAGCTCGCCGGTATCGGAGTCAGTGCGTCTGTTCCTCGACTCGGCGGGCGCGCCGCTGCGCAACGTCCACAAGCTCGAGCCGTTGGTCCGTCTACCGCTGGTGCTGGGACTCGCACACCTGCTGGCCAAAGTGCCGCTGCCGGGATCGGTTCCACTCGCCCGATGGCGGCGTGCGTTCGCCCATCCCGAGCGCGAACCGATGGTCGCACTGACCAGCCTGATCCTCGTCGCCCTCACCCTCTCGACGGCCTTGGCCTGGACGGGAAAGCTCGCTCCCCGCGGAGCGTATCCGGACGTCCCCTCGTACTGGAACGAAGCAGCACAGTGGCTCGAGGACAACACCTCCCCCGGATCGGAAGCCGAACGTGCCCTGGTCGTCCCGGGAGCGCCCTTCGGCAGCCAGGTCTGGGGCCTGACGCGTGACGAACCGCTTCAGGCGTTGGCGAGTACGCCGTGGGCGGTGCGTGACTCGGTCCCGCTGACCCCTCCCGGCGCCATCCGAGCGCTCGATTCGGTGCAACGTCTGATCGCCGACGGACGTCCGTCGGACGGCCTCGCGCAGACCTTGCTGGGGCAGGGCATCCACTATCTGGTGATGCGCAACGACCTCGACGGCGAAACGTCGCGCTCGGCCAGGCCGATACTCGTGCACCAGGCGGTCGAAGGCTCGCCGGGGATCGAGCGCGTCGCGCATTTCGGTGAAGACGACAGCCCCGAACCGATCGAAGGGCTGGTCGCGGACAGCGACCTGCGTCCCGGTTACCCGGCCATCGAGATCTTCGAGGTCACCGCGCCTGACGGCACCCCGGCGGTCAGTGGACCGTACTCCGTCGATCTGAACCAGGTTCCGCGCGTTCAAGGCGGTCCGGAATCTGCTGTGCGCCTTCACGAAAGCGGGCTGATCCCGGGGACCGGCCCGATGATTCTCGCCGCCGACGCCGAAGCTGCCGGACTGCCGGTCGATTCGGTCACCGTCACCGACACCCCACGCGATCGGGAAACCGATTTCGGTCAGGTCGACAACCACAGTTCCGCCCTGCGCACGCCCGACGACGCTCGTCGTACTTACAATCTGGTGCCCGACTACCCGGTTGCGAACACGCCTCTCGTGGAAGGCCGCTGGAGTGGCGCTTCGATCACCGTTTCCAGCGCAGCCTCCGACGCCACCCAGCTGGGCGGCACTTCACCGTCGAGCAGTCCGGCATCGACGGTCGACGGCGATCCGGCCACCGGCTGGTTCAGCAACGGAATCGAGCGTGCACTGGGCCAGTGGTTGCAGATCGACTTCGACACACCGATTTCCAGTGGCCTGCTCCATCTGACCACCAGCGCCGCGGCGATCGGCGCTCCGGTCAAATGGCTCGAGGTCTCGACACCGAACGGCAGCACGGCGGTGAAGGTGGAGCGTCCCGGTGAGCCCATCACCGTCTCGATCCCGGGCGGCAACACTCCGTGGGTACGCGTCACGGCGACTCACACCGAAAATGGATCGCCTGGAACACAGTTCGGCATCAGCGAACTCTCCGTCGAAGACTTCTCCGATCGCAGCGCGCCGAAGTCCGTCCCGATCCGTTTCGACACAGTCCTGCCGAGTACGCCGACGGGCGCATCCGTGAACGCCTGGGATTTGAGCCAGGAGTTCCCCGGCCGCAACGCGTGCGCCGACTCGACGGACCGCGTGCGGTGCAGCAATGCATTCATGGCGATACCCGAAGAGCCGAGCCGTTTCCAGCGCACGCTCACGGTGCCCGAAAACACAGTCGTTGCACCGACACTGACTGTCCGAGCGCGTCAGGGCAACGCCCTCGAAGACCTGCTTTCCGCCCCAGGCCGAATCACGGCTTCGGGTTCCAGCGACATCGGCGACACACGCGGATCTGCCTTCGCTGCCACCGACGGCGACGCACGCACCACGTGGTCGGCGCCGCAGAGCACCACCGAACCGGGCGGCCCGAAACCGACTCTGACTCTCAACCTTCCCGAACCCACCCTGGTCACCGGCCTGGACATCACACGGGGACTTGGCACCCTGCCCTCGCTGCCGACCAGCGTCGCGGTGAACCTCGGCAACGGACCGCAGGTTCGAGCGCTGCCCGACCTAGAAGACGAAACGCCTCGAACCAGTCGAGTTACCCTCTCCCCCTACGTCACCGACAAGATCGTCCTCAGCGTCACCGATTGGGAACCGGTCCTCGATCAGACGGCACTCGGCTTCGCCCAGGCGCAGCCCACCGGCCTCGCCGAGGTCGGCGTCGTCGGCGCAGACGGGACACCGATCGCCGGTTCCGGCGTGCAGGGCACAGACTCATTCGACAACCGCACCGTCACCGTCCCCTGTGGTGACGGTGCGACCATTTCGGTTGCCGGACAGCAGTTCCCTACCTCGATCACAGCGACGGCGGCCCAACTTCGCACCGGCGCACCGGTCGAGGCACGTGTGTGCGACCTGGACGCGTCGGCAACTTTGCCGGCGGGACAGCCTGAAGTAGTCGTCGAACCGGGCCCCGCATTCTCGGTCGACAATCTGAACTTGACGGCTGTCGGTCCTTCAGCCGCGCAACGGAATACACCGCTCGAATCGACCGCGTGGACGGCGAATCACCGGGAACTCACCGTCACGAACTCGTCCACCGATCAGTTGATCGTCAATCCCGAGAGCACCAGCATCGGCTGGATCGCCACGGCGCCGGACGGTTCCGAGCTGACGCCGGTGGTCGTGAACGGTTGGCAGCAGGGCTGGATCGCGCCGGCAGGCACCGCGGGAACCGTCACCATCGACTTCCCCAGCGACCGTTGGTACCGCCTCGGCATCTTCGGCGGGCTCGTGTTGCTGATCCCGCTGCTGTTCGCAGCTCTTGTCCCCACCCGCCGAGAACCCAAGCCGCTCATACCGCCCCGCCCGTGGCGCAGCGTCGCGGCAGGATGGGTGGGCGTGCTCGCGGCGGCCACCGTCATCGGCGGCGGAGTGGGAGCGGCGATCGCGGTCGTGTGCTCGATCCTCGGACTTGCCGCGCTGCGAATCTTCGGCCCGGCTCGGACCGCACGCATTCTGGTCGGCACTGCCGGCGTGGCCGCGATGATCGGCATCACGCTGCTCTCGACCGGACCGTGGCGGGCACCGGGCGGATACGTGGGCGACTCGTTCGCGATTCAGTTCTCGATGTTGGTGGCCTTGGTCGTGACCGGGTTGGCCGCGTTGCCCTTTGCCGGTTCACCGATGTGGCGACGCTTCTCCCACCGCGTCACCGCGACGCGCGCCGGTTCCTCCACCAAGGCGTAACTGGCCGAGGCCACAGCGACGCTCAGGACGACCGTGAGGGCCAGGACGTAGAAGAAGCTGCCCGAGAACGGAACTATGCCGAATACGGGGAACACAGCGTTCAATACGGCCAGGTGCCAGATGAACAGGCCGTAGGACCAGCGTCCGATTGCCAGCGCCAAAGGACTGGCCAGGAACCGATGCTGCGATTGATCGCGCAGAACCAGTGGCGCGATCAACGAGAAGCTGATGATCGCACCGAGTGCAATCTTGATCGCGTACTGCCACGGCTCCGGCCGCACCAGACCTTCGGGCCCGGCCAGATCGGTGCACGAGAGAACGAAGGCGACAAAGGCAATGAGGGTCAGGAGTACCCGACGGTGCGCGAGGCGATGCACCCATGTCGACGGGCCCACTGCCAGCTCGGCCAGCACCATGCCGGCGCCGAACCACGGCAGGTAGCCCGGCAACCAGTTGTCGTGGTGGATGGCGTCCGGCGTCGGAATCGGAATGAATGCCCACGCCAGGGCCAGCACCGACACTCCGAGCAGAAGCGGTAGCCGGTACCGGGCAGTGCCGCCGCGCAACCGCACCATCAGATACGCGAACAGTGGCAACAGAACGTAGAACGCCACCTCGACCGACAGGCTCCACATCTGCGTGAGCCCCTCGGTGAGCGTCAACGGCACGAAGACCTGTGCCAACCCGAGATTCGCGAGCCACACCTGGTAGCCCCCACCGGCGCCGGGCAGGAACAGCAGGATCAGGACCACCGCCACCCAGTACGCCGGCAGGATGCGCGTCGCGCGGGAGATCCAGTACCGGACCGTCGGCTGCGGCTGCCCGATTCCACGGGCCTTTGCCGCGTGCGGACGCCACAGCAGAAATCCGGACAAAGCAAAGAACACCGCTACGGCGAGGTCGAGTCGGCCGAACGCTCGCCCGATCGCGCCGGACTGCGCTTCTCCGGTCTGGAACGCGACATGGGTGACGAGGACGCCGAGCGCGGCCAATCCACGCATACCGTCCAAAGCCGGAACAAAGCCCCGAGCCTGTGGCGGGACCGTCTGAGAGGAATTCGTGGAACTGATCATCACGGATAAGTGTGCACCCCAGGCCGATTGAGGGAAACCACCAGGGACTCACAACAAAATGCCTGGCCAATTCATGCCCTCATGCGACAAACCGGGCCGGTGGACTGTTAGTGTTCTGCCACACATGGTGTCCATCGGGGGCCCCATGCGATCTGCGCAGCTCATATTGTGCCGGTTGGGGAACCTCGAAAGACTTAACGGGTTAGGAGTCACAGCATGGCGGAACGCTCAGGGCCGAGCCGGATACTTCCTTGCATTCTGGTGGGCCTCGGTGCCTTCCTTTTGGCCATCGCCATCCTCATTCCTACCTACACGGTAGGCAAGCTGGAGAAGACGCCACTCGACCTCGAGGTGACCACCGTCGCCACAGGCACCGGTAGCGTCCTCAACTCGGCGGCCCTCCTCGCCGGTAAGGCACAGGTCGACAACAACGTGCCGATCGTCGCTCAGCGCTACGTCACCACGCAGGACCCGTCCGACGCCGACATCATCACCGTCGAAGCCGGCCAGACGGTCCGTCGTACCGACAAGCAGGGCGATACCGGGCTGCTGACCGCAACCCTGGACCGCGTCACGCTCGATCGCGTCAGCTCGATGCCGACCAACGATCCGGTCGGAACCGTCCAGACCTCCAGCGACCAGCCCGCCGAAGAAGTTTCCCGCGACGGTCTGCAGTACAAGTTCCCGTTCAACACGGAACAGAAGAGCTACCCCTACTTCGACCTGAACGCTCGCGCCACGAAGGACATCGACTTCGTCGAAGAGACCGAGATCAACGGTCTGAAGGTGTACCACTTCCAGCAGACGATCGATCCCGTCGACCTGTCGAAGGTCGTCAACTCCCCCACCAACAAGCTGAGCCTGCCCGCCGACACCTGGGGCGTTCCCGGTGGCGCTACTCCGATCACGATGACGCGTTGGTACACCAACGTCCGTGACCTGTGGGTCGAGCCCAAGACCGGCGTTGTCGTCAAGGGCCAGGAGCAGTTGCACCAGTACTACGGACGCAACAAGGATGCCGTCGACGTCGAGGTTCTCAAGGTCACGCTGCCCTTCGACGAAGCCACCATCGAGTACCAGGTCCAGCAGGCCCGTGACGGCATGGACAAGCTCTCGCTGTTCGGCCGCACCGTCCCGATCGTGGCAGGTGTCCTCGGTGTCATCGCACTGATCGCCGGTATCTTCCTCGGGATTCGCAGCGGCAAGGGCGGAACCCCGGCCCGCGCTGCACACGGCGGAACGAACCAGAATCCCAGCGGCCAGGGCTCGCTCGAGCCGGCTCCGGGTGAGCACGACTGGACCTCGGACGACACCCAGGTGATCCCGCGTCCGGATCTGCGCAAGGACTGATTCAGGCAGTAAGCAGAGCGCCCCTTCCACACGGAAGGGGCGCTCTGCTTCGTTTCGGGACTTTGTTGCCGGATCGGCGTACGGATTGGCGCAACGGGTCGTTCCCTCCGCGTGGTCGCGGGCCTACCGTTTTCTGGAAGTCCAGACCACCCCCGAACACGAGGAGCCACATGCCCGCATCAACAGTTCTGGGTTCGCACATCTGTGTCAGCGATCTGACGCGACGGAGATTTGTTGTCGGCAGTGCTGCATTCTCCGGGCTGTTCGCCGCCGGTTGCGCACGATCTGCCGGTACCGAGGGCGATGCAG
Source organism: Rhodococcus sp. IEGM 1306 (assembly GCF_036541985.1). Classification (NCBI taxonomy): domain Bacteria; kingdom Bacillati; phylum Actinomycetota; class Actinomycetes; order Mycobacteriales; family Nocardiaceae; genus Rhodococcus; species Rhodococcus sp. IEGM 1306. Next base: position 55,081 of record NZ_JAZHFF010000003.1, read on the forward strand.
CCGGGATGCGCACGGTCACGACCTCGCTCGGAACCTACGACATTCCGGTGACCCCGAAGCGCGTCGTCGCCATCGACTCCCGACTCGACCTCGAACCGGCCGTCGCGATGGGCCTGCCGGTCATCGCGTACAGCTTCGACGCCGCCGAACCGTGGGTTCCGGCCGATCCCACGGCGCAGGTGTTCGAGGCACCGGTCAACGTCGAGGCAATTCTCGCGCTGGAACCGGACCTGATCATCTGCACCGACATCGGTGAGGCCTCCGACATGTGGCCGCTGCAGCAGTTGAGCCAGACGGCTCCTGTGCTTCCGATGGACTTCACCCGTCCGTGGCGCGAGAATATCGACCAGTTGGCGAGTTGGCTGAATCGCACCGAGAACCCCGAGGTCCGTCAGGTCATCGGAGCGTACGAGGACAAGGCAGCCGGACTGAAGGAACGCCACGCCCAGAGTTTGGCGAGCAAGCAGATCGTGCTGCTGAACTACGTGAATCAGAAGGTCAACGGCGTCAACCGTAAGGGCATCTCCACGCAGGTGGCCGAGGACCTCGGCGTGCGACTCCAGTGGCCGGTCGAGGGACAGAAGGAGATCTCCACCGAAAACCTCGTGACTGCCCTCGACTCTGCCGACGGAATGATCGTCACCACCGCGCCCGGTGTGGATCCCGTCAGTGACGACCGTGCGATGTGGAACCGTATCCGCGCAGTACAAGGCGACAACGTCGTCTACACGGGTGGAAACATCAACTACGGATCCGTCTACACCGCGATGCGTACGCTCGACTACTTCGACGATTTGTTCACGCGTCTGGAGAACTGACGCCGCTGTGAGGTGCCGGCCCGGCGCGGTCGGCACTTCGCACCGCGGCGACGGACACCGCCAACGCCGTCGTCGACGCAACCACGACGGCGACGCCGATCAACTCTCCCGGCGTCTTCGCCCACACGAGCATGACCGTCGCCTCCACGGCCAGTCCTGCCCACGCCAGAAGGGCCACTCGCGTGCGTTCTGACGCGATTGCGGACAGCAAGGCACCCTGGAGTACCGCCAGCGCTGCACCGTGCAGGGCGAAGGCCCACAGCATCGGAGCCACGGCGGCGTATGCCTCGCCCACGAGCATCGGCACCAGCGGGCCGGCAACCGCCGCTCCCAGAACCAACACGGCGCCGATACCGACGAGCACTGCCAACGCCGAGCGAACCGCCTGCGCCGAGTGCGCCGGATTCGCCATCTTCGGGTACAGCACGACGCCCACCGCCTGTGGTAGCCAGAACGCCACCTTCGTCGCGACGGCGCCGAGTGCGTATACACCGGCGTCGTATTCGCTGAGGACGACGCGGACGATCAGCAGGTCCAGCGAAGACAACGCGATCAGCGCGAGCTGAACCTGCGACGCCGCGAGCACGGAGACAACCCCGATCCGCACCGGACGGTCCTCGCTCGCCGAGACGGTTCGGTCGACCACTCGAACTATCGCCACCAGCAACGCAGTTCCGGCCGCGCCCGCGACCAAGGCGGCGCCTGCTCCGCCGCCGAATGCCAGAACGATCACTGCCGGAAGGACTTTCATCACCCCGGCCCCGGCCAGTACGGCGCTGAGAGTGCCGAATCGACCGTGCCCCTGCAACAAACCCTGCTCCGTGGCCAGCAGAACCAACATGGGCGCGGTCACCAAGGCCGAGAACGCCGCCACGATTCCGGTGTCGAGTAGCCATGCCATCGCCGGAGCGAGCGCCACCGCGAGAACGGCGACGATCGCGGTGCATCGATACCCCAACGACCGCAACGCATCTGTGCTCTTGCCACGCACCGCCTCGCGGGCGACCACCGTCTGCAACGCCAAAGCCGGAACCGCAAGTACCAACTGGGCGGCAAGCAGACTCGCGAACTCTCCGTAGCCGACCGGACCCAACCATCGGCTGGCCAACCATGCCAACAGGTACGACGCGACGTTAGCGGTCATCGATCCCACCAAAACCATGCCGACCCCGGCCGCGGCGGCGCGATCGAGTGGTTGGCGAGGCATGGCAGTAATGATGCACCACGTATCGTGCGCGTCATGACAGTGCAAGCCGGATACCGCCGACGCCTGCCTGCGGCGTACAGCCTGGCGCTGGCACTGTTGATCCTCGGACCGCTGCTCGGCCCCGGCTACCTCCTGCTGCGCGACGCCGTCAGCACGCCGCGCTCGTACCTGACCGACTCCGCCCTCGGACTCACCGACGCCGCAGCCCGCGCTGTTCCCCAGGACGCGCTGATCGCAGCGTTGAGCACCGTGATCGACGGCGGACTGGTGGTCAAGTTCATCCTGCTCGTGGCGCTCTGGCTCGCCGGCTGGGGTGCGGCGCGCATGGTCGCCGTCCTGCTGCCGACGGCCGGTGTCGGTCCACAACTGGTCGCGTCGACGGTAATGCTCTGGAACCCCTACGTGGCCGAGCGCCTGTTGCAAGGACATTGGAGCCTGCTGACCGGATATGCCGCACTGCCGTGGATCGTGTGTGCCGGGATCGGAGTTCGCCGAGCCACGCCCGGGTCCTGGTGGGCGTTGGCCGCGTCACTTGCATTCGCGGGCCTGACACCTACCGGCGCTCTGCTCGCTCTGACGGCCGCGCTGGTGGTGGTTGCCACCCCAGGAGGCCGAACCTCGGCCATGCGGCGTGTCGGCGGCGCTATCGGGCTGTTCCTCGTCGCCGCCTCGCCGTGGTTGGTCGCCACCTTCGTATCCGGAGCAGCCGGCGACGGTTCCGATCCGGCGGGAGTCGCCGCCTTTGCCGCCCGAGCGGAACCGGGCCTCGCGACACTCGGCAGCCTCGCCGGTCTCGGCGGTATCTGGAATTCGGCAGCGATACCGTCCACGCGCACAACACTCTTCGCGTTGGCCGGAACAGTTCTTCTACTTGTCGTGGTGTTTACCGGTGTGCCCGCTCTATGGCGCCGACGCCGGAACCCCGTTGTCAGTGGACTCGGCGCGCTGGCCCTGTGTGCGGTGCTCGCTCCGACCCTGGGCGCCACTCCGTGGGGGCTCGACGTCGGCCGATGGTCGGTCGAGGTTTTCACCGGGGCCGGGCTGCTGCGTGACGCGCAGAAGTGGGTCGCGCTGGCCGTACCGTTCTACGCACTCGCTGCCGCCGCCGCGGTGATGTGGGCGGGCAATCGGTTCTCCCTTCCCCGCCCGACATTCTCGATCGCCGCCGTCGTGGTGACGATCGTGGCGCTACCGGATCTGGTGTGGGGCGTCGGCGGCGCGTTGAAGCCCGTGCACTATCCCGGGTCCTGGACCGTGGTGGCCGAGCAACTACGAGACGAAACCGGTGACGTTGCAGTGCTTCCCGCCGGGATGTTCCGTGCCTTCCCCTACAGCGGTGATGCGCCGGTACTCGACCCAGCACCACGCTTCCTGCCCCTCGACGTGCTGCAGACCGGCCAACTGGTGGTTGCCGGTGGTGCTGTCGGCGGTGAAGGAACCCGGGCCACCCAGGTCGAGGATCTGCTGCTTGCCGGCGGGAGTCCTACGCAGTTGGCCGATCTCGGAGTCGGATGGGTACTGATCGAGCGTGAGACACCAGGCCAACTCGGCAAGGCGGCAGCGACACTCGACGGCTTGGAACAGGTCTTCGCCGACAACGATCTCGAGCTCTACCGGGTACCGGGAGATGTTGCCGCGCAGGAAGCGTCGACCGATGCCCGAACGGCCGTCATAGTTGCGCATCTCGCCTGGATACTGATGGGCGTGATCGCGCTGATCTCAGTCGGACTGAACCAGAACCGAATTCGACTCGCGCGGCGCGGCCAATCCTGAGACCCACCGACCGTCCTTGTGTGCGGTCAGCACCTCGAGCACTCCGGTGCCGGTCTGCTCCCAGGAGAACTCGCCGGACCACACGCGAGCTTTCTCACCGAGCACCGTGCGGAGTTCGTGGTCGCGGAGCAGGGTGCCTGCAGCCTGCGTCAGATCGGCGATGTCACCGTCGCCGGCGTGCTCACCGCCGACCAACAGCCCGGTCACTCCGTCGACGATAGAGTCGGTCAGACCTTTGGAACTGCGGTAGCCGATCGTCGGAACACCGTGCTGCGCAGCCTCGATGACCGCCAGGCCCCATCCTTCCTTCCGTGAAGGCATGAGGTGAATCCACGACTGCGCAAGGAGTTCATGTTTACGGGCCTCGTCGACGTGACCGTAGAACGAGACGGCGTCACCGATTCCCAACTCTGCGGCGCGATCTCGCAGGTTCTGCTCCCACCAACCGCCACCGATGACGTCGAGATGGATGTCCGGAAGCGTCGGACGCAGAGCTGCGACTGCCTCGAGTGCGTCCTCGATCTGCTTGTGCGGCACCAGTCGTGAGAGAACCGAGATGGTGGGACGCTCGGCCCTGGTGATCGATCCGCCCGCGTCGACGCCGACGGGGAGTCGATCGGCACCGTTGCGCACCACGGCAATTCGTTCGCGCTCGACACCGAGGTCCACCAATTCTTCGGCCGAAGGAAGCGACACCGTCAGATACTGGCTACGTCGATGGGTGCGCGGTGACAATCGCGATTCGACCCACCAGCCGATCCGACCGACGAGCTTGCCTGCCACCGGCCATTGTTCACGATGGCAGTGATGGACCAGAAGCGTGACCGGCGCACCCGCCACGGTCTTCGAGAAGAAGGGGATGCCGTTCTGGGTGTCGATCACCGCGTCGGGGTGAATGCCCTTGAGCGATCCGAAACCCAGACGTCCGGCAGCAATGGCAGCCAGAGCGCGGGGGTACACGCTGAAGCGACCACCGGCCCGGCTGATGGTGATGCCGTCGCGAACCTCCGACGCCGGCGCCCCGGGATACGACGCCGTCCGCAGCGTCACCTTGATGCCGCGCTCGGCCAACTGGGATCCGACCTGCTCGAGGTAACGCTCGCTTCCACCGCCCTGGGGATGCCCGGTATCGCGCCAGCAGAGCAACAGAACCTCGCGCACGTGCGTTACTCCCTGAGTTGGTCGGTGGCCACCCCGGTTCGGGCGATCCTGCGGGATGCCCCGCCTGACCGGCCGGTAACCCTGCCGAACACCCTAACTGTTCGAGCGTCCGTATTGCCGCGCTCCTGACGGTGTTCGTGGACCGGGCGGCCCAGTGGCTAAAGTTGCTACCCGTGACCAAGCCCGCAGTGACCCGCATTTTCGGCCGACGGGCAACCCTGAAACGCTCGTTCGGCCTGCTCAGCGACTTCCGCCACGAGCAGTCCGCGCCCGATATCTTCTACGGCGCGCTCGCGCGCGACTCCGTCGAATTAATCTCGGACCTGCACGAAGGTCACACCGGACGATCCCTCGACGGTCTCACCGTCCTCGACGTGGGCGGCGGTCCGGGCTATTTCGCGGAGGTCTTTCAAGCCGCAGGTGCCCGCTACATTCCCGTCGAACCCGATCCTTCGGAGATGCACGCCGCGGGTCTGACGGTGGGCGGCGCGGTGCGTGGATCGGGTTTGGCACTGCCGTTCCTGGACTCGTCCGTGGACATCTGCTTCTCCTCCAACGTGGCCGAACACGTCAGTGAACCCTGGCTGATGGCCGAGGAAATGCTGCGGGTGACCAAGCCCGGCGGCTTGATGGTTCTCTCGTACACCCTGTGGTGGGGTCCGTTCGGCGGCCACGAAACCGGACCGTGGCATGCCCTGGGCGGCGAGTACGCGGCCAAGCGGTACCTCCGCAAGACCGGACGCGAACCGAAGAACAGATTCGGGGTGTCGTTGTTCAAAGTCGGCGCCACCGACGGCTTACGCTGGGCCCGTGGAACCAGCCAGGGCACATTGCTCGCCGCGATCCCCCGCTACCACCCGTCGTGGGCGTGGTGGATGGTCCGAGTCCCCGGCCTGCGGGAGTTCCTGGTGAGCAACCTCGTCGTGGTTCTCGAAAAGCGATAGCGACATGCGCCTCGCACTCGACATCGGTGGCACCAAGATGGCTGCCGGCGTCGTGTCCGAGGACGGCCGTGTTCCCGTAGTCGACAGCGTTCCGACGCCGCAGACCGACCCGTGGGGAGCGTGTGCGGCGCTGCTCGAGCGAGTCGCCGACGGCCGAGACGTCGACGGTGTGGGCATCGCGTGCGCCGGGCCGGTGGACACCGTCGCCGGCGTCGTCGCTCCCATCAACATCTCCGAGTGGGCACAGGGATTCGAGCTGGTCGCGGGCGTCCGCAGCGTCTTTCCCGACGCCGGAACCGCCCTCGCCATGGACGGAGCCGCAGCGGCTTTGGCGGAGTTCCACCACGGCGCCGGACGCGGGACCCCGAACCTCCTGAGCCTGGTCGTCTCGACGGGAATCGGCGGCGGAATCGTTCTCGGCGGCGAGATTGCTCGGGGTCGCACGGGGAACGCCGGTCACATCGGCCACCTCGTCGTTCGAGGCTCTGCCGAACCGTGCAGCTGCGGGGGCGTCGGTTGCCTCGAGACGGTGGCCAGTGGGCCCGCCGCGGTGCGATGGGCTCGTAGCCAGGGATGGACGGGCACCACCGGCCGTCAGCTCGCCGAGAGCGCACACAGCGGGGACACGATCGCCGTGGACGCACTTCGCCGCGCCGGCACGGCACTCGGTGGTGCCATCGCCTCGGCGGCCGCCCTCCTGGATGTGGACCTCGCGGTGATCGGCGGCGGTTTCGCCCAGTCGGGTACATCGCTGTGGGAACCGATGCTCGACGCGGCTGCCCGACATGCCCGTTTGTCGTTCATCGAAGGGCTCCGGATCGTTCTCGCCGAGCTGGGTGGCACCGGAACTCTGACCGGCGCGGGCTTGCTCTCGCTCACCGCCGTTATCTGACACGCGTTCTTCCCCGATAAATCCGCAGGGAGTCCCACTAAACGGGTGCCACCTGTTCCCAATTTCTGTAACGTGTTTTAGTGTTCTGACTCACACCGTTACGGGCATTGCACGTGACGCCTACGGGAAGGAGGTGACCGTGAGCCCAGACGCTTCCTCATCTGACGTTGCCTCGACCGCTTCTTCGACAGATGAAGCCGAGCATCACGCCCAGGTCGCCCGACCGAGCGATTCCCTCCGCGACACCGAAGACCTCCGTGAGCGACTGGAACGGTGGATGGCCGGGAAGGTGCCGAGCGGATCTTCCGTGACCGTCGCCGACGTCACCTTGCCCGCAGCCAACGGCATGTCCAGTGAAACCATTCTTTTCGACGCCACCTGGGACGGCGATCATCATCCCTTGGTCGCCCGGGTGGCGCCGACGGAATCGACCATGCCGGTGTTTCCGACGTACGACCTCGAATCCCAGTTCCGCACCATGGCTCAGGTGCGAGAGCATTCGGCGGTGCCCGTGCCTGCGGTGTACTGGTCAGAGTCCGATCCGGACGCGTTGGGTGCCCCGTTCTTCGTGATGGAACGAATCTCCGGCGACGTGCCGCCCGACGTCATGCCGTACAACTTCGGATCTTGGGTCACCGAAGCGTCCCCCGAGCAGCGAAATAGCCTCCAGCGCAGCTCGGTCGGCGTCCTGGCTCAATTGCACGCCATCGACAAGCCTTGTGAGCGTTTCGACTTCCTCCGACTCCCGAATTCGGGAACGACTGCACGAGAAGCATTCACGGCGCACATCGCCGAGCAGCGCGCGTACTACGAGTGGGTGGTTTCCGACGGCGTCAGATCACCGCTCATCGAACGTGCCCTCGACTGGATCGAGGAGAACAATCCCGCGGACGATTCTCCGGCGGTGCTCTGTTGGGGCGACTCGCGCATCGGCAACGTCATGTACCAGGACTTCGCGCCGGTAGCCGTACTCGACTGGGAAATGGCAACTCTCGGCCCACGAGAGATGGATCTGGGCTGGATGGCATTTCTGCACAGGTTTTTCGAGGACATCGCCGGACTGGCCAACCTACCCGGCCTTCCCGACTTCCTTCGACTGCCGGATCTCGCGCAGACCTACGCCGAGATCACCGGCCACACCCCACACGATCTGGAGTTCTACGTTACCTACGCCGCACTGCGCCAGGCGGTGATCATGTGGCGAATCCAGGCCCGCGCCATAGCTTTCGGGCAGTCGCAGCGCCCCGAAGACCCTGACGACATGATCATGCACCGCGCTTCGCTCGCCGCGATGCTCGACGGTACCTACTGGGAGAGGTTGGCCTGAGATGCTGTCACCGATGGACGACTATCCCGTTCACCAGATCGCCGAACCGATCCGTCACGTAGCCACCTCGGATCGAAACTTCTACGACCGCTACTACTTCAACTGCTACCCCACCGAATCCCCCGACGTGTTCCTCATCGTCGGACTCGGCCAGTACCCCAACCTCGGCGTCATGGACGCATTCGCAGTGCTTCGCCGCGGCGACGACCACATCGTTGCTCGCATGTCGAAGGCTCTGGGCGCCGACCGTACCGACACCACCGTCGGACCTTTGCGCATCGAAGTGCTCGAAGGACTGCAGAAGCTCCGCGTCGTCCTCGAGCCGGGCAGCGACTACGATCTCTCCTTCGACATCACCTTCGATGCCACCATCCCGGCAGCGCTCGAGCCCAAGCACTTTCGCCGCCAACTCGAACGAGTCACGTTCGACACCTCACGCTTCCTGCAGACCGGAACCTGGACCGGATCGCTCACCGTCGACGGGGAGGACCTCGCGATCGATCCCACGACATGGCGGGGAAACCGCGACCGCTCGTGGGGCGTGCGCCCGGTCGGAGAAGCCGAACCGCAAGGCAGACGCGCCGTCGACGGAATCCAGAACTTCTTCTGGATCTATGCGGTCATGCAGTTCGACGAGTTCACGATTTCGGTGATCATGCAGGAAGACGAACAGGGCAGGCGCATCGTCGAAGAAGCCATGCGGGTGTGGCCGGACGAAGCCAGGGACAACGAATGGCTCGGCCGGCCCGAACACGAGTTGACGTTCTGCCCCGACACCCGCGACGTCACCGGAGCGATCGTCACCTTCCACCGGCCGGGCGGTGCGGTGAAGTCCTCACCGTCACCTGCGAACTGTTGCTGGCCAACTACATCGGAATCGGCACCGGCTACGGACTCGAACAGGACTGGCGTCACGGAATGTGGCAGGGCGAACTCGTCGTACAGGGACTGCGCCACAAGGTCCACGAGATCGAACCGTTCCAACGCATGTTCTCCCCCGTCGACAATCTCGCGTCCTTCACGCTCACCGAAGGCGCGAACACCCATACCGGCACCGGTCTCTTCGAGGTAGCCGCCATCGGACCGCACGAGAAATACGGATTCACCAGTTTCACCGACACCGCACAGGCAGACGACGCGTATGCCCTCGCGGCGACCGACAACACCGAGGAATGAATTGATGACTGACTACGACAAGCTCTACATCGGTGGAGCATGGGTGGCCCCGGCCACCGACCAGGTACTCGAAGTGTTCTCTCCCGCAACGGAGGAGCGCGTCGGCAGCTGTCCCATCGCAGCACCGGCAGACATCGACGCGGCCGTGTCCGCAGCCCGCGCGGCGTTCGAGGGACCGTGGTCACGCACCACCCCCGCTGAGCGCGGCGCAATCCTCGCCAAGGCCGCCAAGCTGATCGAAGAGCGCAGCGCGGAAATCAACCAGCTCATCTCCAACGAGATGGGTCAGCCGCCCGCCATGGTCGGCATGATGCAGCAGACCCCGTCGATGGCGACGCTGGGCTACTACGCCGAACTGGCCGACAAGTTCGCGTGGGAAGAGAAGCGCACCGGGGCATTCGGGCAGACCAAGGTGACCCGTGAGCCCGTCGGCGTCGTCGCCGCCGTGCTGGCCTGGAACGTCCCGCTGTTCCTGGCGATCAACAAGCTGGCACCCGCACTGCTCGCCGGCTGCACCGTACTGCTCAAGCCCGCACCCGAATCCCCTCTCTCCGTCCACGTGATCGCCGAGATCTTCACCGAGGCAGGTGTTCCCGAAGGCGTCATCTCGGTACTCCCCGGCGGAGCCGAGACCGGCGAATACCTGGTCTCTCATGCGGGCATCGACAAGATCACCTTCACCGGATCCAGTGCCGTCGGCCGCAAGATCGGTGCCATCGCCGCGCAGAACCTCAAGCGCTGCTCCCTCGAACTGGGTGGCAAGTCCGCCGCGATCATCCTCGAGGACGCCGACATCGCCGCCGGAATGCCGATGCTCGTCATGTCCGGCCTGATGAACACCGGTCAGGCCTGTGTCGCTCAGACCCGAATCCTCGCTCCCCGTTCGCGTTACGACGAGGTCATCGAGGGAATGAAGACCGCGGCAGGCTTCATGACCGTCGGCGATCCGTCCGATCCCGCAGCACAACTCGGCCCGCTGATCTCCGAGAAGCAGCGCGAGCGCGTCGAGGGATACATCGCCAAGGGCAAGGAAGAAGGCGCACGCGTCGTACTCGGTGGTGGACGTCCCGCCGGCCTGGACAAGGGCTGGTACGTCGAGCCGACGATTTTCGCCGACGTGGACAACTCGATGACCATCGCACGTGAGGAGATCTTCGGACCCGTTCTCTCGGTGATTCCGTACGACTCCGAGGACGAGGCCATCAAGATCGCCAACGATTCCGATTACGGCCTCGCCGGATCGGTGTGGACCACCGACATCGATCACGGACTCGAAGTTGCCGCGCAGATCCGCACGGGTACCTACGCGATCAACTGGTACGCCTTCGATCCCGGCTCACCGTTCGGTGGTTACAAGAACTCCGGTATCGGTCGCGAGAACGGACCTGAGGGCCTCGAAGCCTTCTGCGAGACCAAGTCCGTACTCATGCCGCCCGGCTACGTGGGCTGACCCACCCGAGGCCAGCACCCTTTGCTGACAGTTGGCACCCGTTCCGACCTGCCGGAACGGGTGCCAGCCCCGTGAAATGGGTGCCAACTCCCAGCGAATCCACAGATCCACCCGGTACCGTCGAAAACGAATCAGTCATCTCACAAAGGACATTCATATGCTCACCAACGCCATCAACGCTTTCCTCGCACTCTGGGGCAGCGCCTCCGTCGGCAGCAGTGGATACCAGATCCCGCCGGGAACCCTTCCCTTCGGTTCCTGAGACATGAATGTTTGAAGCCCGCCGATTGGTCAATCGGCGGGCTTCAAACGTAATCGAGGCACTATTCAGGCCAGTCCACGCTCCCGACGAAGCGCATCCTCCATCTGCTCATACTCGCGACGCGCAGAATCCCGTTCCAGGATATGACTGCCGTGCGTGCAAAGCTCGGGCGCTCGAACTGCAGGGATGAATATGGAAACGGGCCACGTGAGACCAACTGCTAGAAATCCGAACATTCCTGTAAATATCGCCTCTGTCGAGAAAAAGGAGCGATACACTCCGTGTTTCCTTCTCCAGTAAGACGTCCCTATTGCCCGACCGATTACAGCATAGGAGATGAATGCAATGAATCCGACTACTACCATGTCCATTGAATATCCTCTCGACCGATTGATAACGAATATTTTTCGCCGGATTCAGGCACTCGGCAGCCAACTCTCATAGCGTTGACATCGACGTTCACCGAACCTACTGCGCTAGCCTGAGCAGCATTGACTCATCGGTGCTGCGCGCATGGGCTACCGCCTTGCCCGTGGCACCTCGTGCAATTTCCAAAGGTTCCCCACACCTTCCCCTCCCCGTTGCAGACCGAACATTTGCCGTGCTGGCAATCCCGGCACCTATTGTCGTATCCCATGGTTCACTCCTCGAATTCGCATTGGTCTGAATATTTCTACCCAATCTAGATACTCATGGCAGTCGTCTGATTGACGGACAATCGCCACAGGGTCCTGGTTGCATTCAAGAGAAATCAATTCAGGCTGACCGGGTCCGCAAGAAATATTCGACCACTTGAATCGAATTGACCGTCTCACTGATGGACAGAACCCGCTGAGCGCACTTCGCGCCCAACGGGTTCTCTGTTTCGCCGACCTATATCTATCGGTCCAGAACGTGATCCACCAAGTGATCCTCGTGACCGGACACCAACGCGTCGGCATCTCCGGCGTTCACATGACCGAACCACGTACCACCAGGGTTCGCGATCACCAACGGCCCAAGGTTGCACGGGCTCAGACAACCCGTTCCCGTCACCTTTGCCGACGTTCCTTTGGCCGCGGCGCTCATGGCCCGGTGCAACGGTCCCGCTCCGTACGCCATACAGCGCGGGCCCTTGCACACCAACAGATGAGTCTCATGCGGTTCGATCACGGACCAGGCCGGACTGCGATACGACGCCGGACTGGCAGAGATCGGCTTTCCCGCCGAGTCGAGTTCGTCGATCACCTGCGCGGCCACTGCACCTTCCAAAGATTCCGATTCGTGTAGCGACACTTCCAGTTCGGCGTCGATCCGGGTTTCACGCCAGTTCGCGACCGCCTTGCTGGTCCACGTGAGCAGGTACCGATCCCTCGGAACCGCAACGGGAATCAACACGACCTTGTCCACGTCATCGGTACGCGCTCGATCGAGTTCCTCGTGAAGGCTCGGCGACGCGACATCGAGGTACGCAACGCAAACGTCGACGTCTGTGCCCGCCTGAACAGCGTCGAGCATCCGCCGTGCAGCCGACTCGTCCAGGCCACTGACAGTCGGCCGTAATACGACGATCACCCGACGCGAGGACCGATTGTCGCTCATGCCGACGGCGCGGTTGTCCAGTCGATGCTGCTCGACGGAGCCAGCCCGAACTCTTCGATCTTCGCGCGCAACTGTTCCGCGCCGTAGATGTTGGGGAATCCGCTGGTGAACATGGCGAGCGGAAGTACGACGAAGCGGTTCTGCTTGACGGCGTCGAGGTCGCGTAGGCCTTCTCGGCTCTTGATCGCGTCGATCTTCCCCTGTACTTCGTCAGCGCTCTTCTTGTAGTCCATGATCACGATGACGTCGGGTTCGGACTTCGCTACGGTCTCCCAGCTCGCTTTGAACCAGGTGTTGTCGACATCGGCGAACACGTTGGTTCCTCCGGCCGCGTCGATGATTCCGTTGGGGGCTCCGTTGCCTCCACTGGTGTACAGATCTTCTTCACCGCTGTCGTAGATCAGTACCTTCGGCTTGTCGGCGGCATCCGGGGCCGACTCCAGACGCGCCAAACGCGAATCCAATTCGGTCTGAGCCTGGGCGGCGGTGTCCTCGGTTCCGAACAGCTTTCCGTAATTGGTCACGTCCGCACGGAGAGCATCCCACGGCCCCATCGTTCCGAGCGCGGAATCCGCGGCGGCGCTCTGCCGACAACTGTCGGAGATGACATATGCATCGATATTGTTGCTCTGCAGTGATTCCGGCGTCACGCCGGAGGCGCCCTTGAACAAGCCGCTGTAGGACCCGACCACCAGGTCCGCCTGCTTACCCAGAATCGTCTCCATCGTGATCGTTCCGTCCAGGTGTGGAACGTCGGCGATACCGGGACCGAACATCGAGTCCATGACCGCGTCGTTGTTCGTGTTCAACACGACGGCAGCGAGGCGATCCAGACCGCCGACTCGGAGAATGGTGCCGATATTGGCCGCATTGCTTGTCGCAACAACTTTTTCGATCGGACGTTGGAAAGTGCTTTCCGTTCCACAGTTCTCCAGCGTGACCGAAGTCTTGTCCGCGGATTCGTCGACGGGCGCGGTTGCCGAGCATCCGGACACGGCCAACAACGCTGTTGCGGCTGCGACCGCACCGAACGACGCTCGGGTCTTGACGTGTATCAAAGTGCACTCTCCGAAAATGTGTGTTGTGGTTGAGGATTTCGTGATTCGAATACGAGGTGTGAACGGCCGGTAACCGGGTTCACGAGCGCGAATGTCTCGACGCCGAAAACAGTTGCCACGACCGAGGTCGTGAGAACGTCGGAGGGATGGCCGAACGCATGGCCCACGCCATCCGCGAGAACGAGCACCCGATCACACACTGCTGCAGCCAAATCGAGGTCGTGCAGTGCCATGATCACCGTCCGGTCCAGCGACCGGACCAGATCGAGCAGTTCGAGTTGGTGCCGGATGTCGAGATGATTGGTCGGCTCGTCGAGGATGAGCACGCCGGCGTCCTGCGCGAGTCCCCGGGCGAGAAACACCCGCCGACGCTCCCCACCGGACAGCGTGTCCATGGAAGAGAACCGGTGCTCGATCATTCCGACCTCGCCCAGAGCACGATCAACGACGGCCTTCTCGTCCTTGCCGCCGACACTCCAGGGCTTTGCATGTGGTGTGCGGCCCAGAGTCACGTACTCGTGCACCAACAAATCGGCGGGACTCTGCTCTTCCTGCGCCACAAAGGAAATGGCTTTGGCCCGCGAACGCGCGGACATCGTGTGGACCGACTCGTCGCCGACGCGAACGTCACCGTCGGCGATCGGCCCGAGACCGGCAAGAGCCCGCAAGAACGTCGACTTGCCCGAACCGTTCGGACCAACCACGCCGACCACTGCGCCGGCGTCAGCCGCGATGTCGACGCCTTTGACGATGGTTCGACGGTCGATGCGGACAACGACTCCGGACGCTGTCAGCGGCAGCGCTCGGGCGCTCACGAACTACCCCCGAATCGGTAGCGCCGACGGCCGAGAAGCAGAAGAAACAGCGGGGCGCCGATCACCCCGGTCACCACGCTCAGCGGGATCTCCGTCGGTCGCAACGAGGTCCGCGCCACGACGTCGACCCATACCAGGAACGACGCGCCGATCAGTGCTGCCGCCGGCAATACCACTCGATGTCTGGCTCCGACGATCATGCGTGTGACGTGCGGAATAACCAAGCCTACGAAGGCAATCGCGCCGGACACTGCAACCATCGTGCCGACCAACGCTGCCAGCACTCCGAACAACACGTTTCGCAGGGTTCGGATGGGAATACCGAGCGAAGCGGCGACGTCCGGCCCGGCCGCCAGTGCGTCGAGCCAACCGTGCAGGGCGAACACCGCTGCCGTCAGCAGGACCACAACGATGACCGGCACCCACAACTTGTCCCAGGAGGCCCCGGCCAAACTTCCCAGGAGCCAGAACAATACGGACTGTGCGGCCTGTGAGTCGTTGGTGCGCAGCACCAGAAAACTCGCGATCGCCGACAGGGCGGATGCGGTGACTGTCCCGGTCAGAACCAATCGCAGCGGGGTGATGCCGCCTTGCAGTGTCGCGATGGTGAAGACGAGAATCGCAGCACCCAATGCCCCGATCATCGCACCGAAGCTGAGCGCCCATACTCCGGCGCCGGCGAACAGTCCGGTGGTGATGACGGCGGTGGCACCGACACTCGCGCCGGATGACACTCCGAGCAGGTGGGGATCGGCGAGAGCGTTACGGACGAGGGTTTGCACCACCGCACCGGCGACGGCAAGACCAGCGCCGACAGCCAGACCGAGCAGTACCCGCGGTGCTCTGATTCCCCACACGATCGCAAGTTCGGAACGCGTGACGGGTGGGCCTCCGAAGCGCGAGTGCACCACGTCCACCACAGTGGACACGGGGAGCATCTCGGATCCGAATGCCAACGCGCACACAGCAGAGAGCACGGTGACGACCAGCAGAGCGGGCAGCACGATACCCGGACTGAGCCGTCCTCGAGGCGCACCGGCCTTCGGCGAAGACAGGTGGGTAGGTGGAGACAGAGCTCCGCCAACAGCATTCATGGTGTGACCGATCCATCCTCGTGGCATGACACAACGTCAACGAGGGTGGTATCTGGCTACGGTCGACGCGTGGACGACCTCACAGTGGCGGGACCGCGCCGGAATTGCACCGACTTCCCATTACCTCGATGATGACGTCAGAACCATAACGGACCGCAGTCACCATTCGATACACCGGATCAGGATTCCGACGCGATCATCGATCTCGCCTGCCGCACGACGGCTTCGGTGCGCACGCAAAGTTCTTCGGGTGAATCCGATTCCAGCACAACCCGATGCACCTGGCCGTCCACGGCAGTCACAGTCAACCGCGACGTCAACAACGCATCGTCCGCACTGAAACCGCGGCTCTGCAAGTACTCCGAAAAACCTAGTACCAGTTGCCGATTCATTCCTTCGACCTGTTCGATGAGCTCAGGGGTCCGAGGAACCTGATCGTAGAGCAGGTGAAAGAACTGTCGCGGATTACTGTTCACTTCGATCGCGCACTCCACCAACAACCTGACAGCCTCGTCCGGAGTGAGTTCACGCTCGGCGATGTCGGCAAGGCAGACCGCAAAACGTTCCCGCGCGGCACTCACGTGACGGCTCGCCAACTCCGAGAGGATCTCGTACTTGTCGCCGAAATACTGGTAGAGCGAGCCCACCGAGACGCCTGCCTCGTCAGCGATCCGGTTGGTGGTCGCCGCCATGCCCTCCGACGCGAAAACGCGAGTAGCTGCCTCCAGGATCGCGTCGTAGGTAGTCCTCGAGCGCTGCTGGGAGGGCCTTTTCCGCCGAGTCGACACGGTCCTCCGATGCGAGTTGTCAGCCGCGACGCCGGTACCGAGAATTGTGTAGGTGACCAGCGCCGATTACTCGAAGTTTATGCCCGACCGGTACACCGCCCACATGCCGGCGCCGACCACGACGTGGTGGGAGTGGAACGGCAACACCGTCCACGTCGCACGGGCAGTGGCTCCAGACGCGCCGGTTCGGGTTCTCGGCATCCACGGCGCCGGCGGGTACTCGGGCGCTTTGTGGCCCTTTGCCGGGATCGGCGTGAAGCTCGGCGCCGAAGTCCTCTTCCCTGACCTTCCGCTGTACGGCGACACCGTCGTAGGCGATCCCGCCGGCGTCCGGTACGAGCAGTGGGTCGAACTCCTCTGTGACCTCGTCCGGGCCGAGAAAGCAGCCGACGATAGGCCGCTGGTGCTTCTGGGAGCCAGCATCGGCGGTCTGCTGGCCTACGAGGTAGCCGCGCGAACCGGTCTGGCCGACGCCGTCGTCGCCACCTGTCTGCTCGATCCCTCGAATCCGTCGGCCAGAGCTGCCGCGGCGCGGTTCGGCCCGATGGGTGTCTATGGCGCTCCCCTGATGCGCCGCACCGAAAGTCTGGTGGGCCGTATCCGCGTGCCCATCCGTTGGGTCGCCGACGTCGCGAACATGAGCAGCAACCGTGAACTCGCGACGCTGTGCGCAACCGATCCGCGCGGTGGCGGTGTTCGGGTGCCACTCGGATTCCTCAGCAGCTACTTCTCGTTCGAGCACACCGCACCCGAAGCATTTCGGACGACGCCCGTCCTGCTCACGCACCCGGCCGACGACCGATGGACGCCACCCGAACTGAGCCTGCAGTTCCTCCGCCGCATCAACGCACCCACCGAATTCGTGATGCTGGACGGGTGCGGGCACTTTCCCGTCGAAGAGCCGGGCCTGACGCAGTTCCACGACGCCGTCGACACACTGCTGCGCTCCGTCGCCGAACGTCACCGCACGAAACCGTCGCCACCCGCCTAGCCTGAAGTTCGTGAGCATCGAACCCAAGGCCGAGCCGACGGGAAACGGCAACGAGAGCACCACGACAGTCGTACTGGCGTTTGCGGCTAACGCGCTGATCGCCGGGGCCAAGACGGCGGCCGCCATCGTCACCGGATCTGCGTCGATGGTCGCCGAGGCCACCCACTCCTGGGCCGATACCGGCAACGAAGTGCTGCTGCTGATCGCGAACCGCCGCTCGAAAAGGGTTCCCGACCGAGACCAGCCACTCGGGTACGGCCGGGAGGCCTACATCTGGTCGATGTTCGCCGCCCTCGGACTCTTCGCGCTCGGCGCAGGTGTGTCGATCACCCACGGCATCCAGGAACTGTTCCATTCCGAACCGGCCACCGACTTCGGTGTCGCCTACGCAGTCCTCGGCGTCTCGTTCATCCTCGAAGGCATCTCGTTCCGGCAGGCGTACAAGCAACTCCGAACCGAAGCGTCCGCCGTGAACCGCGACGTCATGGCCCAGGCGCTCAACACATCCGACCCGACGACCCGGGCCGTGTTCGCCGAAGATGCTGCAGCACTGATCGGTTTGGTCATCGCATTCGTCAGCGTCCTACTGCACCAGATCACCGGTTCACCGATCCCCGACGCCCTCGGCTCCATCTTCGTCGGCATACTTCTCGGAGTCATCGCGATCATCCTGATCGACCGCAACCGCCGATTCCTGGTCGGCGAAGAGGCCTCACCGACGCTGCGGGCAGCAGCCGTCGAAGCTCTCACCCAACTACCCGAGATCAACCGAATCACGTTCCTACGCATGGAATACCTCGGGCCGCGGCAGGTCTACCTGGTGGCCAGCGTCGATCTGGTCGGTGACTACGCGGAATCCCGAGTGGCCCACACGTTGCGCGAACTCGAACGCTCACTCGAGCAGAGTCCACGCGTCGTGCGAGCGATCCTGACCCTCTCGACGCCCGAAGAACCGTCGATCGCAGTCTGAACTTCCGGCCGGGCGATAGGCTCGTTCGATGCGCGCACTGATCGTGATTCTGGCGGTTCTGGGATTTGTCGTCGGGGGAATTCCCCTGGTGGGCAGTCTGATCGACGTGATGACCAGTCCCGACGAGACAATCGTCTATCAGGGTTCCTACGTACCATTTCGGGACATGCAGATGGCTCGGGACAACGAATCGACGATAGCCACCGCCTACGAACCCTTAGACGGACCGCGCTGGCTCGTCCTTGCCTGCTATCCCCTGATCGGAGCAGCGCTGGGCGTTTTGACGGCCTCCGTACTGGGACGTCTCGGGTGGCGCCTGACGCGACCCTGAGCAGACGCCGATGGCCACCCGTCGTCTGCACGAGGGGTGGCCATCGAAGAAGGACAGCTTCAGATGTACATCGCAGGATCGATGTAACTGTTCGGGTCCACCAGTTTCTCCTTGGTAGTCCGTGGCCGCGCCACCGCCGGGATACCCGTCGCGATGGATTCGGCCGGAACATCTCTGGTGACAACGGCATTGGCGCCGATAGCGCTACCTTCACCGATAACGACAGGTCCGAGGATCTTGGCACCAGCGCCGACGGTGACCCGGTCACCCAGCGTCGGGTGACGCTTGACCTGTTCGAGCGAGCGACCACCGAGAGTGACACCGTGATAGAGCATCACGTCGTTACCGACTTCGGCCGTCTCCCCGATCACGACGCCCATGCCGTGGTCGATGAAGAACCGTCGACCGATGGTGGCACCCGGATGGATCTCGATGCCGGTGACGAAGCGCGTCAGCTGCGAGAGCACTCGCGCCGGGCCACGTAAGGCGGGGACGGCCCACATGCGATGCGCAACCCGATGCGCCCAAATGGCATGCAGCCCTGAATAAACGAGCGCGTTCTCCACATTGCTGCGCGCGGCAGGATCCTGACCGCGCGCAGCCTGCAGGTCCTCGCGAATTGTCCCGAGGATACTCACAAGTCTCAGTCCCGGATGTGTTCGAACAGCGGGGTGGAGATGTAACGCTCGCCGAAGTCGCACACGACAGCCACGATCAGCTTGCCGGCATTTTCCGGACGCTTCGCCAACTCGAGTGCGGCCCAGACGATGGCACCGGACGAGATGCCGCCCAGGATGCCTTCCTTGGTGCCGAGTGCGCGAGCGACCTCGATGGAATCGGGGAACGAAACGTCGATGATCTCGTCGTAGATCTCACGATCGAGGACGTCGGGCACGAAGTTCGCGCCGATTCCCTGGATCTTGTGAGGGCCGGGCTGGCCACCGTTGAGGATCGGCGAGTCGATGGGCTCGACACCGACGATCTTGACCTCGGGCTTGTACTTGCGAAGGGTGCGTCCGACGCCGGTGATGGTGCCGCCGGTGCCGATGCCGGACACGAAGATGTCGACGGCGCCGTCGGTGTCGGCCCAGACCTCTTCGCCCGTCGTGGCCTCGTGGATGGCCGGGTTGGCCGGGTTCGCGAACTGGCTGGCCGAGACTGCGTTCTCGGTCTGCTCGACGATTTCCTTGGCCTTGGCGACTGCACCGGCCATGCCCTCGGAGCCCGGAGTCAGGACGATCTCGGCGCCGTAAGCACGCAGCATCACGCGACGCTCGGTGGACATGGTCTCGGGCATGGTCAGGATGACCTTGTAGCCGCGAGCAGCACCGACCATGGCGAGTGCGATACCGGTGTTACCACTGGTGCCCTCGACGATCGTGCCACCGGGCTTGAGTGCACCGGACTTCTCGGCGGCGTCGATGATCGCCACGCCGATCCGGTCCTTGACGCTGTTGGCCGGGTTGTAGAACTCGAGCTTGACGGCGACCTGTGCGTCCAGGCCCTCGGTCAGACGGTTGAGCCGCACGATCGGGGTGCGCCCGACCAATTCGGTCACGTTGTTGTAGATCCCGCTCATATCTGGTCCTCCTGAGGATCGAGTGTGTCGACCCGCTCGCTGATCACTGCTTTACGGCTGAACTGCATAACGGCTGAACTGCTTAACGGCTACAGGCAAGGGCATACAGACGACCGATGCCGCATCGGTTCATCAAATTGAACCAATGCGGCATCAGGCCACTACATACGGGGGCGGTTTATCAGGCCAACCGCTGCTTCAGAGCTTCGAACTCGTCACGAATGCCGGTCGGCAGCTTCTCGCCGACGAAGTCGAACCACTCTTCGATGAGCGGGATCTCGGCCTTCCACTCGTCGATGTTGACCGCGAGGGCCTCGGTGATGTCGGCGTCCGACACGTCCAGTCCTTCGATGTCGAGTGCCGATCCGGTGGGAACGACGCCGATCGGGGTGTCGATGCCGGCAGCCTTGTGCTCGATGCGCTCGACGATCCACTTCAGGACGCGAGAGTTCTCGCCGAAGCCTGGCCACAGGAAGCGTCCGTCGTCGCCGCGGCGGAACCAGTTGACGTAGAAGACCTTGGGGAGCTTGGACGCGTCCGCGGACTTGCCGAGGTCGATCCAGTGCTGGAAGTAGTCACCGACGTTGTAGCCGAGGAACGGCAGCATCGCCATCGGATCGCGGCGAACCGTACCGACCTGGCCTTCGGCTGCTGCGGTCTGCTCGGAGCCGACCGTTGCACCCATGAAGACGCCGTGCTGCCAGTCGCGAGCCTCGGTGACCAGCGGAACCGTCGTCTTGCGGCGTCCACCGAACAGGATTGCCGAGATCGGCACGCCCTTCGGGTCGTCCCACTCGGGAGCCATGATCGGGCACTGCGACATCGGGGTGCAGTAACGCGAGTTGGGATGAGCCGCATGGGTGCCCGACTCGGGCGTCCACTCGTTGCCCTTCCAGTCGATCAGGTGCTGCGGGTCGCCTTCGAGGCCTTCCCACCAGACGTCACCGTCGTCGGTCAGAGCGACGTTGGTGAAGACCGTGTTGCCCTGGTCGATGGTGCGCATGGCGTTGGGGTTCGACGACCAGTTGGTGCCGGGAGCCACGCCGAAGAAACCGAATTCCGGGTTGACGGCGTAGAGCTGTCCGTCCTCACCGAAACGCATCCAGGCAATGTCGTCACCGAGGGTCTCGGCGCGCCATCCGGGGATGGTCGGCTGGATCATCGCGAGGTTGGTCTTGCCACAAGCGGAGGGGAATGCCGCCGCGATGTAGTAGGCCTTGTCCTCGGGCGAGATGAGCTTGAGGATGAGCATGTGCTCGGCCAGCCAGCCCTCGTCGTGCGCCATTGCCGAAGCGATACGCAGCGAGTAGCACTTCTTGCCCAGGAGAGCGTTTCCGCCGTAGCCGGAACCGAAGCTCCAGATCTCACGATCCTCGGGGAAGTGGGTGATGTACTTGGTGTCGTTGCACGGCCACGCGACGTCTTCCTGGCCTTCGGCCAGCGGAGCGCCCAGCGAGTGCAGCGCCTTGACGAAGAATCCGTCGGTGCCGAGCTTGTCGAGAACCTTGCTGCCCATGCGGGTCATGACGCGCATGGAGACGACGACGTACTCGGAATCGGTCAGTTCGACGCCCAGCTTCGGGTCCTCGGCGTCGAGGGGGCCCATGCAGAACGGCACGACGTACATGGTGCGTCCACGCATGCAACCGCGGTACAGGTCACCCATGAGGGTGCGCATCTCCGCGGGGTCCATCCAGTTGTTGGTGGGGCCTGCGTCGATTTCTTCCTTCGAGCAGATGTACGTACGCGATTCGACTCGCGCGACATCGGACGGATCGGAGTTGCCGAGGAAAGAGTTCGGCTTCTTCTCGTCGTTGAGGCGGGTGAAGGTTCCTGCCTCGACCAACTTCGTTGTCAGTCGGTCCCATTCTTCGTCCGAGCCGTCTGCGAAGACGACGCGATCAGGCTGGGTGAGTTCGGCAACCTCTTGCACCCATGCAAGCAGTTCCTTGTGCTGCGTGGGGGGCGTGCCGTCAGTTCCATTGAGACCGGGAATGGTCGCTGAGGTCATCAAACTCTCCTGGGGTGAGCCGGAACCGGGTTCTCGTGACACCGGATGCGAACTGCAGCGCCCCGATACCAGTCGATCCCGGTGTCCCCCTCTCGACGGGGTCCAGCCGCGTCATCCACTCACGTGGATTTCACGGACGCCGGGTGTCCTATGTATTGAGGTTAACGCTGGCTGTTCACCTGCAGGTAATCGGGTGCGGTCAGAAATGTCACAGAAACGATTCAGTTGGTGTGTTCAGGTGCCTACCCGGCGCTCAGAGCACATAAACGGAAGCTTTTCAGAGCGCTCCGGCATCGATTTTCTGCCACACGAGGGCGCCTTCGTCGTCTCGACTGCATTCCCAGGCCGAGTAATCCCCGTCCGACTCGATCATCGTGAGGCGATCGGCGCTACCGTCACGATCGAAATCGGACACGATCACGACGTCGTCGTCGGAGTGGACGACACGGCTGTCGACCGTTCCGTCACCGTCCAAGTCGAAGGCGTCGAAGTTCAGGTCGCCGGCGTCGACCGGTCCCGACGAGGGCCCGAACGTCTCGGGCTCGATACGCCCCGCATCGAGCGCTTCGGCTTCGTGCCCGTCGATGTGTCCGGGCGTGATCAGAAATGCGTCCATTACTCCCCCTACTGGATGGTGACCTACTGCTTCGGCAACCCCTACCGAAACCGTCCGCTCAGTATTACCAGACCCCGTCGATCAGTCGTGGCCGAAATTGCGGCGCTGTGGAGAACTCCGCACTCGCGAAACGTCAGTAGGCGGCGTTCAAAACGGCGAGGTCGCGCTCGCACGACGCCAGTTGACCCGATCTGGCCGCGGCAAGCTCACGAAGTTCACCGTCGATCTCCGCGATTCGGGCCTGCGCCGACGCCAACTGCTCGCGGCTCTCCGCCATGATCGCCGCTCCCAGATCTGCCTCGGCCTCGAGCAGCACGCTCTGCACTCGCTGCTCCCACTGTGCGCGAACGGTCGACATCGATTCGACGATCCACGACCTGGAGTGGGCACGATCAGCCATCAGCCCGCGAGTTCGCGCCAACCACCAGGCCGCGGCGCCACCCAGAACCAACGTCACGGGGATGCTCACGAACTCCAGGGCCGGAATCATCTCCAGCGGAGTCACCGCGATCCGGCCGAGGCCGAGGCCCGCGGACGCGCCGACAAGAATTGTCACGCGTTCCTCGTTTCCGCGCTGACGGCCCGGCGGGTTCTCCGGAATCCGTGGGGAAGGCATGAACCCGGTCGTGCCCGCCACTTCCACCGCTGCCGTCATCGCGGCATCGAAGACCCGGGTGTGATGGTCGACCTCGTGCTGCAACCGCACCGGCATACTGCCCAATTCGGCTCGCGGGGCCGCGTCGACCCAGCCACGTGCCCCCGCGACCGTCGCCCGGGTTGCGTCGGCGATCTGTTGCAACAGATCCCCGCGCGCTCGCTGCAGTCTGCTTCGGACCTGCACCAGGCGTTCGCCTCGCCGGCCGTCACGGTCTGCGAGCAGCTGTGATCGCTCGGCACGCAGTTCGGCACCAGGAACACTGTCACGCAGATTCCGGATCTCCATCTCGATCATCCGGCGCGTCTGTGCGATGACACCGGAATCCGAACCGCCTGCTTCCCTCTCCCGTGCCGCCCGGCTCACGACCTCGACGAGCGACTGCTCTTGACCAGGCGCAATCGGGACCACCGGGGCCTGAGCAAAAGCAGTGCAGTGCGAAGTGAGAATCTCGGCATCACGCCGGCGCACAGCCTGCCAGTCTCGGTAGACGTCGACGCGGGTCAGCGCCACCACCACCGGGGTTCCGCTCTCGGCGGCATCGTCGAGGAGATGAAGATCCTCGCGCCCGATCACACTGGCGGCGTCGACGACCAGAAGTACGACGTCGGCGTCCACCTCGCGTGTCACTGTCGAACAATTATCCGAAGCACTGAACATCTGCGCGACGTCTTCCCGTCCACCCCTCGACGGGCCGACGACGTAAATGCGAGTGCCACTGGATGTTTCGGCGGCGACCTGGCGACCCGGATCGGATGCCGGATTCCATCGCTGCACCACGCGCAGCACCGAATCCGGAAGTACCGAAACGCTATTCATCGGTCGCTACCGGAGCGGAGCGATCGCCCCCGAGCTGCGCCCACCGACGCACATACCCGCGGCGAATCAGTGAGACCCTTTGTTGCGGAGCCTGTTCCGACTCGTCCACGAGCCGGCCCCACCATCGACAGCACGTGCCCGCGTCGTCAGCGGTACGAGGATCGGGAGGCTCGCCTTGACGAAGGGCTCGAATTTCGGGGCTCGTCATCGCCGCCGCGGCACCGAACAACACCGCGGAGTCCGACCTCAGATACATCTCGATCTCGTCTCTACCGGCGGTGTTGCGCGAGGCAGATTGCGTCAGCTCCGGGCCGATCCGCTCGACCCGGCGCCACCACTGCGTCTCCAGGACCGGGCCGAGGGCCGCGAACAACTCTTCGACGCCGCGCCCGGTCAACGTCTCCACCGGAACCGTGTGCACGCCGACGGTCTCCGAGATTTCCGCCGCCCGTCCCAGTGCCTCGTCCCAGCGCGGCCCGAACAGGTCGGCCTTGTTCGCAGCGACGACCACACGATCGGAAACTCGGGCAATGGCTCGGCGGTCGACGTCGCGGACCGCGTCTACCACTACGTAGACAACGCAACGACGACCCAGATCGGGGTTCGACGTTCCGGGGACGTCGAATGCCCGCGACTCGGTCACCACAACCGGTGCGCCGACGACTCTGCGCGAGAACCGGTCGTCGCGCCCCAGGATCCGCGCCAACGACGACCGCCCCACCCCTGCCCGTCCGGCGACCACCAGCTCGAGCGGCGCAGTCAGCGATCCGAGCACGGAGTGAACCGTCTCCGCGGCTCCCGAATCGATCGACGTCAGCCGATATGCCAGAGCGCGCAACTGGTCGATCGGCTCCGCGCAGGCGTCGTCGATCGATTCTGCGGGCAACATTCGTGACCAATCACGGCATGCAAATCCTGTGTTCATCCCCACCCCACGTCCCCATCGTGTCGGTGAGATTCTGTCAGGTTCTCGGCAAGGACGGCAGGTGACACCACCCTTTCGTCGACTGTCCGAAGTCGGCGGATTCAGGACTTTCCGCGGAAAGTCTCAACTCAAACTTCAGACCCGTCTGCGCTAAACGGGGGTCATGCGTGACAATGGGTTCGTGAACGAAGCCGATCAGCATGCACCGCAGACCCCTGACACGGGGCAGACGGACCACACCAAGGGGTCCCGTCTCCATCCGAGAGTGACCAGCTTTCGCTCTCGCCGGGGTGCTCTGACCGACGCACAGCAGCAGGCTTGGGACCGTCAGTGGCCGCTCATCGGCGCCGACGTCTCGGACACACCGCTCGACGCGAACGCCTGGTTCGGACGCGAAGCACCCCTGATCATCGAGATCGGTTCGGGTACCGGCACCGCGACGGCCGCAATGGCCAAGGCGGAGCCGCACGTGAACCTGATCGCGATCGAGGTGTACCGCCCGGGGCTCGCGCAGCTTCTGCAGCAGGTCGAACGTGAAGAGATTCCCAACGTCCGCGTACTGCGCGGTGACGCGATGGACGTACTGGAGAACATGGTCGCCCCCGAGTCGCTGACGGGTGTCCGGGTGTTCTTCCCGGATCCGTGGCCCAAGGCCCGCCATCACAAGCGTCGCCTGCTGCAGGGGCCGACGTTCGCGCTGATCGCGAACCGCCTCAAGCCTGGCGGAGTGCTGCACGTGGCAACCGATCACGCCGAGTACGCCGAATGGATCGAAGAAGCCGGCAATGCCGAGCCGCTGCTGACCGCGCTCGACTGGGAGTCTCCGATGACCCACGAGCGTCCGGTCACCAAGTTCGAGGACAAAGCCCATAAGGTCGGAAGTGCAATCACCGAGCTTATATGGGGGAAGATCAGAGCATGAGCGTCAGCGAACAGCTATCCGACGACGTGACGTCGTCGGAATCTCCTCTCGACTTCGGTCGTGACTCCCGCCACCCCAAGCGGGTGCTTCTGGTCTGGGACGCCCCTAACCTCGACATGGGCCTCGGCGCCATCCTCGGTGGCCGGCCTACCGCCGCCTACCGGCCACGATTCGACGCGTTGGGTCGCTGGCTGCTCTCTCGCACCGCCGAACTGTCCGCACAGAACAGCGGCACGCTCGAGCCCGAAGCGACCGTCTTCACCAACATCGCCTCCGGCAGCGCCGACGTCGTTCGTCCTTGGGTCGAAGCCTTGCGTAACGTGGGTTTCGCGGTGTTCGCCAAGCCGAAGGTCGATGAAGACAGTGATGTCGATTCGGACATGCTCGAGCACATCGCGCTCAGGTACGGCGAGGGCCTCGCCGGAATCATGGTCGCGTCCGCCGACGGCCAAGCGTTCCGCGAACCTCTCGAGGACATCGCAGCAACCGGTATCCCGGTCCAGGTTCTCGGGTTCCGTGAACACGCCAGCTGGGCTGTGTCGTCCGATATCTTGGACTTCGTCGATCTCGAGGACATCCCAGGTGTCTTCCGTGAGCCTCTGCCACGGGTAAGCCTGGACACCCTGCCCGACGAGGGCGCCTGGTTGCAGCCGTTCCGACCGCTTTCTGCCCTGCTCATCGGGCGAAAAAGTGTTGCCGAGTAGGAGTTGATCAGTGTTCGCCAGCTGGGGAAGCATCGTCTATCGAGCCCGCTTCACCGTCATCGCTGTCATGGTGGCGGGGCTCCTCGGGCTCGCTGCGTACGGCCTGAGCCTGCAGGATCATCTCAGCCAGAGCGGCTGGGACGATCCGGGGTCGGAATCGGTAGAGGCTGCAAAACTCGCTGACGGCACGTTCGGACGCAGCACGACGGGTGACGTTCTGGCGCTGTACACGGCGCCGGAGGGCAAAACCGTCGACGACCCCGAGTTCCAAGCGAAGGTCATCGACAATCTGCAGCGGCTCGTCGCCGACAACCCCGACCAGATCATGAAGATCAACGGCTCGTACTTCAAGGTCGACAACGGTCTCTCGGTGGCTGCCCTGGCGGACAAGACCAAGCAACACGCGGTCACCAGCATCGCGATCGCCGGCGACAACGACACCGCGGTGTCCAACAACTTCCGCGACGTCGAGTCGCAGTTCTACATCGACGGCGTCGACGTGCAACTCGCCGGCCTGCAACCTGTCGCGAATTCACTCAACGACACGATGGCCAACGACATCAAGCGCATGGAAATGCTCGCGATTCCCGCTGTCGGTGTCCTGCTGTTCTTCGTCTTCGGTGGCGTCGTCGCCGCTGCCCTCCCTCTGATCGTCGGCGGTCTCACTGTCATCGGCGCCAACGGCATCATTCGACTGATCACCAACTTCACCGAGGTCAACGCGTTTGTTGCGCCAGTGGTTTCTCTGGTCGGCCTGGGTCTGGCGATCGACTACGGACTGTTCATCGTCAGCCGTTTCCGAGAAGAGATAGCCGAGGGGTACGACACCCCGACCGCAGTACGCCGAACGGTCATGACGGCGGGCAGAACGGTCATGTTCTCGGCGACCATGGTTGCCGTCAGCCTCGGCGGTCTGCTGTTGTTCCCGCAGGGCTTCCTCAAATCGGTGGCTTACGGCGCCATTGCTGCCGTCATGCTTGCCGCGATCTCGTCCATCACGATTCTTCCCGCGATTCTCGGCATTCTCGGTAAGCGGATCGACGCGCTGACCTTCAAGAAGCTGCGCCAGACCAAGACCAACGAGGAAATCGAGAACGGTTTCTGGGGCAAGCTCACCCGCTGGGTCATGCAGCATCCGCTCAAGGTCGCGGTCCCGATCGTCGCGGCTCTCCTGCTGATGATCATTCCGCTGACGGGCATCAAGTTCGGCGGGATCAACGAGACGTACCTGCCCCCGGACAGCCCCACGCGTGTCGCGCAGGCGCAGTTCGACGAACTCTTCCCGGGCAATCGCACCGAGCCCGTTCGACTCGTCATCGAGGGAGCCGACAACACCACTCTCGGGCAGATTTCCAAGACCGCAAACGCTGCGCCGGGTCTGGTCGAGAAGTTCACCCCGGAGGTTGCGACCAAGGACGGTGTCAACGTCCTCAAAGCCGGTCTGACGGAGCGCAACGAGGCGCGTCCCACCATCGACTATCTGCGATCCGCGGATTGGCCCGAGGGCACAACTGTTCTCGTCGGCGGTACTCCGGCCATCGAGCAGGACAGCGTCGACGCGTTGCTCGACCGTCTGCCGCTGATGGTCGTGTCGGTCATCCTGCTGACGACGCTGCTGATGTTCTTGACGTTCGGTTCGCTCGTCCTACCCATCAAGGCCGCGTTGATGAGCGCGCTCGGACTGGGTTCGACACTCGGAATCTTGACCTGGATCTTCATCGACGGGCACGGTTCGGGTCTGCTGAACTTCACGCCGGGACCGATCATGTCTCCCGTCCTGGTGTTGATCATCGCTATCGTCTACGGCCTGTCGACCGACTACGAAGTGTTCCTGCTCTCTCGCATGGTCGAAGCGCGAGCGCAGGGCGCAAGTACTACCGAATCCATCCGAATCGGCACGGCACATACCGGCCGGATCATCACCGCTGCCGCACTGATCCTGATCGTGGTCACCGGTGCATTCGGCCTGTCCGATCTGGTGATGATGAAGTACATCTCCTACGGCATGATCTCCGCGCTGATCATCGATGCCACGCTGATCCGAATGTTCCTGGTCCCGGCGACCATGAAACTGCTCGGGGACGACTGCTGGTGGGCTCCGGCCTGGATGAAGCGGATCCAGCAGAAGATCGGGCTCGGTGAGCCGATTCTCGACAACGAGCTGGTACTCGCGAACGTCCCACAGATCGCGCCCGTCGGTGCGATCGCCGGACCGGGTCAGCCGCGCAAGATCGAAGCGGCCTCGCGCGTCATGCCGCCGCCTGCCCCGGCCGCACAGCCGGAAAGTGGACCTCGCGTTCCCGATCCCCTCACCGAGCCCATTCCGCTCAGCGAAATGGCGGTGAAGGCACCCACCACGGAGGCTCCCGCCGCAGAGAAGCCCGCACCGCGGCGCCGTCTCGATATCGGGAGTGCAGCCAGCGCCCCCCAGAACCTGATCGAGGCACCGGTGCCCAATCCCTCGTACCGGCCGCAACCGAACGCCAGCGACAAGCGCAGAAACCCCACGCCTGCGGCGCCGGCCGAGCGTCCCATCGAGAGCTGGTTGTCGGACCTGCGGGCTCGGGAACAGACTCCCCCGGCCTCACGGCCGCTACCGGTGGTCCGGACGCCCTCGCGTACAAACGGTTCGGCGGCAAATGGAACTGTGACCAACGGTTCAAGTACCAACGGTTCGAGCGCTAACGGTGCGAGCGCTAACGGTGCGAGCGCTAACGGTGCGGGCCGGAACGGTGCCTCCAACGGCTCGGCTACCAACGGCTCTACCCCGACCTCGGTGGAGGCGACCCCCCAGTCGCCGCCTCCACCGATCGCTCCGGAGCGTCGTCCCACCGAGCCCCGAGTCTCGGATGCCTCTGACGGCGACGACAACGCCACCGGCAGGCACCGACCTGACGACGCGGGCGCCATCAGTGTCAGCGAGCTCATCGCTCGCCAGAAGCGGAGCTGACCTGCTCCTGCTTGGCGAAGGCTCGTGCATAACGAGTCCCGACCAGCAGGAGCAGCAAGCCGACCACCAGGAAGGCAGCGCTGCGCACCAGCCCACTGAGCGTGGCCAGGTCGAAGAGGAACAGCTTGGCCACTGCCGCGCTGGTGAGAGCAAGACCAGCTCCGAGCAAAACGCGAGCGTGCTGACGGTTGTTCAGGCCGAGCACCAGCGCTGACGTGGCGGCAAGCATCCAAACGATGGTGGCAACGCTGTGTCCGACAACGAATCCGGTTGCGCTGTCGAAAATTTCGACGCCTGATGAGACGAGCGCACACGTCACCGCGTAGAGGACACCGAACCCTGCGGCCGCCCATAGAACCGCCGCATTGGTATCGGCGACCAACTTCAGTCGGTGAATCGCCCACACCAGCATCACCAGTGCGCCTATCGCCGTCAGGCTCGAGAGTGCCGTGATCGCACCGAGTTGCATGGATGCGGCACGGGCGGTCGTCAACGCTTCCGGCGGAACCGTCGTGAGGTATCCGATCGATCCGATGGCCGCAAAGGCGGTTCCGAGAGCGAAGACGAAGCGCGAACCCGCGTGGAGCGAGACTCCGAGGAAGATCATGCCGACGGTGAGGACCAGCGGTACGACCAGAGATTCCGACGCCCCGGACAAGCAGCACAGCAACAATGCAAGAGCGCCGGTTGCGCCCAGTCCGAATCGCAGTTGCGTCGGCAAAGGCTTGGCCGCCGCTGCAGCGGAAAGAAGTAGTGCCGCAGCAATTCCGTACAGCACTGCGGATTCGGTGTTTCCGAGCACGGCCCCGACGCTCATCAGCGGAAGGGTCGAGACAACAAAGGTCGCGGTGGACCACGCCCCTGCAACACCGTCACGCGAAGGCGAACCCGTCCACTGCAGGGCCATCGCGCAGCCGACTCCCACACCCGCAACCACGACGGCACTGATCACCAATTGCAGTGAGCTGTTACCGGATTCGTTGAATATGGACTCCGACGCTGTCGCTACGAGCAGTGCGAGAACCACCGGTACGGTGCGCGCCATTCCCAGGTACTTCCAGTCACGACCGAGCTGGGCGGAGAACGTCGCCGACTGGATCGCGAACAGGAAACCGATGAGGGTCAACGATATTCCCGAAGTCAGTACTGGAGCCAGCACCGCTGCGCCCAGAACGATCATGAGCGCCAGTGACTCGGAATCCCATTTCACCGCCAGAGCAACGCCGGCCGCAGCAATTCCGAAGGCGATCACCACCGCGAGCGGCGTCGCCACCCAACCGTAGAGAACAGACGCCGCGACGATGTCGAGGTACATTCCCGCAAAACCGGTGGCAGCCAGAGCAATCGCCCCCACTTTGCCGCCTGGGCGTCCGTGGACCCGCACACCGGCAAACACCAAGGCGCCGGAAAGGAGTGCGCCACCGAGTACCCGCAGCGGCGGTCCGAAGAATCCGGCCTGCGCGGCAAGTACCAGCAGCATCACGACGCCGATCAGGGTGACGGCAACACCGGCCGCGGCCAGGAGCCGACTGATGACGCCGTCGCGTTGCCACCAGGGCTGCCGAGGCGCAGCCACCGGATACGCCGGTGGCTGCCAGGCGGGCACGCTCTGCTGAGGACGGACCGGCTGCATCGGGTGCACCGGAACGACGGGAGCTGGAGCTACCGGTGCCGGAGCTACCGGCGCGGGCACGGCGGTCGAGGCCAGCTGAGCCTGCAGTATCGACAGGTTCTGGCCCATGTGACGCAACTGTCGGCCGATGCTGTCGCACTCGGCCGACAGAGCTGTCACCAGTCGCGGATCGACAGCGGAAGAGCTCGGTGTGGTCATGGATACGAGCTTGCTGCCTGGCCGAACCGATCAGATGAGTAGTACTACTCGATCAGCGTGGGGGCTTCTCGTATCCGACGCGCTATCGCCGAGGCGCTGCGTTCCGCAATCGTTCGGAGAGCAGCCGACCCGAGGTGTGAAGCGGAGCGGGATTCTGACGCGCGCGAGCGAGCACAAGCGCGCCCTCGAGTGCGGACAGAGCGAGAATTGCCTCCGACTCTGCGTCTTCGGGGGACCAGCCGTCTGCTTCGAGCCGCTGGGCCAGCAGTGCGAGCCACGAGTTGTATCCGTCCGCGCAAGCCCCACGGATGACCTCGGATTCGGTTGCGGCGTCGAGTGTTGCCGTGGCCAATGCGCATCCGCGCTCGTAGTCCGAATCCGACAACCGAGCAGCCAATGCTGCGGCGAAGGCCGAGATCGCGGTGGCTGCATCGGGTGAGCTCTCCAGCAGATGTCGGATGAAATCGGCCATTGCCTCGCCGCGTCGCCTCAGAGCCTCGCCTGCGAGTTCTTCCTTGCCGCCGGGAAAGTGAAAGTACAAGGAACCCTTGGTAGTCGCGCTCGCCGAGAGTACTTCCGACACACCCGTTCCCGCGTAGCCCTTCCGCTGCAACAAGTCAGCGGCGGCATCGACCAACAAATCCCTTGTAGACATAAGCCCAATATACCGATCAGTACACATATGGACAACACATGAAGTGCGGAAATAAACAAAACCTTGCATCACTAGACCGATTGGTACATGATTCGAGAATCGACAAACCGGAGCGCGGCCAACGACGCTCACGACGACGAAGGACCGAATCGATGTCCCCGAATTCCACAAACCACACCACGACGACCGTCCTCGGACCGGACGAAGACCTCGCCGGGACCCTCGCGGCCACCGGCGTCCGGATGATGGTCCGAAGCAAACAAACCGAGGGAGGATTCTCGCTTGTGCAGCACCGCATCGCCGCGCATTCGATGACGTCACCGGTCCATCGCCACAGCCGGGAAGACGAGTACACGGTGGTTCAAAGTGGCCGCGTCGCAGCGATGGTCGGAGACGAGATCGTCTACGCGGAGGCCGGCGCCATGATCTTCAAACCGCGTGGCCAGTGGCATGCCGTGTGGAATCCCGACGACGTTCCAGCCCGGATTCTCGAAATCATCACGCCTGGAGGGATGGAAGGCCTGTTCGAACTGATGCCGAAGTTACTGGCCGAAGCAGGTTCCGCCGCGGAAACGGTTGCAGCGCGGGTAGAAGCCGACTTCGGGATCGAATTCGATCTCGTTGCCACCGCCGAGATCGCACAGACACACGGTGTGGGATTCGGCATCGAAAGTCACTGACCGCTGTCAGCACCTACCGATCAAAGGAAGATTCATGCTTGTACTCACCGGAGCAGAAGACCTCAGCGCCAACCTGAACCAAGAGTTGGGCGTCAGCGACTGGCACGAGGTCACGCAGGAGTCCATCGACGAGTTCGCCCGCGTCACCGGCGACGATCAGTGGATTCACGTCGACGTGGATCGCGCGAAGGAGTCACCGTTCGGCGGAACGATCGCGCACGGCAACTACACGCTGTCGCTGGGACCCAAGTTCTCCTATGCGATGTTCTCGCTCGAAGGTTTTGCGTTTGCCCTCAACTGCGGATTCGACAAAGTCAGGTTGCCTGCCCCGCTACCGGTGGGCTCTCGTGTCCGCATGCGTGCGACGTTGAGCAAAGTCGAACCGATCAATGGCGGTGTCCAGATCACGGTGACGCAGACATTCGAACGAGAACACGGCGACAAACCTGTGTGCGTCGCCGAGATGTTGACCCGCGCCTATCACTGAAAGGTCAGGAGCCGAACATCTTTCGGATCGTGGTACCGAAGGGATGCTTTGCTGTGACACTGCCGAATCGCACCTTGCCGTGCACCACCAGGTGCAGCGGGCCCATCTGCGGGCCGGAACGAACCTTGTTCGACGCGCTTCCTCCGACTGCCTCGACACCGTTCATATCCACTGTCGCCTCTTCGGGAACGATCAGTGAAATCGAACTGGCGTAGTCGTCGATCGAGATGTTCACGACCTGCGTCTGCATCACCGCGCGCGTGAAATCGATGGTCACACTGGACATTCTGGTGTCGACCACGACGGCTGGCGGAACGATCCATGCTCCGTTCCGTGTCACCGTCGCCATTCGTCCACGGATCACGGCAGCGTTGGCGGCTCCGTAAGTACCGACAACCGGAGCCCCGACGGGAGCGCGGTAAGGCGGGCTCGGGTGAACCGGCGGCGGCTGGGGTTGGTACGTCGGCGCCGGATACGGCTGGCCTTGGTACATCGGCTGACCCGCATTCGGATACGCGGGTGGGTCGTAGTCGGAGATCAGCGTGATGCCCGGCAGATCGGCGAGAACCGAGTTGA
This sequence comes from Rhodococcus sp. IEGM 1306, assembly GCF_036541985.1. Classification (NCBI taxonomy): domain Bacteria; kingdom Bacillati; phylum Actinomycetota; class Actinomycetes; order Mycobacteriales; family Nocardiaceae; genus Rhodococcus; species Rhodococcus sp. IEGM 1306. The sequence continues at coordinate 89,129 of NZ_JAZHFF010000003.1, forward strand.
GCTCACCTCGCGTCTTTGCGGCCAAGGCAGTGTCCATGCGCTCGGTGAACTCACCGAGCGAGAGCATTCCTTGACCGACGGCTTTCTGCAGCAGCTCGCCGACGTGCTCTCGTTCGGCATCGGATACGCGTAGATTCCTGGCCTCCATGATTTCCAGGATAAACGTTATTCGAGACCTTGTTCTATTGCGTATCGCGTGAGCTCGACGCGATTGGCCAACTGAAGCTTCCGAAGCGTTGCCTGTACGTGGTTCTCGACGGTCCGGTGGCTGAGCGAGAGCCTAGTGGCGATCTGTTTCGCGCTCAGCCCCTTGGCGACAAGGCGGAGCACTTCGGTCTCACGGTCGGTGAGCCGAGGCAGCTCTGGTGCGCGATCGTCGGCCGGTGCCGTCGACATCCGGCGGTACTCGCCGAGCACCAATCCGGCGAGGCCGGGTGTGAAGACGGCTTGTCCGTCGAAAGTCGCACGCACGGCCTCGAGCAGTTCCGCCACCGAAGCACTCTTGACCAGGTAACCCGACGCTCCGGCTTTGACCGCGTCGAGGACGTCGTCACGCTCGGCGGACGCCGAAAGCACCAGGACCTTGCTTTTCGGCGAAACCTCGAGCACTGCGATGGTGGCGTCGGCACCGTTTCCGTCCGGCAGGTTCATGTCCATCAGAACCACGGCCGGTTGCACGGCGGCGGCTCGTCGGCGTGCGCTCTCGACACCCTCCGCCGTGGCGCTCACGGTGAAGCCTGCGGCCTCGAGGTCCCGGGAGACGCCGTCGCGCCACATCGGGTGATCGTCGACGACCATCACCGTCACCGGATTCTCGCCCTGTTCGTCAGTCACGCTCACTCTTCCCCTTCGGAACGTTGATCTCCCATTCGGTGCCCTCCCCCGGCCCGGTTTGCAGGACCGCCGTTCCGCCGAGCGCCTGCACTCGACCGAGAATGGACTTCGATACTCCCATGCGGCCTTCGGCCTCGGCCTGCGCCAAGCGACCTTCGGGGATTCCGACGCCGTCGTCGCGGACACTGACGATCACCTCGTCCGGCAGATCTTCGAGCAATACGTACGCCTTCGCCGCAGGACCGGCGTGCAGCCCGACATTGGACAGGGCATTGTCGACGATGGCTGCCAGTTCGATGGCTCGATCGCGCTCGATCACGACCGGGTGCGCGGGCGTCGACACCGACACCGACGTGCTGGCCTGCGTAGTCAGCAGCGGACACAGATCCACTGTCTGTCCGCCGACATCTGCCGCGGCACCCGAAACCTGCTCGGAAATCAGCATTCTCAACGCGACCTCCTGCTCGCCTGCCAGAGCGGCCAGCTCAGCTGCCTCGCCGCCGAGTGCGGCTCCGCGCCGGCGCACCATCGCCAGCACCTGCAGAACGCCGTCGTGTACTTCGCGTGCCAAGCGTTCACGCTCTTCCGTTGCCGCGGCCAGACGTACGGCTTGTTCGAGTTGCCGATGCGAGCGCCGAGCAGTGGTGGTGGCCAAGCCCAACGCCAGACCAACCGATACGAGAACGGGAGCCGTCGCATCGCGCCAGAGATCCAGGTTGACCTGATCGCGGATGATCGCGCTGGCCGCCGAAATGACAACTCCGGACGCCATACCGAGCCACGGCCCGCCGAGAATTGCCGCGGAGATGACCGCGTTGGTAGCCCACAGCGTGGTGGGGAGCGTCTGGTGATTCTGATACCACTCGTGGTCGGAGACCAGCCTCGTCGACGCCATCAGCAAGATGACGACCACCTGATCGGCGATCACCACCTGGTACCGCGGCAGCGTCTTCCCGAACACGGCACCGGAGGTCCCGAGCAGCAGTGCCGACACCCCGGACCACACGGCCATCAGAGCTACGAAGAACCAGCTGAGCCGAGAGTTGGTGTAGTCGGAGGCCGAAGCGAACTGGTAACTGATCGCGTACACGAGCGTGACGAGGCGAAACGCCTGCGCCGCCCGCCACAGCGGCGCATCCGGGTCGGTGTCGACGCCCGACGCCTCGCGAACGGTCGGCTGGTAGTGCAGCCGGCGACGGCGCGTGGGCTCAGTCATCGGGAGGCGTGGGGTTCACGACGCGAGGCTCGGCGCGCGGCTCGTCGGGTTCGGCGGGGAACAGCGGAGTCTCCGGGTCCTCGACGTGTAGCTCCGCGTATGCGACATCCGGGTCGTCGGCGAGGAGGGAACGAATCGCCGTGTTGAGGACGGCGACGATCGGAACAGCCAAGAGCCCGCCGACGATTCCGGCGAGGACGATGCCCGTGGTAATGGCGAGAACGACTGCCAGCGGATGCAGGCGAACTGCGCGACCCAACAACAGCGGTTGCATCACGTGCGCTTCGAGCTGCATGACGCCGATGATGATCCCGAGAACGATCAAGGCGGTCAGAAAACCCTTCGTGACCAGAGCGACAAGCACTGCGAGAAAACCGGTCAGAAATGCACCGACGATAGGGATGAACGCGCCGATGAACACCAACGACGCCAGCGGCAGGGCGAGCGGCACCCCGAGGATCGCCAGGCCGGCACCGATTCCGATCGCGTCGGCGGCGGCAACCGCGACCGTGGCGCGCACGTAGCCGATCAGCGACCCGAAACCTGCAGAACCGGCGATCCGCACGCGACGTCGAGCGTCGGTGGGAACGATCCGGGTGACGAACTGCCAGATCTGGTCGCCGCCGTAGAGAAAGAAGATAAGGGTGAACAGCGTCAGCAACGCCCCGGTGAAGATCTCGCCGATGACTGTCGCCGTGGTCAAGGCGCCGCTGGTCAGGGACTCACGATTGGATTGGACCGACTTGACGACCGAATCACCCGCCTGGCGGATCTGATCCTCGCTGAAGTGAAGCGGACCGCTGGTGAGCCAGTTCTGAATCTGTGTGACGCTGGCCGTGAACTGGTCGGTGAGCTGCGGCAACCCGTCGATGAACTGCTCGACGACAAACGTCATGATTCCCGCGACCAGTCCGATCGAGGCAAGCAGAACGACGATCACCGCTGCCGAGCGAGGAACACCCCACACTTGTAGCCGATCGACCACCGGAATCAGCAGAGCCGATGCCAGCAGAGCCAGCCCCACCGGGATGAGCACGGTTTCGAGACGTAGAACCACGTATCCGAGAACCAACAGTCCGGCGAAGATCACAATGAGGCGCCACGACCATTCCGCCGCGATGCGCACGCCGGGATGCACCGCCCGAGCGTCGGCGGAGATGGGTTTGTTCATCCTCGAAGCTCGCTCCGCACGCCCCCTGTTTGCGTTCACCTCGCGAGCCTAACCGGACCGGCCGACACAGGTGAGCGGACGAATAATCGGACGCGCGTACCAACACTTCGACCTCTGCCAGCTAAATTGAACCCTGTGCGGGCCTCATACAGAGCAATAGCGGTGACCATCCGCAGCCGGTGGCCCCTCTATATGCTCTCCATGCTCGCAGCCAACCTGATCGGCGCGGTACTGGTTTTTGCCTTCGTCCGGTACGGCGTGCCGATCCAGGAGTCCGACGCGATAGTCGCCGACCGGGTCCGTAACTTCGCGATCTTCGGCGTGTACCTGGCCTTCGCCGGTGCGGTCAGCCTCACCGCGGCGGCCATGATGTTGAAGTCGGTCATTCGCTGGCGGCTGCGCGGTGGTCCACCGACGAGGTCCGAGCAGATGGCGGCACTTCACGCGCCGCTTCGCCAGGCCATCGTTCACCTGGTGCTGTGGATTCTGGGCGGCATCATCTTCGTGTTCCTGACCATCACCGAGATGCCCGGACTCGCGATCGCCGTGATCGTGACGGTCTGCATGGCCGCGACCACGACCTTCGGGTTCACCTACATGCTCGGGGAGCGCATCTTGCGTCCGGTCGCCGCCCAGGCGTTGAGCGAGGGCGAATTCGATCGGACCATGGCGCCGGGCGTCGGAACCCGGCTGGCGATGACCTGGGGACTCGGCACGCTGATGCCCGTCGCAGGCATCATCTTGCTGTGCTCGACGCAGCTCACGACCGATCTCGAGTTCTCCCCCGACTCGCTCGCGTGGGCGATCCTGCTCATCTCGATCATGGCGATCGTGCAGGCGTTTGCACTGTCGATGCTGACGGCTACCCAGATCTCCGATCCGATCCGCCAACTGCGACGCGCCATCGAGCGAGTGCAGCGCGGCGCCACCGACGTACGCGTCGAGGTGTTCGACGGCAGTGAGATCGGCCGGCTCCAGGTCGGCTTCAACCGCATGATGAAAGAGTCCGACGAGCGTCGTCTGCTGCGTGAGCTGTTCGGTCAGCACGTCGGCGAGGACGTGGCCCGGCGCGCGCTGAAGTTCGGTACCGAACTGGGCGGCGAAACTCGATTCGTGGCAGTTCTCTTCGTCGACATGGTCGGATCCACCGGCGCCGCTGCCGAGCGCCCGCCGGGTGAAGTGGTCGAGCTGCTCAACGAGTTCTTCCGTGTGGTCGTCGACGTCATCGATCGCCACCACGGTTTTGTCAACAAGTTCATGGGTGATGCGGCGCTCGCAATTTTCGGTGCACCACTCGATCGACCCGACGCTCCGACGGCAGCCCTCGCGGCGGCCCGCGAGCTGCGGTTCAAGCTCAACGACATCACCGGCCTCGACGTCGGAATCGGCGTGAGCGCGGGGCTCGCGGTCGCCGGCAACATCGGTGCTGCCGAACGTTTCGAGTACACCGTGATCGGCGATCCGGTCAACGAAGCGTCGCGACTCACCGAGCTCGCGAAGCTTCGGCCCAGCCGGGTCCTGGCGTCGACGAGCGCGCTGTATTTCGCCGACGAAGAGGAACAGGCCGAGTGGGAACTCGGCGAGCAAGTCCAACTGCGTGGACGCCGACGACTGACGCATCTGGCGTGGCCCGAAAAGTATCCAGAGGTCGATCCGGATCAAATTGGTTAGGGTGAGTCGATGGCTCAGCCTGGAAACACCCCACGGCGACTGAGACGACCACGCCCGCCCGTGGCCGAGACCAGTCGGGCCAGAGGGCGCTTCTGGTGGCTGAAGTGGCTGCTCGGGGTGGCGCTGATCGCTCTTCTGATCGTCGAGGGAATCATCCTGTGGCCTCGTCTCAACGAGTACTGGCAAGCTCTCACCGAAATCCATTGGGGTTGGGTGGCTGCCTGTGTAGCCGCCCAGGCGGTGTCCCTCAGTGGTTACGCGTCGGTTCAGCAGCGCCTTCTCAACGCGGCCGGTGTTGTCGCCGGTCACCTCAAGAACCTCTCGGTCATCTACGCCAGCACGGCGATGGCGTTGACGTTGCCTGCCGGCCAGGTCTTCTCGACAGCGTTCACGTACAAGCAGACTCGAAAGTGGGGGGCGACGCCGGTAGTCGCGTCCTGGCAGTTGGCAATGTGCGGTGTCATCGCCGCCGCGACTCTGGCACTACTCGGTGCCACTGGCGCAGTGGCGTTCGGCACCAAGGTCAGCCCGGTGACGCTGACGATTTCGCTCGTCGGCATGGCAGCACTGTTTCTGGCGTTGCGATACGTAGCCCAGAATCCCGGCAGCATCGAACGCATCGGGCACCGAGTTCTGGCGCTGTACAACCGTTCCCGCAAAAACCCGACCGGGCGCGGTATGCACCGTTGGTCCGAAATCCTCAAGCAACTGGACTCGGTTGAACTCAGTCGGACCGACACTGCGGTTGCCTTCGGATGGTCGGCAGTTCACCGAGTTGCCGACGTCCTCTGTCTCGGTTTCGCTTGTTGGGCAGTAGGAGCCGATCCGTCATTCGCCGGCCTGCTGATCGCGTTCACAGCGGCGAAAGCGGTGGGCAGTATTCCCCTCATGCCGGGAGGTCTCGGCTATGTCGAGCCCGTGCTCATCACAGCACTGACCATGGCGGGCTCTACCTGGGCGCAAGCCGCAGCAGCGGTATTCGTTTATCGGATAATCAGTTTCGTACTTGTCGCTCTGGTGGGATGGCTCGTCTTCCTCGTGTCATTCCGTGCAACCCACCACGAGGACCTCGAGATGGACCTCGAATTCGAACGCCGAGAACAACCCGGCGTCTAGCGTCGCAACGCTGCCGCCATATCGTCGAGGTGTGCCCGGCTGATCCGTACCGCTGCCTCCGCGTCACCGGCTTCGATGGCGTCCACCAACATTCGATGCTCGTCCGCGTCGGGCTGACTGTGGGGATGCAGGTCGAGAACCGCGATCAACTCGATCAACGCGGCCCGCAGACGCGGCACAAATGTCTCGAAGAGTTCCGACAGCACGGGATTGTGGGCCGCATCCACCACTGCCCGGTGGACGGCGATGTCGGCGTCGACGAAGGCCGCGTCACCAGAGTGCGCAGCGGCAGTTCTACCGTCCAACGCTTGCCGCAGAGCCGCGACGTCCACGGCGTCGCGGCGCTGTGCCGCCAGCCGAGCCGCTTCGATCTCGACCGCGTTCCGCACCTCGACGACGTGAAGGATCGCCTCGGCTTCGAGCACGCGCGGCCACTGATCCGGAGGCGTCGTACTCCGCAGGAAGACACCGGCGCCCTGTCTCGATTCGAGCATGCCGAGGCCCGCGAGAGTCCGCACCGCTTCCCTGATGGTGGACCGCCCGATTCCCAGCTGCGCCGCCAGCGTGGTTTCACCTGGAAGTTTGGCGCCGACTTCCCATTCACCGCTCACGATCCGCGCTCGCAGCAACTCCGCGGCCTGGTCGGTGAGCAGCCGACGCTCGACGATCGGTGACACGTGAACTCCTCAGGTTGTCTGATAAGTGATTTCGTTCTAGTGTAGCCCGCATGGCTACAGGAGCACTCCTTCTCGACTGCCGCGGCGGGGCCTGACAGACCGGCACCCCTCCGCGGGGTTTCGCCATGCCGGTCTCTCTACTCGACCGCAGGAGAAACCGAAGATGAGCACTACCCGCGCCAACCACTGGAACAACCAGAAGCCGTCACCCATGCCGTCCGAGCGCTATCGCGCCGCGTGGGATCGCGTCGACATTCCGGCATTCGAACGGACCTGGCCGTCCAATCGCACCACCGCGGCACCGCTGTGGGTACCCGTCGATCTGCGTGACGGCAACCAAGCCCTCGCGGAACCGATGGACCCCGAACGCAAGCGTCGGATGTTCGAACTGATGGTGGCGATCGGCTACAAGGAAATCGAGGTCGGCTACCCCTCCGCAAGCCAGACCGACTTCGATTTCGTGCGAGATCTGGTGCGATTCGATCTCGTTCCCGAAGACGTCACTATCGTCGTATTCACCGCCGCGCGTACGGATTTGATCGAGCGGACATACCAGTCGATCGAAGGACTGCCGAACGCGGTCGTCCACATGTACACGGCGACGGCGCCGACGTGGCGAAACGTCGTTCTCGGCAAGGAGCGAGAAGAGCTGCACGACATGATTTTCCGCGCCGCGCAAGACGTGGCCCGAGGAGGCGAAGGCCACGACGGATGGCGATTCGAGTTCTCGCCCGAGGTCTTCAACCTCACTGAACCCGATTACATCCTGCAGGTGTGCAACAGTCTCACCGAACTCTGGGACGCCAGTCCCGATCGCCCGGTCATCCACAACCTGCCTGCCACAGTCGAAATCGCGACCCCCAACATCTATGCCGATCAAATCGAATACATGCACCAGAATCTGGCTCGACGTGATTCGGTGATCCTCTCGGTCCACCCGCACAACGACCGCGGCACCGGGGTTGCGTGCGCCGAACTGGCAGTCTTGGCCGGTGCCCAACGCGTCGAGGGGTGCTTGTTCGGTAACGGCGAGCGCACGGGCAACGTCGACCTGGTCACACTGGGGCTGAATCTGCATGCACAGGGCGTCGATCCGGAAATCGACTTCTCCGACATCGACAAGATCCGTCGAACAGTGGAGTACTGCAACCGAATCCCCGTCCACGAGCGCCACCCGTACGGCGGCGATCTCGTGTACACGGCATTTTCCGGAACCCACCAGGATGCAATCAAGAAAGGTCTCGCGCATCACTACGAGAGTGCGGCGGCCGCCGGCGTCGATCCGGGGTCGACGTCGTGGGCAGTCCCCTACCTGCCGATCGACCCCGCCGACGTCGGCCGCGACTACCAGGCGGTCATTCGCGTGAACAGCCAGTCGGGCAAGGGCGGAATCGCATATCTGCTGCAGACCGAATACGGGGTCGAACTCCCCCGCCGCCTGCAGATCGACTTCGCCTCACGGGTGCAGCTCGAGACCGACGACTCGGGCACCGAAATGACCGCCGACCAGCTGTGGAAACTGCTGCTGCGCGAGTACGGGTACAACGGAGGAGTGCGTCGGTACTCACTGGAACACACCGCCGACGGTGATCAGTTGTTCGTCGCCATCGATCGCGACGGGCGCGAGGTCACCGCTGCAGCCAGCGCGTCCGGACCTGTCGAGGCATTGGGCAAAATCCTGACCGAGCAGGGCTCGGCGGTCGAGGTCGTCTCGCTCACCCAGCATTCACTGCCCCGCAACCCGGAATCTTCCGGCAGTGCAAATTCGGCAGTCACCATCGCAGAGTGTGTGGTGAACGGCGAAGGACGCTGGGGCATTGCGGTGCATCAGTCGGTGACAGCGTCGGCGCTTCACGCGGTCTATGCCGCAAGCACGCCGAATGTGATGCAGCTCACATGATCTTGCGGAAGGATTTCTCGGGGTCCATAGTTGAAGCTACAAGAACTTGAACATTCAACTACTTATTCAGGAGCTTCCATGACCACCGCAACCTTGCCCGCATTGACCGCCGGAACCTGGGTCATCGACACCGTCCACTCCACCGTCGGATTCTCGGTTCGCCACCTCATGGTCTCCAAGGTCCGTGGAACGTTCGACGAGTTCTCCGGAACGATCACCGTTGCCGAGGACGGCACCCCGGCCGTCGAGGCCGAGATCTCCGTGGACTCCATCAACACCAAGAACGAGCAGCGCGACGGCCATATCAAGTCCGCTGACTTCTTCGACGTGGAGAAGTTCCCGAAGGCCACCTTCAAGTCCACCGCAGTGCGCGCCAAGGGCAGCGACTTCGTCCTCGCCGGCGACTTCACGCTCCACGGCGTCACCCGCGAGGTCGAGCTGAACCTCGAGTTCAACGGCGTCAACCCGGGCATGGGCCAGGGCCCCGTCGCCGGATTCGAAGCCACCACCGTCATCAACCGCAAGGACTTCGACATCTCCATCGAGATGCCCCTCGAAGGCGGCGGAGCAGTTGTCGGCGACAAGATCACGATCACCCTCGAGATCGAAGCCGGCCTGCAGGCCTAACAGCACTGTGCGCCTTTATTAACCGCCCGCGGTTAATAAAGGCGCACAGTCGTATGGTGTGAGCGTGAAGAAGTACGCACCATTCCTGCTGATCGACGCCATTCTTGTCATAATCTTCTGCGCGATAGGGCGCCGTACCCACGAAGAAGCCAACGCGCTCGCCGGTCTGGCGAAGACATCCTGGCCCTTCCTGACCGGCCTGGTGATCGGATGGGCTGCCACGTTCGCGCTGTACCGCGACAAGTTCAACGCCGTTCTCCTTCTTCCCACCGGCATTGTCGTTTGGCTCTCCACCGTCGTCATCGGCATGATCCTGCGAGTGTTGAGTGGCCAGGGCACCCAGTTCAGCTTCATCGTGGTCGCGACGCTGGTCCTCGGCGCGTTCCTTCTCGGTTGGCGCGCACTCGCTCCGCTGGTATCGAAAATCCGCACCAAGTCGTAACCAAACTCCACGGCTCGGAACTACCCGAAATGCTCGAGCACGTAGGACACTTTTCGGATGAGCAACACTACGGAGCCCGTCGAACGTAGCGAGAAAGAAGACCGGGGGTTCTTCGGCCAACCCTTTGCGCTGGCGAACCTGTTCGGCGTCGAGATGTGGGAGAGATTCTCCTTCTACGGGATGCAAGGCATCCTCATCTACTACCTGTACTACAGCGTCAGCGACGGCGGCCTCGGCATCAGTCAGGCGGCAGCGACCAGCATCGTCGGCGCGTACGGCGGCACCGTCTATCTGTCGACGATTCTCGGCGCGTGGGTGGCCGACCGACTTCTCGGCTCCGAGCGCACGCTCTTCTACAGTGCTTCGCTGGTGATGGCCGGCCACATCGCCTTGTCGGTTCTTCCCGGCATGTGGGGTGTCGGCGTCGGCCTGGTCATGGTCGCCTTCGGCAGTGGCGGCCTGAAGGCCAATGCGACCTCTCTGGTCGGAGATCTCTATTCCGAACAGGATGTTCGCCGCGACGCCGGATTCTCCATCTTCTACATGGGAATCAACATCGGCGGTCTTGTCGGCCCACTGCTCACCGGAGCCGTCCAGGACGCCTGGGGATTCCACGCCGGTTTTGCTCTCGCCGCGGTCGGCATGGCTCTCGGCCTGATCCAGTACACGCTGGGCCGCAAGCATCTTCACGGAATCGGTGCCGAGCCCGGCAACCCGTTGCCCGCAGACAAGCGCGCGCTCTACATCGGGATCGGCATTGCCGCGATCGTCGTCGTCGCGGTCGCCTCGATCACCGGTTTGATCACGGCCGACAACATGTCCGACGTCGTTGTCGGACTCACGATCGTCGCGTCCGTCGGTTACTTCCTCCTCATGCTCACCAGCAAGAAGGTGACCAAGGTCGAACGCAGTCGAGTCTTTGCGTTCATCCCGATGTTCATCGCGAGCGCGGCCTTCTGGTCGCTGTTTCAGCAGCAGTTCACTACCGTGCCGGTGATCTCCGACAAACTCCTGGACCGCAATCTCTTCGGTTGGGACTTCCCGCCGACGTGGGTGCAGTCGATCAACCCGGTGTTCATCATCATCTTTGCCGGCGTGTTTGCAGCGATGTGGACAAAACTCGGTGACCGTCAGCCGTCGTCGCCGATCAAGTTCGCGCTCGGTACCGGCACCATGGGTCTGGCGTTCCTGGCGTTCATCCCGATCACCGGTGGCGGACCGAACAGTGCACCGCTCCTCGGCCTGGCCGGCGTGCTTCTGCTCTTCACCTTCGCGGAACTCTTCCTGTCCCCCGTCGGCCTTTCCCTTGCAACCAAACTCGCGCCCGAGCATTTCCACACTCAGATGGTGGCGTTGTTCTTCTTGTCCGTTGCGTTGGGTTCTTCGATGGCGGGAACCTTGGCCGGTTACTTCGACATCGACGACAGTCGCCCGTTCTTCCTGATCATCGGTTTCTCGTCGATCGGAATCGGAGTGATTCTTGCTCTTGCCTCGCCGTGGATCAAGAAGCTGATGCAGGGCGTGAAGTAGACGGTCTCACTTCACCCACAACCACAGAGCCAACACGAATCCCGCTGTCGCCACTGCCACACGCAGTACCGATGGCGGGATTTTCTTGACGACGGGCGGGCCACACCACCCTCCGGCCAAAGCGCCGAGTGCCATCGCCAACGCGGCCACCCAATGCACCTGTCCGGAGAAGGCGAAGATGAGTGCAGCCACAAGATTGGCAATGCCGAGAAAGAAGCTCTTCAGGATCGTTGCACGCCACACCGTTTCGGAAGTGAGGATGAGCGTCGCGGCCAGGAAGATGACGCCGGCACCGGCACCGAAATAGCCGCCGTAGACCGCGACGGCAAACAGTGCTGCCGAGTAGATTCCGGGACGGTCACCGCCGCCGGACAACTCACGAATCTTCGGTTGCAGTAACAGCGCGAGCGAGGCGAACACGACCATCGCCGGCACAACGGATTCGAACGAACCTTCCGGTGCCAACCACAGAATCAGGGCACCGACGATGCCACCGGCAGCCGAATAGAGAGACCAGCGAACAAGTTTCGGACCGGTATCGGCAACTTCACGGGACGAGTTCGCCAATGCGCCGACGCCGACGGCCACCAACGCGACGGTATTGGTCATGTTCGCGCTGACCGGCGAGAGCCCGACGCTCAGCAGCGCCGGGTACGAGACGATCGATGCAAGACCGGTGACAAAACCGACTAGACCGCTGAAGAATCCCGCTACGACGAGGAAAAGGAAATCGAGCAGGTTCACGAACCAGGAATCTACTCGCGGTGCTTGGTACTACTTGTCGGCAGGCTTGCCGAGTTCCTGGAAGAGCTTGTCCGTCATCTGCATTGCTCGATCACCGCCGTCAGCGTCTGCGACGAACACTGCAAACGCGAAGTCTCCGCGTGATCCGTAGAACCAGCGATCGTCACCGCTCGCTGCGCCGGCCGCCATCATGTCCGGGTAACCAGCCAGTCCGCCGGCGCCTCGCATGGCGTCACGCAGACGATTGTTCACGTCGCCGGGCAATGCCGTCGGCGCGACGTCGGCGGTTGCCGGTTGTCCGAAGACCATCATCGGCAGCGGGGCACTGCCGCGGGCGATCGATGCCGCGAGCATCGCCATTCCGAACGGAGTCACTGTCGGCGCGCTCGCGTCGTTGGACGTCTTGTTGGCCATGACGTTGTTCATCGCCTGGTCCACGCCGGGACGGTTCGCGGCAAGCACTGCTGTCTGCTGTTCGAGTCCCTGAATGTGGAAGCCGTTGCCGAGTCCGAGTTGCTGCCCGGTGTCGGCCAACTGCTCGGCTGACACGCTGCCGGGGTCGACGCCGTTCTGCACCGACGATGCGAGACGGACCAGATCGAGTGCGCCGCCGGCCGGGCGCAACCCGGTGAAGGCGATCGGGCCCTGTTCGATGGCCTGATTGTTCTGTGCTGCAGCCAGAATGGCACCGTCCGACGGGCGGATAGCCACGATGGCCGCGGGAGTACCTGCACTGACGACAGCTTCGATCGCGGCGAGTTGAGCGTGCGAGTCGAGAGTCGCGGCGACATCGGGGCCGGGAGGTCCCTGGAAGCCGGCTTGCTTGATCGGGAATCCGTTGGGCTCGACCAGGTTGACCGCCCAGCCGGCGGTGGCGTCGCGATTGGCCTGCCACACGGTCCGCAGCGGGTCCAGCAACGGCGAGTTGATGCGACGGTCGGAGGCGATCAGCTTGGGTGTCTTGACCACGACGACGCCGGGGATCGCAAAATCGCTTTCCAGGTAGGCGTAGTCGGGATCGCGGAGCAGTACGGCGGTGACGGGCTTGCCGGGGTTGGCGGCGAGGTCGGCCAACATCGACTCCGAAGTGACCAACGGTGCGACAGGTTCGAGCACCGTGGCGAGGCGACGAGTGGTGTCCACGGGGTCCGGCATGGTGGCCGGGTCGAGAGTGATCGCGTTGATGGTCTGCTCGTTCATGAGCAGGGTGCCGGTGCTGTCGACGACCTTCGGCGGCGCTGCGTCCGTGCGGGTGTACGAGACGGTGCGACCGTTGCCGAGGTCGGGAACGAGGACCGACGGGTCCCAGGACACACGCCAGCCGACCGACAGATCGCGAACCTCACCCTGCGACTGGTAGCTCCAGTCCTTGCCCTCACCGAAGTTCCAGGACGCGTCGAGAGTGAAGAGTCCGGAGTCGCTACCCAGGTCCATGACCTGAGCGACGTCGAAGTCGGTGGACTTGGCGGCAAGTCCGTCGAACATCTGCTGGATCGACGGCCGCGCGGCGTTGGGGTACGACGTGAGCGCCGCGGCAGCTTCGGCGTCGTGGTTGTTGAGGGCGGTGACGAAGTCCTCCACCACCGAGGCGGCGTCGGATTTCTTCTCGCCACCGATGACACACGACGCGAGCGCCACTGTCAGAACGACAGCAGTTATCGACGCAACGACATATTTTCCACGACGGTTGTGCTGTCCTCCGGGCCCCATGCATGTAACTCTTTACTTCTGTCACACGAGTAACAAGCACGGGATACCTACGAACGTGTCACGGTTGAGCTACGACGGTGTGATCCAACTGCAACGGAAAACAGGTTTCAGCGCAGAAAAGTACCCGCTACCTGCACTGCAGGCGAAGAGCTGTCCGCACCCGCGATGAATACCGCAAATGCGAGATCTCCCTTGATTCCGACAAACCACCCGTGTGCTGGACCACCTTCGGTTTCGGCCGTACCGGTCTTGCCCAGAAGCCCCGGAATGTCCTGCAACGACGTTGCAGTACCGCCTGTGACGGTCTCGCGCATCATCACCCGCAACTGTTCGGTCACCTCCGCGGGAGCAGGGGCCACCGTCTGATCCGCGACACCGGCCTGTCCCTTGACCAACATCGGCGCGGGTGTCGTTCCGTTGGCGATCGAGGCCGCCACCAGAGCCATCCCGAAAGGCGTGGCGGTCACGGTGCCCTGTCCGATCGCACTCTCGACACGTTCGGCGGGCGTGTTCGCGTCAGGGACGTTGCCCGTCACCGTCGTGAGGCCGGGGGTGACGTAGTCGACGCCGAGCCCGAACTGCAGCGCCGCTTTGTGCAGAGCATCGGCAGGCAGACCGACGGCCATCCTGGCCATGGTGGTGTTGCACGACTTCGCGAACGCGGTATGCAGCGGAACCGATCCGAGGTCGAACTCGTCGTCATTGGGGATCTGACGGCCCTCGATGTTCTCGGTACCCGGGCACGCCAGAACGGTGTCCGGTGTAGCGACGCCGGCTTGCAGGGCCGCGGACGTCGTCACCGTCTTGAACGTCGAACCCGGCGGGTACAGGCCGGTCAACGCGATCGGGCCCTGTGCGTCGGCGGGGGCGTTCTGGGCCACCGCCAACACCGCTCCGGTCGACGGCTGCAGCGCAACGATCGCCGCCTGTTGCGTAACCCCGGCGAGCGCGTTCTCGGCCGCGAGTTGCAGCGGTCGGTCGATGGTTGTCGCGATGTTCGGAGCAACCGGCCCGTCTTGGCCGGCGACGGTGGTGACGGTTCCGTTCTGCTTCACCTGCTGCACCGCCCAGCCTGCGGACTTGTCCTGCCCCTCCTGCCACAGATCGGACAACCCACTGAATGTCGGCGACGCCAAAGTCTTGTCCACCGAGAGCAACCGAGCCTGCGGCGCCAAGCTCACTCCAGGAATTGCCGCCAACCGCTCCTCGATCGGTGCAAGATCCTCGGCACGCAAAGTGATTGCGGTGACCGGCTTCCCGCTTGCCGACGCAAGATCGCCGCTCAGTGATGCCGCCGTGATCGTCGGAGCGACAGGCGAGAGCAGGGCCGCCACCGCTGCCGTGTCCACCGGTGGAACCGCAGCGGAATCGAGATTGACCAGCGTCACCACCTGCTGCTCCATGATCGGCTGGCCCGCCGCGTCCAGCACCGACGGCGGAGCACCTGTCGTGGGCGTGTAGCGCAGCGTCGTCGAGGAGGTCAGGTCCGGGGCGAGCAGCGCCGGATCCCACTGGATCAGCCAGTTGTCGCCGCTTTTCGACGCGTTTCCCTGCGTCGAGTAGTTCCAGTCCTGCCCCTCACCGAACTTCCACGCCGCGTCGAGCGTGAACGTCCCCGCAGAATCGCCGGACTCGGCGGCGTCGGAAACGGTGAATGTTCCCTCGTCCTTGCCCAGCCCCTCGATCAGAGCCGAAATCGCAGTCGACGCCGCCGCCGGATCGGTGGTCAGGGCTGCCGCCGCTTGCACGTCATCCGACGTGAGCGCGGAGGCGAACTCCTCTGCCACTGATTTCGGCTGGTCAGGGCCAGAACTGCAGGAAACCACCGATCCTGCGGCCAATGCCCCCAGTGCCACGGCAGCCATGGGACGACGGAAAGTTCGGAAGCTCTGACGAGCGTGTGGAAGGCGCACGACTCCGATCATGCCCGAATTTGTGGCGCCGGTTCGACTATCGGTGTAATCATGTAATCAGTGCAATAAACGCACATCAGGGCTCCACCAGCTTTCCGAGGAGAACGCCATGAAGAACTCACAAGGCTCCGGCGACCGCAGGTTCGGCCGACCCGGAGGTTGGCAACAGGCATCGGTTCCCGACGCGAGTGATGCGTCCGACTGGTTTGCCGGTCGACTTCCAGATGACTGGTTCACCGGCAGCGCCGACGTCCAGGTCGACCGCGAAGAAATCGTCGTGATCGGTGAACTCCCCGCAGTCGACGGTGGCGAGGCCGCCGCGGACGGAAGGATCTCACGCTTTCGCGAAACCACGCGCGCCGATCGGATGCGCATAGCTGACGAGGCCGAGGCTCGCTACGGACGCAAGGTCGCCTGGGGTGTACGCCTGGACGAAAAGACCGTCCTGTTCACACATCTCGCAGTTCCGGTGATGACACGACTACGTCAGCCCGAACGCAAGGTTCTCGACACCTTGGTGGACGCGGGAGTTGCTCGCTCGCGAGCGGATGCACTCATGTGGACAGTCCGGTTGGCGGGCAAGCACAGCGAACAGTGGCTCACCGAGCTACGAGAAGCGATGTCGAAGGTCGACGATCTGAGATCCGAGGGTCCGAAAATCTGAAGGCCCGAAGAATCTGAGCACCGAACACCGACGAGACCGACAGCACAGAATAATTCGATTGCGCGGGATCGTTCGAGTGCTCTAACCTGAAACACGAATCATTCCCGACAGAACAGGAAACGGGCCGTTGCTCCTCTAGAGGTTCATTACGCGAAGGCACTCGCACCCATCAGCAGTTGCTGAGCCGGGCGCACAGTCCAAGCACCCTCTGGAGTACTCATGACCCAATCCCATTCTTCTCTGTCGCTCTCGGATCTCACTTTCACCTGGCCGGACGGCGAATCAGTCTTTTCCCGCACCAACTTTGTATTCCCCAGTGGCCGTGTCGGTCTCGTGGGACTCAATGGATCGGGAAAATCGACTCTGCTGCGATTGATCGCAGGAGAGCTCTCACCGGAATCCGGATCCGTGACCGCTTCCGGCGAGGTCGGCTACCTCCGTCAGGACATCACACTCGATCCGAGTGTTCGGGTGGATGACATCCTCGATATCCACGAACTACGAAACGCATTGCACCGCATCGAAACCGGTGACGGATCCGAGTCCGATTTTGCACTCGTGGACAACAACTGGGATATCGAGGAGAGCGCTCTCTCCACCTTGCATCGACTCGGCCTCGCGAAGGTAGTTCCGGATACGGCGGCACTGAGCCGAACCGTCGGCACCCTCTCCGGCGGAGAGACCGTCCTACTCGGCCTGACCGCAACGCTGCTGAAGAATCCGCAGGTGCTGCTCCTCGACGAGCCGACCAACAACCTGGACCGCGACGCTCGATCACGAGTTCATGCTGCAGTCCAACAGTTTCCGGGAACCGTACTGATCGTCAGTCACGACCGGGAACTGCTCGACACCGCGGAGTACACGGTCGAA
Organism: Rhodococcus sp. IEGM 1306; assembly: GCF_036541985.1. Lineage (NCBI taxonomy): Bacteria > Bacillati > Actinomycetota > Actinomycetes > Mycobacteriales > Nocardiaceae > Rhodococcus > Rhodococcus sp. IEGM 1306. The sequence continues at coordinate 106,214 of NZ_JAZHFF010000003.1, forward strand.
CTACGTCGGGGGGATCTACGCGTGTTCGGCGGCAACTACTCGCACTACCAGGAGGTCGTGACCGCTGAGCAGGAAAACGCACTCGCCACCGTTCGCGACGCCAAGGCCGATCTGGCGAAGCAGAGCCGCGAGCTGATCGACGCTCGAACAAAACTGGACCGACGTAAGCGCTATGGGCAGAAGATGTTCGAGAACAAGCGGGTGCCACTGATTATCGCGCAGGAACGAAAACGCCAAGCCCAAGTTTCGGCCGGAAAGCTGGCCCTCAACCATATCGGGAAGGTGGACGAGGCCAAGTCTGCCCTGTCGGAGGCAGAGGAACTCCTTCGAGACGATCGCGAGATCCGCCTGGACCTTCCTGCTACAGAGGTTCATCCGGGGCAGCAGGTTGCGCGGCTCGACGAGGTGACGTTGCGGAGCGGCCAAGTGGTATCGCTCCAGATCACCGGGCCGGAGCGGATTGCAATAATGGGACGCAACGGAATCGGCAAGACGACGTTGCTCGATGCACTCGCTGCGTCGACTCCGTTCGTAGCCTCTCGTGCGCTCCCCCAACGTCTCGACGTGTTCGACGAGGATCTCTCGGTGGCGGACAACGTCGCATTGGCTGCGCCACACGCAACGGCCGAGGAAATTCGTGGGCAGTTGGCACGGTTCCTTTTCCGGGGAACGGATTCCGACGTCTTGGCATCGGCGCTCTCCGGCGGTGAACGATTGCGCGCCGCGTTGGCGACGATCCTTCTGGCCGAACCCGCGCCTCAGCTGCTTCTTCTCGACGAGCCGACCAACAATCTGGACCTACCGAGTCTCGCCCATCTCACGCAGGCACTTTCCGATTTCCACGGTGCCATGGTGGTGGTGAGTCACGATCTGCCGTTCCTGCGCGACATCGGCATAACGCGGTGGATCAGCATGGACGAGAATGGTATTCAGGACGTCGATCCCGAGTAGGCCGACGGTTGACGCTAGCGGCGCAAGACGGTCCGGCCTTACTGTGGGGCGATGTGCCTTCACCTCGACGCAACCGCCGCCCTGTCGATTGCAGGTTGGGTTCGCGAAGAACCTACTCGATCGGCCTCTGCCCCAGTTCCGCAACCTCTGGTCGGCGTTTGTGATCAACTCGTCGTGTGGGCGAGCTCGTTCTCCGTACTTGCCAGTTCAGACGACCAGGTGTGGTTTCTCTCGGCGGAGAACTATGCCGGTGGAGTTGGTATCAGCGATGAGGCGTTTCCCTGGAATGCGTTCCGGCACGAGAGCCTGGCGGTCGCTTCCGGGCCGGCTGAGCGCGCGGCGATCAACGCCTTCTGGTCCGCTCACCTCCCGGTTCTGCTGTCTGTACGCAATGGGTACGAGTACTTGGCGCTCGCTCCGGACGGTCAGGTCGTCCGTGGGGGAGAGCCGGAGTTCGAGGAGGTCACCGTCGTTGCCGCTGATTTCGAGGCTCTGCTTCGGGGCATAGCCGCAGGCGTCAGCACGGCAGACCCCGTCACCGATGCACTGCTTGGCACAGTGGGTGCTGACCGGCCGGGCGGTGACCGGTAGCTCTGAGGGAAGCCGAGTTGATTGCTCGACTGTTCGTGAAAGTTCCCGGCATCCGTCGAAATGGCTCCGGTCGGCTACTCGAGTTCACGTGCGTAGTAACTGGCACCCATACTGGACGGGTGTTGCACGATGTGAGAAATCCGGTGGACGGTGCGCGGATCACCTATCAGATCGTGGGCGACGGCCCACCCCTGTTGATGGTGCACGGCACTGCGTTGTCTCGCTCCATCTGGCGTGGCTTCGGGTACGTCAAGGCGCTCCAGGAACAGTATCGTCTGATTCTCGTCGACATGCGGGGTCACGGACGCAGCGACAAACCACACGACTTCGATTCGTATGCAATGGATCTGGTGGTCGGCGATCTCCTGGAGATCCTCGACACGGAGTCTCCGTTCGAACCGGCTCACGTCCTCGGATACTCGTTCGGCGGGCGCTCGGTGATGTCGCTGACTGTCGAGCACTCCGAACGGGTGCGATCGCTGACCGTCGGGGGCGGTAGTAGCCGAGCGATGACGGGCGCGTTCGACGCATTGTTCTTCCCAGGCTGCATCGACGCACTCGAAAGCGGCGGTATCGAAGGATTTCTGACCGGTTGGGGCGCGAGACGCGGCAAACCGGTGGATCCTCAGACCGCGACTGCCTTTCGAATCAACGATCCCCTCGCACTCGCGGCTTACATGCGGCGTGCGGAGAAGGAGCAGGGCATCGACGACGCCGTGCTTCGCCGGATCGCCACGCCGACTTTGTTGTTCGTCGGATCGAGAGATCGCGAGCGCCTGCCGGATACCGAGCATCTGGAGTCCATGATTCCGGACAGTGCTTTGGCCGTGATCGAGGGGGCTGATCACGCGAGCGCGGTCGCGGACTCCGAAGCTGTGCTGCGTGCGCTCATTCCGTTCCTGAGCCGACAGTAGTCCGCCTTCATCCGCTCACTACTGCGGTGTGAGCACTCTCGACTCGAGCGCGGTCACCGGTGGTTGCCGCAAGTCCAAGCGGCGCAGCAACTGAGCATTCGCGGCAACGACCACAGTGGACACCGACATCAGGATTGCTCCGACCTCCATCGGCAGCACGAACCCGACGGGCGCCAGTACTCCCGCAGCGAGGGGAACCGAGATCGCGTTGTATCCCGCTGCCCACCAGAGGTTCTGAACCATCTTCCGGTAGGTGGCGCGGGACAGCTCGATGACCGAGCTCACCGAACGCGGATCATCGCTGGCCAGAACAACTCCCGCCGACGCTATCGCCACGTCGGTTCCGGCACCGATCGCGATACCCACATCCGCCTGGGCAAGTGCCGGCGCATCGTTGACCCCGTCACCGACCATCGCCACGCGGTGGCCCGCAGCCTGAAGGCGAGATACCTGTGCTCCCTTGTCCTGCGGAAGCACCTCGGCGAAAACTTCGTCGATCCCGAGCCTGCGAGCCACCGAATGGGCCACGGCCTCCGCGTCTCCGGTGACCATGGCCACGCGCACACCGCGAGCGTGGAGGGCGTCGACGGCCAATGCAGATTCCGGGCGAATCTCGTCGGCCAATGCCAATGCACCGATCACCTTCTCGTCACGCACTACATGCAGGACGGTCGACCCGTCACTCAGCCACTCTTCGGTCCCCGGGATCGCTGTGGCCCCGACCGATCTCAACATCCCCGGTCCGCCGACACCGACGCGTGCACCGGCGACGTTCGCAGCAACCCCGATCCCGTTGTGCGCCTGAAAGTCGGAACCCGAAGTGAAGTCGAGCGACAACTCCCGCGCCGCTGCGACGACGGCGCGGCCGAGTGGATGTTCGCTGTCGAACTCGACGGCAGCTGCCGCGCTGAGCACGTCATCATCGGAATACCCGTCGACACCGCGTACGCCGACCACTGCGGGCTCCCCCTTGGTGAGAGTGCCGGTCTTGTCGAAGAGAACGGTGTCTACGTTGCGCATCGCCTCGAGGGCCATGCGGTCGGTGATCAGAATCCCAGCCCGAGCTGCCCGTTCCGTCGCGATGGAGACGACCAGCGGAATCGCCAACCCGAGCGCGTGCGGGCAGGCGATCACCAGAACGGTGATCGTCCGGGTGACTGCGCTCTCGGGTGTGCCCCAGATACTCCAGGCGATCGCGGTCAGCACTGCCGCGCCCAGTGCGTACCAGAACAGCAGAGCAGCGGCCTTGTCCGCCAACACCTGAGCACGACTCGACGAGTTCTGGGCCTGTTCGACCAGGCGCCGGATACCGGCGAGCGCGGTGTCTTCTCCCACAGCGGTGACTCGAAGCCGAAGTGCCGAGTCGGTGGCTACGGTGCCGGCCACCACCTGATCTCCGACAGTCCGGCGGACGGTCTTCGACTCGCCCGTGATCATGGATTCGTCCATGTCGGCGCTTCCCTCGACGACCGTTCCGTCCGAGGGAACTCGGGCGCCGGGACGAACTATCACCAGGTCGCCGGTAGCCAGAGCTGCGGTGGGCACGGTTTCCACCGACTCCCCCACCACCCGTTCGGCCTCGTCGGGAAGCAAAGCGGCAAGAGAGTCCAAGGCGCTCGAAGTCTGACTGAGCGAACGCATCTCGATCCAGTGACCCAACAACATGATCACGATCAGGAGCGCGAGCTCCCACCAGAAATCAAGAGTGTGATCCACCCAGTGCAGACTTGCAGCCCAAGACGCGAAGAAGGCAACGGTGATGGCAAGTGCGATCAGAAGCATCATTCCGGGTTGCCGAGAACGTATTTCGGCGACAGCGCCGGTGAGGAACGGCTTGCCGCCCCAGAAGTACATCACCGTGCCGAGTACCGGCGAGATCCATTCCACCAGAGAGTTTTCCGGAAGGGTGTACCCGACCAGATCAGCGAACATCGCATCTGCCGCAACAACCGGAACTGCGATTACCAGCATGACTGCGAACAACGTCCGGAACTGTGCGACGTGATCCCCGTGACCACCGTGGGCCCCATGCTCCATCTGACTGTGGTTCATCTGGCTGTGGTCCATCTCGCTATGGTCCATCTGACTGTGATCCATGTGGCGGTCATCCCCTCGCGTGTGATTCCGGCACTGCAGCGGTCAAGCCATCAGCCTCGAACGTATGCCCGGCTCAGCCACCGAGCAAGGTCACGCGGCCAACGTCAATCGCTCAACTCCCCTTCAACATCGCTTCCATCTGAGTGATTTCCGCCTGCTGACCGGCGATGATAGCTTCTGCCATCTTCTCCGCCGATGGATCGAGCCCGTTGTCGAGCTCGGTCTGGGACATGGTGATGGCACCCTTGTGGTGCTCGATCATCATCGTCAACCACAACTTGTCGAACTCCGCGCCACTGGCGTCGGTGAGGGCGGCCATGTCGTCGGCCGACATCATGCCCGGCATCTCGGCCATCCCGACGCCGTGTCCCGCATGCGCCGAATCATCCATGCCCTCCATCGAACTCGACGAAGGATCGGGGCGTCCCCACTTCGTCAGGAATTCGGTCATCTGAGCCATTTCCGGGCCTTGCGCTGCCTCTATCTGCGCTGCAAGCGAGAGAAGTTCCGGATTGTCGGTTCGACCGTCGACCATTCTGGCCATGTCCAATGCCTGCGCGTGATGCGGGTACATCCCTTCGAGAAACTCGATGTCGGCGGCATTGACACCCGCGGGAATCTCCGACTGTGCTGCGACGCTGGTTGTTTCGGAAGAATGGTTGACACTCTCCCCGGAGTTGTCCGAGCATCCGGCAATCAACAGTGCTGCCGCTGCCACAACCGGAACGAACCGCGTGGCGCTCTTCCTGACCGTCAAAGACATGTTTTCACTCCCGAGAGTTGATTCTGTTCGATATGCACTGCACCACAATTGATTTGACGACAGTGCTGCAAATGCACAGTTGCCACGTTACCGGCGGAAATCCGCCTCGAAGCCCGATAACCGGCCCAAACAGGCTTCCTTCATCGAATCTTCACAGTCGAACGGAAATCACCTCGCGACAGAAATGCAGACACGCAGTCGACTAACCTCGGTTCGATGAGCGCCGAACTACGACCTGGTGAGGAACCGGGGCGTGTTCTTGTCGTCGACGACGAGACTGCCCTTGCGAAGGTTGTCGCCAATTATCTGACACGCGAGGGATTCACCGTGCGCCTCGCCCACGACGGGCCGAGCGCAGTACGTTCGGTGCGCGACTTCGAGCCCGCACTGATCGTGCTCGACCTGATGCTTCCGGGCTTCGACGGTCTGGAAGTCTGCCGGCGGATCCGCACGTTTTCCGACGTGTATGTCCTGATGCTCTCCGCCCGCGGTGACGAGTCGGACAAGGTAACCGGGCTGGCAGCCGGCGCAGACGACTACGTGGTCAAACCCTTCGGCCCCCGCGAGTTGGTTGCGCGAGTGAAAGCACTGCTCAGACGGCCACGCGCGTCGAGCTTGCTGCCGAAAGTACTGCCAACGCCTCCCGGACTCGACATCGACGTCCTGTCCCGCACGGTTCGTGTGGACGACGCCCTGGTCGATCTCACTCCCACCGAGTTCACTCTGTTGTCCGCACTCGCATCCCGACCCGACGCTGTCTGGAGTCGGGCCGAGATCATCACCTCGGTGTGGGGGTCGTCCTGGTTCGGGGACCAGCACATCGTCGACGTCCATGTCCGTGCGTTACGCCGCAAACTCGGCGACGACGCGACCGATCCTCGGTTCATCAGGACCGTCAGGGGCGTCGGATACTCCCTGAGGTCGTCATGAACGCGGTCGTCATGAACAAACTCGGGTTACGCGGAAAACTGCTGCTCGCGCAGCTTGTCGTTCTGTTCGTCTCCTGCCTCGCCATCGCCGCAGTCGCCATTGCCGTCGCTGCCCCGCTCTTTCACAACCACCTCATGATGGCCGGCATCGAAGACTCGAACGTCCGTACCCACACCGAAGAAGCTTTCGCTCAGACGATGACCATCGCTCTGTTGTGCGGGATTGCAGTCGCACTGGTGGGCGCCGGCATCGCCGCGGTCTACATCGTCCGACGCATCACCGCCCCGATCTCAACGCTGGCGGAGGCGGCGCAAAGCGTCGCCGACGGGAACTTCGACGTGACTATCGGCCGGTCCGGCGTAGATGCCGATTTCACGCGTCTCGAAACTGCCTTTGCCGACATGGCGGCACGCCTTGATCATTCGGATCGGGTCCGCAAACGCCTGCTTGCCGATCTTGCCCACGAATTACGCACTCCGGTATCGACTTTGGCTGCGTACGTGGACGGCATCGAGGATGGCGTCCTACCCGCGGACTCCTCTTCGTGGTCGGTCATGCGCGATCAACTCGAAAGACTGCGTCGGCTCTCTTGTGATCTGGCGGACGTCTCCGCTGCCGACGAACACGCTCTCGAACTCGATCGCCGGGATGAGAATATCGACGACATCGTTTGCAGCGCAACGGCAGCAGCGGCGCCGCGTTACGCCGATCGTGGAGTCGAATTGACGACCGCGCTACCTCCGCAACCGATCACGGCCGAGGTCGATCGCCAACGAATCGACCAGATCCTCGCCAACCTGCTCGAAAACGCGTTGCGGCACACTCCCAGCGGAGGTTCGGTGACGGTGACACTCGCGCGGGAAGGCGAGCACCTCTCGGTGTCCGTCACCGACACCGGTGACGGAATTCCCACAGACGAACTCGAATCAGTCTTCGACCGTTTCCATCGCGGTGATCGATCCGACGGTTCCGGTTTGGGGCTCACGATTGCGCGTAGCCTCGCGCTCGCACACGGTGGCGATCTGGTGGCGCTCCGAAACGAACAACCTCCCGGCAGCACGCTGATCCTCACCTTGCCGACAGGTTTCAGGCTGCCGCTTTGAACGGATCGTGCTCGGCGATCAACTTCTCGAGTCGAGCTTCGTCCACTCGAACCCTGACTGTCGACGCTTCCTGCTGATCACGAATCACCTTGGCCAACGTGAACGTACTGGTGACCAGGAACAGCAAGGACATTCCGAGAAATCCGCGTTGCCACGCATCGATCGGAAGATACGCAATTCCGAGGAGGGTGCCGACAAAACTGACGGCAAAGGCTATTCCGGCCTGAAGATAGAAGGCTGCAGTGGTCTTCGAAGGTGTTGTCGGTGTGCTCATGCTTCGAAGTCTGCTCGCCCATCCCGGCACTCGGATGCGTAGTCCTACTCGAGAGTGCACGGTACTTCCCCGACAATAAATCAGATGCCGTTACCTATCCTGGTGGATAGTCTCGGTCCGGTATCCGGAGTTGTTCCAGAACAGTTGTCGTTCGACAACAGTCAGACGGCAGGAGTGATCGATGACCCGCAGACATATCGCCATGGTGAGCATTCCGGCACCTGGCCACGTCAATCCGAGCCTGGCGATCATCGCGCGTCTCGTCGCCGCCGGTCACCGCGTCACCTACGCCAACGACGAGTCGATGCGTGAGGTCATCGAGGCGACCGGGGCCGTATTCGCACCGTACGTCTCCACATTGCCCAGCCTCGTTCCTTCTCCTGACGGCGCCGAACCGGAGAAGAGTTGGGACGGGGATCTGATCGATCAGTTGACGATTTTCCAGGACGACTACGAGTCGATGCTGCCGCAGCTGCGCCGAATCTACGACGACGACCGTCCCGACCTCTTCCTCTACGACATCGCGGGAGTTCCAGCGCGAATACTGGCTCAGCAGTGGAACGTTCCCATCATCCAGCTGTCGCCGACGTACGTTGCCTGGGACGGTTACGAAGCCGACGCCGCACCGATGTACGACGAGATTCGCTCCGACCCGAGAGGCGTCGACCTGCTCGATCGGGAGGCCCGGTTCTTCCGCAGCGAAGGCGTCGAGGTCGACCCGCGCGAGTTCACCGGACGCCCACCGCGTGCGATCGTTCTGATCGCAGAATCGATGCAGCCCAACGCCGATCGCGTGAACCGTGACGTGTACACGTTTGTCGGCCCAGCACTCGAACCGAGCAGTCAACCCTGGGTGAACCCGGATCCGGACCGCAAACTTCTGTTGATTTCGTTGGGTTCAGCCTTCACCGATCATCCGGATTTCTACCGCACCTGCGTCGAGGCTTTCGGCGAGCTGGACGGCTGGCACGTCGTCCTCCAGATCGGAAAGCAGGTGCAGATCTCAGATCTCGGACCAGTGCCCGACAACGTCGAAATACACCGATGGGTACCGCAGTTCGCGATTCTGCAGCAGGCCGACGCGTTCGTGACCCACGCGGGTATGGGCGGATCCAGCGAGGGGCTCGTGACCGGCACACCCATGATCGCGGTGCCGCAAGCCGTCGATCAGTTCGGCAACGCCGACTCGCTGGTCGACGCCGGTGTCGCAGTACGCGTCGACAGCGCTACCGTCACGGCAGCAGAGCTTCGTGAGGCGTTGGCTCGGGTGAGCTCGGACGAGTTCCGACGACGCAGTACAGAGTTGGCAAAAGAGCTCGCAGCGGCGGGCGGTGTGTCCCGTGCCGTCGAGTTGATCGAAGCCGTCCTACCCGGCAGCGGGCGGCGGTAGTGGCGGCTACCAGTGCCAGGCGTCGCCGCCCACGTTCTTGATGGTTCGCTGCAGAACCGTGATGGTGGTGACGAACTCTTCTTCGCTGATTCCCTGCATCCGCTCTTCCTGCAGCATCTGCTGTACCCGCGAGGCGCGTTCGAACTGCTGGGAGCCCGCATCAGTGGGGAGAAGGACAGCCCCGTCTTCACGCGCCCACCCCAGATCGAGGGCAGAGTCGACGGCCGCGTCGACCACGTCAGTTGATTCGTTGGGACCGATCGTGCGGAGGAGGGCAGCTCGCTTCATCCCTTCAGGGTGCAGCGAAAGTTGGTGCAGGACCCACCATTGCGGCTGGGTGACGCCGACCGCTTCCAGCGCTCCCCTCGTGCGCGCACGAATCGCCTCACCGGCACGCGCGGTCCAGAATCCGATCGGCTGATTGGCCGGTGGCTGCATCGCTTGTTCGTTCATGGATACGACGATAAAACCTCAACGGAAGTTCAGGTCAACCACCAGCGAGGTGAAGTTCTACATATGTTGTGTGATTGCTCGGCCGATGATGCGGGCAGCGTCGGGGAACTCACCCGGGTTCGGTCCGGCGTAGTTGAGCCGCAAGAACTTTCCGGTCGGTTCCGCCGGGAACCAATCGTCGCCGGCCCCGACGATGACGCCGGCCGACCGGCAGTCCTGCACCACGCGTTCGAGATTCGTGGTGTCCGGGAGCCGCAGCCAGAGGTTGAGTCCGCCTTGCGGTACGGCGTCGAGGTGAGCGTCCGGCGCATGTTCGCGCAAACTCGACACGAGGAGATCGCGTCTGGCCTCGAGTTGGTGACGAAGCCTGCGCAAGTGCGTGCGCCAGGCCGGCTGGGTCACGACGTCGAGTGCTACCGCTTGCAGCATCCCACTGACATACATCGAATCTGCCTGTGTATCAGCAAGAATTCGCTCGTAGGCCGGGCCTCGGGCGATCAATCCGGCAACTCGCACCGACGGCGAGACGCTCTTGGTCAGTGCACGAAGGTAGACGACGTGTCCACTGTCGTCGCGAGCAGCGATGGGGCTGGGATCTGCGGTGATTCCGAAGTCGAGCGCCGAACTGTCCTCGATGAGGAACGCGCCGTGCCGACGGACGGTATCGAGAACCTTGTCAGCCAACGACGGCGACCACAGCGCTCCCGTCGGACTCGCGAAGCTCGGTTGTGCATAGAACGCACGGGCACCGGTCTGTTCGAATGCACGCGAAAGCTCTTCAGGATCAGGACCGTTGGCGCCGCTGGAGATCGGAATGACCGTGACTCCAGCCTGCGCGGCAGCCAGGATCGCACCCCAGTAGGTCGGCGATTCCATGAGCAACGGCCGCCCCTCCCCCACCAACGCACGGAAGGACGTCGCAAGCCCACCCTGACTGCCGGGAAGTACAACCACGTCGTTCGGCCCCGGCGGAGTGATCCCGGCAGGAGTGGCGGAACCCAATTCGGAGGCAAACCAGGACTGCAGTTCTGGAAGCCCGGCAGCGAGGGGTCGATTGAACACGGCGTCGGTTCGCGTCGCCCTGGTGAAGGCTGCACGAACCAGACCTTCCGGCAACAGCTCTCGGGCCGGATAGCCGGAATGCAGCGCGATCACGTCGTTGGAGGTGGACTGCAGCGCAATAGGCAGTTGCAGCCGATGATTCGGCGATCCGAGCGCCGCTGTCTGCCACCCGTAATCGTTGGGTCGCACGACGCGCGCAGCGCGTACGAAGGTTCCCACTCCGGGTCGAGCCTCTACGACTCCCTGAGATACCAGCGTTCGCAGCGCCTTCTGCACGGTGACGGGACTGGCCCCGTGCAGGCTCACGAGCGACCGAGTGGACGGAAGCTTCGCGCCGGGAGGAGCCGTCGCGATCCATTCACGCAAGGCTGCGACGATCCTCGAACTGCTATCATTGGACATGTCGAAACATAGTAGCGCTACTCTCCCGCCGACGCTAGCGCTATCGCGAATCAATGTCCATTTCCAGAGCTGAACACTGAGGCGCCCTTCTCATCTGAAACACAACTCGCCCAACCGAACCGGAAGAGGTACGTAACCGCGTGAACACACCCATCGATCAGGCCCGCAAGCTCGAGAATGTCAGGTACGACATCAGAGGGCGAATTCTCGACAAGACCGAAGAACTCGAGGATCAAGGACACACGATCCTGCGACTCAACGTCGGCAATCCGGCCCCCTTCGGATTCGAAGCTCCGGACGAAATCATGATGGCCATGATCCGCAATCTCCCTACCGCGCAGGGATATTGCGATTCTCGCGGACTGTATTCGGCGCGCACCGCGGTGGTGCAGTACTACCAGACGCGGGGTATCACCGATGTCACCGTCGACGAGATCTATCTCGGAAACGGCGTCTCCGAACTGATCACGCTGACGATGCAGGCGCTCTGCAATCCCGAGGACGAGATCCTGATTCCCGCTCCCGATTACCCCTTGTGGACGGCTTCGGTTTCACTTGCCGGCGGCACGCCGGTCCACTACCTCACCGATGAAAGCCAGGGCTGGGCACCGGACTTCGACGATCTGGAGGCTCGGATCTCTCCCCGTACCCGAGGGATTGTCGTCATCAATCCCAACAATCCGACGGGCGCCGTCTACTCGACGGAGGTGCTGCAACGCTTCGTGGACATCGCGCGCAGACACGATCTGATGCTCTTCGCCGACGAAATCTACGAAAAGATCGTCTACGACGGCCGATCCATGACAAACCTTGCGTCGATGACAGGGCGAGACGTCCTGTGTCTGACGTACTCGGGGCTGTCCAAGGCCTACCGCGTCTGCGGGTTCCGAGCAGGATGGCTGGCAATCACCGGACCACTGGAGCGGGCGTCGAGTTTCATCGAAGGCATCAAACTGCTGGCCAACATGCGAATGTGTGCCAACGTTCCGGCGCAGCACGCGATCCAGACCGCACTCGGCGGGCGCCAGTCCATCGAGGACCTGTTGCTTCCACAAGGCCGGCTGACAGCGCAGCGCGATCTCGCGCACAGCACGCTCAACAGCATCGACGGAATCAGTTGCCAACAGGCCGACGGGGCGCTGTACCTGTTCCCCAAGCTCGACGTCGACAAGTTCGGCATCGTCGACGACGAGAGGTTCGTTCTCGATCTACTGGAGTCGGAGAAGATCCTGGTCAGCCACGGTCGCGCATTCAATTGGATCGAACCCGATCACTTCCGGTTGGTGACTCTACCCAACACCGACGATCTCTCGACCGCTCTCGAGCGACTCGGCAACTTCCTCAGTTCCTACAGCCAGTAGCCCTGGTTACCGGGCCCACGTACGACTGAACGCCGACCGGATTTCCGGTCGGCGTTCAGTGGTGAAAATCAGCAGGCGATCAGGCAGTGACGATCGCGTCGAGTGCCGAGTAGAACAAGCCCAATCCGTCGTCACTGGGACCGGTGAGAGCCTCGGTGGCGTGCTCGGGGTGCGGCATCAAACCGACGACGCGGCCGTTGGCCGAAGAGATGCCGGCGATGCGACGCTGCGAACCGTTGGGGTTCTCCTCCGAGTAACGGAAGACGACGCGGCCTTCGCCCTCGAGTTCGTCGAGAACCTTCTCGGACGCCTGGAAGCGACCTTCACCCGACTTGAGGGGGATGAGGATCTGGGCGCCGGCCTCGTAGCGTGAGGACCACGCCGTGTTGTTGGCTTCGACCGTCAACCACTCGTCGCGGCAGATGAAGTGCAGACCCTGGTTACGGGTCAGGGCACCGGGGAGCAAACCTGCCTCGCAGAGGATCTGGAAACCGTTGCAGATGCCCAGGACCGGCATGCCGCCCTTGGCTGCTTCGACAACCTTGCCCATCGCGGGAGCAAAACGTGCGATTGCGCCGCAGCGAAGGTAGTCGCCGTAGGAGAATCCACCGGGAACGACAACCGCGTCGACACCCTTGAGGTCTGCGTCGCCGTGCCAGAGTTCGACAGCTTCACCGCCGGCCAGGTTCACAGCCCGGGCTGCGTCGATGTCGTCGAGCGTGCCCGGGAACGTGATTACCCCGATACGTGCGCTCATGCCTCGACTCGCCTGACGGTCCAATCCTCGATCACCGTGTTGGCCAGCAGGCCTTCGGCGATCTTCTCGAGTTCGGCGTCTTCGACACTGCCGTCGATCTCCAACTCGAACCGCTTGCCCTGACGGACATCGGATACTCCTGCAAAGCCCAGGCGAGACAGTGCCCCGACAATTGCCTGTCCCTGGGGGTCGAGAATCTCGGCCTTGGGCATGACTTCGACGACGACACGGGCCACGTGCTGCTCCTCGGTACTAGTGCGCGAACCCGGAGTGAAACGCTCGGGTGATGGCCAGTTTACCGGGCGTACCCGAGATGGTTCGCATCGAGTGATCGGGGCGTGACGGCCAACACCCGCGAGAGCCGCCTGCGAGTCCCTTCAGGGCGGCGCATACTCGAAATCATGCGACTGACACATTTTGGCCATTCCTGTGTTCTCGTGGAGTTGAACGGATCGAAGATCCTCTTCGATCCCGGCAACTTCTCGCACGGGTTCGAAGGCATCACCGGCCTCGACGCCATCCTCGTGACACATCAACACCCCGATCATGCCGACCCCGCGCGCCTGCCCGAACTGGCCGAAGCCAACCCCGACGCCGTGCTCTACAGCGATCCGCAGACGGCGGAAAAGCTCGGTGGACGCTGGACCGGAGTCCGCCCGGGCGACCGGTTCAGCATCGGTGACGTCGAGGTGACCGGAGCGGGCGGAGAGCACGCGATCATCCATCCGGACCTACCGATGATCGACAACACCGCGTTCCTCCTCGGCGACGCGAGCAACCCGGCGCAGTTCATGCACCCCGGCGATTCCCTCTTCGTCCCCGAACAGACGGTCGACGTTCTTGCCCTCCCCGCCGCCGCACCGTGGCTCAAGATCTCGGAGGCCATCGACTACCTCCGTGCGGTAGCGCCGCGCGTCGCGGTTCCCATCCATCAAGCGATCATCCGCGACGAAGCCACAGGTATTTTCTACGGTCGCTATTCGGAAATGGCTGCCGACGGCACCGAGTTCCGAGTTCTCGGCGAGGAGTCGAGCGTCGAAGTCGCCTGATTCAGTTCTCACGCACTCACGTCGACGATGATCCAGCCGGTGCTCGTCCCGCCGGCTGCGTCGGTGAGTGTGTAGAGAATCCTGTCGGTGCCTGTCTTCGCTCCGGCCTCGAACACAACTTCACCGTTTTCGAGCTTTACCGTGCCACCGAGAAGTGATGTCGCCTCGACGCCGGTCACCTTGATCGAATCTCCGTTGCTGTCATGATCATTCGCGACGGCGTCGACGGTGACCGCGCCACCTGAGCGGACCCGCGCGGTGTCGAGTGCGGCGTACGGCGGGATCGGACTTGCCGTGTACCGACCGACATCGTCGAGTCGAGCCGAGGCAACATCCGCAGCATCGACGATGGCAGCAAATTCGGTGCCGTCGAAGCGCGAGAGGTCGTTGCCGTTCATGATGGTCGATCCCTCGGCGCCACCGCCGTGATAGTCGTCGGCATAGAAGTTGTGGCCCAACTCGTGGCGGAGGACGCGACTGAAGGTGCCATCGGGCTCGGCACCGACGTGCGCGTAGCTGTGATCGAGTTCGAACTTCGAGTAATAGGCATTTCCGCCACCGGATTTGCACACGACAGTCGCCTGATCGACGCTGGTCCCGACTTGATCGGACCACAGTTCTTCCAACTGCTCGAGGTTTTCACAACTGCTCGAATACGGATCGTCGGCGGCATCTGCCCGAAGGACGACCCGACCGAGGATCGGCCGGATTCCGACGTCTCTGATCCAGATCGCAGCGGTTCTGGCCATGGATTCCTCGGCCCGGTCCAGGGCGACGGCGGGACTGCCTTCACCGTGCGCGGAGTACCATTCGCCGCTCAGGTCCAACCCCACCACGAACTGCTTCACCGTCTTGCCGACGTTTGCTGCCGAGGCCGTCGCGATGGAGGCGGTCGGCCACTGCGGCTTCGCATCGATCGGCGCTGTGCTGCGACCGACCACGTCCGATCCGACGAACTCGATCGAAGCGCCCCGATCGAAAATCACCTGTCCGCGCAGTGTTCCAGCGGAGTCGACGATGGCCGAGACGATTGCGTCCGGATGCCCTTCCACGCTGCCGATGTACGAACGGGGCGCCGGGATCACCACGTGGGAAAGCTGGCCGCCGCTTTCTTGCACAGCCATCGAGAAGTCGGGTCCCCGCAGATTCATCTTGTGGAGTCGCAACGTGAGTTGCTCGCCTTCGTCGTCGACGGTCGCGGTGCGGACGCCGTCACTCGATCCACTCGATCCGCCGTCGATACTTCCCGTCGGCAGAGTGTGGACCACGCCGGTCGGAGCGGCAGACGCGAGCGTCGGGACGACCGCACCGCAGACGACCACGCCCACAGTCACAGCGACAAGACCTTTGGCCGACTTGGTGAGCACTCGTGCGTGCATGGTGAAACCCCAACCCATCTACTAGCGGCAGATTAACTGCACGCACTCTAGCAGCGAAGAAGTTGGGTGACCCCACACTTGAATTCAACGTCCATTTTGTGCAAATTTGACCCACTCTGCACTACTGCCAGCAAGAAACGTGAGAAACGCGAAGAGTTATCCCGCTCGGACAACCCGGACAGACGACACCATTTCGTAGCTATCGAATAGTTGCCAACTACCGAATTCAGGCAGCGCCGAGCTCCTGAGACGGGGAGTTCCACCGATACACCTGCGAGGTGGCTTCGTGAAAGAGTGCAAGGTCGACGGCGTCGAGAACTGCCTGCCTCGGGCCCTCGTTTCCCAACTGCTTGGCCGTGATCGACAATCTGACCAGTCCCCCACGCTTGGCGGCGCGCCCGGCTCCGAGAACCAATGCGCGACACCACCACGGCTCGGCCTTGAAGCCCTCGCCGATACCGAAAACCCGTCCCCGCTGCAAGGTGCCTCGGGTCAGATCGTGCACTGCCCCGAGGCCTGCCATCGTGCGAAAACCCGTCTCCGGCAACACCGACATGGCACCGGGCGACGCCACCCAGCGCGGCGGCGCGAACACCCGGGTCCGAAGGCCGGCATGCTCGAGAACTCGATCCGCAGCGAGTAGTCGCAGCTTTGCTTCGTGCTTCGACAGAGTGGCGAACTCGGCCCGACGACGCTTGGTCGCGGCCTGGTCGTAGCCGTGCAGAACGATGGCGTCGCCGTGCTCACGACGCTCGCGCAGCCAAGCCGTCGTCACCGCGTCGTCGGCCAGTCGATATTTGTCCTTCAGTCGCGGCGCCACCAGGAGCGACAGGCGGACACCTCGAGCGTCCATCTCGTCAGCGAATCCGGCAGCGAGATAACATGTCTCGTCTCTGATTCCGGATACCGACACGATCAGTTCTGCGGACATACTCCGATAGTGGCAGCTGTGGGTGAACAGCACACTGCCGCCGGATGATCATCCGGCGGCAGTTTTCAGCGCAGCTACCAGTTCTCGGGAAGCGCAGCTACCAATTCTTCGGAAGCGCAGCTACTAATTCTTCGGAAGCGCAGCTTCGATCGCGGCGACGACCTCGGGTGCGTCAGGCTCGGTCCGCGGACGGAAGCGGTTGACGACGGTGCCGTCCGGTCCGATCAGGAACTTCTCGAAGTTCCACTGAACGTCTCCCGCAGTGCCTTCGGCGTCGGCCGCCTTGGTGAGCTCGGCATACAGCGGATGCTGGTTTTCGCCGTTCACCTCGATCTTCTCGAGAAGCGGGAACGTGACGCCGTAAGTGGTGGAGCAGAACGTCTCGATCTCTTCGGCGGTACCCGGTTCCTGCCCCATGAACTGGTTGCACGGGATGCCGATCACGGTCAGACCGCGATCCGCGTACTCGCCGGCCAGCTTCTCGAGCGCCGAGTACTGCGGGGTCAGCCCACACTTGGATGCCACGTTGACGACGAGGACGGCGCGGCCGTCGTATTCACCCAACGAGGTGGGCACGCCACCGAGGGTGTTGATCGCGATGTTCTGTACTGGAGTTGTCATAGGCTCCAACTTAGCGACTCTTGTCCGCTGCTACGTCGACGCTCCGAGAATGCGATCGAGGTCGTCGAGGACGGTGAGGCCGCCGAGCGGTCCGACGCCGGTGATCCAGTAGGACATGTCGACCAGATGCGGGTTCGGGAAGAGTCCGGCGTTGTCCGCCACGGCCTTCGGCATCGTGCTTGCATCGGCCGGTTTCGCGGAGGTCACCAGGATGAGGTCGGCGTTGGCTCCGGAGACGAATTCCGGGGAGAGGTCGACGGAGATCGAGTTCTCCCAGTCGCGTGCCGGAATCGTGAGTCCCGCGCATTCGAGAGTGCTTCCGGCAAACGAGGTGGGCCCGTACAGCGTCAGAACGTCGTCGCGTGGGCGGATGAGCTGAGCGGTCTTGCCCTCGGTGCTGTGCTTGCCGGCCACTTCCTCGCAGCGTGCCGTGTAGTCGCCGAGCAGTTCGCCTGCCTGATCGGTCTTGTTCAACGCCTCTGCGACGAACTGGACGTTGTCCTGCCACGGATCGGTCTGGGTTGCCATGTAGACGGTCGGCGCGATGGCAGCGAGCTGCTCGTACAGATCACCGTGCCGTGTTTCCGTTCCGATGATCAGGTCCGGGCTCAGGGCGACGATCTTCTCGAGGTTCGGTGCCGCGACGGTGCCGACCATCTCGATCTCCGCGGCCTCCTCACCGAGGTACGCGGGAACACCGGTCGTCTCGCTCAGTACCGCGGTGCCCACGGGGATCACGCCCAGCGCTACCGACGTGTCGAGCTGAACCGGCTCGAGCACGACAACTCGCTGCGGATCCATCGGGACGTCGGTGGTTCCGCGGGCGTGGGTGACCGCGTGCACGGTGTCGGCAGACTGACTGCCGGTATCCGTCGTGTCGTCACTTCCACACGCCGTTGTCGTTGCCACGACGGCGGCGAGAACAAAACCACCCAGCACGTACTTCGTCCGCGAGTTACTGCGTTTCATTCCCAACACTCCTGTTACCGACTGCTTCCGACCGTCACAGCCACGGGCATTCACCACGGCTGAGCAAAGGATTCACCATCCAATAGTCTGGTGAGCCTAACCTACGAGACTGGAGCCTCATCATGTCTTCCCTTCCCTGCCACGGCGACGGTGTCCTGGGGAAGGCATCAATGCAGTGCCTTTCGGAATTTGTCGCCAATCCACAAACCAGTCGACGCCCTCACGCCTGTACACGGCAGTCGTCAACTGCAGGCGAACCGATGATCGGTCGCGCCGGAACGACACATCTGTGGGTGTTGATCGAGCACCCCGGCCCCTGGCCGGCGTCCGCCCCCGACGACGTTCTCCCCGTCGCGCTCACCGAAAAGATCTACGCAGCGCAGGGCCGTATCCGCCTCGTGGTGATCCGGCGGACCCGCAACCGCCGGGTTCTCACGCCGACGTGTGTACTCGCGTGGACGGACGGCACCCGCCAGTGGATGCGCGAAGGGTCGGTGGACCGATACGAGGATCTGTCGGTACTGCCGTTCGAATCGATGGCCGCGGGAGTGGAACCCGACTTCGGCCGCTCCCGCACGGAACCACTCTTCGCAGTGTGCACACATGGAAAAAAGGATGCGTGCTGCGCGGAACTCGGCCGTCCGGTGGTGTCGGCACTGGACGTTGCCGGGATCGCGGACGTGTGGGAATGCAGTCACATCGGCGGAGACCGTTTCGCGGCCAACATGATTGCGTGGCCCGCCGCAGTCTATTTCAGTCGGCTGGACGGCGACTCCGCCACGGACGCAGTCGAGAAGTACTTGAACGGAGAACTGGCGGTGACTCACCTGCGCGGCCGGGCGGCACTGTCGCAGGCCGCTCAGGCCGCCGAGCACGCCGTCCGACGCGCCACCGACATCGTCGCAACGGATGCACTCGAGAGCATCACCGAGAGCGTCGACGGAGAACGCACGACCGTCGATCTTCGGTTGGAGGAGAGAGACTTTCGCGTGGTCGTCCGGCCCGGTCCTCCCGGGCAGCCGTTCCGACATGATTGTGGTTCCGGGGGAACGGTCGAATGGAGTGGATGGACCGTCGAGCACCTTCTCGAGCAACCGCACTGACCACTCGATTCCGCTGCGACTGCCCGGCAGGCCATCGAACCGAGATTTGCGCGGACTGACAACACTTCGAATCAGGTCGCGATGAAGGATCGACGCCCCTGGTGATTACAGCTTGCATTCTTCCCATGACCACCGCACTGACGCCGAATGCCGTTTCCCGGTCTGCAGATCCGATCAAGAGTGAGGTCGACTACGAAACGTTGGCAGAGAAATTCCGTCCGATCTTCGCGGACATCGCACAAAGCGTCGTGGAACGCGAACGCGATCATGTCCTTCCCTTTCAACAGATCGATGCACTCAAGAAAGCAGGCTTCGGCGCCGTTCGGGTGCCGACGACACACGGTGGGTCCGGCGCGAGCATCCCTCAGCTGATCCGCTTGTTGGTCGAACTGTCGAGTGCCGATTCCAACATCACGCAGGCACTACGCGGACACTTCGCATTTGTCGAAGACCGACTGGTCGCCGATCCCGGACCGGAACGTGACACCTGGCTCCGACGCTTTGCAGAGGGACAGTTGGTCGGAAACGCGTGGACCGAGATCGGCGACGTTGCACTGGGTGAAGCCAACACCAAGGTCTCACCGGCGCCCGACGCCGATCACTTCCTGGCGAACGGGGCAAAGTTCTACAGCACGGGTTCCATTTTCGCCGATTGGATCGACCTGTACTCACAACGCACCGACACCGGCGCATTCGTGATCGCCGCAGTGGAAGCGAGACAACCCGGAGTCACGCACAGCGACGACTGGAACGGGTTCGGCCAGCAGACGACGGGCTCCGGTTCGTCGATCTACGAGAATGCGATTGTCCAGCCGGAGAACATCTTCGACTTCTCGACGCGTTTCAAATATCAGACCGCGTTCTACCAACTGTTCCATCTCGCCACCCTCGCCGGCATTGCCAAGGCCGCGACGACCGAGATCTCTCGCCGAGTTGCCGCTCGTACTCGAACCTTCAGTCACGGCAACGCACCGAGATACGCGCAGGATTCGCAGATTCAGCAAGTGGTCGGCGAGGTCTCCTCAGCTGCCTATGCCGCCGAGGCCGTTGCAGTGCACGCAGCGCAGACGTCCCAATGGGCTTACGAAGCCGCATTCTCGGGGTCGCCCGAGGAAGAGAAGGCGGCCAACATTGCGGCCGAAATCGATTCGGGGCGAGGACAAGTCGCCTCGATCGGACTCGTCGTGCCGGCCACCGCCAAGATCTTCGACGCGCTCGGCGCTTCCGGAGTGAGCCGCGACCTCGATCTCGATCGATTCTGGCGCAATGCCCGCACCGTCGCCAGCCACAACCCGGTCGTCTTCAAATCCAAAGTTGTCGGCGACTACGAAATCAACGGAACCGAACCGATTTACGTGTGGGCCATCGGGACTGCACCGACCGAAAAGGATGAACAGGCATGACCGTGACCAGTGAAACCGAAGTCTTCGTCGGCGTCCCCGACACATCCGAGGGTTGGATCGAGCGCGCACGCGAGGTGAGCAACATCCTTGCCGCCGACGCACTCGCCCGCGACCGAGCCGGCGAACCACCGTTCCGAGAAGTCCAGCTGCTCAAGGACAGTGGTCTGGTGACGCTCCTGGGCCCGGTCGAGTTCGGCGGCGGTGGGCAGCGATGGGAGACCGCCTACAAGGTGATTCGGGAGATCGCGCGCGCCGACGGCTCCATCGGACAACTGCTCGGGTATCACTACCTGTGGGCGTGGGCAGCCAGATTGGTCGGTACCGATCCGCAGATCTCCGCTGTCGAGGAGCTGTACACGAGCAACCGATTCTTCTTCGGTGGCGCGGTGAATCCTCGAGACACCGACCTCACCGTCGTGGACCGCGGAGACAACCTGGTGTTCAACGGTGTGAAGTCGTTTTCCACCGGAGGACGAGTCACCGACCTCACGGTGCTCGAGGGAATCATCGACGGAACTGCGACGCATGTGTTCGCGATCGTGCCGACCGCTCAGGACGGCATAGTCTTCCGCGGAGACTGGGACAACCTCGGGCAGCGCCTCACCGATTCCGGCAGTGTCGAGATCAACGACGTCGAGGTCGACTGGGCAAGCGCGGCAGGCTTTGTCGACAAGGAATTCCAACCGCTGGTCTACAACACCCTGAACTTCCCGGCCATCGAGATCGTGTTCGCGAACTTCTACCTCGGGATCGCCCGTGGCGCACTGGACACTGCGGCCGAGTACACCCGAACCCGTACGCGTCCATGGCCGTACGGCGGTGACAACCGCGAAATCGCAACGGACGAGTGGTACCTCCGTGAGGGCTACGGTGACTTGCAATCCAAGCTGTGGGCAGCGGAGGCCTTCGTGGATCAGGTCAGCCGTGAGGCCGACACCGTGCTCCACGACGCTCGCGAAAACCTCACCGAGCAGGCTCGCGGCGATCTTGCCGTACGGATCGCGGCCGCAAAACTTCGCGCCGCCGACGTGTCCTTGGAGATCAGCAACAAGATCTTCGAACTGACGGGTGCCAGAGCCACGTCCAACGACGTGGGCTTGGACATCTACTGGCGCAACATCCGGACGCATACCCTTCACGATCCGCTCGCGTACAAGCGCCGTGAAGTCGGTAGCCGCTATCTGACCGGCGAGATTCCCGAACCGACCTGGTACACATAGCACCCACGAACAGAAAGAGACCGTCGCACGGTTGGTGCGGCGGTCTCTTTCATCGTTACGACCAGGATCACTGATCGTAGATCGGGTTCCGCGCCTGCTGTGCGGTCAAACGTTCAGCAGAGCGGACGGATCTAGTGATGGCTCACAAACGACTGCTTGGTGCCGGTCGGAGCCGTTTCGAGTTTGTGCTGCTCTTCTTCGTCCTCGTCGTCGAGCATCGTGGCCTCGTTGAACGGGATCTTGCCGTCGAGCACCTCGACGACGCGTTCCTTGTCGATCGTCTTGGTCCACGCGCCGACCAGGAGAGTCGCGACAGCGTTGCCCGAGAAGTTGGTGATTGCTCGCGCTTCCGACATGAAGCGGTCGATTCCGACGATGAGCCCGACGCCGTCGAGAAGCTCGGGGCGGTGGCTCTGCAGACCACCGGCCAGCGTGGCCAGGCCGGCGCCGCTGACTCCGGCAGCGCCCTTGGAGGCGATGATCATGAACACCAGCAGCGAGAGCTGCTCACCGAAACCGAGCGGCTGTCCCATGGCGTCGGCAATGAAGATCGACGCCATCGTCAGGTAGATCGCGGTGCCGTCGAGGTTGAACGAGTAGCCGGTGGGAACGACGATGCCTACCGTGGTGCGCTCGACGCCCACGTGCTCCATCTTAGCGATCAGACGCGGCAGTGCCGATTCGGAGGACGAGGTGGCGAAGATGAGCAGGTACTCACGGGCCAAGTACTTGACCAGCTTGAAGATGTTGAATCCGGTGACGGCGCGCAGCAGGGTTCCGAGAACACCGAAGACGAAGATCAGGCAGGTCAGGTAGAAGCCGATCATCAGGGTTCCGAGCTGAACGACGGCGTTCAAACCGGTCTGGCCGACGACGCTGGCGATGGCACCGAAAGCACCGATCGGGGCAAGCCAGAGGATCATCGTCAGGATCTTGAACACGAGCTTCTGAATGTATCCGACGGCCTTGAGAATCGGTTCACCCGACTTGCCGAGCGACTGGATCGCGAAGCCGACCAGAAGGGCGACGAACAGAGTCTGCAGCACGCTGCCGGCTGTGAGGGAGGACAGCATCGACGTCGGAATGATGGACGCGATGAAGTCCCAGGTACCGCCCGCGCTGTGGGCCTGATCTGCAAGCTTGGCCACGGAGGCCGCGTTGGGCGTGATGTTCAGGCCACTGCCCGGGTTGAGCAGGTTGCCGACGCCCAGGCCGATCGCGAGTGCGATGGTGGACATCCCGATGAAGTAGGCGAGTGCGAGGCCGCCGACCTTGCCGACCTTGGCCGCAGCTCGAACCGAGCCGATGCCGAGCACGATGGTGCAGAAGATGACCGGGCTGATCATCATCTTGATCAGGCTGACGAACAACGTGCCGAGTACACCGACGGACTTACCGAACTCGGGTGCGAGCCAACCGACGAGGATGCCGCCGATGACCGCGACGATGACGCTCATGTAGAGCCAATGCGTCTTGTCGCGCTTTGCCTTGGTGCCCTCGGGCTGTGGGGAACCGTCTACTGTCCCTGTTGCCGTGCTGCTCATGGGGTGTCCTTTGGATCGGATATCTGTGAAGTGATCGGGATCACTTCGAGTCGTGGAGAATTCTTGTTGCAAACAGGTGGGCCCGGAAGTTTGTGTTCATTACGTTCAGGAGGCGCTCGATGGTCGAACGAAAGACCGGCCGACGTATGAGCGTCGCCAGGCAGATCCTGATCCTGCAATTGGCGTTGTTGGCGCTGGTCATCGGCGTGGGGGCTGCGCTCGCGGTTGTCGACGAACGCCGCGACAGCGATGACGCGATCCGCAGGCAGGTGAGCTCGATAGCGCAGACTCTCGCCCTGTCGGATTCGACAGCGGCGGCCCTGAAGAGTCCGGACCCGACTGCGATTCTGCAACCACAGACCGAGAAAATCCGACAGGCAACCGGCGTCGATTTCATCGTGGTGATGGCGCCGGATCGCACTCGGTTCACACACACGAGCCCGGAACTGATCGGCCAACTGTTCACCGGGAACATCGACCGCGCACTCGCCGGCGCGACCTTCACGGAGACGTACGCCGGGTCGCTGGGGCCGTCGATCCGCGCAGTCACTCCGGTTTACGATTCCGGTGGAACCCTGGTCGGTCTGGTTTCCGCCGGTGTCACGCGCGAGCAGATCAGCAAGCAGTTCGCCCAAAGTGTTCCGGTCATCCTGTTCGTTGCCGGCGGCGGTCTACTTGCCGCCCTCCTGAGTTCACTTCTGGTGAGTCGGCGTATCAGGCGACAGACCCTGGGGATGGCGCCGGACGAACTCCGCACCATGTACGAACACCACGACGCCGTCCTGCACAGCATCGGTGAGGGCTTGGTGGTGATCGGGCGAGGCCGAAGCAACGATGCGCGAGTGGATATCGTCAACGACGAAGCACGTCGCCTCCTCGATCTACCGGAAGGGCCCGTGCCACTTTCATCCATCCCCGAGACCATGCGGGTCGACGATGCCTCTCCCGCAAAAGATCAAGTGCACCTCACCGACAAGCGTGTGCTGGTGGTCAACCAACACCCGGTTGAGTGGGAGGGCAACAGAATTGGCACTGTGCTGACAATTCGCGATCACACCGAACTGCAGAACGTACTCGGGGAATTGGATTCGGTACGTAGTTTTGCCGAGTCGCTTCGATCGCAAGCCCACGAGAGTGCAAATCGTCTGCACACGATCATCACGATGGTCGAGTTGGGGCGAAACGACGACGCAGTGGCCTTCGCCACCAATGAATTGCGGGTGTCTCAACAGCTGATAGATCGTCTGATGAATGCGGTCCACGAGCCGGCACTGGCCGCACTACTGCTCGGCAAGATGAGCGAAGCGACCGAACGCGGTGTCGACCTGACCATCACGGAAGACACTGCGCTCGGTCCGGTTCCTTCGCTCAATGCACGCGAGTTGGTCACGCTGGTCGGCAATCTCGTGGACAATGCTATTGACGCATCGCGCGCGAGCGAGTCTCCGTGGGTGGAAGTGACGGTAATGGAAGAGGATTCGATGATGGTTGTTGCCGTCGCCGACAGCGGCCCGGGAATGACACCCGAAGCACTCGAAAAGGCCAAGGGCCGTGGCTACTCCACAAAATCCGGCTCTCGCGGACTCGGTCTCGCGCTCGTCTCGCAAGTGGTGAAACGGCACGGCGGCACGCTCACCAGTGAACCGGCGATGGGCTCGATGCTGGTAGTCCGCATACCTCTGCGCGAGGCGGAAACACCGCGATGATTCGTGTACTGATAGTCGACGACGAACCGTTGATCGCGCAGGCGCACCGTTCGTACGTCGAGCGTGTGCCGGAGTTCGTGGTCCACGGCGTGGTTCATTCCGGGAACGCCGCCGTGCGTGCAGTTACGGCGGCCAACGCCACCGACCAGCCCATCGACCTGGTCCTGCTCGACATCGGTTTGCCCGACGCCAGCGGTCTCGACGTGGCTTCCGCCCTCGGCGGGTTGCGCCCGAGTCCGGACATCATCGCGGTCACCTCGGCGCGCGATCTCGAGGTGGTTCGAAGCGCCGTGGCTCGCGGGATCGTCCTCTATCTCCTCAAGCCGTTCACCTTCGCAGCGTTCCGCGACAAGCTCGAGCGCTACCTCGAATATCGTGCTGCCCTGCCCGCTGGAGAGTCTGCGGTCAGCCAACACGACATCGACCGAGCGATGTCCGCACTACGAACGTCCGACGATCGAGCAGCGGCGCCGAAAGGCTTTGCATCTCAAACGCTCGGACTTGTCGCTGCATCTGTTCGGGATTCGGAAGGTCCCGTGACTGCGGCCGAGGTGGCAGCGTCGGTCGGAGTGTCCCGGGTGACAGCCTGGCGCTACCTGGAAAAGCTGGCAGACGACGGCATGCTCACCCGGGAGACCGAGTACGGGCGGGCTGGACGCCCTCAGGTTCGTTACCGCAGAACCTGACTTGTCACCGAACCTGAGGGTCACCGAACCTGATTGGTGCAGAAGCTAGTTCGCGCCCACGGTATCCAGAACCCAGGCGAACTCGAACGCGACCTCTTTCCACTTCTCGTAGCGACCGCTGACACCGCCGTGTCCGGCGCTCATCTCGGTCTTGAGAAGTAGCGGAGCGTCACCGGTCTTCGTGGCGCGCAGTTTTGCAACCCACTTGGCCGGCTCCACGTACAGAACGCGGGTGTCGTTGATGCTCGTGATCGCAAGAATGGCGGGATAGTCCTTGGCTTCCACGTTCTCGTACGGGCTGTACGAGCGCATGTAGTCGTAGACATCCTTGTTGTGCAGCGGATCTCCCCATTCGTCCCACTCGATGACCGTCAACGGCAGCGACGGGTCGAGAATCGACGTCAGCGGGTCGACAAACGGAACGTTGGCGAGGATGCCGGCGAACAGTTCCGGAGCGAGGTTGGCGACGGCGCCCATCAGCAGTCCACCCGCACTACCACCGTCGGCGACCATTCGATCGGCCGACGTGACACCGGTGTCGATCAAATGCTGTGCGCAGGAAACGAAATCGGTGAAGGTGTTCTTCTTGGTGAGCGTCTTGCCGTTTTCGTACCAGTGACGGCCCATCTCGCCGCCGCCGCGCACGTGTGCGACGACGAAGACGACACCGCGATCGAGCAAGGACAAGCGGGCAACCGAGAACGACGGGTCGATGCTCGCCTCGTAGGAACCGTAGCCGTACAACAACAGCGGCGCGGGACCTTCGGGCGCACCGACGCGCCTGACGATCGAGAGCGGAATGCGGGTGCCGTCGTCGGCCACTGCCCAGTCGCGACGCTGCTCGTAGTTGCTCGCGTCGAAGTCACCGAGAACGGGCTGCGACTTACGCAGTGCCAGTTCACCACTGGCGACGTAGTAGTCGTACACCTGCCCGGGAGTGATGAACGACGTGAATCCGAGCCGGATGGTGGGCTGCGCCCATTCCGGGTTGGACCCCATACCGATGCTGAAGAGTTCTTCGTCGAAGTCGATCTCGTGACGCTCACCGTAGCCGTCGGCGGTCAACGGCCACACGGCAACCCGAGTGAGCGCCTCGCGACGGTAGCTCAGCACGAGGTGTCCGGCAAAGGCTTCGGCTTCTTCCAGACGAACGTCCGCGCTGTGCTCGATCAGCGTCGTCATGTTCGTCGGATCCGACACGGGAGCTTCCACCAACACGAAGTTCTCGGCCTTGACGCCGTCGACGACGTCGTTGTGGAGAATGAGAAAGCGATCCTCTCCCCCGATCACCGCGTGTTCGGCCCCGTACTCGACGCCCTCGCGGCGCGGGATGATGACGCGGAAGTCGCCTTCCGGGTTCGCCGATTCCAGCATCCAGCCTTCGCTGGTCACCTTGGAACCGACCCAGATCATCAGGTACTTCTCGCTGCGGGTCGACCCCACCGAAACCCAGTACCGTTCGTCGGGCTCGTGGAACACCGAAACATCTTGGCTCTGCGGCGTTCCCAGCTTGTGACGCCACACGGTGTCCGGGCGCCAGGAGTCGTCGACGGTCATGTAGAAGACGTGACTGTGATCGATCGCCCAGGTGGCACCAGGTGCGGTGTCGGGAATCTCGTCGGCGAGCATCTCTCCGGTCTCGAGGTTCTTGAACCGCAAGGTGTACCGCTCGTCTCCGACGATGTCCACCGAGTACGCGAGCAACGTGCCGTCCTCGCTGATGGAGAACGCCCCGAGCGAAAAGAACTCGTGCCCTTCGGCTTCGACGTTGCCGTCCATGAGGATCTGCTCACCGGCCAACTCGACGCCAGGCGTCAGGTTGGGCGGAGTCCAGTCGTCTTCACCGGCAATGGGACACCGGCACTGGACGGTGTACGACTTACCTTCCACACTGCGCGAGTAGTACCACCACTTACCCATGCGAGTGGGCACCGACATGTCGGTTTCCTGCGTCCGCGACTTGATCTCCTGGAAGATCTTCTCGCGCAACGGCTCGAGAGCGGCCGTCTGCTCGTCGGTGTACGCGTTCTCGGCTTCGAGGTACGCGACTACCTCGGCGTTGTCCTTGTCCCGCAGCCACTCGTAGTCATCGACGAACGTGTGTCCGTGATGGGTACGTTCGACGGGGACCTTCTTTGCGACCGGCGGGATCAGACTCATGCGCTGGGACCGACCCAATCGTCGAAGGACAACCCGGAAATGCGTTCGTACGCCTCGATGTAGCGGGCACGAGTCGCGTCGACGATCTCCTGCGGCAACGGCGGAGGTGTCGTGTCCGAGCTTCGATCCCAACCCGATTCGGGGCTCGTGAGCCAGTCGCGAACGAACTGCTTGTCGAAACTGGGCTGCACCTTGCCCGCTTCGTAGCCTTCGAGAGGCCAGTAGCGCGAGGAGTCCGGGGTGAGCACCTCGTCGGCGAGTACCAGGTTTCCACCGGAGTCGAGGCCGAATTCGAGCTTGGTGTCCGCCAGGATGATTCCGCGATCGGCCGCGAAGTTGGAGGCGCGGGCGTAGACGTCGAGGGTGTCCTCACGAAGCTGGACTGCCAGCTTCTGACCCACCTTCTCCACTACCTGATCGAAGCTGATGTTCTCGTCGTGATCGCCGAGGGCAGCCTTGGACGCCGGGGTGAAGATGGGATCGGGCAGCCGCGACGCCTCGACGAGGCCCTCGGGCAACGCGACGCCGCACACTGCTCCGGTGTTGTTGTAGTCGACCAGGCCGGAGCCGGTGAGGAAGCCACGGACGACGCATTCGACGGGAACCATGTCGAGGGAGCGCACGACGAGGGCGCGGCCGAGAACCTCTTCCGGGATGCGATCGTCGTCGGGCTCGCCGGCCAGGTGGTTGGTGCCACCGAGGACGTTGAAGAAGAACACGCTCATCGCTGTGAGAACGCGGCCTTTGTCCGGGATCGGTGTGCTGAGCACGTGGTCGTAGGCCGAGATCCGATCACTCGCGACAAGCAGCAGATGCTCGTCGTCGATCGTGTAAAGGTCACGGACCTTGCCACCGGCCAGATGAGTGTAGGAATCAAGTGTAGGACGCACCCGGTCACCCTATCGGGCGTTCGCAGTTCGTACAGAACCCCGGTAGCCGGGACGGGTAAGCGTCCTCGCCGTTCGGAGAGCTGTCCGCCCTGCTCATCCGGATATGCAGGTGGCCCCTCGCCGGCAGGCGAGAGGCCACCGTCACAGTCGATGAACTACTGGTTTGCGGGCAACTTCGACAGGCCCTCGTCGATCGAATCCAGCGTCAGAAGGGCCGTCTGATAGGTCGCGGCCAACGAATGCCGGACCTGGACGACGTTGCCCGCCTTCACTGCGGGCAATTCCTTCCACAGCTCGGAATTGACCAGCTCCTGCAACTGGGGCGACATCGAGCCGTCGGCGTTGAGGCCGTAGACGATCACGTCGACATTTCCGAGATTCTCGCCGATCTTCTCGATGGATACCTGTTCGACGTGGATGTCGGCCGGGTCTGCGGGGGTGCCGGGGAACTGCAGCCCCAGTCCGTCGAAGAGATTCGTCGTGTACGAAGACGCGTACTCGCGTGAGAAGGTGCCTGCCTCCGGCTTGCAGACGTTGCACACGCCGCCGAAGCTCAGCGCGCCGAGCTTGTCCTTGTACTTCGCGGCCAGCTCGGCAGTTTTGGCGTCGTAGTCGTCCTTGAACTCTCCGTAGGTGTCGGAGACGTTCGCGGCGTCGGCGAACTGCTCGCCCAGCACTCGCCAGTCCGCTGGAACCGTCGGTCCCAGGAAGACGACGGGAGCGGCAGCCTTGAGCTGAGCCATGTCCAGCTGACTTTCGACACGAGCGGGAACGCCCATGATGATCAGATCGGGCTCGGCAGCGACGATCCCCTCGTAATTGAGCTGGGAGACGTTGCCGTCGGGCGCGACCTTCGGCAAAGCTTCGTAAGCGGCCTTGGTCTTGTCGTCCATGTTGCCGAGTTCACGGGTCCACTCACATACCGCAGCCAGGTTCGCTCCCGCCTGAATCAGCGGCAGGACCGCATATCCGCAGGCCACGATCCGCTGCGGGTCGCTCGGGATCTCGATGGATCCGTTCTGCGCCTCGAAGACACGGGTCTGCGAGCTCGCGGCTGTCGTCGACGATTCGGACGATGCCTCCTCGGAGTTGCTGCATCCGGCGACGCCGACCGCCAGCGCAGCTGCTGCACCGATCACCACTGCGCGGCGAAACCGCGACAGACCTTGAACCCGCATGTTGAACTCCATCTGAACGCACCGGACTGCTCCGGAATTGATTTGGTGAGGCTAACCAATATCAGGGCGGCGGGAGTTTGCACAAACACAGGTCTCGAGGAATGAACTGCGCCTCCCGAGCCGCTCACGCTCACAGCAGCACGCCTCCCACTGAGAGGGAGCAAAGCAAGATTCCTCTCGAATCGGACACGCGAACTCGCTACCTTGCCTTCGCGATACCTCATCGACTCGCCACTCTCTCCGCTCGACGAAGGGCTCACACATGTCCCGATCCACGCGTACCTGCTCACTACGGTCTGCCGCGGCCATTGCGTTGACCAGTAGCTTCCTCATCACCGGCTTCGGCGCCTCGATCGCACAGGCCGAACCTGCCCCCTCGGCTCCACAGTTCGGCTCGCTGGATTTCGGATCCAGCGACTTCGGCAGTGCCGAGCAGACCCCAGATGCCCCGCGGCTGACCGGGATCGACAATTTCCGCGATGTCGCAGGCACCGGCGCCGGATACTCGGGAACTTTCGGTCTGCCCGTCAACAAGGGGGTCTTCTACCGCGCGAACGCGATCACGCCCAAGGGCGATGACATGAGCATTCTCGAAAAGCTTGGGCTGACAAAGGTTTACGATCTGCGCACCGAACCCGAGATCGCCAGTAAGCCGGATGTCCTGCCCGACGGGGTTGCGTACGAGAACATTCCGATCCTGTCCGGGAACATTGCCGAGATGGTCGCGAAGATCAAGTCCCCCGAGGACTCTCGATCGATGATGCAGGACATGAACCGCGCCTTCGTCACCGGAGCGACGGAACGAGCCGGATTCGCGCAGTTGCTCACAGGCCTCGCCGAAACCGAAGGCGCACAGGTCTTCCACTGCACCGCAGGCAAAGACCGCACCGGCTGGACATCGTTTCTCCTACTGAGCATCGCCGGCGTCGACCGCTCGGTGATCATGAACGACTACCTCCTGACCAACGAGTACACGGCCGAAGGCATGAAGGCCACGCGCGCGGGCATTGCGGCGAGCTTGGGCGAGCAGATGGCCGTCAACATGGAGCCCCTATTGGGTGTCGAGGCAAGCTATCTCGATGCCGGCCTCGCACAGTTGGACCAGACCTACGGGTCGGTCGATCGCTACCTGACCGAGGGCTTGGGCCTGAGTGCGGCAACTGTCATGGCACTCAAAGCCAAACTGCTGGGCTGAGCCGAACAGATGCCCCGGGTTCGACGTGGGGTCGAACCCGGGGCACGTGCACTTCTCTGCCCGTGCCGTGCCGGATGCGCCGCAGCGCCCCGTGCGTCAGCGCGATACGGCGATCACGTTGTTTCGGTACGCCCAGATGACGATCTGCACACGGGTACGCACCTGCAGCTTCTTGCAGATGTTGCTGATGTGCGACTTCACCGTGCTCTGCTCGAGGCTGAGGGAATCGGCGATGTCGTTGTTTCCCAAGCCTTGTGACAGCAACTGCACCACATCCATTTCACGTGCACTGAGACCGTGATCCGATCCGGAGCGCGCTGTGGACATGGGTGCAGGCTTGCGCCTCGCGAACTCCACGATCAGTCTCGAGGTCAATCTCGGCGAGAGCACCGAGCCACCCTCGGCCACGGTCAACACTGCGGACGAGAGTTCCTCGGGATCGGCGTCTTTGAGCAAGAACCCGGCGGCGCCGCTGTCGAGTGCCTCGAATACGTACTCGTCGAGATCGAACGTGGTGATCACGATGACGCGGGTTGCCGGAAACTCGGCAAGAACTTCCCGGGTCGCAGTCAATCCGTCGCCGTGCGGCATGCGGATGTCCATCAGCACGACATCCGGACGCAGTGCACGCACCTGCTCGTACGCCTCGACTCCCGTCTTGGCGTGCCCGACGACGCGAATTTCGGGGTGACCGGAGAGAAACAGTTCGAAACCCTGCCGTACCACCTGCTGGTCGTCCGCAATAAGGACATCGATCATGCGTTGATCCTCCCGTTCACCGGCACCAGTGCCTGCACAGCCCACTCACCTTCCGAATTCGGTCCGGCGTCCAGTTGACCACCCATGAGCGTCGCGCGTTCGCGCATTCCCACAATTCCGAGGTTTTGCCCGTCGGAGGCCGGGCGAGAATTACCGAGAGTATTGATCACCCGTACCCTCACCGCGCCCGCTTCTCGGCTCAGGCACACCTTGGACTCACTGCCCGGCGCATGACGAAGGACGTTCGACAACGCTTCCTGCACGATGCGGTAGCAGGTCAACTGAACTCCGCTGTCCAGGTCGTCGAAGCGGCCGACCTTCTCCAGCGAGATCGACGAGATGGTGCGCCTGCAGTCGTCCACCAACTCGTCGATGTCGGAGACCATGGGCGTCGGGAAATCGGGGTCTTCCTCACCCAGGCGAAGTATCCCCACGATCTGCCGCAAGCTGTTGAGGGCTCGCTGCCCCTGCTCGATGACGCCGCCCAGGAGGGCTTGCGCTTGTTCGGGATTGCTCGAGAAGAACTTGTCGGCGGCACGGGCCTGGATGATCATGCCGGTCATGTGGTGAGCCGCGACGTCGTGCAACTCACGTGCCATGTCCTGACGTTCGGCGACAACGGCATTCGCGATCTTGCGTTCGCGGTCCCGGTGCAGATCCGCTACTGCCTGACTGTTCTCCACAGCTTGCTTTCGCAGGCGCGCGACGATCTTTCCCATGGCGGCGACAACCAGAAAACTGGTGACGGTGTTTGCCGCCGGTTCGAGGAACAGGTGGGGCAACTCCCCCACCTGAACCTCGGCGACCGTCAGCCCGTCCCGTTCGGTGAGATACATCGCCAAGATCACGTCCATCGCCATTCCGAGGACCAACAGTCCGGCCAAGCGCATGCCTGTCACCCGGATGGACACTGCCATGATCGCGAACCAGAAAAGCGGCGTTGCCCCGAGCGATCGACTGCCGAGGAAGAGCATCAACCCGCCGGATCCTGCCAGCGTCAGTAGGTAGTACGCGATCGGGTATCGACGGCGCGCACACGCCACCACGGTCAGCGCCGTCAGGAAACCCATGATGCCGACGACGGTCGCCGGATCGCTCAGCACTCGATTGCTCGTCTCGGGTTCAGTCTTGAGACTGGCGAGGCCGAATACCCAGGGCACGCTCAGCAGTCCGACGATCACGGCCGCCGTAGCCGGGTTGCTCAGGTTGAAACGTCCCCACCCTCGCGATGTCAGGGCTTGCCCCGGGGCATTCTGACCAGCCGAGTCGAACATCCACTCCCCATTCCGCATCCAGTGATTGACGTTCATGGTGGCATGCGCGCACCACTTGGTCCCACATTCGACGAACGTGAAGGGAATGTTCGATTCTCGGTTACGACCAAAGGACTAGTTCGGGGTGAAAGTACTAGTACTTATGGATCAGCTGAACTGTTCGACCAACCGGTTCACCATATTGGTGGCGCTGTAGTAGTCGAGACGGAAGGTGTCCAGCCCCACGGCGTAGACGTGGTGATCACGAATTGCCGGATGCTGGGCCAACAGGGGAAGTGCCTCGACCGCCTTCACCGCACCGTCGTCGGCGCTGACCAAGATCAGGGTGTTGCCCGCGATACCGTCGTAGAGGTTCTCGGCCGAGACCTGAATGATGTCCTTACGCTTGCCCATGGACTCACTGCTCTTCGCGGACTCGGGAATGTCGGCGACAGTGAAACCCATCGCCGTGAGCAACTTCGCCTGCCCGGACTCGTGCGTCCAGATATTGGCACCGCTGCCGTCCTCGTAGTAGACCAGCGCGGTGGTCGGCTGCGGTGGAAGCGTGATCTCGGCTTTGGCAGCCTCTACTGCGTTGTCGAATTTCGCGACCGTAGCCGCGGCATTGTCTTCGAGACCTGTCGCCTTACCCAGCACAGAGGCAACTTCCTGCCAACTGCTTCCGCCGTAGTCCACCACGATCGTCGGAGCGATGGCCGTGAACTGCTCGTACAGGTCGACGACGGAGTCACCGCCTGTCGCCGAGACGACGATCAGATCCGGGTTCTGAGCCAGAACGGATTCTGCGTTCGCGCCGCCCATCGGCAACACGGCAAGTCCGCGTTCTCGCGCGATGTCGCCCCACTGTGTGAACAATCCCTGCGCATCGGACACATCGGTGTTCGGTCCTGTCGATGCGGTAGCCACCACCGGAGCGTCGATCGACAACAGTGTGCCCGTCAGCGTCACACTGGTCGAGACGATTCTCTCCGGCTTCGACGTGATCTCCACCGGCCCTTTCGGCGTTTCCACGGTGCGCGGCCAATTACCCTGCGATACAGCTGAGTCAGCATCGGAATCGGCATCCGCAGAACTACATCCGGCGAGGGCGAACCCTGCGACCAAGACTGCGGAGAGCACCTTCAGGGTGCGTGATTTTTTCATTGTGACGCCCACTGGCGGACCACTCCTCGAATTCAAAAGCCCATCAAATTAGGTTAGGCTGTGCTCATGCTAACCCAGCCGGCGACTGATCTGTCCGCTTCCCTCGCGGCCTCGCCCGACATCGACACGTTCTGGAACCGGATAGTGCAACAGGGCACGCCGATCATCGAAAGTGTTGATCCACAGACAGTTCGGGTCACATTCCTCTGGCGGCAGCCCGAAGAGATGGAGGTCGAGCGCGTCTACCTGGATGCAAACTCGCTGACCGACCACCACGCGGAACAGCTCAGCGTGATGCACAGGATCGGCGATAGTCCGGTGTGGTTCTACGCCACCGAAGTCTCGAACACCTGGCGTAGTAGTTACAGCTTCATCCCGGTACCGAAGTCCGTAGTCGACGAACTCGACTATCCCGGAGCAGGCAAGGAAGACACGACTCGCCGCACCCGATGGCTGGGGTTGCTCGAACACCGAATCGCCGACCCGCTCAATCCGCTCTCCGCGGGCGTGGACACAAGACGCTCCGTCGCCGAGATGCCCTCGGCGCCGGTCCAGTTCGGCTGGGATGCTCCGGTTTTCAGAAAGTCGGTGCAGCTCGCCTGGGACAGTTCGGCTCTAGGCGTCGAACGACCGGTGTGGATCTACGAGACCGTGGACGACGGGCTGACACCGCTCGAAGAACGCCCACTCGTGATTCTTCTCGACGGGCGCCACTGGGCCGAGGTCATGCCCGCGGGTGCCGCTTTCGATCGTGCAGTCCAGACCGGCAAACTGAAATCCTGCGTTCTGCTGGCGATCGACTCCGTTGACAATCAACGTCGTTCGAAGGAATTGCCGTGCAACCGCGAATACTGGAGTGCAGTCGTCAACGAACTGCTTCCGCAGGTACGCGCCGTCGCACCCTTTTCATCTGATCGAACGCGAACCGTCGTCTCGGGGCAGAGCTTCGGCGGTCTGTCCTCGATGTTCGCAGCACTCGAATTTCCCGAACACTTCGCTCTGGTCGCCAGTGGGTCCGGATCATTCTGGTGGCCAACGGGTTTGAAGCGCGGCGAGGACGGCCCGGCGGGTGGAGACATAGCCGCACGCATCGAGCGCGACGGCGTGCCGGACGGTTTACGCGTTGTCCTCGAAGTAGGTAAGCACGAGTCCGACATGGTCGGGCACAGCGCAGCGGTCGCCCAGGCGTTGGAGGCCGCCGGAGCCCAAGTGTCGTATCGGATCTTCGACGGCGGCCACGACTGGTTGTGCTGGCGCAGTGCCCTTCTGGACTCCGTTGTCGAACTGATCGGCAGTCCGTGAGACGGACAACGCTCTAGGCCGGCTCGATGTCACCAAGCTTCCATGTCCGGTCGAAATAGGGCTCGAGAGGTCCGTAGAAGCGGAAGTACGAGAACCAGTGCCGGCCCGGAATGGTCTGAACCCAATTGGATTCCTTCCCTTCCGGGGCAGTAGGACCGTAGTAGAGATCCACTGAACCATCTTCGTTGACAACAAGATCGGGATCTCGCGAACCACGGTCGCCTCTGCCCTGCTCGTTGTCGATCAGGCACCGGGTGTCGATCGAGTACACCGTCGCGGACCAGAAGAGCTTTGCCGGGACATCGGCGGGCACGTGGAGTGTGTAACTCTTTCCTCCGTCCAACCAGTGGCCGTCGGTATCGGAGTAACTACCCAAATACGCCTGGCCGAGCCCCGGCGTCGTACTCTTCATCGCCTCCGAGAAACTGACTGCCTCGTAGAACCACGACGCGCGTTCGTAGAACTCGTCGTAGTTGTCCGCCCGCTGAGCAGAGTTGTCCAGAACAATCGCCAAGTCCCACTGACGATCGGGCCAGTAGCGCGAACCGGGGAACCGCTTGACGAATGCATTCGCTTGCGCGAACACCTCCCCCACCTCGACGGCCCGCTGCAAGATCTTCCGCAAGCGATCGTCCGGGGCAAACGGTTTGCCCTTCTCTATCCCCAACTGCCGAAGCCACGCCATCGGGAAGCGGTCGCGCTCTTCGACGGGTTCGTCCTGCACGATGTCGTGTAGGAGCTCCCAGTAGCGAAGACCTCGCGGCTGAATTCCGCTCCAGGGCTTGCCGTCCGGTGAGACGAGCCGAGTGGGAGTCGGATTCGCGCGATCGGCGTAGGGGTAGACGCGCACTGCCTCGACCAACGCACTCGAACGCGCCGGGTCGGGATCGAGCGTGCGGAAGCCGAACATGATGTGCATCATCGGGGAGTGGACGACGGTGTATTCACCTGTGTCTTCAGCACTCTGGCCTGGGCCGACCACCACTGTCTTGCCACCCTTGCCGGCGTCGGGGCCCATCTCACCGAGCACTGCGACTTCCCGTTGCCAGAAATCCGCGATACCCCCGGCTGTCGGACCCGGCGGCAGTTCGATCACCAACGGCCCCGATACACCGAGATCGAAGAAGTTCAAGATGTACGGCGTCGTCGCGTTGGCGGTGATCAGCCCCAGCCGGTCGCGATACGATCGATAGACGACGATATCCGACGCGGTTGCTCCGAAGATGTTGGTATGCACGTCCATCCACTGCGCCCAGGAGACGATGGGGATGGCCCACAGGTACGCCTGGACCGCAGTCTGGAAGTCGAACTCGTCGAACACCGTTGCGATGTTCTCGCGAGCGGGAAGCTCTGCGTCCCTGGGGACCACTCCGGAGGAATACGTCAGTTCGATGTCGGCCATACCCAGATGGTGCTGAAAGAAACCTCGGCGCGAATCACCCGCACCGGGTGAACCTCTAGTTCAGCGCGCCGCGAATGACAGCAGCCGTGCTGTCGAGTATTGCCCGATTGGGTGTGCGAGGAAGCGCGCGCAGACCGAACCCGTCGCCGCGATTGCGCGGAATGACGTGCAGATGAACGTGGAAGACTTCCTGCCCCGCAACAGCTCCGTCGGAGAGATGCAGGTTGACCCCGTCGATGGGGAGGGGGCCGGTACGCATCGCTGCGGCAATCTTCTGCGCGACGGCAAAGATCCTGGCGCCGTCGTCGGGGTCGAGCGTGGACAATCCACTGGCGTGGCGCTTCGGCACGACCAGGAGATGGCCGGAGGTGAACGGCCGAATATCCATGA
The DNA here is from genome assembly GCF_036541985.1 of Rhodococcus sp. IEGM 1306. Lineage (NCBI taxonomy): Bacteria > Bacillati > Actinomycetota > Actinomycetes > Mycobacteriales > Nocardiaceae > Rhodococcus > Rhodococcus sp. IEGM 1306. The sequence continues at coordinate 143,566 of NZ_JAZHFF010000003.1, forward strand.
AGGCAAGAACATTCGCGTCGTCGTAGACGACACTGGCCTCGGCCTCACCGGCAATGATGGAACAGAAGATGCAGTTCATGCTTTTCGACCCGGTGCGCCTTTTCGGTGGTGACGGCCACCGAAAAGGCGCACGGGGCGTAGCCCTTACAGAATCGGCGACGGCGCGTACGCCGCAGCTTCGGGATTGGCGTCGACAAGTTTCTGCACCTCGGCGACAACGGCATCGACCTGAGCCGAAGCGGCGCCGACAAAAGCGGCCTTGTCGGCCAGAGCCTCGTCGAGTGCAGCGCGGTCGAGCGGCAAACGGTCGTCGGCGGCGAGGCGATCGAGCAGATCGGGCTCCTTGCCCTCTTCACGCATCGCCAGTGCAACTGCGACTGCGTTCTCCTTGATCGCCTCGTGTGCGGTCTCTCGTCCGACGCCCGCGCGGACGGCAGCCATGAGGACTCGCGTCGTCGCGAGGAACGGCAGGTACCGCGTCAGTTCCTTCTCGATCACGGCCGGGTACGCACCCATCTCGATCAGCACGGTCAGGAAGGTCTCGAACATGCCGTCGATCGCGAAGAACGCGTCCGGCAGCGCGACACGGCGCACGACGGAGCAGAAGACGTCGCCCTCGTTCCACTGTGCACCCGCAAGCTCGGCTGCCATGGAGCCGTAGCCGCGCAGGATCACCTGAAGGCCGTTGACGCGCTCGCACGAGCGGGTGTTCATCTTGTGCGGCATCGCCGAGCTGCCGACCTGACCGGGCTGGAAGCCTTCGGTGACCAGCTCGTGGCCGGCCATCAAGCGGATCGTGTGTGCGAACGACGACGGGCCGGCGCCGACCTGGACGAGCGCCGAGATGACGTCGTGATCGAGGGAACGCGGGTACACCTGGCCGACGCTGGTCAGTACGTGAGCGAATCCGAGGTGCTCCGCGACCTTCGCTTCGAGCTGCTCGAGCTTGGCCGCATCGCCGTCGAGAAGGTCGAGCATGTCCTGAGCGGTACCCATCGGACCCTTGATCCCGCGCAGCGGGTAGCGGTCGATGAGCTGGCGCAGACGCGTCAGTGCAACGAGAAGCTCGTCGGCCGCGGAAGCGAAACGCTTACCCAAGGTGGTGGCCTGAGCTGCGACGTTGTGCGAGCGGCCGGCCATCACGATGGACGAGTACTCGGCAGCGCGCTCACCCAGGCGGGCTGCAACGGCGATGCCGTGGTTGTAGACGTGCTCGAGCGAACGCACGATCTGCAACTGCTCGACGTTCTCGGTGAGGTCGCGGCTGGTCATGCCCTTGTGGACCTGTTCGTGTCCGGCGAGTGCGTTGAATTCCTCGATGCGTGCCTTCACGTCATGACGGGTGACCCGCTCGCGGTCCGCGATGGACTCCAAGTCGACGTTGTCGATGACTCGCTCGTAGTCGGCGATCGCGTCGGCCGGAATGTCGATGCCCAGCTCTGCCTGCGCACGCAACACCGCCACCCACAATTGACGCTCGAGCACGATCTTGTACTCGGGAGACCACAGAGCAACAAGCTCCGGGCTGGCGTAACGGTTGGCAAGGACATTCGGGATGCGGCTCACGAGGCCTCAGTCTAACGGTGGCCGAGCAGTGCTGTTACCCCCGAGCTGGAGCAGCTGTCTACCCCCGAGCTGGAGCAGCTGTCACCCCCAGCTAGACGACCGGCGGCGCCATCACGTCGATCGATTCCAACAGCATTCCACGGGCCAACCCCCGCGGGTCCGGGTCGTACTCCCCCAGCGCCGTGATCATCGCGCCGTCGACCATCGCGACGAGACGACGCAGTTGCCCCTCGGGAGCCGACCGGCCCGAGCGCCGGAGCGCATCGGTCAACAGTTCGTCGAGCTGGGCGCGAAGGCGCAGCTGCACGTCACGAAGTGCGGGATGCCGGGCACACGCCACAAATCGTTCGTAGCGCGAGATCAATCGTTCGCGACTCTCCGGCCGCTTCTCTTCGTCGCCGAGCAGCAACTCGACCAATAGTTCGACCGTCGATTCCGCGCCCCGCCGACGTTGGGTCACCGCAGCCACTCTGGCGCGCATCGCTTCCATGTCGGCGTTGCCGTTGAGCTCGACAGCACACGCGATCAGATCGTCGAGTGAATCGAAGTAATAGGTCGTCGACGCCAGCGGAAGATCGGCTCTGGTGGCTACGGCGCGGTGACGAACTGCGTCGAACCCACCCTCCAGCAAAAGTTCAGCAGCGGACGCCACCAGAGCCTGGCGACGTCGTTCACCCTTGGGCGTAGCTGCGGAAGACACCACGACATCGTGCCAGCATGGGGCACCTCCGCATGGCGAAACAGCTCGAAGACCCTGCTGTTTGTTACCCGAGCCACTTCTGGAGGCGGATCAGTGCCTCCTGGATGTCGGCAGTTGCGCCTGCAAACGAGAGTCTGACCATCCGGTTTCCGTGGACGGTGTCGAAATCGATTCCCGGCGCCAGCGCGACCCCGGTATCTGTCAGCAACCGGGCACACCACGCGGTGGCGCCCTCGTCGCCGCACAGATGGCCGATGTCCGCGTAGACGTAGAACGCACCGTCGGCCGGGGCCAACTCGGTGATGCCAAGTTTCGGCAGGCCGGTCAACAGCAGTTCACGATTGACGGCGTACCGCTGAACGTGCCCGTCCAACTCGATCTTCGCCTCGTCCGAGAACGCCTCGATCGCGGCGTACTGCGAGATCGCGGGCGGGCACACCGTCATGTTCGACGCGAGTCTCTGAAGCGGGCGTCGCAGATACGTCGGCACCAACATCCACCCGAGCCGCCAACCGGTCATCGAGAAGTACTTGGACACCGAGCCGATCACAACAGATTCGCGTGAGGTCTCCCAGGCACTCGACGTGTGCTGATCGCCGTATCCGATGCCGTGGTAGATCTCGTCCGAGATCAGAAGAGTTCCGTGCTCGTCGCACCACGTCGCCAAGGCGGCCAACTCGTCGGGCGAGATCACCGTGCCCGTCGGATTTGCGGGGCTGGCGACGATCAGACCGGCAGGCGGCGACGGCAAAGCCTCCAGCATGTCCACGGTCGGCTGGTACCGGGTTGTCGGCCCGCAGTCGAGTTCGACGACGTTGCAGCCGAGAGCGGCAAGGGTATTGCGGTACGCGGGATAGCCGGGCCGAGCAACCACAACGGTGTCCCCCTCGTCGAACGCGGCGAGGAAGAGCAAGGTGAACGCCCCGGACGAACCCGTCGTCACCACCACGTCTTCGGCGTCGACCACAATTCCCGATCGCTCGCTGTGGTAGCGCGCAATAGCTTCGCGTAGCGGCAGGATCCCGAAAGTTTCGGTGTATCCGAGTAGTTCGGTGCCCAGGATCTCTCGCGTCGCACGTAGCACCGGTGCCGGCGCGGGAGTCGACGGTTGACCGGCAGCCAACGTCAGAACGTCGCCGTGTGTCCGCTGACGTTCGGTCGCGGCCTTCCATACATCCATGACATGGAAGGTCTGAATATCTGATCGACGAGATTCTGAGCGCACACCCCGACGGTAGCCGAACTGTGGTTCCGCATAAAACGACGACTGCCGATAGTGACGATCCGACAGATTCAGGCGCTCAGTGTGAGTCGATCGAACGAGACCTGGGCCACGTCTCTCGCGCAACATTGATCAACGACTTCCTTCGATCAAAAGGTGCATCAGATGAAAGTTCGCTCAGTGCCCACCGCGGCTCTGGTCACGATCGGCGTGCTCACCGTTGCCTCGTGCGGAAGTTCGTCTGATCCTGGAGGGGAGTCCTCCGGAAATTACGCCAAGGACGGCAGTTTCACGACGATCGTGAACACCGACCCCGGCAACCTTCATCCTCTGATCACCAACTTGACTGCCACGCAGGCAATCAACAGCTATACCAACGACTCGCTGTTGGCCATCGACCCCAAAACCCGTGCAGCGGGCTCGTATCTGGCCGAAAAATGGAGCGAGAACGGAACTTCGCTGAACTTCACCCTCAAAAAGGGGATCACGTGTGAAGACGGCACGACGTTCACTGCCCAAACAGCGGCGAACAACATCAACTGGGTCGTCGACAAGACGAACGGCTCGCCGTGGCTGGGAGCGTCGGTACCCGAAACTGCGGTAGCAACCGCTGACGGCGACGAGCTCACGATCAAGACAGCGGAACCTGCGCCCTTCCTGCTCGAGCGCATCGGTGCTCTCAAACTGGCATGCCAGGCAGCACTCGACGACCCCGCCAGTGTTCGCAGCAGCAGCAACGGAACCGGCCTGTTCAAGGTCACCGAGGTAGTGGCCAACGATCACGTCACGCTCGAGCGCCGCGACGGATACAACTGGGGACCGAACGGCGAAACCACGTCGGACACCCTCGGAGTGCCCAAGACCGTCACGATCAAGATCGTGACCGACGCGGCGACGACGGCGAACCTGGTCCTCACCGGAACGGTGAACGCAGCACCGGTGGCCGGTGCGGATATCGAACGTGTGGAAGCGTCCGGCCTGGAATCGATGACGTCGAACACCTTGAGCGGGCAGTTCATCTTCAACCACAATGCTGCTCTTCCCACCAAGGACGAAGCGGTGCGCAGCGCGCTCGTGCAGGCAATCGATCTCGACGACTACACGGACATCAACACCGGTGGCAAGGGTTCGCGCGCTACGGCATTGGCCGTTGTCGATCCGCGAGCATGTGATTACGACAGTGTGACCGGCGTAGTTCCGAAGTTCGACATGACCGCGGCGAAGAAGACCCTCGCCGACGCCGGCTGGAAGCCCGGATCGGACGGCGTTCTGACCAAGGACGGTCAACCGCTGCAGTTGACCGTCATCTTTGCCAACTACCGCGATACCACCTCTGCAGCAGCAGAATACGCGCTGAAGCAGTGGCAGGAACTCGGCGCGAAAGTAGAACTTCGTGGTGGTGACAACAACTTCATCATCTCCAACACGTTCGCGGCAAAGGACCTCACGTCCTGGTCGATCTCGATCGGTCTCACCGTCCAGAGTGACACTCCCAGCATCTTCGTTCCGTACTTCTCCGGCCCTGTCCCGCCTGCGGGAGTCAACTTCGCATCGATCGACAATCCCGAGTACACCGAACTGGCTGCGAAGGCCTCGGTTCTGCCCGGCCAGGAATCCTGCTCGGTATGGAAGGAAGCGGAACAGGCGCTGTTCACCTCTTCTGACGTCGTTCCGGTGTCCACGTCGCCGAACTTCATGTTCTTCAACGGTGCGACGTCCCTGTACGCGCCGATTGGTGGCACCCTGGCGGGCCCAGGCATCCGAGTTCTGAAATAAGCCGGAAGACAAAGCTTTACGTCTGCATCTATTTCTCCGATTCGAAGGATCTACATGACTGACCGTCCATTTGTTCTCGACGACCTCCACCGTGTGGTCACGCCCACCGAAACCGCACTCTCTCCCGACGGCACCGTGGTCGTCTTCGTTCGCTCGGAAATCGTTGCCGGAAAGGCAACTACATCGCTCTGGGCGGTCTCCCGCGATTCCCAGGCTCGCCGTCTCACTACGGGGCCCGCCGATTCTGCCCCTCGGTTCTCTCCGGACGGAACCTCGATCGCTTTCCTCCGTAAGGTCGGCGACTCCGCGCAGCTGCACCTGATCCCACTCACCGGCGGCGAGGCCGAAACCCTCACCACAGCAGCATCACTCCCCCTCGGCGCCGGAGCAGCGGCCTGGAGCCCGGACGGCAAAGCCATTGCATTCGCCGCCGTGGTCTCACGTTCGGACTCCACCGATCCGAATGCACCCATCGTGACCGACCGGCTCGGATACAAGGTGGACGGCGCCGGTTGGCTCGGCACCTTCCGGCGCCACCTGCACACTGTCGATCTGGAGACGAAGGCGGTTCGGCGGCTCACCGACGGTGATTGGAATGCAGACGTACCGTCCTGGTCACCCGACGGCACGGCGCTTGCCTTCACCGCCAATCTCGAACCGGACAGCGATCTGAACCTCACCTTCAGCGCTTACCGCGTCCTCGTCGACGATCTGTCGGTTCCGCCGCAGCGACTCGGTCACGCCACCGGAGTGCAGGGTTCAACACTGTGGCACCCGAACGGAGATTCTGTTGTCGCCATCGGCACCCCCGAGGTCCGTGTCGGAACTGCAGACCTGATCCGTCTGTCCGTCCCCGGCCCTACCGAAACACCGGTCGACGTCACCCTCACCGCTCATCTCGATCGAAACGTGATGCCCGGTGCGCCTGGTTACCCCGGTGGCACACCGGCACTGTCGAATACTCGCGACGAGATCGTGTTCTGCCTCCGCGATCGCGGATGGACGCATCTGTATGCAGCGGACATCGAAACCGGTACCTCCCGCTCCCTCGTCGCCAATCCCAACGAGGTCGTCTCGGCGCTCTCCGTTGCCCGTGACGCCCGCGTCGCCTCCGTCATCATCACCACACAGCAGTCCTTCGGCGAGGTCGCGCTCGTCGACCTCGACAGCGGCGATGTCACCACGCTGACAGAATTCACCGCAGAAGCGCTCCCCGAGGTGACCCTGTTTGCCGCCGAGGAACGCGAATTCACCATCTCCGACGGCCGTACCGTGCATGGTTGGTTGCTGTCCGCTCCCGAAACCAGTGGCGCCGCACCCCTTCTGCTCGACATTCACGGCGGACCGCACAACGCGTGGACCGGCGTTGCCGATACCTATCACCCCGCCCACCAGGTTCTCGCCGCGCAGGGTTGGCGCATCCTCACCCTCAATCCACGTGGATCGGACGGGTACGGTGCAGACTTCATGTACGCCGTCAACGGCGCCTGGGGTACCTCGGACCAAGCCGACTTCCTCGAGCCGATCGACGCGCTCGTCGCCGAGGGACTTGTCGACGGGGACCGACTGGCGATCACCGGGTACAGCTACGGCGGATACAGCACGTGTCACCTGACGTCGGCAACAGATCGTTTTGCCGCCGCGGTTGCCGGCGGCCTGATCTGCGATTTCAACGCCATGGCCGGGGTCTGCGATTTCGGTCCGCACCTCGCATCGCTCGCGACCGGCACCACTGTTCCCGAGAACTCCGCGGGGCTCCTGGCCGCCTCACCGCTTGCCGCCGTGAAGAACGTGGTGACCCCGACGCTGATCCTGCACGGAAAGTCGGACGAGCGGTGCCCGCTGGGCCAGGCCGAGGCCTGGTTCGCCGCACTGCGCCAGCAGCATGTACCCACCCGACTGGTGGCGTATCCCGGTGCAAGCCACGGGTTCCTCGTCAACGGCTCGATCTCGCACCGAATCGACTACAGCACACGGCTCATCGAGTGGGTCAAGCGATACACCTCCGCGAAGCTGCCCAAGACCGGCCTGGCCAACGCCTCTGCCGGAGCCGATGCCTGGAAGCGTTCACTGGACGTACTGTGTGAGCGTTACGGCGTCACCGGTGCTCAATTCGGTATTCTCACACTCGATTCCAGCGGCAAGGAAATCACCCGTACGACGGTGGCTTCCGGCGTGATCAATGCAGACACCGGGGTCGAGGTCTCCACCGACTCCCTGTTCCAGATCGGATCCATCACCAAGGTGTGGACCGCAATGCTGGTCATGCAACTGGTCGACGAAGGTTTGCTCGACCTCGACGCAACCGTCCGGTCGATCCTGCCCGACTTCGCACTGCAGGACGAGGAAACAGCTGCCCGCATCACGGTTCGGGCACTTCTGAACCATCGCAACGGAATCGACGGTGACCTGTTCATCGACAAGGGGCGCGGAGACGACGTCGTCGAACGCTACGTCGAGGGCCTGCGCGACTTCCGCCAGGTTCATCCACTCGAGGACGGCTTCGCGTACTCGAACTCCGCGTACGTCCTGGCAGCTCGTATCGTCGAGGTTCTTCGCGGCGGCATCTGGGACGACATCCTCAAGGAGCGGATCATCGACCCGCTCGGTCTCGAACACACACTCACGTTGACCGGAGATGCTCCGAGATACTCTGTGGCCGCTGGTCATACGGGGAACTCCGTCGTGATGCCCGTCTGGCCGATCACGCGCTCGATGGGGCCGGCCGGCTGCATCACCGCCAGCATCGGAGACCTGCTCACGTTCGCCGAACTCGGTCTTCTCGAAGGTCGGAGCGTCGACGGCGTACGAATCGTGTCGGAGAAATCAGCCGCCGCGATGCGTACACCCGAAATCGACATCAGCGATCTGTTCCCGGACAAGTCGGGTTGGGGCTTGGGCTGGTTCCATGAAACCTGGTCGGGCGAAGAGATTTTCGGCCACGACGGCAGCACCATAGGACAGCATGCGTATCTGCGCATCTTCCCCCGCCACAATGTCGCGATCGCGTTGCTGACCAGCGGCGGGAAGGCCGACGGCCTCTATCGTGATCTCTTCACCGAAGCCGCAGCCGCATTGGTCGGACTCGAACCTCCGCAAGCCCTCGCCCCGAACCCCGCGAGTGTGGAGTCGATTCCGGATTCGGTTCTGGGCAAGTACAGCTCGGGCGGAATAGCAATCGAGTTCCGCCGTGGAGAGTCCGCTGACGAAGCCGTGATCACCGTCATCGGTGACGTCATCCCGAATCCCGAGGAAGACGAAACAGCTCCGAAGAAGCCTGCAACGGTAGCCACTCTCGTGCCGTCCCAGATTCCGGGGACCTGGACCACCCGTCAACCCGGGGCCGCCGGTTGGACGACGGTACGGCCGCACCGCGACGGCGTGTACGTCGGATTCCGCTTCCTACCACGGGTCAACGCGTGACGACGACCGATACACATACGATGACGGAAACACAGAACGCCGAAACACAGAACGCCAGCGAACTCGAGGAATCAAAGATGCAAGAACAGCTTCAAGAACTCGTCGATCAGTGGAGGGTCGAGGCAAACATCCCCGGCGTCTCGGTCGGCATCGTTCACGGCGACAAGGACATCGTCGTCACCAGTGGCATCGAGAGCGTCGAAACCCAACTCCCGGTCACCGACAAGACGATGTTCATGATCGGCTCCACCACAAAGGTTTTTGCTGCAACTGCCGCGATGGCACTGGTCGAGGACGGCCTACTCGATCTCGACACCCCGCTGATCGAGTACGTCCCCGAACTGACCTTCGCCGACGAAACAGCCACGCGCACAGTCACGATGCGTCACCTCCTCACCCACACCGGCGGATTCACCGGCGACGCGGGCCTCTCGGCAGGCTGGGGCGAAGACGCCCTGGGACGCTCGGTTTCACGGCTGAACGAACTGCGACAAGAATTTCCCGTCGGAGAAGTCTTCTCCTACAGCAACTCCGGATTCGTTCTCGCCGGACATGTCGTGGCCAAGATCAGCGGATTGACCTTCGAAGAGCTGGTCAAGCAGCGCGTGCTCGACCCCCTCGAAATGAAGAACTCGGCCTTCCTGCCCTGGGACGTGATGACCCACCGGTTCGCACTCGGTCACTACATCCGCGACGGTGTGCCGTTCGTGTCCAACGAAACCGGGCTGGACCGCGGCATGATCCCTTGCGGCGGAATGTGGTCCTCGGTGCGAGACCAACTCGTCTGGGCACGTTACGCACTGTCTGGCGAACACCCCGGCGAAGGACAGCCGCTCGACGAGTCCACCCGGTTGTTGATGCAGAAGCCGCAGCGTCCCGCCGCGATGATGTTCGAAGAAGTCGGCCTGGGATGGCTGTTGACTCGATACGGAACCACACAGGTAGTGCGGCACGGCGGAAACGTGAGCAACCTCCAGGTCTCCGAGTTCATGACAGTGCCCGAGAAGAACTTCGCCGTCACCGTGCTGACCAACGCCCTCGGCGGCGGAATCGGAAAGAAGATCGTCGACTGGTGCATGGCCAACCTCACTGAACTACCCACGCCGGCATCCCTCGACGTGGTCGAGCCCGAACCCGCTGCCGTCGACGCAGTCCTGGGCAAGTATCAGGCCGGCTCACTGACGATGACCGTCGCCCCCGGTGACGAGGGAATCGGCATCCGGATGGGCAGCGCGCAGGATCTCGGTGAATACGAGGACATCGTCTGGCCGCCGGCAATCCCGATCGCCTTCCTCAACGACCGTGACTTCGCTGCGCGCGCCGACACCACCCGGGCGTTGGGGCGCTTCGTCACCGACGACACGGGACGCGCCGTGATGCTCGAATTCGGCGGCCGAACCGCCAAGCGAGTGGCTTGATCCTCTAGACGGGTGACGCGGTCCGATCACGAGGCCGCGTCACCCGTCCTTGTATATGCACAGCCTTTGCATATGCACAGCCTTTGCATTTACACAGCCGCGAAGGTACAGACTGGACGCCATGAACGTCATCGGCGAGTCGATTCTGCACCCGTCCCGGTGGAGCGTGCGTGCCCGGACAACCGTGGCATCGACGCTCGTGATCGCCTTCTGCTTGGTGATCGCCGGGCTTGCACTGGTTTTCGTTCTGGCGAACTCCCTCCATCTGTCCGCACTGAACAGCTCCGAAGCTCGCGCCACGCAGTTGGTCCAGCAACTCAGCGGAAAGAGCCCAGCCGATCTCGACCCGTCACTCCTGTCCACCGACAGTCAGGTCGGAATCGTTCAGATCGTCGACGCCGATCATCGAATAGCGGCCCAGTCTCCCGGAACCGAGAGCGGCCTGCTGTCGGAACAGCTTCTCGGCCCCGACGAGTCGGACGCCTACGGGAGGGTCAAGAAGTCCGACGACGAAGACTACTGGCTGATCGGACGCGGCGCGCAGACGCCGACCGGACCGGTCACCGTGTTCGTCGGCGCCGACCGCGAACCCGTTGAAACCGTGGTGACCACTGTTGCCGTTCTGCTGGCCATAGCCGGGCCCCTGGTTCTGGGACTTGCCGCGTTCGCCACGTACCGCCTGGTGGGTTCGGCTCTCGCTCCCGTCGAACGCATCCGCGCTCGGGTTGCCTCGATTTCGAGTGGGCGCCAGGGTGAACGAGTTCCCGTTCCGTCCGGGAACGACGAGATAGCCCGGCTGGCAACAACAATGAACGACATGCTCGCGCGCCTCGACGAGGGTGCACTTGCTCAACAACGATTTGTCAGCGACGCCTCACACGAGTTGCGCAGTCCGCTGTCCACGATCACGACGGCTCTGGAACTGGCACACCGACGCCCGGATCTCCTCGACGACGCGTTGATCGAAGACGCACTACTCCCCGAGGCGCGCCGGATGCGGCAATTAATCGAGGATCTTTTGATTCTCGCGCGCTCGGACGAAAGCGAACTCGAATCCGTTGGTACCGTCGTGGACGTCGACCTCGACGACATTCTGTTCGCCGAGCAGAAGCGGATCGACGGTATCTCGGAGATCGCGGTCACCGCCCGTGTTGCTCCGGTTCGCGTCTCCGGGGACCCGAGAGCGTTGGCGCGTATGGTGCGCAACCTGGTCGACAATGCAGTGCGGCACGCCGAGACCATGGTGCATCTCGAATGCTCCGAAGACGGCCACGACGCCCAGATCGTGATCGAGGACGACGGGCCCGGAATCCCTGCAGCAGAACGCGAACGAATCTTCGGACGCTTCGTCCGCCTCGACCAGCCGCGGTCGAGGCAGGGAGGTGGCTCCGGACTCGGACTCGCCATCGCGTCGGAAATCGTTGTGGCGCATCACGGAACCATCACCGTCGGCGAGAGCGCGGGCGGTGGCAGTCGATTCGAGGTGACGATTCCGCTACCGACCGACTGACGATCAGGCAGTGCCGACAAAGCGGTACCCGACGCCTCGAATGGTTTCGATGCTGCGGGTTCCGAATGGGAGGTCGACCTTCTTCCGTAGATATCCGATGTAGACCTCGACGATGTTCTCGTCACCTTCGTAGTTGGTGTCCCAGACGGAGCGAACGATCTCGCTCTTGGTGACCACCACTCCGTTGTTGCGCATGAGGAACTCGAGAACGCTGTACTCGCGTGGCGTCAGCGTCAACTCGATTCCCGCTCTGATCACTTGATGTTTCGCGGGGTCGAGGGACAGGTCTCCCACAGTGAGTATCGATGGACGCTGGGGAGCGCCGCGCCGGACCAGTGCGCGGAGCCTCGCCAGGAGTACGACAAACGAGAAGGGTTTGACCAGGTAATCGTCGGCACCGAGGTCGAAAGCATCAGCGAGGTCGTATTCGCCGTCCTTCGCCGAGAGCATGAGGATCGGCGTCCAGACCTCCCGGGCGCGTAGGTCCCGCACGATGTCGTATCCGTGTTTGCCCGGCAACATGATGTCGAGAACGATCACGTCGAATTCGTCGCTGCAGGCAGTCGCGAAGCCGTCGTCCCCGTTGAGTTCCACTGCGGTCACGAATCCCTCGGCTACCAATCCCCGCCGGATCGTCTCGGCCAGGCGCACTTCGTCTTCGACTACCAGTACTCGCACCACCGGCCCCGTTTCGTCGACACGCAGTTGTTCGGATGCACCCAGTAGAGCAGACGGTAGGCCCATGACCGAGTTCCGTTCAGCATTTCTTCAGCTTCGGATCGTCACACTGCATTCATGCCAGCAACTGTGTCGACCGTGCGAAACGTGGTCACCGAAGTCTTGACCGAGAGCACCACTGCAGAAATTGCGGTTGCCGCAATCGTGGTTGCCGCCGCGCTGTTCGCCTTCGGTTCGATCTACCGGGCGTCCAGCGTTCGGTCAACAGCGCTCCGCGCCTGCGGACTCGTGCTCGCACTCGTGACGCTCTCGATCCAGGTGTATCGAAACGGATGGTTGACGAGCTTCGACGAACCGCTGACCAACTGGATGGTCGATCATCGGAGCGGCACCCTGGACCAGATCGCAGTCGCAGTCACAGATCTCGGCAGCCCGGTAGCCACCGCGCTGCTCGGGATCACGTGCGGAGTGCTCATCTCGTGGCGAGCGCGTTCGGTAGTTCCAGGCTTGATCGTGATCGGAACCGTCGGCGGTGCAGCAGTCGCCTGCACAGTCGTCAAAGCACTGGTCGGCCGCGAACGTCCGCCGACCAGTATCCAAGTACTTCTCGAGACCGGCCACTCGTTCCCGTCCGGTCACGTGACCGGCACAGCAGCGCTTTTCGGCATTGCGGTTCTCGTTGTGAGCGTCGACCGAACGCCGGCCGTCAAACGCCTTCTGATGCTTCTCGCCGTGACGGTCACCGTTGTCGTCGCGCTCACTCGCCTCTACTTGGGAGCTCACTGGCTCACCGACGTCGTTGCCGGAGCCGTTCTCGCTACGCTTGCGGTCACTGTGGGAGGAGCAGTCTTCCGGTTCGTCGGCACGCACAAACAAGCCGAATCAACTACTGCTGCAGCGTGCTCTGAAGAACCTTCAGTACTTCACGAGCCGCAGTCGGCCCGGTATTGAGGTAGAAGACGTCGTCGTCGACAGCAACGGCATGATTGGCAGCCAACCCACGTAACTGCGCCCACAACGGCGCGTTGGTCAATGTCGCCGGGTCCCCGCCCTGCACCCCGTAGAAGATCCAATCAGCGTCCGCCACGTTCAGCTCTTCCTCACTGATGTCTCTCGAAGTGTCGTCGAATTGCTGCGACTCCGGACGTGCCAGACCGGCATCCTGGGCGATACTTCCGGTGAATGAAGGAATACCGAAGATGCGCAGGCGATTTCCGTTCTGTCGGGTGAACGACACCGTGGGCGGCGATGACAGGGAAGCACCGAGCGCCGCCGCGTCGGCGTTGAACGTATCCAGTAGCGCCGTCGCCTGTTGCGTCTTTCCGACTCCGTCGGCTACCAGCAGGAAGTCCTGCTTCCAGTAGACACCGGTCCCCTGCGTTGCCACCGTGGGTGCGATAGCCGAAAGCTGGTCGTAGAGCGAATCAGCGTCCTTTCCTGCAACATTCATCAAGATCAGGTCAGGATCGAGCGTGACGATCGCTTCGAAATTCGGGGTGAAGCGACCACCAGCGTCAACGACATCACCTAGCTGAGTACGGAATTCCGGGTAGGCAGCCGACAAGTACGGCGGAACCAGGTCCGCACCGTCACCACGCGTCGAACCTGCGGGCACGACACCGAGCGACAGCAGTGCGTCGGCCTGTCCGGTCGAGATCACCACCACCTTCTGCGGCTGCGATTCGATCGTGGTGTCTCCTTTGAAGTGAGAGACGGTGCGAGGAAACTCGCCGTCCGACTTTCCGCTCCCCATTCCGGCCGGGACTGCTCGCGGAGCGACGAACGCAGAGTCCGTCGGCGCCGACGCACTGGTCCCTGAATCTGTGGTCGAGGCGTCCTCGCTCGAGCAGCCACTGAGAGTTGCCGCCAATGCCAGCGCGCCGATCAGCATTGCACTGCGTGACTTCTTTCGAAAATTCATGATCATGTCCCGTACGTCGTGAAGCATGACAGCTTTTACTTCCGCCATGGTTAGGTGACCCTATCCTTCGAAGAACTGTAAACTATATCTGTGTCAGATACAGTTTCAGGGCGTGGATCACACGAGATCGATCACTACTCTGATCGCGTGCCCACTGCAGAAGAAACGTCGAGATCACTCATCGCTGCAGCATTCGAATTACGTCGAGCGCTGCGCGAATACATGGATGCGTCGGGCACCGACGCGACTTTGCCGGAGGCACAATCCGAAGTACTTCACGATGTAGCACGTCATCCGGGCACTCGGATCGGGGCTGTGGCCGATCGACTCTCCCGGCGCCCGAACACCATCAGCACACTGGTGCGCACCCTCTCCGACAAGGACCTGATAGAGCGGCGACCCGACACCACGGACGGCCGAGTGAGCACACTTTTCGTGAAGGACGAGCGAAGCGCGCGTCGGGACCGTCGGTCCGAACTTCGCATCGGCGTCCTGGCCCAAGAACTGGCAGGTCTCGACGAGGGTGACCTCGACACACTGACCGCTGCTATCGGCATCCTCGACCGAGTCAATCGATCATTGAGAGTTCATGCGCCGCGGTAATGCGCCTCAGGTGACGTTCCCGCTCTTCTCGTAGACGTCGGCAAAACGCTTCATCTGCTCCGTGATGCCCGTCAGGCTGTACCCCGTACGCAGTTCCACCGACGCGATCTGGCCCGAAACCACGGCCGGAAGCCTCGTGAACGTCGGCGAATCGAGTTCTGACGCATCCGACCACGTCGGCGGAATCAGAACGAGATCGGCCGGAAAGATGCCTGGCTCTTCCCAACTCGCCGATGCCCAGAAACCGTCCTCGCTGTCGAGCTTGGCGAATTCGACGCCCATCGTTTCGAGAATACTTCCGAGTGGAGTCCATCCCGGCACGGCGTAGTCCAGGCTCGATTCCAACGGAATCACGTATGCAACAGAGATATTCGTCCGCGCTGCAGCCAATTCGCGCACCCGAGCGCCGAGCGCACTCAGCTCTTCCCGTTTCGCCGCGTAGACCGGCGAGGTGTCGGTGCCGCCGATGCCCTGGACCAACGAACTGAAGCTGTCCAGCGCCGCTTGCGCCCCATCGGTGATCTTGACGCCTGCAATGGGAGCAACCTCTTCGACGCGAGCGATGTCGTCACCCCAGATGCTGCCGAAGTTGCCACCGTTGTACGAACTCCAGATGTCGATGACAAGATCCGGGTCCACGGCCAGAAGTACCTCGGCGCTGATGTCCGTGTCAGTCTCGCTGACATGGGCAATTCCGCTGAAGTCGAATGCATTCAACGTTGATTCGTCCAGCCTGGAGAAGCCGATGATGCCGACCGGAACGACGCCGTATTCGAGCAGCACCGGCGCGGTGTCCGCCGTCGCCACGATGCGTTCGGGGATCTTGTCGAGCGAAATCTGCTCACCACGCACATCGACGTACGTCCACGCTTCACTGTCGTACGTCCACGCTTCACCGTCGGACGTCGTGTCGGTCGTCGAGGTGCCACACGCAGCCAGCACCGTCGAAAGCGCCACTGCCACAGCCATGAAGATGGTCCTGCTACCGCGTTTCGAACGCGGCGCAACAAAATCGATCACTTCTGCCCCATGCTGTCGAGCGGGTTTCGGGAGAACTCCGAACCCGGAAAGTAAAGTAAGCCTCGCCTACATGGGTAACGGTAGAGTGGATGAGCAGTTGACGCAATCGCGGAGTTTTGTCAAAGAATGTCGAAATCGGATCAATGATCCGCGTTCTTTCGAAAAACCATCGGCGTGACACCGGTGGACTGTTTGAAGGCGGCGACGAAACTGCTGGGCGTCGAGTATCCGATGCGTTCTGCCACGTCGGCGACCGCCGCACCTTGGCCGAGCAGGGACATCGCCACGTTCATCCGAAGCAGCACTCGCCACTGGCCGAAACTGACGCCGGTGTCCACCTTGAATCGACGAGCCAAAGTGCTGGTGCTGACACCGATCTCGTTCGCCCAGTCTTCGAAACTGCGCGGGTCCTCCGGTCGAGCCAACAGGTCGCGCGCAATCCGGCCGACCGGGCCCGCATCGGGGATCTTGATCGCCCCGCGCGCGTCGCTGGGAACAACGAGGTCGAAGAACACTCGCTCGGCGCGGCCCCTCGCATCGTCCGACATCTCGCGAGCACTCAGATGCAGAAACAGTTCGTACAGAAGTGGCGTGCCATGTACCGCAACCGGATGATCGCCGAGCGAAGGCCCTTGTCCGACAGCACAATACACGGTCAAGAATTGCGCACCCGCGGCAACGCGAACCGAGTGTCGAAGCAGTGCCGGTATCCACAGACCGCGCCCCGGGAGCAACGTCCACATCTGAGCGCCTGAGCGCACAACCACAATGCCGGAACGAGGGAACAAGATCTCGTTCGATCGGTGTGAGTGGGTTTCCCACGTCACCGGTTGATCAGCACTCGATGCACCACCCCACAGAACCAAATCTTCAGGCTCGTCGTCCAGTTCGTGTTCGGATACCACCAACTCGTCGTTCGACGGCACGCCCCACCGGAGCCAATCACCGTCGATCTCGGACTTTGTCCGCCTCACGTCTACATCCCTGGGTCGAGCGTCGCCTGTCCACGTGACTCTAACGCCTGGGCATACCGAACAGGTGCGGCAGAAACCGATCCCACCGCACCTGTCAGCGAGTTACCCCGCTAGTTCATGTCGTTCGCGATGATGTTCTCGATATTCCGTTCGGCAAGCGCGGTGATGGTGACAAACGGATTGACGCCGACATTGCCCGGAACGAGGGATCCGTCCATGACGTACAGACCCGGGTACTCCGGCAGACGACCATAGCCGTCGGTCGCCTTGCCCAGCACACAACCGCCGAGGGGGTGGTACGTCAACTGGTCGCCCCACGTCTGCGTCGGCCCGAAGAGGTCGGTCCGGTAGATCGTGCCTTCCTTCTTGTTGATCTTGTCGAAGAGTTTCTTCGCCATGTCGATCGACGGCTGGTTTTGCGAGCGTTGCCAATTCAATCCGACTTTGCCGGTTGCCGAGTTGAATTGGAATTGAGCGCGTTGCGGATTCTTTGCAATCGCCAAGTACAGACTCACCCACAGTTCGGTACCCGCCGGGAAGGGCGCGATTTCCGCGAAGACGGGAGCGGATGTGTCGGCCCAGTTGTCGATGCCCATCACGGGGATCGCCGACTGCTTCGCGCCGGTCGCGTCCCACATGTGATTGGCGCGGCCCACCATCACGTTACCGTTGTGACCCCACTCCTGCCCCACAGCACCCGGCAAATTCGCCAGTTGCCCTTGCGCTTTCATCGAGACCAGGAGCTTGCTGGTACCGATACTGCCGGCCGCGAAGAAGACCTTGTCGGCTGTCACCGTCTTGGTGCCGACGGTGTTGCCCTGCTCGTTGATCTGATTCATCACCACTTGATAGCCACCGCCGGTCGCGGCCGGCGCAACCGAGGTCACGACGTGCAGTGCCGAGATCGTGAGCTTGCCGGTGGCGGATGCCGCAGCGAGGTACGTCTTGTCCAGCGACTTCTTTCCCGCGTTGTTGCCGTAGATGACCTCACTCACCAGGGCAGACTTGGTGACCTGACCAGCAGCTTCTTGCTTCATGTAGTTGAAGTCGTAGACATTCGGCACGAACGTTGTCGTGTAACCGGATCTCTCAGCGGTCTTTCGCCCGGTCCGTGCGAACTTGTAGTACTCGGTCGACTCGAACCAAGCCGGGTCGATGTTGTTGACTCCGAGCGCAGCGTTGGCCCGCGGGAAGTACGTCGAGTACATCTCATTGGAATCGACTCCGGGCAGGATCTCTTCGAAATAGTTGCGCTTGGGTGTGACGGCCATGCCGCCGTTCACCAACGATCCGCCGCCGACCCCTCGACCTTGGTAGACCTTGATCCCGCCGAAGTCCTCGGCGTCGAGAACACCGACGTAGCGACTGATGTTCTTGTCCACCGAGCCGCCGGAGAAGTGTGAAACCGGTTGAACTGTACGGTCTCTGAGCCAGAAGGAACGGCCGTCAGGTGAGAGCATCGGGCAGAAGACCTTGCCGTCGGACCCTGGCGTGGTCCACGACTTCCCCATTTCGACCATGTGTGTGTCGATTCCGGCCTGCGTCAACCGAAGAGCCGCAACGGCCCCGCCGTATCCGCTGCCGATCACGAGCGCGGGGACACGGTCTCCGTCGTTCAATGCTCGCCTGGGCGCCGCGGCCGCCGTGGTCCACGAGGACGAGAGCGCGGCGGCCCCCACAGCTAATCCTGTTGCTGCCAAGAAGTTTCTACGCGAGAGCGTGGAATTGGTACGTGCGTGCCGTTCGTTGGATCCAGCGCGAATGCTCAAGTGTGCCCTTCTCTTTCCGTGACCCCCGCGCTGAGATATACCGGGAGAAACCGAACGAGAAGTCCATACTCGTGGGTAACTTGAAGGAACCGTTGATTTTCCGTGAAAAGGGCCGATGAACAGAAAGTTCACCGGCCCTCCGAAAGAACGAGTCAGGGAAGAGAGATGCGACCTTCGACGGCGCCGAGTCCGATGTCCTTGCGGAAATGACCGCCGGGAAGCTTCACGTCGGCGATCTTTGCGTAGGCGTCGTCGCGAGCCTCGGTCAGATCCTTACCCACTCCGACAACACTCAGCACACGTCCACCGGCAGAGACGACGGCTCCGTCTTCACGCTTCTTGGTACCGGCGTGCAGGACTCCGTCGGCGTCGGCTCCGGTGATCACGTCGCCGGTGCGCGGAGTCGCCGGGTAGTTCTCGGCAGCAATCACGACCGTGACAGCGGAACCGTCGCGCCACTGCAACGGACCGACCGAATCGAGTGTTCCGGTCGAGGCCGCATTGAGTAGGCCACCCAGCGGTGTTTCGAGGAGAGCGAGCACGGCCTGCGTTTCGGGGTCACCGAACCGGCAGTTGAATTCCACCACGGCCGGGCCGTCGACTCCGATCGCCAGACCCGCATAGAGAAGACCGGAGAAGCTGCTACCGCGTGCCACCAACTCGGCAGCGACAGGCTTGACGACGTCGTCGACAATCTGCGTGACCATCTCGTCGGGCAGCCACGGCAAGGGGGTGTACGCGCCCATGCCGCCGGTGTTGGGTCCGGAGTCTCCGTCACCGACGCGCTTGTGGTCCTGAGCCGGAAGCAACGGGATCACGGTTTCGCCGTCGACGAGGCAGAAGAGCGAAACTTCCGGGCCGTCGAGGAAGGATTCAAGGAGAACCGGATGTCCGGTCTCGAGCAGTTCCGCGGCATGGTCGCGTGCGGCGAGACGATCCGTCGTGACGACAACGCCCTTGCCTGCGGCAAGTCCGTCGTCCTTGACCACCCAGTTCGGCCCGAAGCGGTCGAGCGCTTCGTCGAGCTTGGCCGGATTGTCGACGATCTCGCTGTGTGCGGTCTTGACGCCGGCAACAGCCATCACATCCTTGGCGAAAGCCTTGGAGCCCTCGATGCGGGCGGCGTCGGCCGACGGCCCGAAGCAGGCGATACCTGCTGCGCGCACCGCGTCGGCGACACCGAGGACCAGCGGAACCTCGGGCCCGATGACGACGAGGTCGGCGTCGACCTTCTGGGCCAGCGCGGTAACCGCGTCACCCGAGGCGACGTCGACGGGGTGCTGCTCGGCGATTTTTGCGATCCCGGCATTGCCAGGCGCGCAGATCAGGGCCGTGACACCTGGATCGCGAGCAAGAGAGAGAAGGAGGGCATGTTCACGGGCTCCGGAGCCGATTACTAGTACGCGCACGGGGAACAGACTACGGCCTGCGATAACAGCGCTCTCGGAGTGCCACTGACGGGGCCAAGGTCCCAGCGTTCGACCTTTGTGCGAAATATCCGTTTCGAGATGAGATCATATGAATACCTGAATAGGTGAACAGATGTTTTCGGACACCTGTCCACCAAGGAAAGGACACCCGTGAAACTCCACAAACCAGGCGTTCTGACGCTCACCGCAACCGCCGCAATCGGCGCACTTCTGATCACGTCGTGCAGTAGCCCGACTGGCACCGACTCCTCGGGCAACGACAACGGCCTGGTCCTGGCCGACGGCTACGAGCTGGGCGGCTACAACCCGGTAGCGGGCTTCGGCGCCGCCGGTGAAGCCAAGATGTACGACGGTCTCGTCCGGCTCACCGGAGGCACCGGCATGCCCGGATTCGAGCCGTCTCTGGCGGCGGAGATGCCCACCGCCAACACCGACGCAACAGTCTGGACGGTCAAACTCCGCGACGGGGTCACCTTCTCCGACGGATCGACCTTCGACGCCGCCGACGTGGTTGCCACGTACAAGGCGATCCTCGATCCCGCTTCCGCCTCCGAAGCGCGGTCGTCGTACGACATGATCAGCGACGTCGTGGCCGTCGACGACAGCACAGTCGAGTTCCGCCTCGCCTACTCGTATGCGCCACTGCTGACGAAAATGCTGATCGGCATGGTTCCGTCGGAATCCCTCGCGACACCCGGGCTTGCCGCCGAGTCGCCGTTGAACACCGCGCCCGTCGGTACCGGTCCCTACACACTCGTCGACCTCTCACCGGATCGAGCGGTCTTCGAGGCGAACGAGAACTACTGGGACGGTGCACCGGAGATCAAGAAACTCACTCTCCTCTACGTTCCTGACGACAACACCCGAGCCCAGCGCATGGTGTCCGGCGAGATCGACGGCACCAATCTCCCTCCACTGCTTGCCAATACGTTTTCTGGCAAAGACAATATGTCCGTGACGGCCCACCAGTCAGCAGACTGGCGCGGCCTCTCACTCCCGACGAACAATCCAGTGGCAGGCGACAAAGCCGTGCGGATGGCACTCAATCTCGCCGCCAACCGCCAGTCGATGATCGACAACGTCCTGGGCGGACACGGCCGCGTTGCCGCCACTCCGATCCCCGAGGTGTACGGCGACTCGTACAACCCGAACGCAACCTTCGCCTACGACCCGACCGAGGCCGAGCGAATTCTGACCGAAGCGGGCTGGATCGAAGGCGCCGACGGAATCCGTTCGAAAAACGGTCAGCGGGCGCAGTTCACGATCATGTACAACTCCGTCGACACCGTTCGACGTGATCTTGCTCAGGCATTTGCCTCCGACGCCCTTGCGGTCGGCATCGAGGTGGATCTCGAGGCGCTCTCCTGGGACCGCATAGACCCTCGAATCAACCAGGATTCGACACTTCTCGGTGGCGGAGACGAACCTTTCGACCCCGACACGCAGGCGTACGACGCGCTGAACTCGAAGTACATCGCCCCCGGGGTCGGCAGCATCTACGACAACGCCAGCGACTACTCCAATCCAGCAGTCGACGCAGGCTTGGAAGTAGGACGCCGCAGCCTCGACCAGGCAACGCGTGACGCCGCGTATCGCGACGTTCAGCAGGCGTACGTCGAGGATCCCGGATTTGTCATCCTCGTGTTTCTCGACCATACGTACGTTTCGAAGGATTCCGACTGGCAGATGTCCGGGCCGGTACTCGAACCACACTCACACGGTGTGACCTGGGGTCCGTGGTGGTCACTGCAGACGTGGGCCAGAGGGCAATGACAGCGGTCGACGTTCGGGCAGACACGCGGCCGACGCAGGGCCACCGTGACAACTCCCGCCGAAAGGCCATCCTCACGATGGTCGGTCGGCGGGTGTTGTTCATCGTGCCGGTGATCGTCGTGGTGTCCGCGGGACTCTTTGCTGCCGCTGCGATTTCACCGTTCGATCCGTTGGTCGGCTATCTCGGCACGCGATACATGACGACCAGCGACGCGGACAAAGCGCTGATCGCCGACCAGATGGGTTTCGACAACCCCTGGTACAGCACGTATTGGAATTGGCTCCAGGGAGTATTCACCGGCGATCTCGGGAATTCCAGATCGTTCAATCAACCTGTTTCCCAAGTCATCTCCGAACGTCTGCCATGGACCCTGCTGCTGGTAGGCATCTCACTTCTCATTGCGATTCTCGCCTCGCTTGCCCTGGGTGTTCTCGCCGGAATCCGCAGTGGAGGAATCCTGGACAAGACCGTGTCAGGGCTGAGCGTCGTAATCCAAGGACTTCCGCCGTTCGTCTTGTCTCTGGGGGCAATCGCCCTCTTCGCGTTGAGTCTCGGCTGGCTCCCCGTCGCCGGACTGACCGACGGGGGCACCGATCCCACACCGGGACAGGTGATCCGGCACTTGGTGCTGCCGGTGACGGTCCTCGCCATCTCGCAGATGCCGTGGCTCCTACTCGCGGTCCGAGAATCCGTCGTGGGTTCGAAAAGCGAGGGGTTTGTCGCGGGCGCGGTAGCGCGCGGAATCCCGACGCCGACCATCACGAAACGCCACATACTGCCCACATCGCTGGCACCGTTCGTCAACATCGTCGGCGTGCGGTTGCCCGAACTGATAGTCGGAGCAATTCTGGTGGAAGAAGTCTTCAGTTGGCCAGGGATTGCCGGGGCCATCGTGTCGTCTGCGCGTGACCTCGACATGGCCCTTCTCGCGTTCCTCACCGTCGGTACGACATTGACGGTCATGCTCGGCTCATTACTTGCCGACGTCCTGGTTGCAGTACTCGACCCGAGAGTGAGTACCGATGGCTGAGCGACGCTTCAAGATCGCCCTCGGCGTGCTGATCTTCGTTGCGCTGTACGCGGCGCTGGTCCCATGGTTAGCCGACGTCGACGACCGAGTCACAGACTTCTCGGCGGCTCGCCTGGCCCCGTCCTTCGATCACCCGTTCGGAACGGACTCGGCAGGACGAGACCTTTTCGTGCGCATAGCTGCAGGGATTCGAACCTCACTTCTCATCGCGCTCGCATGCGCGCTGCTCGCCACGGTGATCGGCGTCGCCGTCGGTACCACGGCCGGACTGGTCGGAGGCTGGGTCGACAGGTTCGTCATGCGCGGCACCGACGCCGTCAACGCTCTCCCCCACCTACTGCTCGGCATCGTCATCGTCGCGATGTTCCGTGGAAGCATTGCCGCCATCGTGCTTTCGATCGCACTGACCCACTGGACCCAAGTGGCCAGGATCATCCGCTCCGAGATCTTGAGTCTGCGCGAGCGTCCCTACATCGACGCCGCCATTCTCGCGGGAGCAAGTCGACGTCACGTGATCATGCGCCACCTCGTGCCGGCGACGGCGCCGCAGGCTTTGATCGCAGTCGTTCTCCTGCTGCCCCACGCCGTCTGGCACGAATCGACGTTGTCCTTCCTGGGATTCGGCCTACCCCCGCACAAGCCCAGTCTCGGAACGCTTCTCGAAGAGGCACGCAGTTCTCTGCTCCTCGGCGGTTGGTGGACGCTGGTATTCCCCGCCGCAGTCCTCGTGATCGCCACCGTCGCAGTTGCAGTCGCCGGTTCGGCCCTGCGGTCGATGCTCACGCCCCCTCGACCTTCGGAGCTACGACTGTGAACCCCGGCCTACGCATCGAATCCCTCACCGTCAGGATCCCGCTGCCCGGCGGATCCGTAGTCCACGCTGCGAGCGACATCGACCTCGACGTTCCAGCCGGCACGGTGACCGCGCTGGTCGGCGAATCCGGGTGCGGCAAGTCGATCATCGCCACCGCAGTCATGAACATGTTGCCGCCGAACGCTTCTCGAACCGGAACGGTCACCGTCGGTACCCCGGACGTCGAGATCGACGTCTTCTCCGGCACCCCCTTCCGCGGACGGTACGTGGCTCTCGTTCCACAATCCGCCGCAACACATCTCACCCCCGTCCGGACTGCGAGATCGCAGCTACAGGAGACGATCGACGCACTCGGCGGCGATCACACTTGCGACGCCTTGGCACTTCGCGTCGGACTCGACCCCTCGGCCCTGAACTGCTACCCGCACGAACTGTCGGGCGGCATGGCACAACGCGTTGCCATTGCCGGTGCGCTGGCCGGGAATCCGTCGGTAATCTTGGCAGACGAACCCACCGCCAACCTCGACCGGGAACTCACCGACCACGTCATGCGACTACTTCGAGAATGCGCGGACGCCGGGGCGGCGGTCCTGCTCATCACCCATGACCTTGCATCACTTACCCGCAGCGGAGTCGCGGATCGACTTGCCGTCATGTACGCATCACGCATCATGGAAACCGGACCGGCTGCCCTGGTGTTTCAGGATCCACTCCACGACTACACCCGAGACCTTCTCGGCGCCTTACCTTCCCGCGGCTTGCATCCGATACCGGGCTCGCCGCCGCAACTCACCGACCTCCCCGACGACTGCGTCTATCACCTACGACGCCCGGAGTCGAAACAGTCCGGCGGCCCGACCGAGTTGGTAACCCTCGGCGAACGCACATACCGAACATTGCGGAGAGTGGGCTGACATGAGTCTGCAAGCTCTGGGAATCACCAGCGGTTACCATCGCAACCGGCCAGTTCTCGAGAACGTCTCGCTCGAGATTCCGCCTGGGAAACTGATCGGCCTGACCGGTCCTTCGGGCACCGGAAAATCAACACTTGCAAGGATTCTCGCCTCACTGGACGCGCCGTGGTCAGGCGAAGTGCGGATCGACGGATCGCCCGTTGTGGGTACCAAATTCTCGGTACCCACAGCACTGCGCGGCACGGTGTCCATGCTGTTTCAGTCACCTCGCGCATCAACCGACCCTCGGCAGACGCTCGCCTCGATCATCGGCCAACCCGGTGATATTGCCGGTAGGACAATCGATGTGGCCGAACTGGCAGCAGAAGTGGGCCTCACTCCCGATCTCTTGTCGCGCAGACCGCACCAGGTCAGCGACGGCCAACTGCAGCGAGCCTGCCTGGCGAGATCGCTGGCGCAACAACCGAAATAC
The DNA here is from genome assembly GCF_036541985.1 of Rhodococcus sp. IEGM 1306. Classification (NCBI taxonomy): domain Bacteria; kingdom Bacillati; phylum Actinomycetota; class Actinomycetes; order Mycobacteriales; family Nocardiaceae; genus Rhodococcus; species Rhodococcus sp. IEGM 1306. The sequence continues at coordinate 168,580 of NZ_JAZHFF010000003.1, forward strand.
CTCATCTGCGACGAGGCGACGGCGATGCTCGACGCTGCCACGACGGCCGCGCTCGTTCGGCTGATCGAGAGTCGCGCCACCGAAATCGGCGTCGGCGTACTACTTATCAGCCATGATCGAGAATTACTCGACGCCTGCTGCGACCTGGTCCACGACCTCGACAGTATTAGCGCTTAGAGTGTGTTGCCAATCCTGATCGGGTAGTTCGCGGGCGAGTGTCAATGCACGTCGCGTTATGCGATTTCGGATGAGGTGTGGGTTGCGATCGGTCCGTTGTTCACGAAGGCGAAGGCGACCGGTGAACCGCCGGGAGATCGGCGCACGGTGGTCGAGGCGACTGCGTGGCTGTTGCGGACGGGAGGCCCGTGGCGCGACGTGCCGGAGCGGTTCGGAACTGGACCACGCTCTACAAGAATTTCAACTCGGACTGAGATCGTCATTGCCGCCTGCACCAAAGAGGCGCTTACTGATCACACGGCGCCGTGAACGACACCGGTTTGCCGGTGGCGCGCGCATACGCGATCTCGCGGCGTGTGGACTCGCCGATGTATCCGCGTGGGTTGACGACCAGCACCCGATCAGCCAGGTCGATTTTGCGCAGGTGGAGCGCGTCAAGCAGGGCCTTCTGCTCAACAGAGATCGCCTCGTCTGCTTCACCCGGCGCGACGACGATCACGCCCGCGAACGTCAGGTCGCGGTTCGCCACCCGCATCTCTTCAGCGAACCGCGCAGAGCCGCAAATACAGACAACCTCAGGTCGATCAGGCACGGTTCAGTCTCTCATCTGCCACCTCGAGCAACAGACCCCAGCCCGAACGAAATTGACCCTTGACTCGAACGAATGTTCGAGTATTCTTCATGTAGGGGATCGGGGGATTCAATGAGTGTCTATCTGTCGGACGTGGTTTCGGGTTCTGCGGTGGGGTTGCGCAAACGCCTGTGGCAGTTGACGGCTGCGGAATTGCGTGCTGCTGCTATCGAGGCGAGTGCGGAGATTCTGCGTCTGGAAGCTGTTCGGGTGGCGGTGGTCGACGAGTTGTCGTTGCGCCCGGATGATCAGGTGATCGCCAGCCGCGGGGTCGGTGCGTGGTTGGCGGCGAACACGATGCTGCAGGTGCGGGACGGGAAGAAGATCGCCGCCCTCGGTGCTGCGCTGCGGCCGTTTCCGGCAGTGGCGGCTCGGTTCGATTGCGGGGATTGTTCGTTCGAGCACGCCGTGTTGATCGTGGCGTTCTGCGAGTCACCGCCGAAGGGGATGCCGGAGGAAGCGCTACCGAAGTGCATCGACTTGTTGTTGGCTGCCGCCTCCGGTGTGGAGGCCACGACGACGAAGGTGCGGAACGTGATCGCGACGTTGGAGCGAATCTTCGAATCCGATGAGATTCCACCAGCCGAAGACGTCGACCGCAACGAACTCCGCATCGCCTCGACCTTGAATGGTCGAGTGGTAGTGCGTGGCGATTTCGACGCCCTCACCGGCGAAATGCTGCTGTCGGCCCTGTCGAACCTGACAATGCCCACCCCGGCACCCGATGGAACCCCGGACGCAAGGTCGGCGGCGAAGCGGACCGCGGACGGGTTCACCGAACTGATCCGCCGCTACCTGGACTGCGCCAAGACCGGCATGGATGGTGGTCAGCGGCCGCACGTGAACGTGCACATCGACGCCCGGGATCTCGCCGAGCACCGCGACTGCGCAGCATCTTCCGCTGCCACTGATGCCGACGAGGAAGACTCACTTGATCTAGATCTGTCGGATCTCGATGTCGGGCACATGCCCTGGCTCGGACCACTCTCGATCTCGCAAACCAGGCTTCTCGGGTGCGACTGCTTCCTGTCCACTGTCCTACTCGATGATCACGGCGCACCGCTCGATGCGAAACCAGGGAAACGATTGGTCACCGCCGAACAACGCGTCGCCCTGATCGCCCGCGACAAAGGCTGCGCGTTCCCCGGCTGCACGTGTGTGCCCGCCTGGACCGATGCGCACCATATTCGGCACTGGGCCAATGGCGGCCCGACCGTGATGAACAACCTGGTCCTGCTGTGCCGTTCACATCACCGGCTGATGCACCGCAAATCCGGGTTCGTCGGCAAGTGGGAGATCCGGATCGGGGTCGACAACAAACCCTGGTTCATCCCACCACCCTCGATCGACCCGCAGCGGCACCCGCGGCCGGCGAACACCACCTTCAAAACCTGAGAATAACTCGGGCATACAACTTCACGCCAGGTCCGCATCGGAGGGAGCACCTCCGATGCGGACCTGGCGTGCGTTCATGTTGGTCAGCCTGCAACCGTCAAGTCGTAGAGGGTCACTCCGTCCACCGTTGTGGCGGTGAAGTTTTCGGTCACCCACGTCGAGATGGCGGTAGCGGTGCCTTCGGCGTTCATACCGCCACCCATCCCCCCGCCGGCGATGAAGAAGTGAATCTTGCCCTCTGCCACGTACTGCTGGAACTGCGCGAGCGTCGGGGACGGATCGCTCCCGTTGAAGCCTCCGATAGCCATGACCGGTGACTGCGTCGCAAGCTGATAGCCCGAGGCGCTGTTGGATCCTATTGCCGCGGCGACCCACGTGAACTGGTCGGAGTTCTCTTCGAGTGTGGACACGACCGCAGCTCCCGGTGTGCTGCCCTGAAGCAAACCACCGGCCGCCCCGCCGCCCATTGCGCCGCGTGTTCCGTCAGTGGTCGATGTGGTGCCGCCCGGAACCGTTGCACCCCCTGGTATCTGACCCATTCCCGCAGGCGGCACCCCCAGTGTCCCTGTCCCTGCCCCGGTACCGTCCGTCCGGCGGTTGCCGCCATCAGCCATGCCACCGAATCCGCCGAATCCTCCACGACCACCGCCGGGCCCGCCCATTCCACCTTCGACGCTCGGTCCGGCCGAAACTATGGAACCTGTGTGCGGGGTGTTGATCGTGTCGATCGCGTACGCAGTCGGACCCGCCAGACCGGTGAAGATCGCCGTGAGAATCACTGCCACAGCCAATCGACCTCGCGTCACTGCCGGGATCAGCACTGCTACAGCAGCGACGATGCCGACGACCAGAATCGCCCAGCGAAGCCACGGTACGAACGAAGGCGAGCGTCCGAGCAGAACCCACGCCATCGCAATGGTTGCGGCCAACGACACTGCCAGAACGAGGCGAACCCAGAGAACGTCACGATGACGCCAAGCGAATACGGATCCTGAACCGATCAGTGCGGCGATCGCCGGCGCCAACGCAACCGTGTAGTACGCGTGGAAGATTCCCGCCATGAAACTGAAGGTCAGTCCGGTCACCAACAGCCACAGTCCCCAGACGATGAATGAAGCGCGCTGTGTGTCGACGCGCGGCGCCTTGCCCCGCAGCACGATTCCAGCCACCAGAAGAATCAGTGCGGCAGGAATCAGCCAGGCAATCTGGCCGCCCTGGGCAGATTCGAACAATCGGGTGATGCCGGTACTCCCCCACATACCACCGCCTGCCCCGCCCCCTGGTGCCATACCTCCCGCTGCCATACCACCTGCGGCCTCGCCCATTCCGGGGAAACCACCGACAGCACCGGTCGCAGCGTCACCAGCACCGCGCATTCCGCCGCCGCCGACGCTTCCGGTCTCGTTGCCGCTCAGGCGTCCGAGTCCGTTGTAGCCGAGCGTCAGTTCGAGAATCGAGTTGTTCTGCGAACCACCGATCCACGGACGTGAGTCGGCCGGCCACAGTTCGACGATTGCCAACCACCATCCGGCGGAGACGATCAGCCCGCCCAGTGCAGCGAACAGTTGAAGTACCCGCTTACCCAGTTTCGGCGGACCGGCGATCAGGTAGGTGAGCGCCAGTGGCGGTACCACCAACATGACCTGTAATTGCTTTGTCAGGAAACCGAATCCACAAAAGACACCGACCAACACGAGCCAGCGGGTGCGACCATCCTGAACCGCGCGCATCATCGCCCACACCGCCGCGATCATCAGGAGCACCAGCAGGGCATCCGGGTTGTTGAACCGGAACATCAGCGCCGCGACGGGAGTGAGAGCAAGAACCAAACCGGCGAGGAGGCCGGCGGCCGCACCGAAGTACCGTCGCACCGTTCCCCACAACAACGCTACCGACCCGACACCGAGCAGCGCCTGCGGCACCAACATCGCCCAGGAATTGAGTCCGAAGATGCGAACCGACAGCGACATCAACCACAGGGACATCGGGGGTTTGTCGACGGTGATCGAGTTGGCGGCGTCCGAGGATCCGAAGAAGAAGGCCTTCCAGGACACCGAACCTGCCTGTACCGCAGCGGCATAGAACGAGTTGGCCCAACCGGATGCGCCGAGACCCCAGATGTAGGCGACTCCGGTGCCCACCAACAGCACTCCGAGCGCCCACGGTTCCCAGCGCGCCTGACGTGGCGGTTCCGGCGCCGGGACGGGTGCGGCCAATCTCTCTGCAGTGGCGGTCATCGATTAGCTCCTACGGGTTGTGCGGTGCGAAACACCCAGCGCAGTGCGATGAATCGACTCACTGTGGCAACAAGATTGGCAATGACGAGTACTGCAAGTTCGACGTGCTTCGACGCGTCAGGCGCCACAACGTCGAGGACGAACAACGATCCGCTGGTGAGCAGTAGACCGAACCCGAACACGAGCAGGCCCTGCATCTGGTGACGGGCGGATCCCTCCGACCCGCGAATCCCGAAGGTGAAGGCTCGATTGGCGGCGGTATTGAACACTGCCGTCACCAGCAATGCGACGGCGTTGGCCCACTGCGCACCCATCACCGAGTGCAGTGCGAGGTAAAGCAGCGCATACGCGAGCGTCGAAATGACGCCCACCACGGCAAAGCGTGAGAGCTGCCCGACCATTCCGCGAGGAACTCCGGGAACCAGTGGTTCACGTCCGAAACTCGCCCTGAGCTCGGCCAGTGGGAGCGAGCCGGTCGACAGTGCTCGCCCGACTCGGACCACACCTTTCAGGTCGGCGACTGCCGTGGCGACGATGTCTACCCGACTGTCCGGGTCGTCCACCCAGTCGACGGGCACCTCGTGAATCCGCATGCCCGCTCGCTCGGCCAACACGAGCAGTTCGGTGTCGAAGAACCACCCGGTGTCCTCCACCAGCGGAAGTAGTTGCCGCGCAACATCGACGCGCATGGCTTTGAATCCGCACTGGGCGTCGGAGAAGCGAGCGTGCAGTGCACTTCGGAGAATGAGGTTGTAGCTACGCGAGATGAACTCACGCTTGGGGCCGCGCACCACGCGCGACGATCGTGCCAGCCGGGAACCGATGGCGATGTCCGAGTGCCCGGAGAGCAACGGAGCAATCAACGGCATCAGGGCGTTGAGGTCGGTGGAGAGGTCGACGTCCATGTATGCGACCACATCCGCGTCGGAGTCGCTCCACACCTGCCGCAATGCTCGGCCGCGACCCTTCGCGTCCAGGTGGACGACCCGGACGTCGTCGAATTCTTCGGCGAGGGAACGTGCGAGCGCCAACGTGCCGTCGACACTGGCGTTGTCCGCGATGGTAATTCGTGCAGAAAATGGCACCTGTGTGCGTAAATGCCGGCGCAGGCGCCGCACGCACGTCTCGAGGCCTGCCTCTTCGTTGTATACCGGGACGACCACGTCCAGCACTACAGTCGTCGCGGAAAGCTCCCCTGCGTCCGTGCTGCCCGCGGTCTGCATGGCTTCTGTCGTCATGCGTCCTAGATTTGTCGGGCCGGCTCCGACGAACCTGCGTCCAGCCTGGGAGTTTCCTGGCAACCGGACGCGGGCTAATCTCGGGGTATGCCTTCAGTCTTCAGCGCCATCATCAACGGAGATCTACCAGGACGTTTCGTATGGGAGGACGACGACGTTGTCGCGTTCTTGACCATCGCACCGGTCACGCAAGGTCACGTGCTTGTCGTACCGCGCGCCGAGGTCGATCAGTGGCAGGACGTAGATCCTGACCTCTTTGCCAAGGTCACCGCGGTTGCACGCAACCTGGGTCAGGCCGTGAGGAAGGCGTTCGACGCACCTCGGGCCGGTCTCCTCATCGCAGGTCTGGAAGTTCCGCATCTTCACGTTCACGTCTTCCCCGCGTACGACATGGGCAACTTCGACATCAGCGGCGCCGACACTTCGCCGTCACCCGAATCTCTCGACGAGGCACAGACCAAACTCAAGTCGGCACTGCGCGACCTCGGCTTCGAGGCAACCGTCTCGACTCGATGATCGCGTACCTTCGACCGAATTTCGCTGGCCGATAACTGGACTCCCCGCCGCAGCCTCCCCCGGAGGTTGCGGCGGTCGCATTTGTCGCTCCTACCGACCGTGACCTGCGATTGCACACCGAACAGTCCGTTTCGCGCTGTCGCGCGAGCACGAGTTTCGCTGCTACCGTGGGGCGCCGGTCCGGGACCTAGGGCCCTAAAACTAGTTCACGTGTTAACAGTCGGAGGACAAGGGAGCAATGCAGGAACGTGCCAAGATCAGTCGCCGACAGATTCTTCAAGGCGCTGCTGATCGGTTCGAAGTCACGGGGTACGGCAGCACGAGCATGAACGACATCGTGTCCGCGGCACGGATGACCAAGGGTGCGGTCTATTTTCACTTCTCGTCCAAAGACGAATTGGCCCAAGCCGTCATGGAAGAGCAACACCAGATCTCGATCTCGGCTTTCTCCGCGGTAGCAGCCACGGGCGCACCGGCACTGGAACAGCTCGTGATGGTGTGCCACGAGATGGGCCGCCAACTCGTCGCGGACTCGATTGTTCGTGCGGGAGTCCGGCTTAACCTCGAATTGGCCTCCGTCGACGGTTCGCAAGGCCCGTACCTCGCGTGGATCCGCGACCTTCGAAAACTGGCCGAGACCGCGAAGCTCGAAGGCGATATCCGCGAAGACGTGGAGCCGGAATCGGTGGGTCGCGTGGTGATCTCGGCGTTCACCGGCGTTCAGCTGGTATCGAACGTACTCACCCGACGAAGCGATTTGAACGATCGTATCGACGAGTTGTTCTCGTTGCTCTTGGCCGGTGTGGTCTCGGACAAGCGCCGCACCGAGGTCGCCGACCTGGTCGGATGCCGCCTCGAAACCTATGCGTCCTGACCCCGGAACACCCTGACAATCGATTGATTCGGCGTATCGGCACCGAACCGTGCGCCAACCTTCGTCGATTCGTACAAGACCCCCCGTCGTCGACTCACTATCGTCAGATCCACGAATAACCCAGATAGACGGATACCGACGAAAGGCTTCTCGAATGACCGAAACCGCCACGTACGTTGAGAGCGCACAGCAGGAGATCGCTGCTGTACTGGCCGAAGCGAAGACCGATGCGTTCGTCCACGCACGCGACATCGATTCGGGCGAAGAGTTCGGCTACGGCGCTGACGAGGGTGTCATCCTCGCCTCCGTTTTCAAGATTCCTGTCGTGCTGCAGTACGCCCGCGAAGTTGCGGCCGGCACCCTTGATCCGACCGAGCACGCCACCGTGACCGCCGAGTTCCGCTCCGGCGGCATCGGTATCGGCGGTTGCGCCGACGACGTCACGGCCAGTTGGCGAGATCTCGCTCTGCTCATGATGAGCTTCAGCGACAACGCCGCCACCGATTTCCTGTACGAGCGTCTCGGACTCGACAACATCGTCGCGACGCTGCGTGGGCTCGGTTTGGAGAAGACCAACTTGGTTCGTGACTGCCGCGGTCTGTTCAAATCGGTCTACGACGACCTCGGCGTCGACAAGGGCACCTTGCTGGAAATGCCCCCGATCGAAATTCTCCGGACAATTTCCGTCATGGATCCGGCTCGCTCCAACTCCAGCACTCCTCGTGAGATCACAATGTTGCTGGCTGCAATCTGGAAGGACGAAGCAGGGCCCGCCTCAGCCTGTGAAGAAGTCCGAACGATCATGAGCAAGCAGGTCTGGCCACACCGACTTTCGTCCGGGTTCCCCGACGAGGTCACCGTCGCCGCCAAGACCGGAACGCTGGGATTGGTACGAAACGAAGCCGGTGTCGTGGCGTACCCCGACGGCAAGCGTTACGCCGTCGGCGTCTTCACCAAGTCCCACGAACTCACGCATCGCGCCCCGAAGATCGACGCCTCGATCGGAACCGTCGGCCGCATCGCCGTCGAAGCACTCCGCAACAGCTGAGCAGTACCCGCTGACAGAAGTGCGGGTCGCGCTGAGAAATCAGCACGACCCGCACTTTTCGGCTTTCGAGCTAGCGCGGACCGCGCAGACGAAGGTGCACCATCAAGCGGAACCGGACGTTGGGATCGTCGAGATCCAACGCGGCCATACCCTTGAGCTTACTTAGACGATACCGAAAGGTATTGGGGTGCACGTGCAATGACGCTGCAGCGTCACCGACATCGCCGAAGGCATTGAGCCACGCATCGAGAGTGTCGACGAACGAGGTCGCATGAGCAGCATCGTGGCTGGCGATCGCCTCGATGGGCCCCAGGTCCGAAAACCCTTCGGCTGCGGCTTCCGACGCAATCTCGAGCAGAATGGCGTCGACGTGGACGCTGCTGAAAGTGGCGACGCTGCCCGACGCTCGTCCCGCCAACAACACTTCGAGGGCATGTTCGGCGTCACGCTTCGATCGGCTCAACTGTGCCGGCCTGGTCACGACCCGACCGATTCCGATGATCGTGTCGCCGGACGCTCCGGTACGGTCCAGGAAATCCGAAGCCACACGGAACGCCTGCAGTTCGGCTTCGGCCGGGGAATGCCCGCGAACGGACAGCACTGCGTAGCCGGTCCCGTTGACCAAGGCAGCCGCCGACTGTGAGTGGACGGCGCCGAGGTGCATGGCCAGAGCGTCGGTCAGTCGCACCACGTGGGCAGCGTCATCGGGTTTCGACGAACCTTCGAAAGACCTTCGGCCCAAAGCCATTACGAGTGCCGGGCCGGTTCCGAGGCCGAGGCGGTTCATCGCGTCGACCGCACCGGTCCCACCGTCGAGAAGGGTTGCGATCAGGTCTGCGCGCAGTCGACGTTCGGCGTCCGCGCCGCCGCGCAAACGCAACATCTGCAGCGCGATCAACCCTGCCGAATCGCGCAAGGCTCGCATCCGGTCCTCGGACATCGGCTCACCGGTTGCCACCCACATGGAGCCGAGGAACTCGTCGCCGGCCCGGATGGACACGGCGATACGACCCATTTTCGTACCGAGGGTCTCGGCCGAGACCCACACCGGATCGTCGCTGCGATAGAGCCGGTCGAAAACCCCTGCTTCTTCGAGCACCCGAATGTACTGGTCAGGAACTTGCCGCTCCAGAACGGTCGCGATACGTGGACCGTCTCCTTCTTCCTGGCGGCCTGAGAAGGCGATGACCCGCGAGCTTCGGTCCTCGATCGTGATCGGCGCGTCCAGCAGCGCACTGACGGCGTTGGCGAAGGCGAACAGATCGCCCGCCGGACCACCCCCGCGTGAATGGATGTGCCCGACTTCGTTCCGGGCCGAGAGCACCGAATGAAGCAGGCTTGTCAGCTGAACCCACGAGACTCCGCGGGCCAACGTCAATACGACGACGCCCGAGGACATGATGGATTCGCGGTCTGCGTCGCTGACCTCGGTGGTCACTCGCGCAACCACCACTCGCACTCCGCGCTCGGCCAGTCCTGCGACGGACTCCGCGATGCGTTCGCCGCCGGTGATGCCGACCAGCAGCACCATGGAGTCGGGCGTCGAGGGTGAGTCGTCGTCGGGGTCGTGAATGACCACCGAAGCGATCTCCTCGACCGCCTCCGGGTCACCGACAACCGGATTCAGCACCGTAGTTCCCACGTCTTCGAGAAGCCGCACCAAACTGATGCGAGGTCGTACGGTGCCCACGTCTATCACTCCTTCGTCCTGTGAACGAAGTGTGTCATAGTGATTCGTCAAAACCGATCCATGCCGATCCATTCGACCGACGTGGTAATCGCTTCGAGCAGGTCAGGGATCGGTTCGACGCCGATACCCGGTCCTTCCGGGACCTTCACGTAACCGTTGTCGAGAACGAACGGCTCGGTGATGTCTTCGGCGAAGTACCGGTCGGAAGCCGACGTATCGCCTGGTAGGACAAATCCGGGGAGCGCGGCAAGAGCAACGTTGGCGGCTCGACCGATTCCGGTCTCGAGCATTCCGCCGCACCACACGGCAATTCCGTTGGCCTTGCAGACGTCGTGGATACGGCGCGATTCGAGATAGCCGCCGACACGTCCCGGTTTGATGTTCACCACGCTGCACGCACCGATGGCCAATGCGTCGGCGGTGACCTTGGCGGAGGTGATCGACTCGTCGAGGCAGACCGGCGTCCGCATCATCTCGGCCAGCCTGGCATGGCCGCGTAGTTCCTCTTCGGGAAGCGGCTGCTCGATCAGCAGGAGGTCGAAGTCGTCGAGCCGCTGGAGATGGCGCGCGTCAGCCAGGGTGTACGCGGTGTTCGCGTCGACTTGGAGGAGTACGTTTTCGCCGAACTGCTCGCGGACCGCGCGAACCGGCTCGATGTCCCAGCCCGGTTCGATCTTCAGTTTGATCCGAAGGTATCCGGCGTCGAGGAAGCCGCCTACCTCCTCGAGCAGTTCGTCGATCGAGTTCTTGATACCCACCGAGACACCGGCCGGTACGCGATCGACTACTGCGCCGAGGTACGAAGACATGCTCGTCCCGCAGGCGCGCAACTCGGCGTCGAGGAAAGCGGTTTCCAAGGCCGCTTTGGCCATCGGGTGTCCGGCGAACTGTTCCATCGCGGCGCTCAGTGCGTGCACGTCGGGATCGGTGAGTTCGCCCAGAGACGGGATCAGGAACTTGCGAAGTACTTCGGCGGCGCCGTCCGTGTATTCGGAGCAGTAGCGAGGCTCGGACATCGCTACGCACTCGCCCCAGCCCTCCGACTCGGAGGTGACGACCTTGACGAACAGCACGTCCTTGGTGGTCTCCGTGCCGAACGAGGTCCGGAACGGCGCCTTCAACGGCAGTGCTGCCCGGCGTAATTCAACTCCGTCGATCTTCACGAGGTAACCTCCGCTGTTGTCCTGCCTGCCTGCGTTCCCGGCGCACGGTCCAGGACATACTTTCCGGTCCTGGTGACAGCGAGAACCACCCCGTTCTCGGCGAGCACACCGCCGAGAGTCTCGCGGACTGCCAGACGCCAGTCGTTCGCTGCCGCCGGATCCGACTTACGTAGTGCGTACACGTCATTCGGTGTAGCCACCGTGACGAAACGATTCTTCGTCGACTTCAACACGGGCAGGCCGGCTTCGGAGATGGACAACAGTTCGCTGGCTCCCAACGACTCGGGAGTCGGGACCTCTCCCGAACCGGCGACGACGTCGGAAACCTTGCTGCTACCGATTTCCCAGTCGATCAGCAACCGGTCGCTGTCTGCGCCGCCGTTGAGACTGTCGTTCATCGGCGCGTAGAAACGCGGCAGATACTGGATCGGGAACGCACCGAGTTTCGAGACGTTGAAGTAGGCATTGCGCGCGACGAGCGGGTCGAAAGTCCACCGCACGTGGAGAATTCCCCGTTCCAGTGCCCACGCTCGCTGGAACAGTTTCAACGCGAGGCCGATGTGCCCGTTCTGCACGTTCGGGAGGATCCCCGTGATGTGTGAATGCAACGAACGATGTTGCGGTTCCTCGAAGAATGCGACCGAGCCGCCGATCAGATCTCCGCCACGAAAAGCGCCGGCGACGTAGTTACCGGAGTGCGCGAGCGCTTTCATCATGTCCCGATGGACGGGAGGGTTACCGCTCTCCGGCTGCCATACCTTCTCGAACAGACCGAATACCTGTTCCAACTCGGCATGTCCGGTGACGGTTTCGATAGTCACACATGCAAGCAGAGCGGCCTGCTCGGCCTGGCTGATAGCTTGCCGCATCCGTGAAGGCGATACACCTCCGAATGGTTGAACGGTCTTGCGTTGGACATTGTTCGGCGACGTCATCGTCACAGTCCTCCCTCCAGGATTCGAGTCACCAGACCGGCCAACAAGGTGGCGCGCGGGATCATCTGATCTATCTCTACGTGTTCTGTCGCTGCGTGGGCACCACCGCCGACGGCGCCGAGGCCGTCCAACGTGGGAGTTCCGACTGCGGCAGTGAAGTTTCCGTCCGAGGCGCCGCCCACAGCGCAGTCGCGAAGCATTCCCAGCCCGTTCTCGCTGCTGACCTGGTGAGCGAGAAAGTACAGCTTCTCCGACGACACGGACTCCAAGGGCCCACGGTTGGGTCCTCCGGACACCGAAATTCGACTCTCGGCCAGCACCGGCGTCAGTGCGCGGATCGAACGATCGATGCGTTCCTGTTCCTTCGCCGACCACATGCGAACGTCGCACCACAGTTTCGCCTGCGCTGCAACGGTATTGGTGGTGGTACCGCCACTGATCACGGACGGCACCACCGACGTTCCCGCCGACGGGTCCGCGAGCTCCACCACAGCCTGAATCTGATGTGCGAGTTCCACGACAGCGTTCACGCCTCGCTCCGGTTCCAGGCCGGCGTGTGCTGCGCGTCCTTCGATGTCGACGCAGTACAGCGACATTCCCTTGCGCGCTGTCTTCACCGCGCCGTCGGCCGCGGCTTCGAGGACCAGCACCGCGTCGACCTGACGTGCTTGGTCCTCGATCAGTGCGCGCGAGGTCGGGGAGCCGATTTCCTCGTCGGAATTGAGGAGCACGACCACCCCGTCCAGCGACGGAAGAGACGCCAACGCATGGAAGAGCTGGACGATGCCGGCCTTCATGTCGAAGACTCCGGGTCCGGTGGCGATGTTGTCGGTGACCGACCACGGCAACTCCGCGAGCGTTCCGAGCGGCCAGACGGTGTCGAAATGGCCCAGAAGCATCACCTTCGGCTCCGCGCCGAACGACCAGCGCAAGTGCTGGCGACCGTCGATGCGGATACGTTCGGGAGCGCTTCCAAGATGACGTTCGCCGATTTCGGCCACCACGTCCGCACATGCATCGACTGCGCCGAGATCGGAACTGGGCGACTCGGCGGTTACCAACGCCGCCAGGTCCGCCACCATTGATTTCTTGTCCACTCCGACGCTCTCCTGTCACCGACTTGCAACTTCGCAGTCAAGCTTGGTCGAAGCGGCCCTGTCGGATCTTGTCCAAGACTCCTGTCCTTCGGGCTCGGATTCGTCGTGTGTCACCAACAGCTGGGTGCAACAAGCAGGTGCGTCAGGTTCCGATCTCGGTTCGGGCGGCAAACAGTTCGGGGAAGAAGCTCAACTCCAGCGCACGTTGCAAGAACCCGGCACCACCACTCGAACCGCCGGTCCCCTTCTTCATGCCGATCACTCGCAGCACGGTCCGAAGGTGCCGGAACCGCCACAGCTGAAAGCTCTCCTCCAGGTCGACCAACTCCTCGAACGCCTCGTACGCGGTCCAGTGCTGCTCGACGTTCTCGTAGATTGCTTTGACCAGCGGAATCAGTTCGTAGTTTCGCACGTAGGGCGCGCTGACGTCTCGCTCGAGAGCCGACGCCGGAACGTCGTAACCCTGCCTGGACAAGTACCGCCAGAACTCGTCGTACAGTGTCGGCTCCCCGAGCAGGGTCTCCAACAATCGATGGGCGGACGGATCCGATTCGAACACCTTCAGCATGCCCGCGTTCTTGTTTCCGAGCACGAATTCCACGGCGCGGTACTGGTACGACTGGAACCCCGAGGAGTTACCGAGAACGCCCCTGAACTCCGCATACTCCGCCGGTGTCAGTGTCGCCAGCACGGACCACTGTTCGGTGAGAGTGGCCTGGATGTGTTTGACGCGTGCGATCCGCTTGAATGCGACGCGAATGTCGTCGGCAGCGATCGCTGCTCTGGCCGCCCGTATCTCGTGGAGAAACAGCTTGAGCCACAACTCGCTGGTCTGGTGCTGAATGATGAACAGAAGTTCGTCATGGTGTTCGGGCTCGCTCACCGGGTGCTGCGAATCCAGAAGGGTGTCGAGTCCGAGGTAGGCCCCGTAACTCATCTTCTCGGAAAAATCGGTGACGACGTCGTCTTCGATCTTTCGTGTGCCGTCCGTTGCCGACATCTTCGGTCTCCTTCTCAGAATTTCGCCGGGGTCTGCGGAACGATCATGGCCACCAATGCGGCAGCGCTCGTCGCTCCGACCAGGACTCCGAATGCAGCCATGTACGAGAACTGGTCCACCATCCATCCCATCACGAGCGGAGTGATGAAACCGGCGAACTGACCACACCCGTTGATCAAACCCATTCCGGAACCGAGGAATTCGGAGGGAAGTGCCCGCAACGGCATCGCGAAGATCGACATCGAGCACAGACCGCTGATGCCGAGAGCCAAGGTCTCGTAGAACGTGAACATCGCGACGGTGTCAGCAGTCGTCATCAGGAACAACAGGACGGCCGACGTGGCCATACACGGAACCAGAAGAATCCGAGCCCGGTCGTGGAAGTACTTGTCCACCAACCGCCCGCCCACAATCGTGGCCAGCGCCGTGACGATGAAGGGGATCGCGGCAAAGATTCCCGTATCGATCAGCGATAGTCCCTTGTCGTTGAGCAGATAACTCGGCACCCAGGTCATCAGCCCGTACGCGGACATGTTGGCCAGACAGAACAGAATCGCGAACTTCCACACCGACGCGGACTTGAACACCGCGGCGCGGGAGTGCTCGCTCGCGAGGGGTTGCAGCGCAGCCTCCGGATCTTCCGAGATTTCGGTGTCCAACGGCGCCGGCAGCACCAACCACACCACCGTGCCGATCACGGCGCCGACGATCGCCACCAGCCAGAACGCGTCACGCCACCCCACGGCCATGAGGACCGGCGCGATGATCAGCGGTGCGATGCCGGGGCCGAGGTTGTTGGCGCCGAGCATGAAACCCATCGCGGTCGCTCTGGTTTTCGGACGCGTCCGCTCAGCCAAAGCCTTGAACGACGCCGCCGGAAAGAGCCCCTGGCTGATGCCGAACATCGCACGCATGACCATCAACGAGATGAGCCCCCACGCGAACCCTGTCAATGCTGTGAACACCGACCACAGGATCAAAGCAACGATCAACAGCGGCCTGGGTCCGAAGCGGTCGGCCAACATTCCGCCGGGAACCTGCCCGAGCATGTAGAAGATCGCGAAGACCGAGACCACGCCACCCAACTGCGTACTGCTGAGCGAGAATTCGTCGCCGATCATCGGAAGCGCAAGCCCGATCATGACGCGATCCACCATGTCGATCAACCAGATAGTACTGAGCAGCCCCACTGTAACGGTGGTCGTGCGACGAATCGACTTGTTGTCCATCATGTTTCGAACCGAACCGTCGACCCTCCGCGATGATTCTTCCACTGTGACGCGTTCTGCCTTCATCAAGCCTCCCGAATTGTCTTGTGCCGCATGGACTGGAACATTGAAAGACTGATGAAGT
The DNA here is from genome assembly GCF_036541985.1 of Rhodococcus sp. IEGM 1306. Classification (NCBI taxonomy): domain Bacteria; kingdom Bacillati; phylum Actinomycetota; class Actinomycetes; order Mycobacteriales; family Nocardiaceae; genus Rhodococcus; species Rhodococcus sp. IEGM 1306. Next base: position 183,934 of record NZ_JAZHFF010000003.1, read on the forward strand.
GTGACAGCGAACACGTCTACCGCATTGGTCCGTTTCACCAATACCCGAAGCAACGTTTGGTTGTTCGGAACATGTTCTGCCCCAATAGATGACAAATGCCGCCGACGCACACGGCGTCGGCGGCATTTCGCGATAGAGTCGCTACTTCATTACGTGCGATTGGCGACTGCGATAATCGTCGAGACACCTGCGGCTGCAAGCCGAGCATTGACAGTGATCAGACCGAGAATGTCGTCGACGCTACCGAGCGTGTGCGAAATCGTGCGGTCCGAAATCCGTCGCGAGCCGGGAACGGCCTCGGCGAGTTCGGCTCCCGTCGTGGTGGGGTGAACGATCTCGAGGGTCCATTCGTCACGCAGCTCGACCGGCTTCAGTGTGTCGGCCTTGCGCACTGCACGCTCGGCGCCTGCTCGGATCTGCTCGCACGCCAGCGAAGGCGGCAGCGAATTGGTTGCCGACCATCCGTGCGCCTTCTTGACCTCGACGGTCTCGGTTGTCGGCGAGGCCGCATCCACCAGGCCACAGATGATGTCGTCACCCGTCACCAACCCGACGGGAACGCCCTGCGTGGCGGCATAGAGGGTGTTGACGTCGGTCTCGGAGACGGACTTACCGTCGAGGCGGACGTCGGCGAACAAACTCGAGAACGTGTGCGCCAGAACGCCGGGGCCGCCGGCAGGTGCGTGGTAGCCGACGAACAGTGCGACGTCGTGATCGGACGTCAGCCCCTCCGCCATGCACTGCATCTTCGGTGTTCCGAAGATCAGACGCGCCCGCGGATCCAGGTCTGCGTGAAGCAGGTTGTCCATCGTTCCGTGGCTGTCGTTGACCAGGACGCTCGTCGCACCGGCGTCGAACGCACCCGCGATCGCAGCGTTGGTCTCGGCGGTCATGAGCATCTGCGCACGGTGGTAGCCGCCACCGCCACGGATCGTCTGATCGAGCGTCGCGATACCCGCGATACCCTCCATGTCCACCGAAATATAGACGTGCATTTCCTGTCCTCCATCGATCTCAATCGGCCGAATTGATAACTTCGCTTTCACCTTCACACTCGGCTGCATTCGTTTCTTGTCCGGTCGAACGGTGAGTCGGCCTCCATTTGGGACGTTCACACCAGATTCCGCTACCCGAGCCGTGAAACCATCGGGACATTCGCCGGGCCAGGCGGTTCGACCAACGACAGGAGTGCAGCGCTGATGCAGGTCCACGACATCGTGTTCACCGGCGGCCGCGTCGTCGATCCCGCATCGGGGACCGACGAGGTTCGGGGTATCGCGATCACCGGCGGCAAGGTCTCCGCGTGGGGTCACGACGCGATCGAAGCCCGGCAGACGATCGACGTGACCGGTCAGGTGATCTGCCCCGGATTCATCGACCTGCACAGCCACGGGCAGGAAATCGCCGAGCAGCGACTTCAAGCGTTGGACGGAGTCACGACGGCCCTCGAACTGGAGGCCGGCGTCATTCCCGTCGCGAAAGCATATGCGCGAGCCGGTGCCGAGGGACGCCCGATCAACTACGGCTACGCGACGTCGTGGGCGCACGCCCGAATGATCGAGCTCTCGGGAGCCGATCCCGACGGCGACATCAGGACTCTCCTGCACCATCTCGGTTCCCCGAGCTGGCAGGGCGAGCCCACCGCCTCCCAGCGTGCACACATTCTCGAACTCCTCGAAAACGATCTGGCCGCAGGCGCTCTCGGCATCGGCGTCGTCGTCGGGTACGCCCCGAAATCCGATCCGGTGGAGTACTTGCAGGTGGCGGATCTCGCGGCCCGAGCCGGTGTCCCCACCTACACCCATGCGCGCCCGCTCATCTCGGCCGATCCGTCGAGCCCGGTGGACGGCGCCGTCGAAATCGCCCGTGCAGCAGCCGAAACCGGTGCACACATGCACTACTGCCACGTCAACAGCACCTCGGGGATGCACGTCGACCACGCGCTGTCGGTGGTGGCGCAGGTCCAAGCAGCCGGATCACGCGTCACGACGGAGGCGTATCCGTACGGTTCCGGGTCGACGGCCGTCGGAGCTGCGTTTCTCGATCCGGACAAGCTGCACCTGATGAATCTGACACCACGGTCGCTGACATTCGTGCCCACCGGTGAACGTATCGCGGACCGCAAACAGCTCGAACACCTTCGGGCCACCGACCCCGGTGGGCTGGTACTGGTGGAGTTCCTCGACGAAAACGACACCGTGCAGCGCGAATTCCTCGAACGGGCGATGACTTTCGACCGCGCCGCCATCGCGAGCGACGCGATGCCACTGACCTGGCCCGGCCGTACACCCGCCGATGCTTTGCAGTGGCCATTGCCCGAAAAAGCACTCGGTCATCCCCGCGGCGCCGGCACCTACGCACGCGCGATTCGTACGCTGTATCGCGAGCGTCAACTGCTGTCGTTGTCGGAGATCATCGCGCGCTGCTCGTTGATCCCCGCGCAGATCCTCGAGGAGTCGGTTCCCTCGATGGCGACGAAAGGTCGGATCAGCCCCGGTAGCGACGCCGACATCCTCGTTTTCGATCCCGAGCGGATCACCGACAACGCCACCTACATCGACGGCACCCGTCCCTCCAGCGGAATCAGCCGCGTGCTGGTCGGCGGAGTACCCGTCGTCGAAGGCGGTGTCGTGGTCGAGGACGCGCTGCCCGGTCGCCCGGTACGCCGCTCGTAGCCGAATCACGTTCTGACCTGCATAGTTCTGACAGAAAGTCACCACACATGAACACATCGTCTGCAATCAACGGCACAATCGATGCCATGACGGATTTCGCGAACCCCCCGATCGGTTGGCAGCACAAGGCCTTCGGCACCGACCTCGAAGGTCGCGACGGTTCAGACCTCGAGCCGCTGGGGATCTCGGCACTCGACGGCAACCTCCTGCTGCCGGTGATGACACTCAACCGTGCAGCGATCGCGCACAACATCGACCTCATGGCGCAGTTCTGCTCCGATCACGATGTGGACCTGGCGCCCCACGCGAAGACCACGATGAGCCCCGAACTGGTTCGTCGGCAACTCGACGCCGGGGCATGGGCTATGACGGCGGCAACCGTTGCGCAGGCACGCATCCTGCGTGAGTTCGGTGTGGACACCATCGTCATCGCCAGCCAGGTTCTCGATCCCGCCGGCATTCGGTGGATCTGCGACGCCCAGGCCACCGATCCCGATTTCTTCGTCACCACCCTCGTCGACTCCGTCGAGAGCGTCCGGTTGATGGAACAGTTGATCGCGAAAGTCTCACCGGCCAGCCGTATCCGGGTTCTCGTCGAGTTGGGCTACGACAGCGGGCGCGCCGGCGCTCGCACGGTCGAGCAGGCACTCGATGTTGCACGCGCAGCGTCGCAGGCTCCTTCGTTGATTCTCACCGGAGTCGAGGGGTTCGAGGGCATGATGCCAGGAGCCTCGGTAGCCGCCCGCCGTATCTCCGTCGATTCGTATCTCAAATCCGCGCGGGTGTTCACGGAAATCTGTGTGGCCGAGAACCTGTTCGAGAACAACTCCGCGAAGGCTCCCCGGCCGCTGGTCACTTTCGGCGGCAGTGCATTTCACGATCTAGTGGTGCGCGAACTGGCCGGGCGGTGGGCACTCGACAACGGCGTACGCGTCGTACTGCGCAGTGGTTGTTACATCACCCATGATCACGGTCTCTATGCCGAGACTTCGCCGTGGGCGGACGGTCCGCGAACTCTGCAGGGAGCCGCAGAAGTCTGGGGTGTCGTGCTGTCGATTCCGGAACCCGGCCGCGCGATCCTGGGTTTCGGGCGTCGCGATGTCGGTTCCGACGCAGGCTTTCCCATCGTCCTGTGGCACCGACGCGACGGATCCAACCGCTCGGCGCGAGAACTGACCATCACCGCGCTCAACGACCAGCACGCGTACGTCGACGTTCCGGCTGACTTCGACGTGACCGTCGGCGATCTGCTCGGTTGCGGAATCTCGCATCCGTGCACCACTTTCGACAAGTGGTCACTGATTCCCGAGGTCGACTCGGAATACCGCGTCGTCGGCACGGTGCACACCTACTTCTGAGAAACAGCTCCCTTAAGTCCTCGTCAGTCGTCCTTCGGGTCACGCGGCAATTCGACGCGGAACGTCGTTCCCAGCCCGAGGGCCGTCTCGACGCCGACGGTTCCGTCGTGCGCTGCAACCAAAGCCGAGACGATGGACAGGCCGAGACCGGCGCCCCCGGTCTCGCGGGTGCGAGAGGTGTCCGCGCGATAGAAACGCTCGAAGATACGCGCGGCATCCTCGTCACTCAAACCCTGACCGGTATCCGAAACTTCGACCACCGCGGAGTTCTCGGTCGTACCGACACGAACGGTGACCTGCGCATCGGGCGGCGTGTGTTTGATCGCGTTGCCCACCAGATTGGCGACGACCTGACGCAGTCTGGCCTCGTCACCGTGCACCTCGGGCAGCCCTGGGCCGCCGGTCATCTGAAGTTTGACAGTTCGATCCGGTGCAATCGCACGCGCCGCCTGCACCGAATCAGCCGCAACTGCAAGCAGATCCACCGGCTTGTTCTCGAGCGGTCGCTGTTCGTCGAGCCTGGCCAACATGAGCAGATCCTCGACCAGAAGTCCCATCCTCGACGCCTCGCCCTCGATCCGGTTCATCAGCGTTTCCGTATCGGTCATGGCCCCTTGGCGATACAACTCGGCGAATCCACGAATAGTCGTCAAGGGTGTGCGCAACTCGTGGCTCGCGTCGCCGACAAATCTACGCATCTTCTCCTCGGAACGCCGTGCTGATTCCTCCGAAGCCTCGGTCGCCGCAAATGCGTGTTGAATCTGCGCGAGCATTCCGTTGAGCGCCACGGACAGTCGGCCGACCTCGGTGCGGTCGTCACGCTCCGGAACGCGGCGATGAAGGTCGCCGGCGGCAATGGCAGCGGCAGTTTCCTCCACCTCGACCAGCGGACGAAGGCTCCGACGAACCACGAAATACGCTCCGCCGCCCAGGATCAGCAGGACAACCAGGCCGATGCCGAGTTGCAGACCGACCAAGTCGTCGACGGTCTGCTCGTTATCCGTCAGTCGCACACCGATAGTCGTGGTCGTGCCGTCGCGGACCGTCGTGAGAACTCGCCAGTTCACGTCCGAACCGTCACTCGATCCGACGGTGATCGGGCCGTTGGTGGAATCTTTCGACAGGTCGGGTTCCGTGGTCGTCGACCTGTCGTTCAGAATGATCACCCGTCCGTCCGGGGTCACTGTCCGGACGAAGAAGGGGCTGGGTGGGCGGGTGCCCGGGCCGACGTCACTGGGCGGCTGTAGATCTCTGGTGTGCGGCTTCGCCCAACCGTCGACCGCCTCGTACAGCGTTTTGTCGGTCCGCTGGGTCAGCGAATTCTCGAGAGCAGAAGTGACCGCCACGCCCGACGCCAACAAACCCAGCGCGGCCAACACCAGCAAAGCTGCAACCAGTGTGAAGCGCAGCGGCAGTGAATGGAGACGGAAACGACCCCGCTTCGGAAGCTGATCGTTTTCCGCGGCGGCGATCATTGCCGCGGTTCACGCATCACGTAGCCGACCCCACGCAATGTGTGAATCAGCGGTGTCTCCCCCGTATCCACCTTGCGACGCAGGTAGGACACGTAGGACTCGACAACTCCGACCTCCCCGCCGAAGTCGTAGTTCCAGACGTGGTCGAGAATCCGCGGCTTGCTGAGGACCGTCCCGGCGTTGACCATGAAGTAACGAAGCAGTGTGAACTCGGTGGGTGAGAGTGCGACCAGTTCGCCCTTCTTCCAGACCTCACGGGTGTCGTCGTCGAGTTCGATGTCGGCGAACTTCACGCGCGGCGACTGCTCCGGCGCGACACCGCGACCGGCACGGCGCAGGATGACCCGCAACCTCGTCACGACCTCTTCGAGGCTGAACGGCTTGGTGACGTAGTCGTCCGCGCCGAGGGTCAGACCACTGATCTTGTCGTCAAGCGAATCCTTCGCCGTCAGAAACAGGACCGGCGCGTCCACGCCGTCGGCGCGGAGGCGTCGAAGCAGACCGAAGCCGTCCATCCCGGGCATCATGACGTCGAGAACAATCGCGTCGGGACGGAAAGTACGTGCGACGTCCAGGCCTTGGGCGCCGCTCGAAGCAGTTGCCACCTCGAAACCCTGGAACCGGAGGCTCACGGAGAGCAACTCCACGATGGTGGGTTCGTCGTCTACGACGAGGATGCGGGCTTCAGGGGTCTTGTCGGTCACGAGAACCATCTTCTCCCTTGGCACTGGAATCCCGCTGTATGTTCCCTGGGAGCTTCCTGTGAACGGCCGAGTGCAGGTGAAAAGCTGAGTGCAGGTGAAAAGCTGGGGCGCAGGGCCCACGAACCGGAAGGACGCGGCATGTCACTGCCTCCACTGTGGAACAGAGACTGCTTGACCTGGCGCATTCCTCTGTTCACCAACAACACCGATCCCGGCGAGGATCCCGGCTTCGCGCCACCGGAGTCTTGGGCACAAGCCCTTGCTGCTGTTGCCCAAGATCTGCGTTGTCTGCGATTCGGGCCTGAAGTGGTTGTCGATCGTCTGATCTGGGAATTTTCGATCAACAGCGACTACAACGTCACGATCGGCTGGCAAGGCGCACGCGACATCGGCGGATTCAGCCACTTCGACGCAATGCCGATGGACGACGCAATGCCGATGGACGACGCAATATCGATGGACACTGCATTCGCGGACGCTGCGGTGTGGGTCGCCGATATCGTTCAGACCAAATTGGCCGGCTACGACTTCGTCCAGTGGCCGAGCCGAGGGCGCCATCTGCTTGTTCCTCGACGTCGAGACGGGGAACCGGTGTGGATGGATCCGCACGGTGACGTGACGGTCGGTCGCATCGGAGAGTTGTGCAAAAATGCGACCAACTATGCAGCAACCTAGCTCAGTTCAAATCGCTCAGCTCTATGGTCCGGTGGCGTCTGCGTTGGTCGGCGGCGTGGTGGCCGCATACGCAGTGGCCGAGTCGCGAGTGGACGACTTCTCGTTCTCCGACGACGGCGTTACCTCGGTGGTGATCACGCCGCAGTGGGCGGGAGCAACCGCCGCGGTAGTTGCCGCGGTCGGCGTTGCGCTACTGCATCGCTGGGGACGTGGCGGATTCGCGAGTGTCTTCGCTGCGGCCGGCGCCCTCGCCATCGCGCTACCGACCTTCGTTTCGATCTCCGCCCAAATGTCGGTGACTCTGAATGCAGTCGGGGCCGGCGCTTTCCTCGCGGCGGCGGCATTTCCGGCGAAGGGGCACCGCGGAGCACAAATCGCTCTCGCACTCGGGGTGATCACGACGACCCTGTACTTCGGCGCCGCGGACTTGTGGCGCGATCGCGTCGCGCGATGGTCACTCACACTTCCAGGTGATACCTATCCCGTGCCGTCCACGGTTCCCGTCTGGATTCTGCTCGCTGCAACTCTTCTCGTGGGCGGGGTCGCTTCAGTCGCACGCTCAGAGCAGGCACCGGACGACGTCGACACACGCCTGGTGACGCTGGGAGTTGTTCTGCCTCTGGCATTCACGGCTCTCTATGTGTGGTTGGGCTCGCCGTCGACATCACATGGGTTCTGGTTGACTGCAGTGGGGATCGCGGTTGCCGCAACCGTCGCACTGGCTTGGCAGTTGCCCCCACTCGACGGTCGTTTCATACTCGTCGGACTGGCAGTCAGCGCGGTTTCGGTCGGCACGATCCGCTTTTCGTCCGACTGGACTTGGGCGATACCCGCGAGCGCTGCTGCCCTGGCGCTGGGCGTCGTCGTCGGCTGGAAAAGGCCGATGCCCCAACTCGGGCTGGGACTACTTGCCGTGACCACACTCTCGGGACTGCTGGGTGCCGCCCCGACCATGGTTGCCCACATCCTCGTCCTCCCGCTTGCGCTGGGACTGGCCGTCGCGTCATGCGTGCCTGTTGCGGTCGGAGCAGTTTCGAGCGGGGCCGTACTGCCCTTCGCTCTTACGTTGTTCTCGGTTTCAGCGACCTTCTTGGACCCGGCCGCGCAGGAATTCGGGTGGTCGAACGGTCCGTTCGCCGAACACGGCCCTGCCACGGTGAACACGTCGATTCCACTGGCCGTTCTCGCCGCGACGGCGACGATCGTGGTGGCCATGACGACCATCCATCTGAAGAGAGTTCGAACGGCGGTGGTGACCTAAATCGCCAGCTGATCGGGTCGGAACGCAGAATTCTGTTGCTATGGTTGGTTGGTCAACGACGACATCCGGACGAGCGCACCGTACCCGGCCAGCGAAAAGACGGTGCCTTGGGAGTTGTTCACCATGGCATGGATCGTGCTCGTCATTTCCGGACTTTTCGAAGCTGTCTGGGCTACCGCACTCGGTAAGTCCGACGGATTCAGCAAGATGTCACCCACCGTCGTCTTCGTCCTCGGCCTGATCGTCAGTATGGCTGGTCTGGCCTACGCAATGCGCACCCTTCCTATCGGGACTGCGTACGCGGTCTGGGTGGGCATCGGCGCTGCCCTCACCGTCGGATATGCGATGGTCACCGGCGCGGAGTCCACGTCGGTCGTCAAGATACTGCTGATCCTTGGCATCGTCGGTTGTGTCGTCGGTCTGAAGGTCCTTCACTGACCGGCGATCCTGGTGAGTGTTTGTGTGTTACCGGTTACAGTTAATGCATGAAACTGCTGGAGATGCTCACGCTTCCCCTACGCGCGGGCATTGCAGCCGCAGAGATCAGTTTGGGAATCGCGGAGCTGACGGTCACGACAGTTCGTATCGCCGTCGGTAATACCGGCGCCGTGACGGCGGGTGCTGCCGGCCTGGCAAGCCCCCGCGGACCCATGCAGATGATTCAGCAGTTGTCATCGCTTACTGCAGACGATCGGCCCATCGGGCAGGCCTTGGCCCCCGGTGGGCCGCTCGATCGACTTCTCTCACCCGGCGGTCCGGTGGATAAACTGACTGCACCCGACGGCACTCTCGAACGACTACTCGCTCCCGGCGGACCACTCGAAAGACTTCTGGCCCCGGGCGGCCCGTTGGATCGAGTGCTCGCCGAGAACGGCGCTTTGGAGCGGCTACTCGCCCCGGACGGATTGCTCGATCGAATGATGGCCGAGGACGGTCCGCTGGAACGCCTGACGGCACAGGACGGTGCCGTCGAACGCCTGACGGCCAAGGACGGCGTCATCGATCGCGCACTGGCCGAGAACGGCATCCTCGAAACACTCCTGGCAGAGAACGGCGCCTTCGAGCGGCTCATCGCCGAAGGCGGCCCGCTTGACCAGATCGTTGCACTGTCCGACACCTTGACTTCCCTCGCCCCCAACCTCGAGCGAATGAGTGCAAGCATCGAGGTACTTCAAGAAACCGTCGGAATCCTCAGTGCTGCAGTCGGTCCACTCGGAGAACTGGCCGGCAAACTTCCCAATCGGTGGCTCAAGAGCAAGAGCGAGCGCCCAGGGCCGGACCTTCCGATCGAGTCGGCATAACGAAGGGTTACTCGCCGATTACGCGGTCAGTTGTTGATCACGATATTGAGATTGATGATGATTCCGCCGAAAGTCAGGATCGTGTTGGCCAAGCCAACTGTCATTCCGCTGTTCAGAGCCGCGATCAGTCCGTTCATCGTCGTATCCCCTTCACTGTCTACGGGTTACGCGTACAAGATTGTGCGCTGGCGCTGACAATAGGCCAAGTTCGCGACCTGCGCGCCATTGCGGAGAAAACTTGTACCCCGGTCGCAGTTTTCACGTTAACTGTTGCAGGACAACATAATTCCAAGATCGGCGCACTACCCGCTAACGGCCGAATCAAACATCACGATTGGGCATACGGAGCCCACTCCGCATAACCGTCCGTCTCATCAGACACTTGTCCACCCAAACAGAGTGCACAACAGTTAGTCCGGTGCAACAATAAGACGAATCGGACATGCCTGCGACGTGATGGGGAAGGGTGGTTGAAACAATGACGGCGCCGCGCATTGCCAGGGAACACCGCGGCCCCACCGGGGGCCGAAATTCCGCGTCGCAGGACAGCCTGGACGCCGCCTCGGACGCCTTGCAATCGCTCTATGCGCACCTCGATCCACACGCTCAGGCAGAGCAGTTCCTCGAACAGGTCTGCAAACACGCCGTCGACCTCATCGCCGACGCGGACATGGCCGGAATTACCATCGGCGGTTCGGATTCGACGTTCCGAACCGTAGCCGCCACCCACCAACTTGTTCGCACCGTCGACTCGATTCAATTCCGACTGGACTACGGACCGAGTGTGACGTCGTCACGCACAGGAACGGTTGTCCGCGCACATGCCAGCGAAGCTCACAGCCGGTGGCCTCAATTCGCAAGCGCGGCAAAGGCAGTCGGCGCCGTCAGTTTCTTGTCGATGCCGTTGCCCGGTAGAGATCGCCCGCTGGGGACCCTCAATCTCTACAGCCACGACCTCCGAGGTTTCACCGGAGCCGACGTCGCACTGCTTCAACTGTTCGCCGTGACCTCGGCCTACGCACTGCACAGCTCGCAGCGCCTCGACATCGCCAGAAAGCACGCGATGGACCTCGAGCGAGCACTCGAATCGAGAGGCGTCATCGAACAGGCCAAGGGCATCATCATGGGCACTCATCGCGTCGACGCCGACCGAGCCTTCCGCATCCTCATCCAGGACTCGCAGCGCAGCAACGTCAAACTGCGAGTGATCGCCCAGCAGTACATCGACGGCGCGATCGACCCGCGTCAGGCTACGAACAAGCCTGAGACCAACTGATCCGGGCCTGCTGAACCGGGCCGGCAAACACAGCAGCATCTCGGCAAACACCGCATCTTGGAAAACACAGAGGCACCCACCAAATTCTCGGTGGGTGCCCTCTTCGATGGAGCCTCCTGTCGGGATTGAACCGACGACCTTTCGCTTACAAGGCGAGTGCTCTACCACTGAGCTAAGGAGGCGAAGACCGACGCGTTCCCGCGACTGACTTTGCGGAGCCATCATATCCAAGCCGTCACGGTGGCCGCGCCCGGGTCACGTTAGATAGCGTGGGCCCCATGCGCAACTCCCACTCCGCCCCCTGATGGCGAAATTCACCGAAGTACTCACACGCCTGACGGGTAACCGCCAAGCCACCGTCGACACGGTCACGTCGGCTCCCGCACCGCTTCAACCGATCGACCTCACCGACGACGCCGTCGTCGCAGAAGTCCTGGACCTGGCGGTTCGGGTCGGCGAAGTCCTCCTCGCATCCGGGACCGCGGCTATGGACACGGCGGAGCAGGTGCAGTTCATCGCCGCTACCTACGGCCTTGCCCAGTGTGACGTCGACGTCACCTACAACTCGATTGTGCTCTCTGCCTATCGCGGCCCGACGCGACCGCCGGCGAGCACGATGCGCATCGTCCACTACCGCTCGATGGACTTCACACGATTGGCGGCTGTCGACCGACTGACGCGTCGTATCCGTCGTGAGGCGATCACCCCGGACCAAGCGCACGACGCGCTCACAGCCATCACGACAGCGCCCCACCCGTACAACCGATGGACCGCGACCATGGCCTGGGCTGCGATGGCGGCTTCGGTCTCCGTCCTGCTCGGCGGCGGGTTTCTCGTTGCCACAGTCGCGTTTCTGACGACGATGGTGATCGACCGCGTCAACCGCGTACTGAACCGTTTCGGGTTGCCGTTCTTCTTCCAGCAGGTTGTCGGTGGTCTCATCGCGGCTGCGCCCGCAGCGACGCTCTATACCTTTCAGGACCAGCTGGGGATCAGTATCCGGCCGTCGTTGGTGATCGCGGCCGGAGTGGTCGTCCTGCTGTCCGGGCTGTCGTTGGTGGGCTCGGTCCAGGACGCGATCATGGGTGCGCCGATCACGGCTGTCGCGCGATTCTTCGAAGTGGTGATGATGACGGGCGGCATCATCGCGGGCGTCGCGATCTCGTTGCGGATGACCGGAATGCTGGGTTCGACGCTTCCGCCGATCAACGTGGAAGTCTCCACCATCACCCAGTTGCCGATCCTCATGCTCTCCGGTGCATGTGCGTCAGTCTTCTACGCGCTTGCCTGCTATGCCGAGCGCCGTGCACTGACCGCGGCGTTCCTGGGCGGCGCGGCCGGCAGTGGTGTGTCGATCTTCGTGCAGACACTCGACGTCGGCCCTGTGATCGCCGCCGCGATCGCCGCAACCGTGGTCGGTCTTGCCGGTGGCCTGATGGCACGCCGCGCCCTGACGCCTCCGCTGGTTGTCGCGGTCGCCGGCATCACTCCCCTGCTCCCCGGTCTGTCGCTGTATCGAGGCCTGTACGCATTGCTCAACGACCAGGTACTGATCGGCCTGACTGCCTTGCTGTCGGCCTTCGGCATCGGCTGCGCCCTGGCCGCGGGCGTGACGCTCGGCGAATGGGGAGCGCGCACGCTGCGTCGTCCCCGAATCCTGATGCGCGTCGACTCGCTACGCCGGCCGATGGTCCGCAAGCGCAGACGCCGGGTTCCCGTCACCGAGAAGTAGAGAGATACGAGCAGAAAGAGCTGGGCACCTGACGGTGCCCAGCTCTTTCGGTTCACTCGGCGGTTTCCGAGCGGTGAGAATCAGCTCTCGACTGCATGCTTTCCGCCGGCAGCCTGATCGGCTTCCATGGCCTCGCGCAGGCTCTTCGGACGCATGTCGGTCCAGTTCGCCTCGACGTATTCGAGGCACGCCTTGCGGCTGTCTTCGCCGAACACCACGCGCCAGCCGGCGGGGACCTCGGAAAACGTGGGCCACAGCGAGTGCTGGTCCTCGTCGTTCACCAGCACGTAGAAGCGGCCGTCTTCGTCATCGAAAGGGTTAGTGCTCATCTCGCCTCACTCGTTACGTACGTGTCTTGTGCGCCCAGACTAGCAAGCGCACCAGTTCGGTTCTGGTGGCTCAGTACCGACGCCAGAATCTCCCCCGCCCGCACTGCCACGTTCGACAGCAGCGACGACGTCAATCCGTGAGTCTGTTCTGTCCCACCCTGCAGATAGATACCGCCTGTCACGTCCTCCGTTACAGCCAGTCGATAATCCCGACTGACGTTACGCGGAACGGACGAATCCGGCACGAGTTCACCCAACAAATTGTCCAGCGGTGCCGGGGTGAAACCCGTGGCCAGAATGAGTGCGTCGCACGACAGCGTGTCGGTCAAGCCGTCGAGGTTGCTACGGACGGCCAGTTCGATGCCGGATTCGGTCTCGACGGCGCTCGTGATCTCCGAGGCCCGACGCATGAACAGTCGCCGCGGCCCACGAACCATCTCCTGATACTCGGTGGCATACAGCTTGTTGATCAGTTCGATGTCGACGACCGAGTAATTGGTACTGCGGTGCAAATCGAGCAGTCGACGTCGTTCCGCGGCGTCGGCGCCGTGCAGCTGATCGACGGCTTCGGGATCGAAGATGCGGTTCGCGTACGGGCTGTCGTCTGCCGGGCTGTAGCCGTAGCGGGCGAAAACACTGTGCACTTCGGCGGTCGGGTAGTTCGTGTGCAGGTAGTCGACGATCTCCGCGGCACTCTGGCCGGCGCCGAGAACGACAAACCGGTTGTGTACGGGCTCCGGCATGGCTTCGAGGTGGAAGAGGAACTGGTGATTGTGGAAGCACCGGGACGACGGCGTTGCCCACTCCGGGATCCGCTCTTTCAGACCGGCTCCGACGACGATGTTGCGCGCGATCACCGTGTCACCGTCGGCTGTGCGAACCGCAAAGCGATCGACCACGCCGTCGGAGTTCTTGATGCCCTCGACCCCGTCGACGGTTGTCCCGAACTGCACGTCCGCGTCGACTCGCCGAGCTGCCCAGCACAGGTAGTCGTTGAATTCGTGGCGTGTGGGGAAGAAGGTCTGGTGGTTGACGAAGTCGACCAGTCGACCCTGCTCGAACAGATACGAGAAGAAGCTGTATCCGCTCTGCGGGTTGCGGAAGGTCACCAGGTCCTTCGGAAACGCGATCTGCATCGTGGCACCGTCGAGCAGCATCCCGGGATGCCACGCGAACTGAGACTGCTTTTCGAAGAACCGCGCGTTCACCCGATCAACGGCTGCACAATTTGCATTGTGTTCTTCGACAGCGATGGCCAACGCGAGGTTGGCCGGCCCGAACCCGACGCCGACGATGTCGACAATGGCAGGTTCGGCGCTGGAGTCTCTCGGTGATTCACTCATTACAGGTAGTCCATCCCCGACGGGACGACCTGATACGGTCGCCAATCGATGTCCCGAAGTAAGTAGCAAAGGCTACCCTTAATGAGGTGAGGGTATCAATACTGCGAGCCCTCGTATAGCGGTCGACCCCGCGGAGCGATGCGACGTATGTCATAGTTTCGCCGCCTCCCTCACGTCGTCCCCGTCGACGATGGCCGCGGCCTCGATCACGTCGACCAGCTGACCTGCCCATTCACGGACTGCGACCGCGTCGACGCGGTCGGCACGGAACCCGAGAGTTGCAAAAACAGGCCCTTCGCCAACCGGCTCGTAAAAACTCAACGTCACATCCGCATCGGGTACTCCCACCGGAATCGGTACGAGAGAACCGAAGTCGCCGAGCCCGTCCAAATCCGCCTGTTGGTGATGGATCACCATCACCTGAGGTCTCATGGACGCCGGATTACCCAGAGCCTGCTCGACATACACATATGAGACGTCCTGATTGCTCAGCGCTTCCAGATTTCCCTCCCTCACCCGAGCCAGCAATTCTGCGAACGTCGGACTACCGGACGTATCCGTGCGCAGGAGAACAACATTGAAGAAGGATCCGATCATCGGTTCGAGACGGGGATCCGACCTGCCCGCAACCAGCGAACCGATCGGAAGATCGGTACCGGCCCCAGCCTTCGTGAGAACGGCGGCCAGCGCGGCTTGCAGGACCATGAACATGCTCGTGCCGGTGCGCGCGGCCAGAGCATCGATCCTGGCGTGCAGATCCGCGTCGATGTCGACAGAGACCACGTCGCCCCGAGGTTCCGAGTCATCTTCCGGCAACGGAAGATTCACACTGGTCGGTATTCCGTCGAGCGCATCCTGCCAGTACGCGAGTTGCTTCGACGCGCGGCTGCCCACGTCCAGGGGGTCTCCCAAGAGCTCGTCCGACCACACGGTGTAGTCGGCGTACGTCAACGCAAGCTCGTCCCAGACCGGTTGATCTCCCTGCGACCTGGCTGCATAAGCAGAGACCAGATCTCCCAACAGCGGCACTACGGACCACTCGTCGACGGCGATGTAGTGCATGACGAGAAGCATTGTCCGAGAACCGTCTTCACCGAGCACGAGGTGCACTCGCAACGGCGGTTGCTCACGCAGATCCATCGGAAGTTGAGCCAGCTCGAACACCGCTCGGCCCAGGTCGCCGGCACCGACATCGACGACATCGACAGTCGGCCGAACCGATTCCCTCGCCACGACGATGCCGTCGACCTCGACGAATGTGGTCCGCAGGGGTTCGTGCCGCGATGTCACATCGTCCAATGCATGCCCGAGAATCTCCGGATCGATCTTCGATTTCAGGGTCAGTGCCAGAGCATGGCTCGCTTGCGGATGTGCGCCGGCAGAACGGAACAACTCCCACTGACGACGTTGCGGCGCAGACAGACCCATGGTCTCCGGACGCCTCACCGCCGGTGCCAGGACCGCGCGTCCACCTTCCGAACGCGCAACGACTGCCGCCAACTCGGCCACGCTCGGTGCGTCGAACACGTCTCGAATACTGATGTCCACTCCGAATGCTTCACGAATGCGACCGACCAGTTTCATCGACGCCATCGAGTGCCCACCGAGTTCGAAGAAACTGTCGTGGACTCCGACGCTCGGGAGTTGCAGTATGTCCGCGAAGGCAGCCGCAACGGTGGACTCCACGACAGTGCGAGGAGCAACATCACCTGCCAGCTCCGACCAGTCCGGAGCGGGCAACGCCTTGCGGTCGAGCTTTCCGTTCGGTGTCAACGGCAGCGGGCCGTCGAGGGCGACGACCATCGTCGGAACCATGTAGTCGGGCAACGACACTGCAGCGAAATTACGCACTGCCGTCGTGTCCACCACCACACCGGGTTCCGGCGACACGAATCCGACCAGGCGCGTGATCTCGCCCTGTCGATCCGCGACGACCGTCGCCTGCTTCACCGATGGATGGGCGCTGAGGGCTCCGATGATTTCGCCCAATTCGATTCGGAAACCACGGATCTTGACCTGATCGTCCACACGGCCGAGGAAGTCGATGTTCCCGTCAGCCCGCCACCGCGCTCGGTCGCCGGTGCGATACATGCGATCGCCCGCGGTGAAGGGGTCAGCAATGAATCTCTGGGCCGTCAGATCGAATCGGCCCAGGTAGCCTCTCGCCAGGCCGCGGCCCGCGATGTACAGCTCGCCGGATACTCCCGGCGGAACCGGACGCAGTTGATCGTCGAGCACGTACGCCTGTTCGTTGGGGTCGGGGATTCCGATGGGCACGGCGCCGTTCCAACCTGGCTCCGCCTGCCACAGTGTGTTGTTCACCGTGGCTTCGGTGAGTCCGTACGCGGCAAGCAAATTCAGCCGCTCTGCCCATCGCCCGATCAGCTCCGGCGGCACCGTCTCGGTTCCGACCAACACGGTGCAGCCTTGCGGTACTTCACATCCTGCCGGCAGGGCTGCCAGCAACGAGGGCGGGATGATCGCGTGGGTGACACGATTGTTCGTCATGAAATCGGTCAGCGCCGGGCCGGCAACCCGGGCGCTCTGCGGCACGATCACCAGGGTGCTGCTCGTGCACAGAGCCATCGCCAGTTCGAATACCGCGACGTCGAAGCCGACCGAAGCGAACTGCATCACCACCGAACCCGGTACCAGTCGCATCCGAACCTCGGCTGTGGCAACAAGACTCGGAATACCGTCGTGGGACAGCACGGCTCCCTTCGGCTTGCCGGTCGAACCCGAGGTGTAGATGACGTAGGCAGCGTGGCTGACGCCAACTGGTGGCCGGGGAGTTTCCACGATCGCTGCCTCGTCCAGTTCTGCACGGATCAGCGGATCGTCCAGGAGGATTCGCTCGACGCCGACCACATCCTCGATTCGAGAACTCTCCTCGGAGGTGGACAGCAGTACCGAGGCGCGAGAATCGGTGAGCATGTACGTGATGCGCTCGCTCGGGTGACTCAAGTCCAGGGGCAGATACGCTGCCCCCAGCTTGAGCACGGCGAGGACCGACGCGACCATCTCCACCGAGCGCGGGACGGCAAGTCCCACCACGTCTTCGACCGAGACCCCGCGCCGATACAGCACGCCGGCTATCCGATCACAGTGCTCGGAGAGTTCGCGGTACGTGGCCTGCCCCGCTTCGTCGCGCACCGCAATCGCCTCGGGCGTAGCAGCGACTCCACGCGCGAAAGCGTCGTAGAACGTCTCTTCCGGCACATCGATGGCGGTGTCGTTGAACGCGGTGACAACCTGTTCGAGTTCGCCTGGCAAGAAGATGTCGATGTCACCGATCTCGATGTCGGCCGATTCCACGACTGCAGAGATCACCGATTCCAATCGGTTCGAAATTCGCTGTGCGGTTTCGCGATCGAAGAGGTCACTGCCGTATTCGAGACGGACGTCAATGCAGCCTTCGTCGCCCAGGTACTCGGTGAAGTTGAACACCAGATCGAACTTGGCCGTGTACTCCTCGAGTTCGAACGGATCCCCGCCCGTCTCCTCGCGGCTGTGATAGCCGACCATGACCTGGAACAGCGGGTTGCGTGCCAGGGTGCGCGACGGATTGAGGCGTTCCACCACAGTTTCGAACGGAACGTCGGCGTTGGCGAAGGCCTCGAGATCTCCCTCCCGAACGCGATCCACCAACTCCCGGAACGTCGGGTTACCCGACGTATCCGTGCGCAGCACAATGGTATTGACGAAGAAGCCGACCAAGTCGTCGAGCCCCTGTTCGCTGCGTCCGGCTACCGGAGCGCCGAGGGGAAGGTCCTCACCCGCTCCGAGCGCAGTCAGCAACGCCGCCGACGCCGCGTGCAGGACCATGAACATCGAACTCTGGCTCTCGCGCGCCAGATTCCGCAATGCAGCAGTTGTCTCCATGCCCAACCGTGTCACCACTGCCCCACCGGAGAAACTCGGTCTGGCTGGTCGACTCCGATCGGCGGGAAGCAACAGTTCTTCGGGGGCTCCGTCCAAACTCTTCGCCCAGAAGTCCAACTGCGTGCTCAGGACGCTCGACGGATCGTCGGCGCTGCCGAGTAATTCCCTTTGCCACAGGGTGTAATCCGCGTACTGCACCGGAAGCGGTTCGAAAGCTGGCTCCTCGCCCTGAATCCGAGAGGAGTAGGCAGACATCAGATCCCGAAGGAACGGTCGATCGGACCATTCGTCCGTTGTGATGTGATGCAGAACGATCACGACGACTACTGCATCGTCCACCCGGATCAGACGTGCACGAATCGGAATCTCGTTCGCAAGGTCGAACGGACGGCCCACCGCCGCTGCAACCTCACCAGCGACGCCGGCTTCTCCTGAATGAATTGTCTCGACCGGAACCGTCGCCGATTCGAGAATTATCTGTTCCGGCGTTCCGTCGACCAACCGGAGCACCGTACGCAAGGATTCGTGTCGTTCGACCACATCGTCCAGCGCCGCGGCGAAGACATCCGCGTCCAGTGCACCGTCCAAGCGGAGCACGATCGGGAAGTTGTAGGCCGCGGAGTTCTCCTCCATCTGTCCGATCAGCCACAATCGCTGTTGAGCGGCGGAAAGAGGGAGGTGGTCCGGTCGCGGCTTCGCGACCAGCACCGGTCGCGTCGATCCCTGCTCGGCCGCAATACGTTCCGCGAGTTCCGCGACCGTCGGTGCTTCGAAGAGATCACGCATGGTCAGAGCGTTGGGAATGGCGATCCGAGTTCGGCTGATCAGTTTGGTGGCCAGAAGCGAGTGACCACCGAGGTCGAAGAAGTTGTCGTCGACACCGATACCGTCGACGTCCAGCACGTCGGAGAAGAGTTCGCAGAGGACCTCTTCCGTACGGTTTCGGGGAGCGATCGCTACCCCACTGCGCTCCCCCAGCACCGAATCGGCCGTGGGCAGCGCCTTGACGTCGAGCTTTCCGTTGACGGTCATCGGCAATGTCTCCACCTCGACGACCACGGCCGGAACCATGTAGTCGGGCAGGAGAACGCGCGCCCGCGCGCGGTAGTCGTGCGCGACGCCGAGGCGCACCGGTGTCACGTAGCCGACGAGTCTCTTGACTCCACCCGCCCCGACGTCGACCACCACCGCTGCTTGCCGCACGTGTTCGTCGGATTCGAGAACGGAGACGATTTCGCTCGGCTCGACCCGGTGACCTCTGATCTTCACCTGATCGTCGGTGCGGCCGAGGAAGTCAAGGTTGCCGTCACCGCGTCGCCGCACCAAGTCACCGGTGCGGTACATACGTTCTCCGGTCCCAGCCGGATCGGCGACGAAGCGCTCGGACGTGAGCGCGAAGCGTCCGAGGTAGCCGCGAGCCAAACCAGCTCCGGCAATGTACAGTTCGCCGGCAACTCCGTCGGGGACCGGTCGCAGCCAGCTGTCGAGAATGTGCGCCGTGGTGTTCCAGATCGGCTTACCGACGGTCGGGGTGTCACTGTCGGCAGTTCCGCCACCGAGGGTGTTGATCGTGTATTCCGTCGGACCGTAGAGGTTGTAGCCCACGGTTCCCTCGGTGTCGCGCAGCCGGTTCCACACCGAATCCGGAACGGCTTCACCACCGAGCAGGACCAGTGGCGGGCGGTGGTGCCCCACACCGTCGTCGAGAAGTCCGCTGTCGATCAGGTGCGTCGCGTAGGTCGGTGTCACGTTGACGACGTCGATGTCCTGTGCGTCGCAGTATGCGACGAGCGCCTCGGCATCACGACGCAGATCCTCGTCGCAGATGTGCACCTCGTGGCCTTCCACGAGCCACAGAAGTTCCTCCCACGACATGTCGAAGGCGAAGGACACGGTGTGCGCGATCCGCAGGCGCCGGCCCGCCGCGGCGATGACCGGTTCGAAGATCGCCTCGCGGTGGTTGAACTGCATGTTCGTCAAGCCGCGGTATCCGGTGACCACGCCCTTGGGCTTGCCGGTCGAGCCGGAGGTGTAGATGACGTACGCGGGGTGGTCGAGTCGATGCGGTGCCCCCGGGGCGAATG
This sequence comes from Rhodococcus sp. IEGM 1306, assembly GCF_036541985.1. Classification (NCBI taxonomy): domain Bacteria; kingdom Bacillati; phylum Actinomycetota; class Actinomycetes; order Mycobacteriales; family Nocardiaceae; genus Rhodococcus; species Rhodococcus sp. IEGM 1306. The sequence goes on from NZ_JAZHFF010000003.1 coordinate 204,029, forward strand.
CTCCGAGTTCCGACGCGGAGAGCGCCCGTGCCGAGATCGTCAGTCTCCTTGCCGCAGTGTCCGGCTCGTCGATCACGATAGTGCGGACGTCCGCGCCGTCGAACTTCGGTGAGGCGGCAACGGTGGTCAGCAACACGACGGGCCGCGCGTCGTCGATCATCACGGCCAACCGTTCGGCTGGATGGTCGAGTTCGAGTGGTAGGTAGGCCGCGCCGGTACGCAATACGGCGAAGAGCGCGACAACCATGTCCACCGATCGTGGTAGACCAAGGGCCACAATTCTTTCCGGACCGGCCCCGTAGTTGATCAGCAACCGCGCCATCCGGTTGATCTCGCCGTCGAGATCGGCATAGGTCATCCGACGCTTCCCGAACACGAGTGCCGTGTCGTTCGGTTGCACCGACGCCACCTCTTCGAACAAGTCGGCAATGGTGCGCTCCGGCAACTCTCGGATCTGCGTCTGCTGCGCCACTACAGGCACCGGAGTCGCAACAACCGTACCTGTCATGTCCTGCGACCAACTCTGCAGCAGGTCGACGAAGTGACCGAGCAGATCCTCGGCTCGACGCGCGGTCACCAGATGCGGATGGAACTCGAACTTGACGTTGACGGTGGTACCCGGTGTGACCACGACGGTCAGCGGATAGTGCGTGTGATCGATACTGTCGCTGCCGCTCACGTCGTGAGCGGCATTGAGTGCGTCGACTTGTTTCTCGTCCACGAAGTTCTGCAGGACTATCAGCACGTCGAACAGTTGACGATGTTCGGACAGACGTTGAATCGAGGCCAAGCCGAGGTAGTCGAACGGCATCAGCGAGAGACGATCCGCCTGCGTGCGGCGAAGAAGTTCGTCGACGCTCTCGTTCGGATCCAGTTCCAGCCGAACGGGAACGGTGTTGAGGAACATTCCCACCACGGTGTCGATTCCCGGCACCTCGGGAGGCCTTCCGGCAACGGTGGAGCCGAAGACGACATCCTGTCGACCGGTGGCCGACGCCAGCACCAGGGCCAGCGCTGCGTTCAGTACCGTGTTGAACGTGACGCCGGACGCGGCGGCACGCTCACGCAGGGCGCGCGAAAGCGATTCCGGCAGAACCACATCTCGGCGATCCGGAAGCTGACGTTCGGCGTCCGGCGCCGGCACGGCGACAAGCGTCGGCTCCTCGAGGCCTGCCAGCGCTCCGCGCCACGCCTCGTCGGCGGCAGCACCGTCGCGATCGGCCAACCAGGCGAGGTACGTCTCGAACGACCCCTCGGGTTCACCGAAGGCGCTGTCGTCGCCACCGGTATCGTAGAGCGCCAGAAGCTGGCTGACGACAAGGCCGTTGGACCAGCCGTCCCACAGCAGGAACTGCCGGTTGATCACCAGACGATCGTGCCCGCCGGGCAGATGCAGCACGCTCATACGCCACAGCGGCGGTGCTGTCAGATCGAATGGAGTAACTCTGTCCAGGGCAGCGATCCCCTCGGCGCGCTCACGAGCCGCCGAGTCGTCGAGTTCACGGAGATCATGGACGGCAACGGGAACGTCGAGTCCCGCGCTGAAGAACTGCACGGGCTCGTTCAGTCCTTCGCTCACGAACCCCGCTCGCAAGGTGGGATTTCGTCGTTGAAGTGTCCGAGCAGCCTCAGCCAACCTGTCCACGTCGAGCGTGTGCCCGAAGTCCATCGAGAACTGTGCCGTGTAGATGTCCCCGCCAGTGCTTGCACTGCTGTCCGAATATCCGGCCTGGAAGTACAGGCCTTCCTGCAACGGTGACAGCGGCAGGATACGGCTCACACCTGCCGGGCTCGCATCGGCTATCGCGTCGATCTCGGCCTGACTCAGGTCGAGCAAGGTCACATCGGACGGAGTCAGGAAGGGCGGACCGTCGTGACGTGCGGCCGCAGCCGCCAGATCGCCGAGTGCCGAAACCCAGCCCTCGGAGAGTGCCAGCGCGTCAGTATCGGACAAATCTTCACTTGCCCAGGCGAAGTCGGCGCGAAGCTCCGAATCGACACTCACGACATTGACGATCAGCCGGTACGGGCCTCCCATGTCCGCGTCGGGATCGGTGGACATGGCGTCGGATTCCGCCGCCAGAGACCATGCTGTCGATCCAGGAGCCGTCGCACGTCCGAGATAATTGAACAGCACCTGAGATTCGGAACGCCCCGCCAATATCGTTGCCGTGCGGGCATTCACGTACCGCAGCATCCCGTATCCGATGCCGCCGTCCGGTGCACTTCGCAGGCTCTCCTTCACCTCACGCAAGGTATCCACCGGATCGGTTCCGCTGTGCAGTCGCATGGGCGCGATGGTGGTGAACCAGCCGACTGTTCGCGACAGATCGGTTCCCGGCGCCAACTCCTCCCGGCCGTGCCGTTCGAGATCGACCAGCAATTCGTACTCACTGCGGCCGGTGGAGCGACGCCAGCGATCGACGGACATCGTCAGCGCTGCCAACAGAACATCCGTTCCCTCGGCACCCACCATTGCTGCAACCGATCCAAGTGCTGCCTCGGAGATTGCTCCGTCCACCGTGACCGTGCGCCTCGAGCCTCCGGATACGACGGCATCGCCCGCGGCATCGGGGATCAACTGTGCGCCCGGAGCGGTCACGGTCAGCCAGTGATCGAGTTCGGCGAATCGATGTGCACTGTATGCGTGTTCGGCCACCGTGCGGGAGAAGGTACGCAGCGAAGTTCCGACGGCATCCAGTGCGGCGGGCTCTCCGGCTTCGACTGCCACCCAGGCCATCGCGAGATCCTCGAGCAGGGTTCCCCAGGAAACCCCGTCCACGACCAGGTGGTGCGCGACTATTGCGAGTCGGCCCAGATTCTCCGCGCCACAATCGAACCAGACCACCGAGACCATCCGCCCTGCAGACGGATCCAATCGACTGGTCGCTGCTTCGGAGTGCTCCGCAATGAGCGTTCGCAAATCGCCGTCGTTCAGTCCTTGCGCGTCGACTCGGGCGACCACGTCCGCTGCCCGGACACTGCCGGGTTCCTCGACCCGCGCCGACCACATGCCGCGGTCATGTCGGATCAAGGTTTGGCGAAGCCCGTCGTGGTGATCGAGCACCGCCTGCAACGCACCGGTGATCGAACCGAGAGATGTTGCCGGAGAGTGGATCAGAACTGCCTGGTTGAAGCGATCGGTACCACCCGTCCATTCGGACAAGCGGTGAACCACCGGCAGCGGTACCAGCTCACCCACACCGATGTCGGCCGTGGCGGTGGCAACCGAGGTGGCGACATCACCCACCGTTGCGGCGATCGCGGCGGGAGTGCGCAATTCGAAGATCTGACGCGGGGTCAGCACTACCGAATCACGACGAGCCAGGTTGACCAGTCGGATCGCCAGGATACTGTCGCCGCCGAGAGTGAAGAAATCGTCGCGCATCCCGACACGGGGCAGTCCGAGAACCGTCGCGAAATGCCCGGCGAGAAGGTCTGCAACGCCCGAGGAAACTACTCCCGTCGAGTCGCCCACCTGTGCCGCGAAATCCGGTGCAGGTAGTGCTTTTCGGTCGAGCTTGCCGCTCGGGCTCAGCGGCAGTGACTCGAGTCGCACAAAGGCGCTGGGCACCATGAATTCCGGTAGCACCGACAGCAACTGAGCGCGAACCGCAGCATCATCAACATCGCCGACCAGATAGGCAACCACCTGTGCGCGGTTGCCAGGACCGTCTGTTCGGACGATCACGGCACTGGCCGTGACTCCGGGGCACAGCGCCAACTGTGCTTCGATTTCACCGAGCTCGATGCGGAATCCACGAACCTTCACCTGCTCGTCCACGCGGCCGAGGTACTCGAGGACGCCGTCGGCATTCCACCGCACGATGTCACCGGTCCGGTACATCCGCGAACCGCCGTCGCTGTACGGATTCGCCACAAATCTTTCGGAGGTGAGTCCCCCACGTCCGTGGTAACCACGCGCCAGTTGTGGTCCCGCCAAATACAGCTCACCGGTGGCACCGGCCGGGACGTTCTGCAGGTAGGGATCGAGAACGAACAGGCCGGTGTCGGCTGCGGGTACGCCGATCGGGACACTGACGGCGTCTGCCGGAGTTTCCTGCACGGACGGCTGCCAACTGACGTCGACGGCGGCTTCGGTGGGGCCGTAGAGGTTGTCCACCAGAACGTTCGGCAGGATCTCGGCGACCTTGCGTGCAACGTGAACGGGCAGTGCCTCACCGCTGCAGTTGACGGTCTCGAGGGAAGAGCACAGTGCTGCTTTCGGCTCTGCAAGAAACACTTCGAGCATCGACGGAACAAAATGCACTCGGGTCACGGACTGTTCGACGATGACGTCGGCCAGGTAACCCGGGTCCTTGTGCCCGTCCGGCTCGGCCATCACCAGGGTTGCCCCCACCAGGAACGGCCAGAAGAATTCGGGAACGGAGACGTCGAAACTGGACGGGGTCTTCTGCAGCATCCGGTCGGAAACGTCCATCGGACGTATCTGCTGTGCCCAGAGCAATCGGTTGACCACACCCTCGTGGGTGACGACGACACCTTTGGGACGACCGGTCGAACCCGAGGTGTAGATCATGTACGCGGCATCCGCGGGTGATCCTGGGGCACTCAGCGGATCGGCTGGGAACTGCGCCGACTCCGATACGGTCACCCGCGGAACCGAACCCGAATCGAGTGAAGAGCCTTCTGACACCACGACGCACACCGGATCGGCGTCACCGAGCATGTACGTCAGCCGCTCCGCCGGGTAACCGGTGTCGAGGGGCACGTAGGCGCCCCCGGCCTTTCCGATGCCGAGTATCGCGACCATCAGTTCGATGGAGCGCGGCAGGGCAACGGCCACCAACGATTCGCGTCTGACGCCACGTTCGCGCAGCAAGTGCGCGAAACGATCAGCGCGAGAGTGAAGTTCGGCGTAGGTCAACGACTCTTCACGGAAGATCACTGCGGTGGCTTCGGGCGTACGCCCGGCTTGATCACGCAGCAGCTCGGTCAGCGTTGCGCGCGGCCGATCCAAGGCCGTGCCGACGCTCCCCGGCGGTGCGGGTGCCAGCGCGATCCGGCCGATGACCTGGTCGAGATCGCGAGAGAGCTCGGCGAGTACGACTGCGAGAGCTTCGGCGAGCGACGCAGCGGCATCGCCGTCCACCTGAGCGGCGTCGTACTTGAGCTCCAATGCCAACCGATCGCCGGGGACGACGATCAGCGTCAGCGGGTAGGCCGGACGCTCGTCGAATCGAATTCCCGTCAGTCGCACCGAGTTCGTCGGATCGGCGATAGCGGTGTCACCGAGTGGATAGTTCTCGAACACGACCAGTGATTCGAAGTTCTGCTCCAGTCCGCCGGTCCGCCGCAGTTCGGGTAGCCCCAGGTACTGATGGTCGAGTAGTTCCGATTGTTCCCTCTGCCAACGAGAAAGTGCTTGCGAGGCTGTCTCTGCCGGATCGAAACGCAATCGCGCCGGCACAGTGTTGATGAACAGGCCCACCATGGTCTCGATGCCCGGCAGGTCTCCACCGCGTCCCGATACTGTTGATCCGAACAGCACGTCGGTTCGGCCGGCCATTCGGCCGAGCACCAGTCCCCAGGCGCCGTGCACGAGCGTGCTCAGTGTCAGTCCGTGTGAGCGTCCGTTGGTCACCAGTGCGCGCGTGTCTAGGTCGGTCAGTTCGAATCGGGTAGCGTGGATCCCGCTGCTGCCCGCACTCGGCGCGGGAAGTTCGACCGCGGGCCCGGGAGAGTTCAGAGCTTTCCGCCACACCGCCGCCGAAGCGTCGTGATCGTGACCGGCCAACCATTCGAGATAGCTACGGTACGGCGCCGGGTTCGCGAGCACGACGCCGGAATCGGCAACGCTGTACGACGCCATCAGCTCCCGCAGCATCACCGGGACCGACCATCCGTCTGCGACCGCGTGGTGAATCGACTGCAGCAGAAGGAACTTCTCCGAGGAGGCACGGACCAGCGTGTAGCGGACGAGCGGCGGTTGCGCGAGGTCGAACCCGCGCGCGCGGTCGACTGAGAGCAGTTCGTCCACGTCGGCGCCGGCATCCGTGACTACTGTCATCTCCACGACGACGCTCGGGTGCACCACCTGCACCACTCGACCGTCACCCAGGACCGAGAATCCGGTGCGCAGCGCCTCGTGCAGATCCACGACGGACTGCAGCGCACGGCGCAGCGATGCGCTGTCCACGGCACCAGTCAGTTCCACAACCTGTTGCACGACATACTGATCCGATCCCGGATCGGCAAATGCCGAATGGAAGTAGATCCCTTCCTGCAACGGAGTGAGCGGGAGAATCTCGTCCGCCTTCGGCAACCCGTCCACGTCGGTCTGAGTGAGCGCCACCAGAGGGTAGTCGGACGGTGTGGCTCCGCCGAAAGCAGCGAGCCCGGCCACGGCCTTGAGCGAGTCCAGCCACAGCCGCGCAAACCTGTCGATGTCGCTACGCAGGAAGATGTTCGACGCCCAGGTCAAGGTGGCTCGCAGTCGTGGACCACCCGCAGCGTCCTCGGCTACGACGTCGACCGACAGTGCGTGGCCCAACGGCATGGACGGATCGGCAGCACCGTCCATCGACACCGGGAACCAGTCCCCCTCCGCAACTGCAGTGCGCCCCAGATAGTTGAGCACCACCTCGGGCGCTGCGACGCTACGCAACTGATCCGAGCCGCCGAGGTATCGCAATGCTCCATATCCGAAGCCGGCGTTCGGGACGCGTCGAAGTTGCTCCTTGACGTTCTTGAGAACCCCCGCCAACTCGCCGCTCGCTTCGAGATCCGGAGCGGCTGCACCGATCTCGAGTGCCACCGGGAACACTGTGGTGAACCATCCGACAGTTCGTGTCAGGTCGACGTGGGCAGCGCCGTCGCCGCGAACGACGTCCTCGTCGCGTCCGTGACCTTCCAAGTCGATCGTCACCGATCCGGCACCGCTCCACTTGGTCAGCGCAACGGCCAGCGCGGTGACCAGTACTTCGCTCACGTCGGCCCCGAATGCCTTTGGAACACTGCCTAACAACCGATCGGCGAATTCCGGAGACAGGGTGATCGATCGCGCCGCAGCGGTGCGCGCGGGGTCAATTGCCGGGTCGAGTGCCCGACGGCCGAGGGGTGACTGTGGTGCCGACGTGACCGAGTCCCAGAACTCGATTTCCGAGTCCAGTCGCCCGGCTCCGACCGCCTCCGAAACGAGTTCGGCATAGCGTCTCACGGAGGTACCGACCGGAGCGAGTGAGGGTTCGTCGCCATTCATCGCTGCGATACCGGCACGCGCGAGGTCTTCGAGGATGATGCGCCAGGAGACACCGTCGACCACCGCGTGGTGGATGGCAAGCAACAGTCGCCCGGGACCTGTCGCAGTAGTGAAAAGGACAGCACTGACCATCGTTCCGTCAACCGGATTCAGACGCCTGACGGCTCGCTCGGTCTCGGCGACTATCAGCGGCCCGCATTCTTCGAGCGGCACCGGTAGCGCCCGGGTCTCGAAAACCACAGCCGCTTCGTTGTTGGCCGGAACAAGCAGCGTTCCGTCGGAAGTCAACTTCGCACGAAGTGCATCGTGGCGTGCCACCAGGGTCTCGAGCGCCGACTTGACGTGTTCGGACGTCAAAGCCGACGGGGTCTGAATCAGCGCTCGCTGATGGAAGGTTCGTACTGCGTCCGGTGTCCCGAGGACCCTGGCAGCGATGGGCGTCGTGGCTACGTGACCGATCGGTTCGTCCGCATGATCGACGATCTCAGCCGTTCGGCCGGATTGGGCACGCGCCATGGCCTCGGCGGTGCGCAGTTGGAACACCTCGCGTGGACTGATCGACAAACCGGCTGCACGAGCCGCGGTCACGAGCGAGATCGCGACGATGCTGTCCCCGCCCAGTGCAAAGAAATCGTCGGTCACGCCAACCGAATCGAGACCGACTGCCGACGCGATCAACGTGCAGAACTGTTGTTCGACTTCGTTTCTCGCAGCGACATGCGCGCTCAGTTCGGCTAGATCGGGCTCGGGAAGCGCTCGACGGTCGAGTTTGCCGTTGGCCGTGAGCGGAAACTCGTCGAGGACGGTGACGGTGGTCGGGATCATGTAGTCGGGCAGCTTGCTCGCCGCCCACTCGCGAATGTCCCGCGAGTCGATCGCACGGTCAGTCCCCGACGCTGCGCTCACGTAAGCGGCGAGATACTTTGCACCTGTGGGCGCTTGACGCACCAGAACTGCCACATGCCGTACTCCGGGGTGCGAGATCACCGCGGCTTCGACATCTTCGAGTTCGAGGCGCATGCCACGAATCTTCACCTGATTGTCCGTGCGTCCGAGGAAGTCGAGGGTGCCGTCCGGGGCCCATCGGGCCAAGTCACCGGTGCGATACATCCGGGATCCGGCGAGATCACCCGTGACAAAGGGATCCGCGACAAAGCGAGATGCGGTCAGCGCCGACGCGCCGACGTATCCGCGTCCCAGCAGGAAGCCCGCGGCGTAGAGTTCGCCGCCGGTGCCGACCGGAACCGGCTGCAGGTCGCCGTCCAACACGTACAGGCGAGTGTTGGGGTTCGGCCGACCGATGGAGGTCGCGATTCGTTCCGCGTCCTCTCGGTAGATCACATGGGAGACACCGATGGTCGCTTCCGCCGGCCCGTAGCCGTGATACAGCGTCGTGGACAGTTGGGCACGGAACCGGTCGAAGAGTTCAGGCGTGAGAACCTCACCGCCGCACCACACGTGCTTCAACGAATCGAGCTGATCGGTCTCGTTCGCCAGGTCCAGCAGTATGTCGAGCATGGACGAAACCAGGTAGACGAAGGTGACCGATTCTCCGGCGATCAGGTCTAGAAGGTATTGCGGATCGCGTTCCCCCTCGGGCTTCGCGATCACCAGTCGACCGCCGGACACGAGCGGGAGCAGGATCTCGTTGATCGAGATGTCGAACGAGAGTGGGGCTTTGAACAGCGAGGCATCGCTCGATCCGAACCCGAGAACCCGCTTCCGCTGCCACAGCAACCGTGCGCAGATCGCCTCGTGGCGGATCATCGCGCCCTTCGGGCGTCCGGTCGAACCGGACGTGAAGATGACGTACGCCAATTGGGCACCGTGAATACGAACGTCGGGCGTCATGACATCGGACAGGACCGACGGCCCGTCCTCGTATGCCCACGCGGTCAGATCGACCGGAACGGAGTCGTCTACACCGTCCGAGGTGAGCACCAGTGTGGCGCCCGCGTCGGCGAGTACCGATTCGCGGCGTTCCGCAGGCCATGACGGATCCAGCGGAACGAAGGCACCACCGGCACACATGACGGCCAACAACCCCACCACCATCTCGGCGGATCTCGGAAGCCCGATCGCCACAACGGTTTCGGTCGCAACACCGCGAGAGATCAAGTGCGCGGCGAGCTGTGATACCCGACTTTCGAGTTCGCCGTAGGTCAGCCGGACGTCCCCGTCGACCACGGCGACAGCGCCCCGATCGGCAGAGAAGCTGCTGCGCAACAAATCCGGCACCGTCTCGACGGGCTGCGGTTCAGCGGTGTCGTTCCACCCGCGGAGCACGAGTTCTCTCTCCGCGAGCGACATGGGGTCGAGTGCCGAGATCGGAAGCTGCGGCTCGGCTACGAATCGATCGAGGAACTGTTCGATTCTCGCGGTGTGATCGGCCAACTCCCTGTCGAATCCGGCCGGGGCGCGGACGTCGATCTCGATCGGCTCCCCGTCCTGACCACCGCGCACACTCAGATCCAGGTCACTGACTCGACCGGTTACCGAATTACGCACGCGCACCGGGCATCCGCCGAAGGTGAGTGTGTGTTCGAACATCATCGAGTTGATGCCGGCACCGAAGACCTGACGGTCGGGATCGATCGCCCGAATGTCGCGAGCGAGATCCTCTCCCCGGTAGCGCCCGTGCTTGAGTATCGAGATCAGGGCGGTGTCGAGTCGAGTTGCCAACTGGCCGATGGTTTCCGAGCGTTCTACTCGAATACTCAGCGGAAGAATCGTCGACGCCATCGAGGGAATGCGACGCATGTTGCGCCCCACCCGAGCCGCCATCGGCACCGAGACGACAACGTCGTGCTGTCCCGTGGTTCGTGCGATGTACGCGATCAGCGCGGCCATGGGCAGGCGAGTTCGCCGAATCCCGGCGTCGGCCGCATAGCGATAGAGCTGTGCCGCACGATCGGCATCGAGCGTGAGCACTGCCGAGATCGGGGGCAGCGAATCATCGACCTGCCCATGCAGAATCCGCGTCGCTTCCGGTCCTGATTCGACTCGCTGCACCCAGTACTGACGGTCGAGCTCGAACCGCGGAGAGTTCCGGTAGTCCTGATCGGCTGCAACCACCGCATCGAGTGACCATCGCGGTGCGTCAGTCCCCAGATTCGGGTCGTCGTATCTTTCTGCGACGTCGGCGACGATGAGCGAGATGCCGTAGCCGTCGACCACACTGTGGTGATAGCGCTGATACCAGATGACTCGGTCGTCGGCCGTCAGCAGAAGTGTCTGACGGAAGAGCAGATCGTCCGCACCGAAGACCCGGGCCATGTCGGTGTCCATCCACGACTGCGCTGCCGAATCGGGATTCGCCTCGGCCCGAAGGTCGAGAATTTCCACGTCCCAGCGTGCATCCGGAATCGGCACCTGGATCAGCTGGTTGTCGGCATCGACCTCGAAGTTCACGAACAGTGCTTCGACGCGTCCGACGGCGGCCCTGATCGCCGCTGCGGCGCGCTCGACGTCGATGGTGCCGTCGACCTCGACGACAAGTCCGATGTTGTACACCGGGCTACTCGGATCGACGTTCTGAGCAACCCACACCTCACGCTGAGCGGCCGTCGCCGGGAGCGCTGCGTCCAGATGGCCACCGCCCGATACAGCCGGGTGAGCTACCTGAGAGTGGTCAGACATCGAGAATCCGATCATCGTCGTTCATGCTCATCGAACGACGAACACCCTCGCAAGTTTAGGGTAGGCTACCCAGGAACGTGAAGGTACGCTCCCACCCTGGTCAGACCTGTTCCCACGGACCGAATTCGAGCAAAACGTCGATCGCCGTCTTACCGTCCTGTGGCCGAACGACATGTTCGAGGGCATAGACCCTCGATCCCTCCGCTGCGCGAGCGAGATCGGAAATACCGGGCAGAATGGTCGGTTCGGGTGGACCGCCCACACCACGGTGGAAGTTCTCGATCGAATGCCCCAGATAGAGGACGCGCCCGCCTGGAGTCAGCCACTCACCGATGCGCTTCAGGGTTTCGGCCAGCTCGTCGACCTCGAGGTGAAGAAAGCTGACCAACACCAGGTCGACCGCCCCTTCCGGTTGCCACGTAGTCGCGTCTCCGACCCGCCAGTCGACAACGTTGTCCCGGTCACTCGCCCGTGCCAGATCGATCGCCACGAACGAGTAGTCGACCGCGGTCACCGACCAACCCTGTCCGGCCATCCACCGCGCATGACGGCCGTCGCCGCAGGCCAGATCGATCGCAGTGCCCGGCGTCAGGTCGGCAATGCGTGTTGCGACGGTTCCCGCCGGGTCGACTCCCCATGGCTCCGTCACCGCTCGGTATCGCTCGTCCCAGTCGTGTGCGTCCAAGATCTCTGCTCCTCGTAGTCCGAATCACCATCACTGATCAAGACGGTGCCCCGAGCAGCATAGAGAACCCGCGAACGTGACAGACACATACCCCTGGGGGTATACAAGTGGAGATCAGAAATACCCCCACCCGTATCAGGAGCGAAGATGTCAGCGACCAGAACAGTCACCGCGGGCCCACCCACCCGAACCGGCGGCATACTCGCGCGCCTCGGTCGATCGATGGCGGAGCACACCCGCCTCGTTCTCGGTGTCTGGTTGATCGCGCTGGTTGCCCTCGGCGCCGCAGCACCCAGCGTCTTCACCTCCCTGGCCGGCGCAGGTTGGCAGGCGAACGGATCCGAATCAGTGCAGGTACGCGAGTTGGCCGAGCAGCATTTCGGTGGAAACTCCTCCGCCGCAGTGCAGGTGGTCGTTCACTCGGACTCGCTGCGCATCACGGATCCGTCGATGCAGCAAACGCTGGCCGCGGCAACTGAAATCTTTTCCGCGGACCCACGTTTCGGTGAAGTCGTCACTCCGCAGCCCGGAATGACCATCAGCCCGGACGGACATACCGGCATCATGATCGCGGGCGCAAACGCAAGTGCCGACGAGATGGTCAGTGCGGTAGACGAACTCGGCAAGGAACTCACTGCATTGTCCACGGACACCATCGAGGTGTACCCCACCGGCGCGTCGGCTTTGTGGAGCGATTTCAACAAGGCCAATCACGAAGCGATGATCAAGGCCGAAATGATGTCATGGCCCGTCACTCTCGCGATCATGGTGTTGGCCTTCGGTTCCCTTGTTGCCGCGGGACTCCCACTGCTGCTGACGCTCGCGGGGCTGGTCGCATCCGCGGGTGGGCTCGTGATCCTCAACGAGATCACGCCGATTTCCGTGTGGGCCATGAACTTCGCGATGATGTTCGCTCTCGCACTCGGCATCGACTACGCGCTCTTTCTCGTCGCCAGGTTCCGGGACGCATTGCGAACCAATGCGGATCCGCGGACGGCCGTGGCTCAAACCATGGACACCGCCGGCAAAGCTGTGGTCCTCTCCGGCCTGACAGTTCTGGTCAGCTTGTCTGCGGTGCTCATCGTTCCAGCCCCGGCCGTACGCACGATGGCTGTCGGAATCATGCTCGCTGTGATCTTCGTCCTCGCCGCAACACTCACCCTGCTACCGGCCGTGCTCGGCAGGATCGGCGCCAAGGTCAACGGCGGTTCACTACCGTACGCAAAGCGCCAGCAGCACCGCTCCCCGATGTTCGCAGCTTGGGCATCACTGCTGCACAAGCACCCGTGGCCTTTCGGCATCGGCGCTTTCATCGTCCTGATCGCACTCGTTGTTCCGGTCTTCGGCCTGAAGGTGGCAATGCCCTCCATCGCCGTGGTTCCCGAGGACGCCCCAGTTCGACAGGGCTATGAACTGGTCCAGCAGCAATTCGGTGACGGAGCGCCCGGAATGCTGCAGATCGTCACGTCCGCCGACGATGCAGCCGACACCTCGCGTGTTGCCATGAGCATTGACGGCGTCGCCATGGTCACCCCGGCGCAAGAAGCGGCCGACGGATCCGATCTGGTTATGCTGCAAGCAGTTCCCACTGTCGATCCGTCGGATCCTGCGATGGACACCATCCTTGCCGACCTTCGGTCACAACTGCCGGAATCGGCGCTCGTCGGCGGCGCTCCGGCCGAAAATCTCGACCTCCAGCAGGCACTCGACGACTACCTTCCCATCGTCGTGGTCGTGATTCTGACGCTCGGATTCCTGTTGTTGCTGATCGCCCTCCAGGCCCCTCTGATCGCCTTGATCGGCACGCTGGTCAGCCTGCTGTCCACTGGGGCCGCATTCGGAATCGCGAAGCTGATCTTCCAGGATGGTCACGGCGCAGGCCTACTCGGCTTCGATCCCCAGGGTTTCCTCAACGGGTGGGGTCCGGTCTTCTTCTTCGCCATGATCTTTGCCATCGCGATGGACTACACGGTATTTCTGCTCTCGAGCGCCAAGGAGCACTACGAACGCACAGGTGACCCCGCGATCGCACACATCGACGGCCTGGCACATTCAGGTCGGGTCATTGCGGCGGCAGCGGCGGTGATGGTTGCGGTCTTCTTCACTTTTGCGCTCGCAGATCCCTTGCCACCCAAGGAAATGGGCATCATTCTCGGTGTAGCCGTCCTCCTGGACGCAGTGCTCGTCCGCTTGGTGCTGCTGCCCGTTCTCCTGCGTCTCACCGGCCGGGCAGCCTGGTGGGCGCCGGTATGGCTACGTAGCGTCCTGCCGAACATCAGCTTCTCGCATGGCTGATCGTGTACCCGACATCACTGTTTTCTTGATACCCCCAGGGGTATGGTGGAAGCAAGAGAAATCGAAGCCAACGGCATCGAAGACAACGACATCGAAACAACGGCAAGGAGCGGGCAATGACAACACCCACAGAACCGATCGCGATCGCAACCAAGGTCGCCGGAACTTTCGACGACGTCGTCACCCGAACGCGTGCTGCTCTCGCCGAGCAGGGCTTCGGCATCCTGACCGAGATCGACATGCAGGCAACGCTCAAGGCGAAGCTGGACGAGGACATGGAGAAATACCTGATCCTGGGCGCCTGTAATCCACCCCTTGCCCATCGGGCAGTCTCGGTGGATCGCCAGATCGGTCTCCTGTTGCCGTGCAACGTCGTCGTCCGAGAGGATACGACCACGGAGAATTCGTTCTTCGTCGAAGCAATGAATCCCGCTCTCCTGGTGCAGGTTTCCGGCGAACCCGGCCTGGAGTCCGTGGCAGCCGACGCAGCCGTCAAGTTGCGGGCGGCCGTCGACTCGCTGATCTGACACCGCACCCGGATCAAATACTGAATCAACACTGACATGCCCCCAGGGGTACCCTCGGTCGCAGCACGAACACTCGAGAAGGGGCCACCATGACCGGCGACGAAGAGAGCATTGCGCTCGTATTGAACAGGCTTCGGCGTGCCCACGGCCAACTTGCCGGGGTCATCTCGATGATCGAGAACGGCCGCGACTGCAAGGACGTCGTCACGCAGCTCGCAGCCGTGTCCAAGGCGCTGGACCGAGCAGGGTTCAAGATCGTCGCTTCCGGGCTGCGTGAATGCCTGAGCGGTGACAGCGCCGACGGTCGAGAACCGATGACCGAGGCCGAACTCGAGAAGCTGTTCCTGGCCCTGGCCTGAAATACGAGAAGGGCCTGACCCGCAGTGAGCAGGTCAGGCCCTTTTTCGCGTGCGAGGAACTACTTCGCCAGGAAGTCGATCAGCACCTTGTTCACGGCCTCCGGACGCTCGAGGTAGCCGTAGTGCCCGGCGTCGGGAATCTCTTCGTACGACGCCGTCGCGATGCAATCCGCCACCTCGCGGGAGAGGTAAGGCGGGATCATGCGGTCGTCGGCGAAAGCGACGGACAGGCACGGGCGCATGATCGACTTGTATGCTCCCCGTCGATCGAAGGCGCGGTCCATGCCGAGCTGTGCGCGAACACCGGGTGAGGTTGCGCCGCCGGTGAACTCGAAGATGTCCATCCAGTCGCGTGCGGAGTGATCGTCGGCGAGCGTGGCCGGCGAGAGGTTCATCACCGCGGTCACTGCGGCACGGTACTTGGCCGGCAGGGCGACGCCACTGTCGAACAACTGGCGCTCACCCTCGGTCAGGACCTGCTGGAAATGATCCATCCGGGCATGGCCGGCGAGGAACACGGCTTTGCGAACCAGATCGGGCCTGGCGAGCGTCAGTTCCTGCGCTACCCGGGCGCCCATCGAGGTGCCGATGACGTGGGCCGGGCCGCCGCCGAGGTGCTCGATCAACCCGGCGGTGTCCGCAACCATGTCGGGCATCGTGATGCCGCCGAGGCTCTCGCCGGACGGGGCGATTCCGCGGTTGTCGAAGGTGGCGACGCGATAGCCGGCGGCCACCAGAGCCGGCGTCTGGTGCAGATCCCAGACGCGACCGGGGCTACCGGTCCCCATGATCAGCACCACCAGATCTCCATCACCCTTGACCTGGTAATTGATGGGGATTCCGTTGATTGTGGCGACCGTCATGTCAGCCTTCCTCCTCGTACGTGTGATCAACAATTTTGGTTGGATAGCCTAAGCTGATGGGCGGTCGTGTGACCGCAACCCCAGCCCATGCTCGTCCAGGAGGACCCCCGTTGAGAGTCGCTACGCTCGGATACCAAACCTGGGGCCACCGTACCCTGCAGGCCTTGATCGACTCCGATCACGAGGTCGTGCTGGCGATCACACACCCGAAGAGTGAACACGTCTACGAACAGATGTGGGCGGACTCGGTTGCAGATCTGGCGGCCGAGAACGGTGTACCCGTTCACGTGGCGAACAAGCCTGACGACGCCTTCAAGGCCGCGCTGGCCGAAGCTGCTCCCGACATCATCGTCGCCAACAATTGGCGCACCTGGCTGCCGGCGGAGGTCTTCGACGCACCCAAGTACGGCACCCTCAACATCCACGATTCGCTGCTCCCCAAGTACACGGGATTCTCCCCGCTCATCTGGGCTCTGATCAACGGCGAAGAAGAAGTCGGGCTCACGGCGCACCTGATGGACGAGGAGCTCGACGCGGGCGACATCGTGCTGCAGCGTTCGACGCCGGTCGGCCCCACGGACACCGTCACCGATCTGTTCCACCGCACGATCGACATGATCGGCCCCATCACACTCGACGCCCTGGATCTGATCGCATCCGGGCGGACGGACTGGACGCCGCAGGACCGCTCGCAGGCCACGTTCTTCCACAAGCGCGCACCGCAGGACAGTCACGTCGACTGGTCCTGGCCGGCCGAGGTCATCGAGCGTTTCGTCCGAGCACAGTCCGATCCGTACCCCAACGCTTTTGCGGAGTTCAAGGGCCGGCGCGTCCGCATCCTGAAGGCGTCCGTCTCACGCGGGCACTACGGCGGAACCCCCGGCCGAGTATTCATTCAGGAAGACGACGGCATGGTGATCGTCGCGGGCCCCGACGCGTGGTCGGGCAAGAACAAGGGACTGCGGATCGAGCGCGTCCGACTCGACGACGGCAGCGAGTACACCGCCGCCGAGTTCTTCCCCCACGGCGGCGGGTACCTCACCTGATCGTCTGAACGCTCTCAGTCGCGACCCTCCCAGGCCGCCCACAGTTGCGCGTAACGCCCGCCCGCGGACACCAGTTCGCGGTGCGGGCCTTCTTCTACGATCTGTCCGTGTTCGAGCACGATCACTCGGTCGGCGCCCGCCGCTTGGGTAAGCCGGTGTGCGACAACCAGAGTGGTGCGGCCCTCCGTAGCAGCTTCGGCAGTCGCTTCCAGTTCCCGCGCTCCGGCGCTGCCCGCCTCCGCTGTTGCTTCGTCCAGTACCGCGACAGCGGGATCGGCCAGCACCAGTCTCGCCAAGGCCAACTGTTGCGCCTGTGCCGCCGTCATCTCGTGCCCGCCTTCGCCTACGACGGTCAGCATTCCCTCGTCGAGAGCCTCCACCCACTCGTACGCGCCGACTGTCCGCAGTGCCGCGGCTACGTCCTCGTCCGAGGATTCGGGAGCCGCCAATCTCAGATCCTCGATCAGGGGTCCGGCAAAAACGTGGACCTCCTGACTCACGATCGCGATGTGGCGTCGTAGGTCGTCGAGGTCGGCAAGCGGGACACCGCCGATCGACACCCGCCCCGACGTCGGAGTGATCGAACCGGCAGCGATCGCCGCAAGCGTCGTTTTTCCGGCTCCGGTCGAACCGACGAGCGCCACGCGCTCCCCCGCTCGCAGGTTGAGCGTCACTCCATGGAGAACCTCGTGACCACCGTCGTAGCTGTGCCGGATGTCATCCAGACGCAGCGAACCGTCAGCCGGAACGGAACCCGCATCCGTCGACGGCTCCGTTTCCTCGATCTCGACGACGCCGACCAGTCGCGCAAGGCTGGCGCCGGCCGACTGCACCTCGTCGAAGGTGTAGAGCAGCGAGCCGATCGGGTTGAACAGGCGATGGAACAGCAGGGCAGCAGTCGTCGTCTGACCGACCGTCACGACGTCCTCACGAACCAGCAGGAATCCGACGACCAGAATCATGGACAAGCCCACGAATTCGGCGCGGTTACCGCGGCCGGCGAATCTGGTGAACAGGCCGAAAACTCCGACGGCCAGATCACGCGCTTTTGCCGACGCCGCATCGATCTGACCGAGATGTTCCTTCTCGAGGCTGTACGCGCGCACGGTCTTGGCACCCTGGAGACTGCTGATCAGCGCTTGTGAACGAGCGCCCATCGCTACCCGCTCGGCAGCGTAAACGGGAGCCGATCGTGGCAGGTACCACTTGAGTGCCAGCGCGTACATCGGCAGCGCGACCATGCCGGCCAGACCGAGTCGCCAGTCGAGTCCGAGCATGGTCACCATGCTCAGAGCCACGAGCAGAACCGCCGCGATCATGCCGGGAACCACATCGGACACGGCCTTGGCGATCACCGACACGTCGTCGCCGACTCGTGAGAGCAGATCGCCCTTGCCGACCTTCTCGACGGTCTGGATCGGCAGGCGCAGTGCCCGGTCCACGGTCCGCTCGCGCAGATCCGCCAGGATCGTCTCGCCTAGCCGCTTGATCAGATAGGCGGCCACACCGGTGAACACGCCACCCACGATTGCGGCAGCGGCGATGATCACGACCACCCCGACGATCGTCGACGTGGGCGCGTTGTCCCGGACCCGGTCGACCAGGACACCGAAGACGTAGATCGGCACCAAGGCCATCGCCGACGCCGAAGCCGCGACGATCAGGACCAGCAGGCTCTGCATCCGGTGCTCGGCCAGCGCTGCCCGCAACCACTTCCAGGTCTGGCGACCACTCGCGATCGGCAACAACTCACGCTCGGTCACCTTCTCCGCGTTCTCCCCGGCCGGCATACCGGTTGTCATGTCCGTGGCCGTCACCGCAGCACCGCTCCTCGGTAGTTCGCGTCGCCGCGAGAGAGTTCGGAATGTGTGCCCGTCGAGGCGATCACTCCGTCGTTCAACACGATCACTCGATCCGTCACGGCCAACAAGGCCGGACTGCTGGTGATCAATACCGTCGTGTGGATGCCACCGGCACCCTCGTGCCGCAGTTCTGCGATTCCTTCGGCGATCGACGCCTCGGTCACCGCGTCCACCGCCGTCGTCGGATCGTGCAGGACCATCACCGGTGCCTGTGCCACCAAGGCCCGCGCCAGGGCAACACGTTGCCGCTGGCCTCCCGACAAACTCGCGCCCCGATCGGTCACTTCGAGATCGAGACCGTCCGGATGTGCGTCGACGACATCCGCCGCTGCCGACGCCACCAGAGCGCTCTGGATGTCGAGACCGGCAGCATCACCGGCGCCCGCGGTCACGTTCGACGCGAGCGATCCGGAGAACAGATCGGTGATGTGCGGCTCCACCAGCACTGTGCGGCGCGCCAATCGCAAGTCCATGTCGGACAGGCTGATTCCGCCAACCCTCACCACTCCGCGATACGCGTCCTGCGCCAGCTGACCGGACAGGACCGCGACAAGAGCGTCGGCGTCCTGCGGCTGATAAGCCACGACGCCCAGCAGTTCCCCAGCGGGCAGATGCAGATCGATGCCCTTGAGGGACTTGTACTCGACTCCGTCGAGAGTCAGGTCGGTGCCTTCGAGCTCGGTCTGCGAACCCGCTCCCCGCAGCGGCTCCGCGTCCAAGACCAGTGCCAGTCGATCAGACGACGCCCGCGCCACTGCGAAGTATCCGGGAATGGACGCAAGCAATCCGAGCGGTTCGATGATGAACTGCGCAAGCCCCACCACGGTGATCAGTTCACCGACCGTGATCCTGCCCTGCAACGCGAAATATCCCGCGAAACCGGCAACACCGACTGCGAGCAACGCACTGATGGTCGCGGCAACGCCGGTGTAGATACCGGTTGCCTTCGCCGTGCCGATCGTGGAAGCGAGCGCCTGACGGCTGACGGTGCGGTAGCGCGCCGACGCGGTCTTCTCGCCGCCGATCCCGCGCAGCGGACGCAATCCGCTGACCAGATCCGTAGCCATCGCCGACGCTCGCGCGATCGACGCCTGCTGACCGGTGGCCCTCGACGTGATGAGCGGCGCCGCCAGTTGCAGCAGACCGAGAATCACCGGCGTTCCGATCAGAACGGCCAGTCCCAGCCAGAGGTCGATCCACACCAACGCCACCGCCGACGCCACCGCAGCGGTCAGGGCGGCGGCGGCGCGCGGAACGATGTCCGCGATCCACGACGTCTGCTCGGCGTCCGATGTCGAAACGGTCAGCAGTTCACCTGATCGCAGATCGGTGCGCACCCCACGCGGATCGAGGACACGGTGCGCCACCTCGAGCCGGAGCCGATGAGCCTCCTGCTGCATCGCAGTGACGATGAACCGTGCACCGAAACGCCACGCGGCCGTCAGAACGAGAAACAGAGCCGCGAGACCCACGACGGAGACGATCAGGGCCGTGGTGTCCGAAGTCTCCACCGCACGGTCGATGATCACACCGATGGAGATCGGCACCGCCGTCTCGGTCAGTTGGTGCAGACAGACCAGAACCGTGCCGATAGCGAGCGGGCCACGGTTACGGACGAGGACGCGTCGCAAAATCGCAGCACCGCTGTGATTGCCACTATCCGGCTCGTCCGAGTCGACGGTCACACTCGAGGGGGTCGAACTCATGGAACTCCAAGCATCGATGGAAGCGATAAAGTTGAGTACAGAGATAAGTAAGTCGACCCTAATACATGAGCAACTAGCGTCGACACGCCCAGTTCTCATAGAGTCGCGAGTAAGAACCATTGCTTGCGCCGTGCAGGCAAGCACGAGAGGAACATGATGGCTGAGAACACGACCGTCGAAACCGAGATCGCGGACGAGGACCTCGAGCCCGTAGCGGACGAAACTGCTCGTCAGGCACAGCGCGTCGTCGCTGCCTACGCGGAAGATGCCGACGAGTGCAGGATGCTGCTCTCGATGCTCGGTATCTCCCCCGCCGCCAAGCTCGACTGAATCTTTCCCTCACCGACCGAGAAGGAACCACGTGCCTGTCAGTCCGGATTCGACCAGTTCAACCCTTTCTGACAGCGCACCTGCTTCTTCGACCGGTGACGCCGTGTCCGGGCAGGCTGAGTTCGTCGTCGTAGCGAACCGCCTGCCCGTCGACCTGGAACGGCTTCCCGACGGCACCACACGATGGAAGCGAAGCCCCGGCGGACTGGTCACCGCTCTCGAGCCGATCCTGCGCAGCAATCAGGGCGCCTGGGTGGGCTGGGCGGGCGTGGCGGACGCCGACCTCGACCCCATCGTCGAAGACGGACTCGAGCTCTACCCGGTGCCGCTGAGCGCCGAGGAAATCAACGAGTACTACGAGGGATTCTCCAACGCCACCCTCTGGCCGCTCTATCACGACGTCATCGTCAAACCCGAATACCACCGCGAATGGTGGAACGCCTACGTCGAGGTGAACCGGCGGTTCGCCGAAGCCACTTCCAAGGCAGCGGCACAGGGCGCAACCGTCTGGATCCAGGACTACCAGCTGCAGTTGGTACCGAAGATGCTGCGGATGCTGCGCCCCGACCTCACCATCGGCTTCTTCCTGCACATTCCGTTCCCCCCGGTCGAGTTGTTCATGCAGATGCCGTGGCGCACCGAAATCGTCGAAGGCCTCCTCGGCGCCGACCTCATCGGCTTCCACCTCCCAGGTGGCGCACAGAACTTCCTGTACCTGGCCAGACGCCTTGCCGGGCAGCAGACTTCACGCGGAACCGTCGGCGTCCGCTCCAAACTCGGTGTGGTGCAAGTAGGTTTCCGTAGCGTCCGCGTCGGCGCCTTCCCCATCTCCATCGACTCCGGCAAGCTCGACGAACTCTCGCGCACCAAGGCAATTCGGGACCGCGCCAAGCAGATTCGCAAAGAACTCGGAAACCCCAAGCACATCATGCTGGGCGTCGACCGCCTCGACTACACCAAGGGCATCGACGTCAGGCTCGCCGCGCTCCACGAACTTCTCATGGAGAAGCGCATCGATCCCGCCGACACGGTCATGGTGCAGCTGGCGACCCCGAGCCGCGAACGCGTCGAAAGCTACGTACAGATGCGCGGAGACATCGAACAGAAGGTCTCCCGCATCAACGGCGAGTTCAGCGAAGTCGGCCGCCCCGTCGTCCATTACATCCATCGGCCGATCCCTCGCGACGAATTGGTCGCGTTCTTCGTCGCCGCCGATCTCATGTTGGTCACGCCGCTGCGTGACGGCATGAACCTCGTCGCGAAGGAATACGTCGCCTGCCGCAGCGATCTGGGCGGTGCATTGCTGCTCAGCGAATTCACCGGTGCCGCAGCCGAACTCCGTCAGGCATTCCTGTGCAATCCCCATGACCTCGACGACGTCAAGGATTCGATGGAGAAGGCTCTCAATCAACCGCGAGAGGACGGCCGACGCCACATGCGCGCGTTGCGTCGTCAGGTCCTGACGCACGACGTCGACCGCTGGGCTCGCTCGTTCCTCGACGCGCTCGCACACGGCGGTGCTGCAGGCCCGGCGCTGATCGCTCCTGCCGAATCCCGAGAGCCCTGAGGCCAATCCAACAAGGCTGGGTGCAGCGCACAAAGGCTGGGGCCGCGGAGAGTAAATCTCCGCGGCCCCAGCCTGTTTCATGCCCGGATCCAGCCCTTGGTGTATTTGATCAGAAGGGTTGGACGTTGTTCACGAGCCAACGCCCGTCCTGCTTCTCCAGACTCATCTTGACGCGACTACCACTGGCGACGGCTTCAGGTGATTCCGAAGACGTGGTGATCTGATTGAGGAACAGCATGGTTGTCGCGCTGTCCGCCTCCGCGTCGAGAACCGCAGCGCCCTGGACGACTACCTGAACGGTCAGCGACTTCTCCTTGGCTCCCGGAATGATCACCGATTCGATCAGATTGGTGAACGTGCCCTGGAAATCGCCCGTCAAACCGTCTGTGGCCGCGTGCAACTGCTGGTCGACGTTGTTGTAGTCGTACTGGAACATCGCAACCGCCTGATCGGAAGAGGCCTGTGCCACTTCGTCTCTGGTCTGATCGATCGCTGCCGTGTCACGCGTTCCGCCCGGACCGAAGTAGAGATACGCCGACACTGCTGCCAACGCGATGGCCACTGCGCTGATGACGCACAGAACGATGGCGAGCGGTGAGACGCGCTTGGGCTTGGACGTCTCTGGGATTACTTCTGGGGTCATGGCACAAACTCCACATTCGAGGCAAGCAACTGCCCGTCGACGTCGCACATGGTGATTCGGAGTCGGTAGTTGCGTTCAGCGGGCGCTTCGTCGCCGTTCTTCTGCATCGCACGCACCGCGACCAATGAAGTCCCGCAATCACCGTCGGACTTCTCGAACCCGGCCTCGAGCACCTCGCCGTCGGTCTGAACTCCGGCCTGCCCGAGAACGTTGACAAACGAATCCTTGCGTCCGTCGAACTGCGACTTGAACTCGTCGGTAGTGCCGGCGAGAAACTTGTCGAGGTCGGCGGCCGCTGTATCCGCGTGCAGCGTCGTCAGATTCAGTGCGGTGGTCCGGGCACCGGCCACGTAGCGGGCTCGGTCCTCGTCGGCGTTGGACGCCTTGTTCCGGTCGACGAGGAGAAACACCGTCAGGGCCGCAAGAGCTACAGCGATCACCGAAGCAACGGCGATCCCGACTACCAGCCCAGCCTTGGGCTTCGAACGAACAGGAGTGTCCACAGCAGTTTCTGAGGGGGTTTCGGCGGTGCCGGCCGGCTCGGCCTTGGCCGCTACCGGATCACCGCTGACGACCTTCTCCGGTGGAGTATCGGGCTTGCCCAAATCAACTGGGGCCGCTGCCTTCTGCTCAGCCGACTTCTGCTCAGCCGACTTCTGCTCGGCTGCCTTCTGTTCGGCCGACTTCTGTTCGGCCGACTTCTTTTCGGTGGGCACTACTACCGCGGCAGCGTCTGCATCCGCACCCGTGGGTCCGGCGCTGCGAGACGCGCGACGGCGCACCCGCTGCCCGGCCTGTGGATCTTCGTCTGTCATCAACCCTGCTGACCCTTCATGAACTGTTCGAGACTGACGTCGCCGCCGCCGAGGTTCGGTTGCGAGTACGTCCTTCCGTCCGGCCCGATGTACGTGCCTGTAATCGGATCGTACCGACGAGCCGAGACCGAAGGCGTCGACGTGTACGAGCTCGGGGTCGCGGTAATCGGTTCCGGAGGCCCGGATTGCGGGTTCGTGCCCAACGGGACGTAGCCGGAACGGCACTGTTCGACCGTCGGCGCACGACGTCCCGGATACTCCTCGCAGGGAAGGTTTCTCGCGCCTCGCACCGCGATCGGCGAATCCTGGGCAACCTGGCAGAAAAGATCCGACGGTGTCTCGATCGGTGATTCGTCCTTCGGACTGCGCCACTGCTCTGCGGGCAGGAATCCGGTAGTGCACGGCGGCGGGTCGTTGACCTCCATGTGGAAGTCCACCAGAGCGCCGTCCGCAGCCGGGCCGGAGCCTGCCACCGTGACCAGCGCTGCGGCCAGCGGCGGGTAGATGACCAGAATCTGCTCGATCGCGTTGTTGTAGATCACGCCGACCTGTCCGACGGACACAAGGTTCGCCAGAAGAATCGGCAATGTCGGCTGCATGTCTTGCAGAAGAGCATTCGCCTCCGCCGCGGCAGCCGGCCCCTTCTGGATGACGGCACGCAGATCAGGATCGCTGGCTCGGAGCTGGTCGGTGAACGTCACCAGATTGCTTGTCCAGGAACGGATGGCGTCGCTGCTGACCACCTGAGTGTCCAGGAGTGGACCGGCCTGCTCGATCAGCGTCTTGGTCGCGTCGGAGTTGTTGTTCGCCTCCTCGACGAACAGCCGAGCCGAGTCGATCAGCTTCTGCAGATCCGGGCCGGCACCGTTGAACGCCTTGAAGGATTCGTCGATGACGGTCTTGAGCTTGGTGTCGGAAATGCTCTGCAGCAACAGATCTGCCTGATCGAGCATCGCGCCGACATCCTGCGGAATGCTGGTTCGGTCTTCGGGAATCACCGATCCGTTTTCCAGATGCCCGTCGACCACGATCGCTCCGGAGCTGTCGGTGTGCGGAATCAGATCGACGAACTGCTCGCCGATCGCCGACACACTCTTGACCGCGGCGTCGACGTCCGACGGAACCTTGACGCCACTCTCGAGAGACAGTCGCGCATTCACACCCGTCTCCGAGAGCTCCACCGCGTTCACGACACCGATGGTCTGACCGCGGTAGGTGACGTTCGAGTTCTTGTACAGCCCACCGGTCGCGGGCAATTCGACGGTGACGTCGTATCGGCCGATACCGACCATCGCCGGAACACGCACGTACTGAGTGGCCATCACGATCAAACCGACGACCGTCAAGACGGCGAAGATGATCAGCTGGATGCGGACGAACTTTGTGAGCATCATGGTGCCGGTGCCCCCTGGGGAAGTCCTGGAATGTTGATCGGCGGAAGTCCCGGAATCTGAATGGTATTCGGATCCGCTGACTTGTCCTCTCCTGCGGGAGCCTGTCCGGCAGGAGCCTGGGCGGGCGGTGCGGCAGGCTTGAGCGGATCACTCAACGGGTTGCCTGTCTGCCCGGCGAGCCCGGCCTGCTTGCCCAACACACCTTCCGGCCCCGAGAGCGTTCCGGCCAACGGAGTTCCGGTAAGGAAGTTCGCATCGAGTCGGGGCAGCGAGATGTCGATGGTCATCGCCAAGTTGGCGTAGTCGCCTCGGATGACGTTGTCGATTCCGTTCTGTGGGAACGGGAACGTCAGGAGAACGCCGAGAACCTGGGTGAGAGCGTTACCGGAATCAGCCAACGCCTTCAGGGTCGGTGACAGCGCGCGAACATTGGTCGCGAAATCGTCACCACTCTCCTCGATGACGCGGCTCGCCACCTCGCTGAGACCTCCGAGCGAGGTCAACGCGTTGGTGATGTCCTGACGCTGAGCGACAAGAACCTCGAGTGCCGGCGGAATACCTTCGAGCGCTTTGTTCAAGGTGTCGTGCTGTGCCTGGACCGTCGAGGACAGGCGATCGAGTCCTTCCATCGCCGAAACGATGTCGCCTCGTTGCTTGTCCAGACTGCCGACCAACTGATCGAGCTGAGGTAGGAGGTCGCGAACGGAGTCTTCACGCCCACCGAGAGCGGCGTTGAGTTCCTTCGTGATGTCTTGAACCTGCGCGAGACCGCCGCCGTTGAGAACAACCGACAGAGACGACAGCGTCTGTTCCGTCGTCGGGTAGGCGCCCGCCCGCTCGATCGGAATCAGGTCACCGGCTTCGAGTCGGCCCTCGGGCTCTTCTCCGACCGGCGGCGCCAACTCGATGTGCTGAGAGCCGAGCAAGCTGGTCTGGCCGATTTTTGCCGTCGCGTTGGCAGGTAGCTGAACGTCAGGATTCAGCGACACCGTCACCAGAGCGTGCCAGCCCTGTACCTCGATGTTCGAAACGCTTCCCACTGCCACGTCGTCCACCCGGACGGGCGAATTCTGCGACAGCGTAGTCACGTTCGGCATCTCGATCTGGACCTCGTACGCGCCTTCGCCCCGGCCCTGAGTGCCTGGCATCGGCACGGAGTTGAGCCCGTTCCATTCACAGCCGCTGGCGCCGAGAGCCACTGCCGTGGCCAACACGGCAACCGTGGTCTTGCGAGCTACCCGCATCAGTTCCCTCCGCCCATGTTGAAGAGTTCGGCGAGATCCTTGGGAACACTCGTCATGGGAGCACCTGACATCGGTCCTGCGACGGTTTGCGGCTGATTCTGACTTGCCGCTTCCAATCCCGGTTCGGTGTAGACGATCTGATCCGGGAAAGCCTGCACGCCCGCGACCGGGTTGAACAGGAATCCGGGGTAGTTGCCGATCATGGTGCTGAGCACCGGTCCGAGGTACTGCTTGCACAGATCGGCACTGTTCTGGGAGTTACCACTGTCGATGCCTTCGATGGAACCACAGATCCACTGGATCGGATTCTTGAAGTTACTCAGCGCAATTGCGCCGGTCATGCTGCCCTGAGCGGGCTTGTAGATCTGGTAGAAGTTGGCGAGCGACGTCGGTCCGGAGTGCAGAACCTGCTCGATCTCCGGGCGCTTGTCCGTCAGCACCTGGGTGGCATCGGCCAGACGCGCGACCGATTCGCTCAGTCCCTCGCTGTTGTCCTTGACGAACCGCTGTACGTCGCCGACAGCCAGATCGAGATCGCTGAGGGCGGTACCCAACTCGTCCGAACTGCTTGCGAGAACGCTTGTCACAGAGGCGAGGTGACCACTGAACTGCACGATCTGCTCGTTGCTCGAGGACAATGCGGTGACGAACGCCTGCAGGTTCCGAATGGTGGAGAACAAATCGGTCCGGCCTTCGGACAGCGTGTGCATCGTGGCCGAGAGTTCGCGCAGCGTCGACCGAATGGACTCACCGTTGCCGTCGAGGTTCGTTCCCACAGTGTCGATGAATCGGCCGAGGGAACCTTGATCGTCCAGACCTTCCGGTCCGAGGGCGTCAGACAGTTTGGTCAGTTCGGTCTTGATCTCGTCCCACTCCACCGGAACAGCCGTGCGCTCGATCGGGATCTCGCCGCCGTTGGGCATCTGTTCCCCGCCGGAATACACCGGAGTCAACTGCACGAAGCGTGCGGACACGAGGCTTTGAGCAACGATGAGCGCCTTGGCATCTGCCGGAACGTCGACGCTCGAGTCGATCTTCATCTCGACGTAGGTGTCTCGATCACGCGGTTCGATCTTGGTCACCTTGCCGACGTTGACACCGAGCACTCGCACGACGTCGCCCTCGTACAGACCGGTGGTCGAGACGAAGTGCGCGGAGATCTTGGTCTTGCCCAGGCCTGGGATGAAGAGGTATGCCGCGCCGGCGACGAGCAGCGCGACCAGCACACCCGCTCCGATCAGCACCCACTTCTTGCGTGGGTTGGTGGAGCCCTGTGGATCCTGTGAAGTCATGGTCTCGGTCATTCTCCCGGCCCCCTGATCGTCGGTGGAATGCCGGGGAAGAAGTCTTCCAGGTCGCCCGGAACCTGCTCGGGCGCGACGCTGGTGTCCACCAGGGTCTTCCACCAGTTGCTCGGCAGAATGTTGATGATGAAGGCATCGAAGAACGGGCCGCTGGCCACGGTCTCACCGAGCGCGGTGATGTACGGTCCGAGGCCGTCGAGCGCCCCGGCGATGTTGTCCTTGTTCTGCTGAAGAACCTCGGCGACGGAATTCAGTTTCTCGAGGGTCGGCCCCATCTGAGCCTCGTTCTCCTGTACCAGCGCTGACAGTTGGCGTGAGACTGCGCCGGTGTTGACGATCAGTTCGCTGATCGCGTCACGCCGCAAGCTCAGTTCGGCAAACAACTTGTTGCCGTCGACCAGCAACGAATCGATCTGACCGCTTCTGTCAGAGAGGATCTTGGTGACATCTTCGGCCCGCGAGAGCAATTGGAGCAGGCTCTCGTCGCGCGAGTTGATGCTCTGCGAGAGCCTCGTCATTCCGTCCAGCGCGGTGCGAAGTTCTGGCGGAGTATCGGCCAGCGTGTCCGAAATCGCGTTGAGCGAATCGTTGATCTGATCCGTGTCCAGCTCGGACACCGTGGTCCCGAGGTCGCCGAGTGCGTCGTTGAGCGAGTACGGCGAGTTGGTGCGTTCGACCGGAATCGGCGTGTCCGTCCGCAACAGTCCGGATCCTTCCGGCCGTACCGCCAACGACTTTCGGCCGAGAACCGTGTTGGTCTTGATGTCGGCCGCGGTCTGCTCGCCGAGGGCGACACCGTCCTGAACGGTGAAGGTGACCAGCACCTTCTGGTCGTCGAGTTCGACGTCACTGACCTTGCCGACCTTCACTCCGGCCATGGTCACGTCGTCGCCGGTGACCAGGCCGCCGGCATCTTGGAAGTACGCCGAGTAGCGAATGCCGCCGTTGATGAACTGGAGCTGATCGTATTGCAGTGCGGCACCCACGGTTGCCACCGCCAGGACGAGACCGATGACACCGATCTGTACCGGATTGCGTTCACGGGTAGGGGTCATGAGACTTTTGCGCACCTTCCCGTGTCCTGCACTGCCGTGGGCAAGATGATCGTCGTTCCGTCAGGTCCGGAGAACTTGAAAGTGTTGGCGCACAGATAGAACTGGAAGAACGCTCCGTACGTGCCCACTCGGATCAACTTCCGGTAGTCGGACGGCAGACGATCGAGAGCGGTGTTGATGTCGTCCTTGCCCAGGTCCAGCTGCGTCATCGTTCGGTTGGTCTCCCCGATCAGCGTCTGGATGTCCGGACGTGTCGCCTGCAGCAGCGAAGCGAGATCCCCCGTGGCACCGGCGATCTCGGTGATCGAGTTACCGATCGGGCCACTGTCCTTCGCCAATCCACTGACCAACTGCTGGAGCTGATCGATCGTGGTGGAGAACTGATCGCCCTTGTCGTTGATGGTGCCGAGTACGTCGTTGAGGTTGGTGATGACGTCCCCGATCAACTGGTCTCGGTCCGCCAACGTACTGGTGAACGAACTGGTGTTACCCAGCAACGAAACCAGCGTTCCGCCCTGGCCTTGCAGGACCTGCAGCAGCGCCCCGGAGAGGTCGTTGACCTGCTGAGGGTCTAGCGAGCGCAGGAGCGGCTTGAATCCGCCGAGCAGAAGATCCAGATCGAGCGCGGGTGACGTCTGGTCGACTGGAATCGATCCACCCGACGGCAGCGTCTCGGTGGACCCGGCGCCCTCGAGCAGTTCCATGTAGCGATCGCCCACCAGGTTCTCGTAGCGCACAGTCGCTTTGGTGCTCTTCATCAGCGAGTACTTGGTGTCGACGTCGAACTCGACCTCGGCCTGGTTGGAGTCACCGATGGACACTCCGGTCACCGACCCGACCGGAACACCGGCGATACGTACCTTGTCGCCGGACTTGAGTCCCGAGACGTCCGAGAAGGTCGCGTGAAATCCGTTGCTGCTGCTGAAGCGCACCTGACTGAAAACGATCGCCAGTCCGGCGAAGATGACCGCCATGACGACGGTGAAAATCAGCAGCTTGACCGTGGTCGGTCTCATCACTTCCCGTCTTCCTGCTCGTAGGAGTCACCGAAGAGGTACTGGAAAATGGTCGGCACGGTGACGCGCAGTTCGGTGTTGGGAACGAAAGGCACGTTGCCGGTGTTGGTGACTGCGAACGGTGCATGCCCGTCGACCTTCGGATCGAATTCGGGCAGACCATAACAATTGGGTCCGCCGGAGGCCGCGACCTTGGGGAGAGATTGTGGGTTCTGGTACGCCTCGGCGCCGTACATGAAGCTCGCACTCAGCATCAGCGCCGCTTTGTCCCCGGTGCCTGCCAGTGGCTCGAACTTGATCCGGCCGTCGTTCAACCCGACGATGAAGCACGTCAGACCAGACGAGTACTTGTCGAGCAGGGTCGTTGTCGCGGTCAGAGTGTCGAGGGCGGTGGTCAGGTTCTGCTCGTTGTCGGTCAACAACGCGTTGCCCGTGTCCGCGAGGCCGGTGACGTTGAGCAACAGCAAGTCGAGGTTTGCCTGCTCGGCCACGATCGATCCGCTTGTCGCGGTGGCATTGTCGAGGATGCGCATCAGATCCGGTGCCACGTCGGCGTAGAGATTGGTGACATCGGCGGCACCGACCAAGTCTTCCTGGAGCTGCGGCAGAACCGGATTCATCTTCTTCAGATAGGTGTCACCGAGCTCGAGAACCTCACCGAGCGACTCGCCGCGCCCGTTCAAAGCGGTGGAGATCGCGCCGAGTGTGGCGTTGAGCTTTTCCGGTTCGATCTTCGCGAGTACGTCCGAAAGATGTTCGAAGACACTGTTGAACTCGACGGTGACGCTGTCCGAGGCGATGACAGCACCCTCCTGGATCGGCTGGGTCGAGGGATCGTCGGGAATCACGATGTTGACGTACTTCGCACCGAACACCGTGGTGGTCTTGATTTCCACCCGGGCGTTCGACGGAATCTTCGACATCTGGCCGGGATCCATCGCCAACTTCAGGTTTGCCTGGTCTCCGACGAGGGAGATCGATTCGACACGGCCGACCTGCACTCCGCGCAGCTTCACCTTGGCATTCGGTTCCATGACCAGGCCGGCACGCGTGGACGTCACGGTGATGGGTGTGCTCTTGGTGAACCCACCCGAGAACATGGTCAGGGCAACGGCGACGATCGCCACGAGTCCGAGGACGAGGCCGGCTGCGGCCAACTTCTTGTGCCATCTGGGTACGGTCATCGCTTGCCCGCCTATCCCGACAGGTTGAAGTTGCCGGACCCGCCGTAGATGGCGAGTGAGATGAGCAGGGTGACCGTGACGACCGCGATCAGCGAGGCGCGCACTGCGTTACCCACCGCGACGCCGACACCCACCGGGCCACCGGTTGCGTTGAAGCCGTAGTAGGTGTGGATGAGCATGACGGCCAGCGCCATGACTATCGCCTGGGCGAACGACCACAGTATGTCCGTGGGTATCAGGAAGGTCGTGAAGTAGTGGTCGTAGACGCCGCCGGACTGGTTGTAGAGGAACACCGTCGCAAAGCGGCTGGCGACGAAGGATGCGATCACCGCCAGTGAGTACAGCGGGATGATCGCGATCATGCCGGCCATGACGCGGGTGCTGACCAGATACGGAATCGACGGGATCGCCATCGTCTCGAGGGCGTCGATCTCTTCCGAGACGCGCATCGCACCGAGCTGCGCGGTGGAGCCGGCGCCGATGGTCGCGGCGAGACCGATTCCGGCGATGACCGGCGCTGCGATGCGAACGTTGATGAAGGCGGCGAAGAAGCCCGTCAGCGCTTCGACACCGATGTTGCCCAGCGAGCTGTAGCCCTGAACGGCGATGGTGCCACCGGTGAACAGTGTCAGGAATCCGACGATCACGACTGTGCCACCGATGACGGCGAGCGCACCGGTGCCCATGCTGATCTCGGCGATCAGTCGCAGAGTTTCACGTGGATAGCGCATCAGCGCCTTGGGAGCGTGACCGAGAGCCTTCGCGAAGAACAGCGCTTGATCACCGATGCTGTCGATACTGCGAGAGATCGAGCCGATCTGTCGACGTGTGCGCGGGAAGCGTCCCGCTGCGGCCAACGCCATCAGATCTCCTCCCGTTCGTCGTTTGTCGTTCTGTCCACTTCGATCTCTCCGACTGCCGTGTGCCTCATCCGGCCGTCAACTTGATACCGATGGTCGTGATGAGCACGTTGACGACGAAGAGCGCCATGAACGCGAACACGACGGTCTGGTTGACCGCGTCGCCGACGCTCTTGGCGCCGCCTTTGACGTTGAGTCCGAGGTAGGCCGCAACCAGGCCGGCGATCATGCCGAACAGTCCTGCTTTGACCATGGAGAGCATGAGCTCACCGAATCCGGTGAGCAGTGTGATGCCGTTGACGAAGGCGCCGGGGTTCACGTCCTGGATGAACACGGAGAAGACGAAACCGCCGAGGATGCCGATGGTGCAGACCAGTCCGTTGAGGAGCAGCGCCACTCCCGTCGACGCGAGTACCCGGGGAACGACCAACCGGTGGATGGGATTGATACCGAGCACCTTCATGGCGTCGATCTCTTCGCGGATGGTTCGGGCCGAGAGGTCTGCGCAGATGGCGGTTGCGCCGGCGCCGGCGACGATCAGCACGGTGACGATGGGGCCGACCTGCGTGACGGTGCCGAGAGCAGCTCCGGCACCACTGAGGTCGGCTGCACCGATCTCGCGCAAGAGAATGTTGATGGTGAAGCTGACAAGCACCGTGAACGGGATCGCGACCAGCACCGTCGGAACCATCGACACTCGGGCCACGAACCAGGCCTGATCGATGAACTCTTGACGCTGGAAGGGGCGGGAGAAGACTGCCCGGAGGGTTTGGGCGGACATCTGAAAGAAGCCACCGACCGCTCGTAATGGCACCTCGACGAGGTCTACCATTCGCCCTCCTCGTCCTTGGTTGCCGCAGTACTGTCTGTTCTCATAGTCCAGCCCCCGACAGCTTGTGACTCAGGTCATATTAACTAGAACGTGTTCACCTGTCAAAAACAAGTGTCCAACTCTAAGAAGTAGCCTCACGGCGCCGATCCGAAACCGGAAGATTCGGAACATGGGAAGCATCCCTTTTCGGCGTGATTTTCGCCGAAATATCCTGGAAATTAATACTTTTGAATGATCGACGCTTCTCGGATCCAAGTTCGAGATTCAGCTATGCGAGAGCCTTGACCGGGCACGCCGATCGAATATCGCATCGTTCACAGGAATGCAAAATTGGAACACAGTCCAGTTTTTTCGAGACCGCTGGTCGCGTTTCAGAACGCAGGCAGATTACCGCGCCCACCGACTCGTGAACACGCTATTTCTACCAGGAAGTGGACACGTAGACCCGCCTATGTGTGAACGACGGTTCTACGTGTCGCGAGCACTGGTCAGCCCAGCGCCCTCAGGGCCGCCGATGCCGAGAACATCTTTGCCGGGTCACGGTCCGCGAAATAGTCACCCATCACTGCTGACAGCGCTTCCGGCGACCAGGAGTCACCGTCTGCGTCGAACCGTTGCTCGACGACGGGCGCCGCCATCAGCGCAACCATCGGGCCGTACACCACGAACACCTGACCGTTGACGGCGTCGGCTGCCGGTGATGCCAGATACGAGACGAGCGATGCCACGTGCTCGGGCGAGAGTGGATCGATGCCGTCGGCCGGCGCGTCTCCGAACACACCTTCGGTCATCGACGTCCGCGCCCGCGGGCAGATCGCGTTGGCCCGAACGCCGTAGCGCGAGAGCCCACGTGCGGCCGACAACGTCAGCGCCGTGATTCCGGCTTTTGCAGCGCCGTAGTTGGGCTGCCCTTCCGGTCCGAGGAGACCCGCCTCCGAAGAGGTATTGACGATGCGCCCGTACACCGGCGCCCCGGCTTCCTTGGATTTCGCCCGCCAGTAGGCAGCGGCGTTGCGGCACAAGAGGAAATGGCCGCGAAGATGAACTTCGAGTACCAGATCCCAGTCTTCGTCCGACATGTTGAACAGCATCCGGTCGCGCACGACACCGGCATTGTTGACGACGATGTCGACACTGCCGAACTGCCCCTGCGCTGCTTCCATCAGTGCGTCCGCAGTAGAACGCTCACCGACGTTGCCTGCCACGAATTCGACCTTGGCGCCCAGGCCGCGGATCTCTTCGAGCGTCGCTTCGACGGCCTCGTTCGGGGCCAGATCGTTGACGACCAACGACGCACCGGCCTTCGCCAGACCGATAGCCTCGAACTTTCCGAGCCCCGATCCGGCACCGGTCACGATGGCGACCTTGCCTTCGAGACTGGTTTCTGGGCTGTTCACAGCATTCATCGAAGCGCTCTCCCGGTTCTCTGCGGTCGTGTGTCGAGTTACCCGGCTCGATTGCCGTGACCCACGAGTTCGCAACTTTAGAACGTGTTCTTGTTTTGGGCAACCATCGTCACGGATGTTCGGTCAGCGCCGCACGCGGGCACTGAGCGATCGCGGAACGGACATCTTCCCAACGATCCTCCGGCGGACGCGCAGAACTGATCACGAGTTCCTCGTTGTCGTCGAGGTCGAAAATATCGGGTGCGATCCCGACGCACACACCGTTTGCCTCGCAACGGTCCAGATCAACCCTGACCTCCATGGCGATTCCTCTTCTCTTCTCACAACTACTGGCGCGAACACGGATACGAAACGAGTGCCGCAGGGCTGTGCCACACACCGTTCCTGGCGATAACACTAGAACCTGTTTCAGTCGTGTGCAATGATTCGAAAAAGTACCGAGAACGGACGTCGAACGATCCGCTGGACACAGCGAAGGCGCCCCTTGTCGCCGATGTACGCATCGATAGAACCTGTGTCAATCGATTGGTTGGCGCTTTGATTCGTATCTCTATGGAGAGGTAACCATGCACATCACCTACACCCCTGAGCAGCAACAGCTCCAGGAGGAGTTGCGTGCCTACTTCGCACAACTGATGACTCCCGAGCGGCGTGAAGCGCTAGCCGCCACGACGGGTGAGTACGGCGAAGGCAATGTGTACCGCGAAGTCGTCGCGCAGATGGGCCAGGACGGCTGGCTCACTCTGGGTTGGCCGAAAGAGTACGGCGGGCAGGAACGCTCCGCGATGGATCAGCTGATCTTCACCGACGAAGCCGCCATCGCCGGTGCGCCCGTGCCATTCCTGACGATCAATTCCGTAGCGCCGACAATCATGCATTTCGGTACGGACGAGCAGAAGGCCTTCTTCCTGCCCAAGATCTCTCGCGGTGAGCTCCACTTCGCGATCGGCTACTCCGAGCCCGAGGCAGGCACCGACCTGGCGTCTCTGCGCACCTCGGCTGTCCGTGACGGCGATGACTACGTCATCAACGGGCAGAAGATGTGGACGAGCCTGATCCAGTACGCCGACTACGTGTGGTTGGCCTGCCGTACCGATCCGGAAGCCAAGAAGCACAAGGGAATCAGCATGCTGATCGTCCCCACCACGGCAGAGGGCTTCTCCTACACCCCGGTTCACACCATGGCCGGCCCCGACACCAGCGCCACCTACTACCAGGACGTACGCGTCCCGGCGTCGTCGATAGTCGGTCAGGAACACGGTGGCTGGGCACTGATCACCAACCAGCTCAACCACGAGCGTGTTGCGCTCACCTCGGCCGGACCGATTCTGACCGCGCAGCGTGAGGTCCGCGAGTGGGCACAGAACACCAAGTTGCCCGACGGCCGACGCATGATCGACCAGGAATGGGTGCAGATCAATCTCGCTCGCGTGCATGCCAAGGCCGAGTACCTGAAGTTGATGAACTGGGAAATTGCCTCCGCAACCGATCATGCTCCCGGACCCGAAGCCGCGTCGGCCAACAAGGTGTTCGGTACCGAATTCGCCACCGAGGCTTACCGCTTGCTGATGGAGATCCTCGGATCCTCCGCCACGATCAGGCAGAACTCCCCCGGCGCTCTTCTGCGTGGCCGCATCGAACGTATGCATCGTTCTTCGCTGATCCTGACGTTCGGCGGCGGTACCAACGAAGTGCAACGCGACATCATCGGAATGACAGCTCTGCGGCTTCCCGCATCGAAGCGATAAGGACCAACGATCATGGAATTCACCCTTACCGAGGCCCAGCAGGACCTGTCCGGTCTGACACGATCCGTCGTCACCGAACTGGTCACCAATGACCGCCTCCGTGAACTCGACGCCGCCGAAGACCGCTTCGACGCCATCTTGTGGAACGCTCTGGCCTCGGCCGGCGTCCTCGGCGCAGCTCTTCCGGAATCGGTGGGCGGCGACGGATTCGGTGTCCTCGAGCAGTGCAGCATCCTGGCCGAACTCGGGCGCGGTGTTGCAGCCGTTCCGTTCCTGACGTCCATCGTCGGATCGGCCGCGGCGATAGCAGAATTCGGCTCGGACCAGCAGCGAGACGAATGGGCGAGCGCTGCCGCCGCCGGCGAGAAGATACTGACCGCGGCCCTCGCCGAGGAATACAACGACGACCCGGCCCACCCCGTCACGCGTGCCGAGAAGACCGCCGACGGCTGGCGCATCGACGGAGCGAAGATCACCGTCGACAGTGCGCCGCTCGCCGATCTGTTCCTCGTCCCCGCCATCACCGAGGACGGCGTCGCGGTCTTCCTCGTCGAACCCTCGGACGCGGGCGTGCGCATCACCAGGCAATCGACCACGGATTTCTCGAGTGCGGCCCTGGTCGAGTTCGATTCGGTGCAGATTCCGGCCGATCGTGTTCTCGGCTCGGTTGCCCAAGGATCCGACATCGCGGCGTGGATCGTCGAAAGAATTCAGCTCGGTTCCAGCGCCTACCAGTACGGGGTGCTCGATCAGGCACTGAAGCTGACCGCCGAATACGCCACCGAGCGTGTGCAGTTCGGCCGTCCGATCGGTAGTTTCCAGGCCGTGGCACAGCGCCTCGCCGACGGATACATCGACGTCAAGGGCGTCCGTCTGACTCTCTGGGCCGCAGCGTGGCGTCTGAGCGAAGGACTTCCGTCCGACGGGGCAGTGCAGACGTCCAAGTTCTGGGCTGCAGATGCGGGACACCGAGTCGGGCACACTGCTGTTCACGTTCACGGCGGCGTGGGTCTGGACGAGGACCATCCCGTTCACCGCTACTTCCTCGCGGCCAAGCATCACGAGTTCCTGCTCGGCAACGCAACGGATCAGCTTCGCGCACTGGGCAAGGAACTTGCCGCAGTTCCTGCCTGAGTGCGTCCCACCGAGTGGAAATCCATGACCTGGTCCGAGACGAATCGATGATGATGCAGCTATGAGTCAGAGCCCCACTGTTTCCGATCTACTCCTCGGAGTCAGCGAGATCGACGACCGCGGTATCCGTTTCGAGGACCAGGTCATCACCTGGCGCGAGCACATTCAAGGCTCGTTCGATCGAGCAGCGCTGCTGGACACGCTGCTCGATCCAACGCGCCCCCGGCATTTCGGTCTTCTGATGGAGAACGTCCCCGAATTCTCGCTATTGCTCGGCGCAGCATCGTTCTCGGGTTCGGTTGCCGCCGGACTGAACACGACCAGGCGCGGCCCGGCATTGGCGCGAGACATTGCGCTCTCCGACTGCCAGGTCATCTTCACCGAGAACAACCAGGCGCATCTACTCGACGACGTCGATCTCGGCGACGTCCGGGTGATCAACGTGGATTCTCCGGCCTGGACGGAATTGTTGGCGCCCTTCGCCGATACGCCCGCCTACGCGTCGACGGCGCAACCCGACGATCTGTTGATGCTCATCTTCACTTCCGGAACCAGCGGTGATCCCAAAGCGGTTCGGTGCACGCACCACAAGTTGGCCTCTCCCGGGGTCATGCTTGCCGATCGCTTCGGGCTCGGCGCCGACGACGTCGTCTACATGGCGATGCCCATGTTCCATTCCAACGCCATGATGGCGGCGTGGACGGTCGCGCTACACGCGCGTGCGGGAATTGCCATGCGACGCAAGTTCTCCGCTTCGGGTTTTCTGCCCGACGTTCACAAGTACGGAATCACGTACTCCAACTACGTCGGAAAGCCGTTGTCCTTCATCGCTTCCACCCCCGAGGTGCCGAACGAGCGGGACAACACCTTGAAGATCATGTACGGCAACGAGGGTTCGGCGCCCGCCGTCGCCACCTTCGTTCGGCGCTTCGATGCCCGCGTCATCGACGGGTTCGGGTCCACCGAGGGCGGTATTTCGATCTCCGCCGCACCGGTTCCCCGGGCCGGCGCCCTGGGACTGCTCCCGGACGGCGTCAAGATCCTCGATCCCGAGACC
Source organism: Rhodococcus sp. IEGM 1306 (assembly GCF_036541985.1). Taxonomy (NCBI): domain Bacteria; kingdom Bacillati; phylum Actinomycetota; class Actinomycetes; order Mycobacteriales; family Nocardiaceae; genus Rhodococcus; species Rhodococcus sp. IEGM 1306. Next base: position 241,822 of record NZ_JAZHFF010000003.1, read on the forward strand.
GGAGCACCCTGCCCGCCTGCCGTCTTCGACGCCGACGGCCGGATCACCAACGCCGACGAGGCCACCGGTGAACTGGTCAACGTCACCGGCCCAGGCACGTTCGCCGGGTACTACAAGAACCCGGAAGCCGACGCCGAGCGAATGCGCAACGGCCAGTACTGGAGTGGCGATCTGGCGTACACCGATGCCGACGGCTACGTCTACTTCGCGGGACGCAGTTCCGGTTGGCTACGCGTGGACGGCGAGAACATCGGCGCCGCACCCATCGAACGCTCCCTGGTCGGTTACCCGGGCTTCGCGCAGGTGTCCGTGTACGCGGTCCCCGACAGCGACGTCGGCGACCGCGTCATGGCGTCGGTGATTCCGGTCGGCGACGTAGACAATTTCGACCCGGTCGCCGTAGCCGAATACATCGACTCCCGGCCGGAACTCGGTCCGAAGCAGAAGCCGACCTTGATCCGAGTGTGCAGTGAGTTCCCGAGAACGGCGACGTTCAAGGTGGTCACTCGAACGCAGAGTGCCGAACGCTGGAACACCTCCGATCCGGTGTGGATCCGCCGGCGCGGAGAATCCGACTTCCAATTACTCACTCCCGAACTGGCACTCGGCCTCGAGAAGACGCGAGAGTCCGTCTAGTCCGGTGTCTCAGTAGCGCTGAGCAAGCGGTTTGTGCGCCGACACCGTTTTGTAGAACTCGGTGAGCCGAAGCTGTGATGCCGCTGCCTCGTCGATTACCACCGTCGCGTGTGGATGCAACTGGAGGACCGATGCCGGGCACACCGCGGCCAGGGGCCCCTCGACGGCAGCGGCAATCGCAGCGGCCTTGTGCTCGCCGGTCGCGATCATCACCAGATGCCGTGCTTCGCAGATAGTTCCGAGGCCCTGGGTGATCACGTGCCGTGGTACGTCGTCCGGACTCTCGAAGAACCGGGCATTGTCGGTTCGAGTCTGTTCCGTCAGCGTCTTGACCCGCGTCCTCGAATTCAGCGAGGACGTCGGTTCGTTGAAACCGATGTGCCCGTTGCCGCCGATGCCCAGGAGTTGTACGTCCACCGGACCATTCGACCCAATCGCCCGGTCGTAGGCTGCCGCGGCGGCAAATGGATCCGGCGCGGTTCCGTCGGGGCTGAATACCCTTGACGCGTCCAGGTCCAGGTGATTCACCAACTCGGTTCGAATCACCTGGGCATACGACTCCGGGTGACCTTCCGGCAGACCGACGTATTCGTCCAACAGGAACGCCTGCAGGCCGACAAAACTCAACCCGTCCTCGCGGTGACGGCGCGCGAGTTCGCGGTACACCGAGAGCGGTGAAGACCCCGTCGCCAGGCCCAAAGTCCGTGCACCTGAATGCACCGCGTGTTCGAAGATGTCGGCAACAACGGTGCCGGCCGCCTCCGCACTGTCGACAATGACAATTTCCATCGGTTGATTCCTCAGCTTTCGGTGTAGTTCATGAGCCAGGTGTCATGAGCCAGTTCCCAGCGGCCATGACGGCGCGGGTTTCGAGTTCGGGACCGGTGACGATCAGATCGGCGCGGCAACCCGGCACGAGATCGCCGACAATTCCGGCCAGCCCCACCAGCGAAGCAGGCGTTGCCGTCGCTGCGATGACAGCCGAAAGCAGATCGACGCCCGCGTGATTGACCGCCCGGCGGACTATGTCCATCAACCGACTCGTCCCGCCGGCGATGGCCGTATCGCCCTGGCCGGCCAAACGCGCCACGCCACCGACCACGTCGACGTCGAGAGGCCCGAGTGGGTAGCGGCCGTCGGGCATTCCGGCGGCAGCCATGGCGTCGGAGACCAACGCGATCTGATGCGGACCGACAAGATCGAACACCGTCGCTACCGTCTCGTCGGCCAGATGTACTCCGTCCCCGACCAACTCGACCACCATCTGTCCTCTGGCGGCCGCGGCAAGACACGCCGCCACTGCGCCGGGAGCGCGATGATGCATCGGAGCCATTCCGTTGAACAGGTGAGTGGCACTGAGCGGTGCATGCGCCGAGTGTGCGATCGAACGGGTCGCGACCGGGTTGGACGCATCTGTGTGTCCGATACTCACGACGGCACCGTGACGTTCCATCAGTGAGGCAAGTTCGTCGAAGTGCGCTGTCTCCGGAGCGATAGTCATCGAGCGAATGTGCCCGCGGCCGGCTTCGAGCAGCGACTCGAGCAGAGCCGGGTCGCCATCGAGAATGCTGTCGGGATCCTGGGCGCCACAACGGAGTACCGAAAGGAATGGACCTTCCAGGTGAATTCCGGCCAGCGTGCCCTCGTCGACCAGTCTTGCCAGGAGTTCGATGCGAGTGCGCAGGATCTCCGGCGGCGCGGAGACGAGCGAGCCGATCACCGAGGTCGTGCCGTTCGTCCGATGGTGATCGGCAGCCGCGGTTGATCCGAACTCGTCTGCCTCGGGGAAACCGAACCCGCCGGCGCCGTGGCAGTGAACATCCACCAACCCCGGAATGATCGTTGTCCCCGCAGCCGCCCGTTCGGGTAACGGGTCGGTTCGCTGCGACGCCGGCCCGGCCCACACCACACGATCACCGGCGATCTCGACAACCCCGTCCGAGAGCAGTCGACCACCGGTCACCAATTGTCCACGCAGAATTTGTCCACGAAGTATCACGACATCACCTGCGGTACAACGGGAACTTCGGTATCTGCGATCGACAACTCACGGAGCACGGCGTCCGCGAGCACGTAGTGCCCATGTTCGTTCGGATGGAACGCGTCAGCCAGGAGCGCCGGCGGTGGGCCCTCGGGAGAATGGGCCGTCCACTGCGCGTAGTGGTCGACGAACACCACGCGCGTCGAGGCGGCTACTTGCCGCACGACCTCGACGTACTGAACCAATCCTGCTCTGGTGGGCGCGTTCTCGACGTCGATCGGCGGCGGCGTCTGCAGGATCGGCACCGCGCCGATCGCTCGCGTCCGGAATATCGTGTCCGAGAGGTCGTCTCGAAACCGTTCCAGTCCTTCGTCGCCGTCCAATGCGTCATTCGTACCGAGCATGATCAACACCACCGAGGGGTCGAACACTTCGATGCGGTGCGCGAAACCTGCACGCACGTCGGAGGATCGATTGCCACTTATTCCGGTGTTGACAAGGACGTGATTGAACAGGGAAAGCTCACCACGGACGCGCTCGGCGCAGTGTTCGACGTAGCTTCGATGACCATCGGTGTGCGTCAATCCCTGAGTGATGCTGTCACCGGTGAAGACCCACCGGATCGGCGTCAACGAGTCTACGAGCAAAGTCTCCAGTCGGATCCGTTCAGCAGTCTTGGACTTCAGAGCCTTCGACGTCGGCGTCATCCCCTCTGCCTTTCGGCGCCCGATACTGCCGCCGCGAACTTCGACGTGATGAACGCCGGGTCCGTGATTGCGGTTCCGACAACCACCGAGTCTGCACCCAGGGCGATGGCGCGTGCCGCATCCTCCGGGCTGTGGTAGCGCCCTTCGGCGATGAGGACCGCATCTGGAAGTGCCTGCCGCAGTTCCGAGATCAGCTCGAGATCCGGACCTGCCAGCCGTCTGCTGTTCTCGGTATATCCCGCGAGTGTGCTGGAGATGACGTCGGCGCCCGCCGCAGCGGCAGCGATACCGTCTTCGAGAGTCCCACAGTCGGCCATGACGAGGCCGCCGCGATCATGGACCGCGTCGACGGTGTCGGCGAATGTCAATCCGTCCGGACGCGTTCGCAGAGTGGCATCGGCGGCCACGATCTGCGCACCGGTATCGACAACTTCGAGAGCTGATTCCCTTGTCGGCGTGATGAACACGCCCTCGGAACCGATCTTCGTCAAACCGATCACCGGTACCTTCACTGCCGACACGACTGCGGCGACATCCGGGGTTCCGCCCACACCGCCACAGCGGATCGCCACTGCTCCTCCGTCGACCGCGGCGCGGGCCATCCTCTCGATGGTCCCGGTGTCACGCAGGGCATGGCCGTGTCCGGCCTGACAGGACACGATCAGCTTTCCGCTGATGATCGTGAGCAACTCTTCGACAGTCACGGTGTTACCTCGATTCGTGTTGCGGCGGCCAGGAGCGCAGCTCCGACGAGCGGCGCATCGGTGCCCAGACGGGCTGGAAGAATGGCGGTTTCGGCAATGGGACCCATCGCTTCCACCCGGAAAGCGGACGTCAGCGGCGACAAGAGGTCGGCTCCGATCTGGGCTGCGCCGCCGCCGATGACGATCACCTCGGGATCGAATGCGGTGGCGACGCCAGCCAGGACTCGGCCGAGCAGAGTACCGGCGTCGGCGACCACGGCACGGGCGATCGGATCGCCCGAGTGCATGAGCGCCACCACTGCCTGCAACGGTTGAGTGGGCACACCCGCCCGCGCTGCGTACTCGGCTGCCATGGCCGGACCGGACGCGACTGCCTCGAGGTGATCGGTTCTGCCGCAACCGCAACCTATCGCCCCGGAGACCGGAACCAGCAGATGCGCGAGTTCGCCGGCTGTTCCGTGGGCACCGTGGTACAGCTGACCGCCCACGGTCAACGCGCCACCGATTCCGGTACCGATCGAGACGAACAGTGCAGAGGTTCGACCGCGACCGGCGCCGATCATGTTCTCGCCGTGGGCCATCGCGCGCACGTCGTTGTCCACCGTCACCGGTAGGCCTGAGTGCGCCTCGAGTTCTCCGCGAACCTCGGCGCCACTCCATCCGGACAGAATGTCGGAGGCGAAGACGACGCGGCCACGCACCCGATCGATGATTCCCGGTGCACCGACTCCGATTCCGGCTACCGTGTGATTCGCCCTCAGACGGTCGACCAACGCGGTAGCGGTCCCGAGAACGGCTTCCCTACCCGCGGTCGGTGTTGCGGCACGAACGGTGTCGATCACGTCTCCGTCGGACGTCACCACCGCGGCAGCCACTTTGGTGCCGCCGATGTCGATACCGATCCATCGCTTCTGCCCAGATGTCATGTCAGAGGAGCCCGGCCCGTTCGAGAACGACCTTGATCGTTGCGGTCTCGGACTCGTCGAGCGAGAGCATCGGGGCGCACATCGTGTTGCCGGTTATGACGCCGCGCAGGGCCAGAGCCGTCTTGAACGCGCCCAGACCCGCGGCACCGGCACTGACGCGACCCGGTGTCGGCGCCTCGACGATGGAGAACAGATCGGTGAGTCGATCCTGCTCGGCCTTCGCTGCGGCCCAGTCTCCTGCCTGCGCGGCGCGCCACAGTCGCACGTAGCCGTGCGGGTCCACGTTGGCCAGGCCGGGCACTGCGCCCGAAGCACCCATCAGCAGGCATCCGTCGACGACTACCTCGTGCCCGGTGAAGACGGCAAAGTTTTCGAGCTCGGCCGACTGACGGAGCAACATACGGAAACTGACGTCGTCGCCGCTCGAATCCTTCACTCCGGCGATGACTCCCTCGCGGCCGAGTTCGACCAGCATTGCCGGGTTGAGCTTGCTGTGGACACGAACCGGCACGTCGTAGGCGAACAACGGAAGATCCACTGCGGCGTGGATGGATCGGAAATGCGTTGCCGTCTCGGCCGCGTCGGTGATCGCATAGAACGGCGCCGTCGCGACGATGGCATCCGCACCCGCTTCGCGCGCCTGCTCGGCGACGGCGATGACCCGGTTGGTGGTCATGTCGTTCACTCCGACGAGGACCGGGACCTGCCCGCCGACGTGACCGATGGCCGTCTGCACCACCTGGGCGCGCTGAGCGTCGGTGAGGTAACCGACCTCACCCGAGGAACCGAGGACGAACAACCCGTCGACTCCGGCTTCGATCTGCAGTGAGAGCAGGCGTTCGAGCGACGTGGTGTCGACCTCGCCCTCGAGCGTCAGGGGCGTGACGATGGGCGGGACGATTCCGCTGAAGGTGGTGGTTTCCGTGCTCATGGGGTCTCCATATGTTGGTTGTCGGATTGAGTTGTGGGTGCGGCTGTCAGGGAGAACTGTCAGGGAGAAACGGAGACCGGCTGACCGCTCGAGGCGGACAGATAAGCAGCGTCGATCACGCGCATCGACGCGCGGGCGTCTGCCACGGTGTAGTCGGGTTCGGTCCGTGTGGGGAGTCGATCGAGCACGTGAGAGAGAAAGCTCGACACCGCGTTGTCCGACCCGAAGCCGCCGATGGGTGATGCGGTCACGTCTCCCGAGGCCGCGAAGTGTGTCACCGCGGGTTTGTCGTCGTCGGAACTTGCGTATCCGTGGGAGCCGAGGACCCGAACCGTCGCGGTATTCGCACCGAAACCCGGTGCTGCGGGGATTCTTCCGACGGTCACCGTCGCAGTGACGCCGTTTTCCAGAGCGAGCGAGATCAACGCTGTGTCTTCCACACCGAATTGCTGGTGGGCGCCGCCGTAGAGCGTGCTCGTCTCGGCGTACACCTCGGTGACGTCCAGACCGGTGAGGTATCTGAGGTAGTCGGCGGCGTATCCGGCGAAGTTCACCACTTCTCCCCCGCCGGACAGCGCCGGATCCACCACAAGTTCGGGACGCTCCACCGAGGTGGCGAAATGTGTTCCGCTTGCCAGGAACTCGATGTCCACGTGGCGCGGCAGTCCGAGACTTCCGGCATCGATCCAGCGGCGCAGTCGTCGCAGCGCAGGTGAATGAGTGCGGTTCACCACCGTACAGATTCGCCCGTTCGACCGTGCGGCTTCCTCCACCGCCGCGGCCTCCGCCTCGTCGACGCCCACCGGCTTGTCCACCAGGACGTCGAGTCCCGCGTCCAATGCGGCAATCGCAAGCCGTGCATGCCTGGTCGGCTCACTGCAGATGATCGCCAGGTCTATCCGTTCGGGGTCGAGGAGCTCGCCGAGTTCGTCGATCCACTCGATGTCTGCGGCCTTTGCCATCGCGATCCCGTCCTCACGAATCCAATCGGGGACCGAGGATTCGTCGGAGGCCCCGACCACGCTCACTCGAGGATCGGAACGCAACAGGTCCGCGTAGGAACCGGCATGCCTGACGCCGCTGACAAATCCGACGCGGATCGAACCGGTGCCGGTCATCGGTGTTCTCCGATCGAGATCGCACCGCCGGTGTCAAGTGATTGCTGGGCAGCGATGGCAGTCGCGAGAGCTGCACGCACCTGCCAGTTCTCGACTATCGGGCTCGCGGAACCGTCGAGTGTGGCGATCCAGTGACGCATCTGATGCGACATCGCGTCCTCGATCGACGACGGCGGCGCGTTGGTCGTGTCCGTCATCAGTCCCGGGTCGTCGCCGGTGTCGTGCGCGAGCGTGCCGGAAGTTCCGGACACCACGATCCGGCGCACCATCTTGCCCGATTGCGGTAGTGCGTAGGCCAATTCGATGAGTGCCAACGATCCGTCCTCGAAGCGAACGGTCAGATGGAAGCTGTCGTGCACGGGCATCCCCGCTGCGAAGGTGGGGAAACTACGAGCGAACACGCGGATCGGACGACGACCGATCAGCCACGTCACCAGATCGAGTGCGTGGGTTCCGTTGTGAACGGGGTGACCACCCGAGCGTTCCTTGTCGTGTTGCCAGCCTCGCCAGCCCCCTGGCCAGACGTGGCCGGTGTACCAACTGAGGTGGATCAACCGGGGGTCCCCGATGGCGCCTCGTGCAACCGAGTTTCCGATCGAGGTGATCGACGGCTGGAATCGTACGGTCTGTCCGACCATCAGAGACGTGCCGCCACCTTCGGTGGCCTCGACCATCGCGTCGAAGTCCGCGACTGTCAGCGCAGCCGGCTTCTCCACGTGCACATGCTTTCCCGCGCGGCCGGCGGCTATCGTCACAGGCGCATGGTCGGGAGTGGCTCCGACGACGTTGACCGCGTGCACCGTCGGGTCTGCGAGAATCTTCGCCAGATCGGTACTGGCCTTCGCGCCCGGCGCCAATGCCGCAACCGATGCGGCCCGGTCCATGTCACTGCCGAATACGTAGGCGACTTCGACCGATGGAATGCGCGCCAGAGCGCTGACGTGATCCCGGGCGATTCCGCCACTGCCGATGACGGCTACACGCACGGTCACTTCGCACTTCCCGACAGCGCTGCCGGTTCGCCGCCACCAAGTCGCACCTGTTCGGCGACGACGAGTGCGCGTTCGCGTGCGTATGTCAACGGCGAGTCGGCATCAGCCTTGCCGTCGAGAACTGCTGCCATCTCGTCGATTTCGTGGCGAATCGCAGCCTGCATCCACAGCGAGGATCCACCGTTGCCCGAGTTGTACTTCTGCGTCCTGCTGGCAGCGTCGATCAACGATTGGTTCTCGGCGTCGAGGTCGAAGATCGGCCACGACTCTTCGACCCGTCCCCCGCGCAGTCGGCTGACCCGGCCGGTGTGGAAGTCCGCGTGGACCGAGCCTTCGGCGGCATCGACCGTCAGCTCCCACGACGAAGTGTGTGAACGCGTCGAGATGGTGTGTCTGCCGATCGCGCCGCCGGCGAACGACACCACTGTGTTGCGGAAGCCGTCGTCCGCGGTGGCGATGCTCGACACGGCAGTCACCTCGCCGCCGAGCCAGCACATCAGGTCCAGTTCGTGAATCTCGTGAGTCAGTTCTCCACCCGTCCGGCTCTTGTCGAGCTTCCACCACTGTGGATCTGCGCCGCCGGTGTCGATCCATCGTGAGCGAGACGTTTCGATCGCAGCGACCTCGCCGAGCTCTCCCGAGGTCAGCAGGTCCGCCAGACGTCGTACACCCGGCATCATCCGCATGATGTGACCGACCATCAACGGCGAACCGCTCGCGTCGGCGCTCGCGATCATGTTCTGCGCATCGACCAATTCGACGGCGAGTGGCTTCTCGACAAAAACTGCCTTGCCGTGCTCGAGTGCCGCGATGGCAGGTTCGGCGTGCGCGTGATTGGGCGTCGCGACGACAACGAGGGCCAACTCCGGGTGAGCGGCCACCACGTCGTGGTCGTCTGTCGGGGTTGCCGAGAACTCTGCGGCGACGTCCTTAGCCCGCTCGAAGTCACGGTCGCACAGCATCGCCAGTTCGAAACGTGGATGGGCAGCCAGCTCGCTAGCGAGGGAACTACCGAAGAATCCGCAACCGACCACACCGACTTTGTATCGGGTCATGAAGTCTCCAAAGATTGGATGAGGGATGTCCTATGTTATACGGGCGGCGCCTTCACCCGTCAATTCGACTTCGGTAACACAGTCTTCATCTATGCAGGTAAACGCACTATTTTTGATTCCAAACCTCTCGGAACTCGAAGTTCCGCGGCGCGAGTTCCGAAGATTCTCTAGACGCTTTCTGATCCACAATGTAAGTTACGCAACATCGGACGTCGAACATAGGACATCCCCTATCCACTCCCCCGATGTCCCGCTCCCCGCCTTGGAGGCCGCCTTGAAGAACGAACGACCGCTGAGCTCCGCGTTCACCCGCCGAGACCTGTTCCGGTACACCGGGCTGTTGGGAGCTGCAGCAGGTATCACCGCGACTCTCGCGGCTTGTGGCGGCGGCCCGTCGTCGACCTCGGTAGTCGGCGGTTCCGCGAGCACCGGCGATCTGACCACCGCCATCGGATACGGCAACGACCAGAGCTTCGACCCGATGCAGACTGCATCCGGTTTCCTCATGGCGGCCGTCAACCACGTCTACGAGGGACTGCTCGAAAACGATCCCGGCACCGGTGAGACGTATGCGGCGCTCGCACAAGCCGTCCCGACCGACGCCACCGCCTCGAGCTGGACCATGAAGATCCGCGACGGTGCAACCTGGCACGACGGCACTCCGGTCACCTCGGACGACGTCGTCTTCACCTTCGACCGCATCCTCGATCCACAGCAGAACGTACTGATCCGCTCCTTCTTCTCCTCCTGGTTGCAGTCCGTCACCAAGGTCGACGACCAGACGGTGACCCTGAACTTCAACTACCCGTTCAGCGCTGCCGCACAGCGTCTCTCGATCGCCAAGATCATGCCCAAGCACGTCTTCGACGGTCATTGGGACGAGGCCAAGTCCGGCGCGCTGGTCGTCGGTTCCGGTCCGTACAAGCTCAAGAGCCACACCCCCAAGAGCAACACAGCTTTCGAGGCCTACGAGGCGTACAACGGGCCGCGTCCGGCCAACTTCGCGACGATGAACTGGCTGTCCATCGTCGACACTTCCTCACGCATCGCACGCGTCTCGGGCAACAATGCCGGTGCACAACTCGCCGACAACATCCCCGTCGCCAACGTCCCCACGCTGACCTCCGGCGGGCGCACCGTCGAGGGCAACCCGGGCATGAACCTCATGTACCTGCTCTTCGACACCACTCAGGCACCGTTCGACGACGTTCGTGTTCGCCAGGCGATGTTCTATGCGATCAACACCCCGAAGATGATCGAGATCGCCCTCGGCGGCAAGGCAGCACCGGCCACGAGTTACCTGTACGAGCGCAACCCCGACTACTCGCGGGCGTCCACCGTCTACTCGTACGATCCGGACAAGGCCCGCTCACTCCTCGCTTCCGCCGGTGTCAGTGGCCTCGACCTGACGCTGCTCTCCACCAACGTCAGCTGGTTGGCCGACTGCTTGCCGACCATCAAAGAGTCCTGGGACGCAGTCGGATTCAACACGACGCTCGAACCGCAGGACACCAGCGCCATGGTGAGCAAGCTCAACAGCGGCCAGAAGTTCCAGATCGCAGCGGGTACGTCCAACCCCCAGGCATTCGGCAGCGACGTCGACCTCCTCGTCCGCTACACGTACAGCAAGGGCGGCTTGTGGACGAAGACCTACGCCAAGTGGGACGACACCCCCGAGGCGCAGAAGATCTACGCCACCATGGACGAAGCCACCCGCGAGACCGACCCGGCAAAGCGCAGCACCCTCGTGCAGTCGTACCTGAACCAGATCGCCGAAAATGCTGTCTACTACCCGGTTCTCCATCAGGAACTCCTGACTGCGTGGGATCCGAAGAAGATCGCCGACGTCACTCCGCTGCCGTACCCCGGCGTCAACCTGCTTCAGGCGAAGCCGGCCTGATACCCGCGCGCTCGGCCGTTTCCCACAACTGAGAGATCCCCCGATGGCAAGAGTCCTCCCCATGCTGATCAGGCGATTACTGATACTGATCCCCCTGATCCTCGGCATCATCGCGTTCGTCTTCATCGTGATGCAGTTCGCGCCCACCGATCCCGCAACCGCGGCGTTCAACGGCGGCAACCCGACTGCGGAACAGTTGCAGCAGTTCAAGGAAGAGAACGGACTGCTCGATCCGCTTCCGCTGCAATACGTTCACTTCGTGACCGATCTCGTCAGCGGCAACATGGGTGACAGTCTGATTTCCGGTACCCCGGTGTTGGATTCGATCTCCACCGCTCTGCCACTGACCATTCAGCTCACGGTTCTCGGACTGGTGATCGCCATCGTGCTCTCGCTGATCTTCGGTGTCACCAGCGCACTGTTCCGCGATCGTTGGCCGGATCAGGTCATCCGAGTGATCTCCCTCGGTGGTGTGGCAGCACCGTCATTCTGGTTGGCACTGCTGATGATTCAGTACCTTGCTGTCCAACTCGGATGGTTCCCTACCGGTGGCTACGTCAATCCGAGCGACTCCGTCGGCGACTGGCTCTGGTACATGGCGCTCCCGGCACTGTCTCTGTCACTGCCCGTCGCGGCACAACTGACGCGAATCATCCGCACGTCCATGGTCGAGGAGTTGGACAAGGACTACGTCCGTACGGCGATCGGCAGCGGCCTGCCCTATCACGTGGTGATCGGACGGAATGTGTTGCGTAACGCGCTGATCAACCCGCTCACCGTTCTGGGCCTGCGTGTCGGTTACCTCCTCGGCGGCGCCGTGGTCATCGAGCAGATCTTCGGCCTTCCCGGAATGGGTCAGCTCATGATCAACGGCGTCACCAACGGTGATCCCGCAGTCGTTCAGGGTGTTGTCATCGTGATCGCGGTCGGCTTCGTCGTCGTCAACCTCGCCGTCGACATCCTCTACCTGCTCGTCAATCCACGACTTCGGAGCGCAGCATGATGAGAAGAAAACTCACCGAGAAGCTTTCGCGACCCGGTATCACCTTTTCTCGCTTCCCCCTCTCGGCCTGGCTGTCGATGGCGGTTCTCGCGATCATCGTGCTCGCCTGCCTCGTCGCGCCGCTGATCACGCAGTACACCCCACTCGAACAGGCGGTCGGTACCGCGGGCCCCAGCGCCGAGCACTGGTTCGGTCAGGACAGTCTCGGCCGAGATCTGTTCAGCCGCTTGCTCTACGGCGGACGCTGGTCGCTGACCATCGGTCTCGGTTCCACCTTCCTCGCACTGTGCGCCGGCGCTCTCATCGGATCGGTGGCCGCAACGAGCCGAAAAGGCGTCGACGAGACCATCATGCGTGTGCTCGACGTAGTCATGGCGTTCCCGGGCATCGCGCTCGCTGCCGTACTCGTCGCAGCCTTCGGTGGTTCGATCCCGGTTCTGATCGTCACGATCGCGTTCCTCTACACGCCGATGGTGGCCCGCGTCGTTCGCGCGAACGTTCTCGCTCAGTACGGCGAGGACTACGTCGCGGCCGAAAAGGTCATCGGCGCAAGAACTTCACACATCGTCGTCAAACACGTCGTAGCCAACTGTGCTGCGCCCGTTCTCGTCTTCTGCACTGTCATGGTCGCCGACGCCATCGTGCTGGAGGCCAGCCTGTCGTTCATCGGCGCCGGTGTCCGTCCCCCGGATCCGTCGTGGGGATCGGTGATCGCCGACGGCAAGAACATGGTCCTTCTCGGTGGTTGGTGGGCAACGGTATTCCCCGGACTGCTCATTCTTCTGACGGTGCTCTCCCTCAACGTGCTCGCCGAGGGCCTGACCGACGCGATGGCAGATCCGAGTCTGAAGAAAACCAAGAAGACGCCCTCCGCACTGGAAGCAGCGCAGACTGCCGCAGCGGAGGAGACCTCCAACGAGCTCATTCTGGAGGACGAAGCTGCAGTCACCGAGGCCCCGGAGTTGATCGACGACTTCGCCGACTCCAGCGTCGTGAAAGATGTTCTGAAGCCGGCCGCCGAGCCGACCCCTCTCGAAACTCACCTGAAGATCCTGGCGGAAACCGAGCGGTCTCGGTCCGATCGTCTTGTGTACGAGGGCGATGCAGCGCCCCTCCTCGAGGTCCGCAATCTCACGATCCGGTTCCCCGAACGCTACGGAGACACGGCGATCGTCGACAACGTGAGCTTCACCGTCCGCCCGAACGAGACGATGGCACTGGTCGGCGAGTCCGGTTGCGGAAAGTCGCTCACTTCGCTGGCGATCATGGGTCTACTGCCCAAGACAGCAGTGGTGACCGGCGAGATCCTGTTCGACGGCGTCAACGTCCTCGAACTGAACAACCGGGAGCGAAACAAGCTGCGCGGACACGACATGGCGATGATCTACCAGGATGCGCTGAGTTCTCTGAACCCGGCGATGCTGATCCGCGCGCAGTTCAAGCAGCTCACCAAGCGTGGCGGTACCCGCACAGCCGAGGAGTTGCTCGAACTCGTCGGACTCGATCCGGTGCGCACTCTCGCCAGCTACCCACACGAGCTTTCCGGTGGTCAGCGTCAGCGCGTCCTGATCGCGATGTCGCTCACCCGTAGTCCGCGGTTGATCGTCGCGGACGAGCCCACCACCGCCCTCGACGTCACCGTCCAGGCCCAGGTCGTGGAGTTGCTCAACGACCTTCGGGAAAAGCTGGGATTCGCGATGGTCTTCGTCAGCCACGACCTGGCCCTCGTTGCCTCCCTCGCCCACAAGATCACGGTGATGTATGCCGGTCAGGTCGTCGAGTCGGCGCCGACGAGTGACCTGCTCGTCGATCCCCGCCACGAATACACTCAGGGCCTTCTCGGCGCCGTTCTCTCCATCGAGGACGAAGCGCCGCGACTGCATCAGATCCAGGGAACCGTTCCGTCACCCGGAAGCTTCGCGCCGGGAGACCGTTTCGCCGAGCGTTCCACCCGTCCGGATTCCGATCCCCTCCGTAAGCCGGAGATGGTCCGTATCGACGGGACCGAGCATTTCTTCGCGAACCAGTCCGCGACTCCCGCACACGCAGAATCGGAATTGGAGAGCGTGCGATGACTACAGCTGAAGCACCCATCCTGGAACTGAAGAACATTCACGTCGTCCACAAGACCCGTTCGGGATCACTGTTCAAACCCGGCACGGTTCACGCGGTCGACGATGTCAGTATCGCCGTACGACGAGGGGCGACGATCGGCATCGTGGGCGAGTCGGGTTGCGGTAAGTCCACTCTGGCCAAAGTCATGGTCGGACTCCAGAAACCGACGTCGGGCGACGTGGTATTTCGCGGCCGAAGCGCTCTGACCCGATCGGCGGGCGTGCGCAAGGAGTTCGGGCGGGCGATCTCGATAGTGTTCCAGGATCCGGCTACCGCACTCAATCCGCGAATGACGGTGGCCGACATCCTCACCGATCCGCTCGACGTCCACGGCATCGGCAACCGCGCGAGCCGAACAGCCCGCGTTCGCGAGCTGGTTGGTTTGGTGGGGCTCCCTCAATCCGCACTCGAAGTCATCCCGAGTCAGATCTCCGGCGGTCAGCGTCAACGTGTCGCGATCGCGCGTGCGCTCGCGCTCGAACCCGACGTCATCGTCGCCGACGAGCCGACGTCGGCTCTCGACGTCTCGGTGCGAGCGCAGATCCTGAACCTGCTCAGCGACATCAAAGCTCGACTGGGGCTCGGCATGGTGTTCATCTCGCACGACATACAAACGGTGCGGTACGTCTCCGACACCATCGTCGTCATGAACGCCGGGCGGATCGTCGAGCAGGGAACGGCGCAGGAAGTATTCGACAACCCGTCGGACGCGTACACGGCCAAACTGCTGGGTGCGGCGCCCAGTCTCCTGCAACGCACCGTTGACGTGGGTTGACCAATGGAGCGGATGACCGGACATAGGATGAAGGACGTTCGTATCAGAAAAGGGGAATCGATGTCTGTCCGGAGTGGCACACAGGGCGCTCGTTTCAGCGCGCAAAACCGCATGCGCGCACTTCAGACGGACATCATGAACTTGATCCTCGAACGCAGACTCTCCCCTGGCGACCCGATGCCCACCGAGGCCGAACTGTCCGAGGAATTGGGTATCGGCCGGAACACGCTCCGCGAGGCACTCAAGGTTCTGCAGGCCTTGGGCGTCGTCGAGATCCGTCACGGCTTCGGAATGTTCGTCGCCCCGAGCAACTTCGACGCTCTCGCCGACGGCCTGACCTTCCGCGGCCGGTTGTCGTTGCAGGGCACCGGGCACGAGGCGATGGAACTGGTCGACATTCGTCAAGCACTCGAGACCGGATTGATCGGTGCGGCAATGGCCGAGATGACGTCGGCCGACCACGCCGACCTCGACGAACTCGTCACCGGTATGGAGGTTCGTGCCGCCGCCGGGAAGAACTTCTCCGACATCGACGCGACCTTTCACTCCCGCCTGTACTCCCCGCTCGACAACCAGGTCCTCGCTCAGTTGATGGACGTCTTCTGGCAGGTGTACAGCGAGATTCAGCAAGCCATCGGGCATTCGGACACGCCACTGATCGACATCGCGTCGAAGCACCGTGCGATTCTCGACGCGATTCGTACGGGTGATGCCGTCGAGGCGGCGCACACTCTCGATGTGCACTTCGGTGGCCTGCGCGAGCGGATCGCCAGTCTCCATGCGTCCGAGGCGCAGTAATCTCGAAACACTTGATTTTGCTCCGCTGCCTCACCATCGCGCCCGTTCTTCCGGCAAAATTACGGGTATGAAGAACCCGAACCTGACGCCTTCGCGCGTTCTCGCAGTTGTCCTCGCTGCCGCCCTCGTCATTTTCGTGATCGCACGTCGCCGCGACGACGGCGCCCTCAGCCGCGGAGAATGGTTGTCGGACAGCGTCGGACCGGACGACCTCGCCGGCTGAAACGACGTATGCCCTCGGCCGAAACTCGGCCGAGGGCATACGTACGTGTCATCTACTACTTCATCGAATCCAGTCGGGTTCGCGCGTCCTCGAACCCTGACACCAGCTCTGCCATGACCTCGGCGACGGGGCGGATCTCGTTCATCCGGCCCACGATCTGGCCGACGGGCATTGCCACAACTTCCGGGTTCTCCGATGCAGCGATTCTCTGATGAGCGTCGCTGACCAGCAGGTTCTGCAGCGGCATCGGCAAGGGCGCCGGTGCTCCCGGGTTCGACCAGGCTTCCGTCCACTTGGTCTTGAGCAACCGAGCGGGCTTACCCGAGTAGATGCGCGAACGTACGGTGTCGGCCGACGTCGCGCCCAACAGTGCGCGCTGAATAGCGGACGGGCCCTCGCCCGACGCACTGCCGAGTTTGTATTCGGAGGTGGTGAGCCAGTACGAGCCCATCCACACTCCGGATGCACCGAGTGCGAGTGCAGCAGCCACCTGACGGCCGCTGCCGATACCGCCGGCAGCCAGTACAGCAGCTGAATCACCCAGTGCATCAACAATTTCCGGGACCAGAACCATCGAAGCGATCTCGCCCGTGTGACCGCCGGCCTCGTAGCCCTGCGCGATCACGATGTCGACGCCGTTCTCGACGTGACGACGTGCGTGCTCGACGGCGCCGGCCAGTGCTGCTACCGGAACGCCCTTCTCGTGCGCCTGATCGATGACGTCCTTGGGCGGCGATCCCAGCGCATTCGCGATCAGCGCAATCCGATGCCCCAGAGCAACATCGACATGGGACCGCGCCACCGAGTGAAGCCATCCCAATACGCCGGTCGCATGCTCGACGTCGTCGGACAGCGGCGGCACCCCCAGTTCGTCCAGCGTGCGATTGACGAAGGCGCGGTGCTCCTCCGGGATCAGCTTGTCGAGATCGACGGCACCACCCTCGGTCGGCACCTTGGCCGGCATGACGATGTCGACGCCGTACGGCTTCCCGTCGGTGTTCTCGTCCATCCACGTCAGTGCAGCTTCGAGCTCTTCCGGGTCGTTGAACCGGACGCAACCGAGAACGCCCAGACCGCCTGCGCGACTGATCGCGGCGGCGACGTGCTCGGAAGGAGTGAATCCGAAGATCGGGTATTCGATGCCGAACTTGTCGGCCAGATCCGAACGCATCAGGCTTCCACGCTTTCGTTTGCGGACGCCACAGGAGCGCCGTTTCCGTTGTGATCGTCAGCCTCGCGCGATTCCGTTTCAGCCTTGGCCCAGCGGTAGTCTGGCTTGCCTGCCGGATTGCGCTTGATCTGGTCGACGAACCACACGCTGCGCGGAACCTTGTATCCGGCAATCTCTTTGCGCGCTGCGGTGGCGATGTCGTGCAAGGTCGGTGACGTGCCTTCACGTACCTGAACCACTGCGGCAACCCGCTGACCGAAGCGCTCGTCGGGGATACCGACCACCAGCACGTCGAAGATGTCCGGGTGCGCCTTCAAAGCGCCTTCGACCTCTTCCGGATACACCTTCTCGCCGCCGCTGTTGATGGACACCGAACCGCGGCCGAGCATCGTGACCGTGCCGTCGGCTTCGACCTGCGCGTAGTCGCCGGGGATCGAGTAACGAACGCCGTTGATGGTGCGGAAGGTTTCGGCCGTCTTGACCTCGTCCTTGTAGTAACCGAGCGGGATGTTGCCCTTGCGAGCGAGCATGCCGCGCTTGCCCGATCCGGGTTCGACCTCGTTGCCGTCGTCGTCGAGAACCGTTGTGGAGGCGTCGATCTTGACCGTCGGGCCGCCGGTGTGCTTCTGGCCCTTGCTCAGCACTGCCAGTCCACCGAAGCCGGTCTCGGACGCGCCGATGGAGTCGGTCAGCAAGCGGTTGGGCAGCAGTTCGAGAAACTGCTCCTGGATACTCGGAGAGAAGAGTGCAGCACTGCTGGCCATCACGTAGAGCGTCGAAAGATCGTACGGCTCACCGGTCTCCGGGTTTCCGGCGATCAGTGCGTCGAGCATCGGGCGGCCCATCGCGTCACCCGTGATGAAGATCAGGTTGACCTTGTGCTTGTCGATGTTCTGCCACACCTCGTGGGCGTCGAATTCCGGGTGCATCAAACAGGTTCCGCCGCCGAAGAGGCTGTGGAACACCGCAGACTGCGAACCGCCGTGAATCATCGGGGGGATCGGGTAGCGGATCATGCTCGGGTTGGCAGCGCCGACCTTCGCCATCTCGTACTCGTCCTCGACCGGAACGCCGGTCACGAAGTTGATGCCGCCGCCGAGCACACGCCACCAGTCCTCGTGACGCCACATGACGCCCTTGGGACTTCCGGTGGTGCCGCCGGTGTAGAGCATGAAGATGTCGTCGTTGCTGCGCTCTTCGAAATCACGCTCACCCGAGCTCTGCGCGAGTGCGTCCTCGTAGCCGATGCCGAAAGCACTGAAATCCAGATCGGTGCCGTCCTCGACCACGATGACGGACTTGACCTTGGGAGTGTTCGGCAGGACGTTCGCAACCTTGTCCGAGTAGCGGCGCTCGTGAATGAGTGCCACCATGTCGGAGTTGTCGAAGATGTACTGCAACTCGTTCTCGACGTACCGGTAGTTGATGTTGACCATCACGGCCCGGATCTTGAAAACGGCGACCATGGCCTCGATCGCCTCGATGACGTTCCGGCAGTAGATGCCGACCTTGTCACCCGGCCGAACGCCATGTTCACGCAGGTAGTGGCCGAGGCGGTTTGCTCGGTCCTCCAACTGCGCATAAGTCATCTCGCGGTTGTCCGAGACCAGCGCAACGCGGTCCGGAACGAGGTCGATTGCGTGCTCTACGAAGTCTGCGATGTTAAGGGCCACGAGTTCAAAGTAGAACGTGTTACCGTTTCTGGCAAGACCCAATTTGAGAGCCAGCTCACAGACCCGCCAGGAGCCATCAGTGTCCACTTCGACGACCGAAAAATCAGACATTTCGGAAACCGCGCCGCATTGCCTCGTGGAGAAGCGCGGCCACGTTCTCATCGTGACCATGAATCGCCCCGAGCGTAAGAACGCCATCACCGGCGAGATGATGGCGATCATGGTCGACGCCTGGGACCAGGTCGACAACGACCCCGAAATCCGTGTGGCGATCCTGACCGGAGCAGGTGGCGATTTCTGCGCCGGCGCCGACCTCAAGAACATGTCCGCCAAGCCGCCGGGAGATTCCTTCGCGGGCGGCGGCGTCGACATGTCCAAGATCGAAGGCCTCCTCAAGGGTCGCCGGTTGACCAAGCCGCTGATCGCCGCGGTCGAGGGTGCAGCCATCGCCGGCGGAACCGAAATCCTGCAGGGCACCGACATCCGCGTCGCAGGCGAGAGCGCAAAGTTCGGCGTCTCCGAAGCCAAGTGGGGGCTCTTCCCACTCGGCGGTTCCGCAGTGCGTCTGGTGCGCCAGATTCCGTACACGATCGCGGCGGACATCCTGCTCACCGGTCGTCACATCAAAGCGCCCGAAGCCAAGGAGATCGGGCTGATCGGCCACGTCGTCCCGGACGGCCAGGCCCTCGACAAGGCACTGGAGCTCGCCGACCTGATCAGCGCCAACGGCCCCCTCGCCGTGCAGGCGATCCTCAAGACCATCCGCGACACCGAGGGCATGCACGAGGAAGAGGCCTTCCAGATCGACGCGCAATTGGGCATGAAGGTGTTCATGAGCGCGGACGCCAAGGAGGGCCCGCGGGCTTTCGGTGAGAAGCGGGCGCCCCAGTTCAAGGGCATCTGAGTAAAGGTTGTCTGACCCATCCCCTCTGACCCACCCCCTCTGACCCACCCTGTCTGACCCACCCTGTCTGACCCACCCTGTCTGACCCACCCCCTTTTCGAGCGAACGTACCTTTCGGCGCCTTCAGTGCGCCGAAAGGCACGTTCGCTCAGCCGGTTTCGTCCATTTTCACCCACCTCGACCTCGCGAACACCTGAGGCCGGGGACGGGATTGCGCCAATCTGTAGTGCGCACGCAGGTCCTCGATCACCCGATCAGGGTCCGTTCGCAGTGCACTGGGCACCGTCGGCAACACGATGATCCCCGCATTCTGCATTCGCGTCCGACGTTCCACCGTGCGCTTGTAGTCCGTCGGCGCGGCATGCCATTCCAACGAGTCGATGTCCCACGCGAAGGCAACCGAATCGATCCATCCGTCCGGAATTGCGATGAAGTCTCCCTTCGCATCCCGGATCTCATGGTTGAACAACATCTCCGGCAGACCGCTCCGCTGCCACAGTTTTCGCGCGTGAACCTCCGGAACCGAGTGGACGTTCGCGTTCACTTCGCGCAACACGACCCGAGGTAGCGCGGACCCCCGACTGCTGCCCGCCTCGAGTTCCTTCGCAAGTTCGCGCACCGAGACGTCGCCACGCTGAACGACCTCGGCAATGAGTGCCCGTGTGGGATCGAGGGCCCTGCACCGCCTCGCAGCGTCGAGTAGCGCCCTAGGCAGCGGCGCACAGCGCAGACCGTTGCGAATCTCCGGCTCAGGCAGTCGAACAGTGCGCTCCACCGTGACGAACCCAACCGATTGAACACGACGGTCGATGGGGATGAGCACCTGCACATCCCCGGAATGCATACGATATCCGTACTCCGACATGGCAGATCGCCCGGTCAGCAGAGACTCGTCACCGCTCAACATGAGCGCAGCGATCGATCGTTGACGCGGCGTCGGTTGACCATTTCGGAGCAGGATGACTCCTGGCAAAATGCGCTGCCAGGGTCCACCCACTCGGCACCGGGTGTGCACGGCGGAGTTGGACACGCCCAATCGCGCCAACTCCGCCGTTCGGATCACTCCGCTTCTACTGACGCGGTAGATCGCGTCCAGATCATCGCCCCACGTTCCACGCCGCATGGTTGCAGCATGACTCGAGTAGCAGCGCGGGCTCCGGAGGCGACCTGGGGTTTTGGCGGCCCTGTGGATAACTTTCGGCGAGCGAACGGCACGTTCAGCGCCTCAGATGCGCTGAACGTGCCGTTCGCTCGAAAAAAGGGGGGGGGGTCCCGCTCGAAAAAAGGGGGCGCCCCGCTCAACCACTCACCGCGGCCGCGAGCTCTCGCACATGGTCGGCGTCGCGGCAGGTCACCAGCAGCATCGTGACTCCGGCTTCCTCCCAACGCTTCACGTCTGCGCGCACCTCGTCGACGTTGCCGATGATCATGGTCTCGGTGACCATCTCGTCGGGGACGACGGCAGCAGCTTCGTCCTTGCGGCCCGACATGAAGAGGCGACCGATCTCGTCGACCTCCTTCTCGTAGCCCATCCGCTTGTAGACCTGCGCGTGAAAGTTCAACTCCGGGGCGCCCATTCCGCCCACGTAGAGGGCGGTCATCGGCTTGAGAGCGGCGATGGCAGCGGCGCGATCGTCAGTCACGATGACCTGGCACGTGGCGGCCACCTCGAAGTCTTCGCGACTACGACGGGCCCCGGCGCGCGCGAACCCTTCGTCGAGCCACTTGTTGTACATCGGGGCCAGGCGCGGGGTGTAGTAGATCGCCAGCCACCCGTCGGCGATTTCGCCGGCAAGCGCGACGTTCTTCGGCCCTTCGGCGCCGAGCCAGATCGGGATGTCCGCACGCAGCGGGTGCGTAATGGGCTTGAGCGGCTTGCCAAGTCCCGAACTGCCCGGTCCCGCATACGGCAGAGGGTAGTGGGGACCGGGACTGGTGACGGGCGCTTCACGGGCAAGGACCTGGCGCACGATCGAGACGTATTCACGGGTGCGTGCGAGCGGTTTCTCGAAAGGCTGGCCGTACCAACCTTCGACGACCTGTGGTCCGGATACGCCGAGCCCGAGGATCGTTCGTCCGCCGTTCAGGTGGTCGAGGGTGAGCGCGTGCATGGCGCAGCTGGTCGGTGTTCGCGCCGAGATCTGTACGACGGACGTACCGAGCCGAACCTTCTCGGTGCGTGATCCCCACCAGGCGAGCGGAGTGAAAGCGTCCGAGCCCCACGACTCCGCCGCGAAGACCGCGTCGAATCCCGCACCTTCCGCAGCCTCGATCAGTTCCGGGGCGTTTGCCGGCGGCTGTGCGCCCCAGTATCCGAGTTGCAACCCAAGCTTCATCGCAGGCCTCCACATTGCCGGTGATCAGAAGTGACTCTTGCCACAATCTCTAGAACCTGTTCTACTCGATCTTGTGACCATCGGAAAGAGCGGGGTGGCCGACAAGCCCCTGAGCGCACCATTGAATCTCCATTTCGACTACACCAGATCGACGGGACCGACCATCGGCGCGTTCGTGACTGCCCTGCGTGATCGCAAGGTGATCGGCGCACGAGGGTCGAACGGTCGTGTCTTCGTGCCGCCACCGGAATTCGATCCGGACACGGCCGAACCACTGACCGACTTCGTCGGAGTCTCCGA
The DNA here is from genome assembly GCF_036541985.1 of Rhodococcus sp. IEGM 1306. NCBI lineage: Bacteria > Bacillati > Actinomycetota > Actinomycetes > Mycobacteriales > Nocardiaceae > Rhodococcus > Rhodococcus sp. IEGM 1306. Next base: position 264,070 of record NZ_JAZHFF010000003.1, read on the forward strand.
CGGCGGAACGGTCGTGAGTTGGACGTGGATGCCCGAACCCATCGAGGGTCAACCACTGACGAAGCCTTTCGCGTGGGCACTGATCAAGCTCGACGGCGCGGACACGTCCATGCTCCACGCGGTCGACGTCGACTCCCCCGACGACATCAGCACCGGCCTGCGGGTTCGCGCTCGCTGGGCGTCGGAGCGGATCGGGCAGATCAAGGACATCGAGTGCTTCGAACCAGGTGAGAGCGAAAACGGCATCGCGACAGTCGATCCCAGCGCTGATCCTGTCACCATGATCACGACGCCTGTCGACCTGCACTTCATGCATTCCGCTTCAGCCGAGGAGAGTTTCTACCTCCGCGGTCTCGCCGAGGGCAAGCTGATCGGTGGTCGTAGCGGACCCGAAGACAAGATCTACATCCCACCGCGTGGCGCCAATCCCACCAACGGGAAGCCGACGAGCGAGCAGATCGAACTGCCGGACAAGGGAATTGTCACCACCTTCTGCATCGTCAACGTCCCGTTCCTCGGGCAGCGGATCAAGCCGCCCTACGTGGCCGCCTACGTGCTTCTCGACGGGGCCGACATTCCGTTCCTGCACTTGATCCTCGAATGTGATGCCGCGGACGTACGGATGGGCATGCGCGTCGAAGCCAAGTGGAAGCCTCGCGAAGAGTGGGGTTACACCCTCGAGAACATCGAATACTTCCGGCCGACAGGTGAACCCGACGCCGAGTACTCCACCTTCCAACACCACCTGTGAGGCTCCTGAAATGACTTCTGCAGACATCGCAGTCGTGGGCTTTGCTCAGGCACCCCACGTCCGCGAAACCAACGGCACCACCAACGGCGTCGAGATGCTCGTCCCGTGCTTCCAGCAGCTTTACAGCGATCTGGGAATCACCAAGTCCGACATCGGCTTCTGGTGCTCCGGATCGTCCGACTACCTGGCCGGTCGCGCGTTCTCCTTCATCTCGGCCGTCGACTCCATCGGAGCGGTACCGCCCATCAACGAATCTCACGTCGAGATGGACGCTGCGTGGGCCTTCTACGAAGCGTGGATCAAGATCTTGACCGGCGAGGTCGAGACCGCGCTGGTGTACGGCTTCGGCAAATCCTCCGCAGGGCACCTGCGCAAGATCCTGTCGATGCAGCTCGATCCGTACCTCGTCACTCCGCTGTGGCCGGACTCCGTCTCGATCGCCGGACTTCAAGCCCGACTCGGACTCGACGCGGGTAAGTGGACGCAAGAGGACATGGCGGAGGTTGCCGCTCGCAGCCGTCGTCACGCGCTGAGCAATCCGAAGGCTCAGCTCGCGGGCGAGGTCGACGTCGAGGCACTTCTCGCCAGCCCCTTCCTCGCAGATCCGTTGCGCGCACACGATTGTGCGCCTATCACCGATGGTGCGGCAGCAATCGTCCTGGCCTCGGGTAACCGCGCCCGCGATCTCTGCGAGAGGCCGGCGTGGATCACCGGACTCGAGCATCGCATCGACTCCCCCAACCTGGGCGCACGTGACCTGACCACGTCGCCGTCCACTACGTCGGCGGCCAAGGCGGCAACGGGCGGCGAGGTCGGCAACATCGACGTCGCCGAACTGCACGCACCGTTCACTCACCAGGAATTGATCTTGAAGGAAGCGATCGGCCTGACCGACGCCACCACGATCAACCCGTCCGGCGGACCGCTGAGCGGCAACCCACTGTTCGCCGGTGGTCTGGAACGAATCGGCCACGCCGCCAAGGCGATCTTCGACGGCCAGGCGAATCGCGCTCTGGCCCATGCAACAAGCGGCCCTGTGCTGCAGCAGAACCTGGTAGCAGTCTTGGAGGGACGGAACTGATGGCCGGAACGCCTCAACTCGCGGCCGTGCTCGGCACCGGCCAAACTCACTACGTCGCAAAGCGCCACGACGTCTCGATGGCGGGCTTGGTCCGTGAAGCCATCGACGCAGCGATGCTCGATGCCAACGTCGGCTGGGACGACATCGACGCCGTCGTCATCGGAAAGGCCCCCGACCTGTTCGAGGGTTCGATGATGCCCGAACTCGCCATGTCGGATGCCCTGGGCGCCAACGGAAAGCCGTTGCTGCGTGTTCACACAGCCGGCTCGGTGGGCGGTTCGACGGCTATCGTCGCCTCCAGTCTGGTCAAATCCGGGGTCCACAAGCGCGTTCTGACGGTTTCCTGGGAGAAGCAGTCCGAGTCGAACGCCATGTGGGCGCTGTCCACACCGGTTCCGTTCAACATGCCCGTCGGCGCCGGTGCCGGTGGATACTTCGCCCCGCACGTCCGTTCGTACATTCGTCGATCGGGCGCACCGGAGCACATCGGCTACCTCGTCGCGGTGAAGGATCGGCTGAACGGCAGCCTCAATCCGTATGCGCACCTGCGGCAGCCGGACATCACCTTCGAATCGGTGAAGGCATCTCAGATGCTCTGGGATCCGATCCGCTACGACGAGACCTGCCCGTCCTCGGACGGTGCGTGTGCTCTGGTGATCGGCAACGAGGAAGCGGCCGCACAGGTCGAGGCCGAGGGTCGTTCCGTCGCCTGGATTCACGCGACGGCCATGCGCACCGAGCCGACCTTCTACGCCGGACGCGATCAGGTCAATCCGCAGGCCGGCCGCGACGCCGCGGCCGCGCTGTGGAAGTCAGCGGGAATCACCGATCCGCTCAACGAGATCGACTGCGCCGAAATCTATGTCCCGTTCTCGTGGTTCGAGCCGATGTGGCTCGAGAACCTCGGCTTCGCGGAGGAAGGTCAGGGCTGGAAGCTGACCGAGGCCGGAGAAACCGCGATCGGCGGCAAGCTCCCGGTCAACGCCTCGGGAGGTGTTCTCTCGTCCAACCCGATCGGCGCCTCGGGCATGATCCGGTTCGCCGAGTCCGCGATGCAGGTCATGCACCGCGCCGGCGATCACCAGGTGGCCGACGCCCGCAAGGCTCTCGGCCATGCCTACGGCGGTGGCTCGCAGTACTTCTCGATGTGGGTCGTCGGCTCCGAACGCCCCACCACGTAAGCAGCAGCACACACGCCGATCAGGAAGAGGCCGAAGATGAAGTACACCGTCGGGGTTGCCATGAACCCCTTGGACCAGTTAGCCGGTATCGCCAAAACGGCCGAGGAATGCGGCTTTTCGTCGATCGCTCTCCCCGATTCACTGTTCTTCATGGAAACGCAGGCGGCGGATTACCCGTACACCCCGGACGGGTCTCGGATGTGGAATGCCGAGACCCCCTGGGTCGATCCGCTGATCGCCGCGGCCGCAATGGGCGCCGTGACCGAGAAGATCGAGTTCTACACCCAGGTGCTCAAGCTGGGTAGCCGCAATCCGGTCCTGCTCGCGCGGCAGGTCGGATCGGTGGCGGCACTGACGAACAACCGCTTCGGCTTCGGCGTCGGAATCGGTTGGGCTCCGGAAGAGTTCGAGTGGTGCGGCGCTCCGTACAAGCGTCGGGGCGCACGTGTGGACGAGATGATCGACGTTCTCAAGCTGATTCTCGGCGGCGGCATGGTCGAGTACCACGGTGAGTTCTTCGACTTCGATCGCCTGCAGATGAGCCCGGCTCCCACCAAGCCGGTTCCGTTCTACGTCGGCGGCCACACCGAGGTCGCACTCAAGCGAGCTGCACGAGTCGGCGACGGATGGACGTCGGCGATGATCAAGTTCGACGACCTGGTGGGTGTGATCGCACGACTGCGAGAATTGCGCGCCGAGTACGGCCGCGAGAACGAGCCGTACGAAATCCAGACGGTGTGCATCGACCGTTTCGGCAAGGACGGTTACGCAGAACTCGAGGACGCCGGCGTCACGGACATCATCACCGTGCCTTGGGTTTTCGACGGAATCGGATTCGATGCCCCGCTCGAGGCAAAGCAGGATTCGATGCGCAAGTTCGCCGAACAGTACATCAACTGAGGAGCTGCTATGACCGACGAGCACCCCGCCCGCGTCGCGGGTAACGCATCGCGCGCCGCCGCGAGTGGCAAGAACAAGGAAGCCTGGCTGGACCTCTTCGCCGAGGACGGCTGGGTGGAGGATCCGGTCGGGCCGTCGGGTTTCGACCCCGAAGGCAAAGGCCATCACGGGCGTGAAGCGATCTCCAAGTTCTACGACATGACGATCGCCAACGCGGACAAGCTCGAGTTTCTGATCGACGATTCCCTGGTGTGCGGCAACGAGAACGTCAACATCGGCAAGATCCGTACGACCATCGGCGGCTCGATCATCGACGCCGAAGGCGTGTTCGTCTACCGGGTGAACGACGACGGCAAGATCGCGTCGCTTCGAGCATTCTGGGAAGTGGACCGTGCGATGAAGACGGCGCGCAAAGCCTGAGAACCCCCCAGTACGAGAGCGGCCCCGGTCATCGACCGGGGCCGCTCTCGTCGTAGTCGAATCAGCCTGTCGTACTTGCACCGAGAACCTCGAAATGGTTTCCTGGTTCCCAACGTCGCGTGTCGATGACGGACTGCGTCAGGCATGGAGGCGTCGTACTGCAAGGGGTCACTCATGACCATTTCGTTCAATCACACCATCATCGCCGCAAAAGACCGACAAGAGTCTGCGTGGTTCTTCACTCACATGTTCGGTCTGCCAGGCCCGGTCGAAGCCGGCTACTTTCTCGGCGTTGAACTCGAGCACGGCGTGACACTGGACTTCGCACAGGTGGAAGAGGGCGCCGAGGTGGCGTCTCAGCACTACGCTTTCCTCGTCTCCGAAGATGACTTCGACGGCATCTACCAGCGGATACAGGCGTTGAAACTTGATCACTGGGCCGATCCGCGCCAGTCGAGTACCGGCTTCAACACCAACGACGGTGGGCGTGGTGTCTACTTCCTCGACCCGTCGGGACATTTCCTGGAAGCGATCACCAAACCGTACGGCGGCTGAATGAGAGAGTGAACTACAAACGGCGGCGCCTACGGGAGATGAGGGATCCCGCAGACGCCGCCGCAGTTCCAGGTTGCCAACGAGTGGCTCCCCGGAACGTCTACTGTAGTTCTGCGTGTTCGAGAGTGCAGAGGCAACTCCCGAAAAGCTACACAGAACCTACTCGCCGGTTACCAGGTCAGTATATGTCCGGATCAGTGTTTGACCGGGCAGCCCGATGTCTTGTAATCAACCTGAAACTCTTTGATGCCGTTGAGCCAGCCCGAGCGCAGGCGGCGGGGATCGCCGAGCCTGGTGATGTCGGGTAGGTGATCGGCGATCGCATTGAAGATCAGATCGATTTCCAGCCGGGCCAAGTTGGCGCCGATGCAGTAGTGCGCACCGGTGCCGCCGAATCCGAGGTGCGGATTGGGGTCACGCATGATGTCGAACTTCGTGGGGTTCGCGAAGACGTCTTCGTCGAAGTTGGCCGACGCGTACATCATCACGACGCGATCGCCCTTCTTGATCTTCTGTCCGCCGAGTTCGGTGTCTTCGAGCGCGGTGCGCTGGAAGGACGTCACCGGGGTGGCCCAACGAACGATCTCGTCGGCCGCCGTCTTGGGACGTTCCTTCTTGTACAGCTCCCACTGGTCGGGATTGTCGAGGAAGGCAACCATGCCGTGTGTGATGGCATTGCGAGTGGTCTCGTTACCCGCGACCGCAAGCAGGATCACGAAGAAGCCGAATTCCTCTGGAGAGAGCTCATTTCCGTCGATGTCCGCTTCGATGAGCTTGGTGACGATGTCATCGGCGGGACACTTCTTGCGCTGATCCGCCATCTGGTACGCGTATCCCAGAATCTCCATCGACGCCGCCTGCGGGTCGATGTCGAACTCGGGGTCGTCGTACGACGTCATCTGGTTGGACCAGTCGAAGAGCTTCATTCGATCTTCCTGCGGCACACCGAGAAGTTCGGCGATGGCCTGCAGCGGAAGCTCGGACGCGACCTGCACCACGAAGTCTCCGGCACCGCCGGCAGCCGCGGTCGTGACGATCTTTTCGGCACGCTCGGTCAGTTCCTCGCGCAGGCTGTTGATGGCGCGCGGGGTGAATCCGCGGGAGACCAGCTTGCGCAGCTTGGTGTGCTCCGGAGCGTCCTTGTTGATGAGAATGAACCGCTGCATCTCGACGTTCTCACGCGGGATGTCGTCGGCGAAGCGAGGAATCGCAGTGTTCTCGTGGGTCGAGAAGATGTCGCTTCGCTGCGAAACCTCCTTGACCTCTTCATGACGGGTGACCACCCAGAAGCCCTCGTCCTGGAATCCACCGATTTCCGGGGGCTGCGGATTCCACCACACGGGGGCCGTCTTCCGGAGTTCGGCGAACTCCTCGAACGGCATGCGTTCCGCGTAGATGTCGGGGTCCGTGAAGTCGATTCCCTCGGGGAATGCGGGCTGTGCCACTGATGTCTCCTGCCCTAAGCCTTTTCATCACAGGGGTGATGGGGATCCGTGATGTGTAACACGTTCTACTCTCATTGAAACACAAGCCTGCTTACTAGGAAAGGAAACGTCGACAGGTCTTGCTTCCCGCAGAGAACCTGTTCTACTTTTTCATTACAAGGAAAGGAGCCCGCTGTGGGCACACCAGTAATCGTCGAGGCTGTCCGTACACCGATCGGCAAGCGTGGAGGTTGGCTCGCCGGTCTGCACGCCGCCGAGATCCTCGGAGCGGCCCAGAAGGGCGTTCTCGACCGGTCGGGAATCGACCCGCTGCTCATCGAGCAGGTGATCGGCGGCTGCGTCACCCAGGCCGGCGCTCAGTCCAACAACATCACGCGCACGGCGTGGTTGCATGCAGGTCTGCCGTGGCAGACCGGCGCAACGACAGTGGACTGCCAGTGCGGTTCCGCTCAGCAGGCGAACCATCTGATCGCCGGACTGATCGCCACGGGCGCCATCGACGCCGGCATCGCCTGCGGCATCGAAGCCATGAGCCAGGTCCCCCTCGGCGCAAACGTCGGCGATCAGGCCGGACCGCGTCGACCCGCGACGTGGGACATCGACATGCCCAACCAGTTCGAAGCTGCAGAACGCATCGCACGCCGACGCGGCCTGACCCGCGACGACGTCGAAGCTCTCGGCGTCCGCTCGCAGGCGCTGGCCAAGCAGGCTTGGGAGGAAGGGCGTTTCGACCGCGAGGTTCTCGAACTCTCGGCACCCCAGGTCGACAAGGAAGGAAACCTCACGGGCGAGACCAAGCTCGTCAATCGCGATCAGGGCCTGCGCGATACGACAGCGGAGTCCCTTGCCCGACTGAAGCCCGTCCTCGAAGGCGGGATTCACACGGCCGGAACGTCTTCCCAGATCTCCGACGGTGCTGCCGCAGTCCTGCTCATGGACGAGGACAAGGCTCGCGCGCTCGGATTGAAGCCGCGTGCCCGCATCATCGCCCAGGCGTTGGTCGGCTCGGAGCCGGAATTCCACCTCGACGGACCGGTGCAGGCAACCAGCCGCGTTCTGGAGAAGAGCGGAATGAAGATCGGCGACCTCGATCTGTTCGAGATCAACGAAGCATTCGCATCCGTCGCACTGTCCTGGGCTCAGGTTCACGAACCCGACTTCGACAACGTCAACGTCAACGGCGGCGCGCTCGCTCTCGGCCATCCGGTCGGCAGCACGGGATCTCGACTGATCACCACCGCACTGCACGAACTGGAGCGTCGCAACGGCTCGACGGCTCTGATCACGATGTGCGCCGGCGGCGCGCTGGCCACCGGAACCATCATCGAGCGTATCTGAGATGAACACTCCCCCAGCCAAACCCAAGGGACTCGACGCTCCGGCGACGGTCAAGATCATCAAGTGGATGTCGAAGGCAAACGTCGCCATGTATCGCGCCACCGACGGGAGGCTGGGTAGCAAGTGGCGGGTCGGCAGCGCGTTCCCACGCGGGCTGCCGATCTGCCTGCTCACCACCACCGGTCGCAAATCCGGCGAGGAGCGGATCAGTCCGCTGCTGTTCCTCGAGGACGGCGAAGACGTGATTCTGGTGGCGTCGCAAGGTGGTCTTCCGAAGAACCCGATGTGGTACCTCAACATCAAGGCGGATCCGGTGGTGACGGTGCAGATCAAGTCTCGGATCCGCTCGATGAAAGCCCGCGTCGCCACCGAGGACGAGCGCGCTCGGCTGTGGCCGAAGTTGACGGCGATGTATCCGGATTTCGACAACTATCAAGCCTGGACCGACCGGATCATTCCCGTCATCGTGTGCGAGCCACTGAAGAACTAAACGAACTGTTTACAACACAACGTTTACACCGACCCGGGTTCGTGCCACCCTGGGTTCATGACCGATGACCAGTTCAGACCGATCGATTCCGGCCGCGAACGCGCACATCGCGAGTACGCCGGGCTCTTTCGGATCAGCGAGCGCCATGGCGCGACCCAAAGCCAGCGCGCACGGCAATCCCATCCGGAGATGCTCGAGCCCTACGGCGCGGTGCGCGTCGTGGCTCGTCTTGCCGGCGGAACCGACACACCGCAGCCGAACGAACCCGAGGTCGACGACGCCGACGTCATGGCTGCATTGACTTTGATCCCCAAGGCCCGAGCCGAAATGGAACAGCTGGAAGCGCTGTTCCTCGGAATTGCTCGCGAACGTGGCATGACCTGGCAGGATATTGCCTTCGGACTCGGACTCGGCAGCACTCAAGCCGCCCGCCAGCGCTACGAACGGCTCGTTCGCCGCACCGGAGGCTGAACGCGTGCCATAACGGGCGAGTTGGAGCACTATTGACTCGTACGGTCCGCACGGCGTTTCGACAGAGCCTCGAACACAGCAAGGAGTCGCATATATGACGACGCATATTCAAGATCAGATCCTGGACCGACGCGAGATCACTTCCGCACTCGTGTGTGCGCTGGAGCGTCGCCACGAGGTGCTGGATGCAGTGGTCGACAGCAAGGACCACCAGGAGGCACTGACCACCGTCGCGGAACTCCTCGGCACGTCGGAAGCAAATGCCGAAGCAGTTCTGAGCCTCAAGTTCAGCGCACTGACCAAGGCTGCACGCGATCGCATCCAGGGCGAGCTGGAGAATCTCGACGCAACACTCGAATGGACGACGCTCGATCGCCCCGCGAGCAGCGGGCAGAACTTCAGCTTGCGTCCGTTCAGCGACAGCGCAGAAGACAAGTCGCTGTTCACGATTCGTTCGGGCGAGCAGCTCGGCGAAGACGGCAATCCGTGGAGCGAGGATCGAATCGAAGCCGAGCGCGTCGGCGGTCTCGGTCGTATCGACGACGAGAGCGCTGCCTGGTTCGTCGCCGAGGACGTCTCCGGCGACAGCCCGAAGAGCGTCGGTCTGGTGTTCGGCGAACTCGACGGCCAAGAGGTCAACGTCGCGATCTGGATTGCACCCGAGTCCCGCAAGAAGGGCTACGGCACCGCCTGCGTGAAGCATTCGCGGCGCGAGCTCGCAGCAGAGTTCCCCGGCACCGTGCTGGTTGTTCGGGCGCCTGCGTAGGCGGCACGCCTGTGAGTGGTTAAGGAGTCCCTGCACTCCTTAACCACTCACGGGGCCGGAGGCCCTACGCCCCGTACACCGGCGTCGGAATCTCAGCCTTCTCCAACAGCGCTGCCACGACGGGCCCGATCTCCTTCGGGTCCCAACGGTCACCCTTGTCCTCGCTCGGGCCGTGACGCCAGCCCTCCGCGACGGTGATCTTTCCGCCCTCGACCTCGAATACCCGGCCCGTGACGTCCTTGGCCTCGGCGCTGCCGAGCCAGACGACCAGCGGCGAGATGTTCTCGGGAGCCATGGCATCGAAGCCCTCTTCCGGAGCTGCCATCGCTTCTGCCATCGCCCCACCTGCACCGACTGTCATGCGCGTGCGCGCAGCAGGTGCGATCGCATTGACACTGACGCCGTAATTCTTGAGCTCGGCCGCGGCCTGGATGGTCATCTCGGCGATACCGGCCTTCGCCGCAGCGTAGTTGCCCTGGCCGATCGAACCCTGCAGTCCTGCACCCGAACTGGTGTTGATGATGCGTGCGTCGACGGTCTTGCCCGCCTTGGCTTCACCGCGCCAGTAGGCAGCAGCGTGACGCAGGGGCGCGAAATGCCCCTTGAGGTGCACACGGATTACCGCGTCCCACTCGCCTTCGCTCATGCCGACGAGCATGCGGTCACGCAGAAAGCCCGCGTTGTTCACGAGTACGTCCAGGCCACCGAAAGTGTCGATCGCGGTCTTGATCAGATTTTCGGCGCCCGCCCAGTCGGCGACGTCGTCTCCATTGACCACTGCTTGGCCACCCGCAGCGATGATCTCCGCGACAACCTGCTCGGCCGGACTTTCACCGGTCTCGGAACCGTCGGCACCCGCACCGATGTCGTTGACGACGACCTTGGCACCCTCGGCCGCGAACGCCAACGCATGCGCGCGTCCGATACCTCGACCTGCCCCGGTGATGATGACTACGCGTCCGTCGACCAATCCACTCATTTTTGTCTCCTAATGCACTCTGCTCGGGCTTGTCGGCTCCGCTTGTGTGCTAACTTACCAAGCAATCGCTTGGTTTGGTACACAGACGTAAGGAATCCCGATATGGGCATCAGCACCTCCTCCGACGGAACCGGCATCACCACGGTCACCATCGACTACGCGCCGGTCAACGCAATCCCGTCCAAGGGATGGTTCGAGCTTGCCGACGCCATCCTCGACGCGGGCAAGGATCTGAACACGCACGTGGTGATCCTGCGAGCCGAGGGACGCGGTTTCAACGCCGGCGTCGACATCAAGGAGATGCAGGCCACCGAGGGATTCGACGCACTGGTCGCCGCCAACCGCGGTTGTGCCGCAGCCTTCGCTGCCGTCTACGACTGCGCTGTGCCCGTCGTCGTGGCAGTCAACGGATTCTGCGTCGGTGGCGGCATCGGACTGGTCGGGAACGCGGACGTGATCGTCGCTTCCGACGACGCGATCTTCTCCCTCCCCGAGGTCGACCGCGGCGCACTCGGCGCTGCCACACACCTCTCGCGCCTGGTGCCGCAACACATGATGCGCACGCTCTACTACACGGCGCAGAGCGTCGACGCCCACACACTCAAGCAGTTCGGCAGCGTCTACGACGTGGTTCCGCGCGAGAAGCTCGACGAGTGTGCTCGCGAAATCGCCGCGAAGATCGCCGCCAAGGACACCCGCATCATCCGGTGCGCCAAGGAAGCCATCAACGGCATCGACCCGGTCGACGTCAAGGGCAGCTACCGCCTCGAGCAGGGCTACACCTTCGAACTCAACCTCCTCGGTGTGTCCGACGAGCACCGCGACGAGTTCGTCGCCACCGGCAAGCCGCGCGAGAACGCAACCCAGAAGGAAGGCTGAGAAAAACATGGCTAGCAAGCGTGACAAGACGAAGTCGCTCGACGAGGTAGTCGGCGAACTCCGCAGCGGAATGACGATCGGCTTGGGCGGCTGGGGATCTCGCCGCAAGCCGATGGCCTTCGTGCGTGCGATTCTGCGTTCGGACATCAAGGACCTGACCGTGGTCACTTACGGCGGACCGGATCTCGGACTGCTGTGCTCGGCCGGCAAGGTCAAGAAGGCGTACTACGGCTTCGTGTCCCTGGACTCCGCGCCGTTCTACGATCCGTGGTTTGCCAAGGCGCGCACCGCCGGTGAGATCGAAGTGCGCGAGATGGACGAAGGAATGGTCAAGTGCGGCCTCGAAGCCGCTGCCGCCCGTCTCCCCTTCCTCCCGATCCGCGCCGGCCTGGGTTCGGACGTCCGCAACTTCTGGGGCGACGAACTCAAGACCGTCACCTCCCCGTATCCCGAGGCCGACGGCCGTTCCGAGACCTTGATCGCGATGCCTGCGCTCAACCTCGATGCGTCGTTCGTCCATCTCAATCTCGGTGACAAGCACGGCAATGCCGCGTACAACGGCGTCGACCCGTACTTCGACGACCTGTACTGCATGGCAGCCGAGAAGCGTTACGTCTCCGTCGAACGCATCGTCGAGACGGAGGAACTGGTCAAATCCGTTCCACTGCAGAACCTTCTGCTCAACCGCATGATGGTCGACGCCGTCGTCGAGGCACCCAATGGTGCACACTTCACGTTGGCCGGCGAAAGCTACGGCCGCGACGAGAAGTTCCAGCGTCACTACGCCGAGTCCGCCAAGACCCCCGAGTCGTGGCAGGCGTTCGTCGACACGTTCCTCTCCGGCAGCGAAGAGGACTACCAAGCCGCAGTAAAGAAGTTTGCCGATTCATCAAAGGCAGGGGAGCAGGCAAAATGAGCGAATCCACCGTCACCCGCGCAGAGTACGTTGTTCTCGCGTGCGCTGAAATCTTCTCCGGTGCAGGCGAAATCATGGCCAGCCCCATGTCGACGTCGTCCACCATCGGCGCTCGCCTGGCTCGGCTCACCACCGAACCCGACCTGCTGATCACCGATGGTGAAGCCCTCATCCTCGAGGACACTCCGGCAGTCGGAACGAAGGGCCCCGTCGAAGGATGGATGCCCTTCCGCAAGGTGTTCGACGTCGTCGCTTCCGGCCGTCGCCACGTTGTCATGGGTGCCAATCAGCTCGATCGCCACGGCAACCAGAACCTCTCCGCTTTCGGCCCGCTTCAGCAGCCGACGCGTCAGATGTTCGGTGTGCGCGGCGCCCCGGGTAACACCATCAACCACGCGACGAGCTACTTCGTCCCCAAGCACTCCAAGCGAGTGTTCGTCGACAAGGTCGACGTGGTGTGCGGTGTCGGCTACGACCAGATCGACCCCGAGAACCCGGCATACAAGTACCTGAACATCCCCCGCGTCGTCACCAATCTCGGTGTCTTCGACTTCGGAGGTCCCGGAAACACGTTCCGCGCGTTGAGCCTTCACCCCGGCGTCACGGCGGAAGAGGTAGCCGAGAACACCTCGTTCGAGGTTGCCGGACTCGCCGAGGCCGGTATCACCCGCGACCCCACCGCCGAAGAACTCCACCTCATCCGTGAGACCCTCGATCCGCGCAACCTCCGGGACCGTGAGGTCTCGGCATGACCCCCACCCTGAAGACCGCGCTGACCGAACTGGTCGGTGTCGACTACCCGATCGTGCAGACGGGCATGGGCTGGGTTTCCGGGCCCGCACTGACGTCGGCGACGGCTAACGCCGGTGGTCTCGGCATCCTGGCTTCGGCCACGATGACGTACGACGAGCTCGAGCACGCGATCAAGAAGACGAAGCAGCTCACGGACAAGCCGTTCGGCGTCAACATGCGTGCCGACGCCACCGACGCCCCGCAACGCGCGGACCTGCTGATCCGTGAGGGCGTCAAGGTCGCGTCGTTTGCCTTGGCTCCCAAGAAGGAACTGATCGCCAAACTCAAGGACCACGGCATCGTCGTCGTACCTTCGATCGGTGCCGCGAAGCATGCGGTCAAGGTCGCGTCCTGGGGCGCGGACGCCGTCATCGTCCAGGGCGGCGAAGGTGGTGGTCACACCGGCGGTGTGGCAACGACATTGCTCCTCCCCTCGGTTCTCGACGCGGTCGATATTCCGGTCATCGCCGGTGGCGGATTCTTCGACGGCCGCGGGCTGGCTGCCGCGTTGGCGTACGGCGCTGCCGGTGTCGCGATGGGGACGCGTTTCTTGCTCACCAGTGACTCTTCGGTACCCGATTCCGTCAAGCAGGAGTATCTCAAGCGCGGACTGACGGATACAACAGTCTCTCGCAAGGTCGACGGCATGCCTCACCGCGTGCTCAACACCGACTTGGTCAACAGCCTCGAAGGTTCCAGTTATGCAACCGGTTTGATCGCTGCAGCCAAGAACGCCACCAAGTTCAAGGCCATGACAGGCATGAAGTGGTCGACGCTCGCCAAGGACGGTCTGGCGATGAAGCGCTCGGGTGACCGCACGCTGATGCAGATCATCATGGCCGCCAACACCCCGATGTTGCTCAAGGCCGGACTGGTCGAGGGCAACACCGAAGCCGGTGTTCTCGCGTCGGGTCAGGTTGTCGGCATGATCAACGATCTGCCCAGCTGTAAGGAACTGATCGAAAGCATCATGGAAGGTGCTGTGGGGCGTATCGACGCGCTTGCGGCTCTTCGCTGACCCAGATTTGTCCGAGTGCGTCTCCCCCACTGCGCTTTACGCGTAGTCGAGGGAGGCGCACTCTGTGCGTTGCGGGGCACTACCCGGTCTGCCGGTGACGACGGTCCGGCACCTCGAAATACTGGGAGATTGCCACGGCGGCCATCTGCACGGGTGCAACGTGCCGATCGTCGATCTTGCCTCGAACCAGCGGGCCACTGATCGACAGACCGACTTCGGTCCCTCCCAGTGCACCGACCCGCACTCCGATACAGCCGAGTCCCGAAGTACACGTGCCGAATACGACGCCGCGCTGACCGTGGGCAATTCCAGAAGGCTGCGCGAGCGGCGAACGGCGACCCGCGGCCAAGAGCGCTTTGCCTATGGCCGAGGACCGTGCAGGAATTCGAGTGCCGACGCCTGTCTGGAGTTCGGGTATCGCCCGGCTGCCGATCTTCTGGACGTAGCGCACGTTGCTTCCCTCGAGGACTCCCAGATGGACAGCCTGATCCGTGACGAGGTGCAGGTTGTACAACAACGGCACCACCACTCTCTCGAACTTGTTTCGATACAACGAGATTGCCCCGAGGTCACCGAGCTTGTCTCCTACTTCGTACTCGAGCCCTTCTCGTCGAAGCCAGTCCATTCTCACAAGCTTCAGAAGCATCCTGTGCACGGACGACCGCGGAATTCCGGTTCGACGAGCCACCTCCCCCAGCGTCAGTCGAGGTGTGTCACGAAAGCAATCCATCACCATCGCCAGTCTGTCGAGAGTTGACATGGGTATGGGCTCTTCGGTGATCGGTCCGACCAACATGGATGTCTCCGTTCCGGTGATCCGTCCGTCGAGCGGGCACCGCTGGGCGATGTGTTCGCTGCCGACTGCCAATCTCGGCTCAGTCGGCGCGCTCCGCCAGGGCATTTCCCACCGTGCGGGAGACGAACCCGCCTGGTCACTGCCACCTGCACCTATACCGATCACCGGTTGCACCCGTTGAACCTGAGCTCACTCCTCGCCACAGTGGCACGGACAGACCCCTGAACAGAGGACGGCGTTATGACCACAATGGACCTGGGCGAAGTCGACGAATTCCGCGTCATCGACGAAGGCGTTACCCCTGAGCGGTTTGCCCGCGGCTGGCACTGCCTCGGGCTCGCGAACGATTTTCACGACGGTAATCCACATCCGATCGAGGCCTTCGGCACCAAACTTGTCGTATTCGCCGACAGCCAAGGCGAGGTGAAGGTCCTCGACGCGTACTGCCGACACATGGGTGGAGACCTCAGTCAGGGCACGATCAAGGGAGATTCGATCGCGTGCCCATTTCACGACTGGCGCTGGGGAGGCAACGGAAAATGCACGGCGATTCCCTATGCCCGCCGGGTTCCTCCGCTTGCCAAAACCCGCGCCTGGACCACGCTCGAACAGGATGACCTGCTCTTCGTCTGGCACGACCCCGAAGGCAATCCGCCTCCTGCCGAGGTCGCCATTCCGATCATCAAGTCTGCGGAGCACGAGTGGACCGATTGGGTGTGGAAGTCGATAGTCATCGATACCAACTGCCGAGAAATCGTCGACAACGTCGTCGACATGGCGCATTTCTTCTACGTGCACTTCTCGTTCCCCACCTATTTCAAGAACGTCTTCGAAGGTCACGTCGCGATCCAGGAGCAAAGTGGCATCAACCGCGACGACATCGTGACCTGGACCGACCCCGACGTGCCGAAGTTGGTCTCGAACCTCTCGGTGGCCGCCTATCACGGGCCGTCTTTCATGGTCGACGATCTGGTGTACCAGTACGAAACGTTCAAGGTGGATTCGGTTTTGATCAACTGCCACTACCCGATCAGCCCGAACAAGTTCGTCCTGATGTACGGCATCACCGTCAAGAAGACCGACGAACTTCCCGCCGGAATAGCGGACCAAACCGTTGATGCGATGATCGGTTACATCGGCGTCGGGTTCGAGCAGGACATCGAGATCTGGAAGAACAAGACTCGCATCGACAACCCGCTGCTCTGCACCGAGGACGGTCCGGTCTATCAACTGCGACGCTGGTACGAACAGTTCTACGTCGACGTCGCCGACGTCACGCCCGAGATGGTCGATCGCTTCGAATTCGAAATGGACACAAGCAAACCCATCGAGGTGTGGAAGCAGGAGGTCGCGGACAACATCGCTCGCAAAGCCGCTGCAGGGGTGGACCGATGACCATGGAACCGCTGGACTGTGAGCGGTGCGGAGCATACGTCCTCGTCGAGAAGAACAGTTGGCACCACACGTCGACTCAGTGGCGATCAGATTCTCGCACCACATGTTTGGAGTACCGCGAACACGTCGCACCGACGAGCATTCGATCCGGAAGCTGCTCCGAGTTGAGAAAGTCCATCAACAGAGCCGCAGTCGACGGGCGCATAACCGTACCCGAATGACACTCGCCCTCGCGGCCACGACAGCTCACGCAAGGGCGGCGGACAGATCCCTAGACAGCGTGCCCTTGTTCTCCACCTCGATGGTCTCGCAGCCCTGCCAATGCGCAGTTCTGCGTAGGAGTTCCGCCAACCGGGGAGCAGTGTCGGCGTCCGCGGTGGGTTCGGCCCACGCCGCGCGCACCAGCAGCCGACGGTTCTGACGGTCGTTCTTCAGATCGACTCGGGCACAGATCTTGTCGTCGATCAGGACCGGGAGCACGTAGTACCCGTGAACTCGCTTGAGGGCTGGAGTGTAGATCTCGATCCGGTAGTGAAAGTCGAAGAGCCGCAACGCTCGATCGCGTGCCCACACTACCGGATCGAAGGGGGACAACAACGCTTCCGCACGGATGGACCTGGGACGCTTCGCTTGTGGATCGATCCACACTTCTCGTGCTTTACCTCGACGCTCCCAGCCGTCGACGGATACCCGGCGCACACTGCCGGCCTCTTCGAGTTCCTGCAACGCGGTTCGTGCTTCTGCGCTGGGCAGACGAAAATAGTCGGCGATGTCGTCGAGTGTGCCCAGACCATGTGCCCTCACTCCCCGCAGCACCAGCTCGCGTATCGCCTCCGACCGCTCGACCCGTGCGTCGAGTATCTCGGGTTCAAGCATCTGCTCGGCCAGGCCGTAACGACGCTCGAAACCGGCGCGCCCCGCCGAGACCACCTCGCCCCAACGGAACAGCGTCTCGAGCCCGACCTTCACATCGGACCACCCCCACCACGGACCGCGTCGCGTGTTCGCTTCGTGTTCGATCTCGCTCGCCGCCATCGGACCGTTGTCGCGCAACTCCTGCCGCAACCAATCGAGGAAGACACTCCGATCGGAAGCCCAGCCGTCCTTGTCACCGAGTGCTTTGGCGCGAAACTGATCCATCCGCCAGCGGAACAACGGCCACATGTCCACCGGCAAGAACGTTGCCTCGTGGCCCCAGTATTCGAGGTAACCCGAGCCGGGGGCGAAGGCGAGCTGATCGAGTCGGGATTTGTCGTACGCCCCCAACCGAGCGTAAACCGGCAGGTAGTGACTGCGCTCGAAGACATTGACCGAGTCGATCTGCAGCACCTGCAACCGGTCCATCACGCCGACCAGATTGCGACGCGTGACCGTCGTGGGATGCGATTTGCCGAATCCCTGAGCGGCAAGCGCTATGCGACGGGCAGCTGCCAGTGACACGACTTCGCTCATAGTGGGCCAGACTACGCACACCCACCGACACGTTTCAGGAGGCCGATGTTCCGCGGCGCGTGGACACGGTCGAGGCGGCCTGACGGCCGAACAGTACTGCCGACATGAACATCTGCAACCTGGCCGCGTTCTCCGCGGCAGCGTCGAATTTCATCATGCGGCCGACGTCCGGAACCAGGTTGAGCGCAGCATGAACCACGAACTTCGCCTCTACCGCCGACAGTTCAGGCCGGATTTCGCGGAGTACCCGCGCCCATTCGACCACGTAAAGCTTCTGGCGGTTCTTCAGATCGCTTCGATGACTCGGCAGAAGATTGTTCATCTCGGAGAAGTAGACCGACATCAATTCGTGCTGTGCGAACGACAATTCCACGTACATCGCCGACAACGACCGGAGCGCTTCTTCGTGTGAGTCAGCGGAATCGAACACCGCTGCAGTAGCCAAGTCCAAGCGATCTGCGGCTCGATAGAATACGGCGCCGAGAAGCTCGGCCTTGCTGGGAAAGTAGCGGTACATACCGGAGGCGTTCAAGCCGGCGGCCGCAGCGATCTCTTCGATGCTGACGTCGTGATACCCGCGAGAGTCGAAGAGTCGCACGGCTTCCTGCAGCAGACGTTCGCGTTTGTTCGTGGTCACCGTTCTGGGCAACGAGGACTGCTCCAGGCGGCTCGCGGTGGTTGCGCCCTCGCCGTGATCTATCGCCAGACACGCCTCGAGCAGAACCTGCTCCATCACCCGCTGGGGCAGTAAGAGATTATGGACGGTGATGCTGCCGATCACGCTGAACATCGCTGCCACGACGAGGGTCTTTTCACGCGCCGTCATTGCCGGATCGGAGCGCGAAAGATGCCGGGCTACCCGGCGATTGACCGCACTGGCTTGCGCTCGAACGGATTTCCGATCGTCGGCTTCGAGAAACCGGCTCTCCCACCGATAGATTCCGGCCGTACGCCGATTGCGAATTGTCGTTCTTATCACTGCAATCAGATCTTCGCGCAACCGCTGCGCGTCGGTCGCTGCAGGCGCAACCGAGACGACGTCCAGGGCACTGGCGAGCGCTTCGGTCAACTCCAACGCCGCGTGGCGGAACATCGCGTACTTGTTCGGAAAGTGCCGATAGAGCGCCGAACCCGAAATACCCACAGCCGACGCGATGTCATCGACACTGACAGCTGGATATCCGCGCTCACTGAACGCGATTGCCGCCGCTGCCGAGATCTGCGCCTTGCGATCCTTCGGGCGCCTCTTGACGGAATCGGACCTCGCCTGCCGAACAATCCCACTCGACGACTGCGCGTCGACGAACTGCTCGCTCGGGCTCACCGTCTACCCCACTCTCCAGCCTTCACGCTCGAAGTACCTCGATCCGCCTGTCCAGCAGACGAGAATCAGCATAAGCATGATTCCTAGGATTCACACACATTTTTCAGCACATTGCGTTTCTTCCGCCAGATAACAGCTGGTGAAACGCCGTTCGATCACGACATACAACTTCGCCCTGGCGCCAGCCGACGAGCCCCTCACCGAGAATTTCAGTTAACAAAACGTTGCCCGAAGCCGCCGACAATGGGTAGGGTCACCGCTCGAAGCTCAGTCCCTACGGCCGCGAAGCAATCCGCCTGACAGATTCGGAATATTCGTAAACATACACGGGGCGGTGGCATGAACGGCCCCGATACTTCCACGTCAAAAGCAGAAATTCGATCAACACTGCAGACAAGTCGACGAGAATTTCGGTTCACATAATGCTTGCTTGGACACATATATGTGTGAGATGCTTCACAGGCAGTTCGCTCGACCGCCAGCGCTCGAACAGTTCGAACTCCGTGCCGAACACTGTTGATCTGCAAAGGAATTCAATTAGATGACGTACGAGCTACCAGCCGCGAAGGGCCCGGTGCGAGACGTAGCGTTACAGGGGGGCTATCTGATCGGATTCTCGGTTCAGGCACTCTTCGGCCTGTTCACGGCAATCCTCCGCAGACGACTCTCGTTGCACGAGACGGTTACTCAGACCCTGTTCATCGGCCGCGTCAGCACCGGCCCATCGTTGCTTCTCATGATTCCGATCGGTGTCTTCATCGCCGTGTCGGTCGGCGAACTGGCAGGCAGGATCGGCGCTGGTGGCTATTCCGGGGCAGTCGTGGCTTTCATCATCGTCGGTCAAGCCGCGGCATTGGTGTGCGCATTGATGATGGCCGGTGTCGCAGGATCGGCGATCTGCACGGATCTGGGTTCACGAAAGATCCGTGAAGAGATCGACGCGATGGAAGTGATGGGCATAGACGTGATCGAGCGCCTGGTCGCACCGAGATTGGTTGCAGCAGTGATCGTCTCCCTTGCACTGTGTTCGATGGTGACCTTCGGCGGTGTGATCGCGTGCTACCTGTACCACATCTACGTCCAGCATCTTCCCGCCGGAACGTTCATGGCAACGTTCAGTCAGTACGGTCGATCTTCCGACTTCGTCATGGCTTTGGTGAAGGCGGCAATCTTCGGACTCGCTTCGACTTTGGTTGCCACCTTCAAAGGTCTGCATGCAAAGGGCGGCCCTCGCGGCGTTGCCGACGCAGTCAACGAAGCGGTCGTCATTGCGTTCGCGCTCGTCTTCATCGTCAACACGGTGTTGTCCGCGTTGTACACCGTGATCGTGCCGGCAGTCGGTGAATTCTGATGTCACTCGTCGATCTCCGGATCCGAGCGCGTCAGGCCGGCAGGCCGTTACGGACCGCAGGCGACGGCTTGGTATCGCTCGGTCAGCACGTCACCTTTTACATCCGCACCATCGCCTCGATACCTTTCGCTCTCACCAAGTACCGCAAACACGTGCTCGGACAGATCAGCGAAGTCAGCTTCGGAACGAACTCGCTGTTGTCCGGCGGCGGAACCATCGGCATCGTGTTCGCGATGTCTCTCGCCGCCGCGATGATGCTGGGTGTGGAGACACATCGCGGTCTCGAACTTGTCGGCATGACTTCGCTCTCGGGCATGCTGTCCGCGGTTGCCAACACACGCGAACTTGCACCTGTTGTCGTCGCTATCGCGTTGGCAGCCAAAGTCGGAACGGGTTTCACTGCCCAGATCGGGGCCATGCGTATCTCCGACGAGATCGACGCCCTGGACTCCATGGCGATCCGATCGATCCCGTTCCTCGCCGGTACGCGGGTGATCGCTGCCATGATCTGCGTCATCCCGATCTACATGATCGGACTCTTGGCCAGCTACCTCTCGACCCGACTGGTCGTCGTGTTCTTCAACGGCGCGTCGGCAGGTACTTACGACTACTTCTTCCATCTGGCGATCTCGCCGCAGGACCTCCTGTATTCGGGACTCAAGGCGGTGGTCTTCGCCGCCGTCGTCGCGCTCGTGCACTGCGCGTACGGCTACTACGCCTCGGGCGGACCGGCGGGTGTCGGTCAAGCTGCCGGCCGCGCGCTTCGGACCGCCATCCTTGCGATCGGAATCCTCGACGTGCTGATGACTTTCGGCCTGTGGGGCCTCGTCCCCCAGATCCCGGGAATGGGGATCTGAGCCGTGGACAGACTCACTACACGCACGAAGATCGTCTATGCACTGCGCGGCACCATCGCCATCGTGGTGGCCGTCGTGGCAGCAGTGACGATGGTGCTACGCGGATCCGGAAACCTCGAGCAGAGCACCGACGTGTTCGTCGCGGTTCCGGCCACGGCGGGCCTGATCAGCGGCGAGGCACCGGTCCGGTACCACGGGGTCAACATCGGCCGAATCGGTGAAATCGAATCAGGAACAACAGAATCCGTTGTGCAACTACAGATACAGACTGACGATGCATCAAAGATTCCCGCCGGCGTGATGGCTCGCGTCGTTCCACGTACGTTCTTCGGTGACATCTACATGCAACTCGTGGACGACCCGACGCGACAGGGCCGAACGACCCTCGCGGACGGTGACGAAATCCGCATGGACGACGGACCCGAGGCCGTCGCCCTCTACGACGTGTACACCAAGCTGGTCGGAGTCCTCACAGCGATGCAACCCGAGAAACTTCAAACGGCTCTGACCGCACTCGGCCAAGCTCTGGACGGAAACGGAGCCGAGATCGGTACCACGATAGACAATCTCAGCGCCGCTTCCGGTGCACTGGCTCCTGCCGCCCACCAATTCCTGCAATCCACTCCGGAATTCCGAACTGTCGTCGACGCACTGGACCGCGCGACCCCCGACATTCTCGATACCCTCGCCGCAGCCACATCCGTCTCGAACAACATGGTCGCCAACAGGGCGAACCTCGAGACCTCGATCGGCGCGGCGGCCGTATTCGCCGCGACCGTCGACGATTTCGTCGCGACGAACAACAGCAACATCATCACTGTGATCGATTCCGCCGGAAAGATACTCGCGACCACCGCCGCCAATCCCGACGGACTGCGTTCCACTCTCGCCAACGCCAGCACGTTCGGCGCCGCCGGAGCTCGGGTCTTCGCCACCGGAAAGTTCGACATCACAGCAGTCGCCACGTTCGCCGAACCGCTCCCTTACACGGGCGCCGATTGCCCGCAGTACGGGGACTCGCGCGGCGCGCAATGTTCCGGCGCCAACCTGACGCCAATGCAACCCGTCAGTGCCCCGGTCGTGGGCGGCGAAGCCGAGGCTGCCACGCTGCGATACCTCGAAGACCAACTGCAGAGCGGCTCGCCGGAGCAGTCGGACACCCCCAACCCGGCAACAACACTGATGTTGGGGCCGCTGGTCAGAGGTAACGAGGTGACCGTCCCGTGAAGGTCCGTCCTGGCCAGGTAATTCGGTTGTCACTCTTCTGCATCACCGGCGTCGCCTGCGCGTCGTTCGTGGCGAACACGTTGTCGGTTCCGGTTCGCGGAAGCACTGATTCGTACTCGTTCGAGTTCACCGACGTCGAAGGACTCAACCCGGGTAACCCTGTCACCATGTCGGGTGTGCGCGTCGGCCGCGTGGACTCGGTCGCGTTTGCCGACAACGGCGGCGGTACGAGCAAGGCGATCGTCGACGTCGAAATCGAATCACAGTATTCACTCGAGTCGGATGTCCGTGCCGCAGTTCGTTACGGCGACATGCTGGGTGCTCGATACCTGGCACTGACCCAGGATCACAGTGCGACAACGGTATCCGCACAACAGCTCGAACCAGGTGACACGATACCGCTGGCGCAGACAACTCCGCCGATCAACTTGACCGCACTGATGAACGGCTTCAAACCGTTGTTCGCCGCACTCGAGCCCGAGCAGGTGAACACTCTCACGCGGAGTTTTGTCGAAACCTTCAACGGTCAGGGCCAAGCAATGACCACACTTCTCGATCAGATCGCGGCCATGAGTTCCGGCCTGGTAGACCGTCAGGACGTCTTCGCGCAACTACTCACGAACATGAACACTCTTCTCACCTCCGTCGACGAGCGCCAACCCGAATTGGTCAGTCTGCTGGACGGTTTGAACAGCCTGAGCACCGCCGTCGTCGGGCAGAACGATCAACTGGTCTCGCTCTTGGACCAGGGAAACCGCACTGTCTCGTCGTTGGCTCAGATCATGGCCGGGTCGAACGGCGCATTCGGTCAGACCGTGCAACAACTCGAAAGTGTCACCGGCAGTTGGATTGCGAGCACCGACGAGTTCAACAGGCTGGTCACCAACCTTCCCCAGTTCGCCGACGCCGCCAACCGTATCGGCAGCTACGGAAGTTTCATCAGCCTGTATCTGTGCAATTTCACTCTGAAGGCAGGCGACATGGAGGCCAACATCTTCGGTCCGACACATTCACCGGTGTGCTCATGATGTTCCTGGTCAAACTGATCGACGTGTTCGTCGGCATCATGCTCTTCCTGTTCAAAGGGGATCGCCGACGCAGCGGTAGCGGAACAGCTCTCGCGCTGGGTAGTCTCGGAATCTTCGTTCTGGTGGTGGGACTCGCCGCCGCACTGGGCATTCCGAAACTCTGGTACAACGTCCGCACGTCGGCATACACAGCCGAGTTCGCCAATGCCAGCGGGCTCTCCGACACAGACCCCGTCTATGTTGCCGGGGTTCCCGCGGGCCGAGTGGATTCGATCGATCTTGCCGGCGACCACGTGGTCGTCAACTTCCGCTTGGACAAGGATCAACCCTTGGGAAACCAAAGCACGGCGACTGTGAGACTCAAGACGGTCCTGGGCAAGCGTTACCTGGAGATCGTGCCGGCCGGCGTGGTCGACGACTCCGACGGGCGGGTCATTCCGCTTTCCCGCACTACGGTGCCGTACAGCCTCGACGACGTCAGCAGTGACGCCACCAATGCTGCCACGGGTGTCGACCTAGCGGCGATGGAGTCCATGATGAACACCCTTTCGCAGGTGATTCCCACGGATTCCGATCAGGTGGGCCGGGCTCTGGCCGGAATCAGCGGCGCCTCGGCTGCTTTCGCGCAGAATGGTGAGCAGATCGACCAGATTCTCAGCATGTCCCGCGAGCTGTCGGACATGGCTGCGGCACAAACCGATTCGATAGTCGGTACTGCGGCCAATGCTCAGACGATCGTTCGCACTCTTGCGATGCGCAAGGACGCCTTGACTCAACTGGTCGACAACCTGACAATCATCATCTCGAAGCTCTCGACCACCTTCGTCGATCGTCAGGAAGAGTTCGGGGCCATGACCGACAACCTGGTCGCGGTCACCACCACGCTGAAGAACAACGCAGATCAGATCGACCTGCTGCTGACTCGTCTTCCTTCCGCTCTGCGTTCGGTCACCGACTCCACCGGCACCGGTAATTGGACCGACGTCAACGCGCCGGCGGCCGTGATCCCGGACAACCTGCTCTGCGCGCTCGGAATCATGGAGGGCTGCAAGTGAACACACGAAAAGCTGTCACTGCCATGCTGGTCGTGACCCTGGCTATTGCACTCCCCGGTTGGTACGTCTTCGGACGAACCGATCAGTCCAAGACCGTCTACGCCGATTTCAGCTACGTCGGCGGGATCTACGAGGGAAGCAAGGTCACCGTCCTCGGAGTCGGCGTCGGGACAGTCACGTCGGTGGAACCTCGCGGAACTTCTGTTCGAGTGGCGATGTCGATGCCCAACTCCGTCGATCTGCCCGCCGACGCTTCGGCCTATGTTCTCAATCCGTCGGTTATCAGCGATCGCCACATCGAACTCGGTCCGGCGTACACCGGCGGAGAGACGCTGAAAGACGGCGATCAGATTCCGATCGAACGGTCCCACTCCCCCATAGATTTCGACGGGTTGATGGGAAGCGTCAGCACTTTGGCCGACGCATTTGCCGGGGACGGAGGCAATCTCGGTGATCTCGTGAGCCGCGGCGCCGCCGGATGGCAGGGCCAAGGCGATCAATTCAATACCGCAATTCGCAACCTCAGCACGGCAACCGGAGTTGTCGGCGCACGGTCGGAAGACATAGGTGCCCTTGTCGACAATCTCAACACGTTGATGAATGCTCTCGACGCGCGGCAGGTCAGCCTGGACGAACTTGTCGGTGACCTCGGCGTATTGGGTGATCAGTGGGCGGGCCAGAACATGGACATCTCACAGCCTCTGCAGGATCTGCAGGTCGTCTTCGACCAGTTGAACAGTTTCATGACAACTCACGGCGACGATGTCGGCGCAATAGCCGACAACGTGCGAGTTCTCGGTGACACTCTGGCTTCCAAACAACCTGGCCTCGCCGAGTTCATGGACCTGGTGCCGTTGATGATGCAGAATCTCTCCCAAACTATCGGCCCTGATCAGCGCGGGCGCATCCGGCTCAACGTCTCGACTGCATTGACTCAGTTCGCGGTTGCAAAACCGCTGTGCGACACCTACAAGTTGCCGATCTGCACCGGGGCCGGGTTCACGAATCCGATTTCCTTCCCCCTCAGTACTTCTGATCCGCTCGGCATCGCCTCCGCGATTTCCGGCGGAGCCGTCCCCGGAGGTGGCAATTGACGCGACACTCGGTTCGAATAGTCGCCGGTGCCACGATCATCGGTGTGGGTTGTGCGGCCGTGTTCGCCTTCGGCGGCTGTAGCGCAGGCATTCAGGACCTTCCGCTGGGTCGTGCGGCCGACGGTGACGCGTACAACGTGGCGCTACAGTTGGCCGGCGCCGACGGTCTGGTGCTGGGAGCAGACGTCCGCAGCGGCCAGAAAGTCATCGGTAGAGTATCCGCACTGTCAGCCGACGTCGTCGGAGCCGACGTGACGCTGAGTCTGGACGCCGCGACGCAGTTGCCGGACAACGTCGAAGCATCCGTCGAACTCCCGTCCGCACTGGGAAACCCTTTCATCAGACTTCGGGTGCCGGAAGTTCCGTCCGGCTCCACGCTCAGCGACGGCGACACGATTCCGGAGTCTCGCACCGAGATCGGTCCGCAGGTCGAAAGTGCACTTGCCACCCTCGGCACGGTTCTGACCGGAAGCGGTATCGATCAACTCGACACCGTTGTACGCGAACTGAACACCGCGTTTTCCGGGCGCTCGGGTGAAGTTCGTTCTCTGACCGAGACCCTCACTTCGCTGATGGCAGAGGCAAGCAGTCACCGCAGCGAGTTCGACGAGGCCGTCGACCTCGCTGCCCGGGTCTCCTCCCAACTGGCTGGGCAACGGGTAGTTGTCGACAACTACCTCGATTCCGTTCCACAGGTGGTGTCGATTCTCGTCGGACAGAAGGATCAGATTGCGAGCCTGTTGAACTCGACCGTTCAGCTCGCCACCAACGCAAACACCATCCTCGATTCCTCACCCAACGGGCTCGACGCGATGCTGCACGATGCGTCGACCGTTGTGGGAACTCTGGATTCGTTCAATTCGGAGATCGGCCAGACACTGGCGAACATGAACGGGTTGCTCGAAAACTTCACCAGGGCAGTCCAAGGTGACTACCTCGTGTTCGACGGCGCTCTGGATATTCCGGGAACGATCGACAAACTGTGGAGCGGCGGTATGGCAGGTCAATCGATCGCGCCGGCGGGAACTCTCACCGATCTACTTCAGGGAGGTCCACGTTGAGTCGCCTTGCGCTTGTTCAACTCGTCCTGTTCGCTCTGATCGCCGCTGTAGTCATCCCTTTCGGAATCGTCTACGTGGTCGGCCCTCAGGGTTTCGGTGGCCAAATCCGGCTGCACGCCAACATGTCCGACGCCTTCGGACTTACCAAGGGCACGGTCGTCACGTATCGCGGAGTGCAGGTGGGGAAGGTGAGCGAAGTCGAACTCGACGCAGGCACCCGCTCGGCTCGGGTGGAACTCTCACTCAACGACAACACGGAGATACCCACCGACAGCGTCGCCAAGGTGACGATGGGTACAGCCGCCGGAATCCAGAACGTCGACATCTACCCCACCACGGATCACGGCCCCTATCTCCGAGATGGCGACGAGATCGCCATGCCCGCGGATCAGCAGCCGGTGCAGATGAGCCAGTTGATGCTTCAGGCGTCCGGTGTCCTGGAAGGGATTGATCCACAAGCGATCAGCGACATCGGGACCGAATTGGGGAAATCGTTCAACGGGCTCGGCCCGAGCTTGGCGACGATGATCGACAACGGTGGGACCATGTCGGCGCAGTTGAACGACCAGTCGGCGGAACTCGCCGCGCTGCTGTCGCGAACCTCCACGTTGGTGGACTCCATGGCGACACAATCGGATTCGTTTGTCCGAGGAATGGCGGCTGCCAAGAACTTCACCGAACAACTCGAATCCAACGCTCCGGTGCTGATCTACCTCACCGATCATTCGCCCGCCGCCCTGAACAGCGCTCAACAGTTGTTCGACAAGTACCACAACACTTTCGGAGCGGTCCTGGCCAATCTCGTCACCGTCGCACCGATCATCTCCGACCGCACGGACGCCCTGGAAACCGGACTGGTCACGATCCCCGAAGGACTTGCCAAACTGGCATCCATCGTCAAAGGCGATCGCGCCGATTTCGCGTTGGTTGCCACGCAAGGGCCGGTGTGCAACTACGACACTCCCAGGCGAGAGGTAGGCGATCTCTCCCCCACCAGTCCGAGTCTGGCGATGTACTGTCCCCCCGCCGACGACCTCGTCCAACGCGGAGCACAGAATGCTCCCCGCCCGAACGACCTCGGATTGCAGAACTCGACGGTCCCTGGCACGCCGATCGGACCGCCCGTCGTCCCAGATCCGATTCTGATTCCGACCGGAGTCGACGCCCTGAACTACTGGAGATTGATGTTGGAAGGACTGGGAAATGGCACACGGTGACAACGCACTACTCGACGAGGCAGAAGCCGAGGTGGCCGAACATCCGACTTCTCCGTCGCTACTTCGCCGCCTGAAGGAGCCACGCAACGCACTGATCTCACTAATGGCGGTAGCGCTGGTCGCAGCATTGGTGGTTCTCGGATTCCAGATGTACTCGGCGAATCAGGAAGACACGCTGCGGCAGGAAGCGCTGGACACCGCGAGGGAGTACTCGACCATCATGTCCTCCTTCGACTATCAGAACCTCGATGCCAACAAGGACACCATCGCGTCGATGTCGACCGACGAATTTGCCGGCACCTACCGAACCATGGTCGATTCACTGCGCGAGGTTGTCGCTGGAGGCCAAGGTCAGGCGAGCGCGACAGCGACAGACGTCGGCATCGACACGCTCGAAGATTCGTCGGCCGAAGTACTCGTGTTCGTCGACCAGCAGGCCAAGAACGTTGCTGCGCCAGAAGGCAATACACAGAAGTACCGGATGGTCATATCCCTGGTCCGCTCGGACGACCGGTGGCTCGTGAGCAACGTCGAGACCAAGTAACTCACCCCTCACGGAGGAAGATCGATGCCCACTCACTACCTGGATTCGGAAAAGTCCGAGTCGTCTCTTCGAACCGATCAGACACGCATCACCGTCACGGCCGAGCGTAGGCGGTGGGCACGTAAACCCGCACACATCACCGACGCACTCGATTTCTGGTCGTTCGCCGGAGCCGCTGCCAACGTCATCCTGCAACTCGGTTGGCCCGAGGTGGCATACGGCGTCATGGAGAGCAAGGTCGAATCGGGTGCTCTGACAGTGCATCCGTGGAAGCGCGCACGAACCACGACGCAGTACCTGACGGTCGCGATCCTGGGTAACGAGGAAGAGCGAAAGGCTTACCGCGAGGCCGTGAACTCGGTGCACCGATATGTGAAGTCGGATTCAAACAGCCCGGTCAAGTACAACGCCTTCAATCGCGAACTCCAATTATGGGTTGCTGCATGCCTGTTCATCGGTTTCGAAGACAGTCATCAGTTGCTGCACGGCAAGATGTCCGAAGAACAGGCGGAATCGTTCTATCAGTCCGCATCAACGTTGGGAACGACGCTGCAGGTCACCGAGGAGATGTGGCCGGCCACCCGCGCCGACTTCGAGCGCTACTGGAACCTCGGTTGTGAACGCGTCGTCATCGACGAACGCACCAAGCAGTATCTGGTCGACCTCGTCAACCTTCGAATGATCACGTGGCCGATACGCCTGGTGTTCCGAAACTTGCTGCGGTTCCTGACGGTCGGATTCCTACCACCGATCTACCGCGACCAACTCGACCTCGAATGGACCGAAGACGATCGCCGCCGATTCGAACACCTCTTCATTTTCGTGTCGTTCGTCAACAGGTTCATCCCACGCTCCATCCGTCAGGCCGGCAACACCATTCAGATGCGCGACATTCGCCGTCGGATCAAGGCGAGCAAGAATCTCGTTTGAGCCCAGGACCGGCAGCGCGATGATCGTTTCAATTCTGCTGCGCTGCAGGTAAATCGGGTCGGTCGGTCGACAACCGATCACGGCTGGACAGGGGTTCCAGAGCGACTGAAATCGGGTCGAAAAGCCGACAAACCGGGCCGATCGAGCGACACATTCGCCGCGCAGCGACGCCGTCGAGGCGCTTTTGAAGTGACTTGCATCACACTTTATCTCGTTTATGTAACGCCATGAGAGGTGGCATATCGCCACGCGACCTGGGAAAACACTCTTTGATGCATTTCTGTTGCACAAACATGTGTCGACACGCCGACCCGTGACCAATCCGTAATCATCTCTTATGGTTGGTGACAGCCCGATCAACCGGGCATTACCGAATCGCCACCGCCCGTCCCACCCCGCGGTTCGGACTCGACAACATTCCTAGTGGTGGGAGCGGAGCTGAGACGGTCACCGTCCTCCGTCGGCGGGACTCGAGAGGATTTACAAAAAATGACCAAGACCACCGTTACCCGTGCCCTTGCCTCTGTCGCCGCAGCCGGAGCTCTCGCAGCCGGAGCCGTCGGACTGACCGCCGGCACCGCATCTGCAGCCACCCACGACTGGTCGGGTGTCGCAGAATGCGAATCTTCGGGCAACTGGGCTGCGAACACCGGAAACGGCTACTACGGCGGACTCCAGTTCAGCCAGAGCACGTGGGAAGCCTACGGCGGAGCGGGCAGTGCCGCCAACGCCAGCCAGGCAGAACAGGTCCGCGTCGCGGAAAACGTCCTCGCCGGTCAGGGCGCCGGCGCGTGGCCGGTCTGCGGACAGTACCTCCGCTGATTCCAGCTCACATAATGCGTCACTGCCCGGTGTTCGTCGAATTCTCGACGAACACCGGGCAGTGTCTTTCAACCGACAGTTATCTTCCGCTGCCACTGCTGTTGAAAGAAGTTACGTCAGTGCGTGATCCATCAGGATGCCGCGGCGCGAGCGAGGTGTACCGGCTGGCCTTACTGTCACCCATCAACCTACGAAGCCGCATCCACCATCGTTGGAGCATCCGTCGGACCCGGCTACCCGAAGTGACCGGCGCCGCCGTAGACGCGTACGGGATGGGTTCCTTGCGCACATAGTGCTCCATAACCCCAGCTTAGCCCTCTTTCGATGCCCAAAGGCTCGATTGCAACCACTGCCTCGCAGCCCTTACAACGACCGAACAAACCGTTCCGGCGAACTCGGTGGCCCATCCTTGACCAGGCGGGCGAAGCGGTCGGGTAAATCTCGTGGCCCGAACACTTCTCGACCTTCGTGTGACAGAAGGCGGTCAACGCTCCACCACTCGAAGTGCTCGACAAACTCGGCGGCAAGCGCTTCGCGCCCCAACGACCCACAGGGCTCGAATGCAGCCTCCACCGGCACGAGGAAGTAGTCGTTGATCGCACCGTCCCAACCCGGCAATACTGTCGGATCACGGATCTCCTCATGCCACACGTGGGTGGCGGCGCCGTAGTCGCGCAAGCCGATCTCCTCGTCCAGTTCGCGCGCGAGCGCCTCGGACGGGATTTCGTCTCCTTCCAAGCCTCCGCCCGGAGGACACCAGACCGTCAGCCCGCCCCCGGGTGCGATGAATCGATAGAGCAGAAGACGGGACTGGTCGTCAACGACCAACCCTCTGGCCGAATGCCTCAGATGCATGAGTGCCACTGTAAGGCGGCAGGTCAGGCCATAACGACCAACTCCGGCAACCCTGCAACCACAACCGCAAGGTTGTAGCCGGACATCCGCAGTTCTCCGTTGTCCCCGGTCCTCGCGTACTCCGCATGCCCGAAAGCCCGCTCGTGTTTGACCCCGTCCGGGGTGACTCCTTCAGCCGTGGACAACCGATGAAACTCGGTGCGCGTCGGATCGCCGCCGAAACGGCCGAACCCCGCGATGCTGTCGCCTTCCGCTTTCATGACATAGACGTGGCGGTCGGCGATACCGAGGTCCGATTCCACCTTGGCCCGCACGCCGGGCGAACCGTAGAACACCACGTCGTCGACTGCTGCGCTGGCTCCGCGCTGCAGCGCAAGAGAAGTCGCGAGCGATCCGTAGGAATGGCCCAGCGCTGTGATGTGGACGCGGTCGTTGACCGACGCAGCACGAAGGCCGTGAAAGAAGCTGCCCAATGCGTCGGCGGCTATGCCTGCTTTGGACGATCGACTGACGTCGAAGCTGGCCCGACCGATGTCGAACTTTCCAGGCCCGATCACCTGTGGCGCGTCGTATCCGATCCAGGCGATGGTGGCCACGCTTTCCCTTCGGCCGGCCAGTTCGAGTTGGCGCATCGCCTCGGCTCGCAATCGTGTTGCCTCGCCGACCATTCCGCGCATCGAGTCCTTGACGTTGGTGTTCAATCCAGGAATCGTCACGGAGATGTGATCCGCGGTGTCCGGATCACCGATCGCAATTGCGGCGAAGCCTCGTTCACCCGAGCGCATGTCCATCAGCAGCAATCGTCGACAAGGTTCGGCATGGAACAACTCGTCGAGCGCGTCCAAATCCTCGAGTTTACGTTCGGCGTACCACTGGCCGGCCCCGGTGTTGCTCAGTCTGCCGCCGAAGAACTCTCGGTGAAGTTCTTGCGAGATTCGCACCGAATCATCTTGCAGCCGTGCTCGTTCCGATTGAATCCGATCGAGATTGGCAGGACTGCGAACCGCTGCAGGAATTCCGTCGAGGTTGGCGATCAGATCGGGTGCATGGCGCAACCTCTGACGCTGCCGATCAGGGCTGAACGCTCGCCACTCCTCCCCCACTCGCACAGCTTTGTCACGGAGGTCGGTGCCGACCTGGGACCGGAGCGACAACGCATGATGAAGATCCGCGCTGACGAGTAATGCCTCACCGATCAGTTCTCGCACTGCAACCTCGAGCAACTGGGCGTGCACGTGGAGCGGGTGACCGTCGGCGATGGGCGCAACGGCAGAGACGGTTCCGTCCTGACGAATATGCAAATCGTCGGCGACGGCTTCTTTGCGCAGAGTGGTCAGTCGTCGACGGATGTCGCGGACGCGGTGAGCGACCAGAACGCCTTCCAGCCCAGCGGACAGTTGATCCAAGGCTTCGACGTCCCATACGTCGATATCTGTGAGATCCACTCGGGTCAGGACGAACGAGCAGCGATCCGAGCCTGTACTTCCGGGCGACGCAACGGCGGGACGGTCTGCGGTGGCTGTCTACGAGGCGGCAGGGCGCTGAGCAGGCGTGTCGTCGTTTCGGTTACCTCACGCACCGCTTGCTCGAAGGCGTCTCGATTGGCGTCGGACACCTTGGCTATCCCACTCACCTTACGTACGTATTGGCGAGAGGCTGCCTCGATCTCCTCCGGCGTAGCTGCGGGCTCGAGTCCACGAAGTTCAGTGATGTTTCGGCACATAATTCGACGATAACCCTGCTCACCGACGCCGTCACGGTTCGATACATCAATGTATCCAAACTGCCACGCAGATTCGGGCATCACGGTAGTTTCAGTGAAATTCCCCCAGTGACTGGAAGTAGCCACTAACTCATGGACTCTGCACTCACCTCCGTCGGCCTACCCGCCGCACTCGCCATCATCATGTTCGGCCTCGGGCTTTCCTTGACGGTCGGAGATTTTGCCCGCGTGGCAAAAGCGCCGAAAGCCGTCTCGATTGCCCTGATCTGTCAGTTGTTGTTGCTCCCGGCTGCGGCCTTCGGCCTGGTCACGTTGTTCGACCTCGATCCACTGCTCGCCGTCGGCATGATGCTTCTCGCCGCATCACCGGGCGGCACGACCGCAAACCTGTTCAGCCATCTGTTCCGCGGCGATGTTGCTCTCAATGTGACACTGACTGCGGTCAATTCGGTGATTGCGGTGGTGACCCTTCCGCTGATCACCAACTTCGCGCTGGGGTACTTCGAACCCGAAGACGCGGACGGCACCCTCGGACTGCAGTTCACGAAGGTACTTCAGGTCTTTGCCGTCGTACTGATTCCTGTCGCCCTCGGAATGTGGGTTCGATTGCGCTCGAGCGCCTTTGCCGAGCGCATGGACAAACCCGTCCGCATCGGATCTGCGGTGGTTCTGGCACTGGTGATCGTCGGAACGGTTGTATCCGAACGCGAGAACATCGCGGACTATCTCGTCGACATCGGTGCCGTCGCTGCGTTGTTCTGTCTGCTGAGCCTTTCGATCGGTTACGTCGTTCCCTGGATATTCGGCATCGAGGACCGACAAGCCATCGCCAGTTCCATGGAAATCGGCATCCACAACAGCACGCTGGCGATCACCATCGCCGTCAGCCTTCTCGACAATGTGCAATTGGCAGTACCGGCGGCGGTGTACGGCGTTCTGATGTTCCCGCTCGCCGCGGCCTTCGGCGCCACTATTACCCGTAAGTCACGGACATTGGCCGAAATCGACTAAGATCAGGCGGTTTTCGATATAGGTGATCTGGTATCGCCGACCCTACGATCGATACGGACTCAGACCGAAGGGTATCGAAAAATGCTGACCACCACACCTACCGTGCCGGACGAGCGCGCCTGGCAAGAACTAGTCGACGCACTGACCCGTCGCCGATTCGGCATCGGAGCCGGGATGGCAGCGGTAGCAACAATTCTGTCGTCCTGCAGTTCCAGCGACGGTTCAAATGCCTCTGATAACGCTCAAATGCGCACCGTCACCACGCCGTTGGGAACCTACGACATACCGACCAATCCCAAGCGGGTCTTGGCCGTCGACGCCCGAACCGACCTCGAGCTCGCCATTGCCCTCGAACTACCGGTCTTCGGATACAACATCTCACCCGCCACCGAGTGGGTTCCGGTCGACGGCTCGGCCGAATACCTCAGCGACAAGCCCAATCTGGAGCAGATCCTCGGACTCGCACCCGATCTCATCATCTGCGTCAACGCCGACAACGAGTACTGGCCCGCTGCAAAGCTTCAAGCCATCGCTCCAGTCCTGACGACCGAATCGAAGCAAACGTGGCGGGAGAACCTAACCCGCCTCTCCGATTGGCTGGGTCGAACACCCACCATGGATCGCCTGATCACCGACTACGACGCACTGATCACCGACATTCGCTCTCGACACGCTTCGGCGATCGCGGGAAAGACCGTCGCAAGCTTGTCCTACAGTCCGGACAAGGCCACGATCTACATCGACAGCCTTCCCGTGTCGGAGGAAACTGGCAAGAAGAATCGCCAACCCACCGACATGACGCTCGCCGACATCGGCGGAAGAACTTTGAAAACAACCGGTTTCGACAATCAGGGACGGCTGAGCATCGAGGAGATGGATCGCCTTCGCGATTGCGACGCGTTCATGGTTTCCGTCACCGACAGCAGCGACACCACCTTCGATCAACTCTCGGACAACAAGTTGTGGCAACGACTTCCAGCCGTGCAGTCCGGGAACGTCACCGTTCTGCACGGCAGTACGTACTACGGATCCATCTACACCAACACGTACGTAGCCAAGGGCTGGGACGAACTCTATTCGACGCTCGACTAGTCGGACTTGTTCGTAGAGATTCCGGCTGCTCCCGAGCGGTCGACATTTCACGTTTCGAGGTCGATACCCAATGCTCCGGAGAGGGTCCGCAGACAGATCACTCTCAACTCTTCCTGCGGTATCGAAGGTTGATCGAGCCAGTCGAGGCAGACGGCCCGGACGAAAGCGATCCATCCCCGCACTGCGACGGCAGCGATCTGTCTTTTTTCGCCCTCGAATTCCAGTGCGTCGAGGATTCGAATCTGCTGCTGTTCGAGTTCCCGTTCGACGATCGCTCGGATGCCGGCCTCGGCTGAGAGCGTGCCCACGTTGATGGCGCGCACTCCCCTGCTGTGCGACTTCACGTACGCGAAGTACGCATCCAACCCGGCTGCCACTTGTTCGCGCACCGGCAGCGACGCGTCGGGTGCGGTCACCTCGAGCAGGTGCTGCGATTCGCGCTCGACGATTGCGGCGAAGAAGTCTCGCTTGGTCGGAAAATAGTGGTACATCAACCCTCGCGAGACGCCCGCAATCTCGGCAACCTCTTCGATCCACACGTCCTCGTACGAGCGGTCGGCAAAAAGTTGCGCGCCGATGTCGAGCAACTGCGTGCGCCGCTGCTCTCGGTCCAGGCGTTTTCGTGGTGCAACCATAGGCAAGTCAGATTACTACTTGACACCGATTCAGTAAGGCGTACTTTGCGTACTAGACACCAATTCAGTAAGCGATCTCACCCGGGGGACACATCATGAGCGTCGACACCACTCCAGAGGCGACGACCGATGCTCGGATCCCGCATCCGGCGTGGCGCCTGCCAGTTCTCGGCGACGTCCTCGGGATCAACATCCGGACGCCTCTGCAGAACTCCGTGAGCATCGGCCGAGAACTCGGGCCGATCTTCGAAAGAAACGTCCTGGGCAATCGCTTCGTCTTCGCCTCGGGCGCGGACATGGTGGCAGAACTGTCCGACGAGTCCCGGTTCGCGAAACACCTCGCACCCGGGGTCAAAGCTCTACGCGGAATCGGCGGCGACGGACTGTTCACGGCGTACAACCACGAGCCCAACTGGGGCAAGGCGCACAATCTCCTGGCACCGGCGTTCAGCCAGACTGCGATGCGCTCGTACCACCGCACCATGCTCGACGTGGCCGGCGAGTTGGTCGACCACTGGGACAGTCGTGAAAGTGACTCCCCCGTCGACGTCTCCGCTGACATGACCAAGCTGACACTGGAGACCATCGGACGCACTGGATTCAGCTACTCGTTCGACTCTTTCGAACGTGAAGAGCAGCATCCGTTCGTCAAGGCGATGGTCGGCGCACTCTCCCATTCACAACGCACGACGTTCCTGAAGTCGACCGCCCTCGGGCGAGTGCTCGCTCGTCGCGCTGATCAACGTGACGAGGTCCGCAAGGCGTACATGGCCGAGGTTGTGGACGAAGTGATCCGTGCCCGGCGGACAAGTACCGAACCGGGGCCTGAAGATCTCCTCGAACTGATGCTGCGGGCGGCACGCGAAAACGATCCCAACCGTATCGACGAACTGAACATCCGCCACCAGGTCGTTACCTTCCTTGTCGCCGGACACGAAACCACCTCCGGCGCATTGTCGTTCGCGCTCTACTACCTCTCGCAAAACCCTGAGGTGCTGGCCAAGGCTCGAGCCGAGGTCGACAAGGTGTGGGAGGGTGAGGAACCCGCCTTCGAGAAGATCGCGAAACTTCGATATGTGCGACGCGTCCTCGACGAATCGTTGCGTCTGTGGCCGACCGCTCCCGCCTACGGCCGCGCGGCACTCGAAGACACCACGCTCGTCGGCAAGTATCCGATGAAGAAGGGTGATTGGATGCTCGTCCTCATCCCCTCACTTCATCGCGATCCGGTGTGGGGCAACGATCCCGAGGCGTTCGATCCGGATCGATTCTTGCCCGCCAACATCAAAGCCAGGCCGGCGCACGTGTACAAACCCTTCGGGACCGGTGAACGTGCCTGCATCGGAAGACAATTCGCCATTCACGAAGCGGTCCTCGTATTGGGCACCATCTTGCAGAAATATACGATCGAAGCTGATCCGGCTTACGAGTTGAAGGTAGCCGAACGGCTCACCCTGATGCCCGAAGGCTTCAACTTGACGGTCCGCCGACGCTGACCTCGGAAAACTGCGTCGAGTAAGTCGGTTGAACAGTCCCGAATGCGGTAATCCCAGCTGGCAGCAGCAAGCACCGGCGCACTCTGGGAGTTCACATGGCAAAGAGGCCTGCAGTTGGAATCGTTCTACTCTCGGCGGCATTGGCCACGGGAGCGTGCTCGGCAAGCGTCGGGACGCCGCAAGTGGACAAGTCCGAAGTCGCAAGTCAGATCTCCACTCAACTCGCGGAGAAGATCGGCGAGCCACCCGACGACGTGACGTGTCCGGAGAACCTCGACGCCGAAGTCGGCGCATCGATCACGTGCATCCTGACCGAGCAGGGCACCGAATACGACGTCACAGCTACCGTGACCAGCGTTGACGGTGAAAGTGCGAACTTCGATATCAAGGTCGCGGATGTGCCGAACAACTAACTGCTGTGCGCCTTTATTAACCGCCCGCGGTTAATAAAGGCGCACAGCAAGGCGTCAGAGCCGCTCGATAATCGTCGCGTTCGCGGTGCCGCCGCCTTCACAGATGGTCAGCAGGCCGTAACGACCGCCGGTGCGCTCGAGTTCGTTGAGCAGCGTGGCCATCAGCTTGGTACCGGTCGCGCCGAGCGGGTGGCCGAGTGCGATCGCGCCGCCGTTGACGTTGACCTTGGCCGGATCTGCGCCGATTTCCTTGATCCAGGCCAGGACGACCGGGGCAAAAGCTTCGTTGATCTCGACGAGGTCGATGTCCTCAATGCTCAGACCGGCCTTCGCGAGAGCATGCTTCGTGGCCGGGATCGGCGCACTGAGCATGAAGATCGGGTCGTCGCCGCGAGCGCTGAGATGATGAATCCGGGCGCGGGGCTTGAGGTTGTACTTTTCCACCGCTTCCCCCGACGCCAGCAGCAGCGCACTCGCGCCGTCGGAGATCTGGCTGGCCACCGCTGCGGTCATGCGACCGTCTTCGACGAGAACCTTGAGCGTCGCCATCTTTTCGAGGCTGGTCTCGCGGGGTCCTTCGTCGACGGTCGCGTCACCCATGGCGACGATCTCGTTGTCGAAACGACCCGCGGCGATTGCAGCCTTGGCGCGCTCATGGCTCTGCAGTGCCCACTTCTCGAGCTCTTCGCGGCTGATGTCCCACTTCTCGGCGATCATTTCGGCGCCCTTGAACTGCGAGACTTCCTGGTCACCGTAACGCTCGGTCCAACCGACCGAACCCGAAGTCGGCGTGTCGAATCCGTACTGTTGACCGACGATCATCGCTGCCGAGATCGGAATCTGGCTCATGTTCTGAACGCCGCCGGCAACGATCAGATCCGCGGTGCCCGACAGGATGGCCTGAGCACCGAAGTGCACTGCCTGCTGGCTCGAACCACACTGACGGTCGACCGTCACACCGGGTACGTGCTCCGGGAATCCCGCTGCGAGCCAGGACATGCGGGCGATGTTGCCGGCCTGGCCGCCGATGGCGTCGACGCAACCGAAGATCACGTCGTCGACGTCACTGGGATCGATACCGGTGCGCTCGACCAGTGCCTTGACGACGTGCGCACCGAGATCGATGGGGTGCACGCCGGACAGCGCGCCGCCCCTCTTGCCGATCGGTGTTCGAATGGCGTCGACGATGTAAACCTCGGACATAGCGTTAGCTCCTAGTTTCGTTGTGCAGCAATAGTTCTTGAAGTTGATTCAGCAATAGCGTCTGAAGTTGTTGCCGGATCGGATAGCCCGTCGAGCACGATCGCGAGATATTGAGCCGCGACGGCGTGAGCCGAGAGGGATCCACCCGGGCGGTACCAGCGAACCGCGACCCACACGGTGTCGCGCATGAAGCGGAAGACCAATTCGACGTCGATGTCGGACCGGAAGGTCCCGTCCGCGACGCCGGCTTCGAGGACGCCGACCCACAGGTCCCGGAACTCGGTGTTGCGCTCGGCCAGGTAAGCGAAGCGCTCGTTCCCGACGAGGTGCTTGACCTCGTCCTGGTAGATCGCAACAGCCGAATGTGAGGCGTCGATGGCCTCGTACGAAGTCACGACCAGCGCTTCGAGCGTCGCGCGACTGTCCAACCCCGCCGCGACGATCTCGCGGTATTTTCCGAAGAGTTCGTCGAGGAACTGGTGCAGGATCTCGTCGACCATCGACTCCTTGGAATCGAAATGGTGATACAAACTGCCGGAGAGGATCCCGGCGGCGTCGGCGATATCGCGGACCGTCGTCGCGCGCACTCCGCGATCGGCGAACAGCCCGGCCGCGATCTCGAGCAGCTCGTCGCGGCGCCCTGACTTGCCGGTTGATTCGTCGGAATTTCGAGGTGGCGTCATGTATTCAATCCTATCCAGGGCCCTCCCCTGTGCGCGGTCAGCGAGTCCAGGGACTCCTTAACCGCGCACGGGGACGCTAGGCCCTCTGCGAAGAAACGGAGACGATCTCGCCGGTCATGTAGGTGGAGTAATCGCTGGCGAGCATCGCGATGACCGTTGCGATCTCCCAGACCTCCGCGGCGCGGCCGTAGGCCTCACCGGAAGCCAACTGGTCGAGCAGTTCCTCACTGGTGACCTTCGCCAGAAACGCATGACGCGCAATGGAGGGCGAGACCGCGTTGATCCGGACTCCGTACTCCGCTGCTTCGATGGCGCTGCACCGAGTCAGTGCCATGACGCCGGCCTTGGCTGCGGCGTAGTGCGCCTGTGAATGCTGCGCGCGCCAACCGAGAACGGACGCGTTGTTCACCAGAACACCGCCGTGCGGAACGCTCTTGAAGTACCGCAGCGCGGCGCGTGTCGAACGGAAGGTGCTGTTGAGGGTGATGTCGAGAACGCGATCCCACTGATCGTCCGTCATGTCGACGACGGGAGTCTCACCGCCCAGGCCTGCGTTGTTGACGACGATGTCGATACGCCCCAGCTTCTCGGCCGCGCCGACGAACAGCGCGTCGACCTGCTCGGTGCTGGACACGTCGCAGATGATCGACTCGACCTGCTGACCGGGGAATTCGGCCTTCAGCTTCTCCACCGTCTCCCCGAGCCGACGCTCGTGGAAGTCGGAGACGAGAACGTCGCCGCCCTCGAGAAGCACCCGGCGTGCAGTTGAGAAGCCGATGCCGGTTCCGGCTGCGGCGGTGATGATCGCCTTCTTGCCCGCGAGCAGTCCGTGGCCCGGGGTTTCCTCCGGCGCAACGGAAAGCGGGGACGCGGCTTTGGTGTCAGACATTAACGAGCCTCTCGGGGAAGACCGAGCACGCGCTCGGAAATGATGTTGCGCTGAATTTCGTTGGAGCCGCCGTAAATCGTGTCGGCGCGGGTGAAGAGGAAGAGGCGCTGCCACTCGTCGAGCTCGAGATGCTCGGGATCGGTGATGTCCGAGGCATTGCCTTCGGAATCGGCCCACGGTGCAACCAACGACGACGCACCTTGCACGTCCATCGCCAGCTGTCCCAGATCACGATGCCAGTTGGCCCACAACAGTTTTGCGACGGACGCTTCTCCGCCACCGGTTCCGGCGTCGACCGCGTCGAGAGTACGCATCGCGTGGGCGCGCATCACGCGCAGTCCGACCCACGCACGGGCGATCTTTTCGCGGATGTGCGGATCCTGGTCACTGCCATTGGCTTTCGCCAGGTCGACGACGCCTTGGAGCTCGCGGGCAAATCCGATCTGCTGTCCGAGCGTGGACACACCGCGCTCGAAGGTGAGCAGCCCCATCGCGATCTTCCAGCCCTCGCCGGGTTCCCCGACCACGAGATCGGCGTCGGTGACGGCGTCGTCGAAGAAGACCTCGTTGAACTCCGATGTGCCGGTGAGCTGCTGAATGGGCCGAACTGTCACACCGGGCTGATCCAACGGGACCAGCAGGAAGCTCAACCCCTGGTGACGCTTGGAGCCCACCTCGGTGCGGCAGACCACGAAGCACCACTGCGCGACGTGAGCGAGTGAGGTCCACACCTTCTGGCCGTTGATGATCCACTTGCCGTCTTCGAGGCGTGCGGTGGTGGAGACGTTCGCGAGGTCGGAACCGGCGCCGGGCTCGGAGTAGCCCTGCGACCACAGTTCGCTGACCGTGTTGATTCCAGGAAGGAATCGGTGCTTCTGCTCGTCGGTGCCGTACGCGATCAGCGTCGGGCCGAGCAGCTCTTCACCGATGTGGCTGACGCGAGCGGGCGCACCGGCCTTCGCGTACTCCTGATGGAAGATGACCTGCTGGGAGATGCTTGCTCCCCGCCCGCCGAACTCCTTCGGCCACCCGAGGCACGTCCACCCCGACGCTGCGAGGTGCTTGTCCCACTCGAGTCGTTGCTCGAAGAACTCGTGCTCACTGCCGGGGCCGCCCTTACCCTTGAGCTGGGCGAATTTGCCCGTCAAGTTCTCGGCCAACCACTGCGCGACCGTGGCCGCAAACTCGTCGTCCGTCATCTGCCCGTCCGGGCTCTCGCTCTGGTCCACATATGTAAGATAACCTACCAAGCACTTGCTAGGTAGCGTGTCAGGTAGGAGTCCAGTGACCGAACAACCGAGAACCATCCCATCAGCCCTCATCCGGGCCGCCGAGGAGTTCGGTGAGCGCGCGGCTATCGCCGATGGCGACACCCGACTGACCTTCGCACAGCTACATCAGCGCGTCCGCGATTTCGCCGGCGCACTGATCAACCGCGGGGTGAAGGCAGGCGACCGCGTCGTCATCTGGTCGCCCAACACGTACCACTGGGTGATCGCCCTGCTCGGCGCTCAGTACGCCGGAGCAGCCATCATCCCGATCAACACCCGATACACCGGCACGGAAGCGCTCGACATCATCGAGCGCGTCGACGCGGCTGCCCTGGTGGTCGTCGGCACGTTCCTCAAGGCCGATCGGTACCAGCAGTTGCTCGACGCCAACCCGGACCTGTCGATCCCCACCGTCATCCAGGTACCGATCGACGGGAACGACGACCGTGACGGCGTCATCGAGTTCGAGGACTTCCTCGCGCTCGCCACCGACGCCGCTCGCACCGAAGCCGACGCGCGTGCTGCGAAGGTACAGCCCGACGACGTCAGCGACATTCTCTTCACCTCCGGCACCACGGGACGTA
Organism: Rhodococcus sp. IEGM 1306; assembly: GCF_036541985.1. Lineage (NCBI taxonomy): Bacteria > Bacillati > Actinomycetota > Actinomycetes > Mycobacteriales > Nocardiaceae > Rhodococcus > Rhodococcus sp. IEGM 1306. The sequence continues at coordinate 306,060 of NZ_JAZHFF010000003.1, forward strand.
GCAAGGGTGCGATCACCGCGCATCGTCAGTCCATCGCCGTCGCGAAGTCGTGGGGTGAATGCGCCGAGGTCACCGCCGACGACAACTTCCTCATCATCAGCCCGTTCTTCCACACCTTCGGCTACAAGGCCGGAATCCTGGTCTGCCTGTTGAACGGTGCGACGATCGTGCCGGTGTCCGTCTTCAACATCGACGACACCCTCGCGCTGGTCAACAGCGAGAAGATCAGCATCCTGCCGGGCGCCCCGACGATCTACCAGACCATCCTCGATCACCCCCGCCGCAGCGAATACGACCTGTCCTCGCTCCGCATCGCGATCACGGGCGCAGCACCCGTGCCGGTTGCTCTCGTCGAGCGCATGCAGGCAGAGCTTTTCGACGCCGTCCTCACGGCATACGGTCTGACCGAAGCCGTGGTTGCGACCATGTGCCGCACCGACGACGACCCGGTCACCGTCTCCACCAGTTCCGGCCGCGCGACAGCCGATTTCGAGGTCAAGATCGGCGATCAGGGTGAGATCCTGCTTCGTGGACCGAACGTCATGCTCGGGTATCTCGACGACCCCGAATCCACCGCCAAGGCAATCGACGCCGACGGCTGGTTGCACACCGGAGACGTCGGAACCCTCGACGAGCGTGGGTATCTCGACATCACCGACCGTCTGAAAGACATGTACGTCAGCGGCGGATTCAACGTCTACCCCGCCGAGATCGAGGGCATGTTGGCTCGCCTGCCCGGCGTCCACGAGTCTGCCGCCATCGGCATCCCCGATCACCGGATGGGCGAGGTGGGCCGCGTCTACATCGCCCAACTCGACGGTGCCGGCCTCACCGAAGAGTCGGTGATCGCCTTCCTCAAGGAGAAGATCGCCGGCTTCAAGGTGCCCCGCGAAGTACGCTTCGTCGATCACCTGCCCCGTAACCCTTCAGGCAAGGTCCTCAAAACGGTTCTGCGCGAGGAACAGTCATGACCGTTCCTTTCGAAGCCGACGTCGTGACCTACGAGGTTCGTGACTCGGTCGCCGTCGTGACGTTGAATCGCCCCGACTACCGCAACGCCCAGAACTCGGTCGTGACGTACGCACTCGACGCGGCTTTCCAGCGCGCCGTCGAGGACGACGACGTGAAAGTGATCGTCCTGGCAGGCAACGGACCTCACTTCAGCGCCGGACACGATCTGGGAACTCCGGGACGCGACCATCACGTCGAGTACGAGAACAAGGCCACCATGTGGTGGGATCACGTCGACAAGCCCGGCGGTGACCAGCGTTTCGCCCGCGAGATGGAGGTCTACCTGGGCATGTGCCGTCGCTGGCGGGAGATCCCCAAGCCCACCATCGCGATGGTGCAAGGCGCCTGCATTGCCGGTGGGCTCATGCTCGCCTGGGTCTGCGACATGATCGTCGCGGCCGACGACGCCTTCTTCTCCGATCCCGTTGTCCGCATGGGCATCCCCGGCGTCGAATACTTCGCGCACCCGTGGATGGTCGGGTCACGTTTCGCGAAGGAAATGCTCTTCACCGGCGATCGCTTCACCGCGCAACGCGCCTACGAAATCGGCATGGTCAATCGCGTCGTCGCCCGCAAGGATCTCGAGAAGGAGACGTTCGAGCTCGCCGGACGTATCGCCGAGATGCCGCGCTTCGGACTGGCTTTGACCAAGAAGGCCGTCAACCAGTGCGAGGACCAGATGGGGATGCGCAACGGCATCGACTCCGTCTTCGGTCTGCATCACTTCGCTCACGCTCACAACGCCGAGGTCGGCAAAGACTCGCTTGGTGGTCTCGACGCCAAAGCCATGGCTGCCAGTGCTCGCGCACCGCAGGAAGGAACAAACTAGTGGATCTCGTATTCGACGACGCCACAACCGCATTCCGTGACGAGGTTCGCTCGTTCCTGGAAGCGAATGTGCCCGCGACTCCCCTGAAGTCGATGGATACCGCCGAAGGCTTCGAAGAGCACCGTCAGTGGGAGCACACTCTCGCCGACGCCGGCTACGCCGTCGTCTCCTGGCCCAAGGAACTCGGCGGACGCGATGCGTCCCTGCTCGAATGGGTCATCTTCGAGGAGGAGTACTACCGCTCGGGCGCGCCCGGCCGCGTAAGCCAGAACGGCATCTTTTTGTTGGCTCCCACACTGTTCGAGCATGCAAATGCCGAGCAGTTGGCTCGCATCATGCCGCGCATGGCTCGTGCCGACGACATCTGGGCCCAGGCCTGGTCCGAGCCCGAATCGGGTTCCGACCTCGCCAGCCTGCGTTCGAGTGCGAAGAAGGTCGACGGGGGCTGGCTGCTCAACGGTCAGAAGACGTGGAGCTCACGCGCAAGCTACGCGGACTGGGGCTTCGGCTTGTTCCGCTCCGATCCGGATGCGCAGCGCCACAAGGGCATCACGTATTTCATGTTCGACCTCCGATCGAAGGGCGTCACCGTTCGCCCGATCGATCAGCTCGACGGCGAGCCCGGCTTCGCCGAGATCTTCCTCGAAGACGTCTTCGTTCCGGACGACCCGGCCAACCCCGGCGAGTCGGGTGTGATCGGCAACGTCAACGAAGGTTGGCGCGTCGCGATGAGCACCGCGAGCAACGAGCGCGGCCTCTCGCTGCGCAGCCCCGGCCGTTTCCTCGCCACCGTCGACCGCCTGCTCGAGCTGTACAAGTCCAGCGGACGAACCGATGACAGCGCTCTACGTAACCAGGTTGCCGACGCCTGGATCGGTGCTCGCGCCTACCAGCTCAACACTTTCGGTACCGTCACCCGGCTCGCCGACGGTGGACAACTCGGCGCCGAGTCCTCGATCAACAAGGTCTTCTGGTCCGAGTGGGATATCGCCACCCACGAGACCGCTCTCGAACTGCAGGGCCCGGAAGCCGAGCTGGCCGACAACTGGATGGACGGATACCTGTTCTCCCTGTCCGGCCCGATCTACGCAGGCACCAACGAGATTCAGAAAAACGTCATCGCCGAGCGTCTGCTCGGCCTACCGAAGGCGGACCGATGAGATTCGCGCTCGACTCCTCCCACCAGGACTTCGCTGCAAGCATCGATGCACTGCTGACCAAGTCCGACATGCCCTCCGTCATCCGCTCCTGGAACGACGGTGACACCGAGCCGGGCAAGAAGCTCTGGCAGCGCCTTGCCGAGACCGGTGTCAACGGCCTCGTCATCTCCGAAGAACACGACGGACTCGGCGCCGACGCCGTCGACCTGGTCGTTGCTCTCGAACAGCTCGGTCGGCACGCAGTACCCGGACCGGTTGTCGAGACGATCGCCGTGGCACCGACGCTCCTGGCTTCCGTTGCACCGGAACGTCTCTCTGCTCTCGCCGAGGGTTCGCTGGCAACCGTCGCTGCTCCCCCACACACACCGTTCGCACTCGATGCCGATGCGGTGGATCTGGTTCTGCTCGTGCAGGACGGCTCCGTATCACTCGGCGTCCCTGGCGAAGCCAAGGCATCGGTGGATCTCTCCCGCAAGCTCTACGAGGTTTCCGCCGGCGAATCGCTGGGCTCCGCCGACTTTTCGGCCGCCTTCGACATGGGTGCTCTTGCCACTGCCGCGCAGTTGCAGGGTCTCGGCCAGACACTGCTCGAGGTCACCACCGAATACGCGAAGCAGCGCAAGCAGTTCGGCAAGGTCATCGGACAGTTCCAGGCAATGAAGCACCACCTGGCGGAAGTTGCCGTTTCGCTGGAAATGGCTCGTCCCCTGCTCCACGGTGCCGCTCTGTCGGTTCGCGATCAGTCGGCCGACGCTTCCCGTGACATCTCGGCGGCCAAGGTCGCGTGCGGGGATGCTGCGTACAAGGCCGCTCGCGTCGGACTCCAGGTTCACGGCGCCATCGGCTACACGATGGAACACGATCTCTCCTTGTGGCTCACCAAGGTACGAGCACTGCTCACCGCGTGGGGCACACCGTCCGAGCACCGCGCACGCGTCGTCGAAGCTCTGGTTGCATCATGAGCATCGACACCGAAGACCAGGCAGCACTGCGCGCGTCGGTACGCGATCTCCTGAGCAAGCATTCCGACTCCGCTGCCGTCCGCGCTGCCATCACCACAGAGATCGGCTACGACGCCGCCCTGTGGAGCAAGCTGTGCGAGCAGATCGGCGTCGCCGCGCTGGCGATTCCCGAGGAGTTCGACGGCGTGGGAGCAGGTTTGGGTGAGGTACACGTGGTCCAGGAGGAACTGGGCCGCACGCTGACCCCGTCACCGATGCTGGGTTCGGCGATTCTTGCCGCACAGGCACTGCTGCTTTCCGGTGACAACGACGCATGCTCGCGACTGTTGCCCGGTGTCGCATCCGGCGAGAGCACGCTGGCTTTGTGCTGGGCAGGTGCCACAGGTTGGAGCACCTTCGGCGTCGAGGCAACCGAGGATGCGTTGACAGGCACGGCGTCGTACGTCCTCGACGGCCACGTCGCAGACACCCTGCTCGTTCTGACAGCCGACGGGTTCTACGAAGTGGATCCCGCGGCCGAGGGCGTCTCCCGCCGACGCGTCCCCACCATGGATCCCACGCGAACGCTGGCAGAGGTCACGTTCTCCGGTGTTCGCGGTCGTCCACTGCAGTGGTCCGAAGATCTGGTCGATCGCATCCGAACCGTCGTTCTGATCGCGTTGTCCGCGGAACAGGTCGGAGCGGCCGCGGCGATCGTCGAACAGACCGTCGAATACACCAAGTCGCGCAAGCAGTTCGGCCGCGCGATCGGTTCCTTCCAGGCCCTCAAGCACCGGATGGCCGACATGTACACGTTGGTCGAGACGGCGCGGTCGATGACGTACGCCGCCGTGGCGACGCAGTCGGCGGACGACGCGGCGGTAGCGAAGGTGTACTGCTCGGAAGCGTTGCAGCAGATCACCTCCGAAGCGGTTCAGTTGCACGGCGGAATCGCGATCACCTGGGAGCACGACGCTCAGCTGTACTTCAAGCGTGCACACGGCAGCGCTCAGCTCTTCGGACAGCCGAGCACCTACCTGCCGAGCCTCGCGCAGGCAGCGGGTCTGTAGGACGCCTCGGTGCTTGTTCGCTCGGGATTTCGAGTGAACAAGCACCGACGCCGCCCAGTCAGTGGAATGATCCGCAGATTTATGGGGCTCGATCACGCAGAATCGATCACCAGACAGCTGTCCATCTCACAGACCGGAGTTTTCTCGTGAATCGATTCGACGACAAGCGCGTCCTCATCAGCGGCGCAGGATCCGGAATCGGCCAGGCCACCGTTGCCCGCATCCTGGCAGAAGGTGGCACCGTCGTCGCCGCCGACATTTCCGAGACCGGCCTCGAACAGACATTGAACGCTGCGAAGGACGCAGGCCATGCCGATCGCCTGACCACGGTGAAGGTCGACATCTCCAGCGAAGAGTCTGTTCGCGAACAGGTCGGCGCTGCGATCAAGGCTCTGGGCGGTCTCGACGTGCTGGTCAACGCGGCGGGCATTCTGCGCTCCGCGCACACCCACGAGATGACACTCGATTTCTGGAACACCGTCATCGGGGTCAACCTCACCGGAACATTCCTCATGACGAGGGAGTCCCTGCCGGCACTGCTCGAAAGCGGAGCAGGCGTCGTGGTCAACTTCAGTTCCACGTCGGCCACGTTCGCCCACCCCTACATGACGGCGTACGCAGCGTCGAAGGGTGGAATCCAATCCTTCACGCACGCACTCGCTCTCGAGTACAGCAAGCAGGGCCTCCGCGCCGTGTCCGTCGCACCCGGCAGCATCGCTTCGGGCATGACGTCCGATCCCGGCTTCCCGGCCGACATCGACTTCACGCTGCTCGGCAAGCTGGCGCCGGCAATCGGCGAGGGTTTCGCTCCCCCGTCCGCGGTCGCCGGCGTGATCGCGATGCTCGCCTCCGAAGACGGCTCGTTTGTCACCGGAACGGAAATCCGCATCGACGGCGGCACGCATATGTGACCACTTGCTGTGCGCCTTTATCAACCCCCGGCGGTTAATAAAGGCGCACAGCAGTGAGGCGGCATACTTATCTGGTCGCGCGGAACCGGTCCGGCGGTACGGAGTGCGGTGGGGAGCCAGCGGTGAGCGAATCAACAGGCAGTACGAACCTCGAGCCTGTGCTGATCAGTCCTGTTGTCGGCGGAATGATTCGCACGTGGTCCGAGGACGAGACCCGCTTGTGGAGCGTCGACGATCCCGCCGCGCTCGGCGCACTGCTCGGACAGGGCCTCGTAGCTCGCACCGCCTTGCCGGACAACAAGTTCCGAGAAGTTGCGTTTCTGAATCCCCAGACCCAGACCCTCACCGTGCAGCCGCGCTTCGCCTCACAGGACAGCGCTGCCCTCGCCGCACCGTTCGAGCTCACCGCCGCGACTGCCCCGACCGGCGGCGCCTGGGAAGATCTCGAGGCGGTACTCGCCTCCATCGCGATCTCCGCAGCTGGACGCGGCGAATTCTGGCTCGCGGAACTCGGCGGGTGGGATTCTCCGCACGAGCCGAACTGCCTCTTCACGACCGTCGACGAATCGGGACTGGCCAACGCAGTCATGGAAGCCACCCCCGCACCCGTGGGCACAGGCGTCTGGCCGGAGGTTCCACACGGACAAGCCGGTGTTTCGGTTTCGGCACCAGCTTCACAGGACACCATCGAGGCTGCCGGAATCTTCGCGGTATCGGCCATCGAGACGTGGGGCGTCACTCCGTGGGACATCAACCTCACCTTCGGCAAACTGGTTGATTTCGCCTGATCAACGGCACCGACACGCGGCGGTGAGTTGTACGTCTCCCCTCAGCCGACGGCTCACGGTTCGTCACAACACGCCCGATGGCCACGACATCAGCCCCCTCGATGGGCATACTGAGGGAACTGGGGTTACTCCCGGTCACAAATACCCGTGGATCCGCGTCGGGGCGGGTGCGGTCCGACAACACGCGAGCAGCCACAGACACTGGCAGCTCCGAAAGGTTCAATCATGGCAACCGACCAATTACAGACGGTTGTATTGCACGGCGACCAGCTCAAATACGTCGACCAAGGCAGTGGCCCCGTTGTGGTGCTCATTCACGGCCTACTGGGCGCGCACTCCAACTGGGAGCCGCAGATCGAGACGCTCTCGCGCCACTACCGCGTCATCGCTCCTGATCTATTCGGACACGGCGCGTCGGACAAGCCTGCCGGCGACTACTCACTCAGTGCTCACGCCGCCACCGTTCGTGACCTCCTCGAAGCCCTCGATATTCCGTCGGCCACCCTCGTCGGTCACTCCCTCGGTGGTGGGATCGCGATGCAGACGCTGTACCTGTTCCCCGACCGGGTGGAGCGGCTGTGCCTGGTGGCCAGCGGCGGACTCGGCCCCGAGGTAAGCCCACTCCTGCGCGCGGCGACTCTGCCCGGCAGCGAACTGGTACTTCCCGTTCTCGCGTCCAGGACGCTGACCGACGTGACGGACAAAGCGCTCGGACTTTTCAACAAGATCGGCCTGTTCAAGCTCGGTGCCAGCGCGAGTGAGGCCCGTAAGAGCTTTGCTTCGGTATCGGACGCGTCGACACGTCAGGCATTTCTGGCGACCGCGCGATCGGTCATCAACTACAACGGCCAAACCGTCAATGCCACTCCGCATTTCGCCAACTTCAAGAACCTGCAGGCACTACTGGTGTGGGGCGAGGAAGACACCATCATCCCCAACGCCCACACCGAGAACGCTCGCGCCGAACTACCGCTGGGGCGGGTGGAAATCTTCAAGCGCGCCGGGCATTTCCCGCACCTTGACTATCCGGATCGCTTCGACCGCGTCTTCTCCGAATTCATGACGGACTGCGGAGTCGGTATCGGCACCGGACCCAAGGCCGTCAGCAGCTAAATTAGCTCCCCGCAACCAGCTCTTCGAGGTAGCTCGCCACCCCGTCCTCGTCGTTCGTGGGCAAAATTCGGTCGGCGAGCTCGATGACCTCGGCTCTGGCGTTGGCCGGCGCCAGAGCCGTTCCGGCCCAGGTCAGCATCGCAACGTCGTTGAAGGCGTCACCGGCCGCGGCCACTTCCGACGCGTCGATGCCGTCGATCGCGCACAACTGCGCGAGAGCGCTGGCCTTCGAAACGCCCGCTGCAGCCATTTCCATGTACGGAGCCCCGGAGTGGGTCAACTCCACACCCTCGATGCCCGCAGCGACCGCAGTTCGGTACAGGTCGGCGCTGGGAACCTCGGCATGCCGGGCCACGATCTTGACCATCGGCTCCACGTCCAGCGGCAGCGTATCGGCGAGCACCATCTCGTGCAGGTGCCGGTGATGGTCCGCGAACTCGCACAGAGCGGCATACTCCGGCTCGGCAAAGAACTGCGTGGGTCCGACGTTCGCGAACACGACGCCCGGAATCAGAGCGCGAACCTGCTCCATAGCCGTTGCAGCCAAGGATGTTTCGATCGAAATGGTGTCGACGATCTCCGGAGTCCCGTCCGCCAGGTCGAGAATGACAGCTCCGTTGGCACACACAGCTTTACCGCGAAATCCGCACGAGCTCGCCAACGTGTGTACCGAATGCCTGGCCCGGGCCGTCGCCCAGACAACTTCGATCCCCGCGAGCCGCGTGCTCTCCATGGCCTGCGCGGTTCGCGCCGAAATCGTTCGGTCGGAGCGCAGCAGGGTGCCGTCGAGGTCGGTTGCGAACATACGAATACGGGTCACCAGACAATGATGGCAGTCCGTTCGCAGCCCTCACCAACTACGTGGCATGGGCCGTTGCTCTGTCAATTACTTGCTTGGGCCTCCAGAAGGTGCCGACGCATCTCACCGAAGACCACACCCAGCCGCTCGACATCTCGCGGGCTCAGCAGGTCGAACATGCTCTCCCGTACAGCGGCCACGTGCGCCGGGCTTGCCGACGCCAGTTTCTCGGCACCCAAGTCGGTCAGCTCCGCATTAGCGCCCCTCTTGTCATCGACACACTCGACCCGGCGCACCCACCCGGCACCGACCAGGCGATTGACGGCCCTGGTCACACCACTTCGCGTAGCCATAACAGCGTCGGCGAGCTCACTCATGCGCAGTTGCCGCCCGGGCGCTTCGGCGAGAGCGACCAGCAGTTCGAAATCAGTGAAGGAAATGTCGGAGTCTCGCACCAACTGCTGATCGAGAACACGCTGGAGCAGTCGGGTCGAGTCCAGGTAAGCCCGCCAGGCCGTTTGCTCCGAGTCGCTCAACCACCGCGTCGATTCCATGGCGCCAGCATAGCTGAAGTAGTTGACAACAAAATCAAATGATCTATTCTCAATGTAGTTGATCAGTCAACTACCTGTTCGAAGAGAAGGTTCAACCGGGAGGCGGGCGCCATGAGCGACAACAACGCAGTGCAGTTCGACAACGCAGCGCAGTTCGAGGAACGCCGTGCCGAGATCAGAGATCGACATCTGATCCCCGCTGACAAACGACCATCATCGATGGCACGCGGGCTGCACCATACTGCCCTGATCAGCAGTGACGTCGAGCGAACCGTGACGTTCTATCAAGATCTCCTCGGCTTCCCGCTCACCGAATTGATCGAGAACCGTGACTACCCCGGGTCGTCGCACTTCTTCTTCGACATCGGTAACGGCAACCTCCTGGCCTTCTTCGACTTCCCGGGTCTCGACGTGGGCCCGTACCAAGAAGTACTCGGCGGCCTCCACCACATCGCGATCAGCGTCGAACCTGCCAAGTGGGCAAAGCTGCGCACCCAACTGACCGAGGCCGGCGTCGAACTGATCGAGCACAGCGAGGTTTCGTTGTACTTCCGCGATCCCGACGGCGCTCGACTCGAGCTGATCGCCGACCCACTCGGCGAGATGTACGGCAGTCACGTCCTCTGAAAACTTGCTCTCCCCACACCACTCGGAAGGCACACCATGACCTCCACTCTGTCGCAGCCGAACCTCGATATCCGTCGATCGGGCGATCGCTTCAAGTCCAATGCCGGCTGGCTGGACTCGAAGCACTCCTTCTCGTTCAGCAATCACTACGACCCGAAGAACACTCACCACGGCCTTCTCCTGGTCAACAACGACGACATCGTCACGCCGGGAATGGGATTCGACACCCACCCACACCAGGACATGGAGATCGTCACCTGGGTCCTGAGAGGCTCTCTCGTGCATCAGGATTCGATGGGTCATTCGGGTGTCATCTACCCCGGCCTCGCCCAACGGATGAGCGCCGGAACTGGCATCCTGCATTCCGAGAAGAACGACTCGTGGCGACTCGGTGACGTGGCCGGCACGCATTCCGCCAAGCACAGCGACCCGGTTCACTTCATCCAGATGTGGGTTGTCCCCGATGAAGCCGGAATCACCCCCGGCTACGAACAGTTGGAGATCGACGCCGAATTGCTCGCCGGTGGACTGGTTCCCGTCGCGTCTGGCATGGACGCGTACGCCGATCACTCGGCAATCCGGATCAAGAACAAGTACGCCGCTATGCACGTCGCCCGTCTGCAACCCGGACAACCTGTGACCCTGCCGGATGCACCGTTCCTGCATGTTTTTGTCGCCGACGGTCAGGCCGCCATGGAAGGCGTCGGCGTGCTCGAAGAAGGTGACGCGGTACGCGTATCCGGCGGCGGAGGTCAGCAGGTCAGCTCCGATACCGGGGCTGAGGTTATCGTCTGGGAAATGCACGCCACCGTTTCGCAAGGATGACATGAAGTCCTTCTCGTACGACGCTTCACCGGCTCGAATTGTCTTCGGTCAAGGGACGATCGACACGATCGCCGAAGAAGTGCGGCGGCTCGGCCGTAGTCGAGTGATGGTGCTGGCAAGTCGTCGGTTGAACGCGGTTGCCGCCGCCGTCACCGCATCCCTCGGCGACATGGTGGTGGCCCGCTTCGACGGCGCTGTGATGCATACCCCGATCGAAGTCACGACAGCTGCGCTGAAACTTGCCGAGAGCCATCACGTCGACGTCGTCGTCGCGATCGGCGGCGGGTCGGCAACCGGGTTGTCCAAGGCACTCGCACTACGAGCGGGGTTCGATCAGATCATCGTTCCGACGACGTATGCGGGATCAGAAGTCACTCCGGTGTTGGGTGAAACGGAGAACGGACGCAAGACAACTCGCTCGTCGCCCCACATCAGACCGGAAACCGTCGTCTACGACGTCGACCTCACCCTCGATCTGCCGCTCGGCACCACCGTCACCAGCGCCGTCAACGCGATGGCGCACGCCGTTGAAGCGTTGTATTCAGCCGAGTCCAATCCGATCACCGACTCGATGGCGATCGAAGCGATCTCCGGGATCGCCCGTGCGCTGCCGAGCATTGGCGATGATCCGAAAAATCTGGAAGAGAGGGCCGAACTGCTGCAGTCGGCCTGGTTGGCCGGAACCTGCTTGGGCACAGTCGGTATGGGGCTTCATCACAAGGTGTGCCACACGCTTGGCGGCAGCTTCGGTTTGCCGCACGCCCCTACCCACACCGTTGTCCTCCCCCACGCAATGGCGTTCAACGCGTCTGCCGTCCCGGAAGTCATGTCGCGAATAGCGACTGCCCTGGGTGTATCCGATGCCGCTACCGGCGTTTTCGACCTCGTCACCGCGTGCGGCGGACCGACGTCTCTGCGAGAACTGGGAATGCGTCACGATCAAATCGAAAAGGCAGTCGAACTCGCCACCTCCGCCGCCTATCCGAACCCGCGTGAGATCACCGCGGCAGGCCTGAACGAACTCCTCGATAACGCCTGGTCCGGGCGTCGACCCGCCATCGGGTGAGAACAAATCAGGCAGTACCGCCACGAGGCCTGACGTGTTCGAAGATCAGGATCGTCTCGGTCGCAGCAACCGCCGGGTGTGCCGAGAGATTGTTGACGACGAAGTCACGCAACTGCGCCGAATCCGTCGTCGCGACGTGCAGCATGTAGTCGTCGACACCGGCAACGAAGTACACGTTGAGGACGGAGTCCAGCTTGGCGAAGTCGTCACCGAGCCGGTTGAGGTGCGACCGTGCGTTGGCCTGCAATCGAACTGCGATCATCGCCTGCAGATCCATTCCGAGAGCGGCGGGGTCGATGTCCGCGTGAAATCCCCTGATCACACCGTTGTCCACCAAGGCGCGCACACGGCCGAGGCATGTCGACGGCGCAATTCCCGCGATCGCGGCCAGCGCATTGTTCGGAATCCTCGCGTCTTTCGCCAGCTCTTCGAGCAGAACCCGGTCGACCTCGTCCAACTTCACGGCGGCCCGAACATGCTTCGGCGAGGCGGCCGTCTGAATACCAATTTTTGAACTTTCGCGCACCATGGATACAGCCTAGAGAATTATCTTCACTTCTCTTCACTATCTGGCGACGAAACTTCATGCTTGGCACCTGCCATTCGAAGAAACAACAGACTCAGTTCGGAGCCGTGTCATGAAGGTCGGAATCCCCCGCGAGATCAAAAACCACGAGTACCGCGTGGCCATCAGCCCAGCAGGCGTCCACGAACTGGTCGGCCGAGGGCACGAGGTCGTCATCGAAACGGGCGCAGGCGTCGGCTCCTCGTTCAGTGACGAGGATTTCAAGGCCGCGGGCGCACAGATCCTCGGATCTGCCGATCAGGTCTGGACGGACGCAGATCTACTCCTGAAGGTCAAAGAACCTATTGCAGAAGAGTATTCGCGGCTCCGCAAGGATCAGGTGCTCTTCACCTACCTTCACCTGGCGGCGTCGAAGGAATGCACCGACGCACTTCTGGCGTCGAAAACCACCTCCATCGCCTACGAAACCGTTGTCGGTTCCGACGGTTCACTGCCCCTCCTCGCCCCGATGAGCGAAGTAGCCGGACGCCTGGCACCGCAGGCCGGCGCCTACCACTTGATGCGTCACGGCGGCGGACGCGGAGTTCTGATGGGCGGCGTTCCCGGAGTGCGCCCCGCCAAGGTCGTGGTGATCGGTGCGGGAGTCTCCGGTAAGAACGCCATCGCCGTGGCCTACGGCATGCAGGCCGACGTCACCGTTCTCGATCTGTCGATCGCGCGCCTGCGGGAAATCGACGAGCTGTACCACGGCCAGGTCAAGACCATCACCTCCAACAGCCTCGAACTGGAACAGGCAGTGCTCGACGCCGACCTTGTCATCGGCGCCGTGCTGGTCCCCGGGGCGAAGGCTCCCACTCTCGTGTCCAACAGCCTGGTGGCGCGCATGAAGCCGGGCTCTGTCCTGGTCGACATCGCCATCGATCAGGGCGGCTGCTTCGAGGATTCGCACGCGACCACGCACGCCGATCCGACGTACCAGGTACACGGTTCGGTCTTCTACTGCGTTGCGAACATGCCCGGAGCCGTACCCCGTACGTCCACCTACGCACTCACCAACGCGACGCTTCCGTACGTCGTCGCATTGGCGGACAAGGGATGGAAGGACGCGGTCGCCACAGTTCCCGGTCTGGGGTCAGGACTGAGCACACACGACGGTCTACTCCTGTCCGACAGTGTTGCAGCGGCGCACGGGTACTCGGCTACGACTCTCTGACCCTGGCGACTCTGACCCAGGCGAGGAAAGCTCGAGATCGCTAGCCTTGATCCATGAGCAATCCTGACATCACGCTGAATTCCGGAACCACGATCCCGCAACTCGGCCTCGGAGTCTGGCAGGCCACCAACGACGAAACCGAGCATGCAGTGCGGTTCGCACTCGACGAGGCCGGCTACCGGCACATCGACACTGCCGCCGCCTACGGAAACGAAGAGGGCGTCGGACGAGGTATCGCCAACTCGTCCGTCGCACGAGAGGACATCTTCCTCACCACGAAGCTGTGGAATGCAGATCAGGGCTACGAGCCGGCATTGAAGGCTTTCGACAGCAGTATCGACAAGCTCGGCGTCGACTACGTCGATCTCTACCTCATCCACTGGCCGCTGCAGGACAACGACCGACTCCTCCGCACGTGGGAAGCGCTCGAAAAGATCGCGGAATCGGGCCGTGCCAAGGCAATCGGGGTGTGCAACTTCGAGCCGCATCATCTGCAGCTCCTCGTCGATCGCGGCGGAATGTTGCCCGCCGTCGATCAGGTGGAACTGCATCCGCACCTCACGCAGCACGCTATTCGCGACAAGGCCGCCGAGCACGGGATCAAGGTCGAATCGTGGAGCCCACTCGGCGGTACCAGCAACGCAGGTTGGGGTAAGGCGTCCAAGCCCAACACCCTGCTCACCGACCCGATCATCACTCGAATCGGTGATCGCCACAGCAAAACTGCCGCGCAGGTCCTGATCCGCTGGCACCTTCAGAACGGCCTGATCGTCATCCCGAAATCCGTACACGATGCTCGGATCGCTCAGAACATCGACGTATTCGACTTCGAACTCACCGATCTCGATCTGAGCGAAATCGACACGCTCGACGACGGTACCCGCGTCGGAGCGCATCCCGATGAGCTCAACATCGGTGCGCCGAGCTGATCAAGCCGCTCGTTTGGTGGGGCGAAGCGCATCGAGTCCGTTTCGCCTCACCATCGTTCCGAGGGTCTTCCACCACGGCCGAGCCGGATCCGGCTCGCTTCCGTCGCCCATTCGGTGCAATTGATCGGTGTGCCACTGCAGGTCGAGTGCACCGTCGAGCATCGAGATGTCGGCAACCTTCCCCAACAACTTCCGCGCGCCGAACTCCACAGTCGGGACGTTCAATCGTTCCCGATCCGATTCCAGGAGAACGGTTGCCGCGTCCGGGATCGTGATCGTCGGCCGGCCGAGACCGATAACATCGCACGCGCCGGAAGCGAGTGCCTCGACCATCGCCGACCGCGAGCGGAAGCCGCCGGTGACCGCCAAGGGAATGTCGCCGGCAATCGCTCGGACTGTCTCGGCATACTCGAGGAAATATGCCTCTCGATCGCGAGTGCTCTGCTTCTGCGCTTTACCCATCATGGCCGGCGATTCATAACTGCCACCGCTGATCTCGATGAGATCGACGGATTCTTGGGTCAACGCGCGCACTACTTCTCGCGACTCGTCTTCCGAGAACCCGCCGCGCTGGAAATCAGCCGAGTTGAGTTTGACCGACACCGCGAATCCCGGCGCAACGGTAGAGCGTATGCGCCGAACGATCTCGATGAGAAAGCGTCGTCGACGCTCAGGATCTCCGCCCCACTCGTCCGTCCGCTGATTGGACAACGGCGAAAGGAACTGCGCAACAAGATAACCGTGCGCTGCGTGTATCTGCACGCCACCAAATCCGGACGACTCGGCGATGCGAGCAGTTTCCGCGAACTTGTCGATGATCTCGCCGATCTCGGCAGTCGAGAGTTCTCGCGGCGTCGCCATGCCCGGAATTTTCAGCGCGATCGCGCTGGGGGCGACCGGTCGACCTCTGCTGGCAATCGGGTTGGATTGTCGCCCTGGGTGGTTCAGCTGCATCCAGATCTCGGCGCCGCCGTTCTTGGCAGTCTTGGCCCAGGAAGTCAGCGCTTCGGCATCTCGATCGTCGTCGACGACGACGTTGCCCGGTTCGGCGATCTGCGTTCGATCGACCATGACATTGCCGGTGATCAGCAACCCGAACCCGCCACTGCCCCAACGCCCGTACAACGTTTCCAAGCGGGTGGACGGTCCGTGTGCCCGGTCACCCAGGGCCTCGCTGAGCGCCGCTTTCATGGTCCGATTCCGCAGGATCTGCCCGCAGGGCAAAGTCAACGATTCTCCGAGCGTGGTCATGGATGCCTCTCGCGACGAATAGGGAAAGAAGGTCAATGGCGGGGCGCAGAACCGAAGTGCCGCTTGGTATCGCGCACGAAGCTCGAGAAGATCAGTGAGTTGACCGGTAGGCCACCGCGTACCGCGAGCGACAGCTTCGGACGCGGCGAGAATGCAAAGGTCCACTGCAGTCTCGAGCCGACTGCCAGTTCGTCGACGCGATAGTCCTCGGCAAAGGATTGGAACAGCGGCACATTCGATTGTTCGACGTAAAACGAGTGCCGACGCGTTTCGTCGTCCCAGGTGATGAACTTTTCGCGCATCTGCATTGCACCGCCGCCCACCTCCGCGATTCGTCGCGTGCCGACACCGTACGGGCGAGGCGAGGTGTAGTGAACTTTGGTGAGCAGCCGGCACCACGACAACGGTTCGTCCGCGGTCAGACCAGCCCAGACGTCATCCGGTTGGGCGGTGAGGTCGATCGAATACGTGAAGATATGCGGTGCCGTGTCGAAAAAATCGGCACCGACCGGTTCGAGGTCGAACCAATGTGTCATCGCCTACTCCTGCCCAATTAGCCGTTACATGAAGTTACGGATACTTGACGACCGAAGTCAACCCCCGAAGGCTCAGTTGGACCGAGCTTCAGAGCGCGAGAGCCCCTGCAGCGAAGCGATGACCTGTTCGAGCGGCTCGATACTTCGAGTCGTCTGGCACACCGCCACTGCACCTTCGACCGACGTGATCGTCAGGTTTGCCATCGATTTTGCCTGCGCTGCAGGATAACCCGCAGTTTCGAGTTGCGATTCGATCAACTTCTGCCAACCCAGCATGACCTCAGCCGACACTTCCGCGACTTCGGGTTCACTGGCACGCGCCAACCCGCCGGCAATCACCGGGCAGCCGATCGCAAAGTCCGAGCGCGTGAGATTGAGCCGCCAGATGTCTCCGACCGCTTCGATCACGTCGGCTGTGGAACCGGTAGCCGCGGCCGAGCTGATTCGCCTGGTGATGATCGCACCGGCCGCGCGTACGGCTTCGACCATCAGCTCGGTCTTACCGCCTGGAAAGTGATGGTAGATCGACCCTCGAGGCGCGCCACTGTGCTTGATGACGTCACTGAAGGACGTCGCGTCGACGCCGTTGCGACTGATCAATTCGACCGCACTGCGAATCATGCGATCACGTGAGCTCAGCTCTGCCATGTCACTGATCCTTCGGCCGTCGGTACACCTGTCGACTCATACGCTACGTTATGTATGACGACCTACATAGTGATGGGATGAAACAATGAGTGACGAGACAACCGCGACCGTCGACCCGGCGCAGATGACAGGCCTCGAACTTCTCCGCTGGATGGGGACACAGGTCAACGACCGGCCCAGCATCGGACGCCTCCTCGGCATGGAGATGCGCGAGGTCAACGAAGGATCCGTGAGCTTCGCCCTGACCCCGCGCGCCGATTTCAGCAACCCCCTCGGCACTGTCCACGGCGGCATTTGCGCAACGCTGCTCGATTCGGTCATGGGCTGCGCGGTACACACGATGCTTCCGGCGGGCGTCGGATACACGACCCTCGAACTCAAGCTCAACTACATCCGCACGGTGCCTCTCGACGGTGACGAACTGACAGCCCACGGCAGTGTCATTCATGTGGGTGGGCGTACCGCGACCGCAGAGGGCAAGGTGCTGGACAAGAACGGCAAGTTGGTGGCGCACGGAACTACGACGTGCATGATTTTTCGCTAAGCCCAACGTGAGCAGGGTGCGAGTGTCGATGTACGATCGGGTCGTGACCCTGCTCACTGCGCACCTCTGGTGGCCCGACCGCTGACGGTCAGCCGCAACTGCGTGCTGCCCGGACCGATATCGGGTGGTCCAGCAGGCTCCTCTCCAGGATCCCCGATCCGGCAAATGCCGTACGCGTTGTCGCTACGACCGCCAAGATCAGGTACCGAATCCACGAAGGAGAGTTAGTTGACCACCACCCCACTCAACCGTTCGCTCGAGCCTTTGGGCGTCTCCATCCCGTCGAAAGTGCCGACGCACTGGTACAACCTGGCGGCTGACCTCCCCGAGCCTGTTCCCCCGCACCTACATCCGGGCACGCGTGAGCCGCTCGGCCCCGAGGACTTGGCGCCGCTGTTCCCGATGAACCTCATTGCGCAGGAAGTCGCAACCGAGCGCTACATCGAGATCCCGGAGACGGTTCGCGAGATCTACGGCATGTGGAGGCCCTCTCCCCTGTTCCGTGCGCATCGACTCGAGCGTGCTCTGGGCACACCTGCTCGCATCTATTACAAGTACGAAGGCGTCAGCCCGGTCGGTTCACACAAGCCGAATACTGCTGTCGCGCAGGCGTACTACAACGCAATCGAAGGAACCACCAAGCTGACCACCGAAACCGGTGCGGGCCAGTGGGGTGCGTCGCTGTCGTTCGCGGGTGCGCTGCTCGGACTCGACGTCGAGGTGTGGCAGGTTCGCTCCTCCTTCGATTCGAAGCCGTACCGACGCATCCAGATGGAGGCATACGGCGGAATCTGTCACCCGTCGCCTTCCGACCTGACGGAAGCCGGACGCGCACTGTTGAAGTCGCATCCCGACACCACCGGCTCGCTTGGTATGGCGATCAGTGAGGCCGTCGAGGTCGCTGCGCAGGATCCGAACACGCACTACTCACTCGGCAGCGTGTTGAACCACGTCATGCTGCACCAGACCGTGATCGGTCAGGAAGCAATGGTTCAGCTCGAAGAAGCCGGCGACGCCGTCCCTGACACCGTGTTCGGTTGCGCCGGCGGCGGTTCCAACCTCGCGGGACTCACCTTCCCCTTCCTGGGACGAAACCTTCGCGAAGGCACCAAGACTCGCCTGGTCGCCTGCGAGCCATCGGCATGCCCGTCCCTCACCCAGGGCGAGTACCGCTACGACTTCGGTGACGTCGCCGGTCTGACGCCGCTGCTCAAGATGCACACTCTTGGCAAGGACTTCGTTCCCCCGGCCATCCACGCCGGTGGCCTCCGCTACCACGGCATGTCGCCGATGGTCTCGCATGCGGTCAACCTCGGCCTCATGGACGCGATTGCCGTCGATCAGGACGACGCACTCCAGGCCGGTCTGATTTTCGCCCGCGCCGAAGGAATCATCCCGGCTCCGGAATCAACCCACGCGGTTGCCGGCGCCATCGCTCACGCCCGTGCCGTCACAGAACCCGAGGTGATCGTGATCGGACTGTCCGGCAACGGTCAGTTGGATCTGCCGGCGTACTCGCCTTACGTCTGACACGGTCGGTGTGGTGGTCTCGTGTATACGGGGCCACCACACTTCGTCACACCGATCACGATCCCTGGTCGGATCCCAATTCGTCGACCGAACCGTCAGAAATCGAAACTTGCCCGGCCCTGACGCGACAGGCAGTGGCTCGATCTCGAGGCACGGATCCAGCCAGCCACCTCCGAAACGAACCGTTCAGTTTGCTCGATCGGTTACGGTCTTTCGATGCAGCTTCGGTTGAAGGAACACTGGAAACTGGTCGCCCTCGGACTCGCGTTGACCGTGGCAATCGCTTTCATCGTCGTATCGGCACTCTCAGACTCGAACGAGGTTGCATCGCCGAAGACAGGCGGCCCGATCGTCGAACAGGGCGTTGTCGACGTGGACCTCTCCGATCCTCCGCAACAAGCCTGGGAACTCGATGTCCGAGCGCTCACGGACAACCCGGGTGACGTGCTGCTGTCGATGCCTTCCACGCTCGATAGCTACTACGGCTACGGCAACACGTACCAAGTCGGTGATGTGCTGGTGGCCGCGACTGCTTATCCGCTTCCCAAGACCGACGAGTCTTCGTCGAGTCAGGGAGTCGGTGCCGTCACACTCGTCGGGGTGAATCCCGACGACGGAAATCCGCTGTGGAAAACGCGAATCGGCGGAGTCATCGGCCAGTGCAGTCAGCAGAACGAATCCACGATCATCGCGTGCTGGGGCGATCGACGGATGATCTTTGTCGATACCGCGACCGGAACTCTGATGTCCGACCTCGGGACCGACTTCGATCTCAATGGCGCCACCATCACAGGAGACACCGTGTACACGTCCGGCGAAAGGACGGACGGAACCGTTCGAACACGAATTCTTGCCAGCGGCACCACAACCAATTTGACGGCCAACTTCGTGCGTACCTTCGAACCAAGTGAGAAGTTCGGAGCCGTCTACACGGTCCCTCACACCGACACTGTCATTTCCATGGAACAGGGCGACGGCGGGGACCCACAGTACCGCTATCGAATCTACGATCTGCAGTCCGGCGCCGAACGATTCCGATTCGAGGGCGATTCGCTTGCCCCGGCCGGGAACGGATTGTTCCTCACCAGTGTCGGCGGCAGGTCGGGATATGCAGGAACCCAAAACCTCTTGGCTTCCGACGGATCCACGATTCGTGCGATACCGATTCCCTCGTACTCATCGTCGTCCTACCCGAGCAAGCCCTCGACGGGCCTGCCGATGTTTCTCGGCGACGGCGCCTACGACCCGAACTCCGGTCACGAACTTTGGCGCAGTTCACAAATCGTCAACACCGCGATGGCCGGGACGGGAAGCGCCATCGCCGCAGTGGTAGGAAAAACAATCCTCGTCACGTCTCCCGAGACCCGCACAATCTCCGGTCTCGACATCGAGAGTGGTCGACAGTTGTGGCAGACACCCTGGCAAGACGCGTACTGGGTTCGCAGCGGGGCAACCGATGGCGACCACTTCGTCTTCAGCGACTACACCGGAATGCATTCGATCAGGGCCCGCGACGGAAAGATGATGTGGTCGGTTCCCCTTCCCCCAGAGGTCGATCCGCGCGGAGTCGTCGTCTCGAATGCCGGCAAAAACGTGTCGTTCTCCTGGCAAAACCATTTCACCATTTGGCGATAGGCCGGCAACATCGCCGATACCGTGTCGTACTGACGAGCCAGCTCAGCAACAAGTAAGCGGATCGACGAGCAGCCATCAATGGCCACAATCCAGTCTTCCGCATTTGTTCAATTTCGGAAGAACGATCTCGAACAACTACACATATCTCCACGCCTCCAATTTCGGAAAGATCAGACCAGACCTGCAGTGAAGAGGTGCGCAAAAATCGCACCGACTCACGTATCTGATCCAATCCAACCGTAAAGGGAGCCAACGGGAATGGACGCGAATTCCTCTGTTTGCAGTCAGCAACAAATAGTCCAGTTTGCGCGTAACCATCTACGTACCGGGGGACCGAGCTCAGACCAAATTCGTCGTCATTTCGGTTTGCACAAACGCGCGTTCTTCACGCAGCTCGATACCCATCTGGACGATTCTGCACTTTCAATGCCCGAAAAAGTTGCACTCCGCCGCATCTGCCGACAGGAAGACAGAAGATGCCCGATCACACGTATGAACGTCTCAGCAGGTCAAGTTGGCCCACCCCGGCCGATGTACGACGCGCTTCCTTTCCCACCCCAGAACCATCCCGCTTGACGATCGAAAGCCGCGAACTACGTTGAGCCGCTGAATTCTTCCGCAGCCCCCTCTTCTTGGTTGGGATCATCGGAGATCTAACAACCGCGCGACTTTCAGACTCAAATGCAATGCCAACCGGTCGTCGCCGTTTGCCAAGTCTGCGCGTGTAATCTCCTGAATTCGCCGCAAACGATAGTACAGGCTCCCTCGATGCACACAGAGCGCCTCGGACGTTCGCTTTACGTCACCGGCATTGTCCAAAAAGCTCTCCAGCGTCGCGAGAAGAGCCTCGCTTTTTGAGTCCTCATGGCAGAGCAAGGACTGCAAACCTGAGTGAATACTGTTCTCGAGTCGATCCTCCGACAGTTCGGCCAGAAGTCCGTAGACGCCGAGATCCCGATAACGCACAACATTTCCGAGCACCTTGACAACCTGGGCTACGTCTGCAGAACGTCTGGACTCTTCGTAGGATTCGCGCACGTCTGCAACCGAGGTTCGCGGTTCACCGATACCAACCCAACATTCGATGTTCTGGCGCCCACTTTCAGACAAGACTCGTTCCCGGGCTGCCACGATCAGCGAGTCCAGATGGGTTTGAGTCGAGCGTTCGGCCACCGATACGATCAACAGACTGTGGTCGGGGCGGTCGAGTTGGATTGCACTGTTCCGCGGGAGCCTCCGCCGAAGCTGATCGACGCCGACGGCAACACTCAGACGATCTCTTTCGGTCAATGTCGACCGGTCCACGGGGCGGAGCAACATCGTCACCGCGACTGCTGGACCCGCAACCATCAAGCCCTCATCAGCCAATCTGCTTGCCGCGTCCTCACGCAGCGACCGCTCGCCCGACAGCACGTCTCGAGTGAGTTCCCGCTCCCGACTTCGGGACAACTCGTCCAGCAACTGTTCGCGATGAAGGATCATCGCCGCCGCATCAGCCGTGTGCCTCAAGACCTCGGCCTGATCCTCGTCAACTTCGCCCTCTGAAATCAACAGCCAGACGAAGCCCAGCAGCGCATTGCGGTATCGGATCGGCATCCCGACCCGGCCAAGGGTCAGCCCTAGTTCTTCGTTGACGGGAACAGTGAAGAGATCGAGGGCCTTGCGGCCTCCACTCGCGTAGATGAAGTCCACAATCTCGCGTGAAACATTCCGCTGTAGAACCGAATTCATTCGGACTGAATCGACGGCGCTGTCGTGCGAGTTGTACGCGAGTAGACGGATCTGGGCGTCATCGATTGCAACGGAACGGTCCAGTCGACGCCCGGTAGCATCCACCAGATGCTGTAGTTCTCCAGCCATGGTCGAACTGTACGAGTCAAACTCTCCGCTTTGCAACATATGACCAAATTCGTCCGCGGCAATTTGAACAAATGACAGTGATGCAACTAACTTTCGCGCCATAAGCTCGCTACATGCCGAAGCACATGAGAACCGGAACGTGTTCGTTCGGCCAGCGACCAGGCATACCCAGCACCGACTGGTTGCACGACAGCGGCGAGATTCGTTGCAGCCGTGCGATTTGCATTGAGGACCGAAGCCAGCCGACGCGCTCTCGCGCGAGAAAACGTCGTCCCTGATCCGGAATCGATCGCAACCTCCGGTTCGCCAGATCAACGTGGGTCCGGTCGGCCTCTTCGATTTCGCATGCCCCCCGAACGACATCGACCACCTTGACGTCGCAAAACCGTTGCCATTCAGCATATCCCGAGAGGAATCATCATGACCGGCACAGCAAATGCTCCTGTAGAGCATCAAATCGAGACTTCACCTGGACGTCGATCGGCGCGCCGTAGAGCCCTGATTGCCGGCGCGACAGGCAACATCGTCGAATGGTTCGATTTCACAATCTACGGTTTCACTGCCGCAGTTCTCGCGACAGTGTTCTTCCCTCCGGAGTTCGGCAGTGGCGCACTGCTTGCCACCTTCGCTCTTTACGGAGTCGCATTCTTGGCCAGACCTGCCGGCGGCATATTCTTCGGAAGACTGGGTGACCGCCTCGGCCGACGGAGGTCACTGTCCCTGGCAATTACGCTCATGGGCTGCTCGACAGCGGCTATCGGCCTTCTACCGACATATGCTTCGATCGGTGTCGCCGCACCGCTGTTGCTGCTGCTCTGTCGCTTGGTTCAAGGATTCTCGGCCGGTGGCGAATACACCGGAGCGGCAACCTTCGTCGTCGAGCATGCGCCGTCCCACCGCCGAGGCTTGTACGCAGGGATAATCAGCTCTTCGTCATTCGTCGGCAGCATCTTGGCCACGGTCACAGTCTTGTCATTCAGCTTGGTCGGCGCTGAGCACTTCGCCGACGGAGGATGGCGCTGGCCGTTCATCATCGGAGGCGTTGTCGCCATGGTGGGTCTGTTCATGAGGCTTGCCGTCGAGGAGACTCCGGCGTTCAAGGAAATGCAAGAAAACGATTCCCTTCCCACTCGCCCACTCGCAGATCTGTTCCGCAATCACTGGCGGACTCTGCTCACGTCCTTCGTGTACTTCGCCTCGCTCGGTGTCGTTACTCATATGCTGCTCGGTTACATGCCGACATTCCTGGTTATTTCTGCCGATGTTCCGAGCACGGTAGCCCTGCTGATGACAACCGGCGCTTTGGTTCTCGCAGTCCCGCTGTTCATCTTCTTCGGCGCCACAGTCGACCGAATCGGCCGGAGACCTCTCGTCAGAATCGGCATGGTGATGTCAGTTTTCGTATCGGTACCCAGCTACCTGCTCATCGGCACCGGGAATGCTTTCGCGATTGCCGTTGCCCTGGCCGCTCTGGTCGTCGCGCTCTCCCTACTTGCTTCCGCTTTGCTGGTAATTCTCGAAATGATGCCGACGCACGCGAGATTCACCGGCACGGCAATCCCTTATAACGTCGCGTATGCACTCTTTGCAGGAACTGCGCCTCTGGTGTGCGCGTCGTTGGTCAATGCCACAGGAAGCAATCTGTCCCCGGCCTTCTACGCAACCGCCATCGCTTTGATCGCACTTCCCATTCTGTGGCGAGGGATTCCGGAAACGAAAGACTGGTCAGCCACGCAGGGCAGTGCGACGAAGTAATTCTGACAATGGGCGCGCCATGGGTGCGATTCTTTGCGCAGCTGTCGATAGCGTTCCGACGGCCGCCGAGCGAAAGTTGAGGATGACGATCTTCTGGGCCTCCAGGTGCGAAATCAAGCAAGGCAGAGCCCATTCCGAGAAGTTGGGGTACGGCTCTCCGGAGGAGGTCGAAGTCGTCAGGCTTACCAAGAACCCAAGCTCGCCAGTCGAAGAGATGCGCTTTCGATCTGGCGCAGTCACAAGAAGGAGGGGCCGAAAGTGCCTACCAACAAGACCGACGCAGTTGTGGTCGGAGCTGGAGTAATCGGCAGCTCCATCGCCTACGAATTGGCCGCTAGAGGCTACGAAGTCCTGGTCATCGACAAGTCTGGTGGTCCGGGCTACGGCTCGACCAGTGCATCCAGTGCGGTTATCCGGTTCAACTACTCCACATTCGACGGTATGGCTGCGGCTTGGGAGTCGCTGCATTGCTGGCAGAACTGGAACGCGCATCTCAACGCGAGAGTCGACGGTGCGCTTGCGAAGTTTCGGCAATGCGGGATGGCGCTGCTCGATGTCGACGTCGCACCTCACGCGCGCACGATTGGACTATTCGAAAAGATCGGAATCGACTACCAGCTCTGGGATGCAACGACACTCGTCGAAAAGATTCCCGGGATCGACTCCGGCAAATACTATCCGCCGAAGCCCGTCGACTCGGAGTCGTTCTTCGCAGATACGACAACCACGCTCGGTGCGTTGTACACACCTCAGGCGGGGTTTGTCGACGACCCGCAACTGGCCGCCGCGAATCTTGCTGCGGCAGCTCGTTCGCATGGTGCGGTTTTCACTTACAACACGCGTGTAGTGGCAGTCGAGCAGTTGGCTGACGACAGCTGGCAGCTAGGGCTCGACGACGGGGAAATTGTGAAATCCAAGATTGTCGTCAACGCTGCCGGCCCCTGGTCGGGAGCATTCAACAAGCTGTCGAATGTCGGGTCCGACTTCAAGGTTTCGGTTCGGCCCTTGCGTCAGGAAGTCCATCACGTCACCGCACCCACTGGGTACAACGACGGCGAGATCCTCGGCCCGATGATCGCCGATTTGGATCTCGGAACCTACATGCGAGCCGAACCCGGAAACGGCTTCCTTGTCGGCGGAACCGAACCGGAATGCGATCCGCTCGAGTGGATCGACGATCCTGATACCGCGAACCCGAATCGCACTGTTGCCCGGTTCGAAGCGCAAGTCTTCCGCGCCGCCAGACGTTTCCCCAGCTTGGAAGTCCCGTCACAGCCGAAAGGTATTGCCGGCGTGTACGACGCAGCATCTGACTGGACCCCGATCTACGACAAGACAGACAGACGAGGGTTCTACGTCGCCATGGGCACCAGCGGAAACCAATTCAAGAATGCACCCATCGCTGGACGTCTCATGTCGAGGATCATCGACCAGGTGGAAGCCGGACACGATCACGACGCTGATCCCGTGACCTACATCGGAATGCACACCGGGCTCGAAATCAACCTCGGCGCATTCTCCCGGCTTCGGGCACCCAATGCCGAGTCGACCGGGACAGTCATGGGTTAGAAGTGTTGTCCGGTTTGGAGAATCGATAGCCGCGACAACTGAATAGACACGGCTGTGGGTGTCCACCACGTGGTGGACACCCACAGTCGACTTCTTCTTCCACGGAATCGACGGAAAATCGACGATCGAACGTGTCAGCGTGGACATCGTCTCCGGGACGAGCAGCTACCGTGCATGGCATTTCTTCAAGTAGCTCAGGAACGATGCCTGCAGCCCGGTGACGTGCGTCTCGTGCAACAACGCGGTCGAAACATCCTGCGACCACCCCTTGCCGTGCAGCTCCTCCACGACAGCGAGAACGTTTCGTGCCAGTCCGCGGTAGATCGGAATGGGCCCCGTCAGTTCGGCTTCGTTCAGCGTGACGTGCAATTGCGGCACAACTGAGCCCACGCCACGCGTTGGCAGGGTCTCGACCATTGTGTGGATCTGGCTGTCGGCGTTCACAACTCCGGGGCTACCCGCACCGAAGGTCGCGAATGGAGTCGCGTCACGTAGCCATGAGTAGAGCGCGAAAAGACCTCCGTAGGAGTAACCGAAAAGGCCGTGCCCGGACTCGCTGACGCGCAGCTTCGACGAGCACAGGTGAGGGTGGAGTTCGTTGGTCAGGAAGGCGAGGAAGACGTCCGCATGGGTGTCTGCGAGCTCCTCGAGATAGGCGTCTACGTATTCCTGGGTCATTGCACCGGAGTCGCGAGCCGCGGCAAGAGTAGCCACCATCTCGGCGCCTACCGGTTCCCCCGGCGGCACGAGATCGCGGTTGCGTAGCCGTGCCCAGTTGGCGGCTTCCTCACCGGCATAACCGACGCTGACCTGAATGTACGGTGCGATTGTCAGATACGGGTCTTCCTGCGTGACGATGAGTGGGGCGGTCAGACCCACAGCCCAGTTGCCGTCCATCACGTAGATCAGCGGTAAGGGATCCGTGGAGTCCGCGTAGCCGGGTGGTGTGGTCACCCAGACGCCGTAGCGGTGCCCCGATTTCGCCGTTATTTCGAAATACTCCGTGTCTGCAAAACATCCGTGCAGCATTGCGCTCATCGAACCTCTCCCTTCACTACCTGGCCGGATTTCACGACGAGTACAGCCATGTCCGGATCGGCGAACACCTTGGCGTCGCAGAGCGGATCTCGTCGCCAGGCGACCATGTCCGCCTGCATTCCGACGCGGATAGTCCCGACGGTCTCGCCGATACCGAGGATGTCGGCGTTGACGCTGGTGGCCGACACGAGTGCGTGCATCGGCGACTCCAACTCGGCGCGCAAGCGCAACTCCTCGCCTCGGCGCTGCTGGTGCGGCCCGATGAGGTCCGAGCCCAGGCCGATCCTCAGGCCTGCTGCGCGAGAGACCTCGAGTGCCGAGGCCATGCGCTGACGTACTCCGGCGGCGCGGTCTCGTATTGCAGGGTCCAGGTCCATGCTCGCGGTGTCCGTCAACTGCTCCACCACGGCGAAGGTGGGGACCAGAGCCACGTCGTGCTCGCGCATCAGCTGGGCGGTCTCCGCGTCGATGTCGGTGCCGTGTTCCACGCACCGGACTCCCGCCCGCACTGCGTTGCGAATGCCCGCATTGTTGTGCGCGTGCACCGTGACGTAGGTGCCGCGCGACGCTGCCTCTTCCACTGCCACGGAGATTTCCTCGACGGTGAACTGTGTGTCGGTGAGGCGGTCGTGGCCTCCGACGACACCGCCGGTGACGCACAGTTTCAGGAATGTTGCGCCTCGGCGGAACGACTCGCGCACGTTGCGTCGTAGCTCGTCGGCGTTGCCGGACATCAAAGACAAGGCGCAGAGCCCGGGGAGGTGGTGCATGTTCCACAGCTCAGTCGGTTCCCACGAAGCCCCGTAGTAGCCGTGCCCACCGGTCTGGCACTGCACCGGACCACACGAGAGGACACGCGGACCACGAACCTTGCCGCCGGCGATGACGTCGACGACTCCGCCGTCGATGCCACCGACGTCTCGCACCGTGGTGAAGCCTGCGTCGAGGGCCTGGCCGGCAGCGCCGAAGATGTCCGCAGCGAGTTCGGCCGCCGAGAGCTCAAACCCGAATTGCCGTCGTATCGGGCTCGAAAGGCCCAGGTGGACATGGGCATCGATGAGCCCCGGAGTCAGAAGCATGCCGTCGAGGTCGACTGTCCTCGCACCCGACGGCGCCTGTCCGATCGCGGTGACAATGCCGTCGCTCACGCACACGTCGACTTCGACCGGGTCGGTGCCCGATCCATCCGCGACCTTGCCGCCGGCAAACCATAAGTCAGTCAAAGGGACCTCCCGAGCATGAGAAAACCTCTTTCCTAAACACTGGTGAATTCAATATGCGGTACCGTACTCAACAGTGGTGAACCCGTCAATGGAGGTAACGTGAGATCGCCGGTTGGGGAGGGTCGAGAGCGACTGTTACAGGCACTGTTCGACGAGTTCGGTGAAACCGGCCCAAGTCCGAAGCTGTCGATGCGCCAAGTAGCGGAGCGACTCGGAGTGCACCACACGCTGCTGACTTATCACTTCGGATCACGACCGGGTCTCCTCAGCGCCGTGCTGTCGGAAGCGCGCCGCCGTGACAACCTCGTCATCGCCGCGATGGGCAAAGATCTCGGATTCGCGGCCCTGTGCAGGGCGATCTGGAGCTTTTACTCGAACGCCGAGCACGAAGACCGAAGCCGCACCTTTTTTCACCTGGCCGGACTTGCGGTCTACGAGCACAACGCATTTCAAGATTTCGCCGCCGACCTCGACGAATTGGCCCACCTCCTCGAAGCAGCAGCCCTTCGCGACGGATTCACCGTGGTGGATGCACAGCAGCAGAGCGTCATTGCAACCGCATGTCTGCGAGGACTGTTGCTGCAGAGGTTGCTCACCCCTGATGCCGAGGTCGACGCTGCAGCCGAGCGCTTCATCACCTCGTTGACCACGACCATTACCTGAGGCCCCACAACCGATCACCCTCGTTCGAAATCACCGACGCGGGGCCGTTTGCCATGGGCTCGCTCATGTTTCGGCGCGAGCCGGGTCTCTGATCCCCGGTTGAGTGGTGGCCGATCGCCCTTTCGACATCTGTACGAGCGAACTGCCGAAAGATGCGACAAGTGAACCTATCTCGGCGCAGTAGACACACGACATCATCGACAAGTCCGATGATTCACGCGAGATACGAAAGTCAGGATCAGATTGTGACCATTACCTTCCGCGCCGCAGAGTTGGACAGCGCAAACGGGATCTTTCAACAAGCACTGCTTGGCCAACCCAGCGCCGAACCACTCAGCGGAGACATCATCACGCGCGCTGACGTCGAGTTCACCAGCGACGACGGGCGCATTCAATCCGGAGTCTGGGAGAGCGAACCAGGAAAGTCGCGGTGGGAGTTCCTCACCCGCGGCGAGATCATCACCATCGTCTCCGGCGCCATGACCGTGGAGGAGGACGACGGCGATCCCGTACATCTCGTTGCCGGTACGAGTGCAATCTTCCCAATCGGATGGAAGGGTATGTGGACGGTCACCGAGACCGTACGCAAGGTGTTCGTCGTATACAACGTATGACCAAGGGAAACCGCAACATCCGACGTTCACGGCCCGTCGTACGGTCGGATCTCACGACGCAGCCCACTTGCCCTGAGGACTTGACGCTGCACTCCCGCCCGCACGGAATCCTCGGTGCCGATTACTCTCACATGGTTTCTGGCGCGAGTGATCGCCGTGTACAACAACTCCCGAGTCAGCAGTGACGACGCCTCGGCCGGCAGCATCACCGATACCGTGTCGTACTGGCTGCCCTGGCTCCGGTGAATCGTCATCGCGTAGACGGTCTGCACCGACGAGAGTTGGCTCGGGTGGATCAGAAACGCATCACTCCCCCGCTGGAACGCGGCAATGGGAACGCCATCCTCACGCTGCACGATCACACCGGCGTCCCCGTTGTAGATCTTGGCCTCGTAGTCGTTGGCCGTCACCAACAGGGGTTGGCCCGGATACCACCTCGCCGGGTCCAGGAATTGCCCTGATGCCGTGCCGACCCACTCCATCGCCTGCTGCGCCCACCTCCCGACACCGTACGGTCCGTCACGGTGGGCGCACAGAAGGCGGTGCGATTCCAAGCCTTTCAGCGCGCCGAACGCATCACCCACTTCCGCCGACGCCGTCACCACCTCTGAACTCGCAACGATGTCGGCGCGCAATGCGTCGACGTCCTCGGGAGAATGGAAGGAGACGGCGGGATCACCGCTGCGCAGGATACGCAGAACCTCAGCGGAATCTCCCGCTCGAACTGCCCTGGCCAACGACGCGATGGTTCCGTCGAAGCGGCGCCCGCGTGAGAGTTGAATGATCCCGCCCCGCAGACGATCCTGCTCGTCCACACTCAGTGCCTCTTCGGCCCCGGTTGCCGCGAGATCGTCACCCACCAACTGTGACAGCGCCGGATTTCCACTGACTTCTACCGGGCGGGCGACAAGATCAGCAAGAACAGCGCCGGCGTCGACGGAGGTCAACTGATCGGGATCGCCGACGAGCAGTAGCCGGGCATCGGGGCGAACGGCTTCGAGCAGGCGCGCCATCAAGGTGAGGGAGACCATCGACGTCTCGTCGACGACGACCACGTCGTAGGGAAGTCTGTTGGTCGCATTGTATTTGAAACGACTCGAACTCCCCCGCTGCCAACCGAGTAGCCGGTGCAAGGTCATGGCCGCGAGTTCCTCGGGAAGGCCAAGGCTCGCGGTCTGCTCACGTACGGACTCTTGCAGACGTGCTGCGGCCTTGCCCGTCGGCGCTGCCAACCCGATGCGAGCATTCGAACCCAGTTCCTCCGACAGGAGAGCGAGAATACGTGCGACCGTATGGGTTTTGCCGGTTCCGGGCCCACCGGCGATGACCGTCGTCCACTGTGTCGCGGCGAGAGCAGCGGCTATTCGTTGACGATCAGGGGCGGAGGTCGGCCCGTGCTCGTCGACGAACAACGAATCCAGGCGCGTTCGGACCGCTTTCAGGTCGGCGGGCGGCCACGTGGACGCACGCTCGTCGAGCACTCGCCGAATCGTCTGCTCCTGCAGAAAGTACCGATCGAGGTAGAGAAGCTCACCGTCGTCGGTGTCGACCAGCCGGAGCGGTCTGAGAGGTCCGGCGTTGCCGCCGATCACCAGAGGGCTCAGCCGAAGGGCGGCAACGATCTCCGACGGTTCGGGCCACGGCAACGACGCAAGTTCGTCTTCCGTCGCGTTGTCGACGCTCACATCACGCATCCGTCGGAGATCGAGGCACACCGAACCTGATCGCACAGCCCGAACTGCCAACGCCGCGGCCAGCATCACTTTCTCGGAAGTTTCACCGCCCAGGCTGCACACCCGCGTCGCGACATGGATGTCCGCGGCAAGCAGAACCCCAGCTTCGTTGAAGATTCGCACGATCCCTTTGGCGCGCTGCGCCAATTGCGCCTCGGTCATCGGGCCTTCTCCCCTGCCGTGTTGGACGCATCGAGACCGGCCAGCAGATCCGATAGTTCAAGCGTCAGCTGAGCAGGCGGTTTCCATTCGAATACACCACATTCCGGCGGACTGTCCGGGCCGAGCATCCCACGCACGAATTGATACTGCGCTCCTCCGAGATGGCGATGCGGATCGTAGTCGGGCAGTCGCCACCGCAGATACCGATGCAGCGCAACCGAATACAGCAACGCCTGCAAGGGATAGTGCGAGCGCATCATCTCCGTCGCCATGAGTTCACGCGTGTAGTTGGCAGCCGTCAGATCGCCGCGGCCGAGCCGGTTGGTCTTGTAGTCGACGATCACGAACGACGGGCCCGGGATCCGGAGGACGGCGTCGATACTGCCCGTCAGGAACCCTCGCATCGGTGACGTCTCGACGCGGTCGAGATGGTCGGCGTAGGACGCAAGGATGTCGTCGGAGGGAAGGTGGCGCCTCAACAGTTCCGACACTCCGCGAAGTGTGACACTCATCGACACCGGATCGTCGCCACCGGCCAGTGGGAGTTCGAAATCGAGTTCGGGAAGGCGATCGTTCGGCGCGATCGTGGCCAAGGTTCCGAATCCTAGTGGAGTCTGCATCACCAGTAACAACGCATCCGCGAGTGCTTCGGAGTCGACCTCGGCCGCCCGAACCGAGACCGCCTCCGCGCAGCGCATACCGAGTTCCGCTCTCAGGTCTGAGGCAGCCGTGTCCACCACCTCGAGCACCTCGTGCACCAGCGTGCCGAATGCGGCGCCCGCCGGAAGGCCGTTCATCGGTGAAGCCAGCGCCTCCAGGGGCGAAGGGGTGACAGTCCCGATGTCTACGGAATCCTCCGGCTCGTCGTCCTTTTCGGGATCCTCTACCTCACTGTCGGTGCTCGTGACCGCGTGGTGCGCTCCGGCGGTCAGTGCCGAGTACGACGTACGACGCCACAGAGTGTCCAGGTCTCGATCGAAACGCGCCGCGGCCAGTTCGGTCGCTTCCGCGGCCGCACCGGACCACAGGACGAGCGACGGTGGATGTGGACCTACCGGTTCCACCGAGATCACGTCGGATGCTGCTGCCGGCCACGTCGCGAGTCGTGCTGCGGTCGTACCGTCGTCGAGCACCTTCACTACCCGAGCAGGTTCGGCGATGCCGGGCGTACGTCCGAGCATCAACCGGTGCAGTGGCGAGCGGGAGGTCCCGTAGCTGGGTGCCCACCAGAGCACGAGTTGGCACTGTGCTCGGGTCAGCGCCACGTACAGCAGTCGTAGTTCTTCGCCTGCTTCCTCGGCTTCCGCAACAGTCTTCCTGGCGTTGTACCCCGGACCTTCCTGCCCACCGACGTCGAGGATGCGGCGCCCCTCCGGATCGTGCAACAGCTGCGTCGGCGAGTTGAAGCCGCCCACGCTCTCCCAACTGAACGGGACGTAGACGATCGGGAACTCCAGCCCTTTGGTGGCGTGCACGGTTGCGATTTGCACTGCGGCAGCGTCACTGTCGAGGCGACGGCTTCTGTCGGTCGCACTCCCGGACGTCGGATCCTTGATCCGGTCGGAAAGCCAGCGAACCAGTGCGCTCAACCCGAACGCTTCCTCGGTGGCGACGCGACCGAGGAGTTGTGCGACGTGCCGCAGATCGGTGAAATCTCGTTCGCCGGACGGAGCCGCGAGTACACGCTTCTCCAGATTCGTTTCGGCGGAGATCCTTTCGAACACGGCCGCGAACCCGACGCGTGCGAACAACCCGGAGTACGAGCGCAATTGACCCGCCAGTTCCGCCACGACGTTGTCTCCGTCGGCGTCCAGTTCTTCGGAGGTGCGTCCGAAAATCGGCGAGAGCGCGGTCAACCGGACGCGATCCGACCGGTGCGGCTGTTCGATCGCCTGCAGCAGCCACAGCCACTGCGTCGCACTGGGTGTTGCGAAAACACTGGACCCGCCGGTCAATACGGAAGGTACACCTACGGCATCGAGGGCATCACGGATCATCGCCACCTGCTTGTGGGTGCGCACCAACACCGCGACGTCCCCCGGCTCGACCGGGCGAGGATCACCGTCGACGGCCAAGCGGGCATCGCTGCCCAGGAGCCCGACCACGTCTGCTGCGACGTCGTCCGCGACGCGACTGCGAAGTCTGCCTACAGCCGGAAATCCTGAACGATTGAGCGGTCCGGCTCCGGTTCGCGGCAGATGGCGTACACGCATCGGCACCGGGCCGAACAACCGAGACTTCTTGTGCGAAGCCTCCACTGGATGCGCGACGATGCCTTCGTTGCCGAGTGCGGCACCGCCGTAGAGGTGTTCGAGTGCCGCCAACAACCCTGGATCGCTACGCCAATTGGTGGTCAACTCCTGGTGCGCATCAGCCTGATCGACCGCATCGAGATAGCTCAGAACTTCTGCCCCGCGGAACGCATAGATAGCTTGCTTGGGATCACCGACCAGGACAAGTGTGGTGTGACCGTGGAAGGCCAACCTCAGGATGTCCCACTGCAGTGGATCGGTGTCCTGGAACTCGTCGATGAGCACGACTTCGAACTTTTCGCGCACCCGACGGCACGCGACGGGACCGTATTCCGGATCGGTCAATACGCCGTGCAACAGCGTCAGGAGATCGTTGAAGTCGCGAATTCCTTTGGTTCGCTTACGTCGCTCGACCTCGAGACGAGCAGCATCCGCGAAGAGGACTCGCTGACCGGGCGCGGTCTCCTCCTCGCCGTCGGGTTCGAGAATTGCCTGACCATCGCCGACTGCGCTTCGGGCAATAGCCAGCGCGTCCTTCGTGGAGAACGGTGGAGACGAGTCCGTTCGGCTGTAGCGGCTGAGGTACAAATCCGAAACGACTTCACTGATCAGGTCGTCGACCGATTCCACGAAAGTCGTGTCCGGCTCACGTTCCCCGGCGATACCGAGGCCGTCGAGCATCCGCTGGCAGAAACTGTGGGTGGTCGTGATGGTACCGGCGTCGAACTCCGCGAGAGCGCGCAGGAGTCGACGACGCCGCACACCGATCTCCTCGTCGTCCGCCGTTGCGAGGTACGCCACCAGATCATCGTCCGACCGCCTCGCAGTCTCCGGATCAACCAGTGCTGCAGACACTCCGGCGAACCGTTCTCTTGCACGCTCACGAAGTTCCTGAGTGGCGGCCCTACTGAATGTCACCAGCAGAACTTGCGATATGTCGGCGAGACCTTCGGCAACACAACGAGTCGCGAGTCCGACGATCGCGTAGGTCTTGCCGGTTCCGGCGCTCGCTTCCAACACCGTAGTGCCGGTAGGCAGTGGCCCCAAGAGATCGAAGTCCACGGGTTACTCCGCTCTTTCGTTGGTCAGCAACGGATCCCACAGCCGTCGGGCGAGAACTCCGAACCGAGTCGGTTCCTCGGCCCAGACGAACTCGTCGTCCGACGGCGGGTCCGCGGAAAGCTCCGCAAGTGTTCGAGCTTCTCCGAAAACATAAGCGTTGCTTGGATCGATCATCTCGCCGTACTGCCCGGTCCACTGGGTGTCCGCACCGTTTGTCGCATCGTCGACCGATTCACCGCCAAAGCGTCGGCGCGCGTATTCGGCTGAGGTAGCGGCCCACATCGGCAGCGGGCGATGCAGTCCCCGCTCCCGTAGGTCCACCAATTGCTGCAGGATCTCGATCGCATTGACTGGCGCATCGAGCACCGACCGTGCCGCTGCGATCTTTCCCCGACCCCGTCCGATGGAGACTGCATCGAGCGCTCCGGGTCGTCCGTGCGCTTTCAGAGCGAGCAGGTTGATCCAGGCCGTCATCCGATGTTTAGGCGCCAGTGAGGAATACGACGCCCGCACCACTGAATTGCCGTGCACCCCGGTTACCGTTCCGGTGAGACGATGCCCGTCACCGAGGTCGATGTCCACGTCGACGGCTTCGGAGTCGCCGTCGAAGTGCGGCAAGGCAAGTCCGGCAATCTGATCTACCACCCATTCGACGTTGCCCAGAACCGTGGCGCCCAGGTTGTAAGGCGGCAAAGTACCGCGGCGCCACTCCGCTGCACGGAAATCTGCAGAGTTCCGACCAGCCAAGCGCGAGAGAAGCATTCGATCACCCAGAGCCCAGGTGGACAGTGGATCGAGCTCGGTTGCCAGCGAATCCGCGATGTCGTCGTCGAGTTCCGGTACCCGGACGCCGAGGCGTTGGCGCAGAAAACCACGCGCGGGATGTACGAGGAAGCTCACCAGGTCGGCGAGGTTCACTTCCTTCGGATGCACCTCTGGTAGCTCGGCCGACAGAACTGTCGGCAATTCGACCGGTGTTCCGGAGGCAGCCCTCGCACCGGCCAGCGCTGCCGTGTCGAAGCTGAACGGCTGATCCGGCGAGAAGTTTCGATTGTCGAACGACTGCAACGGATGTCGTGTCAGCACTCCGTTGATCGCTTCCGGACCCACCGTCGCACTGAGTACGTCGAGGAGGCCACTGAGGGGGATCGCCGGCGGTCTGACGACACCGGTGACCGGATCGGCACCGGTATACAACAAGATCAGATGCTCACCCGCAGACATCACGGCGTCGAGAAGCAGTTGCCGGTCTTCACTGCGCAGATCACGCTCCCCCACAACGGGATCACGGGACAAGATGTCGTCGCCGTCGACTCCACCGGTTCGAGGGAACACCTCGTCGTCGAGCCCGATCAGCACGACCACGCGATGCGGCACCGAACGCATCGGAACCATCGTGCACACCGTCAGTTCGCCGGTTCGGAAGTTGGCGCGCGTAGGTCTGCCCGCGAGGCTTCGCGAGAGCATCGCGCGAACATCAGCCAGACGTAACACCGTCTCTCCGCCGAATTCGACAGCAGCTGCCAGTTCGCGGTGAGCCCCTGCGCTCTGCCACGAATCAGCGGGCGCTGTGTCGGTCAGCAGATCCAGGGCCCGCATCAGCACACGAAGCCATTCGGCGGGCGAATGTGGGCCGGCAAGATCGCGAAGCGAGACGGCCAGGCGATCGACGAACTCTGCGAAACGTCCACTCAGGTCGATGTCGGTGCCGTCCACGTCATCGAGTGGCAGCGCGAGATCCAACCAGGCATTTTCCGATTCGTCCGCGCTGACCCCCAACAAGATTCGGTCCATGGCGGTGTTGAAGGTGTTCTGCGGAAATGCGTCGAGACCGAATGTTGCACGCTGCCGACTACCGATTCCCCAGCGAGCACCCGCTTCCGTCGTCCATTCCCGCAGTCTTTCCAACTCGTCGTCGCCCCACGAAAAACGTGTGCGGACAGGCTCGGTCGCGGCAAGGTCGAGAACCTCACTGGCTGTGGCCCGGCCGTCGGCCAGGTCGAGAAGAGAGCCGAGAACAGCCAGGACAGGATTGGTCTGACGTAATCCGCGGTCTGCCAGCCTTACTCGAAGAAGATGCCCGGGGTGGCCATGGACTCCTTGCCCGAACGCTGCACGAACCAAGGGTGCATACGTTTCGACGTCCGGGCACATCACGAGTACGTCGCGCGGCTGCAATGTCGGGTCGTCCTCGAACAATCGGAGCAGACATTCGCGGAGCACCTCGACCTGCCGTGCCGGCCCGTGGCACGCGTGAACCTGTACTGTCCCATCGGGTTCCGCTGAAACGCTGGGAGCACGATCGGCGATGACATCGGCTTTGACCGTCGCCAGGAGGGATTTCGGGCCGGCTGGTTCGGGAAGATGCACCGTCTCGAACTCGACGGCACCGAGGCTGATCTGAAGTTCACGAACGTCGCGAGCGAGGCTCGACAGCAACGGATTGGCGGATATCAGCGCCGACCCGTCTTCCGAACGTCGGATGGTGCTCTCGCTTCGAGGTTGCATGCGCGAGCTCATCGTGGCCCACAGCGCGGGGCTGGGGTGCGGAAGCCAGATGTGCACGTCCCGATTCGCGCTGAGTGCGCTCAAGATCATTCGCTGATCGACCGGCAGCCGTGTCGGCCCGAAGACCGACAGACGTTCCGGCAGGTCGACCAAGGCCGGGTCCTCGACCAGCGCGCTGCTCACGTGCCCCAGTCGCTCTGCCGGCCCCGGAACGTCGATCTTGTCCGCGACGATGCACCACAGGCGTGCCTGCCATTCGAAATCCTCCGACAGTGCCGATCCGTGTCCGTCGGTCAACCGCCCGGCGGCCCAGTCGATCAGCATCTGTGGGCGTTGCGCGGCGTAACTGCGGAAGAGTTCGGTGACGTGCGTAGCGGAGGCAAACCGTCGACCTTCACGATGTCCTTCGAGATGCTTCGCCAGGACTCCGCACCAGGGCTCGCCGAGGGACTCGTCGATCACATCGAGAACCGTCCACACCAATCGCGTCGGCGACCATGGGTCGTCGTCAGCCGTGATTCCACTGACCGCGGCCACGGACTCCGCGACCAGGCGCGCGGGTGAAGGAAACGCGATGTTCGCAGAAATTCCGTCCACTGCTGACGGCCCGGACGTGCCTAGCTGGGAGGACAGCCGCTGATTGAGCCAACGCTCGACGCCCTTGGCCGGCACCGCAACAGTTTCTCGGGCGAAGGGATCCGACAGCGGTGTACGGAGGAGCTTGGCCAACGCCGAGACCAAGGTGTCCGAACGCTCGGCCCGGTACAACTTCAGCAATCTTCGCTCCCCTCACTCCGTCCAAACGTCCATCTCACCACGGCGCTGTGACAGGAGACGCCGAACCAGCCTCACGCAGCGGTGACGCGCAGGCAACATGACCGCAACCGGACGTTCGTACTGTGCGGGAATGACCAGTCCCGTCACCACACCTCGCCCCGCTGGAACCGGTCTCGACATCTCCGGCCTCGGCAAGACCTTCGAGATGGGTCGTCGGTCGGTGACCGCGCTGACCGACGTGTCCCTTCAAACCAGCGAAGGCTCCTTTCTGTCTCTGCTCGGGCCGTCCGGATGCGGGAAGTCCACCGTTCTCCGCATCCTTGCCGGCCTCGATACTCCGACGTCGGGAACAGCACTTGTCAACGGACAGTCGCCCGCCGAGTTACGCAAGCGCCGCGAACTCGGAATCGCCTTCCAGGATTCGGCTTTGCTGCCGTGGCGAACAGTGGCCTCCAACATCAAACTGCCGCTGCAGGTTGCCGGCATCGATCCCGACCCCGAGCTGATAGCCGATCTGATCGCGCTCGTCGGCCTCGAAGGATTCGAGAAAGCCAAGCCCGCCCAATTGTCCGGCGGTATGCGTCAGCGTGTGTCGATCGCACGATCGCTCGTGGTCAAGCCGAGTGTCCTGCTACTCGACGAGCCTTTCGGCGCACTGGACGATATGACCAGGCAACGGCTCAACATCGAATTGCTCAGAATCTGGACCGAGAAACCGGCGACCACATTGATGGTGACGCACGGTATCGCCGAGGCTGTGTTCCTCTCCGACGTCGTCGCCGTCATGACGCCGCGGCCCGGACGCGTCCTCGAAGTCGTGCCGATCGACCTGCCGCGCCCACGGACACCCGAGATGATGCGGACACCTGAGTTCCACGAGATCCACGGCTACCTCTCCGGCCTGCTCTTCGGAAAAGCAGGCGTCGCATGACCATTACCGATATCGAGAACGTCGCGACCGCGGCGGCGCAGCCATCAGCGCCGCGCCGGATCCGATTGAAGCGTCCGACGTGGTTCGGCGGTGCAGTCGGTATCTGCGGACTGATCGCACTCTGGTGGATTCTCGCGGCGGCCGGTGTTGCGGGAGGCACGATTCCGACGCCGTGGGTGGTTGTGTCGACGATGTTCGACGACGGCTGGTCACTGTACGGACCCAATTTCACCGTCACGGCTTCCGGTGCGCTGCAGGGCTTTATCTGGGGAAATCTGCTGGCGATCACGCTTGCCGTGCTGGTCGTTCTCATTCCGCCTATCGAGGGATTGGCCACACAATTGGCGATCCTGAGTTACTGCACACCGCTGTTGGCGCTCGGCCCGATCATCCTGGTCGTCTTCGGCGGCCGGACCCCCACAATCTTCCTCGCCGCGATGTACTGCTTCTTCACCACGATGGTCGGCACACTCGCAGGCCTGAGATCGGCAGACAAGACGAGCCTCGATCTCGTCGCCGCCTACAGCGGTGGGCGTTGGCAGAAGTTCACCAAAGTTCAACTGGTGAGCGCACTTCCGAGTACCTTTGCCGCTCTCAAGATTGCCGCACCTTCCGCTGTACTCGGCGCTATCCTCGGTGAGTATCTCGGCGGGGTGGACAGCGGGATCGGCGTCGCACTCACAGCCGCTCAGACGTCGTACAACGTCCCGCGAACGTGGGGAATGGCCATCGCCGCCGCCTTGCTCGCCGGCCTGGGATATGCCGTCGTCGCAGCGATCGCCCGGCTCGTCACCCCGTGGACAAGCGCTCCGGGAGCACGGAAATGACCGCGGTCCGAGGAACATTGAGATTCCTCGCTCCGATTGCCATCGCCTCGGCCCTGTTGCTTGTCATCTGGGCGGTCTTCCTCAATGCCTTCCCCCAGGTGGGTCCGCGTGTGGGAAAGACGCCGGCCGACGTCTGGGAGTATTTGTTCTCCGGCCCTAAATCTGCTGACGCTCGTTCGGGCATCATCGACAATCTGTTCATCACTCTGCGCGACGCCGGTGTCGGCTTTGCCGTCGGAATGACTGCCGCGCTCATGGTGGCATCGATCTTCGTCGTTTCCCGCACTGTCGAACAGACTTTCATGCCCGTTGCAATGCTTCTACGATCTGTTCCTCTCGTTGCGATGACCCCGATCATCGTCCTGATATTCGGCCGCGGAATCGTGGGTGTGACGGTCATGGTTGCGATAGTGGTGTTCTTCCCGGCGCTGGTCATGATCATGGTCGGTCTACGTGCCGCTCCAGTTCAGGCGCAAGATCTCATAGCTGCGTACGGCGGGAGTCGTTGGACCGCATTGCGAATGGTGTCCGTACCGTCCGCACTTCCGGCGGTGTTCGCCGCCGCTAGGGTGTCAGTGCCCGGCGCTTTGATCGGAGCACTGATCGGCGAATGGCTCGGTAGCGGTCAAGGCTTGGGTTCGAGCATGATCAAAGCCATTCCGCGCTATCAGTACAACGAACTGTGGGCATCTATCGTGGTGATCACCGTGGTGTCGATCATCCTCTACGCCGTGGTCGGAATCTTCGAAAACATCGCCCTGTCTCGTTTCGGGCCTTCTGCCGGCAAGTCGTGACATCTGTTAACACGACCTCAACAAACTCTGTCTCCCAAGCAAACTGAACGAAACCGACTGGCCCTAGTGTTCCGATTCATGACGCCATTCAAGCCCGTCCGCCAGCTGGACCGCAGGGCCTTCTTCCGATACTCCGCGCTGACCGGCATCGCAGTCGCCGGTAGCGCGTCATTGCTCGCGTGTAGCAGTGACTCCAGCAGTTCGAGTGGCAGAACCTCGGACGACGGTTCCGAATTCGGAACAGTTGCAGTGCAGTTGTCCTGGATCAAGAACATCGAGTTCGCCGGCGAGTACTTCGCTCTCGACAAGGGCTACTACAAGGAGGCCGGGTTCGGAAATGTCGACCTGGTGGCAGGTGGCGCAGCCGGTACCGGCGTCGAAGCCGGCTTGGACACCGGCAAGGTCTGGATCGGAATGTCCGCACCGCAGCTCACAGCCCCCGCTGTGCTCGACGGGCTGGACGCAAAGATCGTCGGTGCGACATTCCAGAAGAACCCGTTTGCAATTGTCAGTTCTGCTGCGGCACCGATCAACTCGCCGCAGGACATGATCGGCAAGAAGATCGGCGTCCAGGATTCCAATCAGCTCGTCTTCGGAGCTCTCCTGGCAGCAAACGGCCTGACCGAAAGCCAGATGACGATCGTGCCCGCGCAGTTCGATCCGAGCCCCTTGGCGAACGGCGAGGTGGACGGTTGGGTCTCCTACGTCACCAACGAGCCGATCACGCTGGCCGCTAAAGGTTTCCCCAACGCCCACTTCCTCTTCGCGGACTACAACCTGCCGTTGGTCGCCGAATCGTTCACGGTTCTCCAGTCCACCATCGACAACGAGAGGGACAAGCTCAAGGCATTCCTGAAGGCCGAGATCCAGGGCTGGAAGGATGCGGTCGCCGATCCGGCAGAGTCGGCACGGCTCGCCGTCGAGGTCTACGGCAAGGACCAGAACCTGGAACTCGACGAACAGATCAAGGAAGCCACCGCACAGAACGATCTTGTGGTGTCGGCAGATACCAAAGCGAACGGGTTGTTCACGATGACACCCCAACTGATCGAACAGAACATCGCAGCGCTGTCGAAAGCGGGACTGGAGATCACGGCGGATCAACTGTTCGACATGTCGATCCTCGAAGAGGTGTACGCCGAGAATCCAGATCTCATCTGACGGTGCCGGTCAGTTCAGATGCGTGTCCGAGGGAGTCGGCCTGCGGGTGCGCCCGCTCCCGTCGGCGTCGAGGTCGAACCGTGACGGAGACCTCGCGTTTCATCCGGAGGCATGCTGCCACCGGAGATGCCCGATGATGACGGTGGCGGCAGTGAGCATTGCCGCGAGGTAGACCGGGACGGCGATGTGTGTCTTCATCAACAGAGCCCCCGTGACAGCGCCGGCGAAGATCAAAAGGACTGCCCACAACCTGCGGTTGACCAGACGGGCAAATCCTTTGTGGAGGAATGATTCGCCCGCCAGCGCAGTGATCGTCGAGGTGACGACGACGGTGGTCATGTCCTTCACCGCCAGGAATCGCGCGGTGCAGGCTTGAGCCCCCATTTGCACGGCGATGATGCAAGCAATGGCGACTCCGAGTGTCGAGTTGCCCTCGACCGGGAAGACGAGCAGGGCGGTGCCGGCCGCCACCAACACCACAACGCCGACACTGAGCACCATGGTGACCGGCGAACTCCACCCCGGTGAGCATCGACGCAGAACAACGCCGCTGAGCGCAGCCCCCAGCATGAAAGCAGCCAACGCCAACAGTGGACCCACGACTGGCAGGCTGTCCTCGCCCGCGACGCCCATTCCGAGGATCACGATGTTGCCGGTCATATTGCCGGTGAAAATCCGGTCCAACCCGAGGTAGCCGACTGCGTCGAGCAGCCCGGTCACGAACGTCAGCACCATCATGAGCCACAGCTGCAAATACTGATGTGAGACCGTCCAAGCAGTCCGGCCGATCGGGAGCGACGCCGAGTCGTTCGGATCGGTGCTGGAGGTGGTCGTATCGGTAATACTCACTCGAACACCAGCGCTGCCCCGTCGCTGCGCGGATCGGCCCCGGCGTCCAGGGCGCCGTCGGCGGTCACGCGGGCAACCATGGAGTGCCCGGCATTGCTGTCGAGTTTGTGCCCCGTGGTGACGGTGAGTGTGGACCGGTTGATCTGTTCGACCGCAGTCTGTTCGAGAGTGGGCTCGATGAGCACCTTGTCGTTGGTTGTGCCTGCCTCTAGGCCGCCGACGATGAACCGAGGCGCCGACACCGTTGCCTGCGCGCTCAGTCCACTCAACGCACGCAGAATCAGTTGGGTGTGGATCTGCGATTGCGCTTTCCCTCCCATGGTTCCGTGTGCGGCGACGGTGCCGTCGTCAAAGGTCGCTATGACCGGTACGAGGGTGTGCGCGGGTCGTTTACCCACCTCGACGTGATTGGGTGAGTTGGTGTCGAGAGTGAAGAATGCGGCGCGATTGTGCAGCACCAGCCCGGTATCAGGTTCGAGCAGTT
This sequence comes from Rhodococcus sp. IEGM 1306, assembly GCF_036541985.1. NCBI lineage: Bacteria > Bacillati > Actinomycetota > Actinomycetes > Mycobacteriales > Nocardiaceae > Rhodococcus > Rhodococcus sp. IEGM 1306. The sequence continues at coordinate 348,828 of NZ_JAZHFF010000003.1, forward strand.
GCGAGCCGAAAGAATGGAATACCGACTGGATCAGCGACACGGCGGTGCCATCGCGCGAGACAGCCGCGATTCCCACAGTGTCGCCGCCGGGGCGCGGAGTTGCCGCTGAGACCAAGCGGGGTGCCCCTGCAAGCCGTGCAGCGGCCTGGGCGAACGCCGCCGTGTCACTGCTCACGGTGAGCAGTTCGTCGATATCGACGTGTGCGTGGCGCGGGTCGGCCAGGTAAGTGTCTCGGTGTTCGTCGGAGTCGTAGAAGATTTCGGCGAGCACTCCGGCATCGATCGAAGTCGGGCTCGGGCTGCCGACCAAGGCGGCACCGAGAGACCGCAGCAGGGTGTAGCCCTGCGAGTTCGGCGGCGCGGTGGACACGGAGAATCCCGCGAAGTCTCTAACCAAGGGTGGTTCGATGGTGGGGTGGTGCCGGTACAGGTCGTCGCGGGTAACGGGTACGCCCAGTTTCTGCAGCCCGGATGCCACGCGGGCGGCGGTGCGGCCGCGGTAAAACGAATCGAGCCCGTCCTGGGCCAGATCGCGCAGCGTGCGAGCCAGTTCGGGTTGCAACAGCAAGTGGCCTGCCGGGACAGGACGTCCATCGTCGAGGAAGAACTTCGCGCGCATTCCCGGATCGGCCCATAGACTTTCACGCTCGATCTCGATGGACTCCGCGAGACCGGGACTGACCGGGACGCCCTCTTCTGCCAGCTTGATCGCCGGTGCCAACACCGTGGATGCGGGCAGAGAGCCACCCGTATCGAGAAGCGCCGTCCATCCGGATACCGCGCCCGGCACCGACACCGTCAGTGGACCGCTGATCGGCATCGATGTCATCGACTCGAACAATTCGGTGACCGGGGATCCGGAGCCGTATGCACCTGAGGCGTTGATGCAGATCTGTGTACCGTCCGGGCGGCGCAGGACCGCGATCACGTCACCGCCGACGCTGCACATGTGTGGGTACACCACGGTCAGCGCGGCAGCGGCGGCCACCGCCGCGTCGACGGCGTTGCCACCCGCTTCGAGAACGGTGCGAGCAGCATCGATTGCGGCGCCGTGGGGTGCGGCGATTGCAACGTGGTGAGTACCACTTGGACGATCGGACATTTTGTCATCTCCTGGTTTAGATCCCCGGCTCGGGCCGGGGTGGAACAGCAATTTATGCGCGGTACTTGCCGACGGCAGGTGCGAGGGAAAGGTCAGTGCACCCGTGCAATCGCAATTCGATAACCGCCGTAGAGAGCAGCCGCGACGAGGACAGATACGAGCGCGGTCACACTGAAGAAGACGAATTCGGTTGCCGGGTCGTACGTTTGGGCGAGCAGGCCGGCGAGAGTCGATCCTCCGGCCATGGTGAGAAAGTACAGCGCCGTCATCTCCGCCTTGTGCGCCCGCGGAGCCAGCTGCGCGGTGGCCGACAGTACCGAGGGAACGACCGCGATCTCTCCCGCTGCGAACAGGAACATCGCAACGAGAACGACGATCACCGAGTTCGTCGCCCCGGTAGATCCGGCCAGCACGGCGAAAACTGCCATCGCGGCGGCAAGTAGGGCGATCCCCCCGAACACCTTTGCGCCGGGGTTGGGCTGCCGGTCACCGAGCTTGGTCCACGACAGCGCGTAGAGCGGCGCGAGTACGGTCGCGAACAAACCCTCGAGGGTGATGATCAACGCAGCGGGCATCGTTACCGATCCCACAGTCAGGTCAACTCGAGTATCCACATACACGGCCAGCGTGGTGAACAGCTGAAACAGCAAAGTCCAGAACAGCAGACTGCTCAGAAACATCGGAATGTAGGCGACGATTCGTCCACGTTCCACGTCTTCGGTCTTCCGGGACGAAGGCAGCTTCGCGAAATAGGCGAGACTGGCGATGACGATGACGACCGTCAAGACTGTGCTGATGTTGTCCAGGTTCAGGGCCCCGCTGAACACGGCCACCGCGATCGCGGCCGCAGGAGCAACTGCCAGTGCTACGGCCATCGCCCAGCGAGAGCGTGGCAGTGGGTTCGGAACCGTTCGCGTTGCGGCCGGCAATCTCCCGTAGCCGGCAAGGTACTGAGCCAGTCCGCACAACATTCCGACCGCCGCTGCACCGAAGGCGAGGTGGAAGCCTACGGAACTCTGCAACACCCCGGTCAGCACTGGCCCGAGGAACGCACCTAGCGAAATGCCCATGTAATAGAGCGAATACCCGGCGTCACGCCGTTGGTCGTCGTCCGCGTACAGCATGCCGACCATGGCGGTCACGTTTACTTTCAGCCCGCCGGTACCGGCCACGATGAGGATCAACCCCGCTGCCACCCCGGCGACCGCTGGAACCAGTGCCAGGACGAGGTGGCCGAGAAGGATCAAGACGGCCGAGTAGAGAACGACGGTCCGCGGGGCTACCAATCGGTCAGCGATCCAGGCACCCACCATCTGTGACACGTAGATCGCACCGCCGTAGGAACCGGCTACGCCGACAGCCACATTGACATCGAGACCAAGCCCGCCGTCAGTGAGCGAGTAGTAGAGGTAATAAGCAAGAATCACCTGCAACCCGTAAAAACTGAATCTTTCCCACAGCTCGGTTCCGGCCAGGGTGACCAAACTGCGGGGGTGGGACATAAGCGTCGATTTAGGAGCTGTCGAACTCTCCGGAGCGACTGGTATCTGGACTGCTTCGTCCATCGTCATCGTTGTCCCTTTCCATAACTATGTCCTGCCGCGCCGGCACTGCGATCGGGTGGCGGACTCAGCGGGGGCGATAGTTTGTAGGCAGCTCCGCCGCTCGCGAGTGATTCAGATCATAAGGACTGGTAGGACCAGATAGTCAAGGAGAATGAGGAGATTTATCGGCTCTATCATCAATAACCTGGAGAAACGCAGCACCACTGGTATTTTGGTGGGACCAGACGGAGAGGCGGGTCGAAGTGACAGCATGGTCCGAGATCGATATCACCGGCGCTTCGGTGCCCGAACGCCTGAGCGGGCGTATCGCCCAACTGATCGACAGTGGCCGAGTTGGACCGGGATCTAAACTTCCCAGCGAACGGGAGCTGATGACTATGCTCGGCGCCTCACGGAACTCGATACGCCACGCGCTACAAGACCTGGAGCTGCGTGGCTACGTAACGCGGAAGCCGCGGGCGGGGCGGATCGTCGCCCCCGTGGAAATGCGGGCGCTCGCCGAGGGCAGCATTTTCGGCGTGATGAGTAGCGATCAGAGAACGGTTCGCGAAGTAATGGATCTTCGGTCCGTCGTCGAGCCGCCGATCGCCGAACGCGCGGCGGTGCGCCATCGACCGTCCGAAATCGAAGTACTACGTGAGCCCCTGGAAACCTCCGAACGCGAACTCTCACGGACACCGCCCTCACTGCAGGTACTCCAGGTCTGCGACGTTCAGTTCCACCTCGCAATCGCCAGATTGGCCCACAACCCCATGCTCCGGAAGCTCGTGAACGAGACAAACGAATGGATGGCGCCGTCACGGCAAACCATGTTCCAAACCGAGCAACGCATGCAGCAATCAGTAAATGCGCATCGGAAAATTTTCCACGCCATCGTGGACCGAGATCCCGCACGCGCCAGGAAGGCCATGCAAGACCACCTTGTAGACGTCCTCCGGACGATCGAACCACTTGCAGGCTGAGTGACGCGCCCGTGAATCTCAGTTTCACTGCACTGGCCGTGCCTGTTCGGCATCTAGATCACACAGCGGACAGTGGGCGATGGCAGGGCGGTAGAAGCTGTTCCGTCGCTTGCGATTTGGCTGAATACGAACAGCCAACCGTCATCCACGTCTAATCCGACCCCATTGCTTTCGTCTCGAAACCGCTCCTGTTGGTCATACCGCCACAGCGCCTGGCGCTACTGGCCGAAAGTGAACCTGAGCGCCTCGATATCGAATCGGATGACGGCGTCGGGGCGATCCGGCCAGATCGACGACCAGATCACCAGCTCCGGTTCTTCAGCCCTGACGATCTGCGCGCAGGCGGCGGCTGGCTCCGGCGCCTCGTCGCGACTCGCTGCATGGCTCGAGCGTAACCGCCCCTAGGAGACACACCTCTACCTTCACCGTGCTGGATCCACGAAAACTGGGATAAACCGGGCATCGACGGAGGACACTCAGGAGCACATCCGTCTGGGAGGGCCGCTCATGCGTAAACGCCATCAGGTTCTGCTTGCAGTGTCCGCAGCGATCGGGCTGTCTCTGACGCCGATCAATGCGTCGGCAACACCGAGCACAGGGGTGCACGGTGAAATCCTCGGGCAGGCGACTTTCGACGGCAAGGATTACATCCTGCGCCAGATCACCATCGACCCCGGTGGTTCCACCGGTTGGCACTTCCACGACGGGACGCTCTACGCACTGATCGCGCAGGGCACGCTGAGCCACTACCGATCCGATTGCTCCGTCGACGGGATATACAGCGCTGGAAATACGTTGATCGAACCCAGCGGTTCTGATCATGTGCACATCGGAAACAACTCTCAGACAACACCATTGGTGCTCGAGGTCATTTACGTCAATCCGACGGGTAGCCCCCTCTCCGAGGATGCTGCGCCGCCCAACTGCCAACTACCCGGCTGACGGGGCAGAAGAGGTAAACCGCACCGGCATCGATTCGAGTCCGGACACGAAGTTGGCGGCACGCCGCGGCAACGGCGCGTCGGTGGCAAGTTCCAGGTCCGGCAGCCTGGCGAACAGTTGCTCGAACATGATTCTTCCCTCGAGCCTGGCCAGCTGATTGCCCAGACAGAAGTGAGTTCCGAAGCCGAAGGCCACGTGTGGGTTCGGTGTGCGGCCGATATCGAACTGTTCGGCGTTGACGAACACGGATTCGTCGAAATTTGCAGACTCGAAGAGCAGCAGCATTTTCTCGCCTGCCTTCAGCTGCGCACCGAAGAAATCGGTATCACGTGTCAGGGTTCGAGCCATGTTCTTGATCGGCGACGACCACCGCAGCATCTCTTCCATCGCCAGAGGAATGGCATCGGGATCGTCGACCAGTTCCCGATGCTGGTCCGCATGACGCAGCAGCTGTTCCATGCCACCGCTCAGGACGTGCCGCGTGGTCTCGTCACCGCCGATGAGAATCAGTAGGGACTCGTTGACGATTTCCTGATCGGAGAGAGCCTCACCGTCGACCTCACTGTGTATCAACGTGCTCACCAAATCGTCGGCCGGCTCGCTCCTCCGCTCGGCGATGGCTCGCATCATGTACGCGGTGAAGTCGACATACGCAGTCATCATGGCTTGCAGCTGCTCCGGGGAAGCGTTGCTTCCCAGTGCTTTCACCAGATCGTCCGACCACCGCAAAAACAACGCGCGTTCTTCCGGACGGACACCCAACATGTCGCCGATGACGGCCATAGGCAGCGGTGCCGCCAAGTCTGCGACGAAGTCGGCTTCTCCTTTCTCACAGACGGCGTCGATCAGTTGATCGCAGATCTCCCGGATACGGACGGCCTTGGCTTCGACCTTCTTACGTGTGAAACCCGCGTTGACCAAGCGTCGACGCGTGAGGTGCTGCGGGTCGTCCATGTCGATCATCTGCGGCAACGGACCCGTTTCGGGGCGGATGCCACCGGCGTTGGAGAACAGTTCGGGATCCCGCTCGGCTGCGACGACGGCGTCGTAGCTCGCGGCCGCGGTGATTCCGTTGGCGTCGTCTCGGTACACGGGCTCGTGATCACGCATCCAGGCGTACGCGTCGCGCACATTCCCGAGGTCTCCGCTGTAGAAGCGTCCGTCGATCAAATCGACGGTCGGTCTGGTAGCCATCACTCCACCTCTCGCACAACCCTTGCCTCAATAAGTAGAACCTGTTCCTATATAGCGTGGGGCGTTTTCACCGAAGCCGAACCGGAAAACCTCCAGAAGCAGCACGCGCGCCCGCCGGAGCAACGACCAGGAGACACGCATGGACGACGACACCGCCTCAGCGGGCATACCCACTTTCACCGGCAGATCGATACTGGTGACCGGCGGCGGTAGTGGCATCGGCCTGGGCATCGCTCGTTCGCTGGTTGCGGCCGGCGCTCACGTGACGATCTGCGGACGCAACAAAGTGAAACTGGATGCTGCTGCCGAATCGATCCGGCAGTCGAATCCGGCAGGATCGGTCGGCGTCTCCTCCGCCGACGTCACGATCGAGGCAGACGTCGTCGCCGCTGTCGCCGCGGCGGTCTCCGTCACCGGAAAGCTCGACGGAGTGGTGGCCTGCGCCGGTGGGAACGAAACCATCGCCCCGGTCACGCAACTCGACGTCGACGCGTGGCGCCGCACCGTCGACCTCAACGTCACAGGGACCATGCTGACGATCAAGCACGGCGCCCGGGCACTGGTGGCAGGAGGCGGCGGATCCATCGTCGCGATCTCGTCGATCGCCAGCAGCAACACACATCGCTGGTTCGGCGCATACGGCGTCTCGAAGTCCGGCGTGGACCACCTGGTGCGGTTGGCGGCAGACGAACTGGGCGCCAGCAACATTCGTGTCAACGCGATTCGGCCGGGGTTGACCCGAACGGATCTGGTCGCGCTCATCACCGACGGTGGCCCCATCCTCGACGACTACCTGGCCAACACTCCACTCGAACGCGTCGGTGAAGTCGAGGACGTCGCCGGTCTCGCTTCCTTCCTCCTCGGACCGCAATCCACCTGGATCACCGGGCAGATCATCAACGTCGACGGAGGCCAAATGCTGCGCCGCGGACCGGATTTCCGCTCGATGCTCGAACCCGTCTACGGCTCCGACGGACTCCGCGGGGTGGTCGCGCCATGAGCTACACGATTCTGGGCAAGAAGGTCGAGATGCCGGTCGAAGTTCGCACCGCGTCGGCCTTCATGGCGCTGTACTCGGTACCCAGCGCAACCGCGCAGTCGATCATCGACTACACCGGCTTGACGGTGCTCCAGTACCGGCCCGGTCGGGCGCTGTGCGGGTTGGTTTTCGTCGACTACATCGACGGAGATCTGGGCCCGTACAACGAATTCGGAGTGACGTACATGGTGCGCAGCCACACTGCGCCTCCCGAAACCTCGGTGCTGGGAGATCTACGTTCACTCGCTGCGGGAACTGCGGGGGCGCTCATTCACGAGTTGCCGGTGGACGGCGAATTCACCAAGGCCGCCGGCCGGGAAATCTGGGGATTCCCGAAGGTGCTTGCCGAATTCGACACCGAGCACGTCGGCTCGGTCAAGCGCGGATCCGTCTCGCGCGACGGCAAACTCATCACACAGTTGAGTGTGAAATCCGGCGTCAGCGTGCCGGGCGGCGGAGCCAACATGTCGTTGACCGCGTACTCACATCTCGACGGCGTCACCAGGTGCACGTCGTGGGACATGGCGCCGACCGGCGTCAAATCGCGACCTGGTGGAGCCGAGGTGCAGCTGGGCAGTCACCCGATGGCGGCGGAGCTTCGGAAACTCGGACTCCCCCGCCGGGCCTTGATGACCACGACCATCAAGAACCTGGCGATGACGTTCGGGGAGGCGACAGCGATCTGAGTGTCAGCCGACGGCACCCCTTTCGGTCACGTGTGACTCGGGCTACACTCCTGGACGGTTGACCAACTCGCGTCAGACCGCCCGAAAGGACACTCGTGCAGATCACCCGACGCACCGTACTGGCAGGCGCTGCCGCCGCACCTGCGCTCGCCGCTCTGTCGACGAACCAGGCCGTCGCAGCTTCGCCGGCACGCACCGTTTCACCCGCACGTACCGACAAGTCGTCGTCGTTGCAGGTGGGCGTCGGGATCTCCGATGTGACCGGACCGGTCGCCGAAGTCGGCATGATGGGCTACTCGAGCTTCGACCAACGCGCCGAAGGTCTGCACCAGCGAATGCGCGCACGCGCCTTCATCTTCGAGTCCGGCGGGTCGCGGGTCGTCTACGTCTGCGTCGACAACTGCATGATCTTCCAGTCCGTGCACGACGAGGTTCTGCGCCGGCTGGCCGGAAAATTCGGCGATATCTACACCGAACGCAACGTCATGTTGACGGCCATCCATTCACACGCGGCATGTGGTGGGGCCTCGCACAACTACGCCTACAACCTCGCAGTTCTCGGCTTCGAATTGCAAGTGTTCGAAGCCGAGGTCAACGGCATGGTCGAGGCGATCAGCGCTGCCCACGAGAACCTGGCGCCCGGCACGGTACGTTTCGGCCGGTCCGATCTCACCGACGCGAGCGTCAACCGATCACGAGTGGCGTTCGATCTCAATCCCGAAGAGGACAAGGCCTACTACCCCGGCGGCAACGATCACCACATGCGGGTCATGCGAATCAGCCGGGGCAGCAAAGACATCGGGGCGATCAACTGGTTCGCCACCCACTGCGCCTCGCTCACGAACGAGAACCATCTCATCTCCGGCGACAACAAGGGCGCCGCGGCGTACTTCTGGGAGCACGACGACCAGGGCGTGCGCTACCTCGACGGCGACACCAGCTTCATCGCCGCATTTCCGCAGACCAACAGCGGCGACATGTCACCCAACCTCTTCCTCGAACCCGGACGTGGACCGACCGACGACGAATTCGAGAACGCACGCATCATCGGACTGCGCCAGGTCGCGGCGGCTCAAACTGCCTTCCACGCGGCGTCCGAAACCGTCACCGGTGGCGTCGACAGTCGGATCATGTACCTGGACATGGCAAATCAGGTGGTGAGTGGGAGATTCACTCCGGATGGGCGCGAGCATCGCACCGCGCCGGCAGCGATCGGCGCGGCGATGAGCGCCGGAAGCGTCGAGGACGGACCGGCAATTCCGATCTTCCCCGAGGGCACCAGGAACCCCATGATCGACGCCTTGGGCGGCATGGATGCCCCTGTGCCTCAATGGCTTCAGGATGCACAGGCCCCCAAGCTCGTAGTCGTTCCGGTCGGCCTGTTGCCACCGGGCGGATGGGTACCGAACGTACTGAAGATCCAGATCCTGCGGATCGGCCAGTTCTACATCGTCGGGGGCCCTGCGGAATTCACCATCGTCTCCGGATTACGAGTGCGTCGAACCGTCGCCGACGAGCTTGGGGTTCCCCTCGAGAACGTCATCTTCCAGGGCTACGCGAACTCGTACTCGAGCTACTGCACCACCCCACAGGAATACGATTCGCAGCAGTACGAGGGCGGCTCGACGATGTTCGGCCGTTACACACTGCCTGCCTATCAGCAGGGGTACGCCGCTCTCGCAGCCGCGATGCGCGACGGCACCGAACCTCCTCGCGGCCCCGCGCCGGCCGACCTGTCCGGGTTCCAACCCAGCTTCGGACCTGGCGTCGACTTCGACGAACCTTTGCCGGGAACACAATTCGGCGATGCGACCGTCCAGCCAGGCGACAGCACACCAGGCGGACAGGTTGCCGTCGAGTTCGTCACCGGCCACCCCAAGAACGACACTCACCGAAACGGGACCTTCTACGAGATCCAACGCAATACCGGCGGATCCTGGACGCGCGTGGCCGACGACAACGACTGGTCCACCAAACTGCACTGGCGCCGGGTCGGGAGCAACGGTTCCGTCGTACGCATCACGTGGGATGTTCCGGCCGATACTCCGGCGGGTACGTATCGAGTCCAACACTTCGGTGCGTCGAAGGCTCGGGGTACCGGCGCGATCACGCCCTTCTCCGGGGTGACCGCCGAATTCCGACTCACCTGACCCGCGCGGTGGCTGGGTTCAGGCTGCGGTCGGATGCAGCGAGGTGCTCGGCGCCGACTGCTCTGACGCTGCCGGGCGGTCGATCTTCGCCGCGACGATCAGAACCAGCAGACCGGCGACGGTGACTGCCGCTCCCATCCAGATCGGGGAGGTGAAGCCGAGCCCCGCAGCGATGGTGATTCCGCCCAGCCATGCCCCGAGTGCGTTGCCGACGTTGAAGGCGGCGATGTTGGCACCCGACGCCATGGTCGGTGCGGCCGACGCGTAGTTCATGATCCGCATCTGCAGGCCGGGAACCGTCGCAAAACCGAAGGCGCCCATGAAGAACAGCGAGATCACAGTCATGACCTTGCTCTCCGCGGTGGCGGCGAACACGATCAGAACGACGGTCAGGATCGCGAGAATCCAGACCAGCGCCTTCGTGAGCGAACGGTCGGCCGCCTTGGCGCCGAGGAAGTTACCGACGAACAGGCCCGAGCCGAAGAGGATGAGCAGCCACGGAACGCTGGACGTCGCGAAGCCGGTCACCTCGGTGAGGGTGAAGGCGATGTAGGTGAACGCTCCGAACATTCCGCCGTAGCCGAGGATGGTGATGACGATCGAGAGCCATACCTGCTTGTTGCGGAACGCCCCCAACTCTCCGCGCAATCCGCCGCCGGTCGTGCTGGCGGGTGTCGTCGGGACGAGTGCTGCAATTCCGATCAGGGCGATGACGCCGATGACGGTGATGGCCCAGAACGTCGAGCGCCACCCGAGTTGCTGGCCCAGCAGCGTGCCGAACGGAACGCCGAGGACGTTGGCGATGGTCAGGCCCGCGAACATCATCGCGATGGCGCCGGCGCGCTTGTTAGGCGCGACCATGTCGGCGGCAACCACCGAACCGATTCCGAAGAATGCACCGTGGCACAGCGCCGCGACGATGCGGCCGCCCATCATGACCTCGTACGACGGCGCGAGCGCGGACATCAGATTGCCGATGATGAACAGCACCATGAGCGAGAGAAGGACTTTCTTGCGCTCGAAGCGAGTGACGGCAGCGGTCAGGAGGATCGCACCGATCGCCACCGACAGTGCGTAGCCCGAGATCAGGTAGCCCGCGACGGACTCGGTGACCTCGAAGTCGGCTGAGACCTCGGGCAGGAGGCCCATGATGACAAATTCGGTGAGGCCGATTCCGAACCCGCCCATAGCGAGGGCAATGAGACCCAATGGCATCTCGATGTTCCTTTCACAGATTTACGCGTAAGCCGTTAGCGGGCGTGTGCAGTAGTTGCAAGCGCGCTATAAATAGTTGCACGCGCGCGCTACATGCGCAAGCTGGTAACCTGGAGCCGCAGGAAACGGACAAGGAGAATCACATGGGGATCGCCGACGACGCCGTCGAAATCCGTTCGCAAGGGTGGCGCACGCTCGCAGCACTGCACGGCGCCCTCGACACCGAACTGGAACGCGCGCTCCAGCGTGAGCACAAACTGTCCGTCGTCGAATACACCGTGCTCGACGCGCTGAGCCGCCAGGACGGCTGGCACATGCGCATGGCCCAGCTGGCCCGCGCTGCCGCACTGAGCAGCAGCGCCACGACGCGCTTGGTGAACCGACTCGAAGATCGAGGACTACTGACGCGCATCCTGTGCGCCGACGACCGTCGAGGCATCTACACCGAGTTGACGCCGGCCGGCCGCGAGCTTCTCGAAAGCGCACGGCCGACGCACGACGCCACCCTCGAGGCCGCGCTCGACGAGGCATGCAAAACGCCTGAACTCGCGCCACTGGTGCGCGCCCTGCACGAGTTACCCGTCGGCTAGAAGTCTGCCGGAAGCAGGGCACGCTCCGCGATGCCCGAGACCACCTGAGCGACAAACACACCCGCGTCGACCTCCGCCCGCCCACCACGCGCGGGGACCAGAACGTCGACGGTGCCGCCGTGCACCTCGTTGTCCCCGATCACCGCGATGTACGGGTCACGGTGAGTGCGCGCCTCGCGGATGCGACGTCCCAACGATCCGTCAGCTGCGATCGCCACTCGAACATCGTGAGCCTCGAGATCAGCCCGCAAACGCTCGGCCGCATCCCGATGTCGGTCGCCGACGGGCAGGATCGAGACTTGGTTGGGTGCCAGCCACGGCGGCATCCGTCCTTCGAACCTTTCGATCAAGAGCGCAGTCATGCGTTCCATCGACCCGAGCAAGCCCCGATGGATCATGACGGGGCGAGCCTTGGATCCGTCCTCAGCGGTGTACTCGAGGTCGAACCGCTCCGGTTGATTGAAGTCGAGTTGGACGGTGGAGAGTGTTTCCTCGCGGCCGTGCGCGTCTCGCACTTGGACGTCGATCTTGGGACCGTAGAACGCTGCCTCTCCCTTCGCTTCCACGTACTCGATCGAGCGTGCATTCAGTGCTCCGCGAAGGTGATCCTCGGCGTCCGCCCACTGCTCGTCGGTGCCGAGGTACTGCCCCTCTCCCCCTCTGATCGAGAGTCGGTACCCCCGTTCGGCAATCCCCAGAGTCGAGTAGCAGCGCTCGATCGCGTCGAGCGCCACGATCACTTCCGCTTGCACTTGTTGACGACTACAGAAGACATGTGCGTCGTCGAGATTGATCTGTCGGACTCGACTCAATCCGCTGAGAACTCCGGAGAGTTCGCTACGAAACATCGATCCGAGTTCACGAACGCGGAAAGGTAGCTCGCGATAACTACGACCGCGAGCGGCGAATACCTGAGCGTGATGAGGACAGTTAGCCGGACGAAGGAGAAAGGACTCTCCGCCTATCTTCATTTCAGGGAACATGTCGTCCGAGAACTTGGACCAATGCCCAGATCTCTCGTACAACTCTTTCTTCGCCATAACGGGGGTATAGACACTCCGGCACCCGGATCGCGCTGCTTGCTCGGCGGCGAACTTTTCGAGTTCGCTCCTGATGATCGCGCCGTCCGGTAACCAGAGTGGGAGGCCTGCTCCGACAATGGGGGTGGTGGCGAAAAACTCCAGCTCGCGCCCGAGTTCACGGTGGTCAACGCTCATGAGAGCTCTCCAAATCGTTCAAGGGGAGACGCACACGGAGCGAAGAAACAAGAAAACCCCGGGGCGATAACTCCCGGGGCTGAAAGGGCTCGGTCAGCAGTTGCTAAACGATGCGCCGGAAGAGAACCGGCGTCGTCGTGCTGTGCGCAATACTGACCATGTACGTGAGGTTACATCAACTTCCGACCCACCTACAGCCCGAATTGTCGGGCCTCTATGCTGACGCAACTGGGAAGGCGCAGCAGTAGCCAACGAAACACCCACGAAGAGCGAAGTTTCGGCAATCATGTCCGAACGTGAGGTTCTCGGATATGAGGAGGATGTGCGACGGTGCCGGACCACTTGCTCGAACAGTTGATCACCATTCCTTTGTTCACGGGAATCATCGGGTACATCACCAATTGGTCGGGCGTCCTGATGCTTTTTGCGCCGATCAACTTCCACGGGATCAAAGTGCCCGGCCTCAAACTGCTCTTCCCGTTCCTTCCCCGGCGCGTCCAGGTGATCCCCGCGATCACGAGCGACGGCCGATTCGGTTGGCAAGGGATCGTCCCTTCGCGGGCGGAGAAGATGGCGTCGATCGCCGTCGACAAATCCCTCGCGAAGGTCGGCAGCATTGCCGACTTCTACCGCGTTCTGGATCCGGACAGCATCGCCGAGCACTTGGTGAACATCTCACGCAGTGAAGTGCGCGGCGTGGTCACCAGAATCATGACGGCCGAGAATCCTCAGCTCTGGCACAACCTTCCGACGTCGGTGAAGGAAGCCGTCTTCCGCAAAGTGGAGGACGACTTGCCGGCCAGCGTGCGCATGATCACCGACCGCATCGAAGAGGACATCGACGAGTTCATCGACGCGAAGCTGATGGTGATCCGCTACCTCTCCTCGCATCCCAAACTGCTCAACGACATCTTCCGCACGATGGGCAACAAAGAGCTCCGGTTCATGCAGAACTTCGGCTTCTACTTCGGTTTCCCGATGGGCTTCGTGCTCGTCGGAATCCTCCACCTGGTTCCGCAGTGGTGGGTGCTTCCCATCGGTGGCGTGATCATCGGATACATCGTGAACTACCTCGGCATCACGATGATCTTCGAGCCGATCACACCCAGCCGTTGGGTGCCGTGGCGACAGGGACTCTTCCTCAAACGACGCACCGAAATCATCGCCGGGTACGCAAAAACCCTGGCCGATCACGTCGTGACGCTCGAGAACATCGGCACCGAACTCCTCGAAGGTCCCCGCTCGGACCGAACCCGACGGATGCTCGACCAGGTACTGCGCGAATCCGTCGACGACGCCGCCGGCTGGGCAAAGTCGGTCGTCAAGATGACCGTCGGTTCGCAGAGCTACAAGCGTCTGCCCGGCCTGGCCACCACCGAAGTGCTCGACCTGTACCCAAGGGTCTTCGAAGACGCGGAGTTCGCCGAGAGCCAGTCGGAGAAGATTCGTGTCTTCGTCACCGAACGCATGAGCATCCTTTCACCGGAAGATTTCAGCGAACTACTACGCTCAGCCGTCAAGCAGGACGAGTGGCTGTTGTTCGTACACGGGGCCGTGCTGGGCTCGTTTGCCGGTTTCCTACACCTCGCAATATTCGGAGTATGAGTCGGAGTATGAGTATGAGTGAGCACGACCACCGCCTGATCGTCGAAGCGGAATCGTACGACTGGGCTGCGGACATCACGCCGGTCGAATCCGTCGAAAAGCGTCTGATCCGTAGCCTTGTCGGGCTCACTGCCACGACGACGCTCACGTCGATCAAGCTGACGGGTTGGGCTTTCGGAACGGCGAAGGAGGCGACGCGGCAGATCGTTCAGGCTGCCGCCGAAGCCGCGGCAGAAGCTGCTGAATCCGCCAACGTGCAATCCGAACGTCGGGCCGAGAACTCCAACGGAGACGGCTCGCGGACGGAGAACCTGCGGGCTGCAATGGCGCCTCGTACCAACCGCAAACAGAGCGTCGAGGCCACTCTCGCAGCGCTGCGGGCACGCGGCGACAGGTTGCTGGACCGTTCCGCGGACGTGACCGATCGCGACGACCTGCACCCGGCCTACGACCGGATCCTCGACGAGATCGCGCCGGACGAAGCTCGAATTCTCCGGCTGTTGGCCACTTCAGGTGCGCAACCGAGCGTGGACGTACGCACGGCGCGTCCGTTCGGCGTCGGCTCGGAGATGATCGACGAGGGTTTGTCGATGATCGGAGAACTGGCGGGATGCCGGCATCTGGATCGCATCAGCGCCTACCTGAACAACCTGCATCGGCTCGGTTTGGTGGCGTTCTCACGCGAGCCCGTCGAGGCCGACCGGTACCAGGTGGTCGAGGTGCAGCCGTCGGTGATCGAGGCGGTCAAGCGCGCGGGACGATCCAACAAGATCGTCCGTCGTAGCATCCTGCTGACGCCGTTCGGTGACGACTTCTGTCATACCTGTTTTTCGCTGTAGGGCCTCCGGCCCCGTGAGTGGTCAAGGAGCCCCTGGACTCCTTAACCACTCACGGGGGCTTGCCCCTACAGCCAGGTATCTTCTGTCGTGGTCGTCAGGAACGCTTCCAGATCGTCACGCCAGGTAGCCGGAACAGTCTTGTCCGGCTCGATGCCCGTGTACTGCCCGCGATAGAAGAGCAGCGGGCGTTCGGTCTTGATCTCACTCATCGACGACACCCGACCGAAGACGACGTAGTGATCGCCGCCGTCGTGGACGGTTTCCACCGTGCAGTCGATGTGTGCGAGAGATTTGTCGATGATCGGCGAGCCCAGAGGTGATGGCGTCCAATCGATACCGGCGAACTTGTCCGGCTCACGTGACCCGAAACGAGCACACACCGCCTGCTGTTCCTCCGCCAACACGTTGACGGCGAACTTCCCGGTCCGCTCGATCGCCGCCCACGACCGAGAACCCTTGGTGGGGCAGAACAGCACCAAAGGCGGGTCGAGTGACAGGGCGGCGAAAGACTGGCACGCGAACCCGACGGGCTCACCGTCGTCGACTGTCGTGATGATGGTGATACCCGTGCAGAACTGCCCGAGAACCGTGCGGAACTGGCGTGGATCGATCGCCTGCTCCGCACTCACCGACGCGTCGGGCGAACTCACGGCTTCATTCCCACCGTGAAGTCGTGACCCCACAGGCTCACGGCCGTGCTTTCCCTCGCGATCCAGTTTTCGTCCTCGACCTCTAGCCCCTCACAACCGAATTCGATGTCGAACCCGCCCGGAGTCTTCATGTAGAACGAGAGCATCTCGTCGTTGACGTGGCGACCGAGCGTCGCCGACATCTTGACCTTCTTGCGCAGTGCTCGGTCGAGGCACAGTCCGACGTCGTCGGAGTTCTCCACCTCGAGCATCAAGTGCACGATGCCCGTCGGGTTGGGCAACGGCAGGAACGCCAAGCTGTGGTGACGCGGGTTGCAGCCGAGGAACCTCAGCCACGCCGGGTCGCCGTCCGCGGGTCGGCCGACCATCTGCGGAGGCAGACGCATCGAATCGCGAAGTTTGAATCCGAGTACGTCGCGGTAGAACCGCAGCGACGCGTCGTCGTCATCGGTGGTGAGCACGACGTGACCGAGGCCCTGCTCCCCCGTCACGAACCTGTGTCCGTACGGGCTCACGATCCGGCGGTGTTCGAGAGCAGCGCCGTGGAACACCTCGAGGGAGTTACCCGAGGTGTCCTCGAACGCGATCATCTCGACGACACGGCGGTCCTTGAGCTGCTCCGCCGTGCCTTCCTTGAACGGAACACCGGCTGCCGACAATCTGTCACGGATATCCTGCAGCTCAGCCGCATTCGCGGTTTCCCAGCCCGAGACGAGCAGACGGTCCGTGTCGTTCGGAACGATGACAAGACGCGCCGGGAAGTCGTCCATACGCAGATACAGCGATTCCGCGTCGACGCCCTTGCCCTCGATCATTCCGAGGATCTTGAGTCCGTACTCGCGCCACGCAGCCATGTCGGTGGCCCCGATGCGCATGTACGCCAGAGATCGAATACCCATCATTTACCTCCGTCGAGCAGGAAGTCGGTTGCGAGCCGGTTGAATTCGTCGAACTTCTCGAGCTGCGCCCAGTGACCGCAACCGCCGAAGACGTGGAGCTGCGCGCGCGGGATCATCTTGAGCGCAACCAGTGCGCCGTCGAGAGGGTTGACCCGATCCTCACGGCCCCAGATCAGCAACACACGCTGACGCAGCTTGTACGCCTCGCGCCAGAGCATGCCGAGCTCGAAGTCGCCGCTGGAGAAGGACTTACCCATCGCTTTGGCCGCAGCGAGCGACTCGGGAGTGCTGGCCGCAGCAAAACGATCGTCGACGAGTTCCGGCGTGATCAGCTTCTGATCGAAGACCATGATCCGCAGGAACGCTTCGAGGTTCTCACGTGTGGGCTGGTAGCTGAACTTCCCGAGGTTCTTGACGCCCTCGGTGGGGTCCGGCGCAAACAGGTTGACACTCAGACCGCCGGGGCCCATCAGAACGAGGCGACCGGCGCGGTCCGGGTAGTCGAGCGCAAAGCGAACAGCAGCGCCACCACCGAGCGAATTGCCCAGCAGATCAACGCGACCGGTGATCTCGAGCGTATCCAGGAGATCGTTGAGCGCCGACGCACTGTGCACGAAGTACTGCGGATGCTCCGTCGGCTTGTCGGACTGCCCGTAACCGGGCTGATCGACCGCGATGACGTGAAAGTTCTTCGCCAACACCGGAATGTTGCGGGCGAAGTTCGACCACGACGACGCGCCTGGGCCACCGCCGTGCAGCAGCACGATGGTCTTGTCGTTGCCGACGCCTGCCTCGTGGAAATGCAGTTTCAGATCGGGGCGCACTTGCGCGAACCGCGAAGTGGACTCGTAGGTGAGAGCTTCTTCGGTGGTTGTCACTGAGCCTCCTCTAGACCATCGTGTCGGTGATCGGCAGACCGAATTCGCCGGTTCCGAACATGACGTATGCGCGTTCGGGATCGTTCGCGGCGTGGACACGACCAGCGTGTGCGTCACGCCAGAAACGCTGAATCGGCGTGCCGTTCTGCAGCGCCGTGGCGCCGGAGTTCTCGAAGAGCTTGTCGATCGAAGCGATCGCACGGCCAGTGGCGCGCACCTGGTCACGTCGAGCGCGCAGGCGTAGTTCCATCGGAACCTCTTCGCCCGCAAGGATCAACGCGTACTCGTCGGCGACGTTGCCGGAGAGCTGACGCCACGCGGCGTCGATGTCGCTGGACGCCTCGGCGATGCGCACCTTGGCGAACGGATCGTCCTTCGACTTCTCGCCGGCGAACGCAGCGCGAACGCGCTTGCCCTGGTGCTCGACGTGCGCTTCGTAAGCGCCGTACGCCATTCCGACGATCGGTGCCGAGATCGTGGTGGGGTGAATGGTTCCCCACGGCATCTTGTAGACCGGTGCAGTGTTCTTCTCGAGGCCCGGGGCGGTCAATTCGCTCATCGCCCGGAAGCTCAGAACGCGATGCTTGGGAACAAAAACATCCTTGACCACAACGGTATTGGAGCCGGTTCCACGCAGGCCGACCACATTCCACACGTCGTCGATCTGGTAGTCCTCGCGAGGAATCAGGTAGCTCACGAAATCGACTGCGCGGCCGTCCTTGAACACCGGACCACCGAGAACGGCCCAGCTGGCATGGTCACAACCCGAGGACCACGCCCACGCACCGTTGACCTTGTATCCGCCCTCGACTACTTCACCCATACCCATCGGAGCGTAAGAGGACGAGATGCGCACGTCAGTGTCGTTGCCCCACACGTCTTCCTGCGCCTGCTGAGAGAAGAGGGCGAGGTGCCAGTTGTGTACGCCGATGATCGAGGAGACCCACCCTGTGGAACCGCACGCGCTGGCGATCTTCTTGACCGCGGAGTAGAACAGCACCGGATCGGCTTCGTATCCGCCCCACTGCTTCGGCTGCAGCAAGCGGAAGAAGCCTGTTTCCTGGAGTCCCTTGATGGACTCGTCGGGGATACGACGCAGATCCTCGGTCTCCTGTGCGCGCTCGCGCAGTGCCGGCAGTAGTGCGTCGAGCCTCTGCATCACCTCGTGGCTGTCATGGTTACCCACTTCGACGCTCCCGTCTTCCTCGATCGGTTGGTTCACTTACACTTGAGACTAGAACACGTTCTCTTTTCTGTCGAGACGCTGACAAAGGTCCCGTTTGTGGCCGCAATGCTGTAACAAGTGCCCCCAAAATCTGGCGGAACCGGATCGAGTTCTATAACGTGTTCTACTAACAGCTAGAAGGGATGTGAGGTCACAATGGCGCAGATTCGCGAGATCGACGTCGGAACGGTGCAGACTCGTTTCGCCCGCGGTTGGCACTGCCTGGGTCTACTGAAGACCTTCAAGGACGGCAAACCGCACGCGATCGAGGCTTTCGGTACGAAGCTCGTGGTGTTCGCCGACAGCAAGGGCGACATCAAAGTTCTCGACGGATACTGCCGTCACATGGGCGGTGACCTCACACAAGGCGAGGTCAAGGGCGATTCCATCGCCTGCCCCTTCCACGACTGGCGCTGGGGCGGCAACGGCAAATGCACCGGCATTCCTTATGCCCGCCGCGTGCCTCCGCTCGCACGTACCCGCGCGTGGACGACCCTCGAGCAGAATGGTCAGCTCTTCGTCTGGAACGACCCCGAGGGCAATCCGCCGCCCGAGGAGATCGTGATTCCTCGTATCGAGGGCGCGTACAGCGACGAATGGACCGACTGGACCTGGAACTCCATGGTCATCGAGGGTTCCAACTGCCGCGAGATCATCGACAACGTGGTCGACATGGCGCACTTCTACTACATCCACTACGCCTTCCCGACGTACTTCAAGAACGTCTTCGAAGGTGAGATCGCCACTCAGTACCTCAACACCACAGGCCGTCCCGACATCGGAATGGCCTCCCAGTACGGCGGCGACACGCTGCTTCGCTCCGAAGCTGCGTATTACGGGCCGTCGTACATGGTCAATCCCCTGTGGAACAGCTACAGCGGATACGAGGTCGAGAGTGTTCTGATCAACTGCCACTACCCGATCAGCCCGGACTCGTTCGTGCTGCAGTGGGGCGTGACGGTCAAGAAGCCGACGGGTGTCTCCGACGAGATGGCCGACAAGTTGGCCGGCAAGTTCACCGAGGGCATCAGCGAGGGCTTCCTACAGGACGTCGCGATCTGGAAGAACAAGACCAAGATCGAGAATCCCCTTCTCTGCGAAGAAGACGGCCCCGTCTACCAGCTACGACGCTGGTACGAGCAGT
This sequence comes from Rhodococcus sp. IEGM 1306, assembly GCF_036541985.1. Classification (NCBI taxonomy): domain Bacteria; kingdom Bacillati; phylum Actinomycetota; class Actinomycetes; order Mycobacteriales; family Nocardiaceae; genus Rhodococcus; species Rhodococcus sp. IEGM 1306. Next base: position 368,730 of record NZ_JAZHFF010000003.1, read on the forward strand.
TCTACGTGGACAAGGCCGACGTCACCGAGAAGATGACGCAGCGCTTCGAGTTCGAGGTGGACACCACCAAGGCAAACGAAGCCTGGCACGCCGAGGTCGAGGAAAACCTCGCACGCCAGAAGGCCGAGAAGGAAGCCGCAGCAGAAGCAGCAAAGAAGGAAGCAGAGGTCTAATCGTGAGCGCCTCGATCGGAACCGACGCACGGTGGGCTCGCTGGGCCAAGGCACCGGACTTTGCCGGGCAAACGGAACGGCTCGAGGCGATCGCGGCCCAGACGATCGAGGACAAGCACGAATACCTCGACTCGGGTCTACAGGAAGTCGACTGCAAGGCATGCGGTGCCTGCGTACTGGTTCGCAAGAACACGTACAAACACACCAGCGTGCAGTGGACTTCCGACCCGGCGCTGCGTTGCCACACCTTCAAAGAGGCAATTGCGTCCGGTCAGTCGACGGCATTAAAAGACGGATGCCCGAAGCTGCACGACAGCATCGCCGACGCAGTCAGGGACGGCACCATCACGGTGCGTGATCCCGAGGTCAGCTGACCTGATTGTGCAGAACGAGGGCCGACCCACCACGGGTCGGCCCTCGTTGTGCGTTCCGGCAACTGTGCGTCTGTCAGGCAGGCGGTCGCACTTTCCGTGCAGCCACCGCATAGACGTCGCTCGACGTGGTGAGCGAGTTCTTTCCGCTGACTGCCGGCACTCCCCCACGGAGATTCACCGCCCAGTTGAGCGCACCCAGTGGTCCGCATCCGCTAGCCCCCGGCGCCGCAAACGCAGCATCCGAATGTGGGACTGCCGGAAACACTGCACCCGGGAAATCACCGATGGGTTCCGATGGCGGGTTGCCTGTTGTCGTCAGATGAAGGTTGATCGGATTCGAGATCGAACCGATGTAGCAATCGTCGCCCAGCAACGGATTCGACAGTTTCAAGCGGACCGGCATCGTGAGTTCCTGCTCGAGGACCTTCAGATCCGGGACTCCCACCGATTCGACTGTCGCGCTGATCTGAGTCAATCCGAGCGGAGTATCGATCCCGAGCGCACCCCCTGGCACCGAAATCGGTTTGGAATAGACCCCGTTGGACCCGTCCTGCTTGGCGACAAAGGTCTCGACGAAACTGTTGTCGGGCTGGGTCGCGTATTTCACCCCGCCCGCAACCTTGAGACTGCCGTCCGGGATCGGCACCGAAAGTGCACCCAATTTCATGGTCCCTCCCCGCACCACGACGGTGGCGCACGTCGTCACCTCGAGATCCTCGATCGGGCACGTGCCCCAACCGTCGAAGGTCAACGGATCAATCTCCGGCGCACTGGAGGAACCGAGTGATCCTCCCCCGGAGGACCCTGACGAGGATTCGTCGGCGACTGCCACACCTGCCCCGGCCATGACAAACCATGCAACTACCACAACGGTCGACAACACTCGAGATTTATTGCGGCTCTTCATCTTCGAATTCCTCCATCGTTGACGGAACTTCACGAGAGCCACCCCTGCGGATCGCACCTCGATCTACGCCCGGCACGCTACCGAGAAGTGAGACGCGGATTCACACATAACGGCGATATTTCCCACCAAAGAACTACGGCGATCACGCTCGATCGAACTTCCGTCCTAGCTCGGAAACCGTATCGATCCCGTTGGCTCAGTTCGGTTCGACTGCTCCCGAACCGATGACCTGATCGAGGAACGGCCCGAACATCTCCCCCAGGTTCTCGGCGATCTGATCGGGAGTACCGAAGGACAACGTCACGTGACTGATCGCGAGACGCACTATCGTGCTGCCGAACATCTCGGCATGGACGCGGTCGACGTTCGCCCAACTGGTCATGAAGATCTCGGCCAACCTCGCGCTCGCATGTTCGAGCAGCGGAGTCCCGTCGGTGGTGACCAGGCTCAGCAGGTCATGTTGCGGACGAGGACCGACAATGCTGACCACCATCGGATCCCGGGCACCGGCGTCGAAAAAGGCACGGAAGGCTGCCGAGACCGCGCCCCGCGGATCCGAATGATGCAGCGTTACTTCACGTTCCACTTCTTCGAGAAACTCGTCGACAAACCGGATGAGGTATCCGGACGCCAACCCCTGCCGGGACGTGAACTCCTTGTACAACGTCTGCCGGCTCATACCCGCAGCTTCCGCTATATGCGCCATGGTGATGTCGTTCCACGATTTCTCGGTCAAGAGTTCGCGTGTGGCGTCGAGCGCTGACGCACGGAGAAGTTGACGGGCTGCCTCGTGGTACGGGACACGGGCACGAGCGGTGGACATATCGGGAAGATTTCCATCGCCCGTGCTCGGTGTCAAAACGGTGGACACGCAGGCTGCAGAAGTCACGAGTGCACTCAGCGCACCGGTGAGGCGACAAGACCCGCCGCAAGTTCGGTCAGATCCCTGTTTGTATCGGCGAGTACGTCGGCGCTGAGGTCCGGGGAGCGTTCGATCATGGTTCGGACGGCGCGAATGTCCTTCGGCCGGCCCACGCTCACAGCACCGACGATATTTCCGTCGCGCGTGCAGATCGCGGTGAAATCGTAGGAGTCCAGGTCTCCTCGGACGATCACGGTGTCGTCGGCACCTGGCCAACCGGCTACCTGGATGTTGCGGCCGAATTGGTTCGACCAACTCCATGGGACGGATTCGAAAGGTTCCGCCTTGCCCACGATGGTCTTGGCAACTGCGACGGCGTGGTCCTGCGCAGTGTTCCAGTGCTCGCCGCGGTGCATGCCGCCGTGAAAACCGTTGGGCACGTTGGCTACATCGCCGATCGCGTACACACCATCGACAGACGTTCTGAGGTATCGGTCTACCGTAATCCCGTTGTCCACCGCAATACCCGCCGCAGCAGCCACATCGGTATCGGGCAAGGATCCGATTGCGACGACGGCCAAGTCCGCTGTCCACTCGCGTCCGTCACGCGCACGTGCGGTGACGCCGTCGGCACCCGTCGTGAGCGTCTCGAGGTCAACTCCCGTCTGCAAGGCGACGCCCGCCGAGGCGTGCAGCGCGGCGATCTTCTCCGCTATCGACGGTGGAAGCAGCCTGGACAGGGGCAGCGGTTGCGCTTCGAGAACCTGCACACTGCAACCCAAGTCGCGTGCCGTTGACGCCACCTCCGATCCGATCAAGCCACCGCCGACCACCAATAGCGAGGATCCTTCGATCAGCTGGGATTGCAAGCGTCGCATGTCTGCGATATCTCGAAGATAGTGAACGCGCTCGGAATCTTCCGCGGCCAACCGTCGGGACCGTCCACCCGTGGCAAGAATCAGAACGTCGTAGTCGATGCTGTCACCGTCGGCTAAAAGTACTATGCGGGAATCGGTGTCGATACTCGTGACAGTTGCGCCGATCCGAAGATCGATACCCTGCTCGGTCCAGAAAGTCGACGGCCGCAACCGAACCCGATCGATCGACGCTTTCCCGGACAGTAGCTCCTTCGACAGCGCCGGGCGGCGGTACGGCTCCTCAGGTTCGCTGCCGATCAGGATGATGCTGCCGCCGAACCCTTCCTTGCGCAGGGCCTGCGCGGCACCGGAACCGGCGATGCCCGTGCCCACGATCACGACGGTGCGTGTGTCGGGCTCGCTGACCGCTGTCATCAGCGGTCCACCTCCACCATTTCGAAATCGACTTTGGCAGCACCACAATCAGGGCAGGACCAGTCTTCGGGAATCTCGTCCCAGCGAGTGCCCGGCTCGATACCGTCGTCGGGCCAGCCGATCGCTTCGTCGTATTCGAACCCGCACTGGAGGCAGCGGAACAACTTGTAAGCAGTGGCAGTCTCGGACATCGGTTTTCCTTTCGTCGGTGGGTAGTTCGATCAGGATTGCGCGACGAGCGTGAAGTCGACCTTCTCGCGGACGCCGCAGTCGGGGCAGCACCAGTCGTCCGGAATACTCGACCACGCGGTACCGGGCGGAAAACCTTCTCGCGCAGCACCTGTCGATTCGGTGTACGTGTAATCACAGATCGGGCAGATGTAGGCGTTCATGCGTTCACCCCGTAGGCCGCGAGGATCTTGGCCCGCTTCTTCGGCGCGATGTTGACCTGGGTGATGTCGCCTCGGTAGTGCGCGAGGACGCGGTGGTCCATCACCTTGCGCCACAAGGGCGGGACTGTTGCGAGCATGATCATGCTGGCGTACCCGCTCGGGAGCTGAGGGGCCTCTTCCATGCTGCGAAGCGCCTGGTAGCGACGCGTCGGGTTCGCATGATGATCGCTGTGCCGCTGCAGGTGATAGAGAAAGACGTTGGTGCAGATGCGATCACTGTTCCAACTGTGCGCCGGTGTGCACCTCTCGTACCGTCCGCTTGCGGTCTTCTGCCGCAGGAGTCCGTAGTGCTCGAGGTAGTTGATCGCTTCGAGCAGCGAGAATCCGATGAAGGCCTGGATCACGAGGTACGGCGCAATACCGATCCCGAACACTGCAAGCGCGACACCGAACAGAACAACCGACATGAGCCAGGCGTTGAGCACGTCGTTCTTGATGCTCCAGTGCGTGGTGCCCAAACGCTCGAAGCGGGTCTTCTCGAGATGCCACGCCGACTTCAATCCCCCGCCGACGCTGCGCGGCCAGAAACCGTAGAGGGTCTCACCGAAGCGCGAGGTCGCCGGATCTTCCGGAGTCGACACTCGCACATGGTGGCCACGGTTGTGCTCGAGGTAGAAGTGACCGTAAGCACTCTGTGCGAGAACGATTTTGGACAACCAGCGCTCGACGCTCTCCTTCTTGTGCCCGAGTTCATGGGCGGTGTTGATGCCGATTCCGGCCGTCACACCGATCGTCACTGCGAGTCCGATATTGGAGAGAACACTCAAATCCCAACGCGCCCAGATGTAGCAGGACAGGAAGAAGGCCGTGTACTGCAGCGGCAGATAGGCGTAGGTGCACCACCGGTAGAAGCGGTCGTTCTCGAGTTCGTCGATCACCTCGTCGGGCGGATTCTTCCCGTCCTCGCCCGCCAGAATGTCGATGACAGGAATGAGGGCAAACGCGATCAGTGGGCCGGTCCACCAGAAGACATTCCATCCGGTGGCGGTAACAAGCCCCACGGCGATGAAAGTTGCCGATGACGGAATCAGCGCCAACAGCCACAAGTAGCGTTTCCGGTCTCTCCATGTTGCGAGCCGACCATCTGGCTCGGTGTACACCAACGCCGCCATCGAATTCTCCAGTTCTCGTTCGAATCAGTGAGTGCGTCCTGCGCGGCAATCCGCGACACGAACAACATCTATGTATAAAGAGTGGACAAATTGTGGTCTTTTGTCAACGATTTTGAAGGTAAAAGTTTTACAAACACGCAAATTTGTACATTGTTAGGATGCGGCTGCAGATCAGCGTTCAGGAAATCGAGGGCGCAAAAGTGCAGCGAAAGGCGCGCGAGCCTCGGGCGGAACGTATGCCGCCTCGCCATGTCGGGCATACAGGCGATCGGATTCGTATCTCGGAAATACGTGGACGTGGTGGTGCCAGACGTCCTGGTTGCCCGCCGGTTCGTTGTGCTGCCGGGTCGAGACACCGTCGCAGCCGTAGGCTTCACGAATTGCAACAGCCACAGCCTGAACCAGGTCGAACACCGAGTGCCCGACGCTCGTGGGCAAAGTGTAGAGATTCTCGAAGTGCTCGATCGGCGACACAATTACGTGGCCGGGGTTGCCCGGCCACCACTTCGGGGAAATCCGAGCGATTGCGTGGTCGGTTCGAGCAACCAGGTCGGTCGACGCGTTGTGCTCGTCGAACTCGCCCAGCGCGAAGCGACAGAACGGGCACCGGTATCCCAGCGGCTCATGATGCAACTCGTCTGCCTTCACGTCGCGATCTTCCCACGACCTCAACGTCTGCAACCTGTGCGGAAAGCCCCAAGATGCCCGATCTGCGCGAATTTCCCCAAAACGAAAGTTCGCTTACCCATACTGAAATGACCGACTGTCCCCGACGTGAGTGGGTCCTCATGGATACCGACGTATTGGTAGCGAGCGCCGGCCCGATCGGATTGACCACCGCGATCGAGCTGCGCAGACGCGGTATCTCATGTCGGATAATCGACCCCCTCGACGAACCGCGGCAATACGCGAAAGCCGTCGGGATTCAGCCACGCACTCTCGAACTCTTCGAGAACATGGGGGTGCTCCGCCAGGCGCTTGATGCCTCGACATTGATGCGCGGTCAAATCATGTACACGAACGGCGTCGAGGTCGGCCGCGTCGACCTCACCCTCCCCGAGGACGTCCCTTACTGGTTCCTCTGCCTGCCCCAGTATTCGACGGAGCGCATACTCACCGAGCGCCTCGCCGAATTGGGGACAACCGTCGAACGCGGAGTCGGCCTTACCGCATTCGAACAATCCGACGACGGCGTCACCTGCACACTCAGCGACGGCAGCACCGTGACAGCCCGGTACCTGGTGGGTTCCGACGGCGCTCACAGCGTGGTCCGCAAAGGGCTTGGCCTGAGCTTCGAGGGCGGCGCGTTTGCGGAAAGCTACATGCTCGGTGACGTCGAAGTCGACTGGTCGATCCCCAGCGGCTACTCCGTCCGCGCCAACCACACCACCGACGACGGAACCACCGACGACCTACTCGTCTGCATCCCACTTCCCGGACACAAGCGGTACCGCATGTCGATGCTCGTTCCGGACGATTTGATGCCGGATGAATCGTCGAACAAAGCCTCTGTACAACACGGTTTTTCAACCGGCACGACACCTGAACTCCATCACATCCAGGCCGTACTCGACAGACTGTCCCCAGAACCGACAACCGCCTCGATGCTGCGATGGTCCTCGGTCTTCCGCATCAGCCACCGCATCGTCGACGCCTACGGTCGCGGGCGGGTCTTCGTCGCCGGTGACGCCGCACATATCCATCCCCCGACTGGAGCGCAGGGCATGAACACCGGGATACAAGATGCCCACAATCTCGCATGGAAGGTAGCGCTCGCCGTCAAGGATGTTGCGAAATCGGATCTTCTCGAGACCTACGACGCCGAAAGGCGGCCGGTCGGTGAAGAAGTCGTCGGGATGACGGTCCGAAATGCTCGAGAAGGAATCGGTTCGGGAGAGTCCTCCATCGACACGGCAATGCGGCGCCAGGCTCAATTGTTGATCGACTACTCGGAGAGTCCGCTGAACACCGGGCGTAACTCTTCGAGTCCACACGTCCAACCGGGCGAGCGTGCACCCGATGCACGCGGAATGCGCCGAGACGGTGTGCAGTATCCAATTCGGTTGTTCGACTTGCTGTCCGGAGTCGACCACACGTTACTGCTGACTTCGGACGGATCCGCAGAGAGCATCAACAGCCTCGAGAAGGTCGCCGACGCCGCCATTCGATCAGCGCACGGCATGTTGGACGTCTACGCGATAGTGCCACCGGGAACCGTGACCGTCGACTCGCTGGTGCCGATCATCGAGGACAACGCCTCGCAGCTGTGCGCCGCGTATGGGATCGAAGGTACGACGGCGCTGGTCATTCGCCCCGACGGCTACCTCGGATTCCGCGGTCACCCGGAGAACGTTTCCGACTACTTCGCGAAAGTGTTTGCCGTCAATCAGGAATGAGCGAAGCGAACATCAACCGAATCTCGGGCGAGAGCTTCATCAACTCGACGTATCCACCCAACGGCCCGGCATCGAGGTAGGAGAACTCCATGCCGGCGCCCTCTACCCGACCTTGTTGCACCACCGACATTCCGCGACGCTCGGCCTCGAGCAACGTCGCCTCGTAATCGTCTGGAACCCAAGCCATGTGATGAACTCCGACGCCGTGAGTCTCCAGGAACTCCGTGTACAGGTTGCGTCCGGACACTGGTTGGATCAACTCGAGCTGTTGGCTGCCCGCATATCCGATCGATACGTGCACGACATAGTCCGCGGGCTCACCTCGATACGTTGTGGTCTCGGGACCAAAGACGATGCCTGGCATACGCAGCCACCGCTCCACTCCCCACTGCCGAGTGAACTCCTGTTCGGCAGCCTCGATGTCCTCGACCACCCAGCAGATCTGGAAGATCGGTCCCGAGACCAAGGGGGTCATGCCATTTTTCCGTTGTCCACCGAGTAGACGGCCCCGTGTATCGCCGAGGCGTCGTCGGAGGCCACGAAAGCCACCATCTTCGCAACGTCCTCGGCTTCCATCAAGCCTCGCGGCGATGCAACCTTCATGACGAGATCGAAGTCGACTCCGTCGGGGAAGGTGAATCCGGTGACTTGAGGAGTCATCATGCCGCCGGGGCAGATTGCGTTGACCCGCAGAGACTTTCCGGTGAATTCCATCGCCATCGCCCGGGTCAGACCGATGAGTCCGTGCTTGGCAGCGCAGTATCCAGCCGAGTACGCCTGCCCTTCCAGCCCCGCGATCGAGGAGACGTTGACGATGTTGCCGCCCCGTTCCAGCAAGTGTGGCAATGCTGCGCGGGAAAGGAAGAACGGTCCGTTCAGATTGACCGCAAGGTCATGTGCCCATTCGGAATCCGCAATATCCGCCGTATGACGAAGCGAGTGGGATCCCGCCACGTTGACGAGGATGTCGATACCACCGAGCGCTTCGACGCACGCCTGTACTGCCGCATCACACTGAGCAGAATCCGAGACGTCCGTCGCCGCGTAACGACGCTCACCGTCCGCGCCGACCACCTCGACCATCGACTGCCGCAGCTTTTCCTTGTCACGGGCGATACCGAAAACCTGTGCGCCCCTGCGGTGGAGTATCTCGGCCACCGCGCGCCCCAACCCTGAGGACGCGCCGGTCACCAAGGCCACTTTTCCGGCCAGTACGTCTGCCATGGGCTAGGAAGCCGCTGCTTCGCGCTGGAGTTCCAGTGCGATGTCGATCAACTGATCTTCCTGGCCGCCGACCAACTTGCGCTTGCCTGCGCGTACCAACAGCTCCGCGGACGACACTCCGTACCGCTCGGCCTGACGCTCGGCATGCTTGAGGAAGCTCGAGTACACGCCGGCGTAGCCCATCATCAGTGCCTGACGATCGAGCAGGCATTCCTGCGGCATTGCCGGGCGCACAACGTCTTCGGCTGCATCGGCGATCGCGAAGAAGTCGATACCGGTCTTGACGCCGATCTTGTCGCAGACACCGACGAAGGCCTCGACCGGGGCGTTGCCGGCGCCGGCACCGAAACGGCGGGTGCTGCCGTCGATCTGCTTGGCTCCCGCACGAACTGCCGCGATGGAATTGGCGACGCCCAGGCCCAGGTTCTCGTGGCCGTGGAAGCCGACCTGAGCGTCGTTGCCGAGTTCCTGAACCAGCGCCTCGACGCGATCGGATACCTGCTCGAGTACCAGCGCGCCGGCCGAGTCGACCACGTACACACACTGGCAACCCGCGTCGGCCATGATGCGGGCCTGCTTGGCCAGCTTCTCCGGCGGAATCGAGTGAGCCATCATGAGGAACCCGACGGTTTCGAGTCCACGCTCACGCGCGAGACCGAAGTGCTGGATGGATACGTCCGCCTCGGTGCAGTGAGTTGCGATGCGGCAGATGGACGCACCGTTGTCCTGCGCAATGACGATGTCGTCCTTGATGCCCAGCCCGGGCAGCATCAGGAAGGCGATCTTCGCGTTGGTCGCCGTCTCGACTGCAGCTTTGATCAGTTCCTGCTCGGGAGTCTTCGAGAAGCCGTAGTTGAAGGAGGACCCGCCGAGGCCGTCGCCGTGAGTGACCTCGATGACCGGCACTCCGGCTCCGTCGAGGGCACCGACGATGGCCCGTACTTCTTCGACGGTGAACTGATGACGCTTGTGGTGGGAGCCGTCGCGCAGCGACGTGTCGGTGACGCGGATGTCCCAGCTCGAATCGAAATGAATCATGTCGCTCATGCCTTCACACTCAGAAGCTTCTGGGCGATTTCCTCGCCCACCTTGGTGGCTGCTGCCGTCATGATGTCGAGGTTGCCCGCGTACGGGGGCAGGAAGTCGCCTGCGCCTTCGACCTCGACGAACGTGGTGACCGTGGCATAGCCACCGGAAACGACGCTCGGTTCGTCGAACTGCGGTTCGTTGAGCAACCGGTAACCCGGCACGTACTGCTGGATGTCCTTGACGACGCGGTGAATGGAGTCGGTGATCGCGGCCCGATCGGCGTCCTCGGGGATAGCGCAGAAGATGGTGTCGCGCATGATCATCGGCGGGTCTGCGGGGTTGAGGATGATGATCGCCTTGCCGCGCTGTGCGCCGCCGATGGTCTCGATACCGCGGCTGGTGGTCTTGGTGAACTCGTCGATGTTCGCGCGAGTTCCCGGGCCGGCGGACAACGACGCCACGGAGGCGACGATCTCGGCGTATGCCACGTCGACGACACGCGATACCGCGTAGACGATCGGAATGGTTGCCTGCCCACCGCACGTGATCATGTTGACGTTGGGCGCGTCGAGGTGCTCGCGCAGGTTCGCGGGCGGAACCACAGCCGGGCCGACCGCGGCCGGAGTCAGGTCGACGGCACGGATACCGGCGGCCTCGTAGCGGGGTGCTGCCTCGCGGTGCACGTATGCCGACGTCGCCTCGAAGACCAGGTCCGGTTTCTCCGCCTGGCTGAGCAACCAGTCGACGCCCTCGGCGGAGGTCTCGAGTCCCATCTTGCGAGCGCGTGCCAATCCTTCACTCTCGGGATCGATTCCGATCATCCATCGCGGCTCGAGCCACTCGGAGCGCTGCAGTTTGTACAACAGATCGGTGCTGATGTTTCCCGATCCGACGATCGCCACACTTGCCTTGGTCATGACTACTCCTACGTGAACTGAAGAGAGACGGAGCCGAGGCCGCTGAACTCGGCTCGGAAGTTGTCGCCTGGATGAGCGTCGATCGCTCGCGTGCACGAACCCGGCAGAACGATGTCGCCGGCCTTGAGCCGAACCCCGAACGTGTCGACCTTCTGCGCCAACCACGCGACAGCGGTGACCGGGTTCCCGAGAACCGCATCGCTTCGCCCCTCCGCAATCCGCTCGCCGTTGCAGGTCAGCACCGCGTCGATCGCCTTGATGTCGATGTCCGACGGGCGAACTCGTTCCTTGCCGAGGATGAACCCCGCCGAGGAGGCATTGTCTGCGATGGTGTCCGAGAGGCCGATCTTCCAGTCCTTGATCCGGCTGTCGATCAATTCGATGGACGGCGCATAGGCGACAGTGGCGTCGATGACGTCCTGTTCGGTGCACCCGGCGCCCGGCAGATCTGCTCCCAGAATGAAGGCGACCTCCACCTCGACGCGTGGGAAGCAGAACCGCGACGTGTCGACCGGACGGTTCTCGAACTCTTCCATCTCGGCGAGCAGGTGACCGTAATCGGGCTCGTCGACGCCCATCATCTGCTGCATCGCCAGTGACGAGAGCCCGACCTTGTGTCCGACCACCTTTGCGCCACCGGCAACTCGACGCCGGATGTTGATGAGCTGGATCTCGTAGGCATCGACGACATCTATTTCCGGATAGTCGGCGATCAGCGGACTGATCGGAGCGCGGTCTCGTTCCGCCGAATCGAGATGGTCGGCAAGTTCGCCGCGGATCTGCGTCGAGAGCATCGATCAGGCCTTTCCGGCTGTTGCGAATGTGGCTGCATGCTGACCGGCTCGTCGTCCGGAGAACACGCAGTCGGCGAGCGACAATCCGCTCACATACGAGTTGGAACAGATACCGACGGCGGTACGGCCGGCGGCATACAGGCCGGGGATACCCTCCCCGGCCTCGTTTTTCACCATGCCGGACGATTCGTCGACCACCAATCCACCGAGCGTGAGCATCGGGCACGGATTCATCATGTTGGGCTTGATCGAGACGTCGTACATCGTGAACGGTGCAGACAGTATCGGCCTGACGAAGTCCGACGGTTTGCCCATCGGATCAGGTTGTCCGGCAGCGGCGGCGGAGTTGTGCGCGTCGACTGTGGCTTGAAGGCCGGCGACGTCTATCCCCGCTTTGCGGGCGACCTCGGCAATGGTGTTGCCACGGACGGCGGTACGCATCATGCCGGTGGTCTGTACTCGCTGGAACCACATCGATTGGTCACCGATCTGCGACTTCGCTTCACGAACGAGTTCGGAATCTGCCAGCAACCAACCGATTCCGCGGCTCTTCTCCGCCATCGCCTGACCAAGTGCGGCGCCGTAGCGGGACTCGTCGACGATCCGCGCACCGGATTCACCCACCAGAACCGAACCGAGAAAAGCGCTGGGCGGGACGATGAATCGCCAGGCGGAGACATTGCCGAGTTTGTCGGTCGCTCCCCCGGCCTCGATGCCGAGGTTGATGCCCTTGCCGTCGTCGCCGGAGGTGCCGAGCGGGATACCGCCCTTGTAGGCAGGGGCATGGGTGCGCATCATCTCGCGATTGGAGACGAAGCCGCCGGCGCTCAGGATCACGCCTCCGCGCGCCTGGATGCGAATCCGCTTGGCGTACTTCTTCTCGATCTTCGCGATGAGTGCGTCGAGAATCGTGCGCAACTGCGGCGCGTAGACGCCGGGTTTGGAGGACAGGGATCCGAGCGTCGCGTGCCGGCGCCGAACTCCGGCAGGAGCGTCACGAAGCGTCAGTGCTTCGACGCCGATCACCCGGCCGTCCTCGATGATCAGCCGGTCAGCTCGCGTCTGGCCGAGCAACTGGACGCCCTTGGCCTCCGCGGACTTCGCGAGCGGGCCGTACAGCATCTTCCCCGAGGTGCCACGCCCCTTGGCACGATGACCGCGCGGAGCAGGCTTTGCGATGTCACGGAACCCACCGGCAGATTCGCTGCCCGAGAAGTAGAGGTAGTGCTTGTTGCTCGGGTACGACGTCTTGTAAGGACACAGTGAGGCCTCGAACGGCACTCCGTGACTGCGCAGCCAGTCGATCGACGCCGGGCTCTCGTCGACGAACCGGCGCAGAGTCTGCGGCGTCACCGCGTCACCGACCTCGCGGTTCAGGTAGGCGAGCATGGCTTCGGGACTGTCCTCGATGCCGGCTTCCTTTTGAATCACGGTGCCGCCACCGGCGTAGTAGATTCCTCCGGAAATCGTGCTGGCACCACCACCGAGCGCTCGATCGATCGCCAGAACCGACGAACCGGCCGCTACCGCTTCGAGCGCCGCGCTGGCGCCCGCCACACCGAACCCGACGACAAGGACGTCAACCGAAGTATCCCAGGTCACACCGCACCATCCTCAATCTCACTGCAACGTGTTTCGTTATCAATGACAACGTCCGGAAATACTTCCTGGCAGAAAGCATGGACTGACACCCCCATCATTCTATAACGTGTTCTACATGAGCAAGCAGGAATACGACATCGTCGTCGTCGGCAGTGGTGCCGCAGGTATGACAGCGGCCTTGACCGCAGCCCACCAGGGCTTGAGTGTGGTCATCGTGGAGAAAGCCGCCCACTACGGCGGATCGACCGCCCGTTCCGGTGGTGGGGTCTGGATCCCCAACAACGAGGCACTTCAAGCGGACGGTGTCACCGATACGCCAGAGGCCGCACGTTCCTACCTGCACAGCATCATCGGCGACGTCGTCGCTCCCGAACGCATCGACACCTACCTCGAGCGCGGCCCCGAGATGCTCTCGTTCGTGTTGAAGAACAGCCCGCTCGAACTGCAGTGGGTTCCCGGCTACTCCGACTATTACCCGGAAGCACCCGGCGGACGCCTCGGTGGCCGCAGTGTCGAGCCCACCCCGTTCGACGGCAACAAGTTGGGCGCCGACCGCAAGAACCTCGAGCCCGACTACGTCAAGGCCCCCAAGAACTTCGTCATCACCCAGGCCGACTACAAGTGGCTCAACCTGCTGATGCGCAATCCCCGCGGACCCCTGCGCGCCATGAAGGTCGGCATGCGATTCCTCGCAGCCAAGGCCACCAAGAAGGATCTGCTGGTTCGCGGCCAGGCACTGGTCGCCGGTATTCGACTCGGACTTCAGTCCGCCGGAGTACCCATCCTGCTGAACACCCCGCTGACCTCCCTGTACACCGAAGACGGCGCAGTTCGCGGCGTCAACGTCCTCGTCGACGGCGAGGAGCAGGTCATTCGCGCCCGCCACGGAGTCGTGTTGGGATCCGGCGGATTCGAGCACAACAAGGAAATGCGTGAGAAGTACCAGCGCGCGCCCATCGGCACCGAATGGACCGTCGGCGCGAAGGCCAACACCGGCGACGGCATCCGCGCGGGCCAAGAAGTCGGCGCTGCAGTCGATTTCATGGACGACGCCTGGTGGGGCCCGTCCATTCCACTGACCGGCGGCCCGTGGTTCGCTCTTTCCGAGCGCACCCTCCCGGGCTGCATGATGGTCAACATGTCAGGCAAGCGCTTCGGTAACGAGGCCGCTCCGTACGTCGAGGCAACCCATGCGATGTACGGCGGTGAGTACGGTCAGGGCGAAGGCCCCGGCGAGAACATCCCGACGTGGATGATCCTCGATCAGCGCTACCGCAACCGCTACACGTTTGCCGGTATCACTCCCCGCTCTCCCTTCCCCGGCCGCTGGCTCAAGGCCGGCATCGTGGTCAAGGCAGGAACCATTGCCGAATTGGCCGAGAAGACAGGGCTTCCCGTCGCATCGCTGACCGAGACCGTCGATCGGTTCAACGGCTTCGCGCGCAACGGCAAGGACGAGGACTTCGGACGTGGCGACAGTGGATACGACGCGTACTACGGCGATCCCCGGCTGAAGAACCCCAGCCTCGCCGAAATCAGCAAGGCTCCGTTCTACGCCATCAAGATGGTTCCGGGTGACCTCGGTACCAAGGGCGGAATCTGCACCGACGTCAACGGCCGAGCACTACGCGAAGACGGAAGCGTCATCGACGGCCTCTACGCCGCCGGCAACGCGAGCGCTCCGGTCATGGGCCACACCTACGCCGGACCGGGCGCGACCATCGGTCCCGCAATGACTTTCGGTTACCTGGCCGTACTCGACATCGTCGAGCGCGCAAAGAAGGCCGAGACCACCGGAGCAACGGCATCAGCTGCGACTGAAAAGACGGCGGTCGACCATGCCAATTGATCCGAAGATCGCGCTCGGCGCCGAGCTTGCCCCACAAGAGTTCTCGTGGACGCCGTCGGACGTGCAGCACTACCACTTGGCACTGGGCGCTGGAGCACGTCCGCTCGATCCGAGCGAACTGCGCTACCTCGACGACGAAAAGCCTCAGGTACTACCCACCTTCGCCACCGTCGCCGCCAACTTCCACGCCACCGAAGCCCCGAAGGTCTCGTTCCCCGGCGTCGAAATCGATCTGGCGAAGGTAGTCCACGGAAGCCAGGAAGTCACTGTCCATCAGCCGATCCCGGCAAGTGGAAGTGGCCGCACCACAACTCGAATCGCCGAGGTCTGGGACAAGGGCAAGGCCGCCGTGATCGTGCAGGAATCCGTCACGGTCGACGCCGAAGGCAACCCTCTCTGGACCGCTCGATCGTCCATTTTCGCCCGCGGCGAGGGTGGTTTCGGGGGTGAACGTGGTCCGTCGGAGTCGATTTCGCTTCCGGATCGCGAACCAGATGAGACAGTGGTGACGCCTGTGCTTCCACAGCAGGCTTTGCTGTACCGGATGTGTGGTGATCGGAATCCGTTGCACTCGGATCCGCAATTCGCCTCCGCGGCAGGCTTTCCAGCGCCTATCCTGCATGGACTGTGTACTTACGGAATGGTCTGCAAGACCGCAGTGGATACCATGCTCGACGGCGACAGCAGTCGGGTAGCCGGATTTCGGGCCCGCTTTGCCGGGGTCGTATTTCCCGGCGAGAACTTGAGTATCCAGATCTGGAAAGACAATGGGCGACTCCTGATCTCAGCTTCTGTACTGGAGCGCGAAGCTCCTGCTCTGGCTGACGTAGTTCTCACTCTTGTCTGATACCAACCTGTCTGATACCCACCTGTTAGAACTCACCGCAGTTCTCGAACCCGATGGAGTAGCCCGAAGATGACGGCACAAGACGAAAAGTTCCGACTGTCCCGACGAGGTTTCATGGCGGCTGGAGCCGGCGCCGTGGCAGCGACTGCATTCGCCGGCTGGACGCCCGCCTATGCCGTCCCCGCCGGCTCCTCCGGCTCCGCGGGTGGTCCCGTCTCCACCCTCACGCCGCCGCCTGCCTTCCCCGAAGGCATCGCGCTGTACCAGCAGGCATATCAGAACTGGTCCAAAGAGATCATGCTCGACGCGATCTGGACCTGTTCGCCCAAGACGCCCGAAGACGTAGTCCGCCTCGCGAACTGGGGACACGCCAACGGCTACACCATTCGCCCCCGCGGCGCCATGCACGGTTGGACACCGCTGACCATCGTCAACGGCGCGCCGGTCGACAAGGTCATCCTCGCCGACACCACAGTCCACCTCACCGGCGTCTCCGTCAACGCCGGCGGCAGCCCGGCTACCGTCACCGCAGGACCCGGCGCGACCCTCGACGCCATCACCACCGCACTGCAGGCACAGGGCCTCGGATTCGCGAACCTGCCGGCGCCCGGTGTGTTGACCATCGCCGGCTGCCTCGCCGTCGACGCTCACGGCGCAGCTCTTCCCGCCGAAGGCGAAGCGCATGTTCCCGGACAGACTTTCGGCTCACTCTCCAACCTCGTCACCTCCCTGACCGCGGTGGTCTGGAACGGTAGTGAATACGCACTGAAGACGTATGCACGTAGCGACGCGGCGATCAAGCCGCTGCTGACTCACCTCGGACGCACCTTCCTCACCTCCGTCACCTTGCAAGCCGCTCCCAACTACCGCATGCGCTGCGTCAGCCACACCGACATCGGTTGGCAGGAACTCTTCGGCGCCCGCGGCGCGTCCGGACGAACCTTCGAGAAGTTCGTCCGCGAAAACGGTCGCGCAGAAGCAATCTGGTACCCCTTCACAGAACGCCCGTGGATGAAGGTGTGGTCACTTGCCCCCACCAAGCCGCCGTTCTCGCGTGAGGTGACCGGACCGTACAACTACATCTTCTCCGACAACCTCCCGGAGCCGGTCACCGACATGATCGGCCAGATCAACGCCGGAAACCCGGGCATCGCACCGGCATTCGGCCAGATCATGTACGCCACCACCGTTGCCGGACTCGCCGCCACCTTCTCCAACGACCTCTGGGGATGGTCCAAGGACGTACAGTTCTACATCCGGGCCACCACCCTGCGCCTGACCGAGGGCGGCGGCGCCGTCATCACCTCCCGCGCCAATATCGGCCAGGTCATCCACGACTTCACCCAGTGGTTCAACGGCCGCATGGAGTACTACCGCTCCATCGGACAGTTCCCCCTCAACGGCCCCGTCGAAATCCGCTGCTGCGGCCTCGATCAACCGTCCGAGGTCGAGGTCGACTCGGCAGGCGCCCCCACCATCTCGGCCATGCGCCCCCGCCCCGACCATCCGGAGTGGGACACCGCCATCTGGCTCAACGTCCTCGGCGTCCCCGGAACCCCCGGCATGTTCGCGTTCTACCGCGAAATGGAACAGTGGATGCGCAATCACTACAACAACAACGACGCCACCTTCCGCCCCGAGTGGTCCAAGGGCTGGGCGTTCGGCCCCGACAAGCCGTACACCGACACCCCGATCATCACCCAGGGCCTCCCCCAGACCTACCGCGACGGCGTCCCATCGAGCGACAACTGGGACACCGCCAACGCCGCATTCAACGCGTTGGATCCGCACAAGGTCTTCAGCAACACGTTCCTGGACCAGTTGTTGCCCTGAGGTTCACGAACCACCTACACGCTCTGACAACTCGACGGTCGTCGCCACTCCCAGCATTCGGGAGTGCGGCGGCCGTAGTGCGTTGGAGCGACGGACATGAGAAAGCCCTCCGCATGCCGACCAGGCGCCCGACTCAATCGCGATCAGGATGGATCGCCTCGTGCATACTTTCCACTGCCCTGGCATGAGTTGAGAGCTCGGATCTAGCCGACCGAATCGTGGCGCTGTCGCTGCGTGCCCCCGGCTCGGACGACGACGAGTCCTCTCCGGGGCTCGACGCGCCTCCTCCGGGCTGCTCGGAGGAGCCGGTGCGCTCTTCCCTCTCCGCGCGGGCACGCAACAACGACTCGGACTTCGGGGGTTTTCGCATCGGAGCATTGTCCCAGATCCATCTCCTACGACTCACACGGAGCGCTCTCACCCCCGGTGAGCGGGTCGTTCCTGAACATCGATACCTGGAAAGTTCGCAACAAAATATCTACAGCGGTCAGGGTAGACATTCTCGCGGGGCTGTTGTATCTTTTTTCTCGTAGCAAGGAACGAGTCAAGAGATGCGGGAGAGATGAACTACCCGCAAGCAGTACCGCAGGGCAGGGACGTGCCGGGGCCGAATTCGTGTGTGAGTGTGCAGTCGGACCCGGCACCCCCCTTCAAAGCGGCTACCGGATGTCTTGTGCGAGTCCGGAAGTTCGAAAGAATGCAGTTATGTAAGTAAGTTCAACCCCATCCGGCCCCCGGCGCACCTCGCGCCGGGGGCCCCGTCCGTTCAGCGAAAGAAGCGAGCCATTCCGGCAGATACACCACCGGGGGACCCCTCCGGCAGATTCGACGACGAGAACTATCCTGCGTACAGCATGGGACATGCGGCCGAGATCCTCGGCGTCAGACAAGCTTTCCTTCGTAGCCTCGATGCCGCGAAACTGCTTACCCCACAACGCTCTGAGGGCGGACATCGCCGCTACTCCCGCTACCAGCTGCGCATCGCGGCCCGCGCGCACGAACTTGTAGCCAATGGCACGGCGCTCGACGCGGCTTGCCGCATCATCATCCTCGAAGACCAACTCACCGAGGCTCGTCGCATCAACGCCGAGCTTCAGCAAGCGCAGGACCGACGAGCGGAATCGGACGCGACGCCAGACTGAGGACTGACGTGATCAGGCACTGGGAGTAGCAGTCGCCCCTGACCGTCAATCTGTTCACTCCCCCTTCGAACTGCTAAATTCAGACAATTGGGACATTGCTCGGCGTCGGTTGCTCGATTTCCACATCGAAGGGATCGCAGGCATGAATTCCTCCCACCACCGCCGCCGGGTGCGACTGGCTGCTCTGTCGATCACCTTGACCGTTGCCATTGCAACCGTTGCGTGCAGTTCCGACGAGGACGCGGCAATAAACACGAACAGCGCAACTCCCAGCACCGCGAGCAGTCAGGAATCCACCGAGATCGCGGACATCGTCCGCCGTCAGGTGGCCGACCTGGGCCTCAGTGCCGCGGTGTTCGGTGTATGGCGGGGCGACGACGAGGTTGCTCTCGGCGCCGTCGGAGAGTCCCCTATCGGAGTTCCGGCTACAACCGACATGCAGTTGCGCGTCGGCCAGCCGATGGAACCGATGCTCTCGACAGTCCTGCTGCAGCTCGACGAAGAGGGAACGCTTCCTCTCGATCAACCGATCGCGAAGTGGGAACCGAACTTTCCACGCGCAGAGACCATCACTCCGCGAATGCTGGCCAACAGCACGTCGGGCATCTCCGACTACGTGACCGATCCACAGTTCCTCAAACTCTTCACGGACAATCCGATGAAGGGCTGGACTTCTCAGGAGATCCTGAATCTTGCCAACTCTCGTCCACCTCTGTTCGAACCCGGCACCAGTTGGGCGTACGCGCACAGCGACCTGACGCTGCTCGGCGACGTCATGGAGAAAGCGACTGGAAAACCGCTGGGTGACCTACTTCAGCAGCGCGTCTTCGATCCACTCGGGATGGATAACAGCAGCGTTGTGCTCACGCCGCAGATGGACGAACCGATCCTGCACGGCTACACCAATGAACGCGGAGTGTTCGAAGACTCCACCTTCTGGAATCCGACTGCTTTCCTGCACAGCGGAAACATGAACGCGCCTGTCGCCGACGTCGGAAGGTGGGTTCGCGCACTCGGAACGGGAGAGTTGCTCTCCGACAAGGCTTTCGAGCAACAGATGGCGCCGACGACTGCGGGCTTGGGAAGTATGACGGCGGACAAGTTCTTTTCCTTCGGGACCGGGCACCTCGACGGCTGGCTGGTGATGAACCCGTCGTACGGCGGTTACAACGGTCTTGCGCTGTACTACCCCGACTCGAAGACGACGATCGTCGTCTACGCCACACTCGGGCCGACAACCAACGCGGACCTCAACAACGCCGTGTCGATGGGGAAGGAGATCGGAACCCTCCTCGAGCCGGATCACCCGCCGCAGGTACCGACACCGTGACGCCCCACACACGCTGGTAGTAAACAGCGCCGGTCGGCAACTTCCTGTTTACGCACGGATTACCTCCAGGACTTATCGCCCCATCACCATTCTCTTCAGTACCGAACGAAACGCGTCGGACCGCGGGTTGTCTCGCCAGTGAACGAGAACGTAGATAGATGGGGACCTGCCCGATGAGGAAATACGCGATGTCAGTGGCATGCACGGTTGCAGTCACAGCGGGGGTGACTCTTGTGATGTCGGTGCCTGCCGGAGCGGACCCGAATGACGGTGGGTCGTGCCCGGCCGGTGCGGTATTCGCGGTCGGCGGAACGTGGGATCCGACAGGACAAACGACACAACCAGTCACCGACCGCTACGTGGCCCAGGGCTATGCCGCCAAGCCGGTGACCTACCCCGCCAGTTTCTGGCCGCTCGGCGATCAGACGTACGACCAGAGCGTTGCCGCCGGCGCCCAGACACTTCGCACCGAAGTCAACGCATTCCACGCTCAGTGCCCGGGCAGCGAGATCGTTGTCACCGGATACTCGCAGGGAGCGCGGATTGCCGGCGACGTGCTCGGTGACATCGCACGCGACGGATCCATTCCGCAGTCGCAAGTCGAAGGCGTCCTCTACGCCGACCCTCGCAACTCGGCCGGGGGCATCGAAACCGTAGTGCCCAATGTCGTTCCGGGAGCGACGATGTCCGGAGCACGCGGCGGATTCGGCGACATCGCAGTACGGGAAGTCTGCATCGAGGGTGACGGCATCTGCAACATGCCCAAGCCGCGTGATGCTCCCGAGGTGTTCGTGGATTCGGTCTTCGGCTACTTCACGAAGCACAACACCTATACGCCGATGATGTCCGAGCCCGCTCCGCCTGCTGCCCCGGCATTGCCGGAGACACCGTCGGTACCTCTGCAACCCGCTGACATTGCCACTGCGATCGTGACGCGGGTCGTCGAGAACATCACTCCGTATCTGACCGCTGCACTCACCACCGTGCTGACGAAGTAACGCGACAGCGCTTGTTCGGCTGACTGAAAGTCGACCGATTCGTACAAGTCGAGAGCCACCGCATCGAGCACCATCGATCACATGCTCACCTTCATCGTCAGATACGGGTACGTCCCGTTCATGCTCTTGGGAATCAACGGAGCCGCAATCGCGCTGGCGGCATCCGGCGCGCCGAAATGGTCACTGGTGGCATTGATTCTCTTCGCTGTGGTCTGCTCATTCGCGGCCGAACGGGCGCTTCCCTACGAATCTTCGTGGAATGCCCCGGGACCGGACAGGTTTCGCGACGCTGTCCATGCGTTTGTCAACGAATCCCTCATCTTGGTCAGCGTCGCGGTGATTCCGTCGATGGCCGCGGTGATTCCGTTCGACGGTCTGTGGCCGAGCGGTCTTCCGTTTGTCGTTCAGGTTGTCTTCGCAGTGTTGGTTGCCGATTTCGGCATCACCGTAGTGCATTTGATCAGCCACAAGGTTGGATGGTTGTGGCGTTTCCACGCGGTTCATCACAGCCTCGAACGGTTCTACGGTATGAACGGACTCATGAAGCACCCCGTGCATCAGACTTTCGAAACCGCCGGCGGCGTCCTGCCACTGATCCTCCTCGGGATGCCCGTTCCAGTTGCCTCGGCGCTCGCGGTTTGCGTCGCTGTCCAACTCCTGCTTCAGCATTCGAACGCCGATTACCGCATCGGCCCTCTCCGTCCGATCCTCGCGCTCAACGCCGGCCACCGATTCCATCACCTGAAGTGGGCTGGAATCGGTGACGTCAACTTCGGTTTGTTCACTCTGATCTGGGATCACCTGTTCCGCACTTATTCTTTCGATCCGGAAAA
This sequence comes from Rhodococcus sp. IEGM 1306, assembly GCF_036541985.1. Lineage (NCBI taxonomy): Bacteria > Bacillati > Actinomycetota > Actinomycetes > Mycobacteriales > Nocardiaceae > Rhodococcus > Rhodococcus sp. IEGM 1306. Next base: position 390,696 of record NZ_JAZHFF010000003.1, read on the forward strand.
GCGCTTCAGCAGTGACGATCTCGGAATGGCGGCCAAGCCCGACTACCCGGACGACTACCTCGGCCAGTTGGCGGAACCGTTCCGGAAACAGACCTGACGGACAAAGGGTCGAGATTCAGCCCGCGAGTACCCGTCGCATGACGGGCTTGGCTGCGAACGCACTGGCCAACACCAACGCAATCCCCACTGCCAGGGTGAGGCCCAACTGAACGAGTGCCATCGGAGTGGTCAGTACGACTGCCCCTGCCAGCGGGAAGAGGAACAGCAGTGCGGCGCCGGCGCCGGCCAGCGCCATTACGATCACGGGAGTGCGAACGTGACGCATGCGGGCACTGTCCATCACCTCGACAGGTGTGCCGGCCAGAGTCAGACTCCGATAGAGCTCGCGGTTGTCGAGGATCCCGGATACCTGGGTGAGTGCAGACGAGACAGCTGCCAACGTGAACGTTGCTCCGAGCGTGAACAACACACCGGTTCTCATGTCGGCGAACAAGAATTCCTGTCCCGGTTGCAGTTCCTGACCCTCTCCGTTGCCGATCGCTGCGAGCAAAGACGTGCCGGCGGCAACAAAACTTGCCATCGTCACACCGCTGACCGTGCGCCACACGGCCTTCGGGTTGTCCAGGACCCGACGTGCCGCGATCAACGAAGCACCGTCCCTCGCGAATCGGAGCATGATCCGTCCGAGCAACGAGATGACGAACGGACCGACCAGCGCAACAACGCCGAAGCAGAGACCAAGTCCCACCAGAATTGCCGCGATGCTCGCCGCGGCACCACCGAATGCACTCCATCCCAACAGAACCCCGACGCCCGCGACAGCGAAGATCATCTTCGGCGCGGCACTCGGATTGCCCGCCGTGACTCCCAACGGACTCACGAACACCTGACGCATACCGAGCATCGACGTCAAAGCCGCCAGTACGGTCATTCCGAATACGATGCCCACCAGAGGAACTGCGCCGACCCACAGCTCACCCCACTCGAAGGTGCGACCTTGAAATCGCAAGAGCGCCACGACCGGCAACGCGAGGAAGTACCCCAGCGCGCCGATCAACGCACCGGCCAAGCCCTGGACACCCGATTCCGCAGCGCACAGCGCAACAATCTGACGAGGTGTGGATCCGATGAGTCGCAGCGCGGCCAGACGTTCGTCTCGGCGACGGGCGCCCAAGCGGGCCGCCGCCAGACCGAGAGTGATCGCCGGGACGATCATCAGCACCGACGCAACCCCCGCGAGCGCAAGATAGGCCTCCGACTCGGGTTCACTCGTTCTGCCGGCAAAGGCACCGTAACCACCGAGAACCGTGAGCAGCAAGGTGGTCGACGCGGCAAAGGCCGATACGGGGAGCGCGAAGGTACTCAACGCCTTTCGTCCCTCGCCTCGCACCGTCATCAAGGCGACACGCGCTGTGGCCTTCATGCCGCCACCTGTGTCCCGACGAGCGAACCGGCCTGCATCGTCATCGTACGATCACACCAGCGAGCGACCTCGGCGTCGTGAGTGACGACGACCAATGCCGAACCGATCTGTTGCGCAGAGTCACGCAACACTCTCATCACTTCCCAGCTTGTCTGTGCGTCGAGGGCACCGGTCGGCTCGTCCGCGAACAGAACTGCAGGTTTGGTCACCAACGCTCGGGCGATCGCGACACGTTGGGATTGTCCTCCCGACATCTGACCTGGGCGCCGGTCCTGCAATCCCTCCAGACCCAAAGGTGCGAAGAAACCGTGCGCCGTCCTCTTCGCTTCCGCGATGGACAAACCGTTGAGCACCAAAGGCAAAGCGACGTTCTCGATCGCCGGAAGCTCCGGCAACAGCTGACCCGACTGGAAGACGAACCCGTAGGACTCACGCCGCAGTCGACTTCGATCGTTCTCACCGAGGTTTTCGATATGTCTACCGCCCAACATGATTGCGCCTGAGTCAGGTTTCACGATTCCTGACATGCAGTGCAGCAGCGTCGACTTACCCGATCCTGACGGTCCCATGATCGCCGTGGCAGTGCCCGCACGGACTTCCAGCGACACACCACGGAGCACCGGAACATTGCCGTACGACTTGCCCAGCGAGTGGACCGACAAGACTGCGGGTGATTGTGCGTTGTTCATGAGTACAGCCTCTCGCGGACCCCTCGCCGACACATCGGCCCAGCGCACGATCTTCGAACTGCCCACGGTCCTACCGGAGGATGACCGGACCCCGAGGCCTGTCAGGGTCGTCACTATGATTTCCGGCATGACCTGGTCCGGTGACGTCCACATGCGGCCCGGCATTCTCATGTTCGCCGGAGCCGTCGGGTCAGCACACACGCATGCGCATGCCGCTGTTCAGATCATGATCGTCGACGACGGGGTGGTCACGGTCACGGACGGGAACGGCCACAGGGAAGTCGTGCGATCCGTGGTCATTCCGTCAGGGGCGGTGCACTCGTTGTCCGCCTCGGAAGGCGCGCGAGGACGGGCGATCTATGTCGATTCCACTATCGGGATGGGCCGACGCATCCAGCTGCCTGAATCCGACCTCGGCGGTGTGGCCGAATGGTCGAATCGTGGACGGACAGCCGTGGCGATGACCGACCGTGGCGATGATTCTGATCTGGAATACGCAGCGAGGCTCGTCGATTCACTGTCCGGAGGCAAACAGCCGTCGAACCTACGTGATCTTCACCCTGCGCTCGAACATGCTCTGACGATACTGCCCGAGCGCCTTTCGGGGCCGATCACGCTGGCGGACACCGCCGCGCGGGTCTCCATCTCGTCCGGACGCTTGGGAAGAATCTTCAACGATCAACTGCAGATGAGCTTTTCGACGTACATCCGTTGGTTGCGGCTACGGCGCGCCATGGAAGTTATGAGCAGTGGCGCAAGTCTGACAACCAGTGCCCACGAGGCCGGTTTCACCGACAGCGCCCACCTCAACCGCATCTGCCACAGCATGTTCGGGCTCACGCCCAGCGCTGCGACCGGCGATCTCACCTGGAATTGATGCTGCTCCCTGAACCAACGCTGTCCGTCTCCGTCCTCGCCAGTAGCGACAGACGACTGTAGAGGCGCGCCAACCCGGGCACGTCCCGGAGGCTGCCTGCTACTTCTTCGACGCAAGCGTCGGCATACACCGTCAGCCGCGCATCGACGTCGTACAGAACATCGACGACGTTACCGAAGCGGCGGACTGCAAATTCCGATGCTTCTTCGAGAACTGGGACCCCGAAGATCACCCAGTCGTCGAAGCGAGAGGCAAGCTCGAGGTAGTCGGCGGCCGAGGTCGAACCGCCGCACAGCACCGCGAAATCGAACCACACGACACCATCTCGAATCGCCGAGCACGCCAATGTGCGTGTACCGATCGTCAATTCGACACCCTCACTCGACGGCCTCACAATTTCCGAGTCGACGAGGAATTCTCCTGTCGCAAAACGGTAGTCCCCGGCACTTGGTTGTCCTGCGGTCCGGTAGTCGATAGAGCCACCCAACTCGATCACCTCGAGAGTCAACTCGATCAACTCGATCGACGGAACGAACTGCTCGTGAAAAAGCGGATTCGGAAGAAGCTCGGTCGGCGGGACATTGGACGTGACAACAACAGTCACACCTTTCGCGACGATTGTGTCGAGAACCCTTGCCATGAACATTGCGTCGGCAACGTCGTCGATGTGGAACTCGTCGAAGCAGAGCACACGGATTCCGTCTACGACGTGGTCCAACGCCGAACCCATCGACCCGAGTTCGTGCGCCCGTGCGTGCAGGTCTGCAAAGAACCGATGAAAGTGAATGCGCCGCTTGCCGACTGGGATGCTGTCGTAGAACTCGTCCATGAGCATCGTCTTCCCGCGGCCGACGCTTCCCCAGAGATAGATCCCGCCCCCGGTCTCACCGCCGGATATCCGGACCCGCAGGGCATCGAGAGCTTCACGTGCCGCCAACTGCTCTTCGTCCAGTAGCATTAGACTCCTCTACGTCTGTAGAGTCGAGGCTAGTGATCGAAAGCAAATCGAGTCAATGTGACCCTCACGACGCACCATCAGCAGCAAGGAACGACATGAAGCCCGACCGCAGAGCTCTCATCGCGGCATCCGCCGTCACGATCATCGCCGAGCAGGGCCCGCGTGCACTCACCCATCGGGCGGTTGATCAGTCCCTGGAACTTCCCGCCGGTTCGACGTCCTACTATTTCCGCACTCGCGAGGCACTTCTCGAAGCGACCGCACTGCACATCGTGCAACGATCGCGTTCCACTTTCAGTGGACTACTCGAAAGCCACGGAGACCCTGCCACCCTGACGGCCGAGTATCTCGACGATCTTCTCTCGCAACGCCGAAACGAATTGATCGCGCGATATGCACTGCTCCTGGAGACTCCCCGAGATTCGACATTGCACCAACTCCTCGAAGGAAGTCTGTTTTCGCTGGAGAAGGCAATACCCATCTTCGAAACCATCGGCGTCGACGATCCCGACGTCGCTGCCGCCAATTTCCTGAGCCTTCTGGAGGGCTTGATCTTCGATTACTGCCTCGGATCACGCAGCCGAGATCCTCGCTCCACCGAAACCGTTCGGCAGCTCAGGATCCCGATCGACATCTACCTGCACGGAGTTCACGCCAACTGAAAGACGTTGTTCAGCAGAGGCTTCCGGTGCATGGTCGTTGACCGGATAACAGTGCCGCAACAAAGGGAGTGCTGTCTGGAACCGAAGCCGGAACGGTTCCCAGATGATCAGTGGGATAGGTATGGAATGCAAAGTCCACACCGTTTGCAGCGAGGTCAGCCGCGAACTTCAGTGTCAGCGGTGCCGGAACATCGATATCCGAGAGTCCCTGACCGATGAAGAACGGGCGGTCGTATCCCGAGGTCGGCACGGTGAGCAGTTCACGTGCAGCCTCCATGAATACCGGATTGTCCAGCGACTTCGTCAGCACCTGCCCGAGCGTGACGGTTCCGTACTTCGCGCGCGCCTCGGTGTAGCACATGTTGTTCTCGACGTCGTCGAGGATGGTCTTGCCGAGCGGGGTCAGATACGAGTCGATGTCGATGTCCGGCCACGAAGCACGCAGTCCGTCAAGAACGTTCGCGATGTAGACCGTCGTACCCTTGAGCGGAAGCGCCGGGAAGGCCGGACCGCCGAGCGGTAGGAGATTCTCGATGTTCGAGGGGACACCAGTGGCGACTGCGCCGCGGTAGTCCAACTCCGGCGCGTAATCAGTGGCAAGCGAAGCGGTGAACATAGTCGCCTGCCCGCCCTGCGACTGCCCCATCGCAACCCATTCGCTCGACAAGTCACCGTCGACCGCACGAGCAGCACGCACCATGTCCACAACGCTGTGCGCAGCGGAACGACCGTCGAGATACGGGTGAACACCGGGTGTTCCGAGTCCCACGTAGTCGGTGGCCACCACCGCGTATCCCTGCTCCAGCCAGTGACCGAGATGCGTCGCGTTCCGCTCGAGCGGAACGCTATTGCTCGGCGCACACTGATCCGCGACACCCACCGTTCCGTGCGCGTAGGAGATGACCGGCCAACCACCCTCGGGCGGAGCCCCCTCGGGGCGATACACCACACCGCTACTCGTCATCGGTGCATCCTTCGGACCCGTGGACCAGTACGTCACCTTCGTTGCGCTCACAGCACCCGGGATGACCCGATCCGCACCGAGCGACTCCTGGCCCACCACGGCGCCGGGGGCATTCTTCGATTCCGCCGCGGCCGGTGCGGTGACGGTCAACGCCACCAACGCGCTCGCACCCAATCCGACGAGCGTTCTACACAGCCGCTTGCTCACGTGCCTTCTCCTACCTATTGCGTTGACAGTGCCGTATGTGGCGATCAGCCCCACATCGGCCAGCCGATCGAGTTCAGACCTTAGAACAGCCTTACCAATTGGTCAATCTAAATTCCCGCTCCACATTTCCCGTTGTCACGCGACTGCTCCGGTATGGTGGCGGTGTTCTATACATGCAGGTCCCCCGCGAGTTCAGGAGGCCGAAGGGCTCTCTCATGTCAGCGCCTGATCTCCCGACGTTCCCCCCGTCGCAGCAGAATTCGGTGGCCGCGATCCTCCGAGCGGCAGGCTGTGTGTTCGCCGAAGACGAAGCTCGCCTACTTCTCCACACTGCACGCTCTCGCGACGAACTCGACGCGATGATCGATCGACGAGTTGCCGGCGAACCACTCGAGTCTGTCCTCGGATGGGCCGAGTTCTGCGGCTTGCGCATTCACATCGACTCCGGAGTCTTCGTCCCACGCCGGCGCACCGAGTTCCTCGCCTGGCAGGCCTGCTCACTTGTCACCCCAGGAAGCGTCGTCGTCGACATGTGTTGCGGCTCAGGAGCTGTCGGTGCTGTCCTGCAGTCGACGCTCGACGCCGTCGATTTGTACGCGGTAGACGTGGAACCGGCCGCAGTGCGGTGCGCTCGCCGAAACATCACACCCCCCGAGCGTGTACTCGAAGGCGATCTGTACGGCCCACTGCCGACGGAATTACGCAGTCGTGTCGACGTCGTCGTCGCCAATGCGCCCTACGTCCCCACAGACTCGATCCGGCTGATGCCGCCCGAAGCGCGACTTCACGAACCGCGCGTCTCGTTGGACGGCGGCGCCGACGGCCTGGACCTACAGCGTCGCATCATCGCCGATGCTGTGCCGTGGCTACGACCGGGCGGTCATCTGCTCGTCGAGTCAAGCACGGAGCAAGTCGAGATGACCGTCGAAACCTTTACTCGGGGAGGGTTTCTCACGCGGGTAGCAACCTACAGTGAGACCGCGTCAACTGTGGTGATCGGTCAGTGTTGAAGGCGATCGGATCATGCAGGCGTGGACCACTCCCGAGCGCGGGCGGCAAAGCCGTCGACAAAAAGCCCGAACGCACGATCGACGCGGGCCCGATCCCCCGTGGCCAGAAGATCCATCGACAGACCCCGCATTTGCGAGAGCAACAGAGTAGCGACAGAGGCAACATCGTCCTCGGGGCAGCCCGCTTGCCGTAGACCGGCTTCCAGTGCCTCGATCCAATCGCCCACGAATCGATCCAGGAACCGTCCGTAGCGTTCACGATCGCCGAGCGCGAGGGCGTAGATCTCGACCATCACTCGGAACCGCGGCAGGACCTCCGGCGTCGTACGTTCGGTCCACCACGCGGTCAGCACTGTCGCCGGATCGACCCCCGGTTTCATCGGGACCGCAATCGGAATGGACTCACCACGCATGTTCTCGATGACCTCGGAGAGCAGATTCTCCTTGCTCTCGAAATGGTTGAGCAACGACGCATGCGACACACCCACGGCCTTGGCGAGCTGCCTCACCGTCAGTTCCCCGACACCGTTGTCGATAACGTAGCGGGTCAGCGCGTCGAGCAACTCCTCACGTCGCCCGGCGTATCTCAGGCTGCGTTTGTCGATGCGTTCGGGCTCCGGCACATACTCACCCTACCGGCCGGAACCACCAGGTCAGCGGCTGACTGCCTTCTGATACCGACGAATAGCGAACGGCACGAAGACGATCAGCAAACCGAAAGTCCACAACAACGACGCGATGACCGGGTTCTGAAGTGGCCACGCATCCGGAACTGTCATCGCAGGATTGGTATTGCCGAACAATTCACGGACCGCCTGAGTCACCGCCGACACCGGATTCCATTCGGCGATCACTTTGAGCGGCCCGGGAAGGTTGGTGGTCTCCACAAAAGTGTTCGCGATGAACGACAGCGGAAAGATGACGATGAAGCTCGCGTTGTTGAAGACCTCCGGCGTCCGGATCCACAGCCCCACAACAGCCATGACCCATGACAACGCGTACGCGAAGAACAGCAGCAGCGCATAACCTGCGACCGCCTCGAGGAAGCTGGAATGAATGCGCCACCCCACCAGAAGACCGGTCAACGACATGACCACCAAGCTGATGACGTTGATCAACACGTCACTCGACGTTCGGCCGGTGAGCACGGCAGACGGAGCCATGGGCAGCGATCGAAATCTGTCGATGATTCCTTTCTGGATGTCTTCGACCATCCCCAGACCAGTCCAGGTGGCACCGAATATGACTGTCTGCGTGAAGATTCCGGCGATCAGGAATTCTCGATACGACGTGCCCGGGACGGAGATCGCGCTGCCGAATACGTAGGCGAACAACAGCACGAACATGATCGGCGACAACGTGGTGAACACCAGCAGATCCGGAACGCGCTTGATCTTGATCAAGTTTCGCCTGGCGATGGTCAAACCGTCTTCGAGCGCCATCTGCACGGTCATTTCTGATCCTCCAGTTCAGCCTGGTGCCCGGTCAGTGTGAGGAAGACATCGTCGAGGGTGGGTCTGCGAAGTCCGACGTCGAACACCCGAATGCCGCGTGCCGATAGAAGGTTGAGCGCCGCAACCAAGGCATCGGTGCCGTCGTCGACAGGAACAGTGACGCGACGGACATTCTCTTGAACCTGAATGTCCCCCACGGCAAGCGAGCGCAATTCCTCTCGCACGATGTCGAGATGTTCGACCTCGTGCACGCTCAATTCGATGCGCTCACCCCCGACCCGCGCCTTCAACTGATCTGCGGTACCGCGCGCGATGACCGAGCCGCGGTCGATGACCGCGATCTGGTCGGCCAGCCTCTCTGCTTCTTCCATGTATTGCGTCGTGAGCAACAGTGTTGTCCCCTGCGCCACCAACCCTTCGATGACATCCCAGAGACCGAGGCGCGCCCGAGGATCCAGGCCGGTGGTCGGCTCGTCCAGAAACAACACCTGCGGCCGAGCAACCAATGCGCCCGCGAGATCGAGACGTCGCCGCATTCCACCGGAATAGCCCTTGACCGGCCGATCTCCGGCCTCGACAAGATCGAACTGCTCGAGCAATTCACGCGCTCGGGCCTTACTGCTTCGGGCGCCGAGGTGATACAGCCTCCCAACCATGTCCAGATTCTCGTAGCCCGTCAGGTACTCGTCGACCGCGGCATATTGGCCAGAAGCACCTATCTTCGACCGCAACGCCCGCGCATCCTCGACCACGTCCAGCCCGGCAACCTCGGCGCGACCACCGTCCGGAATGAGCAGCGTCGTGAATATCCTTACCGCGGTGGTTTTTCCGGCACCGTTGGGACCCAACAGTGCCATCACCGAACCCTCGCGCACTTCCAGGTCGATACCGTCCAATGCCGTGACGTCGCCGTACTTCTTGACCAACCCCTCGGCCACTATCGCTTCGGCCATGAGCCCTCCCGCGTCGGTTGTCCGTCGGTAGTCCGTTCCCCAGTGTGACCCAGGAGGCCGACACATTCCAGGAAATTTCGTCAGATGCCGGGCTGCAATCACCTCCCTGGTTTCGCCGGTGCCTTTCGGTCACGAGGTACGGAACAGAGCACACGTCCCAGTCCTGTCCAATACAGCCGAAAAATTTCACCAACCTTTCGACGGATATACACCGGAAAGAAAAACCCGAAATTCTTGAACCAAGACCACTTTCGGGTATTCACGATGGGTGCGGCAGCGTTACACTCGTACAGCAAGTGACACTCGGGCCGATGACGGTTGACATATGGTGTCAAATCTCGAATTCAGAATCAGGCAGAGGCCGAAAAGAATTGAATCACCGATTCAGTGCATGCGGGGACGAATCACACTTCGGGGGATCAAGAAAGGCTGACTGTGGCATGAGTATCAGAACTCGATACATCCGAACTCCGTGGATCCGAAAAACGGCGGAATATTCCTTCGAAACCATCTGCTTCACATTGGCCGTGATTGTCGTGGCCGCACTGATCGCCGCATACAACACACAATCACGCTCCGCGCCGACGTACACGCCGACCTCGCTCTCCGCGAATCCTGAATCTGCAGCGCTGCCCTTCGACATTCCACCCAAGTCAGCACTCAACGGAAAGTTGGTCTTCGCTCACTACTTCCCGCCCTATCCGGTATCGATCGACAATGCGAATCCGTCCAGCGATTACTATGCGACGCAATATCTTACGGTCAACGGCGAGAACAACAAGCACGTTCGCTACGGAGGATTCCTCCGTGACCGGCCGACACCGCGGCAACCCATCGCCGATGCTCAGTGGCGCCAACGCGACCTCGAAAACGAAGTTCGTTCGGCAATCGCCGCGGGCATCGACGGATTCTCCGTCGACATCATCGCCAAGGCAACCGACACCAGTTGGTGGGGTTCCACCGTGCCCACCGCCCTGATCAAAGCGGCCGCGGCAGTCGATCCGAATTTCAAGATCATGCTCATGCCTGATATGAACGGCGCGTTCAAAAACATGACCGCAGCTCAAATGGCAGCAGAGATGAAACCTTATTCGACCATGGCATCATCGTTCAAATTGAACGACGGACGGCTCGTGATATCTCCATTCCTTGCCGAGAACAAGACTGCGGGCTGGTGGTCGGAGTTCATCACCATTATGAAGAATTCTTACGGAATAAATGTGGCATTTGTTCCGGTTTTCCTCGACGCCGCAGCCAACCGGAATTCTTTTGCATCGATCAGCTACGGGATGTCGAATTGGGGTAACCGAAATCCGGCAGGAAACCCGCTCTCGGGATCGAACCCGAACTCTCCGATGGGACTTGCCGCCGCCGCTCACTCCTTGGGAAAGATATGGATGCAACCAGTCGCCTTCCAAGATGTTCGTCCAAGTCAGTCGATCTACGACGAGGCACAGAATTCACAGAACCTGCAGAACATGTGGCAGATCGCGATTGCGTCCAACAGCGAATGGGTACAACTCGTCACCTGGAACGACTACAGCGAGGGAACGTCGTTCGCGCCCAGCGTCGGCCACGGACGCGCGTTGCTCGACATGAGTTCCTACGGGTTGTACACCTTCCGCACCGGCGCCTCACCTGCAATTGTCCGTGACACCGCGTATCTCGTCTATCGCAATCAGCTGGTCTCCGCGGTCCCCGTCAATCGCTCTGCTGCCCCTATGACACTGCGCCAATGGTCATCCCCCGCTCGCGATACCGTCGAAGTCCTTTCCTTCTTGACCGCGCCTGCGGTCGTCAAAGTGACGGTCGGAACCACGACAACCACCTGCAATGCCCCGGCCGGGATGAGCAGCTGCATAGCACCGTTGAAGGTTGGTGCTGTCAAAACCACAGTCGTTCGCGGTGCGACGGAAGTCGCGAAAGTCAGCTCTCACACATCGGTGACAGCCACACCGTACAACCAGAATCTCGAGTACCTGGTCGATTCCAGTCGGAGATAACGGTGACGAAGATCGGGTAAGTCCGTCGACTCACCCGATCTTCGTTGCGCCGTCGGTTTCAGCTGCAATTGGTAACTCGGGCAGCGATACCGCCCCCGTCCGCTCCACCCTCACCGCCAACGTCACCGCGGCGGCCAGCGCCGATACGCCCGCTCCGATCCAGTACAAGACCGCGAACGAATGGAGAGTCGGCACAGTGCTCGCACCGATCACCACCGTCGAACTGGCCAATACCGCTGCCGCAACGGCGCTTCCGGTGGAGGTACCGACCGAACGGAGCAGGCTGTTGAATCCGTTGGCCGAGGCAGTCTGATGGATCGGTGCAGATTCGGTGATCAGGGTCGGCATGGCGGCCAGGGAAAATGCCACACCGGCCGATACCACGGCAGCGCCGATCACGATATTGACCAACGTCGGCGCCAACAGCACACGCAAGACATAGCCGATTGCAATGACGATCGCACCCGACGCCAACGTAGCCTTCGCTCCCCATCGTCTCGTCACTTTCGACGACACCGGTGCCAACCCGATCATCAGGATTCCCCCCGGCATCATCGCAAGCCCGGCTTCGGCGGCCGAGAGTCCGAGACCGTCCGCCGACGCCAGGGGCAACTGAAGTTCCTGTGTTGCCGCCAACGCGCTGATGAACATGGCAAAACCGAGTAATACGGCGCAGACATTCGAGACCAGAATCGGAGCACGAAGGGAAGTCCGCAGGTCGACCAACGGTGCCGGCGTGTGCAGTTCCCACGGAATCCATCCACAGAGCAAGACCACACCGGACGCGATCAGAACCAGAACCTCGGGGCTTGCCCATCCCCATTCGGTTCCCTTCGAGACGGCCAGCAAAAATGCCGTCATGGCGAGTGTGAGGACTGTGGCTCCTAGAAAGTCGAAGCGTCCGCGACTCTTCACAGCCGATTCCGGCACCACCAGCGGCAAGACGACTATCAGTACAACCCCGAATCCACCAGTGACCCAGAAGAGCACGGGTAGTCCCCAGTGCGCCGAGATCACCCCGGCCATCGGCATGCCGAACATGCCGCCGATCCCCAGGGTCGCACTCATGAGCGCGACTGCACCACTGAGCTTTTCCGGAGGAAGGACATCGCGCATGATGCTGATTCCGACGGGCAGAAGCGCCGTCGCGAAGCCCTGCAACGAACGTCCGAGGATCAGGAGCCAGAAACTCTGACTGAGCGCCGCAACGATGCAGCCGACGATCATCACGGCAAGGCAGACGAGCATCATCGCCCGCTTGCCGAACATGTCGGCAAGCCGGCCGATGAGAGGGGTCGCGACGGCACCGGTCAGCAACGTCGAGGTCACCAGCCAGGAGGCGGTGGCCGACGAAACTCCCGATGCCGTCGCGAACGCAGGCAGGACCGGCACCACCAGGGTCTGTTGCAGCGCGACCACCACACCGCTCAGACTCAGGACGCCGACGACCCACCCGGTCCGCGCTTTCGCGCGAACAGTCTTGTCCGTCAAGCGTTCGAGCGAGCGGCTACTCCGGCGTCGACAGGAACCACGATGCCACTCATGTGGGCACTCGCGTCGGCGGCGAGGAACAGGACTACTCGCGTGATCTCGAAGGGATCCAGCCAACCGATCGGCTGCGCGTGCAGAGTCGCGTACACAGGTTCGACGTCGTCTGCCGTCGGCGATTCGAGGTCAGGCCGCATCATTGCGTACATCATGTCGTTGTGAATCATCGGCGTCGAGATATTTCCCGGTGCAATAGCATTCACGGTCACACCCGAGTTGGCCAGTTCGAGTGAGACGCTCTTCGTCAAACCGATGACGCCCCATTTGGAGGCGCCGTACGCCGCCATCTGGGTGCCACCGGATCGACCCATCATCGAGGAGATCGTGATGATGCGACCGTAGCCACGTTCCGCCATTCCACCTGACACGGCCGCAACGGTATTGAACACACCGGTCAGGTTCGACGAAATGACTTCGTTCCACTGTGCCGACGTCATCGACGTGATCGGAGCGGGCACGGAGACACCGGCATTCGCGACTGCAATGTCGACGCGGCCGAATTCCGATTCCGCGCGGGCAACGAGCGCGTCCATTGCTTGACGATCAGCCGTGTCGGCCTTGACTGCAATACACCGGCGGCCCGTGGCTTCCACCAAACGAACGGTTTCCTTCAGATCCTCCTCGGTTGCGAGGGGGTAGGCGACGACATCACTGTTCTCGCACCGATCGCAGATCACGATGTCCGCGCCACGCTCCGCGAATGCGATAGCGTGGGCGCGCCCCTGACCGCGTGCGGCGCCGGTGATCAGTGCAACTTTTCCTTCGAAGCTGCCTTCGAGGCTGTTCATGCCGTCTCCTAGTTCGTCGTATGCCAGCGTGCGCTGTACTGCATGCGTACTCCGAACCCGCCCGAAAGAAACAGTCGATCCCGGACAGCGGGAATCTAGCCGATCACTGGTAAACGGCGGTCTCGAACTCCAGGTATCCGTTGATGGATCCAGCGTCCGCGAACGGCAGAATCTGCGTTGCCCAGAACCCTCCGACGCCGGTCTGCCGGTCGATCCAGTAATAGAGGTTGGCCAGACCCGCCCAAGCCAGCGATCCGGCCGGCCTACCGGTGGGTGCCACCTCTTCATTGGTCATGAAGGAGTATGCCCATCCCTTGGGTACACCGGGGAAGAATTCCGCATCGTTGGACAGTGTCGGGAGAACTCCGGGCAACAACCCCACGTGCTGGCCTTCGAGCCCGTTCTGAACGGCTGCAGCTACCGTCTCCGACGACAACACGCGACCCGAAGTGCCCACGCCGTCGTTCAGCCACATACGAATGAACTTCATGTAGTCGCCGACAGTGCCGTGCAAACCGTGACCACCCATGTGCACCTCGGGTTCGGCCGGAAGCTCGAATCCAATGAGCGGAGTGAGGCTTCCGTCGCTCTCGCGCTGATGGATCGGTGCAAGTCGATCCTTCATCGACGGGCTCATCGTGAATGCCGTATCCGTCATCTCGAGCGGTTCGAAGATGCGCTCGCGCATGACATCGCCGAGTCGTTGACCTCGAATAGACTCGACGACCTGTCCGGCCCAGTCGATGTTGGTGCCGTACTCCCACTTCTCACCCGGGTCGAAGAGCAGCGGTGTCGTGAGCGCCGCTTTGCTGCACGTGATCACGCTGGGCTGCCCATGTTCCTGTGAGAGCCGATTGTACGACTCGTTGAAGAAGTCGTAGCCGAACCCAGCAGTGTGAAGGAGCAGCATGCGAGTGGTGATGTCGCGCTTGGGTTCCCGAAGAACAGGGTTTCCGCCGGCGTCGAAACCGTCCAGGACCTTCAGCTCACCGATGTCCGGAACATAGGTCGCTGCAGGTGCATCGAGATCGAGCAACCCCTCCTCCACACATTGCAGGACAGCAGTACCGGTGATCGCCTTGGTTGTGGAGAAGAGCGCAAAGGTTGTATCGAGGGTCATCGGAACGCCGTAACCTAGTGTCCGCTCACCCGCAGCACCCTCGTAGATGTTGCCTTCTCGATCCGTGATCATCGCAACCACACCCGGGACGCGATCGGCCCCCTGAGTTGCTCGCGCCAGCACGTCGTCGAGGCGCTGCTTCGAAAGGGGCTTCCGCGCAATATCTTCGATCGTCACTGCATTTCTCCATCCGACTTGCAACTTGTCTTGTCGAACAGAATGTAACGGCGATCACACACCCGGTTCTGCCTCGAAACGGCAGGAAAACTGTCTCGTTTCGGCAGAACCGGGCAGAGCCTGGAATCAGCTCTGGGGCGCTCCGATATTCACCAACCAGGAAATGCCGAATTTGTCTGTACAGGAGCCGAATTCGTCTCCCCACATCTGCTTCTCGAGCGGAACGCTGACCGTACCCGTTCCCGACAACTGCTCCCAGTACCCGCGCAGCACATCGCCGTCGTCGCCACTGAGGCTGACTGTGATGTTGTCGCCGGGGTTGTACGGCATGCCGGGCGGAGTGTCGGCACCCATCAGGGTGTATCCCTGATCGGTTTCGAGCATTCCGTGCATGATCTTGTCCCCGCCTTCGCCGGGATTGCCGAATTCACCGAACGTGCTCAGCGCCAGCGTGCCACCGAAAATGCCCTTGTAGAACTCCAACGCTTCTCGGGCATTGCCGTTGAAGCTGATGTACGGATTAAGTCGAGTTGCCATGACGTACTCCTAGCTCGTTGGATAGCTGTCACGTTCGATTTCAATCCTTGCAGACTGCTCCGACACGAAACAACGGATCGCGGCAGTTCATCCAGTGCGTAAACCGATCGTCATGACCGTTCAAACAACTGCCCTCGGAGTGGGTTACGAGTCTCGGAAGGCAACTCTCCGAACCGTTTCCGGTAGGCGGCCGCAAACATGCCCAGATTGACGTAGCCCCAGGCGTTGGCGATTTCCGAGACGGTTTTCCCATCGGAACGCAACAGTTCGCTGCGTACCCCCTCCAGCCGGCGCGCGCGCAATCGTTGCCCCGGCGTGGTGTCTCGGTACCGTCGAAATCCCGCAGTGAGCGCCCGGACACTGACACCCACCGCAGCCGCGATCTCCGATGCCGTCGGCACCGAGCGAGCGAAGGTATCGATGTACTCCTCTGCCGATCGCACGTAGGCCGGTTCGGCAGAAGCGACGTCGACGCCGAGCTGCAACCCGGCCTGCGTCGCCCATTCGTCGAGAAGCTGAGCCGTAATGAGTTCTTGAACCCTGGCACCGAGCCTTTCGCCCGACATCGCGTCGGGCGACTCTGCGATCGCGCGAACAACGTAGTCCATCAATGCGAGCCAACTCGAGCCACGCCCGCCGATGGTGCACTTGTGCCGCCAGAGACGGTCGTCGGGAACTGTCCCGTACCACTGCAGGGCATGGTCAGCGACAAGCTGATGCGGCACAGTGAGATTCAGCTGCAGATGGTCCTCGTCGAATTCGACGAAATAGTCGGTCCGACTGCAGTCTGCGACAAAGGTCTCCCCCACTCCGGTATTTGCCGCAGCGCCCCGGCCAAGAGCATGTCGACCGTTGCCTCTGATCGTCGTCAGGACCAGAATGTTTCCGGCTTCAGGCGAACATTCACCGACGGAGACCGGAATTCCGTAACAGAATCTGGTGACGTCGATCTTGCCGACCGCCGCGGAGTACATGTCCGAAGCCGGCTTCAACCGACTTCCGATCGGCGTCACCGTGTAGGGCATGTAGATGTTGTCGGACCACTCCTTGATACGGTCCCAGTCCCGAGAAAAGGCCTGGTGATGCTGCATGGTGGGCCGGCCGGCCGCGTCGATGAGCAAGGCATCCTCGAACATGATTCGAGTATCGCACCAGGGTCCGGGAAGGTCACGCAAAGTCAGCTGAGGCGATCTCTGGCTGAACAGCGGCGAAAAGCAACGAATCCACCACAGTCCCCCGGATAACCATGTGCGCCCTCATCCGCCCCTCCTCCACCATTCCGATTTTGGTGAGTACCGATGCCGACGCCGAGTTCTCCGGACGACACGTTGCCTGCACGCGTTGCGCTCCGAGTCGAGCAAACGCGAGTTCCAGAACCGCGCTCCCCGCTTCGGACGCATAACCCTGCCCCTGGAACTTCGGGTTCACGACAAAACCTAGTTCCGCCCGCCGGTGCGCGGCGGATACTTCCCACACAGCTACCGAACCGATGACCGTTCCGTCGACCTTCGACGTGATCGCCAGGGTGAATGATCGACGCTCGACGCCCGCGGCTTCCAATGTCGCGTCGGCCAGGAATTCCCTGGTCACTGCCAGGGTGTTCGGACCCCAATCCACATATCTACAGACGACGGGGTCGGAGGCGTACTGATGGACGGCATCTTCATCCCCGAGTGTGAAGTCTCGAAGGACGAGGCGTTCGGTAGTCAACGTGAACATCCAGCGATCGTAAATTAACGGCGAAAAGCATATTGACTCGAACTGGTGTTCGAGTATTGTTGGGGGTGGGGATCGGGGGATTCAATGAATGTTCTGTCATCGGATGTGGTGTCTGGTTCTGCGGTGGGTTTACGCGGACGTCTGTGGCAGTTGTCGGCTTCTGAGTTGCGTGCTGCTGCGGTGTCGGCGAGCGCGGAGATTCTGCGTCTCGAGGCTGTGCGGGTGGCGGTGGTGGACGAGCTGTCGTTGCGCCCGGATGATCAGGTGATCGCCAGCCGCGGGGTGGGTGCGTGGTTGGCGGCGAACACGATGCTGCAGGTCCGGGACGGGAAGAAGATCGCCGCCCTCGGTGCGGCGCTGCGGCCGTTTCCAGCAGTGGCGACTCGGTTCGATTGCGGGGATTGTTCGTTCGAGCACGCCGCGTCGATCGTGGCGTTCTGCGAGTCACCACCGAAGGGAATGCCGGACGAAGCGATGCCTCGCTGTATCGACCTGCTGCTCGCTGCCGCCTCGGGAGTGGAAGCAACGACCACGAAGGTGCGGAACGTCATCGCGACGTTGGAGCGAATCTTCGAATCCGATGAAATTCCACCCGCCGAAGACATCGACCGCAACGAACTCCGCATCGCCTCGACTTTGAATGGTCGGGTGGTGGTGCGAGGGGATTTCGATGCCCTCACCGGCGAAATGCTGCTCTCCGCCCTGTCGAACCTGACGATGCCCACCCCGGCACCCGATGGAACCCCGGATGCCCGGTCCGCGGCGAAGCGGACCGCGGACGGGTTCACCGAACTGATCCGCCGCTATCTGGACTGCGCGAAGACCGGTATGGATGGTGGGCAACGGCCGCACGTGAACTTACACATCAATGCCCGGGATCTCGCCGAGCACCGCGATTGCGCCGAGGCACCCTCCGATGACGGGGAATCTGTGTCGGATCTCGATGTGGGGCACATGCCCTGGCTGGGACCACTGTCGGTGTCACAGACCAGGCTTCTCGGGTGCGACTGTTTCCTGTCCACTGTCCTACTCGATGATCACGGCGCGCCGCTCGATGCGAAACCCGGAAAGCGGTTG
Organism: Rhodococcus sp. IEGM 1306; assembly: GCF_036541985.1. Taxonomy (NCBI): domain Bacteria; kingdom Bacillati; phylum Actinomycetota; class Actinomycetes; order Mycobacteriales; family Nocardiaceae; genus Rhodococcus; species Rhodococcus sp. IEGM 1306. Next base: position 408,862 of record NZ_JAZHFF010000003.1, read on the forward strand.
GTCACCGCCGAACAGAGAGTGGCGTTGATCGCGAGAGATCAAGGCTGCGCGTTCCCCGGCTGTACGTGTGTTCCGGCGTGGACGGATGCGCACCATATTCGGCACTGGGCGAACGGTGGTCCGACGGTGATGAACAACCTGGTCTTGCTGTGCCGTTCGCATCACCGGTTGATGCACCGAAAATCCGGGTTCGTCGGGAAGTGGGAGATCCGGATCGGGGTCGACAACAAACCCTGGTTCATCCCACCGACCTCGATCGACCCGCAGCAGCACCCCAGGCCGGCGAACACCACCTTCAAAACCTGAGAATAACTCGGGCACAACAGAACATAGCCGAGCACCGCATCGAAGAGATCCTCCGATGCGGTGCCAACAGGCCGTGACGCGGGACGGAGCTGCGCCCTCGATCAATCAGCGAGTCAGCACAAGCCCCGATGTCGGAACTCCCGTGCCCGCAGTCACCAGTACATTCTCGACGGAGTCGACCTGGTTGACCGAAGTACCGCGGATCTGCCGAACTCCCTCGGCTATACCGTTCATCCCGTGGATGTATGCCTCGCCGAGCTGTCCACCGTGGGTGTTGATCGGAAGCTTGCCGCCGAGTTCGATTGCGCCACCGGCAATGAAGTCCTTGGCCTCTCCCCTACCGCAGAAACCGAGTTCCTCGAGCTGCATCAGAACATAGGGCGTGAAGTGGTCGTAGAAGATCGCCGTCTGCATGTCCGACGGGCGCAGCCCACTTTGTGACCAGAGTTGATCGCCGACAAGGCCCATCTCCGGTAGGCCGGTCAGACCGTCACGGTAATAGCTGGTCATGATGTATTGATCTGCCCCACTGCCCTGTGCGGCCGCAGCGATAACGGCAGGGGTGTTCTTCAGATCTTTGGCTCGTTCTGCCGAGGTGACGACGATGGCGATGCCTCCGTCGGATTCCTGGCAGCAATCGAGGAGATGCAAAGGTTCGGCGATGAATCGCGAGTTCTGATGGTCCTCGAGGGTGATCGGTTTTCCGTAGAAGAACGCCTTCGGATTGGTCGCTGCGTGCTTACGGTCCGCGACGGCGATTCGACCGAAGTCCTCGCTGGACGCTCCGTATACGTGCATGTACCGCTGCGCGACCATCGCGACAAACGATGCGGGAGTACCCAATCCGTGAGGATAGGAGAAGGCGTTGTCCGTCCCCGACGAATTGACCTGCGCCACGAGGCCGGAGTTCACCTGCCCGAAACGCGCACCCGATCGCTCGTTGAACGCGCGGTATGCGACGACGACGTCTGCGACGCCAGTGGCGACCGCCATGGCCGCTTGCTGAATCGTCGCCGCAGCGGCCCCGCCACCGTAGTGAATACGACTGAAGAACTTGAGGTTCGGGATACCCACCGAACGAGCTATTGCGACTTCGGTGTTGGTGTCCATGGTGAACGAGGTAAGACCGTCAACGTCTGCGGGTGTCAGACCGGCGTCGTCCAACGCGGCTTGAACAGCCTCGGCGGCCAGTCGCAGTTCACTGCGACCGGAGTCCTTCGAGAAATCCGTGGCTCCGATTCCGACGATCGCGGCCTTGCCGGACAGTGCGCTCATTCAATGTCTCCGTTTTCAATGTCTCCATTCGAACCCGACGCCGGAAATGCCAGTGTGACCTGCGCGGTGATGTGATCTCCCAGACTGTTCTTGCCGACCACCGCGAGCGAAACGAGATCCTCGTCGTAGGAGGTCACAGTTCCGGAGAGCGTCAAAGTGTCGTAGGCGTACCAGGGGACCCCGAGGCGGAGCTTGATCGACGTGAGTACTGCCCGCGGTCCGGCCCAGTCGGTCACGAATCGCTGCACCAGGCCGGTATCCGTGAGGATGTTGACGAAAATGTCTTTCGAGCCGCGTTTCTGTGCGAGATCACGGTCGTGGTGAACATCTTGAAAGTCGCGGGTAGCGAGCGCTGCCGAGACCACAAACGTCGGGTCGCCGTAGATCGAGAGCTGCGGAAGAATTTCTCCCACAGTGATATCCGTCGTCAAAGTCATCGTCACTCCTTCACCGCAGAAACCGCTGAAACCGCAGAAGCCCCAGACACAGCAGACACATCAGACACATCAACCGGCTGCCACGCGTACAAGGTCCAGGGAGTTCCCCCGGTCTCGTCGTCTCCGGGGAAGTCGAGGTAGATCGCCTCCACCTCCATTCCGATCGACACACTCGAGGGATCGACACCGCGCAATTCGCCGAGCATCCGCACACCCTCGGGCAGTTCGACCAGGGCCACGACGAACGGCAACGACCGACCAGGAACCTTGGGCGCGTGGTGAACGACAAAACTGAAGACCGTTCCCCGTCCGGACGCGACCAAGTAGTCGGTCTGCTCCGACTTGTCCTTCCAGATCGCGGGCACCGGCGGGTGCTGCACCGAACCATCCGCACGCAGTTGAATACGCAGCTCGTGTGCGGCAACACCGTCCCAGAAGAATTGTGTGTCGAGAGACGGCGTCGGGCGCAGCATCCGCGATGCGTCCAGGTCAGCAGGGACGTCAGTCGAAGGCAACTCGCTGACTGGCGGCGCGAACTTCAAGATCCGGAACATCATCTCCGAGACCAATTCTTCGCCGACCCGCCAGAAGCTGCGGGTAGTGAAGAACCATCCTTCGCCGAGACCTGTCTTCTTGGGTCCCACAACGTCTTCCAACACCGAGGAGATGGTGACTTCTTCACCTGGTTTCAAGTAGCGGTGGTAGATCTGATCGCAGTTGGTCGCGACGACGGAGGTGAATCCGGCCTCGTCGAGAATGTCCGTCATCCGGCCCAACGGATCGTCGGCTTCTCGAACCGCCCCCAGACCGCGCATCGTCCATACCTGCGCCATCGCCGGCGGTGCGACTATTCCGTCGTGCCCGGCAGCGCGGGCGGCCGATTCGTCGACGTAGATCGGGTTCTCGTCACCGATCGCCTCGACCCAGTTGCGGATCATCGGCAGGTTCACGGGGTCCCGGCCGGCGCGAGGAGCGCTCGGCCCGTCCTCTCGAACCCGCTCGGCAGCAGTGAGAATGGGATCTGACACGATTTGTTTCCTATCTCGGAACGCGGGGAAGCTTCAGGCCGGCGGTAGCGATCAATTCGCGCATCACCTCGTTGACTCCACCGCCGAAGGTGATCACCAGGTTGCGCTTGATCTGCATGTCCAGCCACTCCATGAGATCAGCCGTTTCGGGATCGATCGGATTTCCGTACCGTCCGACGATCTCTTCCGCCAGTCGACCGACTCGTTGGATGCGTTCGGTCGCAAACACTTTGGTCGCCGAAGCGTCGGCGATGTCCACCGAATCCGAATCACTCGACGCCACTTGCCAGTTGAGCAGTTCGTTGAGGCGATACGTCGCGTGAATCTCGCCGAGCGCGCGCCGTACGTCGACGTGATCGAGCAGGTTTTCACGCTTGGCCCAATCGAAGACGTGGTCGTAGATCCCTGCGACACGACCTGCCGGGCCGAGCATGACGCGCTCGTGGTTGAGCTGCGTCGTGATCAGGCGCCAACCCTGATTCTCCTCACCCACAAGCATGTTCACCGGAACGCGAACATCCTCGTAGTAGGTGGCGTTGACATGATGCGCGCCGTCGCAGGTGATGATCGGCGTCCAGGTGTAACCGGGATCTTTGGTGTCCATGATCAGGATCGAGATGCCGCGGTGCCGCGAATCAGCAGAACCTGTTCGCACGGCGAGCCACACGTAATCGGCGTCATGCCCGCCAGTGGTGAAGATCTTCTGACCGTTGACGATGTACTCGTCTCCACTTCGAACTGCCGAGGTACGCAGCGCTGCAAGGTCGGTGCCGGCCTCCGGTTCGGTGTAGCCGATCGCGAAATGCACTTCACCGGCGAGGATCGCGGGCAGGAATTTCTGCTTCTGCTCCTCGCTGCCGTACTTCTGCAGAGTCGGGCCGACGGTCTGCAGAGTGACCGAAGGCAGTGGGACATCCGCCCGCACAGCCTCGTTGACAAAAATCTGCTGCTCGACCTCGCCGAACCCACGTCCGCCGTACTCCACGGGCCAGCCGACGCCGAGCCAGCCGTCCTTGCCCATGCGACGGATGACCTCGCGGTAGGTAGGGCCATGCCGCTCCACACGCATGATCTTGGCCTCCTCGGGCGAGATCAGCGTCGAGAAGTAGCGTCGAAGTTCAGCTTGCAATGCGCGCTGACTGTCGGTCAGATCGATGAACACCGGGCCCCCACGAGGTCGAGTCGCTGCGAAGCGCCACCGAGAAGGCGCGCCAAATCTTTTGCAGTCGAGTAGTAACGATGAAGCGGATAGGTGACGTCGACGCCCAGACCGCCGTGCAGGTGGTGAAGCACCTGCATCGTGGCGGGTACTTCCTGGGCGATCCAGTACGCCATGACGTCGAGGTCCGACTGGGCATCCAGGCCCTCCGACACGCGCCAGGACGCCGACAACGCCGCGACGTGAAGAGTCCGCGAGGTGACATAGGCGTCGGCGATCTGCTGTGAGACCGCCTGGAACGTGGCGAGCGGCTTACCGAATTGCTCGCGCGAGCCGACATGTGCCGCAGTGAGATCGACGGCACCGGACACCAAACCGTCTGCAACGGCTCCGATACTCGCCGTGGCGATCCGGTACAGCGTCTGGACGGCTTCCTCTCCCGCACCGAGAAGTTCACCGACCGCCTCGTCCATGGTGACTGCGAACTCCGGACTGCCGGACGCACTGGGAGTCGGTGTCAGTGCGACGCCGGCGGCAGTTGGATCGACAAGAACGACTCCGGCGTCGGTGGGCACAAGAATTCTGTGTGCGCTCGCCGCGAAGGGCACCGCAAGCACGGTCCCGCTGACGCGATACCAGTCGCCCGACTGCTGCGCGGTAGTCGACGGCTGCTTCGGGAACTGCTGCCCCGGTTCACCGAGGGCCGCGGTGAACACCCGGCCCTCGCTGACTCCGGTGAGCAATTCGTCCTGCTGCGCGTCGGTCCCCAGAGCAACGATGGGGAGTACGCCGAAGCCCAGGGTCGCGAGAGCCGGAATGGGTGCAGCGGCCCGGCCGACCTCGACGAGGAGGGAACCGACGTCGGTCACCGAGAGGCCCTCACCGCCCAGACGCTCGGGCAATGCCAACGTGAGCAGATCGGCTTCGGCGAATGCCGCCCAGAGCGCGTCCGGCTCCAGTTCACGGGCAAGGAGCGCGGTAGCCACCTCGGCTACCGCTTCCTGGGTTTCATCGGGAGTGAAGTCCACGCTGACAATCCTGTCTCTGATGTAGAACGTGTTCTAGTTGTATCACCAACGTGGACATTTCTAAAGGCCTCTACTCACGCCGTCTAGTCACGGGGCAGGCCCAGAATTCTCTCCGCGGCGACGGTCAACAGAATCTGCGTGGTTCCGCCGGCAATCGACAGGCATCGCGTGTTGAGGAACTCACGCGAGAGCGGACCCTCCACCCATCCGGCTGGCCCACCCAATTCCATGGCGAACTCTGCGACATTCTGACGCTGACGCACGCCTACCAGCTTGCGGACGCTCGACGCCGGGCCCGGATCCTGACCGTCCAACTGCCGCAGTGTCGTACGCAATTCCAGCAACGAGCCCACCATGGCGGTTCCGATCAGCCCACCGAGCTTGTCTGCAACCACAGGATCGGGATCGCCGGCCAGCTCGAGCAATTCCTCCATCGCACCGCCGAGCGAAGACCCTCCGCTCATCGCGACTCGCTCGTTGGCGAGGGTCGTGCGGGCCAGTTTCCAGCCTCCGCCAAGTTGGCCGACGACACACTCGTCCGGCACGAAGACGTCGTCGAGGAAGACTTCGTTGAACAGGGCGTCGCCTGTTATCTCACGCAGCGGCGAGATCCGAATCCCAGCCGTCTTCATGTCGAGAAGGAAGTACGTGATGCCCTTGTGCTTGGGAACATCGCGATCGGTCCTGGCAAGGCAGATGGCCCAGTCCGCCTCACGCGCAAGCGAAGTCCACACTTTCTGGCCGTTCAGCTTCCAACCACCCTCGACCTTTTCCGCGGTCGTGCGCAGCGCCGCAAGATCCGAACCTGCACCGGGTTCACTGAAGAGCTGGCACCAGGTGATCTCACCCTTGAGCGTCGGAGTCGCAAATCTTTCGATCTGCTCCGCACTGCCGTGCTCGAGGATGGTGGGAACGGCCCACCAGCCGATCACGAGATCGGGTCGGCCGATACCGACGGCCGCCAACTCTTCTTCGATCAAAATCTGTTGTGCGGCCTTGGCGCCCCGGCCGTACGGCTTCGGCCAGTGCGGTGCAAGGTAGCCGGATTCGGCCAGCGCGTTGCGCTGTTCGGATTCGGGTAGCGCCACCAGTTGCGCTACCTCTTCGCGAATGTCGGACCGGTCGGATTCCAGTTCACTCAAGTCGATCTGAAGGTGACGCCGTGCGCCACCGATCGTCAATTCCGCGACGCGTGCGCGCCAGAAAGATGATCCGCCCAGAATCTGCCGGAGTGACAGTGCTCGACGAAGGTAGAAGTGCGCCTCGTGCTCCCACGTGAATCCGATGCCGCCGAGCACTTGAATGCAGTCTTTCGCCGTCTCGACAGCGGCGTCCAGAGACACCGCGGCCGCCACCGCCGCCGCGATCGGAAGTTCGTCGCCCGACTCTGCAGCGACCGCGGCGTCCCAGGCGACGGCTCCGGCATTCTCTACGCGACACAGCATTTCGGCACAGATGTGTTTGATCGCCTGGAACGAGCCGATGGGCTTTCCGAATTGTTCGCGAATCTTCGCGTACTCCACCGCAGTGCGCAGGCTCCACGCCGCGATTCCGGCCGCTTCGGCAGCCCCCAGCACCGCCGCGAGATCGGAAACCGATCCTGGGGCAATGTCATCGAGGATTCGGTCGGCGTCGACTGTCACGCGGTCGAACGAGACTCGTGCCAGTGGTCGCGACTTGTCGATGGTGTCGACCGCTGCGTAGGTCACGCCTTCGCTGTCGCCGTCGACGAGAGCCCAGACAACACGCGAGCCGTCGACTCCGGACACCACGCCAGCCGGAACGAGTACCGATACACCCGAATCTGCGCCCCAGGCGTAACCTCCTTCGCCATGAAGCTCGATGCCGCCGGACGCATTCGCCGTTGCCGTAACTGGACTTTCGTCCAATACGACGGCACACGGCAGCGCACCGTCGGCGAGCGTTTCGGACCACCGTTTGGCAGCGGGCGACGAACTACGCCCCACCACCAGAGCGGCCAGCGCAGTCGTGAGAACAGGACCCGGCACGAGTTCGATTGCCGCCTGCTCGAGCATTGCCGCGAGATCGACGATTTCGGCTCCGGCTCCGCCTACCGCTTCAGGAACGGCGACCGAAAAGATCCCGAGAGACGCGAACTCGGACCATTTCTCCCGCCACGAAACTGCTGGTCCACGGCGTACCATGTCCATCGGCGTGGCCGAGCGCGCCCAGGCCTCTATCGATTCCTGGACCGCCCGCTGTTCATCGGTCGTGGCGATTGTCACAACTGGTTCCCGCCTCTCGATAAGTGACACAATTGTTTAGAACGTGTTCTAATATGACACCTGGCCAAGAGTCAAGGCGCGAAGGAATTTGTCGATGACCACAACATCCCGATCCCGCTCCAACGCGGTTGCTTCTGCAACGCTCGGGGACGACGATCTCAGCTCCAACGCGCAACGTGAACGCCGCAAGCGGATTCTCGACGCAACACTCGCCTTGGCGTCCAAGGGCGGCTACGAGGCTGTCCAGATGCGCGCCGTGGCCGAGCGCGCCGACGTCGCAGTCGGAACGCTCTATCGCTACTTCCCGTCCAAGGTTCACCTTTTGGTGTCCGCTCTGGCACGCGAGTTCGAGAAGATCGACTCCAAGGGCAAGATCCCACCTGGAACCAGCCCGCTCGAGCGGATGCAGCTGATCCTCAGCCTCATCACCCGCGCGATGCAGCGCGATCCGCTCCTCACCGAAGCCATGACTCGCGCGTTCATGTTCGCCGACGCCTCCGCAGCGGCAGAGGTCGATCAGGTGGGCCAGCTGATGGACCGACTCTTCGCACGGGCGATGACCGAAGAGGAGCCGACCGAGGAGCAGTTGGCGATCGCGCGCGTGATCTCCGATGTGTGGCTGTCCAATTTGGTGGCATGGCTCACGCGACGTTCTTCGGCTACCGATGTCGCCAATCGCCTGGAATTGACGGTTGAACTGCTGCTCGGTGACGGAACGCGGAAACCCGAATAGACATCCTTTGTCGCATCTGTCATTTTTGCACTGATCTGGCAGAAACGTATCGAGCCAGGAGTCGCTGCATCACCTAGATTTGAAGAGGTGAGCGCACAAGATCTGTCCATCGAACTCCGCCGAGCGCTGTCGGGCGTGGCACGCACCCCGCGCCTGCTCGTAGCCTCCGACTACGACGGGACGATGGCCCCCATCGTCGCCAACCCGGACAAGGCCTATCCCCGCGCGGAAACGGTGCGTGCGCTCCGCTCCCTCGCCAGCCTGGCGTCGACGACGGCGGCCGTGATCTCGGGCCGCGCCCTCAAGGATCTGGCTGCACTGTCCCGGCTTCCTGCCGAAGTGCAGTTGGTCGGCAGCCACGGCTCCGAGTTCGACATCGGATTCGTGCACGCGATCGACGCGGACGCCAGGAAACTGCTCGACGAGATCGTCACCGAGTTGGGCCGAATCGCCGCCGACACCCCCGGCGCAACTGTGGAGAAGAAGCCCGCCAGCGTCGCCCTGCACGTACGCAACACCAGCGCCGACGACGCCGAGAAGGCACTCATCGCCGTTCGCACCGAATCGGCCCTCTGGCCGGGTGTTCAGGTCACCGAGGGTAAGTCGGTGGTCGAGTTGGCGGTCATCGCCACAGACAAGGGCCACGCACTCGACTTGATTCGCCATCAGGACGGCGCTACCGCTGCCGTCTTCATCGGGGACGACGTCACCGACGAAAAGGCGTTCAGCAGGCTTCAGGGGCCGGACATCGGAATCAAGGTCGGCAGCGGGGACACCGTCGCCGACTATCGCGTCGACAGCACCGAGGATGTCGCTGCCGCTCTGGCGTTCCTGCTCGACGAGCGCCGCACGTGGCTTTCCGGTGCCGACGCTCCGCCCATCGAGCGACTCTCGATGCTCGCGAGTCCGCGCACTGTCGCTCTGGTGACCCCGGATGCGACGCTGACCTGGTTGTGTCACCCGGAACCGGATTCGGCGGCGGTCTTCGCGCACCTTCTCGGCGGAACCGGGGCCGGCCACTTCTCGGTCGGGCCTCGCCGAACAGCCTTGCCGCTGAGCCAGAAATACATCGACAGCACGATGACAGTTCAGACCCGCTGGGCGAGCCTGTCCGTCACCGACTACCTCCCACACGACGTCCCGCAGGGGCGAACCGACCTGACCCGCATCATTTCCGGTCAGGCCGACGCGATCGTCTCGTTTGCACCCCGCCCCGAGTTCGGCCAGGGTCAGGTCACGCTCGAGGTCGTCGACGAGGGCATTCGTGTCCTCGGCACCAACGAGCCGTACGTGCTCCGCTCCCCCGGCGTGCTGTGGAACATCGCCACCGACGGAAATCAGCAGACCGCCCACGCCATCGTCGAACCGTCCAAGGGTGACGTCGTACTCGAATTGCGTTGCGGAACAGAAGAAATCGGACCCTCGGAAGTTCCAGAGATCGAACGTCGAGGGACTTCTGAAGCCTACTGGTCCGATTGGGCCAAGACGCTCGAACTCCCGAAGCTGAAGCCGGACTTGATGAAACGCTCTGCGCTGACCTTGCGCGGGTTGGTTCATGCCGATTCCGGTTCCATCATGGCCGCCGCGACGACATCCCTGCCGGAAGAGATCGGCGGAGTCCGTAACTGGGACTACCGCTATTGCTGGTTGCGCGACGCAGCCCTCACCGCAACAGCTCTCGTGAGTGTCGGGTCCACCGACGAAGCCGAGAATTACCTCGACTGGGTCCACCGCGTACTCGAAACGCTGCCGGGACCCGAGCGCCTGCACCCCCTCTACACGCTCTACGGAACTTCGCTACCGCCCGAGGCCGTCATCGATTCGCTTCCCGGATACGCCGGCTCGAGGCCGGTCCGCGTCGGAAACGCCGCGAATCAGCAGGTTCAGCTGGACGTGTTCGGCCCGATCGTCGAGTTGATCGTCGAACTGGCGAATGCACGCGAAAAGGCCGGTGCCCCCGATCCTTTGAGCGACCGCGATTGGGAACTGGTGTGCGCCATGGTCGAGGCGGTGCAGCGACGCTGGTTCGAACCTGATCACGGCATCTGGGAGATTCGCGACAACCCGCGTCACCACGTCTATTCCAAGGTGATGGGTTGGGTCACCGTCGACCGCGCTGTCGATCTTGCAACCCGCTTTTCTCGCGAGGCTCTGCCCGAGTGGGCGGAACTGCGTGACCAGATCGCCGACGAAGTGCGCCACAAGGGCTGGAAGGACGACGTCCAGTCGTACACCGCGGCCTACGACGGTACCGATCTCGACGCAGCCACTCTCCACATCGGACTGTCGGGGCTGATCGATCCGACGGATCCACGCTTCGCAGCGACCGTCGTAGCCACCGAGGCTGAACTACGCAGCGGCTCAACGGTATACCGGTACCATCACGACGACGGTCTGCCCGGCATCGAAGGTGGATTCCACCTCTGCGCCGCCTGGCTCGTCGAGGCCTACCTGCTGATCGGGCAGCGATTGCAGGCAGAGGCACTGTTCGATCAGTTGGTCGCGGCGGCAGGTCCCACCGGACTTCTCGCGGAGGAGTACGACCCCATCGCGGAACGCTCGCTGGGCAACCATCCCCAGGCGTACAGCCATCTGGGATTGTTGCGGTGCGCCCAACTCCTGGCGTGAGCGCTACACCCTGACGGCTACACCCGGATCCGACCTGATGTTCGTCCTGTCAATAGTTCGGTGTCGAGCATCTCGACGATCGGAACGCCGGATCCGGACGGCGACATCAGGAGCGCACCGGCGCGCCGGCCCTTCTCTTCCTGGGGCTGGCGCACCGTTGTCAGCGATTCGCGCAGCGCCTCGTCGACGCCGTCGAATCCGGTGATCGACAGTTGGCCAGGTACATCGATGCCCTGCCAGCGCGCCCAGTCCAAGGCGCCGAGAGCCAGCACGTCGGTCGTGCAGACCAGTGCGGTGATCTCAGGGTTGGTCGCGAGTGCTTCCGCCGCCGCCGAGTGCCCGGACTGCGATGTGTGGACGTACCGCTCGATCACCGTGAGTGAGAGTGGGTCCATGTCGGCCGCCACCATCGCGTCGCGCACGCCTTCGATCCGCTCACGCTGGACGTGGAAGTGCGGGGACTTGAGTCGTTCCTGGCTGACCACGCCGTCCATCCGGTCGCGCCCCAGCCTCATGCAGAGCACGCCGATGTCACGGTGCCCGAGACCGATGAGGTAATCGGCAACCTTGCGCATGGCAGCGCGGTCGTCGATGCCCACGAGGGATGCACCGGGAATCTCGCGGGGCTGGTCGCACACGACGATCGGAATGTGACGCTCGAGCACGGCAGCGAGATACGGATCGTCGTCGGCCACGGAGTAGACGACAAAGCCGTCGACACCCGCCTGCTGGACCACGGCTGCAGCATCCACCTCGTCGCGTCCAGGCCCGGCCGGGATGAGCAGCAAGCCCTGGCCGGCGTCCTCACACGATTCCGAGAGACCGGCCAGGAAGCTCATGGCAGCCGGGTCACGGAACGAATAACTGAGCGCTTCGGTGAGCAGGAGACCGACGGCGCCGGCTTTGCGAGTTCGCAAGGAGCGGGCGACCGGATCAGGTCCGGGGTATCCGCGTCGCTTGGCCGCTTGGAGCACTCGATCCCGCAGCTCGACGGAGAGCTGATCGGGTCGGTTGTACGCGTTCGAGACTGTAGTTCTCGACACATTGAGCTCGGCGGCAAGCGACGCCAAAGTGGCTTGACGGCGTGGCTGACGGGACCGGGGCATAAACGGACGTTAGCCGTAGTGCCCGCAGACGGCGCGTTGGGGCTGAACCGAAGGTGAACTACCAGCGACTATGCGCTAATGTGTAACGGTAACGGTTTCCAATAGCATTTAGCCCAGCCTTTGTTCAGGAGAAAAGCACGTGCGTTCTTCGTCGAAATTCCGCACCGCCACCGCCCTCGCGGCCGTCTCGGTCGCCGCAGCATTCGCGCTCACCGCGTGCAGCTCAACCTCCTCGAAGGACGACGGCATCACCGTCGTCGCATCGACGAACGTGTGGGGCGACGTCGCGCAGGCCGTCGCCGGCGACAAGCTGACCGTGACGTCGATCATCAACGAGCCGTCCGCGGACCCGCACTCGTTCGAGGCGACGCCCGCCGATGCCGCCAAGATCACCGACGCATCGCTCGTCGTCTACAACGGTGGCGGCTACGACCAGTTCATCACCGACGTCCTCGACGCAGGCAAGGGCGAGCAGAAGACGGTCAACGCCTACAACCTGCTCGACGGCGGCATCCACGCCGGCGAAACCGCGGGCGAATCGCATGACGGTCACACCCACGGCGCAGTCAACGAACACGTCTGGTTCGACATCCCGACCGTCGACGCCGTCGCACATTCGGTGGCCGATCAGCTGAGCGCTCTCGATCCGGACAACGCGGCGACCTACGAGGACAACGCGAAGGCATACAGCCAGAAGCTCGCCGGCGTCACAGCGATCACCGATTCCATCGCCGCTGCCCACGCGGGCGCACCGGTGGCTCAGACCGAGCCGATCGCGCACTACCTCCTGGTCGCAGCTGAACTGAAGGACGCAACTCCCGAGGAGTTCACCAGCGCCATCGAAGACGGCAACGATCCGTCACCGGCCGCAATCGCCGCAACCCGGCAACTCCTCTCGGAGAAGCAGGCCCGCGCACTGGTCTACAACATCCAGACGCAGGACAAAGTGACCCAGGACATGCGCACCACAGCCGAAACCGCCGGAGTGCCCGTCGTCGAGGTTACGGAGACTCTGCCCGAGGGCCTGGACTACATTCAGTGGCAGACGCAGACCGCGGAGTCGCTCGCAAACGCCCTCTCTGCCCAGTAATTATTTGCCCCACCATTTCCGAGAAGAACCGATCGGCTTGTGACAGAAACTTCCGCGAATACTCCTGTGCCTCCGGGTAACACCGTGCCTTCAGGAAACACCGTGCCCGCTGTGACGCTGAAGGGTGCTCGATTGTCTTTCGGCGCCCGCACCCTCTGGGACGGACTCGACCTCGAGGTACAGCCAGGTGAGTTCATCGCCGTACTCGGACCGAACGGGTCGGGCAAGACCTCGCTCCTGAAGATTCTGCTGGGCCAACTGCAACTCAGCGGCGGTAGCGCACAGATCGTCGGCACGCCGGCACGGGCCGGAAATTCACACGTCGGGTACATCCCGCAGCAGAAATCCATCGACGACGGCCTCCCGCTCCGCGGCCGCGACCTGGTCGGCCTCGGCGTCGACGGTCACCAGTGGGGTACGGGGTTACTGCGTCGGGGTCGTCGCCGCAAGATCGTCGACGACGCCATCGCACAGGTCAGTGCCCAGTCGTTTGCCGACGCTCCTATCGGTTCCATGTCCGGCGGCGAGCAGCAGCGACTGCGGATCGCGCAGGCTTTGGTCGGCGACCCGCGGATCCTGCTGTGCGACGAGCCGCTGCTCAGCCTCGATCTCGCCAACCAGCACCTGGTCTCGACGCTGATCGACAAGCGTCGGCGCAGCCATGACACCGCGGTGCTGTTCGTGACGCACGAGATCAATCCGATCCTGCCGTTGGTGGATCGAGTGCTCTATCTGGTGGACGGCAAATTCCGGATCGGGACGCCGGCCGAAGTGATGACGTCCGAGGTTCTCTCGGATCTGTACAACACCGACGTCGAAGTGCTGCAGGTTCGTGGCCGTCTCGTCGTAATCGGCACCGGAGACGCCATCGACGCACTCGGCAGCGCCGGCGGACTACGCCCGGGAGAAGGCGTTCACCATTCTGATGAGGATCACCACCAGTGAGTAACAAGTTCACCGACGCGATGTCGCGGATGTTCGACGTGTCCGCCACCGTCGATCTACTGCAGTACGACTTCGTCCAACAGGCGTTGATCGCCGGTGCCATCCTCGGATTGTTGGCAGGCATCATCGGTCCGCTCATCGTGAGCCGTCAGATGTCGTTCTCGGTGCACGGCACGAGCGAGTTGTCACTGACCGGCGCATCGGCCGCACTTCTCGTCGGTGTGGGCGTGGGCTTCGGTGCCATCGTCGGTTCGGTCGTCGCCGCGGTGCTGTTCGGACTGCTGGGAGCGAAAGCGCGGGACCGGGATTCGGTGATCGGCGTGATCATGGCTTTCGGCCTCGGCCTGTCGGTGTTGTTCCTCTGGGCATACGACGGTCGCACGGGAACCAGCTTCTCACTGCTGGTCGGACAGATCGTGGCGCCGGGAAACAGCGGTCTCGAACTTCTGCTGCTGTGCGCGGTCATCGTGATCGGCACACTCGGATTCATCTACCGCCCTTTGCTGTTCGCGAGCACCGACCCCGAAGTTGCTGCAGCTCGCGGTGTTCCGGTTCGGGCACTGTCGATCGTGTTCGCCGTGTTGGTCGGCATCACCGCAGCACTGGGCGTGCAGATCGTCGGCGCGCTGCTGGTGATGTCGCTGCTGATCACCCCCGCAGCGGCCGCCGCGTACGTCACGGCAAGCCCACTCAAGGCCACGATCCTCTCCGTCGTGTTCGCCGAACTGGCAGCCGTCGGCGGCATCCTTCTCTCGCTGGCACCCGGCGTTCCCGTCTCGAGTTTCGTCACCTCGGTCTCGTTCGTGATCTACCTGATATGCCGACTCTTCGGATCCGCACGTCGCAAGAATGCCGGACGGATTCCGGCGCACGCCTGAACACCGAGAGCCACGCATATCTCGAAGCTCATGTACCTAGAATCGAGGTATGGGCTACAGCGTTGATCTGAACAGCGACCTCGGCGAGGGCTTCGGAGCCTGGACCCTGGGCGACGACGACGCCATGCTCGAACTTGTCACCAGCGCGAACATCGCCTGCGGATTCCATGCCGGGGACCCGACAACGCTGTTGGCGACTTGCGAATCCGCAGCCACCCGCGGCGTGCGGATCGGCGCGCAGGTGGGTTACCGAGACCTCGCCGGTTTCGGGAGACGCTTCATCGACATGTCCCCGAAGGACCTCACCGCCGACGTCATTTATCAAATAGGGGCGCTCGACGGTTTGGCTCGTGTCTCCGGATCGCGGGTCACGTACGTCAAACCCCACGGCGCGCTTTACAACGCAATAGTCCATCACCGTCGGCAAGCACGGGCGGTCGTCGCCGCTGTCGTCGCCTACGACAGTTCGCTACCCGTTCTCGGACTACCGGGTTCGGTGTTTCTGGAAGAGGCGCGAGAGGCCGGCCTCGAGATCGTCGCCGAGGCTTTTGCCGATCGCGCGTACACGGCGGAAGGCGCCCTGGTTCCCCGCACCGAGTCCGGCGCCGTGCTGCACGACCCGACGCTGGTTGCAGAACGGGTTCGGCGAATGGTCGTCGACGGCGAGTTGGACGCAGTCGACGGAAGCACGGTGAAAGTTGCCGCAGCATCGGTGTGCGTCCACGGTGACAGCCCGGCAGCTGTCGACATGGCCGCAGCGATCCGCGCTCTCCTCGAATCCTCCGACGTCGAGATCACGCCCTTCACATGATCACGATCCTGCCAGCCGGTGAATCCGCAGTCCTCGTCGAATACGACGAACTGCCGAGCGTGCTGGGCAACTTCAGGGCTCTCGACGCCAGTCGGATCCCCGGAGTGATCGACCTGATTCCCGCGGCGCGAACCATCTTGATCGAGTACGACAACGCGATCACCGGACACAAACTCGTGGAGAAATGGGTCCGTGGGGCAGTACCGATCGAACTCACAGCAGATGAGAGTGGGCCTGCTGTCGAGATTCCGGTCCGCTACGACGGCGCCGATCTCGTAGAGGTGGGCAAGCTGACCGGACTCGGGGTCGACGGTGTGATCGATGCTCACACGGCTGCGTCGTGGACCGTCGCGTTCATCGGTTTCGCCCCTGGCTTCGCATATCTGACCAGCAACGAGAGAAAGCTCGAGGTTCCACGTCGATCGGACCCGCGCAGGCAGGTCCCGGCTGGTGCAGTCGGGTTGGCCGGACCGTTCTCGGGCGTCTACCCGCGCAGTTCCCCGGGCGGCTGGCAGTTGATCGGAACGACGGAACTGTCGGTGTGGGATGCCGAGCGTCGACCGCCGGCATTGCTTCTACCCGGCACCACAGTCACCTTTGTCCGTGCATGATTTTGGTGCAAGCATGATTTTGGTGTCTTCACCGCGCTGTTGCAGGAGAATGGATTCATGGCCTGGCTCGAGGTAGTGCGTACCGGCCCGCTCGCCACAGTGCAGGACCGCGGGCGGACGGGCTACGGCGCCCTCGGGGTCGGCAGATCCGGCGCCGTCGACATGGTCTCGCACGACAGCGCTAACAGACTCGTAGGCAACACTTTTCGAGCAGCAACCATCGAAGTCACCACTGGGGGTTTCGCTATGCGGGCCGTCGGTTCGATGACGGTGGCAGCAACAGGCGCGCGGGTGCCGCTGACCGTCGACGGACAGCCGGCACCTGACTACGCGAGCATCCACCTGGGCGGTGGCAGCATTCTCGAATTGGGTTACAGCACAACCGGGTTGAGAACGTACATCTCTGCACGCGGTGGCGTCGACGTCCCACAGGTACTCGGCAGCAGATCCACCGACACACTCTCCGGACTCGGGCCTCCGCCGCTCGCCGCCGGCGATCTACTCCTCCTCGGGGCCGAAGAAGGGACGTGGCCCACCGAAGAATTGATTCCACCGCCGGCACCTGCGCTCGGCCCAGTTCCGATCGAGATCACGCTCGGCCCCCGAAATTCCTGGTTCACCGCCGCATCCGTTCACGCGCTCCTTCACACCACATGGAAAGTCACCGAACACACCAACCGAGTCGGCGTCCGGTTGCAGGGGCAGGGGCCTTTGCATCGCTCTCGCACCGAGGAACTGCCGAGCGAAGGCGTCGTGATGGGATCCATCCAGGTGCCGCCGGGCGGACAGCCCGTCGTGTTTCTGGCCGACCATCCCGTGACCGGCGGATACCCGGTCATCGCCGTGGTGTCCGACGCGGGGATTGCGTCGTTGGCACAGTTGCGGCCCGGCAGCACCATTACCTTGAAGGCCACTACTCGGCCGTCCTAGCGCTGATAGTCTCAGCCGCGCCAGCTATGCGGCCGGCGGCGCTCGGCCGTCGCCAGAACCTGAAGGACTGTCACACTATGAGCCCTAAGAGCAGCACACTTGCTCTCGGAATAGCGTCACTGATCACTGCTGCACTCGTCCTGTCCGGATGCAGCAGTTCGGAAAGCGGAGACGCAGTCTCCAGTGATACCAACACCAGTGAGACCACTGCTTCCGAAAGTTCTGCATCCTCATCGTCTGCCGCTGCCGCGACGCCAACCTTGCGGGACGGGACACCGTTCATCGGTGAACGGACGACGATCGAAACCGGCGACGACCCCGAAGCGCCGAGCATCAGCGTCAGCCTCCCGCCGAGCTGGACTCACGGCGAGAACATCCCTGCCGGCGTTACGGATGCGTTGTCCAGCAACAGCCAGGAACCCAGCGGTTTCATGCCCAACACCACGGTGACGGTCGAAAACCAAGGCACCGCAACAAAAGACGAGGTTCTTGCCGCTGCGCGTGAAACCATCGCCACCCTCGACGGATGGACCGAGGTGAAGTACACCGAGATCGACGTCGACGGACAGCAGGGGTTCCGCCTCTCCGGAACCTGGACAGCGCCAAACCTGGACGTTCCGCTCTACGCCGTCATGACAGTCGTTGCTTACCAAGCCGACGACAACTCGCCGGTCTACCTGGTCAGCTTCGCAAACCAGTTCACCGACACGACGAACATGCAGACCTCCAACCAGGTGGAGGAAATCAATACCTCCATCGAATTCGGCTGAGCGCCTAGAGATTTGAACACCTGATCACCGAACGAGCGCGGCGGGCCGAGACTTCGACAGTCTCGGCCCGCCGTTTCACAATTCTCGGCTAACTCGAGCCGAACAGGCCGCTGAGGGAACCCAGGCCACCGCTCAGTGAGCCGAGCGATCCGGTTCCGCCACCGGTTCCGGGGTTCGTGCCGGGGTTGGTTCCGGGATCAGTACCAGGATCCGTACCTGGGCCGGTCGGATCCGTTGCCTGCACCACGATGGCGGGACCCATTTCCGGGAAGCTGGCACTGGTTCCGGCCCCGCCACCCATGAGTGTCGCGCCGACAGTCAACCCGCTGCCGTAGGTACCCGGATCACACTTCACGACATAGCTGGTCTTCATCGTTATCGGGTTCTTGCCGTTGTTGTACCACCCGCTACTTGTGAAGACCTTCGTGGTTGCGGTCGACTGCGAGGTATTCGGGGATTCCACCGTTTCCTTGATGGCACCTCCCAAACCTGGGAGGCCGCCCATCACCTTCGAAATCTTTGCCGAGCCCGGCATGAACTCGAGACAGCCGGCATGGATCTCGGTCAGCCGGTTGACGTACCCTTCGAGCCCGCTCTTGCTCGAAACGGTCGTGTAGGTGATCGTGTCGCCGACCTTCGGGGAAGCATTGTCCACGGTGCGAGTAAATGTGTAGGCACCAGAAGTTGCGGTCTCGGCGGTCGCGACTCCCGCGCCCAGCGCGCTTGCACCCACAGCAAGAGCGATCACCCCCAAGCCAGCTCCGACGGTGGACAGACCACGATTCCTGGATCCAAGCTTTGCCACGAATATTCTCCGCTCTTAGTGGTTCCAGGACAACCTAATTCGTTGATTACTGGAACTTGTTGCAACCCGACTCTCGAAGTACGATACAGTCGACCTGGACATTCGCCCAGCTTTTCGCCGAATTGATCGCCAATCAGTTAACAGCAGGCAATCAACATCGAAAAAGTCCTCTCAATTCGGACTTTTCCGCAAATTCTGCCGAACTGACACATAGGCAAGCGTCCGATAGGTTTAAATGGTTACCACGGCGCAACCTTTGAACAGGCATCCCATCGCCGTCAGCGTGAACCCCTCGAACGGAGAATTTCATGTCACGTTTTTCAATGCGCAAAACACTCACCGGAATCGCAATCGCTGCACTTGCAACCAGCGGACTCGTGATGACCGCAGGCACCGCGAGCGCCGATGCCACCCACCCGTCCGCGGCAACGGTCAACTCCTCCAACGTCCGGATCACCAAGAGCATCGTCGGCGACGGCGAAGTTGCGCCCGGCGGCAAAGTCACCGTGCGTACAGTCATCTCCACCACAGGCCACCCCGAGCGTTACGTCGACCAGTTCGTCGACCGCTACCCCGCCACGTTCAAGTACATCCAGGGCACGGCAACGGTCAACGCGTGGCACTTGATCGGCGGTCAGAAGACCGAATCCGTCACGCCTTCGGTTGACACTGCCGCCCGAACCGTGAATGTGCCCAGCACCGGCTGGCTGATCTCACCCACCGGAAGCAAGACCGTGACGATCGAGGCGCAGTACCTCGTCGCCGACGATGCACCGATCGGCTCGTACCAGGAAATGTCGAGCTCGATCGGTATCTCGACGTTCAATACCGAGCAGAACATCAGCGGCGTCTACGCCAAGATCCGCGCCAAGAACCCCGGCGAGGCGGCCGCATCGGGCTCGGCAGATCTGGGCTTCGGCTCTTCTGACGGCGAGGGCGGAACCGGTTCGGCCGGATCCTCCATCCTGGACAACCCGGCCGGCTTCATCTCCGACATCATCAGCGGTGTCCTGGCCAACGGCAGCTGATTCACTCGCTCCGCCTGCTCCACCTGTAAACACTCCGTCGGGGAATGTGTTCGAGGGTGGCATCGAGTCTTCGGACTCGGTGCCACCCTCGATCTTTTGTGGCGATCACACTCCGTCGCGCCTGCATCAAAGAACCAAATAGGAAAGCATTACCTAAGTCATTCGCGGTATGATCCACCGATGAGTTCCACAGGATTTCCGTACTGGGCTGTGCCGGCAGGCCGGTACGTACCGCTCCCCTTCGCCATGACCACGTCCACCATCGGGCGCGATCAGAAGCGGGTGTGGCGCGAGATCCGCCATCCCGAACATGAACTCCTGTGGGGCGCTTCCGGAGAGATGAGCGCGTATATCGACGACGTTCGTTGGCAGATCCCACCGACAGTCGGCATGTGGATTCCGGCTGGAACTCCACGTCGCATCACGCTCGGCGCATCCACCGAGGCACGCTTCACCTACTTCCGGCCCGAGTCGTTTCCCCACCCGTGGACCAAACCCGCGATCATCGGCATAGACGACGTGGTCAAGACGATGCTCATCCATCTGCACCAGCGAAACATGCCGACCGAAGCTCGCTTGCGGGCCGAATCAGTAGTCTTCGACACCCTCGCACCCATCGAGGCGGCCGATGTCGCGGTGCCGATGCCCGCCGATCCCCGGGCCCTCGCCGTTGCACGCCGCTTGATCGCCGACCCCGCCGATCAACGCGGGCTGGCCGATTGGGCCTATGTGGTCGGTGGAAGCCCCCGCACCCTGAGCCGCGTGTTCTCTCAGGGCACGGGGATGTCCTTCACCGAGTGGAGAATTCAAGTTCGCGTCCGCGCCGCGATGTCCTACCTCGCTGCGGGCGTTCCCGTTTCGACGGTGAGCCGTCGCGTCGGATACGAAACCCCCAGCGCCTTCACCAGCGTGTTCCGCAAGGTCACCGGACGGACACCGAAGAACTATTACTCGGACGCGTGCGAATTGTCGGCCTAGCTGTTCAGAAGCATCAGCTGTTCATAAGCATCAGCCGTTCATAAGCATCAGCCGTTCAGAGGCATCAGCTGGTCAGAACCCGTTCATCTTCGAGACCAGTTCGGCGAAGGCATATTTGACGCTCAGCGACGTGGGTGAAGCCAAGGCCATGACTCGTGCCAGACCGAGCTGCTGAATCAGCCTGCCGTCCTTGACTGCCGGCAGGTCGGCAAACAACTTGTCCCCCATCAACCCGGGGAGCCCCTGACCACTCGCGTCGTTGAGCACGATCACGTCCGCGTCCAGTTCGTTGTACTGTTCGCGCGACGCAGTCACCGATCCCTGGGTGTCGCCGCACAGCTCGGCGCTTCCGGCCGACTGCTTCAGTCCGAGCTGGGACATCAGGATGACTCTGCCGTCGTCAGCGCAGTAGTTGGTGAGGCCGTCGATGTTTCCCGACAGGAAGGTCAGGGTTTTCCCGTTCAGATTCGGGGAACCCGCAGCCAGGTCGGCGATGGAATCGTCGGTTTCCTCGATCAGCTCAGCCGCCCGCTTCGGTTGTCCGAGTACTGAACCGATGGTCGACAACTGCTCCTGCCACGTAGTCGCCCATGCGGTCTCCTTGAACGGAATCGTGGGTGCGATCTGAGAAAGACGTGCATAGTCGTCTTCGGTGATTCCCGAGACCACCGCGATGATCACGTCCGGCTCCAACGCCAGGATCTGCTCGAACGGCACACCGGAAGTGCTGTCGAGCAACGTGGGTTCGACATCGCCCAACAAATCTTCGTCCCAGGGCAGGATTCCGTTCTCCAAGCCTGCCCCACTGAACGACTCCATGGCGACGGGCGTCTTGCCCAGCGCGAGGACCGAATCCTGGCTGTTCCAGCCGATGGTCACGATCCGCTGAGGTTCGGCCTCGATGGTGGTCGAGCCGTACGCATGATCAACGGTAACGGGCAGCGCGCCGGCCTCGGCCAACTGCGTCGCGTCCTCTGACGCTGTTGACTCGGTGCTGCTCTGGCATCCTGCGAGCAGGGCAATTGCGGCCACCGCAGCCACTATTCGGATAGTGCTTTTCATCTTCTGTCAGCTCTCTTCGCAAACGTACTTTGTTTCGACCAAGCAGGTATATCGAGACCTGATCCCGGTAATGGGGTCTCGATGCTCCATCTGTCCGCTGCCGCGTAGCCCTTGGCATCTGCGAGCACTTTCCGCACTCACACCGGCTCTACCGTAGAACTGCACAACGAGTGTTCAGATCTGGGCGAGGAGTTTCACGAGTGTCAGCGCTGCCCGAAACTCGTACCGGTCCGATCGAGATGATCAAAATCGGATCGTTCTCCTCCGGACGCGGACCGCGGTTGGTCGCAGCCGTCGCAGGGCAGGCGTCGTATCAGGTAGCTCAAGCCCTCATTCCGGTGCTGATCGGCACCGTCGTCGACCGGGCAATCGGAAAGTCCGACAGCACAGCACTTCTCGTGTGGCTTGCGGTGCTGTGTTCTCTGTTCGTCGGACTTGCTCTGTCGTGGCGCATCGCGGTTCGCCTGAACACACAGGTCTTCGTCTACGGCGAACACGACCTACGACTGAATGCAGCCAGACGGGTACTCGACGCCAGGGGCATGCAAGCTCAGCGTTCGACGGGTGAAGTTCTCACCATCTCCACCTCGGATGCCTCACACGTCTCGGGCTTTTCCTGGGTTGTCGCCGAGCAGGGCTCGGCTTTCGCAGGGCTCGCCGCGGCAGTGATTTCGCTTGCCTTCGTCTCCTGGCCGCTCGCGCTGATCGTCGTTCTCATCACGGCTGCGCAACTCGCCTTCATCCACAAGATCAGCGGTCCGCTGGACGAGCGCGTGTATGCAGAGCAGAAGAAGGCAGCCGAGGCAGGAACGCTGGCAACGGATTTCACGCTGGGCCTGCGGGTACTGAAAGGTTTCGGGGCCGAACCCACCGCACTGTCGCGCTACGTGCACGCAAGCCGCGAATCCATGAAGGCAGCGATCCGGACGGTCCGAGCGATGTCCAGCCTGACCGCGCTGAATTCCGGGGTCTCCGCGTTGGTACTGGCGTCGGTCGCCTTGGGGGCGGCGTGGATGGCGCATCAAGGCACGATCACCGTGGGCAACTTCGTCACCGTGGTCGGACTGAGCAGGGTGATTGCCGGGCCGATGGAAACGCTGGGATTCTTCGGTGCCGAACTCGCCGCAAAGCGAGGCTCCGCGCGCAGACTGTCAGAACTGCTGGCCGAGCCACACCTGATCGAATCGCTGCCCTCCACGGCCGCGATCGACTCCGACAGAAGTGAAGACGCCCTGCTGATTTCGACCGACAACGGAACGGTCGTCTCGGCTCGCCGCGGAGAAGTGGTGGGCGTGCGCGCTGACGATTCCGCTCACCGACTGGCACTGCAACTCGCCTTTCAGACGCCGCTGGGCCGCAACCGATATTTCGTATTCGGCACCGATGCAACCGAACTCGGTCCGGACGCAGTTCGCGATCAGGTGTTCGTCTCCGCCCATGAAGGAACCGTGTTCACCGGTACCGTCTTCGACAATCTGGCAGCACCGAGCGTCGACTCGTCGGCAATGACGTCATCGGCGCTCGACGACGTGTTGACACATCTGCCCGACGGACACCACTCCGAGGTCGGTGAACAGGGAAAGAAGCTCTCCGGAGGACAGCGCCAACGACTACTTCTCGCCCGCGCTCTCCATCAACCGCAGCCGATCCTGGTCCTTCACGAACCCACCACTTCCGTGGATTCTGTCACCGAGCATCGAATTGCACACTCGCTGAGAAACTTTCCCGACAAGGCCATACTGGTGATCACCTCGAGTCCGACCTTGCTCCATTCGTGTGACCGTGTCGTCACGATCGACGACGACGCTCGGGAAGGAGACTCACTGTGACCGATACCCTTCCGGATGCATCTGTTGTTCCGCCTGCATCTGCCCTGCCGATCGCGTCGACCAAGCAGACCGTCCGCGCATTGATGGCACTGCTTCGGCCACGTAGGCGAGCGCTCGCACTCACGACCGTCGTACTTCTCTCCGCCACAGCCTGCGGATTGTCCACCCCGGCGTTGCTCGGACTCATGGTCGATGCGGTCACAGAGGGCAAACCATTTGCCGCGCTCCTGCGCATCACCGCGTTCATGCTCGGTGCAGCGGCGGCCGGAGTTGCGCTGACCTGGTGGAGCACACAGCTTCTCGCGAATGTCGCGCAGAACGTGCTGGCCGATCTTCGGGAAGACGTGTTCGCCGCTACGCTCGCGCAACCGTCATCGCTGGTCGAGGATGCCGGAACCGGTGATCTGATTTCTCGGGTCTCGGGTGATGTCGAAGCGGTCAACACTGTCATCGCCCGGGTGCTGCCCGCAACGGTGTCTGCCCTGTTCATGATTTCATTGACGCTTGTCGGTGTGGGAGTGATCGATTGGCGCTTCACCGTGGCAATCGTTGCCGTTGCGCCGATTCATTATTTCGCTCTCCGACATTTCCTCCGACGCTCCGGACCCGTCTACCGACACTCTCGCGCCGCGCAGGCCAGGCGAGGGCAGCAGCTCATCGAAACCCTCGGTGGCGCAGGCACTGTCACTGCCCTGCGGAGAACTGACGAGCACATCGGTCGAATCGCCGCGACGTCCGAGCATGCCATCAGCTTCGACATGCAGGCAGTTCGATTGCGTACCAACTTCTTCGCCCAACTCAACGGCGCCGAACTGCTCGGGCTCGCCGCGGTCCTGAGCGTCGGCTACTGGCTCGTGACCACGGGATCGGTGTCCATCGGGGCCGCTACCGCCGCTGCCCTCTACTTCCACAGTCTGTTCAGCCCCATCGCGGTATTTCTCTCGAACATCGACGAATTGCAGGATGCGGGTGCCAGCCTGGCTCGCCTGATCGGCGTCACCGCGATGCCGGGGCGTCCCGCGAGCATTCCTGTCTCGGCTCGATCCGAACCCATCGGCGTCGAGGTGGACCGGGTTTCGTACTCGTACGACCAGTCCACCCCGGTGATCGATTCGATCTCGATCTCGATTGCACCGGGGGAACGAATCGCCGTCGTCGGCAGCAGTGGTGCCGGAAAAACCACACTCGCCAAACTGATTGCCGGCATCATTCCCGTCGGGAACGGGCGAATCACCGTCGACGGCACACCGATTGACGACCTGAGTGACGCCGAACTTCGACACAAAGTCGTCCTGGTCAGCCAGGAAGTTCACGTATTCGTCGGGACGATCGCCGACGATCTCCGGTTGTGTGCACCAGATTCGGACGACGCGAAGATCGTCGAAGCCGTCGAAGGAATGAAAGCTCAATGGATTCACGAGCTTCCGGACGGGCTCGAGACCAGGGTCGGGGCCGGCGGGTACCAGTTGACGGCGGCGCAGGCACAGCACATAGCCCTCGTCCGACTGGCTCTGCTCGATCCGCCAGTCGTGATCCTCGACGAGGCGACCGCCGAAGCCGGAACCACCGCAGCAGGTCTTCTCGATCAGGCAGCCGAGCTTGCGGTCAGCGGCAGGACTGCCGTGGTGATAGCGCACCGCCTGAGCCAAGCAGTCCGCGCCGATCGGATACTCGTCATGAGCGGTGGCCGCGTAGTCGAGAGCGGGACACATGACGAACTGATCGGCGCGGACGGTTCCTACGCTGCGCTCTGGGAAGCCTGGTCGGTACGGAGCTAGATGCCCGCCAGGCTCACCTGAAAGCCGTTACAACTCAGCTGCTACGACGCCTGCGGGCGATGTCCGCCAGGACGACTCCGGCAGCAACCGAGGCGTTGAGCGACTCGACCGGACCGGCCATCGGAATGGACAGGATCGCGTCGCAGTTCTCGCGGACGAGGCGCGAAAGGCCCTTGCCCTCGGAACCGACAACGATCACCACGGGACCGCTGCCGTCGAAATCGTCGAGGGTCGTGTCACCTTCGGCGTCGAGACCGACGACCTGAACACCCTTCGACGCCCAGTCCTTGAGCGTACGAGTGAGGTTGGTGGCCCGAGCGATCGGCAGACGAGCGGCAGCACCGGCGCTGGTACGCCAAGCGACAGCACTCACGCTCGCGCTGCGACGCTCCGGAATCACGACGCCGTGTCCACCGAAAGCTGCGACCGAGCGCACAACGGCACCCAGGTTGCGGGGATCGGTGATGTTGTCCAGCGCGACGAGCAGCGGCGGCTCGGCGTGCTTGCGTGCCTCGGACAGAAGATCGTCCGGGTGCGCGTAGCGGTACGGCGGAACCTGCAGGGCGATGCCCTGGTGAAGACCGTTGGCGCTGAGGCGATCCAGATCGGTGCGGGGCACCTCGAGAATGGAGATGCCGGCGTCCGCAGCGAGCTGAACGGATTCCTTCAGTCGATCGTCGCTCTCGGTGCCGACGGCGACCCACAGTGCCGTCGCCGGAACGCCGGCGCGTAGGCACTCGACCACCGGGTTGCGTCCGAGCACTGTTTCGGGACCGTCGAGAACCTTGCGGCCCGGACCCGGACGGCCACCGCGGCCCTGCTTCTCGTCGGCACGTGCGGCGCGCGCTGCACGCTTTGCCGCGGGATGCTTGGTGCGTGCCTCGGCGGGCGGCGTAGCGCCACGCCCTTCGAGACCGCGACGGTGCTTACCGCCGGAACCGGCAACCTGGCCCTTCTTGGTGCCGCCCTTACGGACTGCGCCGCGCCTGCTCGAGTTTCCAGCCATTGTTACTGCCCTGCCTTAAGGGACCATTCGGGTCCGTCGGGAGTATCGGTTACTTCGATACCCGCCTTGATGAGGCGATCGCGGACCTCGTCCGCCACCGCCCAGTTCTTTTCCGTACGTGCCTGCTGCCGACGATCGAGATCGGCCCGCACCAACACGTCCAAAGCTTCCATTGCCGTCTCGGTGTCGCCACCGGACTGCGTCCAATGCGCGTCGAGTGGGTCGACGCCCAGGATCGCGAGCATGGCCCGCACCTGACCGGCAGCCACCCGAGCCGCGTCGAGATCACCGGCAGCGAGCGCGGAATTACCTTCGCTCGCCTTGCCGTGAATCTCGGCCAACGCGATCGGCACCGACAAGTCGTTGTCGAGAGCCGCCGCGAAACCTTCGGTCCACGTGCCGAGTTCGACGCCACCCGCACGCTTGTGTGTGCGCAGGACGAACGACTCCAGCCCCTGGTAGGACTTCGCGCTTTCGTCCAACGCCTCGTCCGAGTACTCGAGATTGGAACGGTAGTGCGCACTACCGAGGTAGTACCGAAGTTCTTGCGGACGAACCTTCTTGAGCACGTTCGGCACCGAGAGAACATTGCCCAACGACTTGGACATCTTCTCGCCACTCATCGTGACCCAGCCGTTGTGCAACCAGTACTGAGCGAAATCGTCGCCGGCACACTTGGCCTGCGCAATTTCGTTCTCGTGGTGCGGGAAGACGAGATCGCGCCCACCACAATGGATGTCGAATGCCGCCCCGAGGTAGAACTCCGCCATGGCCGAGCACTCGAGGTGCCAGCCCGGACGGCCGGGTCCCCACGGTGTCGGCCACGAGGGCTCACCGGGCTTCACTGCCTTCCAGAGTGTGAAGTCGCGAGGATCACGCTTTCCCTCGGCAGTACTCTCGCCCTGATGAACGTCGTCGAGTTTGTGGCCGGACAGTGCGCCGTACTCGGGATAGCTCTGCACGTCGAAGTAGACGTCGCCGCCCGCCGCGTACGCGTGACCGTTCTCGATCAGGCGTTCCATCATCTCGACCATCTGCGTCACGTGACCGGTGGCCCGTGGCTCGATGGACGGCGGCAGCACACCCAGTTGGTCGTAGGCCCACGTGAACGAACGCTCGAACGTCGTCGCCCACTCCCACCAAGGCCGACCGGCGTCGGCGGCCTTGTTGAGAATCTTGTCGTCGATGTCCGTCACGTTGCGCACGAAGGCAACGTCGTTGCCGTGCGCCAACAGCCAGCGTCGCAGCACGTCGAAAGCGACGCCGCTGCGAACGTGTCCGATGTGAGGGTCACCCTGAACTGTCGCCCCACACAGGTACACCGATGCATGTCCGGGGGCCAACGGAACAAAATCCCGAAGGGCCCGCGTACCGGTGTCGTATAGGCGCAGGGTCACGACCAGCGATCTTACCTGTCGTGTTCGGTTGTCATGACCAACGCGGTGGCCATGGCGGCGATCCCCTCGCCGCGACCGGTCAAGCCGAGGCCGTCGGTAGTGGTCGCGGACACCGAAACAGGTGCGCCGAGGATGTCCGAGAGCACCCTCTGTGCCTCGTCGCGTCGCGGCCCGATCTTCGGCCGGTTGCCGATGACCTGCACCGCTGCGTTGCCGACGGTGAACTGGTTCTCTTCGAGCAGTCTGCGAACCTCGGCAAGCATTCGAGCGCCGCTCACGCCGTCCCATTCGGGCCTGCCGGTGCCGAAAACCGAACCGAGGTCACCGAGGCCCGCCGCAGAGAGCAACGCGTCACACAGAGCGTGGACGGCTACGTCGCCGTCCGAATGGCCCGAGCACCCGTCAGCTTCCTCGAACAGCAACCCGGCCATCCAGCAAGGACGACCGACCTCGATGGGATGAACATCCGTGCCGAGACCGACGCGCATCTAATTTCCGTCCTGTGAATCCACGCTCAACTCTGTCTCCGAGCTCAGGAGCGCCCGTGCCAGGACCAGGTCGAACGGAGTGGTGATCTTGAAGGCGAGAGCGTCGCCGGGAATCGTCTGTACCGAGACACCGAGACGCTCGACCAGAGCGGCGTCGTCGGTCGCGGCGACGTCACCGGCTTCGTACGCACTGCGCAGGACGTCGGTGGAGAAGCCCTGAGGAGTTTGCACCGCACGCAGCTCCGAACGCAGAGGCGTACCGGTGACTGCGCCGAGCACGTCGACCGACTTGATCGTGTCGGTAACCGGGAGTACCGGGATGACCGCGGAGCTGCCCGCTCGGAGGGTGTCGACGACGCGCGCGATCAACTCCGGCGGTGTCAATGCCCGCGCAGCGTCGTGCACGAGAACGAAATCTGCATCGCCTGCCGCACTGAGGCCGGCACGAACCGAATCGGTTCTTTCGTCACCACCGCCGACGACGTCGACGTCCGCTGCACGACCGAGGTCGGCTACGACGGATTCGACCAGCTCAGGCGGCACAATGACAACAACGCGGTCGATCGCCCCGGATTTCCGGAGTCCATCGACCGCGCGTGCAAGCATGGTGCACCCACCGAGTTCGACAAATGCCTTGGGCACTTTCTCACCCAATCGCACTCCCCGACCTGCGGCAGGTACCAGGGCTACTACTGCCACTGTCAGCTTTGTTGAGTTGCAGTCAGGACGCGGCCGCGAGGACCTCGTCGAGAATGGTCTCTGCCTTCTCGGTGTCAGTGCCCTCGGCGAGCGCGAGCTCTCCGACGAGAATCTGACGAGCCTTGGCGAGCATGCGCTTCTCACCAGCGGAAAGTCCGCGGTCCTGCTCACGACGCCACAGGTCACGTACAACTTCTGCAACCTTGTTCACGTCACCTGAGGCAAGCTTCTCGAGATTTGCCTTGTATCGACGAGACCAGTTGGTGGGCTCTTCGGTGTGCGGTGCTCGCAGAACCTGGAAAACCTTGTCGAGGCCTTCTTGGCCGACCACGTCACGAACTCCGACGTACTCTGCGTTGTCTGCAGGAACCCGTACTGTGAGATCGCCTTGAGCGACCTTCAGAACCAGGTATTCCTTCTGCTCACCCTTGATGGTGCGGGTTTCGATAGCTTCGATCAGCGCCGCACCGTGATGGGGGTATACGACGGTGTCTCCGACCTTGAAAATCATGTGTCCCGTGCCCCTTTCGATTCCACTAGTTTAACACGTGAAAGAACCGACCACTCATCAACTGTGCAGGTCAGGGGCATCCTTGCTCGAGCGTAGGGGTTGACAGGGCTTGTTGTACGTGCATTCAACTGGTCTGGAGCACCCCTGCGTAACCGACTGAAAGCCCACGCAGACAACCGTTGTGGCGACCCGACGGCCAGCCCGCGGGACCTTATCTACTACTCTGCCTAGTGGAGTGCGAACCTGACGCCGTGGAGGACAAATCGTGACTGCTATCCGTAAGCCGACTCGTCGAGTCGCTACCGCCATTGCACTGGCTGCAGGCGCAGCCATCGCGCTGTCCGCTTGCGGTTCCGGACAGGTGAGCCAGACCGCCGTCCAGCAGGCCGCCGTGAACGGCAACAGCGCCGACCTCGGTGAGATCGCACTGCGCAACGTGCACATCGCGTACCCCTCGTCCGAGGAGTACAGCATCGAGCCGGGCGGCAACGCCGTGCTCGCCTTCAGCATCGTGAACGACAGCGCCGAGACCACGGACAAGCTCGTCAGCATCACCACCGACTACGCAGCACGCGTCGTCGCAGGTGAAGAGGTCGGCGGCCTGACGATCAAGCCGCAGACGTCGCTGCAGGCCGGCCAGTTGCCCGCAGGCGAAGGTGCCGCGACCGAGGCCGAGACCCAGATCAAGAACAACGAAGAGAACGACGACGCACCCGCTGCGCTCACTCTCGTCGTTCTCCAGGACATCAAGGCGGGCGTTCGCCCGGGCCTGACCGTCCCGATCACCTTCAAGTTCGAGAAGGCCGGTTCGGTCACCGTCGACGTGCCTGTCGACGCCGGCCCGCAGCTCGAGCGCAACGAGTCGGACAAGTCGCCTGACGTTGCAGAAGCCGGGCACTGAGCCCCGAATCACCAAGGCGCACATTGCGCTTCGCAGAACAACTTCAGTACTGAACTAGAGGCGGGGTCCGTGTCGGACCCCGCCTCTAGTCTGTCCCGGTGGCCAAAGTGAAATCGAACTACCGCTGCTCCGAATGCCAGTCGGTAGTGCCCAAATGGGTCGGTAGATGTCCGGACTGCGATTCGTGGGGCTCGATGACCGAGGTCGCTGTAGTGGCACCCGTCGCCAGCCGCGCCGGCGCCTCACTCGCGAAAGCGGGATCAAGCGCCGTGCTACCGACGACGCCGGCCACACCGTTGACACAGATCGACAGCACCTCGACGCAGGCCAAGCCCACCGGGATCGGCGAGTTGGACCGTGTGCTCGGCGGTGGCGTCGTACCTGGTTCGGTGGTTCTGCTCGCCGGAGAACCCGGTGTCGGAAAATCCACGCTACTTCTCGAGGTCGTCTACCGCTGGGCGATGCGCAGCGCGGATGATCGAGCCTTGTATGTCACGGGCGAGGAGTCTGCCGGTCAGGTTCGACTTCGGGCAGATCGCACCAACTCTGTCCACGAACGAATGTATCTGGCGGCAGAATCCGATCTCGCGACCATTCTCGGCCACATCGAGCAGGTCAAGCCGACCCTGGTCATCGTCGACTCGGTGCAGACGATGCTTGCTGCCGACGTCGACGGAGTCGTCGGCGGCGTGACTCAGGTCAAGGCCGTCACCAGCGCCCTGACCTCCCTGGCAAAGGCCAGCGGAATCCCGGTGCTTCTGATCGGCCACGTCACCAAGGACGGCGCCGTCGCCGGTCCGCGCTCGCTCGAGCATCTCGTGGACGTGGTTCTGCACTTCGAAGGTGACAAGCACTCCACCCTGCGCATGGTCCGCGGCGTCAAGAACAGATTCGGTGCGGCCGACGAAGTGGGATGCTTCGAACTCAGCGAGCAGGGCATCAACGAGATCAGCGATCCGTCCGGCCTGTTCCTGCATCACCGTGAAGAAGCCGTGGAAGGCACTGCAGTCACAGTGATGATGGACGGTAAGCGACCTCTACTCGGTGAAGTTCAGGCCCTCGTCGCCGCCACGCCTCTACCGACACCTCGCCGAGCCGTCAGCGGGCTCGACACCGCCCGTGTGGCCATGGTTCTGGCCGTGTTGGAGCGCCGCGTCGGAGTGTCGATCTCGAAGGCCGACGTCTACGCCGCGACCGTCGGCGGTATGCGAATGACCGAGCCGGGTGCCGATCTGGCTCTCGCCATAGCGGTCGCTTCCGCGGTGAAAGCCAAACCCGTCCCCAAAGGGCTCGTCATCCTCGGCGAGGTCGGACTCGCCGGAGAGGTTCGACGAGTTGCCGGCGTCAACCGGCGGCTGATCGAAGCTGCCCGATTGGGATTCACCAGCGCCATCGTGCCGGTCGATTCCGGCCCGAACATTCCCGGCATGCGCGTCAACGAAGTAGCGAACCTGGCCGAGGCACTCGCCTATGCCGGATTGATGGGCGGCAAACAAGCCCCGTCTCGCCCCAAGCTCACTCCGGTGAAATGACCGACTTGCGTCCGACTACCGCGTCAGACCGACGAGGTGCCGAACGGAGAAGTCGGTTCGCCGTCCACGAACTCCTTGGTCTTGGCGAAGTGTTCCGGGGTGATGGTCAGGAACAGTCCTCGGGAGGTTCCCACCACCGTGTCCGGATCCGCTGTCGGGCCTTCGACGATCACTGCTTCCGCGCTGGTGTAGACCTTGCGGCGCAAAACCCCGTCGATGCGAGCCCGGAATTCGAGCACCGATCCCAGCGGGATCGGTCGGGCGAAGTCGATCTCGAGGTGCCCGGTCACCACCGGCGAGCCGAGAGCCATGCATGCCATGCCCTGAGCCTCGTCGAATGCCGTCGACAGAATGCCGCCGTGAATGACACCCGGACCGCCCTGATACTTCTTGGCGACCTCCAGACGACCGGTCACTTCCAGCCCGTTGCCGGCCCTGAAACTCATCGCCATTCCCGCAGGCTGGTCGTCGCCGCAGCCGAAGCATTTCGACCAGTGCTGAGGCAGCTTCTCGCCGGCGGCCGGAAAGAATTCGGTCGGCTCCGGGAGGGTCAGGTCGTCAGGCAGGGTCCAGGTACTACTCATGGATAGGTAATCTAAACGGGGATCAGTCCGGCGCAGGCATCGGACCCGACCGAAGTGACATCGACCTCAGCAGGGAGTTTCTCAATGATCAGTGCGATGGCGGACACACAGTCGTCGTCGGCATTGCGAGAGACCATCGCCAGGTTGGCGCCGGGTACCGCGCTGCGAGACGGGCTCGAACGCATACTTCGCGGTCGTACCGGCGCGCTGATCGTCCTCGGATACGACGAGGAGATGGAAGCGCTGTGTGACGGCGGATTCAATCTGGACGTGGAGTTCGCCCCGACGCGCTTGCGTGAACTCTCGAAGATGGACGGCGCGGTCGTCCTCTCGACCGACGGCACACGCATCGTGCGTGCCAACGTCCAGCTCGTTCCCGATCACAAGATTCCCACCGTCGAATCCGGTACCAGGCACCGCGCCGCCGAGCGCACGGCAATTCAAACCGGCTATCCCGTGGTCTCGGTCAGCCAGTCGATGTCGATCGTCAGTGTGTACGTCGGCGGTATCCGGCATGTCATCGACGGATCGGCCACCATACTTTCGCGTGCCAACCAGGCCGTCGCCACGCTCGAACGATACAAAGCGCGACTCGACGAAGTGACACGGCAACTGTCGGTCGTCGAGATCGAGGATTTCGTGACCCTGCGCGACGCGTTGACAGTCGTGCAGCGGCTCGAAATGGTTCGCCGTGTGTCGATCGAGATCGAGCAGGACGTCCTCGAGCTCGGCACCGACGGTCGCCAGCTTGCATTGCAGCTCGAGGAACTGGTCGGCGACAACGACATTGCACGCCAACTGATCGTTCGGGACTACCTGGCCGGTCCCGAACCGATCGGCACCGCGGCGATGGACAACGTCCTCGTCGCACTCGATCGCGTCACCGACGCCGACCTCCTCGATCTCACGACACTTGCGCGGGTTCTCGGTTATCCGGGCACGATCGAAGCACTCGACACTCCGATGACCCCTCGCGGATACCGCGTGCTGATGAGGGTGCCTCGATTGCAGTTCCATCAGATTCACCGGTTGGTCGGATCCTTCGGCACTCTTCAGTCGCTGCTGGCCGCTACGGCCGCCGATCTGCAGTCGGTCGAGGGCATCGGCGGGCTGTGGGCCCGTCACATCCGTGAAGGACTTTCCCGGCTCGCGGAAACGTCGATCACCGGATCGTTCAACTAGCGGGCCCGGTCAGGCTCGCTCTCACGCGATGTTGAACGGCTCCGGAGAGCTTCGCAGTGCGCCGAGCTGACCGACAACCGTGTACGCGCCTGCGCCCACCGGATTGCGCTCGGGGTTCTGCGCGGTCGCGCACTCGGGGGTCGACGTCGTTGCCGACCAGGCGACCTTGAACGCGGCTTGCTCACCCGGAGCGAGATTGCGCACGTCGGCTGCGGGCTGCGGGTAGCAGTCGACGTTGGACCACAGACGGGTCTTGCCGTCGATGCTGTAGACGAGCACCTGCTGAAGGCCGCCCGCCAGATCTCGATCGCAGGGTGCCGAACCGATGTTGGTGATGACGATCGTGAACGACGGCTCTTCGCCGGGAGCAAAGGTCGCCTTGTCTGCGGTTGCCTTGACTGCCAGCGACGAGTCGGCACACTGACCGGCCGGGACCGGAGCCCCGGTGGTGGTCGACGAAGACGAAGACGACGAAGAAGATCCCGAAGCCTGCGTGCCCGAGCCGCCCGAACCACCGGCAGCACCGCCACCCGAGCCACCGCCACCGTCCGGTGCGTTGGATCCGGAAGGGTTGGGGGTGAAGGAGACGTCTGTTGTCAGCGAGGAACTCGCAGCGGCCGAATCGGCCTCCGGGGTATCACTTCCACCGCCGAAGAGGGCGGACGCCGCCCAGATGATCAACGCCAGCGCAATAACGGCGGCACCAATGGCCAGCGCCCGGCGACGCCAGTAGATCTCAGGGGGCAGTGGTCCATTCGGTTCCAACACGGACTCAACGGTAGTTGGCTCAGGGTCGACTAACCGTCAGCTGAGACGGCGTGTCGGTACCCATTGTCCGGTGCCAGGGATCACTGCCCCGGAAGATCTAACCCTCGACGCTCTCGCCGATGTCGCCGACAGCGCCCTGAACACGCATGTGACCGTCGGACAATGTGTACGTGACGCCGACGATCGCGCACGCACCCTTGTCCACCTTGTCGGCGATGATCCGCGACCTCTGCATGATCAACGAGCCGGTCTCCACGACGTGACGACCTTCGAGTTCGTCGACGGTGGACAAGCCTTCGTTGCGGCCCATCAGGATGGACGGAGCAACGCGCTCGACCACGCTGCGGATGAAGCCGTCGGGGACCGCGCCCTTGTCCAGGGCGTCGAGCGTTGCCTTCACGGCACCGCAACCGTCGTGCCCGAGGACGACGATGAGCGGCACGTTGAGCACGTGAACGGCGTACTCGATCGAACCGAGCACCGAATCGTCGAGCACATGACCTGCCGTGCGTACGACGAACATGTCGCCGAGGCCCTGGTCGAAGATGATCTCGGCGGCTACGCGCGAATCACCGCAACCGAACAACACCGCAGTGGGGTGCTGTGCGTTGACCAGCTTCGCGCGATCGGCGATTCCCTGGCTGGGGTGAATGGACGCGTCGTTGACAAATCGCTCGTTGCCTTCGCGAAGGGACTTCCAAGCGGAAATGGGGCTTGATCGTGGCATTCCCTCATTGTGCACCCGTCGCATTTCGGGCTCTCGCCGGGAAGGTTGCGTAGACGCAAACGGAAGCTCCGCGTCCACATTCACGCCTTGTGATGGCATGCCCGAATTGGAACTTACTTCAGAGTCAGTTTCCTGATACCGTCTCCGAACGTGACCTGGAGCACTTCGAGCTTCCGAATGTGACCGAAGAAACCCGACCAGAACGATGCGGCCGGAAAGGGGGATGGCGTGAGCACCGAACTTGGAACAACCGGGGACGCAACACCCGCCTCCCCCGCCAGGACGAACATGTTCTCGAACCTGCTGTCCGAAGTCGGACTGCTGTTCACCTTCACCGTTCGCGTGTGCGTTGCTGTGATCACGACCCTGCGACGCAAGCGTCTCGCCTGGCGTGAGGCGCTCGACCAGATGTGGTTTCTCGCCCACGTCACCTCGGTCGCCTCGGCGCTGGTGATGATTCCCCTCGGCGTGGGAGTGGCGCTGCAGATCGGTGCGCTCGCAGATCAAATCGGTGCAGGTGCGTACAGCGGTGCCGTGGTCGCGTTCCTCATCATCGGACAGGCCGGGCCTCTGGTGTGCGCCCTGATCATCGCCGGCGTCGGCGGTTCCGCAATCTGCGCAGACTTGGGCGCGCGAACGATCCGTGAGGAAATCGATGCGCTCGAAGTGCTGGGACTGCCGGTACTCGAACGCCTGGTCGTCCCGCGGATGATCGCCATCGCCGTCGTCTGCCTTCTCCTGAACTCGATAGTTCTCGTAATCGGTTTGGGCGCAAGCCTCTTCGTGCACGTCCTGATCCTCGACGGCAACGCCCAGAGCTTCCTGCGCAATCTCGTTCAATTCAGTCAGCCCAGCGATTTCGTCGTCTCCGGCATCAAAGCCGTTGCCTTTGCGCTCATCTCGGGAATCGTGGCCTGCTACAAAGGCCTGACCGTCAAGCGTGGAGCCCAAGGCGTCGGCGATGCCGTCAACGAGACCGTCGTGCTCTCGTTCGTTCTCGTGTTTGTCGCCAACCTCGCAATTACTCAGTTCTACCCGCTGTTCGTCTCGGTGAAAGGTGCCTATTGATGCACCTGCCCATCGCAATTCGTGCCAAACGTGTCAGTTCGCGCACCGTCGACGGCCTGAGTCGCCTCGGCGATCAGTTCACGTTCCACGCGCGTGTCATCACCTCGATTCCGGCAACCCTCAAGCGCTATTGGCGTGAAGTCGCCCGTCTCGTCGCCCAGGTGGCCTTCGGTTCTGGCACCCTGCTCGCCGGCGGCGGCAGCGTCGTCGTGATCTTCGCGATCTCGTTCTTCGCAGGTTCCCAGATCGGACTCGAGGGCTACCGCGGACTCAACCTCGTCGGCCTCGCACCGCTTTCCGGCGTGATGTCCGCCATCGCGAATACTCGCGAGGTCGCCCCACTCGTTGCCGCAATCACCCTGGCTGCCAAGGTCGGAACCGGATTCACCGCGCAGCTCGGAGCCATGCGGATCTCCGAGGAAATCGACGCACTCGAGGTCATGGCGATTCCCTCGCTGCGGTACCTGGTCACCACCCGAATGATCGCGGCGCTCATCGCGGTGGTCCCGCTGTACCTCGTCGGCCTGTTCGCTTCGTACATGGCAACTGCGCTTGCGGTGATCCGGGTCAAAGGCCAGTCGGAAGGAACATACGGCTACTACTTCAGTCTTTTCCTCTCTCCCAACGACATCTGGTTGTCCTTGATAAAAGTCATGGTGTTCGCGGTCGTCGTGACCCTCGTGCACTGCTACTACGGTTATACCGCGACGGGTGGACCTGAAGGCGTCGGCCGAGCAGCCGGACGAGCGCTGCGCACCAGCATCGTCTTCCTTGCCTTCACCGACGTCGCCATGACCATCGCGCTCTGGGGACTCAAACCTCAGGTTCCCGGGTTGACCGGATGATCGTCACGGACACCAGTCGAATTGCACTGGCACTGCGTGGTTTACTTGCGGTAGTCCTGCTGATCGTCGCCTACGTCTTCTTGTTCAGCAGGGGCACGGACACGTTCAGTTCCACACCGCAGGTCAGTGCTGTCGTCCCCGCCGGCGCCGGTGCGTTGAGAGTCGGATCATCGGTTCAGTACCGCGGGGTCGTCGTCGGTTCGGTCGCCGACATCGAGCCTGGCACCACCGCTTCCACCATCTCGCTCGCAATCGACGAGGGTGCGTTCGAGGACATACCGTCGACAAGTC
Source organism: Rhodococcus sp. IEGM 1306 (assembly GCF_036541985.1). Lineage (NCBI taxonomy): Bacteria > Bacillati > Actinomycetota > Actinomycetes > Mycobacteriales > Nocardiaceae > Rhodococcus > Rhodococcus sp. IEGM 1306. The sequence goes on from NZ_JAZHFF010000003.1 coordinate 446,322, forward strand.
AGGTGCGGCTGATGCCCCGCAACATCTTCGGCGACTTCTTCGTAGACCTCATTCAACCTGACGAACTCTCGCGTGGTCCTGCTCTCGCACCGGGCACCGAGTTGGTATCCGATCAGTCCGAAGTCGCGGTCCAGCTCTACCAATCGATCTCACGGATCTACTCGCTCGTTTCTTCCCTCGACCCCGCCGACATCAACGTGGCGCTCACGGCAGTCTCTGATGCGATGAGCGGCAAGGGAAACCAGATCGGCGAGTCTCTCGATTCAGTCCGTCAAGCGTTGGTCGGTGCGCAGCCCGTCATCGACGGACTCGGCGACGACCTCGACGACATAGCCACGCTCGCCGACAGTCTCTCGACGAGTGCGCCGGACATGCTCGCCGCATTCGAGAACTCCATCACCACATCCAAGACCGTCGTCGAGAAATCCGACGGATTGGCGGGGCTTCTGCGGGCGGGCACCAGCACGGGATCTGCCGCCACAAGTCTGATCGGTGACAATCGTGACCGCATGATCACCTTGATCGACGACGCCGATTCCCTCACCGGTGCAATCACTTCGCGGCCAGACCACATCACCACCTTCTACAACGGCCTGCGCAATCTCACGATCGAACTTCCGCCCGCGTTGGCCCACGGTCCGTGGCTCAGCACCGACCTACGGTTGTCTGTCACAGATCTGTATCCGTACGGAAAGACCGACTGCCCGCAATACGACGGGACCCGCGGCCCCAACTGTCCTGCCTCCGCGACCGCGTTCGGCGGAACCGTCGGCCCGGTCGGCAGCCCTGCCGAACAATCCCTGATCTCAGCTATCACCCAGGGCGGTACAGCCTTGGATACTCTCGTGGCGGGGCCGGTATTTCGCGGCACGACGATGGTGGGCAGATGAGCGTGAAGAAATCTCTGATCAGGTTCGGATTGTTTGCCGCACTGTCAATTCTCGCCACCGTCGTCGTGGTGAGCACCCTGATCAACCCCGTCTCCGGGTCGAGCTCGCAGTACCAGGCTGTCTTCGTCAATGCATCCGGTCTGGTCACCGGCAGTGATGTCCAGATCGCCGGAGTCCGAGTCGGGCGCGTCGACAGCGTCGAGTTGGTGAACAACCAAGCCGTCGTCGGCTTCGAACTCGAATCCACACAACGCATTCCGACCGGCGGTCGGGCGGTGGTGAGGTATGCGGATCTGTTGGGGGCACGGACGATCTCGATCGAACCAGGGCAAGACGGGGGCGCAACCGGCAATTACCTCTCCCCCGGGGCCACCATTCCCGTCGAACAGACTCAGCCCGCGATCGACCTCACCGACATCCTCGGCGGCTTCCGTCCCCTGTTCGACGCGCTCGACCCCACCGAAGTCAACGAGCTTGCCGCACACGTCGTCCAGGTATTCCAAGGACAAGGTTCCACCATCGAAAGCCTGCTGGAGCGCACTGTTGTCGTCACCGAGAACTTGACGTCCCGAGACGCGATCTTGGACCAACTACTGACCAACCTGGACCGGGTACTCACCGTCACCACGACGAATCGACCCAACTTCGTCGAGATGATCAACACGCTCGACACACTGGTCGGCGGTTTGGCACAGGACCGCCAACAGATCTCGGCCGCAGTTGATTCCGCGGGTTCCCTGACTTCTTCCCTTCAGGACCTCGTGACGCGCGTGGAACCCGAGTTGGCTGGCGCGCTGACTTCCGTCGATCAATCGGCTCGGGTCGTCGTCGACAATCGGGAGTCGCTGGCGACCGGTATCACCGCCTTCGATCAATTGTTCACCCAGTTGGGGATCGCGATGAGCTACGGAAGCTGGGCGAACATCTACATCTGCAACTTCCGACTCAGCGCGCTGGACCAGTCGGTGACTCTCGGCGGCCCCGAGCGTTCGGCGGTGTGCCGATGAACTGGCTCACCGTCAAGAACCCGGTCCGCAACGGAATCATCTGCATTCTCGTCGGAGTCTGTGTAGTTCTGGCCGCACTCGTTGTCCCTCAACTGATATTGAAGGTCAAGACCAACGAGTATCACGCCGTCTTTGCCAACGCCACCGGATTGACGCAGGACGATCCGGTCAACGTCGCAGGAGTCCCGAGCGGGGTGGTCACCTCGTTGGCGGTCAGCGGCAACTCCGTTGAAGTCACCTTCCGACTCGACGACGGCGTCACACTCGGCGAAGACTCCCGTGCGGACATCAAGATCTCGACTCTGCTCGGCCGACGCTCGCTCGACATCACTCCGAACGGATCGCGCTCGCTCCCCGGAGGTTCGACCATTCCCATCGAGAACACGAGTGTTCCGTTCACTCTCGACGATCTCGGACGAGGAGCACAAACCACTTCGGAAAACCTTGATCTGCAACAACTGCGAAATATGCTGACCGTGGTGTCCGACAACTCACCGGACGATCCCGAACTCATTCGCCGCTCACTCGAGGGAATCGACGCACTCTCCGGAGTAGTCGACGACAACGACGATGCATTCCGTTCCCTTCTCACCGGAGCGCAGCAGACGACCACAACGTTGATCGAGCAGAAGGACACGCTGGAAACCCTTCTGGGAAATGCGGATCTGGTGATGTCAACGATCGCCGACCGGCGAGATGTGCTGACTGCGCTCGTACAAGACCTGAATCAGTTGAGCACCACCATTGCCCAGTTCCTCGGTGACAATCAGGCATTGGTCGACTCGGTCTTGGGAGACATCCACGAGGTGACGGGAGTTCTGTCCGAGAACGAACAATCACTGACGACGCTGCTCGACAACTTCGCACCCAGCGTTCGGTACGTCACGAACGCGACCGGCAACGGCAACTGGCTCGATCTCAACTCACCCTCCACACTCATCCCGGACAACTGGTTGTGCGTCGTCGGGCTCGTTCAGGGGTGTCGATGACCACGACCGTCAAGAAACACGCCGTGCTGGCAGCGATAGTGATCTGCGCGATCGGTGCCGTCCTGTTCGTCACGCGTGACGAACACCGACTCACTCTCACCGCCGAATTCACCTCGACCGACGCAATCTTCACCGGTAACACGGTGACGATTCTGGGAGTTCCCAGCGGAAGGGTCGAGAGCGTCACGCCGGAAGGGTCCCGGGTTCGAGTGGCGCTGAGCCTGCCATCCGGAACACGTATACCGGCCGACGCGCAGGCCTGGGTCCTTTCTCCCTCGGTCATCAGTGACCGCACAATCGAACTCGGGCCCGGATACGAGGACGGTGAATTCCTCGCGGACGGCGCAGTGATCCCTCTCGAACGAACTCACTCCCCGCTGACATGGGACCAGCTCACCGCATCGGTGAACGAACTGACGGTCGCGCTCGGCCCTGGCGCCGACGGCGGTGGGATCGGTGACCTCATCGGAGAAGGCGCTCACGCGTTGGACGGCAACGGGCAAGCATTCAACGATGCCGTGCAGTCCATCTCACAGGCCAGTTCGGTACTGGCCGGCGCGAGTCCTGACATCTCCGAACTGGTGAAGAACCTGAACACCCTCGTGCAGTTGATCGCGGACAACCAGATCCAGGTCGACTCGCTGTCGAACTCGGTGACCGTCACGGCACGCGCGTTCGGTACCCAGCGAGAAGACATCAGCGGGGCGCTCGATTCCCTGACCACGTTGCTCGGACAGGTCTCAGCGCTACTCGCCGAACACGGCGAGGCGGTCACCGCCGATCTGGGTACGCTTGCACAGTTGGCCGGCGCAGTCGCGACCAAACAGGACCAATTGCGCGAGATCATTGAAACGGCACCAACGGGATTCGAGAACGTTTCCAACCTCGTCACCGAAGAAGGCCGAGCCAGAGCACGGTTGAACGTCGCCACCGATCTCTCACAGTTCGACACGACACGAGAACTGTGCGAGAAGATGCCGATTCCGCTGTGCACAGGGCCCGGAATCGTCAATCCCATCGAATTTCCCTCGGCAGGCAGCTCCGACCTGGCACGCATCCTCGGTGGGGGTAACTGATGGCGTCGAACAAGTCCGTAGTGAGCGTTGTCGTGGCACTCGCCATCGCGGCGCCTTTGACCGGCTGCAGTCTCAACTTCCAGCACCTCCCTCTCGGGCGCTCTCTGCCGGGAGAGTCGTACCCGCTGAACATGGAATTCGTCGATGCGTCATTGCTTCCCGTCGGCGGCGAGGTGCGTATCGGTCAGGCAGTGGTCGGCAGAGTCACGTCGATGAGCGCGGAAACCTTTGCAGCCGTAGTACATACCGAGATCGAATCCGATATCGAACTACCCACCGGCACCCGCGCTCGGATCGAGTTGTCCACCCCGATCGGCGATGCGTTCGTCAACCTCGAAGTTCCGGTCGATTCAACCGGCCCCATGCTCGTACCAGGTTCCACCATCGAGCGTTCGGAGACCGTCCGCGGACCCGACGTCGCACAACTACTCGGCGCCGTCGGAACTTTGTTGAACGGCAGTGGGTTGGCACAGGTCAAGACCATCGTGAGCGAGGCTGATCAGATTCTCGACGGCAGGGAAGAGACGATCCGCGATCTACTTGGGCGCCTGGACACTTTTCTCGGGACACTCGAAGACCGAAAGGAATCGATCAACTCGGCGCTGGACTCGCTGAATCGGCTGAGCGCTCTCATCGGCGACGAGAGCGCCACCATCGACGAAGGCTTGCGCACACTCACACCCGCATTGGGCGTGATCGCCGACCAACGACAACCGCTCCTCGATCTACTCGACGAAACCGACAGACTCAGTACCGCAACCAATTCCGTACTCGACCAGTCGGCCGACCAGATATCAGAGATAACCGGACGTCTGTCACCTATCCTCGACCAGTTCTCGGCAATGGGCCCGACACTGGGTGAGACGATGGCCAACCTGGACAATGCGAGAGTGCTCCTCGAGCGCGCCAGCCCGGGTGATTACGTGAACATCGACCTCGACGTCGATGTCGAGGGCACCGTGACCGGAGTGCTCAACGAGATAATTCCGGGCGCCGCACCGCCACTGCCACCTCTGCCCGCCTCCGATCGGGAACTGCCGATCACGACACCCCTGCAAGGAGGAACGCGATGAAGAACCGAACCGTCTATTTCGAGATCGTCGCCTTTCTCCTCATCGCGGTGGTCAGCACGACGTATGTGCTCCGACAAGTAGGTGCTGGCGATCCCTTCACCGGAACATTCTCGGTCACCGTCGAATTGGAGAACGCGGCTGGAATCGCTCCGGGTTCGGAAGTGGCCTATCGCGGAGTCACCGTCGGCGACGTCGAGTCGGTGGAGGTTGACTCTGCCCGGGACCTCGTCGTGATGACGCTGAGCATCGCCGCCGACCAACAGATCCCCGACGATTCGCATGCGGCCATCAGCCAGGACACCGCAGTCCCGGTACTGAAAGTTCAGTTGTCTTCGCAGACCGACGGCGGCCCGTATCTGCATGAAGGCTCAGTTGTTCCGACTGAGCGCACATCGATCCCGGTCGCGTTGGGAACCGTGATAGCGAACTTCAACGCTGCTGCCGACACTGTCGATCCGGCAGACCTACGGACACTCTCGCACGAACTCGGCGAGGGATTGAACGGATTGGGTCCGGATCTGCAGGCGCTCGTCGACAACTTCGACGTGCTTGCGCGCACCGTTCAAGCCGATCAGCCCCGTATCAACACGCTCGTCGAGAACTCGCGCTCATTGTTTGCTGCGAACGAGGAGAATGTCGACGCTCTTCCCGAAGTTGCACTCACACTTAGCCAATTGACAGATCAGGTACGAAACTCCGATCCGCAACTGCGCACTCTCCTCGATCGAAGCCCGAGCGTTCTCGACAATCAGATACTGCCTCTCATCGAACAGAGCCGCGAGCCGTTCAGTCTTCTGTTGGCCAATTCTCTCGTCTCCACTCAGATCGTCACCGCACGGATGCCCGCGGTCGATGCCTTGTTGGTGGTGGTACCCAAAGGTTTCGAGAAGTTCGGAAGTATCGTCGAAGACGGACGCGCTCAGCTTGATCTGATCACAGCACTGGGTCCGGTTTGTATCTACGACACGCCCCGGCGATCGGTACAGGACACCTCACCGACCACGCTCGACAAGAACCAACACTGCGCGGACCAGTCGGGCCGGATCCAGAATCGCGGCTCACAGAACGTCCCCACCGGAACTGGAACGATCGACGGGGTTGCCGAATACGATCCTGCCCTCGGAACGGTTGCGGCCGGTGACGGAACGTCGATTCGTCTGGGCCTCAACGGTGGTCAGAACACCGTTCTCGGTGACAACTCGTTTGCCGCACTACTAGTACAAGGAACGCAATGACCGAGACACCCCAGTCCGAGACACCCGAGCCCCAGATCTCCGAGAGTCCAACAACCACAGTCGTCGAGAAGCCCACGCGCCTTCGCAAGCCGACCCTGCTGATCGTTGCCGGCGCCTTGGTCGTCGTAGCGGCGCTCGGCTGGGGCGCCTTCGCGACCTGGCAGAGATCGATCGACGAAGACGCCCGCACCAGCGCACTGGACAGCGGACGGCAATTCGCCACTGATCTTGCGACGTACAACTTCCAGAACCTCGATCAGAACCTCTCCGTGGTGCGCGACAACTCCGTCGGCGAGTTTGCCGGCCAGTACGCCCAGGTGGCCGCCAATCTGCAGAACATGATCGTGCAGTATCAGGCGACCTCGTCCGCTCAGATCATTTCTGCCGGGCTGGCGAGCAGCGACCGGGACAATGCCGAGGTGCTCGTTTTCCTCGATCAGACGATTACGAACACCAACTCCCCGGATCCGAGGATCGACCGCAACCGCATGCAACTGTCGCTGGTCCGCGAGGACGGCGAGTGGAAACTGAGCAACGTGCAGTTGTTGTGACCTCGTCACGGCGTAGTATCTCCCCGAGCATTATCGAGCGATAGCTAGGGGACCCGTATGGCCACGAAAGATTCGGCGAAGGACGCCACAGCCAGTTGGCGACGGATCGAGCCGCTCGAGCTGACTCCTATCCTGGAAGCCGCCCTCGAAGGATTCTACGACAACGGATTCCACGGAACGTCGGTACGCGAGATCGCGCGTCGTGTCGGTGTCACTATTCCCGCTCTCTACTACCACCACCAGAGCAAGGAAGGGATTCTTCTTGCTCTCCTGGAAGTTTCGACCAGCGACGTGCTCGCACGAGCACACACCGCCTACGCCGACGGTGGAGACGACCCCCGGCAACAGCTCACCAATGTCGTCGAAGCGATCGTCCTTCGCATGACCACCCGGTCACGCCTTGCGGCTCTCGAGGGCGAGGTGCGGTACCTCAGCCCCGAAAACCGCCAGCGATACCGCGTCGTACGAAAGGGTGTCGAGGAACTGGTACTGGGCATCGTGACGGAAGGCGCGGAACGAGGCGTCTTCTCGGTGGCGGACATACCCGAGACCACGCGCGCGCTGCTCGCGATGTGCCAGTCGATTCCGCGTTGGTATCACGCGGAGGGAGAACTCACCCCGGCAGAGGTGGCTCAGAAGTACGCCGTGATCGCACTGAACACGGTTGGATGCAAACCCAGCCGCAAGCGTGCACGTTGATTCTCACACCGTCGTGTATCGCGCCCGAAGTTCACGCTTGAGGATCTTGCCCGTAGCGCCCAACGGGAGTTCGGTGACTATCTCGATGGACTTGGGGCACTTGTAACCGGCAAGTCGGCTTCGGACGAAACCCGAAATCACGTCGGTATCGAGTTGATGTCCTGCAGCAGCAACTACGACGGCTTTGACCGCCTCGCCCCACAGTGGATCCTCCACTCCGATGACGGCGACTTGGGATACTCCCGGATAATCGGCGATGACCGATTCGACTTCGATGGGATAGACGTTCTCTCCACCCGTGATGATCATGTCCTTCATCCGATCGGTGATGTAGACGTAGCCCTCGCTGTCGACCCGTCCCACGTCGCCGGTATGGAACCACCCGTCGGCATCTATCGCAGCGGCAGTCTCTTCCGGACGTCGGTAGTAGCCTTCGGTCGTTTGAGGAGACCTGACATAGATCTCGCCGGCCTCGCCGATCGCAACTTCCTCGCCTTCCGGTGACATCACCTTCAGTTCCACCCAGGGGTACGGTTTTCCCACCGAGCGCAGCAGTCCGACGTTCTCGCCGTCCACTGCATGGTCACAAGAATCGAGTTGCGTTACTGCTCCATGCGTTTCGGTCAGCCCGTAGACCTGGAACAGGGGCGTGCGGAACGTCTCGAGAGCTCGCTTCAAGACCGACGGTGTGATCGGGGAAGAACCGTAGGCGATGGATCGGAGAGTTGCGAAATTGCGCTCTCGCGCACCTGGCACGTCGACCAGCATCCCGATGACGGAAGGCACGAGGAAGGTATTGGTGATACTCATCCCTTCCATTACTTCCAACAGACCGTCAGGTGTGAATTCCGGGAGAACGACGTTGTGGGCTCCATTCGCGAGTCCCACGAGTACCCAACCCAATCCGCCGATGTGGAACAGTGGCATCGCACACAAGCTGACCGAGGATTCGTCGAATCCCCATGGCCCACCGGTTCGCGTGCATGCTTCCAGGTTCCTGTTGGACGTGAGAACGCCTTTGGGTTTTGCCGTGGTTCCGGATGTATACAGTTGCAGTACAACGTCGTCCAGGCTTCCGCGCCATCCCGGATCGACCGAACTTGCGCCTGCCGATCGAGCTTCGTAGTCGAACTCCTCGGAACCGTCGATCTTCACAACGCGCAGCTTCGTGACTCCCGATGCCTGCACCGCCGACACCACGCCCTCGAATTCACTGTGGAAGAACAACACCCGAGCGTCCGCGTCGGCGAGCACCTCGGCAACCTCGGCGCCGGACAACCGCCAATTGATCGGGATTGCCACTGCCCCGATCTTTGCTGCCGCAAGTACGATCTCGACGACTTGAGTCGAGCTTCTGTCCACCACGGCCACCCTGGTTCCCGAGCTACAACCCAGGTCGAGAAGAACGTTGGCCAGCCGACTGGTACGGAGGTCGAGCTCGGCAAACGTCATCGACCCGTCTCGACCTGTCAACGCGAGGGCGTCCGGTCGCGCAGCAGCGTGGCGTCGAGACTCATCGGCAAGGCGATATTGTGAGCACATCGTGAAAATCCCCTTCTGGATTGGACATAACTTCCGGCCCAGGCGTGTGCACGACGCCCGAGCGCTGTCTAACCGACGAACTCTCGACGAGCTATTGCATCGCCTCGATGTGTTTCATCACGTCCGGGTACCGACGCAAGTGAGCACCGCCGTTGACATCGAGAACCTCACCCGTGATCCACGAAGAAGCATCGGAGGCGAGGAAGAACACCGCTTCGGCAACGTCGCGAGGCAACCCGTTACGGCCGAGCGGAGTGTTCTCCGTGAAGTCCGCCTGAATAGCCGGAACACCGGTGAGACCCTCGACAAGAGGCGTTTCGACAAGACCTGGCGAAACCGCGTTGACGCGTATCCCCCGGTCTCCGAGTTCGAGTGCCGCCACCTCGGTGAGCATGGCGAGGCCCGCTTTCGCGGAGCAGTATCCCGCAAAACCTGCTGCTGCCTGTCGTGCGTTCAGCGAGGTGATCGACACGATCGATCCACCGGCAGTCATGGCACGCGCAGCATGCTTGATCACGAAGAAACCTCCGGTGAGACAGATGTCAACGGTTCGCTGCCAAGTTTGCGCCTCCAAATCCGTGATGAAGCCCGGCAGATTCACCCCTGCACAATTGACCGCGATATCCAACCGACCGTGCTGCGCCTTCGCCCCCTCGAATATCGCCTTGACCGATTCTTCGTCGACGACGTCGACCCGGACTGCTTCAGCTCGCCCACCGAGTTCTACGGCGCGTTTCCGCCCGCCTTCGACGTCGATGTCACCGATCACGACGATCACCCCTCCAGCGGCCAGCAATTGCGCTGTTGCCCAACCGATACCGGAGGCGCCGCCGATGACGACGGCTACCGCACCTTCCATTCGCCCGGGCATCAGCGAGGAATGTTCTCGTAGTACGGGACAACGATTTCGTCCGTACTCGTGACGTCGCCCAGCATCATCGTCGTGATGGGGTGGACCACGTGCGGGTCCACCTCGACGTTGATACATGCAGGAACCCCCGCGTCGAACGCACGTTTCATAGCGTCGGCAATGGAGGCGACGTCCTTCACACGCTCACCATATCCACCAAAGGCCTCGGCAACTTTCTCGTATGCACTGTCTGCGAGTTCGGACACGACAATTCCTTCGTCCCCGTACACCGCTTCCTGGCCGTGGATCGACATCCCCCACACTGCATTGTTGAATATCACTGTCACAACCGGTATTCCGTGACGGGCCATCGTGTCGAATTCCTGGATGTGGAATCCTGCGGCGCCGTCACCCGTAATGAGTACGACCGGTGATTCCGGTCGTGCTCGATGTGCGCCGATTGCGAAACCCGGCCCGACACCCAGACACCCGAGGTAGCCGAGCCTCAAGACACCACCAACTACTTCGGTGGTCGTGAAGAATTCACCCCACGACGGGGCCTCGGCACCGTCCATCACGAAAGTCGTACCAGGCGGGCAGGCTTCGACGATCGCGCGCGCTGCAAAGTACGGATGCGCCTTACCGCTTTCCGTCGCTTGGTCCTCGAAACCATGCCGGTGCGCGTGTTTCGCACTGGTGGCGGCATCGACCCAGGCGCTCCAATCGGGCCATTGACGTTGCTCAGCAGCAGTTTTCAACGCGATTAGTGCTTCTCGACAGTCGGCAAGTATCGGAACGTCCACATCCTGCATACGTCCGATTTCGGACGCGTCGACGTCGATCTGAACCAACCGCGCACCGGGGAACAAACTGGTGCGTCCGCCGGTGAACATTCCGGCGCGGGCCCCGACAACGAACACCACGTCGGGCGTCGGCTGCCCGAGGGCAGGCAATGAACCGATTGCCAGCAACCCGCCGCCGGCGAGTCGATGGCTTGCGGGTACTGCTCCATCGGACTTCCCGGGGTAGAACACCGGCACGTCCACCGTTTCCGCGAACGCCACAAGTGCCTCGCTCGCGTGGGAGAAAGTGACGCCGCCGCCGATCACAATAGCGGGGTTCGTCGCTTCACCGAGCAGATCGAGAGCGGCCTCGACCGCCGCGGCAGTCGGACCCGACCTCGCACTCAGGGTGTAGTTCACCGGAAACCTCACGGTGTCCTCGTCGGCTTCACCGAACATCACGTCGATCGGCGCTTCCAGCAACACGGGCCCCGGAATTCCGGTCGTCGCCTTACGAATTGCCAGAGCAACTATCTCGGGAACGCGCGCCGGATCGGTGATGCGATATGCCCACTTGGTCACTGGAACGGCCGCGGCAATCTGATCGAAACCACCCTGAAGCGGATTCGTCTCGGTCTCGCGCATCGGCGGAGCACCGACGACGAAGACAGTCGGAGTGCGATCGAGGAGTGCATTGGTCAGCGCGGTGTAGACATTGGTGAAGCCTGGGCCGGAGGTGACCACACAAACGCCGTAATTGCCCGTCACCCGCGCGTATGCATCCGCAGCGTGTCCCGCAGTGGCTTCGTGTCGAGTGTCGGTGAGCCGAATGCCGTGTCGCCGACAAGCTACGAGGAAAGCATCCAAATGCCCTCCATGGAGGGTGAAGACCTCGGTAGTGCCCGCTTCGGCTAGTGCCCTGGCCAGTAGTTCGCCACCGTTGACAATCATGTATTTCCTTCCGAATCTCGTTGCTTGATTAACGATCGCTAAGTCATTTCACTGTATCGTGGGTCACAGTGCGACGCCAGAGTGGCATTATGCGAACACATGGCACGAAATTCCCCCCAAACCGATCGAATCGTCATGTTGACCGAACTGCTGGCATCCGACCCCACGACGGGGCGGAGCCTCGCCGACATCGCACGACACCTCGGCGTCGCAAAGGCGACCTGCTACCCCATGGTCGTCGCTCTCACCGAGGCCGGCTGGCTCGTACGTCACCCGATCCGCAAGACCTACCAACTCGGCCCGGCACTAGTTCCCATCGGCCAAGCCGCCTCCCGCGCAATCGATGTCGTCGATCTTTCCCGTACCGTCATGCAAGAGCTGGCCGACACATCCGAACTGGCCTGTCTCGGATTCATCCGATCCGGCGCCGACCTCGTTGTCGCCGAGGCAATTCAACCGATCTCCAAACGCAGCGGAACTCTCGGCTTGCGCATCGGCGACAATGTACTGATGGCACCTCCACTGGGGGCAGGCCTTGCCGCATGGTTCGACGAGGACGACCTTCACGAATGGTTTCTCCTCGGCAAGGAAGCATTGGACACGGAGGCCACACTTCTACGGTCGGAGTACGAGCCGATCCTCATGGCCATTCGAGAGCGCGGTTTCGCCGTGGAATGCCTTCGCCAACAAGAACGTTCAATTTCCGACGCCGTCACCGAGATGCGCGGGCCGGGAGTCGGCGGCCAGAGGGCCGCACTCGCGCTGAGAGAAGCACGACGTCTTCTGTCTGCGGATGTCGCGGTCGGAACACTCGACCTCGACGCCAATTATCAACTGCTGTCCGTCAATGCCGTCGCCTTCGCCCAGGACTCGACACCGGCACTGATCCTCTGCCTGGTCGATGCCCCGTCACCACTGACCGGGGAGCGGATCGCCGAACTGGGCAAACTCGTGCGGGAAGCCGCCGATCGGGTCACCACTCTCATGCACGGCCGAACACCTCGACCATTGACATCCGCAGACGGAGCAACATAGCTTGTAAATCCTATCGCTTATATAACGATCGCTAAGTCTGTGAGCGTGGCGGTCCGCCTACGTCCCGTGACCACCCCGATCCCCGCACACCCTTCGGCCGCAAGGAGCCTCCATGACTCTGACTCACTCCGCCCTTTACATCGACGGAACCTGGCAATCACCGACGACGCCGGACGCCATCTCGGTGCACTCGGCCAGCACAGAGGAGAAGATCGGCAGTGTGCCGGACAGCGCACCCAACGACGTCGATACTGCCGTCGCGGCGGCGGGCCGAGCCTTCCGGACGTGGTCGCGACTCGCGCCTGCCGACCGAGCCGACGCCTTGGATCGATTTGCCGCGGCCCTGGGGCGTCGCGCGGATCTCACAGCTCGATTGGTCAGCCAGCAGAACGGAATGCCGATCTCGATCTCCACTGTTGCCGAAGGACAAGGACCTTCAGGGCTTTTGAGCTATTACGCCGCGCTTGCCCGCACGACCGAGCTCGAAGAACACCGTAACGCGCTGGCCGGAACGGGAACCACCATTGTTCGGAAAGAGCCGATCGGTGTTGTCGCCGCGATTGCACCGTGGAACTTCCCTTCGCTTCTCGCAATGATGAAAATCGCCCCCGCGCTCGCATCAGGATGCACCGTTGTACTGAAGCCGTCGCCCGAGACCGTGCTCGACGCGTTCGTCCTGGCCGAGGCCGCAATGGAGGCCGACCTTCCTGCCGGTGTTCTCAACATCGTCACCGGAGGACCCGACATCGGCAAGTACCTCGTCGCTCATCCGGGCGTGCACAAGGTCGCCTTCACCGGCTCCACATCTGCAGGGCGACACATCGGAGCAACCTGCGGCCAACTACTCCGACCGGTATCGCTCGAGCTCGGCGGCAAGTCCGCCGCAGTCATTCTCGACGATGCGGACCTCGACGCGACGATGGCAGGTTTGGCGACGGCATCGTTGATCAACACCGGCCAGACCTGCTACGCCTCGACAAGAATTCTCGCGCCCGAAGGACGCTACGAGGAGGTGCTCGATGCCGTCACCGCAATGGTCGAGTCGCTACCGGTGGGCGACTCGTTGGACCCCACCACCTTCATCGGCCCTCTCGTGAGCGCCGGGCAGCGCGAACGTGTCGAGTCCTTCATCGCCACGGGCACTGCGGAAGGCGCACGGATCACGACCGGCGGATCACGACCGCGCGCACTCGAGCGCGGATGGTTCCTGGAGCCAACCGTTTTCGGTAACGTCTCCGCGAACCACACGATTGCAACCGAAGAGATCTTCGGCCCCGTCCTCTCTGTCATTCCATACACCGACGAGGCACAGGCCATCGCAATCGCCAACGATTCCGAGTACGGCCTCGGTGGAACCGTGTGGACTGCCGACTTCGATCGCGGGTTGGAAATAGCCCGCTCAGTCGATACCGGTTCGTTCGGGATCAACGGCTACACACTCGATTTCGGAGCACCGTTCGGAGGCACCAAGGCGAGCGGGATCGGTCGCGAGCTCGGACCGGAAGGCCTGGCCGCATACTTCCAGACCAAATCGATCTTCACCACGGCCTGATTCGCCACCTGCGCCATGAGTGCCCGGAAATCGTCGAGCACACGACGATTGCACACTTACTTAACGATCGTTAAGCTAGGTTCAATGCAGTAACCGCGACAGAAGATCAAGGAAGTATCCAGTGGCCGTGCGATCCAGTGACCAGTACCGAAAAGGGCTCAGCGACGATCGTCGAGTCTTCTACCGAGGCAAGAAGATTTCCGATGTCTACGCCGAACCCGAACTGACTCTCGCAGTCGATCATTCGGCATTGTGCTACGACATCGCCGACGATCGACCCGACCTCGCGGTCACCGATGTCGACGGTGACCCAGTCAGCGCGTTCTACGTGGCACCGACATCTGCGGACGATCTGATTCGGCGCGGCGCCCTGATCGAGGAAGTATCGCGGCGCGGCGGCGGAACCATCGTCCTCAAAGAGGTGGGTAGCGATGCGTTGTTCGCCCTTCTGCGTGCAACCACGGGTGAAGGTCTCGAGAATGCGCGCGCTTTCTACAAGCGGGTCTGCGACGGCGATCTCGCACTCGCCGTCGCGCAAACCGACGTCAAGGGTGACCGGTCACTTGGACCGCGCCAACAGGCAGACCCAGACCTATACCTGCACATCGTCGACGAGGACGCCGACTCCATCACCGTGCGCGGCGCGAAGTGCCATACTTCGTTCTCCGCCAACGCCGACGAGTTGATCGTGCTGCCCACCCGCGCGATGGGCCCCGAAGACGCCGATTACGCAGTGTCCTTCGCCATCCCGATCGACACACCAGGTCTCGAACTGTACGTCTCTCCCTACGCTGCCGGAGAACGCAACTCCTTCGAATTTCCGATCTCCACGAAACACAAACTCCTCGAATCGCTCACCGTCTTCAACGATGTCCGAGTACCGAAGAATCGAGTCTTCCTCAACCGTCAACCCGAACTTGCCGGGCCACTCGCGCTGGCGTTTGTCGATTACCACCGCTTCACCGCCATCAACTACAAGTTGCCCCTACTCGACATCATGGTCGGAGCAGCTTCACTGATCGCCGAGGCCAACGGCATCAGCAAGGCAGGCCATGTAAAGGGCAAGATCACCGAGCTGATCACCTGGAGCGAGACCGTCCGTGGACTGGCTCAACTCGCCGCCGTTCGATCGAAGCCAGGAGCACACGGTGTCCGGCAACCAGATCCGCTTGCCGTCAACATGGCCAAATACCACTTCGCACATGGATTCCACAACGCGGTCGCCATCCTCACCGATCTCTCAGGTGGCCTCCTCGCCACCGGCCCCGGCGGTGAAGACTGGGACAATCCCGAAATTCGTGCAGTTCTCGAAAAATACTACGCTGCAGCAGTTCCTGCCGAAAAGCGTCTCCGTCTGTTGAACTTCATTGCGGATCTGACCGCCCGCGACTACGGCGGATACCAGTCAGTCCTGGCTACGCACGCAGAAGGATCGCTCGAGGCCGAGAAACTGCAGATCTCACGCTCCTTCGATCCGACGAGGGCACGCGAATACGTCAGCGACCTCGCCGGAATCGCCCACCTCTGACCATTCGTCCCGAGAGAACAACAAGGATTTTCATGATCTCGACAGCATTCACGGAAACATTCGGCGTTCGCCACCCCATCGTCCAAGGTGGAATGCAGTGGGTCGGCAGAGCAGAACTCGTCGCAGCCGTTGCCAATGCCGGCGCCTTGGGATTCATCACCGCACTCACGCAGCCGACGCCGGCCGACCTGGCGAACGAAATCGCCCGATGCCGCGACCTGACCGACCAACCGTTCGGCGTCAACCTCACAATTCTGCCGTCGATCACGCCACCGCCGTACGACGAGTACCGCCAGGTGATCGTCGACTCAGGCGTGAAGATCGTCGAGACCGCAGGTTCCAATCCCGCACCTCACCTGCCGATCTTCCATGACGCCGGCATCAAAGTGCTCCACAAGTGCACAACAGTCAGGCATGCGGTGAAGGCACAGGATCTCGGTGTCGACGGAATCAGTATCGACGGATTCGAGTGCGCCGGCCATCCAGGGGAAGACGATGTCGCAGGCTTGGTCTTGATTCCAGCTGCCGCAGAGAAGATTTCGATACCCATGATCGCTTCCGGCGGCTTCGCCGATGCACGCGGTCTGGTCGCCGCGCTGGCACTCGGAGCAGACGGCATCAACATGGGTACACGATTCATGTGCACCACCGAGTCTCCGATCCACCAGAACATCAAAGAAGCGATAGTCGCCGCAGACGAAACACAGACCGAACTGATCTTCCGACCACTCCGCAACACTGCACGCGTGGCAAGCAACACCGTCAGCCGAGAGGTTGTCGAGATACTCTCCCGCGGCGGGCAATTCGAGGATGTGCGCGACCTGGTAGCAGGAGCGCGAGGGCGAACCGTCTACGAAACCGGTGATCCCGACGCCGGCATCTGGACGGTCGGCACATCACAGGGACTGATCCACGACATCCCCACCGTAGACGAGTTGGTCCAGCGCATGGTGTCCGAAGCAGAGGACATCATCGGGGCACGCTTGCGTTCGATGACCGAACGCGTTTCCGTCTAGGACAGGAGAGCAACCCATGCGTCGAACACTGTTCACAGCCGACCACGATGCCTACCGAGAGACCGTGCGCGAGTTCATTGCCCGCGAGATCATGCCTCACTACGACAGCTGGGAAGAAGCCAGGCTCGTCGACCGATCGGCGTGGCTCGCCGCCGGCAAGATGGGTATCGTCGGTCTGGCCGTCCCCGAACAATACGGAGGCTCGGGTGAACTCGACTACCGGTACCGGTATGTGGTCGCCGAAGAGATCGCCCGTACCGGTACCACCTCGTTCGGCGCCGGACTCGGACTTCAGGACGACATCGTCATTCCGTACATCGCCGACCTCGGCACAGACGAGCAGAAGGCACGTTGGCTACCGGGTATGGCTGCCGGCGAACTCATCTGCGCCATCGCGATGACCGAGCCGGGTACCGGCAGCGATCTGCAAGGCATCAAGACCTCGGCTGTTCGAGATGGCGACGACTGGATCTTGAACGGACAGAAGACCTTCATCACCAGCGGTATTCACGCCGACATCGTCATCGTTGCAGCGCGCACCGATCCCGAAGCCGGGTCGCGGGGATTCAGCCTCCTCGTGGTCGAACGTGGGATGGACGGATTCACCCGCGGTCGCAAACTCCACAAGGTGGGGCTCGCGGGTCAGGACACAGCCGAGTTGTCGTTCGACAATGTGAGAGTCCCGGCAGGCAACCTCTTGGGCGAGGAGGGTGGAGGCCTCATTCATCTCATGGAGCGCCTTCCCCGTGAGCGCCTGTCGATCGCAGTGAGCGCAATCAGTTGCGCGCGTGCGGCCTACGAATGGACCAAAGGCTACGCGTTCGACCGCACCGCCTTCGGAAAGCCGATCGGCGACTTCCAGAACACTCGATTCGCCCTCGCCGAGATGCTGACCGAGATCGACGTGACACAGGCATACGTCGACAACGCAGTCCTGGCCATCAACGACGACCAGCTGTCAGCAGTCGAAGCGGCACAGGCGAAGTGGTGGGCCAGCGAACTTCAGAAGCGCGTCGTGGATCGTTGCGTACAACTACACGGCGGATACGGCTACATGATGGAGTATCCGATCGCCCGGGCCTACGTAGACAGCCGAATCCAGACCATCTACGGCGGAACCACCGAAATCATGAAGGAGATAATCGGCCGCGACATCGCGAAGAGTTGATCAGCACCGAGAACGACCGTGGTCCCGAACATCCTGTGTTCGGGACCACGGTCATTGTAAGCACCGTTCTCGCTTCGTCTATCCGAAGACTGCTGCGCGCTTTTCCTGAAACGCCGCAACACCTTCGGCGAAATCACCACTGCCCAACAGGTCGATCTGGCCTGAGCGCTCGCGTGTGAACGCATCACCGAGTTCGGTGAGCGTAGCGTCGTTGATCGCCTTCTTGGTAAACCGAAATGCAGGGGACGACCCGGCGACCAATCGGTGCGTCAGGTCTGCCAACTCCACCGCGAAAGCGTTGTCCTCGCACACGTGTGAGACCAGGCCGCAGTCGAAAGCATCTCGAGCGGATAATCTTTCGGCCAGCAGTGCCATGCGCATGGCGCGCGCGCGACCGATCGACGCTGCCACCAGTGCGGTGGCTCCACCGTCCGGCATCAATCCCACCTTTGTGAACGCGAGCAGAAAGTAACTCGACTCCGCTGCGAGCACGAGGTCGCACGCCAAAGCCAGCGAAACACCCACACCTGCCGCAGGGCCTCGTACCGCAGCGACCACCGGAAACGGAAACTCTCGAATGGTCTGCACCAAGGCATTGGCGGCATCGATCGTGTCCGCCGACGGCGGACCGGACAACGTCACGTCCGCGAGGTCCGCGCCCGTGCAAAAGGCCTTGCCCTCTCCTTCGACAACCGCCACCCGCACATCCGAGGATTGTGCGTGCTCGACGAAGATCGTGGCAAGACTCTCCAGGGTTTCGGTAGTCAACGCGTTCATTCGCGCTGGCCTGTTGACGACTATGCGGAGCACTCCGCCGTGTCGGCTCGCGTAGACATCCGGTCGCGTTTCGGTCATTGAAATTCCTTGTCAGTCAGACTCGATCGAGTTGTGCTACAAAAGGTGATCTGCCACTCAGTCGCCCAGCCACTCCTTCGTCACGGCGGTGGTATCGACCCCGGGTGGCCGGGCACCTGACGGCTGCACAGTCCTGGAACGGGAGAACCGCGGCGCGGGTGCCGCCTGCACTATTCCGTCGGCTTCGACAAGAGTTCCCCGCTGGGCAAGATGCGGGTGCAACGCGGCTTCGGCGGGGCTCAGGACAGGAGCAACACAAGCGTCCGTCGATTCGAACAGCGCTGCCCAGGCGTCTCGCGTGCGCGACGAGAACGCCTCTGTGAACCGTTCTCGGATTGTGGGCCAGCCACTTCGATCCATCTGATCGGGCAACGATTCCGGCGCGATATCCAGGCCTTGGAGGAGCGCCGCGTAGAACTGCGGTTCGAGGGCACCGACTGCTACGAACTTGCCGTCCGAACATTCGTATGTGTCGTAGAACGGCGTAGAACCGTCCAGGAGGTTGGTTGCACGTGAGTCACTCCACTGTCCGCTCCCTCGCAACGACCACATCATCTGCGCCAACACCGAAGTTCCGTCGACAATTGCGGCATCGACCACTTGTCCTGTGCCCGAACGCTCTCGCTCGTACAACGCAGAGACGATTCCGAGGATCAAGAACATGGAGCCACCGCCGAAGTCTCCGACGAGGTTCAGCGGAACCGTGGGTTTCTCGGCCGGACCGATAGCGTGCAGGACTCCGGTCAGCGCCAGGTAAGTGATGTCGTGTCCCGCCCGCTGCGCGAGTGGGCCGTCTTGACCCCATCCCGTCATACGTGCGTAGATCAGCCGGCTGTTGAGTTCGGTGCACACGTCGGGGCCGAAACCCAGCCGCTCGGTCACGCCGGGCCGAAAACCTTCCAGGAACACATCGGCTTTCGAGACGAGGGCCCTCACCAACTCTCGGCCTGACTCGGTCTTGAGGTCGGCTTCCACCGACCGTCTCCCACGCAAAAGTTGGTCCTGCTCTCGTGGCGAGATCTCGAGTCCACCGGACGGACGCTCGACTCGAACAACGTCCGCTCCGAGATCTGCAAGCATCATCGCAGCGTGCGGCCCCGGACCCAACCCCGCGAGTTCCAGCACTCGAACACCGTGCAACGGGCCGCTCATCCGATGGAAACCTTGCCTGAATAGCGATCGCGCAGTTTTCCTTTGACCAATTTCCCGGTCGGAGTTCGAGGTAGATCCGTACTGAACACGAGTCGCCTCGGCAGCTTGTACTTGGCGATCTGCGCGCGCAAATGAGAAAGCAGTTCGTCGCGAAGCGCATCGCCGGCTTCGGCTTCGGGGACTGGCTGGACGACAGCCATATCTCCCCCATCTCGTCGTCGGGCAACCCGATCACCGCCGCGTCCAATACCGAGGAATGCTCGATCAGCACGTTCTCGATCTCCTGCGGATAAATGTTCACACCGCCCGAGATGATCATGAAGGACTTACGGTCGGTCAGAAATAGGTAACCCTCCTCGTCCACGAAGCCGACATCACCCGTAGTCGTCCAGGCCGGGTGGGCGGGATGCTGTGCCTCCTGGGTCTTTTCGGGCGCATTGTGATAGTTGAATGGCAACTCGTCACGTTCGAAGTACAGCGTACCCACCTCGCCGGGGGGTAGATCTTCGCCGTTCTCCCCGCATATGTGGAGCACTCCCAGGGAGGCCCGCCCCACCGTGCCCGGCTTCCGCAGCCACTCGTCCGAGTGAACGATGGTCATGCCGTTGAGTTCCGTCGAGGAGTAGTACTCGTCCAGAATCGGCCCCCACCAATCGATCATCTTTCGCTTCACATCGACGGGACACGGTGCGGCCGCGTGGACGGCGAGTCGCAGAGACGACATGTCGTAACGGTCGCGCGTTTCTTGTGGCAGTTTGAGCAGGCGCACGAACATTGTCGGCACCCACTGGCTGTACGTGATGCGATAACGCTCGATGTATTCCAGAGCCTTCTCCGGATCGAACCGATTCATCACCACAACGGTTCCGCCCAGCGCCTGGACCGAGGCGCACGTCCGGAGCGGAGCGGCATGATAGAGGGGCGCCGGGGACAGATAGATGTCGTCTTCGGTTACACCCCAAACACTTTGGTTCATCGCCGTCATCTGATCGCCGGGATCCTGTATCTGACGATTCGGTAGAGCCGGCTTGATGCCCTTGGGACGGCCGGTGGTTCCCGACGAGTACAACATGTCGGCGCCGCGCGGCTGATCCGGGAGCGGGACGTCCGACTCCATGTCAGCCGCCCGGTCGAGGGAGTCGTATCCGTCGAGTTGGCCGCCGAAGGAAAGCCTGGTCACCTGCCGGGGAACGAGTTCGGACAATGTCGCGGCCAGTTCGCTCAGAGCAGCATCGACGATGACTACCTTTGCCTCACAGTCCTCGACGATATATGCACCTTCCGGAGCGGTCAGGTGCCAGTTCACCATCGTCAGGTAGACACCGGAGCGCATAGCCGCCCAGTAGATGTCGAAGACCTGAACGTTATTGGTGGCGAGTACGGCCAGGTTGTCGCCCCGCCGCAACCCGAGTCCGTGGAGAACTCGCGCAATCCGAATCGAATTCGATTCCAGTTGCGCGAACGTCACCGCTTCACCGGTCTCGGCAACGATCACCGCGGCCTTGTCCGGGTTTGTCGCAACATACGCTCCGGGATACATGGTTCACTCCAAGGTTCGTTCGCTGAGGTCTTGTTCACAAAGTTGTTCGTGTGGAGATCATTCGAGAGAAAGCGCGACTTTTCCTACCGCCGTGCGCTCGCTCAACGACGTCAGTGCATCGGCAGCACGCGCCAAGGGGTAGAGGGTGGGCTCGGGCACCCTCAGAGCTCCCGACCCGAGCAGGGGATAGAGCTCCTGCCATTGACGCTGTAGATACCGGGGATCGGTTTTCAGATATTCACCCCATCCTGCACCCGTCACCGAAATATTCTTCAGGAGAAGTCGATTCACCTTGACCGTGGGAATATCACCGCCGGTGAATCCCAAAACGACCAGGCGACCGTTCGGCGCAAGGCTGCGCAGGCTGTCCGTGAAGCGGTCACCACCGACCGGATCGAGAATGATGTCGACACCGCGCCCATTCGTAATCCGTTGGACGCGTTCCTTCCACCCGTCGACCGACACGACGTGCGTTGCCCCGGACTCCGCGGCGATTCTCTCCTTCTCGCCCGTACTCACGACAGCGACCGTCTCCAGACCGAGCGCAGACGCGACATGCAACGCGGCAGTACCCAACCCACCGGCCGCGCCGTGAATCAGGACGGTCTCGCCGGCAAGGTATCGCGCACGTTCGTCGAGGGCGAAGTGCGCGGTCAGATAATTCAGGAGAAATCCCGAACCGGCCGAGAGCGAGACCACATCAGGCAGAGCGAAGACATTGGACGGCTCGACCGCAACGGTCTGCTGCCACGAGCCTTCCCCGGTCGTCAGCACGGCCACGCGCCGCCCGGGCACGAAGCCTGACCCTGGCGGCGCGCTCCGAACGGTACCGGCACCTTCAATCCCTGGTACGCACGGTAGTTCGCGCACCATTTGGTAGCCGCCCGTGGTCTGGAGAAGATCAGGGAAACTCACGCCGGCGGTGTGCAAATCAACTACCACCCGTGCGGGATCGACAGGTTCGTCGACATCGACCAACGACAAACCTTCGGGCCCCGTCGCCTCCACCAAGTGGACTGCTTTCATTCAAACTCCTCGGACTGATTCCGGCGACTTCCTCGGCAAACGGAGTCCTCCACGGCAACAGCTTAACGATCGTTAAGTAAGACTCTACGACGGCAGGCAATGCCATGGCAATGGCGCTCGACCACGGAACGTCCCGGACTGCAGTCTTCTGCGAGGTTTGCGCAGCCACACCGGCAGAGCGCGGCTTTCGATCAGGTAGTCAGTACAGGTAATCCTCGCCGCTGGCGCGGACGGTTATGTCACTGATGCTGATACCCCACGGTTGATCGATGATGTGAACGACAGCGTCGGCCAGGTCGTCGGGCTTGATCAGCCAGTATTCGATGGAGTCGACATCCTTCTGCCCGGGGCTGAGGGTGCCGTCGGCCAGGTGCCCGACGTTCGCCATGTAGGTACCCGCACGTTGACCGGTGAGACCGAGGATCGCGTTCTCGTTGACGATCCAGCTCGCCAAGTTCGTTCCTGTCACACCCGTGGGCTTGACAGTCGTCACCTTGATCTTGCCCTTGGCTTCGATTCGCAGTGAATCCGAGATCGTGGTGACTGCAGCCTTGGTTGCGCTGTAGACGCCGGAACCGTCGACGCCGGCGTTTCCGAAGATCGACGAGATGTTGACGACTTGACCGCGACCCTGCTCGATCATCTGGTCGTATACCGCAGAGATTCCGTTGACGACGCCCTTGATATTGATGTCGATTGCCTTGTGCCACTTCTGCCACGCTCGTTCGTGATCGGCGAAATATGCGAGAGGCATGACGCCCGCATTGTTGACGAGTACGTCGAGCGCTCCGTACTCCGAAATGCCGTGCTGCGCCGCGGCGATGACCTGATCCATGTCGGTGACGTCGGCAACCTTGTAGGTGCCGGTGAATCCCGCGGCCGCGATACCGCCGAACACAGTCTTCAGGCCCGCCTCGTTGATGTCCACGCCGACGACTTTCGCGCCCTGCGCAGCCACCTTCTCGGCGATGAGTTGACCGAACCCACCCCCTGCACCGGTGATGAGAATGACCTTGTCCTGCAAGTACTGAGACATAACTGTTTCCTCTTGTTCTGGATTTCGGGTTCGGTGTGGGTCAGACGATGTCGATGGCATCGAGGACTGCGGCGACGGTCTTGCGGTCGCCGGAAACCTCGACGGCAGACCGCCATGCAGATCGGGTGGTCCCCCACCGCAGAAATTCGGCGGCTTGGGTGGTCGCGACGTTCTCCGGCACGTCGTCAGATTCGGTGACGGTCACTCCCCCATCGCAATGAGAGATGACGAAAGTGCGCTCGGTGGCGCCGTTGAGGCGCAGTGCCACAGGCGATGTCAACGCGGTGGCGACAGCTTCGCCGCACATCTGCGGGAGCCCAGCAACCATCCAGTCGATCGCCGGATCGACTGCGGCCGCCACGTCGATCTCACCGTGAGGAATCGGTCCGAACGGCGCCAGAAGATCCGACGTCAAATGGACGAGATGGTCGAACGACACCGCGTCACTGAGCTGATGCAGGCGATAAGTCCCGAGGTCGAGCATCTCGAGTGTGTTGTTGCGAAGCTCCTCTGTCTGCAGCGCGGCCAACGTCGCGAGCCCCGCTTCGGATTGCTCCCGGTAGTAGTCCAGGATCTGCTCGTGCGGTAGATCGGCACGCTCGCGGACGGCAGCGTCGTTGAGCCGCTCGGACTTTCCACTGGGGTTCGGCGGGAACACCAGATCCGGGTCGGCGATGAAGTTGAAGAAGAACGCCATGTGACCGATGAGGTCGTGGACGCGCCAACCGTGGCACGCACTGTCCGCTTCCCACTCGGTAGTCCCGAATTGCTCGGCTATCTTCACGGTGTTTTCTGCCAGCGCACGAGCGCCGGCGAGTCCTGCGTCGGACATGGTGGCTCGATTCTTACGAGGATGCGAGGAAAATGGATTTGAGTTGCTGATACGCCGCAAGCCCTTCGGGACCGAGTTCACGACCCAAGCCGCTGGCTTTGACGCCACCGAACGGTGAACCCCAGTCGAGGTTGAAGGTGTTGACACCGAACGAGCCTGTCTCGACGCGTCGAGCAATTGCGATACCGCGTTCCTCGTCGGAGGTCCATACAGTCCCACCGAGGCCGTACTCGGAGTTGTTGGCAAGCGCGACAGCCTCATCGACGTCGTCGTATGAAATGACTGACAGCACCGGCCCGAATACTTCCTGCCGCGCGATGGTGCTGCCGTTGTCGACATCGGCGAACACCGTGGGCTGCACGAAGAATCCGGTGTCGAGGTCGGTGGGGCGTCCGCCACCCGTGGTGACAGTTCCGCCTTCCGAGCGTCCCTGGTCGATCAAGGACAGCACACGGTCCTGTTGCCTCGCGCTCACCAACGGGCCGACGAACGTCGACGGTTCCATCGGATCGCCGACCTGCAGACCCTCCGCCATCGCGGTGATGGCGTCGACGTACGTCCGACTACGGCTGCGGGGAACCAAGATTCGAGTCGACATATAGCACGTCTGCCCACTGTTGAGCAGGGATGCAGTTGCCAGACCGGTTACCGTCTCCTCGACATCCGCGTCGTCGAGGACCAGGGCCGCCGACTTGCCACCCAATTCCAAGGTAACGGGGCGAAGCATTCCGCCGCACACCGTGCCGATGTGTCGACCGGCCGCAGTGGATCCCGTGAACGCGACCTTGTCGATCCCGGGATGCGACACGAGATACTGACCGATCTCCGGTCCGCCAGTCACGATGTTGATGACACCCTCGGGGAGTTCTGCCGCAATGGCGGCCTCGGCCAATATGTAGGAGTCCAAGGTGGTTTCGGGAGAGGGTTTCAGAACGACGGTGCATCCCGCAGCAAGAGCCGGGGCGATCTTGAACATCGAAAGCACAGCCGGGAAGTTCCAGGGCGCAATGGCGGCAACGACACCGATCGGCTCGCGTCGCACGATTGTCGTGCCTGGCATCGGTTGGCTGGCCCGTCGTTCTTCGGTAGGCATCGACTCGGCGAGGCCTGCGTAATAGCGCAAAAGCTGGACGGGCGCTGCCCCCTCGGCGAAACGGGCGAGCTCGATGGGCATGCCGTTCTGGTGAGTGACCGTCGCCGCGCGGTCCTCGGATCGTTTCTCGAGTTCGTCGGCGAACCTGCGGATGACACGCGCACGTTCGACAGGGGAAAGATCGGACCAGTCGTTCCGTCGCAATGCTTTTCGAGCCGCTGATACAGCTGCGTCGACGTCCGTCGATACGGATGCGGGGAACGAGCCTATCTGTTGCTCCGTGAAAGGTGATACGACTCGGATGATTTCGGAAGTGTCCGGCGCTCTCCACAGTCCGTCGATGAACAGTGCAGTGCGGTCGGTGAGTGTTGTCATTGTGGCTCCTCCAGGGATGGCGCTCGACGTTGAACCAGCCAACCTGTGTTGATCATCACTGCCCAACCGACGAGAAAATTGACATGATGCGCCAATTTATTTACATTTCGACACATGGCCGATCTGATCAGTGCCTCGTCGCTGACACGACTGCCCGAGTTGATCTCCGAACTCGGCGGAGATCCGTACGAATTCCTCGACCGTGTGGGCGTCGATCCGGCCGTCATCGGCGCGTACGACCACTTCTTGCCGTTCAGTGCCTTGTCCACACTGCTCGGACTCTGTGCGGATGAGTTGGAGGCGCCGGACTTCGCACTCAGACTCGCGGGCAAACAGGACCCGGACATTCTCGGTCCGGTCGCCATCGCGGCCCGCAGTGCCGAGACAATCGGAGATGCATTGCACGACGTCGCCCGATACGCGCACGTGTACAGCCCGGCGTTGGCGGTAGATCTGACAGTCGGCGACACCGAGGTGTCCTACGGGATCGATACCGTGCTGCATCGACTTCCGTATCGGTCCCACGTCGTGGAACTGGCGATGGGCGTGACACTTCAGACGTTCCGGATGATGGCGGGCGCGGACTTCCATCCGACGCACATCTCGTTTCAACATCCACGCATCTCCGAACTGCGCAGGTACGTAGAGTTTTTCGGTTGTTCTGTCGAGTTCAGCTCGGATCGGAACCTGTTGACCTTTCCGCGCGGAGTCATGCATCGCCACCTGCCCCGGGTGGATCCGATGGCCTACGACTTAGCCGTGCGTTTCATGGCAGGTCGAGATCCGGATGTGGCGTTCCACGACGCGGTGTCGGCTGTGATCGTGCGTTCCCTGCCTGCGGGTGCAGCCACACTGAAGCAAGTCGCGACTTTGATGATGCTGCACCCACGAACACTGCAGAGACGATTGGCGTTGGAAGGCAAGGCGTTCGAATCGCTCGTCGACGATTCACGACGCGAACTCGCTCGCAGCCTTCTCTCGAACAGAGACGTGTCCCTCTCCGAAGTGTCACGCCAACTCGGCTATTCCGAACCGAGCACCCTCACTCGAAGCTGTAGGCGTTGGTTCTCCACAACGCCCCTGAAGAAGCGGAGGGAACTTACCCGCCGCGGCGGTTGACCGCATGAGCCACGACGCCAACGGTTCGAAGGTCGTAGCGGCTCACCACCGGGGGCGTGGGAGATGGGACGAGAACAGATCCGGCATTGCGTCACTGCAACGGTCGGGGAATACCGCCTCTCGCTTTTCCAGAAACGCCGCGATACCTTCACGAACGTCAGCCTGAGCACCGCGAGCATTGATTCCGATGCTCTCGACGCGATGCGCGACCATGGGGTGTTCGACTCCCAGCATGCGCCAGACCATCTGACGCGACAGGGCAACCGATACCGGCGCGGTGTCATGGGTCAGGCTGTGAGCGAGCGCCGTCGCCTCCCCGAGAAGATCTTCGCGCGAATGCAGTCGGTAGACCAACCCGGCCGAAAATGCTTCCGCGGCAGTGAAGATCCGTCCGGAGTAGATCCAGTCGAGGGCTCGCTGGAGCGGAACCAGTTTCGGCAGCAACCATGACGAACACGACTCGGGCACGAGTCCTCGCCGATTGAAGACGAAACCCATCCTGGCGTCGTCGGCGGCCAAGCGAAAGTCGGCCGCAAGAGTCATGGTGATGCCCACGCCGACGGCCGGTCCGTTGATGGCCGCAATGATCGGCTTCAGTGAATCGAACATCCGCAGGACGACGCGTCCGCCGCCGTCCCGACGTAGATCGACACCGTTCGCGTCATTTCCGTTCGACTCGGCGCTCCATTCGGAGAACGTCTCTGCTCCCGAGGACAGATCTGCCCCCGCGCAGAACGCACGGCCCGCTCCCGTCAGGATCACCGCACGCACAGCGTCGTTCGCGTCGGTGGCGTCGAACGCTTCGATGAGCTCGTTTTCCATCGTCGTGGTGAATGCGTTCAGCTTGTCCGGTCGATCAAGGGTGATCACGGCGATACCGTCTTCGATACTCATCGATATGTGTTCCACAGGTCCCTCTTTTCTCTTGGTGGCGATTAGCGAACGATAATCGCCAGTTCTGCCCATATACGCAGTTCAAGGCGGTGTCTTTCCATCAGGTGTGTCCCGCGACTGTTCGGCTCTAAGCTGGGCAGGACGCAGGCACCGAGGAAATGAGAAGGAACCGAACAATGAGTGGGGCGAAGACTGTCGTTGTCCGGCAACTCATACTCGATTCCGCTGTCCGAAACATGAACGAGCGCGGCTATCACGGGACGTCCATGCGAGACATCTCCGCCGGCGCCGATCTCACTGTCGCGTCCATCTACCACCATTTCAAATCGAAGCAGGAAATACTTCAGGAAATCATGATTCGGGCGCTGCACGACGCCAACAGCATGACCCGTAGTGCACTGCTGCGCTCCGGCGGCGATCCGAAAGACCAACTACAAGCACTCGTCCGCGCTTGGGTCATGTTCCATACGACCAGGCGCGAAGACGCCCTCGTAGGAGCGACCGAATTGCGCAGCTTGGACGAATCGGGGCACCGTCTGGTCGTAACCCTGCGTGACGAGCAGGAAAGCATGTTTCGCGACGTCATCGAGCGCGGAATTGAAGAAGGTACTTTCCACACTCCATTTCCCCGGGATGCCGTGCGCGCCATTATCAACATGGGGCAGCAGGTCTGTGTGTGGTGGCGCGCCGACGGACCGATGAATGCGGAAGATATCGCGTCTCGCTACTGCGCATTGGCGACCGCGATGGTCGAATCAAGCTGAGCTGGGCGACACCTCCGCCGAGAAGGGCTGAAAGCACGTAGGGCTGCAACGCCGCAGGGCCGAAGCCACGAAATGCCGTCGATGTGCGAGACCAGCGCGCCTCGACGTGCGTCCGCACACCCACTGCTCGAATTGATATCCCCATTCCTGAGATCTACATCACTGACGAATCATCATCTCAGGCGAACGATCGTTTGGCAACAGATTCCGGAACGCACGGCACACGCGGAGAAATCCGCTGCAAAAGTGCACTTTTCTCGACTATTGACATTTAACGATCGTTAGGTCAATGATGGCTCGCAGCCGAACGATCGTTTGGCAAATTGGAACGAAGGAGTGCGGGCAACATGAGCACCTCCGCATTGCCACGCGAGACACTGCGCACCTCGCCGACTGCCTCGAGGTGGACGCCTTCGCCACCCGAATGTCCGAGCGCCTCCCGTAGGGCAACGATGGCGAGATATGACTTCTCGTATCGAAGTTCGCACTTGCACTTGGATATTGCGTCGCCTGCACACCGAACTTGCCGCAACTCACGTCCTGACCGAACTCACCTGAACGACCCCACAGAGAGCGAATCGCGATGACCAACAACACCGAATCTGCGGTGGAGCGCCCGGGCAGATCTCGGCGCGCGTCCTTTGCAGCCGCGATCTCCACTTCCCTGGAGTGGTACGACTTCTTCATCTACGCGACTGCCGCTGCGCTCGTGTTCAACTCGACGTTCTTCGCCACCGACAGCGAGGTGGTCGCTGCAATGAGTTCGTTTGCCACCGTCGCAGTCGGATTCATCGCCCGTCCCATCGGTGGAGTGCTCGCCGGTCATTTCGGTGACCGGTACGGACGAAAGCCCGTGCTCGTTGCCGCCGTGGTTCTGATGGCTGTGGCAACCTCCTTGGTCGGTTTCGTACCCAATACCAATGTCGTGTGGCTTGCCCCGGCCATCCTCGTGACGCTGCGAATCTGTCAGGGCTTGGCCGTGGGAGCACAGTGGGGCGGAGCCGTATTGCTTGCCACCGAGAACGCACCGGCAAACCGCCGCGGGCTCTTCGGTAGCTTCGCCCAACTCGGTGTTCCGATCGGTGTGGTGCTGGGCAATATCGTGTTCCTGGTTCTGACAGCAACTCTCGCGGCTGATTCGTTCCTTTCGTGGGGATGGAGGATCCCGTTCTGGATCAGCTTGATCATGCTTCCTGTGGCATTCCTCATCCACCGCTATCTCGAAGAGACGCCCGAGTTCAAAGCGCTCGCTGAAAAACTGGCCGAATCGCCGGTAGTTCGGAAATCCCCCATCCTCGAAGTTCTCAAGAAAAACCCGGGCACCGTCCTCGCTGCAGCGGGCGCCAATGCCATCGGCGTGATTTTCTTCTACACGATGATCACCGGGTCGGTTCAGTTCGCGACCACCTACCTGGAGATACCGCGGTCGACGGTCCTCACCTACATCCTGATCGCATGCGCAATACAGATTCCCCTGGTTCCGCTGGCGGGATACCTGTCCGACCTCTACGGTCGCAAACTCGTCTTCGGCCTCGGCACCGCAGCCATGATGCTCTGGGGTATCCCGATGTGGCTGATGATCGGTGGGTCCAGCCCGGACACGATCTGGCCGTTTGCCGTCGCGGTTATCGTCGGCGTGGTGGCAATGTCCCTCCAAACCGGTACGCAGGGAACGCTCTTCGCTGAACTGTTCCCACCGGAGATTCGATTCTCGGGCGCTTCACTCGGCTATCAGATCTCCGCAATCATCGGAGGTTTCGCTCCGATGATCATGGTGATGCTGATCAACGGCAATCCGGACAACGCATGGAAAGTCGGTTCCTTCCTCGCCGCTGCCGGTGCCATCGGATTGATCTGCCTCTACGTGATCGTTCGCCGATACTCCGGACGCTCGCCAGTCGTAGGCACACGAGTGGAGACTGCGAACGCTCAGTACGCATCGTGATTCAACCGGGGGTGAGTGGTCTCGATGCCACTCCCTCCCGGTTTTCGGGCACGAGAAATGACTGTCGGTCACTGCCGATAAAGTGACCTCCAGACGTCGACGTGTCCTTC
Source organism: Rhodococcus sp. IEGM 1306 (assembly GCF_036541985.1). Taxonomy (NCBI): domain Bacteria; kingdom Bacillati; phylum Actinomycetota; class Actinomycetes; order Mycobacteriales; family Nocardiaceae; genus Rhodococcus; species Rhodococcus sp. IEGM 1306. The sequence goes on from NZ_JAZHFF010000003.1 coordinate 477,007, forward strand.
GTCGACCGGGAGCGCAGGTTCGAGGGGTGTGTCGGTAGCGGTGGCAGTGGAATCTTCGGTGCTGCTCGAGTGGTACTCCGATACGGCCCGTGATCTGCCGTGGCGACGCGAGGGCGTCAGTGCCTGGCAGATCCTGATGAGCGAGATCATGCTCCAGCAGACGCCGGTGGTGCGTGTCGCGCCCATCTGGGAAGAGTGGGTGCAGCGCTGGCCGGTTCCGTCGGCGATGGCGGCGTCGAGTCAGGCAGAAGTGCTTCGCGCTTGGGGCAAACTCGGTTACCCACGACGCGCGCTGCGGCTTCACGAATGCGCGGGCGTCCTGGCTGCCGAGCACGGTGACGTGGTGCCCGAAGATGTCGACATCCTGCTCTCGCTGCCGGGGATCGGTTCCTACACCGCCCGCGCCGTGGCGTGCTTCGCCTACGGACAGCGAGTGCCGGTGGTGGACACCAACGTACGACGCGTTGTCGCACGAGCCGTCCATGGCAACGCCGAACCAGGCAATCCGTCCAACACACGCGACCTGGCCGATGTCGCGGCGCTGCTGCCGCGGACGCGAGCGCGCGCAGCCACCTACAGCGCAGCTCTCATGGAACTCGGCGCACTGATCTGCACTGCGCGGACGCCGAACTGCGAAAACTGCCCGTTGCCGAACTGCGCCTGGGTCGCTTCGGGCAAACCGGCACACACCGGACCGCCGAAGAAGGTGCAGAAGTTCGCGGGAACCGATCGCCAGGTACGTGGAAAATTGATGGCCGTTCTTCGTGAGAGTCACCGTCCGGTCGAACGCGCGCAACTCGACATCGTCTGGCCGAACGATCCGGGTCAGCGTGACCGCGCACTGCATTCCCTGCTCGTCGACGGACTGGTCGAGCAGACGGATGACGGCCTGTTTGCGCTGGCCGGAGAGGGTACGGCTTAACCGACTCGCATCGGGTTGCATTCTTCGGCTGCGGGTTCGTCGGCCTGAGGCGGTGCGACGTCCGGATCAGAACGCCGCAGTGCAGCAGGAACGGCAGGTACCGCCGGGTCGCAAGGGGTCCGAGCCGGAATCGGTAGGGCGGCGCCGGGCGGAGGTCCACTGGTCGAGGTCGCCGGCTCCGCGCCGACGTTCGGACGATCGGTGGACACCGCGCGCGACCCGTCTGGAGACAGCGCGATCAGCAACCCCGTCAGCATGAGCAGAAGTGGCAGGACTATTGCCGCCGCCCACCGGATCCTGTTGACGGGCCGGACAGCCATGCCGCCACCGGACCGAACGTCAGCTCCCCGATCGGCCGCCACCAGCGCAGCGCCAATCGCGAGTTGGGTCCGCTCGCCGAGAAACAGGAAGCCGAGACCTGCCAGTTCAGCGGCTTCGGCGGACGGCTGCCGAGACTCTTCCTTCACGAGCATCGCGACGAGCATCTTGGGCACCGGGTCTCGTTCGGCGACGAGGAGGTCCAATGTCGCAGCAAATGTCGAGCTGTCTGTAAGCAACTCGGCGGTGTCGTAACGGTGCGCCGAGTCCACGACACCGGCACTCGGGTCGACGGCCGCGATCACGGTCTCACCGCCGTCCGGCCAGAACACGAGAATCGGCGAAACACCATTCAGAGCGTCGACCGCCCGCAGGTAGGCGAGCCGAGCGTCGAGACCGTTGACCAACTCCACGTTCTCGAAAGAACTGGAGGACAACGAATCCGGAACGAGGTCACGCACGTCCGCACGCTCGCACACAACCCCGACGACTGTGGGACACAGATTCGAGCGCAGGGCCCGGCCGGTGGCGACCTCGGCAGCGGACGCGAGCGCGCGTGCCGACGCTTGCGGAGAGGGAACGGTCCCGTCTGCACCCCAGGGGTGACGGAACTCGTCGATCGAGCCCAGAAGGGGTGTGTCCGCATCTACGAGAGCTGTTGAAATTGACTCGTTTTCGAATACAACGCCCAGGCTTTCACGCACTGGATCCTCCATAGACTGTTGCCGTTACGGGTGCTGCCATCACTGCGAAGCTCTATCAGAACGTCAGGCCATCGGCCGCCATTGCACCTGGTTCCAGCACCACGTCCACCGGCGCTCGGCCGTCGACCGTGACGCGATACGTCCCCGGTAACAGTCCGAGAAACGAGAAGTGACCCTCGAACGGTGTCACTGTCCGCGCTGTCGCGTGCCCGCATTGATCGATACCGATGATCGCCACTGTCTGCGTGGTGCCGGACGTCACCAGACCCGAGATCTGCCCGTTCGCAGCTACCGGATCCTCCTGAACCGTCTGTCCGTCGACGGAATTTCCTTGTGGATCACACACTCCCGGTCCAGTCGACACGCGCACAGTGACGTCGTTCGACCGCACGCGAACCGCACCACTATCGGCAGTGACCACTACTGCTGTCGGTAGACCGTCGGTATCTTCCCGCTTGCCCGCAATCATCGTCGCAGTTCGTGTGAAGAATCGATCCGCTTCCAGATCCCCTACCAAGCACAGTAACCCGGCCTCGTCGATGTCCGAGCCGACTCCGCAGTAGTCCGGCAGGGACGGCAGAGTGAAACCTCGGGGCACCTGAAGTTGTACGACCACGTCCGAGAGCGATGCGCCCCGGACACCGATGTCGACGACGTACGTCACCGGATCACCCTCTCGGACAATCCCGTTGGACGGTCCGGAATCGAGGCCGGGGCCGTCGGCTGGATCGAAAGGCGGTGCACCGTCGATGGCCGTCAACCCGACGGTGAAGGCAGGCGTGAACTCTCCCTCGGCTGCCAATCGAACATCCGACTGCGTCGGAAGCACACCGAGCGCAGCAGCGCCGACCACCAGAGCTCCGGTCACGACAACGACGCCGATACCTCGCACTCCTCTCCGCCACGCCCTCGGTCGGAGTCCGACGACAACGGCCTTCGACCACACCTCTGACAGACGAGTTCTCACGACGCTCCTTTGAAGTCTGACTCTCGGGGCTCCCGACAGGCACTCGCGGCCACATTTGGCGAATCCCGAGCTACGTTCAATAGAAGTCGCTCGATGGCCGCGAAAGCCAATGGTGACGGCGTGATTGTGCGGGTGAACTTCTCTCACCCAGGGTGAAGTCCCGGGTGAATTGCCCGGGATCGCACGCTCTGGATTCGCACCAGCTACGCTCCTCCCTGTAGATAGATGGATCGAGACAATCCGCCCAAACTCTTCAATTACTGCGGGGCGCGAAAGCAGAAAGGGTCCGCGCTGATGTTCGGGATGGACGGCCATGACTGGGCAGCTATTCCCGAAAGGCGCACTCTCGCGACGTCGATTCCCCGGCAGGCACTGTTCTCGAAACTTGACCGGCGCGCCGCGCTGACCATCGTCCGTGCACCGAACGGTCACGGGAAATCGTCGTTGATCGCATCGTGGCTGCGCGCTCATCTGGCATCCGAACGAATACTCGTCTGGGTCTCGGCCCCACAGCCCTCGTCGACTCTCGAAGATTTCTGGGCCATTGTCCTCGATCGAATCCATGCCGCCGGAATCGCACTGCCCGACATCGACGATCTCGCCGATCCTTTCACCGCTGTCGCCAAATCCCTGAACGCCCTCAGTCGCCCCGTGCTGCTCGTGCTGATCAGGCCGGATCTGACAGCGGAACCAGAGTTGGACGATCAGCTGATCGAACTCCTCACCCTCTGCCACAATCTGGACCTCGTGGTCACGCTCTCGGGCTTCGGCATGTTCTCCGAGCCGTACCTGCTCGACACCGACCACGAGGTGATAAGTGCGAGTGAGCTGTTGTTCACGACAGCCGATACCGCCCATTTGCTGGAACAGGCCGGCGTACAACCGACTGACGGTGATTCCGAACAAATCACATCCTTGACGGGAGGACTGCCCGCGCTTGTTCGCGTCGCCGTTCCCGCCGTCCGCGTCTCCGGCACCGGCACCGGCAACCGCGGGCAGATGATCGAAAAGAACATCGCGCGGGCGATAGACGATTACGTGAACAATTCCGTTCTCACCACGGCCGAGCACGTGAAGCAACTCGAGTTCCTGCTCGCGACGGCCTTTGCGCGATCGATCACCGTCGACATCGCCGCAATACTGTTCGAGTCCCAACGCCCGGACGCTGCCGAGACCGTTCATCAGATTCGCGCGCGCCTGGCGATACTCGAGACATCCGGATTGGTGTCGCGGGTCGAGACCGAAGCAGAAGAAACCTGGGAGTTGCCGCCCGCAATTCGTCGATCGATACTTGCGCGCCACACCCACGCTGGAATCGATCCAGCGCAACGTCTTTCGTTCCTCGCGCACAATCGACTCGACAACGGTCATCACGCGTCAGCACTGGACTACGCTGTCGAGGCAAAGAACTGGACACTGGCAGTAGACATCGTCGAGCAACACTGGGTGACGATGATCGTCCACAACCTGGACTCGGTTCGCTCTGCCCTCCAACGGATTCCGATGGAAGCTGCCGACAAACACTCTGCTGTGGAGGCGGGGCGCGCTCTGTTCACGATGCATCCGAGCGAGCGCTCGGCGGTCGTCGACTTGCTACCCGAATCGCCGACCGAACTGTGGGAGCTCGGCAGCGAGGCCGGCGCGAAGGACGCCTTGAGCATTGCCTGCGTTCAATCGATCATGCTCAGGATGGCCGGCGAGTACGGGCTCGCAGCAGAAACCACCAGGCGCCTGTCTCACCTCAGTCGCAGTGCGCTGGAGAACAACCCGGAAGCCGTCAGCGCGCAACTCCCTCTCATGCGACTTCAATGGGCGATCAATTTTCAATTGAGCGGCAGGCTCACCGAATCCACGATCAAGGCCCGGATGGCCTACCACGGCGCACTGTCTCACGGAGTCGACTTCATCGCTCGCAACTCTGCGGGCAGTGCCGCACTGAATTGGGCGCTGGCGGGTGAACCTCGCCAGGCCGCATACTGGTTCGAGCTCGAGCAAAAGCACCCGGACCCTGGCGGTTGGCTGGAACCTGTGGTCAAGATCGCCGGCCTCACGGCACGGGTGCTCGAGGCCCTCGACACACTCGACTTCGACGACGCACGCGGGACACTGACCGAACTCGGTCTACCTTCCGACACCGAGGAACTGTGGGCATTCGTCATCTATGCGCACTGCCAATTCGCCTTGACCTCCGGCGACCGAACATCGGCACTACTGTTGCTCCACAATGCGATCGAAGCGCATTCCATGCAGTACACGGCTTCCTCTTTCGCGCTCCCGCTGCTGCAATCCGCCGAGATCGATCTCCTGCTCGCTCGCGGAGAGGGAAACAAGGCCGCAGCACTGGCCAAGGAGATCATCGATCCCGCGACCAACCCGTGGACCCTCACGTCGGTGGCACGCCTACGACAGCGGATCGGCCAGAACGAAGCCGCGGTCGCCCTGTGTCACCAGTTCGACTGGTCCGGCGAGTCGTATCCGCGAGCACAGATGGAATCGCTTCTGGTGCAAGCGGTTGCACACTCCGAGTTGGGTGAACCGCGCCTCGCGGCGCAGGAATGGTCCAGAGCGTGCAGTATCGCGGATCAGACCGGACTTCTGCGTTCGTTCGCGACCATCGCATCGGCTGATGTCGAGAAGCTCGAATCGATGGCGAAAACGAATTCGCCCGCACTCGCCGAGTTCGCGAAAAAGCGTCCTGCTGAATCCTTTCCGGAGATCGTTCGCATCGTCGAGCTCACCGAACGCGAACAGAAGGTCCTCTCACTCCTGGCACTGGGAATGGGGTCGGCCGCGATGGCGGACAAACTGTACGTGTCCGTCAACACCGTCAAGACTCAACTACGTACCCTCTACAAGAAGCTCGACGCGCACAATCGAAACGAAGCGATCACGAAGGCACGTCAGCTGCGCTTGCTGTAGTCCCGGTTCGGATCTGATTCGGACTACATTCTGTAGGCATGAGCACCGATACCTGCGTCTTCTGCAAGATCGTCGCACTGACCGAGCCGGCAATTCTCGTTCACGAGAGCGAGACGACTCTCGCATTCCTCGATGCCCGACCGGTGAGTCGGGGACACACTCTGGTGGTTCCCAAACGCCATGCAGAAAACCTCGATGCTCTCGAAAGCAGCGAGGGCGCTGAGATGTTCCGCGTCGGGACGCTCATCGCCGGAGCCCTTCGCCGCTGCGACATCGCCGCTGACGGAGTCAACTTTCTGGTCAACGACGGTCGCGCCGCGGGCCAAACCGTGTTCCACTCGCACCTGCACGTCGTCCCACGCCATCGCGGCGACAAGGCTAAGTTCGCTGCCGGACTTCTGGCCAGAAGAGCCGTCGAACTGGAGCAGGTGGGCGCGTCGATCCGCAGTCAACTCACTGTCTGAAGGAACTCCGTCACCACGTCACGGTAACGCTGCGGTTGATCGTCGTGGACCAGGTGACCTGCATCGGCAATACGTACGTACCGGGTTTCCGGCCTCTCGGCCATCTCACGCATCTGTCCTTCCGGGGTGATGGTGAACTCCCCCTCGATGAGCAAGGTCGGCACCTCGATCGCCTTCCACTGATCCCAGAAATGCCGCGTACCCCACTCCTCCGAGATGTCACGAAAGGTCGACACCTCGCCGTGCAGGTACCACCCGTCGTCGCGGCGGTCGAAAGAGTCGAGAAAGTACTGGCCGGCGACGGGGCCGAAGAATTCCTTCATCGCGTCCTCGGAAGCGAACGGCTGCGGCCACGCCGAGATCATCTGAGCCCAATCCGCCGCGGTGCGTCCGCGAAAATCGGGAGCCATGTCTTCGAGGACGAGGGCACCGACCTTGTCGGGGTGCGCGGCGGCGAAGCACCAGGCGTGCAGCGCCCCCATCGAATGCCCGATCACGATCATCGGACCCTCGACGGAAGCAACAGCAGACGCCAGGTCCTCGACGAATGCCTCGGTGGTCAGTTCAGCAGGCGCAGGCCTGCCGTGACCGGCGGCGTCGAAGGTGTAGACGTGGCCGAACTCGCGGATCCACGGCACGTGGCGACGCCACGTTCGTGAGCTGCCCATGAGGCCGTGCAACAACAGAATCGGTTGTCCCGTTCCACCTTCGTCATGCAACACGAGTGTCACGGTACGCGGTGAAGGTACGCGGGTAATGTCGCTTGCATGGCAGTCGTGAAGATCAATGCAATCGAGGTCCCCGAGGGCGCCGGCCCCGAACTGGAGAAGCGCTTCGCAGCACGCGCTCATGCAGTCGAGAACTCACCGGGCTTCCTCGGATTCCAACTCCTCCGCCCCACCGCAGGTGAGAGCCGCTACTTCGTGGTGACGCAGTGGGAGTCCGAGCAGGCATTCGCCGATTGGCGTGACGGCCCTGCCCGCGAAGCACACTCAGGTGAGCGCGCGAAGCCTGTCGCTTCGGGTGCGTCGTTGCTGGAATTCGAAGTTGTCCTGGACGTAGCCGCCAAGAGCTGATTTCGTGGATTGCGCTCGCCGCGGCGAGCGCAATCCCTGCTCAACTCGGCTTCACGCGTTGACACGGTGCGGGCAGTAGTGCAAAAGTTCGCATGTAAACGCGATGGTCCGACAGGAATCCGGTGAAAGCCCGGAGCGGTCGCGCCACTGTAATTCGAGGTGAAGTGTCTTTTCGGCACGACCATTTCGACAGCCAGACACTTCGGCCATCGCATGGACCTAGGGGACGCGAAAATCCCAGGAGGCTTCGATGGCTCTCGCCTATTCTCCCGATACGTCGATCGACTCGACTCGTCTGGCTTTCCTTGCCGCTGCAGTAGTGCTGTTCGCGATGCTCGCTCTCTACCTGGTCGGATTCGACCAGGGCGCTATCTCTCGCACCGGTATGTACATGCATGAACTGATGCACGACGGTCGCCACTTGATGGGCCTGCCGTGCCACTAGTCGACAATTTCACGAAGCTTCTCATTCGTGGTTTGTTGGCTGGTTTGATCGCGGGCATCCTTGCCGGCGGAGTTGCGTTCGTGCTGGGTGAACCGCACGTCAATGCTGCCATTGCGATCGAAGAAGCCAACAGCGCCACCGGTGAGGCTGCCGGCGAAGCCGCTGGGCATTCACACGGGGACGAAGAAGAACCACTGGTGAGCCGCGACGGGCAGCGCGCCGGGTTGTTCCTGGCCACAGCGCTGGCCGGACTGGCACTCGGCGCGATCTTCTCGGTCGTCGCGAATTACGCGCGACGACTCACCGGGATGTCCGGACCGTTGTTGGCGATCACCATCGCCGTCGGCGGTTGGCTGGCCATCGAGGCCGTGCCGTTCTTCAAGTACCCGGCCAATCCGCCTGCCGTCGGAGATCCGGACACCATCAATCAGCGCACACTGCTGTGGCTGGCCGCCGTGATTCTCGGACTGCTGTCCGTCACCGCAGCGGCAGCGGCAGCAAAGGCAGTTTCCGGACACGAGTTCCTCAGTGTGCGCATCGCTGCTCCGGTGGCTGCGTTCCTGGTGATCGTCGCGATCGGTTACGTCTCGCTTCCCGGCATCAACGAGGTGGGTGAAGATTTCCCGGCAACTCTGCTGTGGGAGTTCCGGCTTTCCTCGCTCGCTACACAGGCGACGCTGTGGCTCGTACTCGGATTGGCATTTGCCTTCCTCACCGAGCGCGCGACCAAGAACGCCGACGTGGCGAAGAAGTACGCCCTTCGCTGAACCTGCTGTGCGCCTTTATTAACCGCCCGCGGTTAATAAAGGCGCACAGCAGTTCTCGTCTCAGCTCAGGTGATGCACTTCCTGAAGCCCGTACACCGGCGTCGGAATACCCTCGTAGCGCGCCTTCAACTGCAACGCGAGGTACAGCGAGTAGTGCCGGGACTGATGCAGATTGCCGCCGTGGAACCAGAGCGCCTCCTGCTGCGTGGGCTTCCACATGTTGCGCTGCTCGCCCTCCCACGGTCCCGGATCCTTGGTCGTGTTCGAGCCCAGGCCCCACACCTTGCCGACCTTGTCCGCGGTGTCCTGTCCGATCAGATCGGCCACCCAACCGTTCATCGAGCCGTAGCCGGTCGCGTAGACCACCACGTCGGCCGGCAATTCCGTACCGTCTTCGAGGATCACGCTGTTCTCGGTCAGTTCACGAATGTTGCCGTGCGCGAGCTTGATGTCTCCGTTGGCGACCAGTTCGGCGGCACCGACGTCGATGTAGTAACCCGATCCGCGGCGTAGGTACTTCATGAACAGACCCGAACCGTCGTCGCCCCAGTCGTGCTCGAAACCGGCCTTCTCGAGGCGATCGTAGAAGTCCTTGTCGCGCTCACGGATTGCGTCGTACACCGGGATCTGGAACTCGTGCATGATCCGGTACGGCAGCGAACCGAACGTGAGGTCCGCCTTGTGCGTCGTCATGCCGGCGGCAAGCGCACGCTCCGAATACAGATCGCCCAGGCCCAGATCCATCAGCGAATCCGATTTCACGATGTGCGTCGAGCTGCGCTGCACCATCGTGACGTCGATGCCGTTTTCCCACAGAGCGCCGCAGATGTCGTGCGAGGAATTGTTGGCCCCGATGACCACAACCTTCTTGCCGACGTACTGATCCGGGCCGGGGTGCTTACTCGAGTGGTGCTGATCGCCGAGGAACTTGTCCTGCCCGGGGAACGTCGGGACGTTGGCCTTGCCGGACATACCCGTCGCCATCACCAACTGCTTGGGACGCAAGGTCAGCTTCTCGCCGTTGCGGTCGACCTCGACGGTCCATTCCTGGGTCTTCTCGTCGAACGACGCTGACGTGCAGGTCGTGGAACTCCAGTACGGCACCTCCATGACCTTGGTGTACATCTCGAGCCAGTCGCCGATCTTGTCCTTGGGCGCGAACACCGGCCAGTTGTCGGGGAACGGCATGTAAGGCAGGTGGTCGTACCACACCGGATCGTGCAGGCACAGGGACTTGTAGCGTCCGCGCCACTGGTCGCCGGGTCGCTCATGGCTGTCGATCACGATGGCCGGCACTCCGAGCTGACGCATCCGGGCACCGAGCGCGATTCCGCCCTGCCCACCGCCAACTATCACGACGTAAGGCTGTGTGGTGTAACCGAGTTCGCGGTCCTCGATCTCCTTCTGCTCGGCCCACGTGACGCGATTCGGATCTGCACCGTGCTTGGCGCCGCGCGGGCGGCGAGTGCCCTTGCCCTCCTCGTGGCCCTTGAGTTCCTGCAACGACGTCAGCAGGGTCCAACCTTCATCGCCCTTCAGACGAAGGTGCCCGTGCGCACGCCCGGTTGCAGTCTCGAATTCGATCCAGGCCGACGTGACGCCGTCGGCCTCGTCGGGCGTCTCGGTGGTCCGGAACCCCGAAGGATCGGTGTCGTCGAGTCGTGCGGAGAGCATGTCGGCGATCTGCTCGCGACCTTCGACGGTCTTGATGTTCCAAGTGAACGACACCAAGTCTCGCCAGAAACTGTCGAGTGCGAATTTGCCTGCAACACGCTCGATGTCACGAGCGGCAAGTGCCGACTCGAAATCCGCCAGCCAGGCATCGACGCGCTCCTGCGGTGTCACCGCCGTCAGCTTCACCTCGGGGGCGACTGCGGAATCGATGGTTTGCGTCATCACTTCTCCTTGTTTGTGAATGTGACACACAGCACATCGCATCAGTGGCCCGGGTCACAAGCGTTGCAGCCTGTTGCAATCCGCCCCACTGTGACCAATCCCTCGATCACAAAACTAGTTGAATAATGCAACGATATGTACGATTCAAACCGCCTTCGACGATGCGCAGCCCTTCGCATCCGGAACCACCCGCGATATGCAAAGGAGACGCGCATGGCACGAGCAGGCGCTATTGCCGAGCGGACGGCCCCCGCCGTACGACCTGGCGGACTTGTCGGCGTACTGGCGTTCATCGGCATCCTCGCCGCACTCATGCAAACGCTTGTCGTCCCACTGATCGCGGAACTACCCACACTGCTGAACACGACCGCCTCGAACGCGTCGTGGGTCGTCACTGCGACGCTCCTGGCGGGTGCCGTCGCTACACCGATAGCCGGGCGTCTCGGGGATCTGTACGGCAAGCGGCGGCTGATTCTGATCTGCACGATCCCGCTCATAGTCGGATCGGTCATCTGCGCAACTGCCAGTTCTCTGATTCCGATGGTGATCGGACGCGGATTGCAGGGCATCTGCGTCAGCCTGATCCCACTCGGCGTCAGCGCACTACGCGATCTGCTTCCGCCGGAGAGACTCAATTCTGCAATCGCTCTGATGAGTTCATCCATGGGAATCGGCAGCGCACTCGGCCTGCCGATCGCCGCGGCAGTAGCTCAGAACGCCAGCTGGCGGGCACTCTTCTGGGGATCAGCGGCGCTCAGTGTGCTGATACTGATCCTGACCTGGTTCTTCGTCCCGGCGACACCGGTACACAAGGTCGGCGGACGGTTCGACCTGATCGGCGCGATCGGGCTCGGAGCCGGCCTGATCTCACTCCTGCTGGCCGTATCGAAAGGCGGCAGCTGGGGATGGACAAGCGGCACCACCGTGAGCTTGTTCGCGACCACGATCATCGTTCTTCTCGGCTGGGTCTGGTTCGAACGACGCACCGACGACCCGCTCGTGGACCTACGTGTGACGGCGAAGCCGCAGGTGTTGCTGACCAATATCGCTTCCATCGCAACTGGATTCGCGATGTACACCCAGTTCTTGATCATCCCGCAACTGCTGCAACTACCGGAGTCCACCGGTTACGGCATGGGACAGTCGATGTTGGCGATGGGCCTGTGGATGGCGCCACCCGGATTCGTGATGATGGCGGTCTCTCCACTCGGCGCACGCCTCACCGCACTGCGCGGGCCGAAGTTCACACTCATCACAGGCGCGCTCGTCCTCGCTCTCGGTTACGGATCTTCGATGCTGCTGATGGGCTCGACGTGGGGGCTGCTGATCGTCGCCTGCATCGCCAATGCCGGCATCAGTCTCGCGTACGGTTCCATGCCCGCCCTCATCATGGGCGCGGTGCCGCCGTCCGCTACTGCTGCTGCCAACAGCTTCAACTCCTTGATGCGCTCGATCGGCACGTCTGTGTGCGCCGCCGTCATCGGCGTCGTTCTCGCACAGATGACCATCCAGGCCGATGGCCATATCCTGCCGTCGGAAGCCGGCTTCCGCACCAGTCTGTTGATCGGATGCGGGTTCGCCCTGCTCGCCGCAGCGATCGCGCTGTCGATTCCCGTCCGAAAGATGTCTTCCCGCAGCAAAACACCCGTCGAGTCGATCTCCGCTGCAAACGTCTGACCGATACCGGTTGCCCGCACCGTCGTGCGGGCAACCGTGTCACACCTCGGCAGGTTTCAACTTGCCGAGTCCCAGCGACTGAAATCCCACGACGTAGAACAGGGTCCACAGCACAGCCCAGTCCACGAAACCCAGTGCGTTCCCGTGTAATCCGTCGACGACTGCCGGCTCGTGAAGAATGTTCTCTGCCGCAAAGCGGTAATAGAACAGGAAGGTCACCACCGCGAGCACAAACGTGAGCAGCGCGCGGATCGCGAGGTTGACCCCGTCCGCAAAACCCGTCGGCTTGTTGCCGAAGGCGTTGGCCCAGAAGATCATCCAGAACGCCCAGCACACACCGAGCTGCGCCGGGAACTGATGGACCACGCCACCCAACTCGGCAACAGCATCGCTTCCCACCAGTGCCTTCACGACCGGAAGTGCCACGAAGTACAAGCCGGTTCCCGCGGCGAAGTTACCGATCGTGGCTGCGAGCGCCGTCTTTCCACCACCGCCGAACAGTCGCCACGGCCAGTTGTCGAGCGTCTGACCGGTCAGGATCACGACCACCACGACGCAGTAGAACCAACCGAGCACGGTGTCGACGGTCATCAACGGATCCGTGGCGGAAAGCGACACGGACGGCAGGCCGAACACGAAGTACAGCGCCAGCGTCGGGACGGCGACAAACGCGATCTCACACAACCCCACCAGCGGTTGCTTCATCCCGAGGGAAGTCCACGGCCAGTGCTGCCAGTTCAGGACCACCATCACCCAGGTCCCGAATCCGAAGAGCACGAACAGCGCACCCGCGAAATAACCGAGACCGCCCTCACGATCGGCCGCGAAATCCGGGTACAAGCTCCCCAAACCGTGTGCCAGGAGCCACGTCACCACGACGGCGAAGACCGCGGTCGCAGCCATGATCGCCAGCCCCTTCGCCGGCTGCGGGAGTCGATCGAAGCCGGCGAACTCGCAGTTGAAGCCGATGAACACCACAAACAGGATCGCCCAGAAAAGCGCCGCGTTGAACGGCAAAGGATAGAAATTCCACGGGCTGGTGGTCGGATCTGCCAGAAGGTACCAACTCGCCACGGCCAGCACGAGAACGATCACAAGATTGGTGATCCCGAACCCGATCCAGCGGCGTGACGGTGGCCGGTTCGGCGTCGCCGGTTCTGTGGGTGTGTCGACTGTAGCGGTCATGTTCCCTCTCCCAGATTGTCTCGCAAGATGATTCGCGAAGTGGTCGCGCAACTATGAAGCTGTCGCGCGGGGCACCGGGAGGGTTGCCGAGGGTTGCAATCGCAGTCCGATTCTTCGGAATTGCAACACCGTGCAACCCTTCCGCATTGTGGTCGTCGTCACATACAAATCACTCACCGGTTCACGGCTAACCGTTTCACTACCAACGAGGAGAAACTGCATGAGCATCACGGGCAAGGTAGTTCTGGTCACCGGCGCCGGCCAAGGAATCGGACGCGGAATCGCTCTCCGCCTCGCCCACGACGGCGCCGACATCGCACTGGTCGACCTCGATCAGACCAAGCTGGATGCGGTTGCCGACGAGATTCGACAGATCGGGCGTCAGGCGACCACGTTTGTCGCCGACGTCAGCGATCGAGCACAGGTGAACGCCGCTGTCGAACACGCGCACAAGGAATTGGGCGGATTCGACGTCATCGTCAACAACGCTGGAATCGCTCTCGTCGGCCCGATCTCCGACGCGACGCCGGAAGAGGTCTCGAAGATCTGGAGCGTCAACGTCGACGGTGTGCTGTGGGGAATTCAAGCTGCAGCAGCAAAGTTCCAAGCGCTGGGACAACGCGGAAAGATCATCAACGCGTCGTCCATCGCCGGCCACGACGGATTCGCCATGCTCGGCGTCTACAGCGCCACGAAATTCGCGGTCAGGGCCCTCACTCAGGCCGCAGCCAAGGAATACGCGTCCGACGGAATCACCGTCAACGCGTACTGCCCCGGCGTCGTGGGAACCGACATGTGGGTGACGATCGACAAGAGGTTCGCCGAACTGACCGGTGCGCCGGAGGGCGCCACCTACGAGAAGTTCGTCGGCGGAATTGCGCTGGGTCGAGCTGAAACCCCCGACGATGTAGCCGGTTTCGTCTCCTACCTCGCCGGGCCCGATTCCGACTACATGACCGGGCAGGCCGGTCTCATCGACGGCGGTCTCGTCTACCGCTGACCGAAGTGTCGTCACCGAGAACGGTGCCCTCGCAGAAAAGGCGGTTGCCCGAACCCGCGATGCCACCCGGCGAGGATCCTCGCGACTACGCGAGGACCCTCGCCGCGGTGTACGACGCGACGATGGCCGGAGACCGCGCACCGGCCCGACCCAGGGACGTGGTGCGCCAATCGTGGCAGCGCCTGCGCGAACTCGGTATCGACCCCGAGCACAACCGGGTCGAACCGTCGATGGACGTTGCCGAACTCGATCTCCGTCGTCGTGAGTCCGGACTGTACGACGTGCTCGACGACGTGACACGCGGACTCGAATCGGTCACCGCGAGCGGTGAGAACATCATGGTCGTAGCGGACCTTCGCGGAACTGTGCTGTGGCGCAGCGGTTCCCATCGCGTACTCGATCAGGCTGCGCGTCTGGGTTTTGTCGAAGGGGCGAACTGGGCCGAGGACAGCGTCGGTACCAACGCCATCGGAACGGCATTGGTGTCACGACAGGCGGTGCAGATCTTCTCGGCGGAACACTATGCGCGTAGCCACCATCCGTGGACATGTGCGGGGGCACCCATCCGCGATCCGCGGGACGACCGTGTCATCGGCGTGGTGGACATCAGTGGTCCGGCGAAGACCGTCCATCCCACGACGCTCGCTCTGGTCGACGCCGTCGCACGCCTCGCCCAATCACACCTGCGCGACAAGCATCGGGACAATCTCGATCAATTACGTTCTGTTGCAGGGCCGATGCTCGCCCGCAGCGGATCACCCGCATTGGTGATCGATACTCATGGATGGGTCGCAGCGGTCGACGCACTCCCCCATCGCTCGCGCGTGCTGCTTCCCGCAGCTTTGGCTCCCGGCAGAACGTGGTTTCCGGCTCTGGGCCTGTGCGAACTGGATCCGCTCCCCGGCGGGTGGCTGGTTCGTCCGATCACCACCGGCGAGAAAATCACCGCTCCCACGGTGCATATCGATCTGCGCGATTCCGAGAACATGTCGGTGACCGTCACATCCGGGTTCGGCGAATGGGCGTACTCCCCGACCCAGCGCCACGCCGAGATTCTGTTCCTCCTCGGATCGGAAAGACGAGGACTGACTGCATCTCGGTTGGCGCAAGACCTGTTCGGTGACCCGGCCCGCACGGTGACTGCGCGGGCCGAGATGTCACGTCTGCGAAAGAACCTTGCCGGAGTTGTTGCAGCGCAGCCGTACCGGTTCGTCGATGCAGCGCACGTGACGTTGTCCTGCCCCGTGGACGGCGCGCATCTGTTGCCGTTCTCGAACGCGCCGGCAGTACGTGCCGCTCGCCTTACTCAGGCCGGTTCGGAGGCCTGAGTAAGCAACTGCAGAAACACCTCTTCGGGCTGAGCGCCCGACACTGCGACCGCACGGTTGGCAACGAAGAACGGAACACCACTGACCTGGAGTTGGCGCGCCATGGACAGATCCTCGCGCACGGCCTCGGCGGCGGCATCGGAGCCCAGTTGCTCGCGCACCACATCGGCATCGAGACCGACGCTCACGGCCAGCTCGACCAACACCTCACGGTCGTCGATCACCTTGCCGTCGCTGAAGTGAGCCTTGAACAGCGCTTCGAGGAGTTCGTTCTGCCGCTCACCCGCGAGATGCAGCAACCTGTGCGCATCAAAGGTATTGGCGGCGATCACGGTGTCGAAGTCCAAGGTCAACCCGACCTCGGCTGCCGTCGCACTGACATGGGCGAACATCTGACGTACCTGATCAGGCGCCATCCCCTTCATCTCGACCAACGCGTCGAGTTCGGTACGGCCCGCGCCCACCGGGGTCTCCGGAGCGAGCTGGTACGAGCGCCAGATGACGTTGACGCGGTCCTTGTTCTCGAAACGATCCAGAGCCGAGAGGAACCTGGTCTTTCCGATGTAGCACCACGGGCAAGCGACGTCCGACCACACTTCGATGGTCACGTCTTGGTCAATCACGATTTGATCAGTCACCGAAGGTGCAACAACGAACAGGGGCGGGATTAGTCCCGAGTCACGTGACCAGGCCACACCGGAACGCGATCAACGACGCACCCACCCGGTTGGGCACGCCGAGCTTGGCGAACAGTGAAGAGATGTGCGTCTTGACGGTGGTCTCACCGAGGTACAGCCGCTCGGCGATGACGCTGTTGGCCGCGCCCGTCGCCAGGATTGCCAGCACTTCACGCTCGCGTTCGGTGAGCGAAGCGAGGGGAGTCTGATCGGGGGCTTGCCGACGCGGCGTCGAGGCCACGATGGCGCGCAGAGAATCGCAGCTGAACAACGAGTGGTCGGACGCCACCACTCGTACTGCCTGCTGGAACGCCTGTGGAGCCGCGTCCTTGCTCAGGAAACTGTGCGCACCCGCCTCGACGGCCTGCACGACCATGTCGTCGACGTCGAAGGCTGTCATCGCAATGACCTTCGGCGGATTGCTCATGGTCATCAATTCTCGGGTGGCCTCCAGGCCGCCGACCCGCGCCATCTTCAGATCCATCAACACAACGTGCGGACGAAAACGCGTGACCTTGGCTGCGACCTGATCGCCGTCTTCTGCCTCGGCAACCACCACGATGTCCGGCGCTGCTTCCAGGATGTCCTTCATTCCGCGCCGAACCCAGGCGTCGTTGTCGACGATCAAAACTGTGATGCGCGAGTCAGCGTCCATAGTGCGCTCAGATTACCCAGAGCCCCCGACAGTGAGAGGGTGGGCGGGCTACGACGACCAGGGCACCCAGCAACTGACGAGGAAATCGTCCCCCAACGCACCGGCCTCGACCTTGCCGCCGATCTCTCGCGCCTGTTCGGCCAGTCCGCGTAGACCTGATCGCGAACCGATCGACGTCATGGGTGCAAGCTCGCTGAGCTTGTTGCGTGCGAGGATACGGATTCCGTCGTGCGGCGACCCGGTCACCGAAATGACGAGCATCTGGTCGCTCGCGTATTTCTGGACATTGGTCAGTGACTCCTGCACGACGCGATAGCAGACGTGACCCGCCAACATTCCGACGTCACCCGGGAGCAACTCGGATTCGAGGCGGCAGTGAATGCCGGCGGCGCGGGCACTGTTGACCAGATCGCCGATCGCGTCGATCCCTTGATGCCCACCGTGTTCGCGACGATCACCATTTCCTCTGAGCACTCCGACGATTCCCTTCAATTCGTCCAAAGCCTCGTGCGCGGTCGTTCTGATCATCGCAGCCGTGTTGACGACCTTCTCGGGATTGTCTGCCGCGCTCACCTGCAGCCCGCCGGCGAACAACGAAATCCGGCTCAAGCTGGCGGCGATCGTGTCGTGCATGTCGCGAGCGATCCGCGTTCGTTCCTCGGTGCGAATCATCTCGTCGCGCATCACGTCGGTTTTCTCGGTGGCCAGATCCCGTACGTGCTCGGCCTCGACGAGTTCGGTCCTGGTCCGGATCAGGAGAGAGAGCGCCACGACGATGCCGACCATGACGGCCGCGACGAGCCACGGGATCCAGATGGCGACGTCGTATTGAACGACTGCCGAACCGTCCTTGGGTTTCATGGTGCCCATCGTGAGAACGGAGTACTCACGATTTCGAAAAGCGTCGTAGGTCAACGAAATTCCGCACACGACGAAGACAGCTGCCGCAGCGGCAGCAAGCCGAGGCCCACGTGCGATCCGGGCAACGGCGAACAACGCGATGAGCGCCGCCGTTGCATCAGTGGGAAAGAACAGCGGCCCGACCAGCGTGATCGCCAGAACCACCCAAGGATGCTGATGGCGCCAGACGAGCGATACCCCGCCGGCAACGCCCAGGACGAACCCGATCCCGACCAGCACCGGTGGCATGTTTCCCGACGAACCGGCGATGCCCACCGTCATGAAGGAACAGAAAAGGCTGAACGCGACGGCGGTGGTGGTCCATACGCGCCGTCGCACAACAGTTCCTTGGGTGGTGATCACCGAGCAAGCGTATCGACCACCACCGACGCCTCGAATCAGCCGAACGGGTGGACGAACCGCCAGGTCCCGACCGAAAGGATGAGGCGGACCGATCTTTCGGCTGAAGCGGTGAGCAGTCCTCACATCGTTGACTTGTGCCATACCAACTCTCGAAAGGCGCACATCATGCGATCACTCCGCACTCCCCTCGCCCTCCTCGCCGTCGGCGCAGCCTTGTTCGCAACCATCGCCTCGGGCGAAACAGACGAAGCGAAGAAGGTCGACGACAACGGTTCGTCCACCGCTCCTGCGGCTGCATTCGGCATCGGTGACGTCGTCGAGCTGGGCAACTGGCGCGTACAGGTACACGGCGTCGTCGATCCATACGTCTCGACCAATCAGTTCATCACCGCTGATCCCGGAAACCGTTACGTGGTGGTCGACACCGAGGTCACCAACAACAGTGACAAGCCGTCGACTGTCTCGTCGATGATGTGCTTCGAATTGCAGGACTCGGCGAACAAGTCGTACAACATCACGTTCACCGACAGCAGCACGTCGAGTGTCGACGGAGAACTTGCACCGGGCGCTGCCAAGCGAGGCGAACTGGCCTACGAGGTCCCCGAGGCCGCAACCGGTCTGCGCCTTCAGTTCAAGTGCGATCTGTTCTCGTCCGGCTCGGCAACGATCAACCTGTCGTGAACCGTCCGGGCGATCTGCTGCTGAGTCCGTGGGCGCTGGTTTCGGTGGCGATCATTCTGATCAACGACCACGCACTCAAAGGCGCCTTCGGGAACATGGTGACGGGCAAGCTGTCCGACGTCGCCGGCGTGTTCCTGTTTCCCCTGCTTCTGCTCTCGGTTTTCGAGGTGCTCAGGCGAAACCTGGTGGGGCGAGCAGCGATCGCCTGGTCCATCGCGGTCACGGGTATCGGCTTCGCCGCGGTGAAGGTGGTCCCGCCGATCGGTGACGCGTACGAGTGGGTGATCGGGTTTCTCCGCCTGACCGCACGAGGATTCCGCGGAGATCTCTTGCCGATCCTGGTCTATCGCGATCCATCGGACCTGTGGGTGCTCCCGATACTGTTCGCGAGCTACCTGGTCATCACACACAACCGCACTCGGGCGCCGGAGGGGGCGCCCGAGCACGAGTTGATCAGTCCAGGGCCGCATCCAACGTGATGTCGACGCCGGTCAGTGCCTTGCTGACCGGGCAGGTTTCCTTGGCCGCCTGGGCGACCTCGGCGAAGCCGTCGGCGTCGAGGCCGTCGACCTCGGCGCGAACGGTGAGCTTGATTCCGGTGAGCTTGAAGCCGACCGTGTCGGGTCCGAGCGACACGTCCGCGGTGATGTCCAGGCTCTGCGGGGTTCCGCCGGCCTCGGCGATCAGGGCCGACAACTGCATCGCGTAGCAGGAGGAATGTGCTGCGGCGATGAGCTCCTCGGGGCTGGTGGTTCCGCCGGCCTCCTCAGCTGCGCGCTTGGGGAACGACACGTCGAAGGTCGCGACGCCCGAGCTGGTGAGTTCCACCTGCCCCGATCCGGCCTCGAGGGTGCCGTTCCAGGCGGTGCGTGCGGTACGAGTTGGCATTGCTGTCCCTACTTCCGTCTTCACATGATTCGGTGAACGCCTTGCGATCACGAACCTACCCGCGATACGTGACGTCACACCTACTGTTTCGGACGGGACTACCCGAGGAGCGTCGCGGACAGCAGTTTCTCGACGCGCGCCTGTGCGGAGTTCTCCGAGGAAAAGTGCACGATTCTGCCGATGTCGAAGACAAGCCCGAGCGCCGCGTGGACGAGGAAACGCGCTTGGACGATCGTCAACTCCGGCCGTGCCTCGACGCACAGGTGCGCCCATTCCTCGACGTTCAAACGCTGAATGTTGCGCAACTCGGTCCGTGATCGATCCGGCAAGCTGCCGATCTCGGCAAAGTACACGGCCAACAGTTCACTGGTTCCGAACGAAACCTCGACGTACATCTTCGCCAACGTCTCGACGGCTGCGAGAGGAGTCTCGGATTCCGCCAACGCCGAACCCAACGTCATCGTCAGACGATCGGACGCTCGGTGGAAGGCCGCAGCCAGTAGGTCGGCCTTGCTCGCGAAGTGCCGATACACACTCGACGCGTTGATACCCGCCGCGGCGCCGATCTCCTCGATGCTCACGTCGTGATACCCGCGCTGATAGAACAGCAGGACTGCTTCCTGAAGCAGCACTTCACGTTTCGACGTCCGCACGAGGCCGGTTTTGCGTTCGGACGCCGCCGCCCCCGCGCCGCCTTCCACAACGACCGGCAGTTCGACGCCGACGACGGACCAGCATGCTGCAAGGATCAGCGCTTCGATCTGCTTGGCGGACAACGCTGATCGATGCCCGGTGATACTGGCGATCACGCTGAGCACAGCGGGTGCGATGAGCTCCACGTCCGCCGGGTCGAGTTCCGGGCGAACTGCGGCCAGCGGCTCGGCAATCCGAAGATTGAGCGTGCGCATTCCCACCCGCAACTGCTCACGATCCTCGTCGACCAGGTAGCGCCCCTCCCATCGGTAGAGACCTCCCCTACGCCGATTCTCGATCGTCGCGCGAATGACACCCACCATCGTGGAGTTCAACTGCTCGCGTGGATCGTCGTTTCCGTGTACCGCGGGATCGCTGGCATCCAACAACGCCTGAGTCAGGTTGTTCACGGTGTAGACGAACAGCGCGTATTTCGTAGGGAAATGACGATAGAGGGCAGGCCCGGAGATTCCGACCTTCGCTGCGATCTCGTCGATACCCACCGCGTGGTAGCCACGTTCGCTGAATGCTTCCGCAGCAGCGGCCGCAATTTGCGCCTTCCGATTCTTCGGACGCGTCCGTGGTGCGGGGTCGCTGCCACGCACGGAGACGCGTGTCTGTCCGGGCACCTGACCCTCCACTTCCGTTGCTTTCTCTTGCACTGCCTTCGTCCGCTGCACCGCACTTCTACAGGCGTGAGTCCGAACGGATCATGTTAACCGTCACGAAGGTCGCGATTCGCGCCCGGTACAGCTTCACCCGAAACCCTACAACGCAGCTGTCGCGCCGGACGGATTCCGGAAAAAGAGTCTTGACACCCGCTCTCGCACCGGTGTTATGTTAGTGACGATTCGCACAGTCTTGCACGTAGTCCGCTGGCGGGCTCGTTCCTTGTGGCACGGAGTTTTTCCTTGCCCACAACAGGGTTCGATGCCGATTGACCGACCGTAAGAAAGTAGTTGTGAGCACATGATTCGCACTCGCTTCACCGAAATGTTCGGCGTAGACCACCCCATCGTGCAGGGCGGCATGATGTGGGTAGGGCGCGCAGAACTTGTTGCGGCCACGGCAAATTCCGGTGCCCTCGGGTTCCTGACGGGTCTCACCCAGCCCACACCGGAAGACCTCGTCAAGGAAATTGCTCGCACTCGCGATCTCACGGACAAGCCCTTCGGTGTCAATCTCACTATTCTGCCGTCGATCACGCCACCGCCGTACGCCGAATATCGCCGAGCGATCATCGAATCCGGAATCAAGATCGTCGAGACGGCCGGTTCGAATCCGATCGATCACCTTCCGCATTTCAAGGACGCGGGTGTGAAGGTAATCCACAAGTGCACTGCAGTTCGTCACGCGGTCAAGGCCGAGAGACTGGGCGTCGACGCCGTCAGCATCGACGGATTCGAATGCGCCGGGCACCCCGGCGAGGACGACATACCGGGGCTGATTCTGATTCCGGCTGCCACGCAGCAACTCACGATTCCCGTGATCGCCTCGGGCGGAATCGCAGATTCTCGTGGACTCGTCGCGGCCCTCGCGCTGGGCGCGGACGGCGTCAACATGGGAACTCGATTCATGTGCACCGTGGAATCCCCTGTAGCGCAATCGGTTAAAGAACAGATTGTCGCCAACACCGAACGCGACACCAAGCTGATCCTCCGGACCCTCCACAACACCGCACGCGTGGCCGCGAATGCGATCAGTGCCGAAGTCGTCGACATCGAGGCACGCGGCGGCGCACAGTTCAGTGACATCCAGCATCTGGTCGCCGGAGCGCGCGGACGCAAGGTCTTCGAAGACGGCGATCTCGACGCGGGCATCTGGTCGGCCGGCCAGAGTCAAGGCCTGATCAACGACATCCCGACGGTTTCCGACATGATCGACCGCATGGTCTCGGAGGCCGAACACATCATCACCTCACGGCTTTCCGGATTCGTCACCGCGGTGAGTGCGGCATGACCACCACCGCCGAGACGGGCTTCCGCTCCGAGATCACCGACGGTGTACTGCGATTGACTTTCGACCGCCCCAAGCGGATGAACGCGATCGACCTGCCCACGATGAGCGCTTTCGCCGCCGCAGTCCGAGACGGCGGCGCAGACCCGGCAGTTCGTACCATCGTCATCACCGGCTCCGGTCGAGCGTTCTGCACCGGCGCCGACCTCGCCGCAGCTGCGGTCAACCCCGCAGACCCGAAGGTCGTCATGGATGCGGCGACTTCGCTGATTCGCGCCGTCACCAGCGCCCCGGTCCCGGTGATCGCCGCGGTCAACGGCCCCGCCGCCGGCGTCGGAGTGTCCATCGCGCTGGCTGCGGATCTGACGTACGCAGCATCGAGCGCGTACTTC
This sequence comes from Rhodococcus sp. IEGM 1306, assembly GCF_036541985.1. NCBI lineage: Bacteria > Bacillati > Actinomycetota > Actinomycetes > Mycobacteriales > Nocardiaceae > Rhodococcus > Rhodococcus sp. IEGM 1306. The sequence continues at coordinate 499,880 of NZ_JAZHFF010000003.1, forward strand.
CTCCTCTCGTTCGTCAACATCGGCCTGATGCCCGACGGCGGCGCCAGTGCGCTGGTACCGGCAGCGATCGGACGAGCCCGCGCGGCGGAGATGGCGTTGCTGGGTGAGCGGGTCTCCGCCGACGACGCAGAGCGTTTCGGGCTCGTGTCCCGCACCGTCTCCGACGAAGATTTCGCCACACACATCCAGTCGATCGCCGATCGAACGTCCAAGGCTCCCCGCCGTGCCCTCGAACTCACCAAAAGAGCGCTCAATGCGGCTACGTTGGATCGCCTCGACGCCGCGTTGGAGCTCGAAAATATCGGGCAGGCAGAACTTCTCACCGGTGACGACTTCAAAGAAGGCGCGACGGCGATGCTTCAGAAGCGCGCACCGCAGTACAAGTAACCCTGCGAATTTTCGTTAACAAAACCCCTGTGCACATCGACGGCTCACTGTAGCCTGAGTCACACAATCACCCACGCATGAGAGGAACCCATCGATGGCCTCCACCGATGCAGTCTCCGAGGCGCAGCGTTCGCGCCGCACCAACTGGAACAATCAGATCGCCAGGCATGCGCAGATGATTCCCGATCGCACCGCGCTGCGATTTTTGGGCAATTCCATCACCTGGAGCACTCTCGACACGCGCGTCGAGAAGCTGGCAGACGCCCTTGCTCGACGCGGTGTCAGCTTCGGCGACCGCGTGCTCATCCTGATGCTCAACCGCCCGGAATACCTCGAGGTCGTGCTCGCGACCAACGCGCTGGGCGCAATCGCGGTTCCGGTGAACTTCCGTCTGACGCCACCCGAGGTCGCTTATCTCGTCAACGACTCCGGCTCCAAAGTCATTGTCGCCGAAGGCCCCTTGGCTCCGCTGGCCAGCGCGGCTCGCGCCGCATCCGAGGGGATCGACATTTCCATCACCGTGGGCGCCGCCGCCGAGGGTGACAGCCTGAATTACGAGGACCTGATCAGCGAAGAGGGTGAGCAGCACGCGTTCGTCGACATCCCGGACGACACTGCGGCCCTCATCATGTACACCTCGGGAACCACCGGTCGCCCCAAGGGTTCGGTACTCTCCCACTCGAATCTGTCGTCGCAAGCATTGACCTGTATCCGAGCCTTCCACCTGTTCAACGCCGATTCCATCGGTTTCTGCGCGTCGCCCATGTTCCACATCGCAGCCCTCGGCTCCATCGCACCGAGCCTGCAACTCGGCACGACCACGGTGATCCACCCGGTCGGCGCATTCGACCCGGGCCAACTACTCGACATTCTCGAAGCCGAGAAGGTCACCAGTCTGTTCCTCGTGCCTGTGCAATGGCAGGCCGTGTGCGCAGTTCAGAAGGCACAACCTCGAGCACTGTCGCTGAAGAACATCTCGTGGGGTGCCGCGCCGTCGTCCGATACGATCCTGCGGGCAATGGCCGAAACCTTCCCCGACGCATTCAATGTCGCGGTCTTCGGTCAGACCGAAATGTCGCCCATCACTTGCGTTCTCGACGGCGAAGACGCAATTCGTAAGCTCGGATCGGTCGGTCGGGTCATTCCGACCATCTCCGCCAGGGTGGTCGACGAGAACATGGACGACGTGGCACCCGGCGAAATCGGCGAAATCGTTTACCGCGGACCCACGATGATGAGCGAGTACTGGAACAACCCCACCGCCACCGCAGACGCCTTCCACGGTGGGTGGTTCCACTCCGGCGATCTCGTTCGAGTCGACGACGAAGGCTTCGTCTACGTCGTCGACCGCAAGAAGGACATGATCATCTCCGGCGGCGAGAACATCTACTGCGCCGAGGTGGAAAACGTTCTCTACGAACACGAATTGATCGTCGAAGCGGCCGTCGTCGGTCGCCCCGACGCCAAGTGGGGTGAGGTGCCGGTCGCGATCGTCGCAATGGCGCCGGGTTCAGCCGTTGACCTGACCATCGAGGAGCTGAGCATCTTCCTCAACGATCGTCTCGCGCGCTACAAGCACCCGAAGGACATCGTCGTCGTGGAAGCGCTCCCACGCAACGCAAGCGGCAAAGTCGTCAAGGGTGAACTGCGAGAGAAGGTTCGAGCAGTCGACGCAGTTTCCTGACTCGACATGAAACGGGCGGCACCTCCAGCGAGGTGCCGCCCGTTCGTGTGCGTCCTTCACGTGCTCTGCGAATGCAACTTCCGATGCAGTTCTCGTACCTGTGGAACCAACTCCGGAACCGGACCTTCGACCGGGATGTTCGGCGCAACCTCGTTGACGGACAGGGACTTCACCGGCGCCGGAGCCACACCCCACTCCGCGAGCCAGTCGCCGAGTTGGGCCGAAGAGCAGATGTAGACGATCCGTCCCAGTCCCACCCACGCGTGCGCTGCCGAACACATCGCGCAGTGCTCACCCGAGGTGAATACCGTTGCCGTCGAACGCTCTTCCGGCGTCAGGTACTGAGCTGCCCACCGCGCCAGCTCGAATTCGGGGTGACGAGTGTTGTCGCCGCCCGCGATTCTGTTTCGATCCTCCGCCAGAAAGGTTCCGTCGGCCGCTGCCAGGACGGAACCGAAAGGTTCGTCGCCGGCATCCAATGCTTCCGTTGCCAATTCGACGCAACGACGCAGGTGACCCAGTTCGATGTCGTTCATGTGTACGCCCTCTCCCGTGATACACGAAACGGGCGGCACCTCACCGGTGCCGCCCGTTTCGTTACTTGCTCTGCTGTACTACTCGGCTGCGCTTTCGCTTTCGCCGGCCTTGGTCAGCTCGATCGGCGGTGCGTCCGGCACGTCGATCGGCTTCTTGGTAGGCGTGAACGTGAACTTCGCGTCCTCGCCCGAGCCTTCGCCGTCCCAGTTCTCGACGTCGACGAGCACGATGTGACCCGGTCCGATCTCTCCGAAGAGGATCTTCTCGGACATCTGGTCCTCGATCTCGCGCTGGATGGTGCGACGCAGCGGTCGTGCACCCAGTACCGGATCGAATCCGCGCTTGGCCAGAAGCGACTTGGCCTTGTCGGTGACCTCCATGGCCATGTCCTTGTTCTTGAGTGCCGCCTCGACGCGAGCGAGCATCAGGTCGACCATCTGAACGATCTGCTCGTTCGTGAGCTGATGGAAGACGACGATGTCGTCGATACGGTTCAAGAACTCGGGACGGAAGTGCTTCTTCAGCTCGTCGTGAACCTTGAGCTTCATGCGCTCGTAGTTCGACTCCGTGCCCGTTCCCGAGCTGAAGCCCAGGCCGACTGCCTTGGAGATGTCCGACGTACCGAGGTTGGACGTGAAGATCAGCACCGTGTTCTTGAAGTCGACGGTACGTCCCTGACCGTCGGTGAGACGGCCGTCCTCGAGCACCTGCAGGAGGGTGTTGTAGATCTCCTGGTGTGCCTTCTCGATCTCGTCGAACAGCACAACGCTGAACGGCTTGCGGCGCACCTTCTCGGTGAGCTGGCCGCCCTCTTCGTATCCGACGTACCCGGGAGGGGCACCGAACAGACGCGAAGCGGTGAAGCGGTCGTGGAACTCGCCCATGTCGATCTGGATCAGAGCGTCGTCGTCACCGAACAGGAAGTTGGCGAGCGACTTCGCGAGCTCGGTCTTACCGACACCGGACGGGCCGGCGAAGATGAACGAGCCCGAGGGACGCTTGGGATCCTTCAGACCTGCACGCGTACGACGGATCGCCTTCGAGACGGACTTGACTGCCTCTTCCTGGCCGATGATCCGCTTGTGCAGTTCCTCTTCCATGCGGAGCAGACGAGTGGTCTCCTCCTCGGTGAGCTTGAAGACGGGGATGCCGGTCCAGTTGCCCAGAACCTCGGCGATCTGCTCGTCGTCGACCTCGGCGATGACGTCCAGGTCGCCCGCACGCCACTGCTTCTCACGCTCAGCGCGCTGAGCAACGAGGGTCTTCTCCTTGTCACGCAGGTTCGCGGCCTTCTCGAAGTCCTGCGCATCGATCGCGGACTCCTTCTCGCGACGCGCGTCGGCGATGCGATCGTCGAATTCGCGCAGGTCCGGCGGTGCAGTCATCCGACGGATGCGCATTCGCGCGCCCGCCTCGTCGATGAGGTCGATCGCCTTGTCCGGCAAGAAGCGGTCGTTGATGTAGCGGTCGGCCAGCGTCGCCGCTGCCACCAGAGCACCGTCCGTGATGGACACACGGTGGTGAGCCTCGTAGCGGTCACGAAGACCCTTGAGGATCTCGATGGTGTGCTCGACGGTCGGCTCGCCCACCTGGACGGGCTGGAAACGACGCTCGAGAGCGGCATCCTTCTCGATGTACTTGCGGTACTCGTCGAGAGTGGTGGCACCGATGGTCTGCAGCTCACCACGGGCGAGCTTGGGCTTGAGGATGGAGGCCGCGTCGATAGCGCCCTCGGCCGCGCCCGCACCCACGAGGGTGTGCAGCTCGTCGATGAACAGGATGATGTCGCCGCGGGTGTTGATCTCCTTGAGAACCTTCTTCAGGCGCTCTTCGAAGTCACCGCGGTAACGGCTGCCGGCCACGAGCGACCCGAGGTCGAGCGTGTACAGCTGCTTGTCCTTGAGGGTCTCCGGGACCTCGCCGTTGACGATTGCCTGAGCCAGGCCCTCGACCACAGCGGTCTTACCGACACCGGGTTCACCGATGAGAACCGGGTTGTTCTTGGTACGACGCGAGAGAACCTGCATGACGCGCTCGATTTCCTTCGAGCGGCCGATGACCGGGTCCAGCTTGCCTTCGAGGGCAGCTTGCGTCAGGTTGCGACCGAACTGGTCGAGCACGAGCGAGGTGGACGGCGTGCCGGCCTCTCCGCGGGTGCCACCGGTTTCGGTGGGCTCCTTGCCCTGGTAGCCCGACAGCAGCTGGATGACCTGCTGGCGGACGCGGTTGAGATCGGCACCGAGCTTGACCAGAACCTGGGCTGCCACGCCCTCACCCTCACGGATGAGACCGAGCAGGATGTGCTCCGTACCGATGTAGTTGTGTCCGAGCTGCAGCGCTTCGCGCAGACTCAGCTCGAGGACTTTCTTGGCGCGCGGTGTGAAGGGGATGTGACCGGACGGAGCCTGCTGGCCCTGGCCGATGATCTCCTCGACCTGGCTGCGGACTCCCTCGAGGGAGATACCCAACGACTCCAACGACTTGGCTGCAACACCTTCGCCCTCGTGAATGAGGCCGAGAAGGATGTGCTCCGTGCCGATGTAGTTGTGGTTGAGCATCCTGGCTTCTTCTTGAGCCAGGACAACAACGCGCCGCGCGCGATCGGTGAACCTCTCGAACATCGCTCTCCCTCACACTCTCCGGCGGGCAGGTTCGAGACCGGATGTCTCGTCCCTGGTCGCCGCGTTTCGCTCCGGCACTACAGACTGATCGCCTCGCCGGTCAGCGGACTGACGTCCACGAATCGACAAAGGTTGCACGACCCCACTTATTACTCTAGAGGGCGCGAAGTCCACCTGCTGCTCCTCCACCCGATTGGCGGCGGAAGCCGGACTGCTTACCGTTCACAACGTCGCAGCTGAGGGAATCGTTTCCCGGTTCCTGTACGCCTGAAGCGAACAGCGATTTTCGACGCCTGATCAGCCGAATATCGGGAGTACCCGAGTGCACGGCACCTCACGCGGATTCGACGGATCCAGCGCGTTGAGCGTCAGAGTCGCCGTTCGCGCCGACGCCACCAACGCGATGTGATCCGACAGGTCCTGTTCGCAGCCGTCCTGAACAACTATGTTCGACGCATTCGACGCGGCCAGTATTCCGCTGCTGTACGGAACGACTACTTGATCGAATCGAGTCACGATGTTGGTGCACTCGACGTCATCGGAGTAGACGCCCGCGTCGCGCAGTTCGGTCACGAAGGTGGCGTTGTCGAAATCCGGTCCGCCGACGCCTTCCGGTGGGCCGACCTCCGAGCCGTCCCACAACGGAGCGATGGAGACGATCTTGGAAACCTTCGCGTCGCCGCCGAGGAACTTGGCGTAGTACGCACTGACCGTCGTCCCTTGGGAGTGTCCGATCAGGTCCACCTTCGAGCTACCGGTCGCGGTAAGGACTTGGTCGACGAACTCCGCCAACTGCCCTGCGCTGTCTCCGAGTGGTGCGAGGCCGCCGGCTGCGGAAATCGGCCACGGCTGGTCCGTTCGATTCCCGAAGGTGAGCGCGAAAACGCAGTACCCCTCGTTGGCCAGCACGGGTGCGAGTACGCCCCAATTTGTCTGACGGTTGGCCGCCGTCCCGTGCACCAGAACGACGGGATCAGGATGAGCAGCGGAAGGCCTGCACGAGAAGTCGTTGGTGCCGGGGGCCGATCCGCCCGGGTTGGTCGCTTCGAGGGCGATTCCACTGAAGAAACCGAACGGAACGGGAAGAGGTTCGTTCGCCGACGCAAGCGGTGTGGCGGTCGCAGCTACGGCTCCGGCCAGAGCGAGAGCGCCCACGCATGTTCGAATCCCCACCGAAGGCCTCCACATGTTGCTCAACCCACGACGGGCAATACCGAGTTGCACGGTACCGGCCGCTGGTGCGCGGGGTCGAGTGCATTGAGAGCAAAAGTCGCAGCGCGCAGCGATGCCGCGATGGCGAGGTGATCGGAGATGTCTTGCTCACAACCGTCCTGGACGACGATGTTGGTGGCGTTGGGCCCGGGCTCCAGTCCGTTTGTGTACGGCAGCACCAGTTCGTCGTAGCGCGTCGTGATGTTCGTGTAGTGAACGCCCGGCGCGTAAACGCCTCCCGCACGGAGATTTTCGATGAACTCCGAACCGGCCCCCATGTTCAGACACGCCTTGCAGATCGGGAATCCGGCCTGCACTGCCTCGGATACTCCGAGTTCGCGAAGGCTGCGGCCGATACTTGCCTGCTCGTTTCCGAGCGTTCCCTTCCACAGCGACGCCACCGAGACGATGTTGTCCACTTTGTCGGCACCGCCGAGGAACTTCGCGTAGTACCCGTTGATGATGGTGCCCTGCGAATGTCCGATCAGATCTACCGACGTTGCGCCCGTGGCGCCCAGTACTTGATCGACGAATTTCGACAATTGTGCTGCGCTGGAGGGAATTTCCTGCATTCCACCGATGGCCGACAACGGCCATGGCTGCTCGGGGAAGTTGCCGTACGTCAGCGCGAAGACGCAGTAGCCCTCGTTGGCGAGCAACGGCGCATAGGTGGCCCAGTTGGTCTGCCTGTTTCCACCCGTTCCGTGAACGAGCACAACCGGATTGGGATGTTCGGCAGTCGGTTTACACGAAAAGTCATTGGATCCGGGAGCTGAACCGCCAGGATTTCCCAACTCCTGAGGAACTCCCGCGAGGAATGCATTGGGCACGGGCAACGGAGCCTGAGCCGACGCCACGGAACTGAACCCGATGAGCATCACCGCGGCAAGAACCGCTCCCCCGAACAACCTGATTCTGCGCACGACCGACTCCTCTACGAGAGATGCGAACCGTGCAGACGCTAACAAACTAGAACGCGTTATTAATCCGTTTCGGCAAAATGCGCCCGAATCCATTCGCGATCCATTTCAGACGGCCTTTTCGTAGGCTCGGCGCACCTCGGTCGAAATACGACCGCGGGCCGAAATCTCGAAGCCGGCACCCTTGGCCCATTCGCGGATGGCGGCACTCTGATCGCGGTCGGCAACTGGGCGAGACTTGGCCACCGATCCGTTGGCCGATTTTGCGGAATTCGACTTTCTCGCATGGGGAATCCACTTTTTCAGTGCATCGCGCAGTTCCGCGGCGTTGGCGGCGGTGAGATCGATTTCGTACGCAACTCCGTCGACGGAAAACTCGACAGTTTCGTCAGCGGGCGATTTCTTGTCCAGATCGTCAACCATCGTGACGACAACCTTTTTCACCACGACCATTCCTCCCCAGATCCTTCGATAAGCAGCGACAATAGCACCTGGACAAACGTCCTGTCTTGGCTCGTCCGGATGATTGGGACTGATCGCCGCCGGGTATGCCAGTCGACTTGTCTTGCGACAAGGACAGTGCCGATACGCTCCTTGCGACGCATTGGGGAATGCATGCAGCGGGGGGATCATGACAGAAGACGGCACGAGAAAACACCTCTTCCGAGTCCCACTTCGAATCGGGAACTACGATGCGCTGAACGCGCAGAGCCCGAAGCTACGGCAGAACTCCGTCACCGCTCAGAGCGGCGGCGGGCGAATATCGTCGGGAACAAATCGAATCCCTCGGGAGCGCCCCAACTGAAAAAGGTTCGGCCGCAACGTGTGCGGCCGAACCCTGATCGAAGTGAATCTAGCGAGCGGACGGACGGACGATCGGGAAGAGGATCGTCTCGCGAATACCGAGACCCGTCAAAGCCATCAGCAGTCGATCGATTCCCATGCCGGTGCCGGTGGTCGGCGGCATGCCCTGTTCCATCGCGGCGAGGAACTCCTCGTCCAGCACCATCGCTTCGTCGTCGCCGGCCGACGCGAGGCGCGCCTGGTCGACAAAACGCTCACGCTGGATGACCGGGTCGACAAGTTCGGAGTAGCCGGTCGCCAACTCGAATCCGCGGATGTACAGGTCCCACTTCTCGGTGACACCCTTCTTGCTGCGGTGATCTCGGGTCAGGGGCGACGTCTCGACCGGGAAGTCGCGGACGAACGTCGGCACGTACAGCTGATCGCCGCACTGGTGCTCCCACAGTTCCTCGACGAGCTTGCCGTGGCCATAACCCTTGTCCTTGGGAATCTCGAGGCCGACCTTCTCCGCCAAAGCAAGTAGCTCGTCGACCGTCGTATCCGGGGTGACCTCGGTGCCGATGGCCGCCGACAACGACGGGTACATCTCGAGAACCTGCCACTCGCCGCTGACGTCGTACTCGGTACCGTCGGCGAGGGTGAGGACCTGCGTGCCGAACGCTTCCTGCGCAACTTCCTGGACGAGCTCACGAATCATCTTCGCGGAATCGTCGTACGTGCCGTAGGCCTCGTACGTCTCGAGCATCGCGAACTCGGGAGAGTGGGTGGAGTCGACGCCCTCGTTGCGGAAGTTGCGGTTGATCTCGAAGACCTTCTCGATGCCGCCGACGACACAACGCTTGAGAAACAGTTCCGGCGCGATACGCAGGTACAGGTCGATGTCGAGGGCGTTCGAGTGCGTGACGAACGGGCGAGCTGCCGCGCCGCCGTGCAGCGTCTGCAGCATCGGCGTCTCGACCTCGAGGAAGCCGCGGCTCTCGAGCGCATTGCGCAGCGCGCGGACGACAGCGACGCGCTTGCGGGCGTTGTCACGAGCCTCGGGGCGAACGATCAGATCCGCGTAGCGCTGACGCACCCGGGACTCTTCGCTCATTTCCTTGTGCGCAACCGGCAGGGGGCGCAGCGACTTGGATGCGATCTGCCAGGCGTCGGCCATCACGCTGAGCTCGCCGCGACGGGAGCTGATGACCTCGCCGTGGATGAAGACGAAGTCACCGAGGTCGACGTCGGACTTCCAGGCAGCCAGTGCCTCTTCGCCGACACCGGCGAGGCTGATCATGGCCTGCAGCTGGGTGCCGTCGCCCTCTTGCAGAGTCGCGAAGCACAGCTTGCCGGTGTTGCGCATGAAGATGACGCGGCCGACGACGCCGACCAGCACACCAGTCGCCGTGTCCGGCTCGAGTCCCGGGTACTCCGCGCGGATCTGCGCAAGCGTGTGGGTGCGATCGACCGAAACCGGGTACGCCTCCTGCCCCTGCGCGAGGATCCGTTCACGCTTTTCGCGCCGGATACGGAGCTGCTCGGGGGTGTCGTCGACTGGCTGGGCTTCTACATCACTCACGGGGTACAAGACTACTGGGCCGTGTCCACCGCGTTTGTTGCTGGTAGCACCGCGGCCACCGCGAGCACGATTCCCGACAGGAGGTACAGCGCAACCCTGACGTGATTCCACATCGTCCACCCCGCCTCGTACGACGCCCATGCGGCTGCGTCGGTAGCGCTCACCGAGGCAAAAGCGTCGTTACGCGGGACGTGGTAAATCGCGGTCACCGCGAAGGAAACAAGGACGCCGACGCAACCGACGACCACGAGCACCCAACCGTTCGGCCTGGAGATCGATGCCCAGATTCCAGCGGACAGTGCAGTCAGCGCGGATCCGATGAGCGGCAGCATCAAGGCACTGCGCGGTGCTTCGACGTTGATCGCCTGCATCGACGTGATCGCGGTATGAGTGTCCACCGATCGCAGGGCGGGCATCACAAAGGAAGAGAAAGCAAACAACGCACCACCGGCGACGAGCGCGCCGAGCGCAGTCACGCCGACCAGCAGCTCCAGAATGACCTCGGACTTCTTCATGACCAAACCCCCGTTCGGGCTACCTCGGCGGCAAATGTGGTGAAATCTCGAGCGGGCCTGTCCAGGACCTCTTCCACCACTCCGGTCACGCTTTGATTCCGTCCGTCGAGAACCTCGGCGAACAGGTACGTGAGCAACTCCACGACGTCGCTCGGGATGCCGACTTCCGTCATGCTGTCGGAAAATTGTTGCAGTCCAATTCTTTCGAACTCCACCGCGCGACCCGACGCCGTCGAAATCGCCTCAACGGCCTCCGCGAAAGTGAGTAACTCCGGACCTGTCACCTCGAGGACTCGGCCGAGGAGTTCGGTTCGAGTCAACGCGGCCACCGCCACGTCAGCGAGATCGTCGACGTCGATGAACGGCTCCCCCACCCCACCTGTCGGAAGTGCCAGGTGGCCTTCTCGAATCGGGTCGAGCAGATACCCTTCACTGAAATTCTGGGCAAACCAACTGGCCCGCACCACAGCCCATTCCAGGCCACTGTCGGCCAGCACCCGCTCGGCCTTCTGCGCTGCCGGTTCACCCCGACCGGACAGGAGCACCATTCGCCTGACGCCTTCGCGATACGCGAGATTCGCCAACTCCTCGATGTGCGTGCTCGATTCCGGCACCGCAAGATCCGGCGCATACGCCACGTATGCCGCGTCGACACCGGACACAGCGGGCTGCCACGTCGTCTGATCGTTCCACTCGAAAAGCGTCCCGGAGGTTCTCGACGCGATTCGGGTCCGCACGCCCGCCGCGGTGAGCCTGTGAGCCACGCGCGCACCGGTCTTGCCGGTACCACCGATCACTACTGCCGATTGAATGTCACCTGTTGTAGTCATGTCTTCATTCGACCGCGCGACGGCGATACGCTCCATAGTCGAAGGTCGTAAAAACATACGCCAGCGTCTACCGTCGAATCATGGATGCATTGTCGATGATGCTGGCCGGATCGCGGGCGGAGGGCGCTTTTCTGCTGCGCTCGTTGCTCGATCCACCGTGGTCGTTGCGTATCGAGGACCACGCACCCGTCACCGTGCTGGTTCTGGTTCGCGGCACCGCAGTCGTCGTCTCCGACACCGGCCAGACCGAGAATCTCGAGGCCGGCGACGTGGCACTTCTGCGCGGCCCCGATCCGTATACAGTCGCCGATCAGCCCGGCACCCCGGTTCACGTACTCATCGACGAAGCGCAGAACTGCGCCGCGGTCGACGGCTCACCACTCGAGGACATGTCAGTGCTCGGGGTTCGCACGTGGGGCAACTCGACGAGCGGCGAAACCGTCATGCTCACGGGCACATATCGTTTGGACTCCTACGTCAGCCGCCAGATCCTCGACAGCCTGACACCCGTCGCGGTGGTCCGAGGCAGCATCGAAACTGCGCCGATGACAACGCTTCTGAAACAACAGATCGCCTCCGATGGGCCAGGGCAGGAAGTCTTGTTGGACCGACTCCTGGACCTGGTCCTGATCTCGGCGGTCCGTACGTGGTTCGCCGAGAATCCGGATCGATCACCGCGATGGATCAAGGCATACGAAGATCGCGTCATCGGGCATGCCTTGCGGCTCATACACAATCGGCCCGAACATCCCTGGACAGTCGCGAGTTTGGCTCGGGAAGCCGGCAGTTCGCGAGCAGCTTTCGCTCGCCGGTTCACCAACCTCATGGGCATCGGGCCGGTTGGTTATCTGACTGAATGGCGTATGTCCGTGGCCGCGGATCTGCTCGCAGACCCGGCACGAACGGTGTCGTCGATCGCCCGAGAAGTCGGTTACTCGAGCCCCTTCGCCCTCACGACGGCCTTCACCCGCCATCACGGAGTGAGTCCGAAGATCTATCGCCAGACCTGCTGTGCGCCTTTATTAACCGCCCGCGGTTAATAAAGGCGCACAGCAAACGGGTCAGTGAGCGGAAACGGCCGCCAACTCGCGGGAGCAATGACGCACTCCGCTGAGCGCACCGAGCAAACCTGCAGCCTTGATCGCCTGGTATCCGCCCACCAGATCGGTGGCCTTGTGCAGGCCGAGCTGCTGCAACGACGCTGCGGCCAGGCTCGAGGTGTAGCCCTCGGAGCAGACGATGACCCACTCGACGTCGTGGTCGGTGGCCAGCGCGAGGTGCGCGCTGCTGGTGGGGTCGAGGCGCCACTCGAGCACGTTCCGCTCGATCGCGAGTGCGCCGGGGAGAGTTCCCTCGATGGCGCGCTGCGCCTGCGGACGAATGTCGACGAAGATTGCTCCGCGGTGAAAGGCTTCGGTGAGCTGAAAAACGTACATGCGATCGATCTGTGCGCGAGCGTCGTCGAGCATTTGGTCGATGGTCATTTGGTGCCCCCCTCGGGCAGGTCGGTCAGCTCGGTACGGGTGCGGCGAAGCGTCCGGTGATCCGTCACTTCGTAGTAGGACATTGCGGTCAGCGGCGGCGAGTAGGCATGAACACTCAGAGTCGGTGCATCAGAGCTGATTTCGACCGGAGCGCCGGGAGCATCGGTCGAACGCACGACATCGTGAACCCATCCGAGCGGGAACGAAGCCTGATCGCCGGCGTCGAGCTGGCGCTCCACCAGGGCGTCACCGGCCCAACGGAATTCGGTGAGAGAACCGCTGAGGACGGTCAATGCGCCGAACGAGCCTGCGTGGTCGTGCAATTCGGTATTGCGTTCGGGTACCCAGCTGATGAGCCACACATCGACGTCGTCGTCCGCGTGCAAGCGGGTGGACCAACGGTCGAGCGTCGGGAAGGCATCGGGGATGAGGTGATCGAAACGGCCGTCGAGCACGCCGTTCGCTCCCTCGTCGGTCAGTCGCAGCAAATCGGCCGGGCGAAGGCGGGTGGGCAACGACGCACCACTCGGACGACGTCCAGACGCCCCACGATTAGAGCTACGACCTGCGGAAACAGCGAGGTCAGCAGTAAGAGTCGGGGCCAAAACAGAGAGATCTACAGAATATGTGGATAGCACGAGCTAGCTCCAAGGAATGTGAATGGTCAAGGCAGCTGTCAGCCTCGACAACACTCCTGAGCACCCATGCAGCGATTCACGAGCACCATTGTGGCACAACTTTCGCAATCGCGAAACTGCTGGAGCAAAACCGTCGATCAGGCGACGGGTCGTCGACCGGATCCACGACGCGCCTGATTGCGCTCGAAGACCAACCTCAGCCCCTCGAGAGTGAGGTCCCGTTCGAGGTGATCGATAGTGTCGGATTCGGGGATGATCAGCGGTGCGCTGTCCCCCGTTGCGATCACGGAGACGTCGTCACCACCGAACTCCGGTAGTTCGTCGCGTACGCGGTTGACCAATCCGTCAACGAGGCCGGCAAAGCCGAATACCGCACCGGACTGCATGCATTCGACGGTGTTCTTGCCGACCACCGAACGCGGGCGCACCAATTCGACCTTGCGCAGCGCAGCGGACTGCGACGCCAAGGCATCGGTGGAGATCTCGAGTCCGGGCGCGATGCAGCCGCCCAGGAACTCACCCTTGGCGGAAACGACGTCGACACAGGTCGACGTACCGAAGTCCACGACAATGCACGGGCCCTCGTAAAGATGGTGAGCGGCAAGACTGTTGACGATCCGGTCGGCTCCCACCTCTTTGGGGTTGTCCACCAGCAGTGGCACACCGGTGCGAATACCCGGTTCGACCACCACATGGGGAACGTGACCCCAGTACCGCTCCAGCATCACGCGGATTTCACGCAAGACGGACGGCACTGTCGACAGCGCCGCAACGCCGGTGATCTGATCGACATGGGTACCCAACAGCCCACGGAAGGTCAACGCCAACTCGTCGGCAGTCATCCGAGGGTCGGTTCGCATTCGCCAGTCCTGCAACAGCTTCGAATACTCGCCAGTCCCGGAAAACAATCCCAGAACGATATTGGTGTTCCGCACGTCGAACGTGAGCAGCATGGGTTACACCAGGCTGGATTCGCGCGAGGCCTCGAGTGTCGACAGCATGCGCGGGGTGATCAGACCCGAACCCTCCGGCGCGTGAGCCGGGTCGGAGCCGAGTTCGATCTGCTTGTTGTCGGCATCGACGAACACGACGCGCGGAGAGTACTCCTTGACTTCCTGCTCGTTCATCACGCCGTAGGCGATGAGGATGACCAGGTCACCCGGCTTGACCAGATGCGCTGCCGCACCGTTGATTCCGATGACACCAGTTCCGCGCTCGCCGGCGATGACGTACGTCTCGAGACGCGCACCGTTGTCGATGTCGACGATGCACACCTGTTCGCCTTCGAGGAGGTCTGCGGCGTCCATCAGATCCTGATCGACCGTGACGGAACCGACGTAATGCAGGTCGGCGTGAGTCACGGTGGCGCGGTGGATCTTCGACTTCATCATCGTGCGAAACATATCCAGGTCCTTACTCGTGAAAAGTGCTCAGTGAGACAGCAGGTCGTCGATGGCGTCGGCGGATGGGTCGGTGTCACGCTCGAGGAATCCGGTTCCCACCGCGACACCGACGTTGTCGATCAAACGGGTGGTTCCGAGCTTGGCGGCCACCAACAGCCGGCCGTCGCCTCGCTCGGGCGCGGGGCCCAGATCTACGCCCCGCACCTCGAGGTAGTCGACCTCGATTTCCGGAACAGCTGCCAGAACAGCGCGTGCGGTTTCCAGAATTGCTTCCGCGCCCCCGGCCGCCGCGTGCGCACCGGCGATCAGAGCTGCGGACAGCGCGACCGCCGCGGTGCGCTGGCTCTCGTCGAGGTAGCGGTTGCGAGAGGACAACGCGAGGCCGTCGAACTCGCGGACCGTCGGAACTCCGATGATCTGTACGTCGAAGTTGAGATCCCACACCATCTGACGAATGAGCGTCAGCTGCTGGTAGTCCTTCTCACCGAAGTACGCGTGATTGGGTGCCGCGATCTGCAGCAGCTTCGCCACAACCGTCAACATTCCTGCGAAGTGCGTCGGGCGTGCGCCGCCTTCGAGTTCGCTGCCCAACGGCCCGGGCACGATGGTGGTGCGCTGACCACGCGGGTACATCGTCTTGACACTCGGCGCGAACACCAATTCGACGCCCTCGGCGCGAAGCAGGTCGAGATCAGCATCGAGAGTGCGTGGGTACGCGTCCAAGTCTTCGCCGGCACCGAACTGCAGCGGGTTCACGAAGATGGAAACGATCACGACCGCGCCGGTGACCTTGGCCTGACGAACCAGTTCGATGTGGCCGGCGTGCAGCGCACCCATCGTCGGAACGAGCGCCACCTGACGCCCGACACCGCGCAGTGCCCGCGAGACGCGCCGAAGCTTGTCCGGATCGTGGTGCACCGTCAGTTCGCCGCGCTTGTATCCGCCCTGCAGATCACTCACGACGGTCACCTCCCGTTTCAGTCAAGATGTCGAACAATTCGGTGGGGGCGCCCACCCGCTGGGCCGATCGCAAGGACATCGCTCGATAGCCGGCAGCGAGCTCCGGATCCAGGTCTGTCAGTACGCGCAAATGTGTGTCGACGGCAGCAGCGTCACCGCGTGCCACCGGGCCGGTCAACGCCGAGGGACCGCGTCGTAGCGCGTTGTCCAAGGCCGCCGACAGCAGCGGCTGCAGGACACGCTCGGCCACCCCACCCGGATCTCCGTCGACCAACTGCTGACCGAGCAGCTCGTCACCCTGCAACGACGCTCGCAGCGCCTCGACGGCGTCGACCACGAGCGTGACCAGGTGATTACTGCCGTGCGCCAGTGCCGCGTGGTACAGCGCGCGGTTCTCCTCGCGTACTCGGACGGGCTCGCCGCCGATCTCGAGAACCAGTGACTGCGCGATCGCGTATCCGATGTCGTCGGCAGCAGTGATTCCGAAGCATGCCGACGACAGACGCGCAGTGTCCTCGTCGTGACCGGTGAACGTCATCGCCGGATGGATGGCCAAGGGCAGCGCGCCCAGTTCGGTCAGCGGGGCCAGGATCGCGATGCCGTTGGCACCGGACGTATGGGCGACGAGCGTGCCCGGCTTGACGGCCTGGGTGGCCGCGAGACCTCGAACAAGATCCGCAAGCTGGTCGTCAGGAACGGCGAGAATCAGCAGCTCGGAGCGAGCTGCGACGTCGGCAGCCGGAAGAATTTCGGTATCGGGAAGCCGCTTCACAGCGCGGGCGACCGAGGCGCTGGAGACGGCGGAGCAAGCGCTGACAACATGACCGGCTCGCTCCAATGCGGCACCGACAGCTGTTCCGACCCGGCCTGCGGAGACAATTCCTACCGTCAATCGCGCAGGTGCAGGTCCATTAGTGATCCCGAAGGAAGTCACCGGATTCCTCTCGTTCGTTCCAGTCCCGCTCGGCGGGTACCAGACGTTCTGCGTCCGAGGATATCCTTCGCCCGAACCGTCATGCCATGGCCGGGCGAGTGATCTGCGACTCAGTCCTCTCGGCGACGACGTCGACCGGAGCCTTCGGACGGATTGTTCGAACTCAGGTTTGCCATGATTTCGGCGACGGTCAATCCGTTGGAATGAGCACCGCTGGCGGCATCCTCCGGGGCAGCACGGCGACGACGGCGCGGCTCGGCATCAGGCTCCGCAGCGGGTTCGGGTTCACCTTCCGCGACAACTTCGTGCACCTCTTCGACGACAGCGTCTTCGATGACGGCGTCTTCGATCTTCGGGGCCTGGGCGGGAGCCTTGACTTCAGGCTCGACCGGCGCGACCGGCTCCGGATCCTTCTTCACCGGAACGTCTTTCACCGTTCGTGACGGCGAGGAACTCACCGGAGAACTCGGTGCTTGGTTCCCGCTCTGGGGTTTCTGCGTTTCTTGCGACTTCTGGGTCGGGATGACGCGCGGCGCCACGAAGCTGCTGTCACGCCACGACGTCTCCGCGAACACGACGGTTGTCTCAGCAGTCACCGGATCGTCGTTGGGCGAAGCCAAGCCGCCGACGTTCGGTGCCGGTTGGCTGGGCCCGCTCTGGCCGGCGCCGGGAACGTACAACCCCGACGGTGCCGGCTGGTACGCGCCGTACGAACTACCGCCGAGTTCCGGCACTCGCGTCGAATCGGTCTTGAGCGCGGTCTGTTCGGGCAGCAGCCCACCTTCGAACAGTGCTTCGAGGTTTCGGCGCAGCGCTACCAATTCGGCGCGCAACCCGGCCAGCTCCTCCGCGTCCGCGGTCACCTCACGTCGCACGCGACCTTCGACGCTCAGTTCGTACTCGCGTCGAGCAGAAATTTCACGTTCGAGCTGCAGTTCGTACACGGTCTGCAGATCGGCAACCTTGGCTTTGTCCAGTGCCGACTCACGCCGATACTTGGTCATGGCGATAGCGCCGAGGGTGGCTGCCCACAGAGCGACGACCAGACCCACCCGAAGAAGCTGAACGCTGTTGCTGAAGATCAGAAACAGCGAAGCAATGACAGCAAGTGCCAGAAGAGCAGCAATGATCATCTGGCTCGCGCTGCGCTTGCTTCGGCGCGCAGACTTCGATCGACCAGAATTTGTCATGGTTGCCAGGGTACTTGCCGAGACCGGGGTCGCCACGTACCTCGGTGGGTGATTTGCCGACCAGGCTGTCAGTGCGCAGGCTCGTCAGGTGTATCTTCCGGCGTCTTGCAACAATGTTCGAGCCACAGAGCTGCCGCTACCAGCGCAATTGCGGCGCCCAACCCCACCCACGCGCCCGGCGTGTCGGAGGCCGCGGCCTGCAGAACCGAGCGCTGTGGGATGAGATACACCAACACTCCGACCCAGACACCGACGGTAGCTGAACCGACCAAAGCGGATGCTTTTGCCAATGCCAGTGCGCGGGCGGCGGTGATCGGATGAAGCTGACTGAGCCCGTCACCGACCTGACGATTCTTGACGCGCGAACGAATGACAAAAGCGAAGACGGCCTCGGCAACAGCCACGAAGTACAGCGACGCTCCCGCATAAACAGGGATGGGCGGCATCGAACCGTAGAACACGCGAATCAGAATCCAGGTGGCCACGGCCGCCACTGCGGCGAGTACCGCGAGTTCACTGATCCGGGTCGGCTTCAAACCCTTGTCGTTTTCGGTCACCGCGCAAGCACCACATCGGTAGTGCGGACACCTTCGCGCTCACTGCGATCGAGGCCGTCGAGAATTTCTGCCACCGACAACTTCTGGCCGTCGACGATCAGCGTCGCATCAGGGTCGACGTCCAGCCAGGGAACGAGCACGAATGCCCGAAGATGCGCGCGCGGATGCGGAAGTGTGAGCGCCGGATCGGAACTGACAACGCCTTCGCAGTCGACCACGTCCACGTCCAGGCTCCGGGGTCCCCACCGCTGTTCACGCACCCGGTCTGCGGCTTCCTCGAGCGCTTGCGATCGGCGAAGCCACTCAGCGGCGTCGGCCTCGGGATCGTCGACCACCACCACCGCGTTGTAGAAATCCTGCTGCTCGACGCCACCCCACGGCGCCGTCGAGTAGACCGGTGAGACAGCAACGACAGCGCTGCCCAGCCCGTCGACGACGGACTGCAGGTGAGCCACGCTGTCGCCGATGTTGGAACCGATCGACAGAACAGCGCGCGTCATACCGATCTGGTCCGATGTGCGACGACGGCGACGTCCGCGAAGACCAGCGGAATCGGTGCCGAAGGTTTGTGGACCACGACCTCGACGCTCTCGACCCGCGAATCCTTCATGACGTCGTCCGCGATCTCCGCAGCGACGGTCTCGATGAGATCGCGCGACGGGCCGGCGACGATGGCTGCGGCGGCCTCCGCCAACTCGCCGTAGTGCAGAGTCTGAGTCAGGTCGTCCGACGCTGCGGCTGGAGCCAGGTCCATCCACACGGTGATGTCGATGAAGAAGTCCTGACCGTCACGCTTCTCGTGGTCGAACACTCCGTGGTTGCCGCGAACCTTCAGCCCGCGCAATTCGATTCGGTCCCCCATGTCAGGCCCTTTCTCGTCCACGGTTCCAGGCGTCGACCACGGCAATGGCGTCGAGCGAGGCTTGTGCGTCGTGCACCCGAACTCCCCAGGCACCCTCACGCGCCGCAAGCGCGGAGACCACGGCCGTCGCAGTCTCGCGCCCACCGGGCGGACGGGGATTGCCGTCGGGATCGCTGAGCAGAGACCCGAGGAAACGCTTGCGGGAGGCTCCGACGAGCACCGGGAATCCGGTCGCGTTGAACTCGGGTAGTGCTCGCAACAGTGCCCAGTTGTGGTCGGCGTTCTTCGCGAACCCGAGGCCGGGGTCGAGGATGATCGACGACGAATCGACACCGGCCTTCAACGCCAGATCGACCTGCGACAGCAGTTCGTCACGGACGTCGCGGACCACGTCGTCGTACTGATCGGCGCTGCCGCGGTGGACGTAGTCACCGGCCGAGCGCCAATGCATGAGGATCCAGGGCACTCCGGCGTCGGCCACAACGGATGCCATGTCGGGGTCTGCGCGACCGCCCGATACGTCGTTGACGATGCCTACGCCCGCTTCGATCGCGGCGGCGGCGACGGAAGCACGCATCGTGTCGACGCTGACGCGAATTCCGGCTGCCACGAGTTCTTCGATCACCGGGGCAATGCGATCGGCCTCGAGTTTCGGATCGACGCGGGTGGCTCCCGGGCGCGTCGACTCGCCGCCGACGTCGACGATGTCGACGCCTATGCGTTGCAGTTCGAGCCCGCGAGCGATCGCCGCGTCACGATCGAGAAATTGACCACCGTCGGAAAACGAATCGGCGGTGACGTTCAGAATCCCCATCACGACCATCCGGGCCGGATCGCTGCCTGCAACGGGAGCCGCGGACATCTCGCTCACTTACGCAGGATGAGGTCCAGCGCTTCGGACCGTGAGGCCGCGCTGGATTGCAGGAGCCCACGAACCGCAGACGTGGTCGTGCTGGCTCCGGGCTTGCGGATACCGCGCATCGCCATGCAGAGATGCTCGGCTTCGATGACGACGATGGCTCCACGCGGGTCGAGCTTGCGCATCAATGCATCCGCGATCTGACTGGTCAGGCGTTCTTGAACCTGCGGACGCTTGGCGTACAGATCGACGACGCGCGCGAGCTTCGACAAACCGGTGACCTTGCCCGACTTTCCCGGGATGTAGCCGACGTGGGCGACGCCGTGGAAGGACACCAGGTGGTGCTCGCACGTCGAGAACATCGGAATGTCTCGCACGAGCACCAATTCCTGGTGACCCTCGTCGAAGGTCGTGTTCAACGCGTCGTCGGGCTCGGAGTACAGACCCGCGAAGATCTCCTTGTACGAGCGCGCAACCCGGGCCGGCGTGTCGAGCAGGCCTGGGCGCTCCGGATCTTCACCGACCGCGATCAACAATTCCCGTACGGCAGCCTCTGCCCGCGCCTGATCGAACGGGCGGCCCGTTCCGAGCGACACCAGTTCACTGGCCACATCATTCACCGACAACCGAACTCTCCTCGAGAATTGTTCACAGGTCCCCCGCCGCAGAGCCTAGTGGCGCAGGGTCAGCGAGATCCGTCCGGTCCGTCCCAGCGAGCGGTGCTCGGGCCGTCGTCCTCAGCCGAATGATGCGGCGGCGGAGTCTGCGGTTGTTCCGGCGTGGGGCTCTGCCACTGGTTTTCGCCTGACGGGTTTCCCCGATTCGGATCGGCGAAGGGTCCACCGTCCGGGTACTGCACCGGGTAATCGGGCTGCGCGGGGTAACGGCGGCCGGGATGCGGCTGCTCCGGGTACGCCTGCTGGCCCGGATGCGGCTGACCGTACTGCCCCTGATCGGGCTGGGGCTGACCGTGTTGGGGCTGTCCGTACTGGCCCTGCGACTGGTTCGGCGGGGTCGGACTCTGTCCACCGGTGTATCCACCCGACTGCTGTCCGGGGTACGTCGGAGACGGATTCTCACGCGGAGGCCAACCCGGTGCCGACCATCCGGCGGGCGCTCCGTAGTCCGGTGTTCCCGGTTGCGGCGTCTGCTGCGGAGCACTCGGCTGTGGGTACGAAGGCTGTGCGTAGCCGTTGGAAGGTCCCTGGTTGCCGTTGTTGGGGAGACCACCGTTGTTGGGGACACCACCGTTGGGGGCACCGCTGTTGGGTGCGCCTGCCTTGACGAGAACAGGTGCGGCAGCGGGCTCCGGCCACGTCTCGCCGCGCTCGATTGCGAGTTCGCGCGGAGTCTTCACCGGCGGACGATCCGAAGGCGTACGCCCACCGAAATCGTTGAAAGCCGTGATGCGCGGACGCTTTTCGACGCCGGCAAGGATCTTCTCGAGGTCCTTGCGAGTCAACGTCTCACGCTCGAGCAGTTCGGTCGCGATGAGGTCGAGCGCATCGCGGTACTCGTTGAGGATGGCCCACGCTTCGGTGTGCGCTGCCTCGATGAGGTTGCGCACCTCCTCGTCGATTTCGCGGGCGATCTCGTGGGAGTAGTCGGACTGAACGCCCATCGAACGGCCGAGGAACGGATCCCCGCCCTCCTGTCCGTAGCGAACTGCGCCGAGCTTGGCGCTCATGCCGTATTCGGTGACCATTGCGCGGGCGATCTTGGTCGCCATGTCGATATCCGACGACGCTCCGGTGGTGGGCTCGTGGAACACCAGCTCCTCGGCGGCGCGTCCACCCATTGCCATGACGAGACGAGCGATCATCTCCGAACGCGTCATCAAACCCTTGTCGTCCTCGGGCACCGTCATCGCGTGACCGCCGGTGCGACCGCGAGCGAGGATCGTGACCTTGTAGACCGGCTCGATGTCAGGCATTGCCCAAGCAGCCAGCGTGTGACCGCCCTCGTGGTACGCCGTGATCTTCTTCTCGTGCTCGCTGATGATGCGACTCTTACGCCGCGGTCCACCGACAACACGGTCCACCGATTCCTCGAGCGACGCTTCGGTGATGACGGTCCCGTTTTCGCGTGCGGTGAGCAGCGCAGCCTCGTTGATGACGTTCGCAAGATCGGCGCCGGACATGCCGACGGTCCGCTTGGCGAGACCTTCGAGGTCGGCGTTGGGATCGATCGGCTTGCCCTGCGAGTGCACGCGCAAGATCGCGCGGCGACCGGCGAGGTCGGGGGCCCCGACCGGAATCTGGCGATCGAAGCGTCCCGGACGCAGCAGTGCGGGATCCAGGATGTCGGGACGGTTGGTTGCGGCGATCAAGATGATGCCGGTGCGATCACCGAAGCCGTCCATCTCGACGAGCAACTGGTTGAGTGTCTGCTCGCGCTCGTCGTGTCCGCCGCCCAGGCCTGCGCCGCGCTGACGACCGACGGCGTCGATCTCGTCGACGAAGATGATGCAGGGGCTGTTCTGCTTGGCCTGCTCGAACATGTCGCGAACGCGCGAAGCACCGACACCGACGAACATCTCGACGAAGTCAGAACCGGAGATGGTGAAGAACGGGACGCCGGCTTCGCCTGCGACAGCGCGAGCGAGCAGCGTCTTACCGGTTCCGGGAGGGCCGTACAGCAGCACACCGCGCGGAATCTTGGCGCCGAGTGCCTGGTAGCGAGCCGGGTTCTGCAGGAAGTCCTTGATCTCGTACAGCTCTTCGACAGCCTCGTCCGCACCGGCGACGTCGGCGAACGTGGTTTTCGGCATGTCCTTGGTGAGCTGCTTGGCCTTCGACTTACCGAATCCCATGACTCCGCCGCGACCACCGCCGCCCTGCATCCGGTTCATGACGAAGAAGAAGATGCCGAACAGAATGATCATCGGCAGCACGAACAGAAGGATCGACGTCAGCCAACTCTCCTGAGTGACCGTCGTGTTGAACTTGTCCGCTCCGGCGCCTTCGACCTTGTCGAAGATCTGCTCCGACGCACTCGCGGGGTACTTCGCCAGGATCTGCGTCTTACCGTCGGTGGCGTCGTTGCCGTTCTTGAGCCACAGACGAACCTGCTGCTCACGGTCGTCGATCTGCGCCGACGCAACGTTCTTGGCGTCGAGTTGGGAGATCGCGACCGAGGTGTCGACGGTCTTGAAGTCGCGGGTGTCGTTGCTGAAGTAACTGAAGGCATAGATCACCAACAGCACGACGGCTACGAGTAGCACGTTACGGAACACAGTCTTACGGTTCATACAGGTCGGCCGATGTGGCCGGTCCTTTCGAGAGTGCGGGTCTGCCAGGTCGCCTTCCGGCTGCCAACCGGACACCTGCAGGTTACCGCGATCGGCCCCATCGATGCCCGCCAGCAGCCGTGCCGCTTGGTCGGAACGGTCGTCACTGTGTTCAACGTGCGTATTGCCGATCAGGTTCCCGGGCTACGTCGCAGCACAGTTTCCCGTGAGCGAACACGCTCACAGTGGTTATCGTGCGCTTTTCCGACGCTCGTCCGTCGTTATTCGTCAGGCCGTGTCGGAGAGGATTCCCGCAACAGCGTCAGCGGCGCCCGACGGGTCACCGTCGATGATCCGGTGTGCGAGCCGATCTAACCGCGCAGACAGCCGAACCGAGGATTCGGGCACGTCCGCCTGCTGGGCGATGGTGTCGTCGAGATCAGCCAACAAGCCACCTCCGGCCAGGTGCCGGATGCAGCGCCACGTCTCGGCGAAGTTCCTCGCGGTCCCGTCGTCGGTCAGCATCGCGACCCGCAGCGCAGCGTTGGGATTCGACGCCGCCGCCCGCGCCAGACCGGCCATGATCGCTTCCCTGGCCGCAGTCAGTTCGTCGACGGTTCGGTCTTTCAACCGCACTCCCGAGTCCGCAGAGCGGCCCGCGTCAGGCGTCGGAGCTTCACGAATCACTGCACCGTTGCCGTGCTGGATTTCGACTCGGCCCCGGATTTCGAGGGCAACGAGCGCCTGAGCGAGCGACGCGCGACTCACGCCGAGTTCGGCAGCCAGGCTGCGTTCGGGAGGAAGCCGATCGCCGGGCGAAAGACCTTGAGCCTCGATGAAATTCGAGATGTGCTCGGCCAACTGCTCGTACAGACGCGGACGCTTCAATCGTCCGGGCAGGCCCGAGCGCGAGCCGGGCGATGACGTCGAATTCATGCCTCGGAGTGTACTTGACAAATGGCGCAGTGGCAGAGAGGCTAGGCCAATTCCAAGTGATGCAGACCACAAGCTGGTCGCGAACGGATTGAGAGTTCGATGGCAAATGTCATAGCCCTGTCAGTACTTGTCCTGGTGTTCGTCATATCCACCGTGAGGTCGGTGAACATGGGTGCACTCGCCCTGGTGGCTGCCTTCGTCGTCGGAACACTGGTCTTCACCGTCGATACCAGCGAGATCCTCGACGGTTTCCCGGCCAGCCTCTTCGTCATCCTGGTCGGTGTCACTTACCTGTTCGCGCTGGCCAGAAACAACGGCACGGTCGACTGGATCATTCACGCGGCAGTGCGGGCGGTCAGAGGACGAGTGGCCCTCGTGCCGTGGGCGATGTTCGCGGTGTGCGCGGCAGTGACCGCCATGGGCGCGGTCAGTCCCGCTGCCGTCGCCATCATCGCGCCCGTGGCGATGGGCTTCGCCACCCGCTACCGGATCCACCCCATGCTGATGGGCTTCATGGTCGTCCAGGGCGCAACGGCGGGCAGCTTCTCCCCCATCGGAATCTTCGGCGTGATCACCAACGACGTCATGCGCCAGAACGGTCTCCCGTCGAGCCCGGCCTTGCTGTTCGTCTCGACCTTCGCGGCCGCGGCCGTTGTCGCTGCCATCGCGTACGTCTCGTTCGGCGGACGCGCGTTGATTGCGCGCGGCGCCTCCGAGCGCGTGCTCGTCAACGCAGTCGGAAACGCGTCGGGCGGTGGCGACACCATCACCGGTTCGGGTTCCGGCGACAGCTCGAAGGGTGGCGGTAGGTCCTCGGGTGGGACCGCTCCGCACGAGGGAGCACTCAATCTCGAGCGGCGACTCACCTTGCTCGGACTGGCGTCACTTGCACTCGGCGCCTTGGTCTTCGACCTCGACGTGGGATTCACCGCACTGACCGTCGCGGTACTCCTCACCCTGATCTTCCCGGCCTCCGCCCGCGGAGCCGTCGACAAGATCAGCTGGGGCACCGTGCTCCTCATCGGCGGAATCGTCACGTACGTGGCCCTACTTCAGAACCAGAACACCGTCCAGTGGCTCGGGGATTCGGTAGCGCACGTGGGCATTCCACTTCTCGCGGCCTTCTTGATCTGTCTGATCGGCGCGATCGTATCGGCGTTTGCGTCCACCACGGGAATCCTCGGCGCACTCATCCCTTTGGCAATTCCATTCCTCATGACCGGTCAGGTCAATGCAACCGGTCTGGTCATCGCGCTGGCGATCTCGTCGTCTCTGGTCGATTGCAGTCCGTTCTCGACCAACGGCGCACTGGTGGTGGCGAACGCCGCTCCGGAAGAACGCGACGTGGTGTTCGGGCTGACGATGCGGTGGGGCATGACCATCATGGTCGTGACGCCGATCCTCGCCTGGCTGCTGTTCGTTGTTCCATGGTCCGTCTGAATCTTCGCTCAAAGAAAGGGAACTCGCGATGAACAGCGAATCCACACTTTTGCGCTCCCTCGACCCCCACATCTTCGACGATCACGGAGCGGCGGTCAGTTTCGGCGAAGGCGCAACCCTCTCTCGCGCCGACCTGTTGGCCGCCGCCACCGCGGTCGCCGATCGAATCCACGGTGCGCAGCGAGTAGCAGTACAGGCCGCCGCCGGCGTCGATACGGTGGTTGCTGTGACCGGCGCGCTGATCGCCGGTGTTGCCGTGGTCCCGATCCCACCCGACTCCGGCCCGCTAGAACGTCAGCACATCATCGCCGATTCGAAGGCCGAACTGCTACTCGGAGAAGGACTGTCGGATTCGAGTATCCCGTTGATCCCCATCGATATTCACGCACGATCGTCGACGTCGTATCCCGAACCGAACGCGGCAGCCACCGCCCTGATCATGTACACCTCGGGAACCACAGGAGCACCGAAAGGCGTCGTCCTCTCGCGAGCAGCGATCGCAGCGGATCTCGACGCGCTTGCCCACGTGTGGAATTGGACTCCGGAAGACACACTCGTCCACGGGCTACCCCTCTTCCACGTCCACGGGTTGATTCTCGGCGTGTTGGGCGCCTTACGCGTCGGTTCACCGCTGATTCACACTGTCAGACCGACCCCGGAGTCGTACGCCGCAGCGGGTGGCTCGCTGTATTTCGGTGTTCCGACCGTCTGGTCACGAGTGTGCGGAGATCCCTCGGCGGCAGCCGCATTGCGATCCGCGCGTCTGCTCGTGTCCGGCAGCGCGCCACTTCCGGTTCCGTTGTTCGAGCGGATGAAATCGCTGACCGGGCTGGCTCCCGTCGAGCGCTACGGAATGAGTGAAACTCTCATCACCGTCAGCACGACGCACGACGGCGAACGTCGCCCGGGTTGGGTCGGCCACGCTGTTCCCGGAGTCAGAACGAGGTTGCGCGGCGAGAACGGTGAACTGTCGGCGCACGACGGTGAGCAGCTTGGGCAACTGGAAGTCGCGGGAGCCGTGCTCTTCGACGAGTACCTCGGGACCCCCTCGAAGACAGCGGAATCCATGACCGAGGACGGCTGGTTCCGCACCGGCGACATCGCGGTGATCGACGACAGCGGATTCCACCGCATCGTCGGACGCGAGTCTGTCGACATGATCAAGTCCGGTGGATACCGCATCGGTGCAGGCGAGGTGGAACAGGCGCTTCTGGCGTACCCGGGGGTTCACGAGGCCGCCGTCGTCGGTGTGCCGGACGACGACCTCGGACAGCGCATAGTCGCCTTCATCGTCGGGGAGGTAGCCGACTGCGCAGTGGTTTCGGACTTCGTCGCCGAATCGCTGTCGATCCACAAGCGTCCTCGCCAGGTTTGTCTGGTCGACAGCTTGCCCCGCAACGCCATGGGCAAGGTGCAGAAGAAACTGCTGACGCTCTGAGGTTGGACCTGTAACAGCCACCGACGAACCCAGCGGCTGTTACAGGCTCATTTGCAGTACGGGTCGGTCGGACTAGGCGGCGAGAGCGGGAAATACGACAACCGATCCATCACGCCGTCTTGCGATCTCGATCGCCACGTCGGATTCGTTGTCCGACATGGCGACCCCATCTCCCAACTCCCGCAACAGGTATGCGGTCCGCAGCATCTTGTCGACCTCACTCGACTTGAACACGAAATCACGAACACCGTGTGATCGGTCAAGCCTCAACTCGGACAGTCCCATGAGCAGTGACGCGATCCCCGACTCCAACTTCGAGACTCGCTACTGATCGCTCTTCAACGCGCGAGTAAAGCTCTCGAATGGGTTGGCCTCGTCCATCTGAGCGTGCTCCACGGCTTGAAGGACGATCACACGTTCTTGAGCGCGATAGCGAGTGCGGCAAGCTCGAGGTGGGCGCGGAACTCGCCACCCTCCTCGTCGATTTCAGTGAACTAGCTTGGAGTCAGCCACTCTCCAACAGGACGGCAACAACTCCACACAAATGCCGCACCTCGGCGACGGTCGGCGCAAGTTCGTAGGCATGGTGGTGACAGACGTTGCTCAATCTGTTCCATGCCATTGCTGCGGCGTCGGCACGTGCCGGTGTGTCGAGGGAACGCAGTATCACCAATCGCGAGCGCATGCTTGCTTGCGGCGCTTCGGCATTCAGCGCGATGCACCGTTCGGCTACCAGTTCCTCCAATGCCTGCCTGGCCAGAAATGCAGCCAACCGTGCCGAACTTCCAGCAGCACCGACACTTCCATCGAGCAGTAGCTCCGCATTTCGCAGCACGACAGCCGGCGGCATCTGTGTTGTCATTCCGCGAGGATCCCGTCGACCGTCTTCCTGAGGTCATTCACTTCGCTCCTCGTGATCGACATGTCGGCCCCGACATGCGAGCCGGCGTTAGCAATGTTGAGCGTCGCTTTGCGCCCTTCTCGCAGAATTTGCCACTGTGACAAAGGCTTCTCGGCATCGCCGTACACCGCGAGCGCGATCTTGTCCCTCGTCTTTTTCACCGACGTCCACCGGTTCTCGGTGTCGACCCGACTCTCGCCCGCCTTGTGCTGCTTCGCGTAATACACTTGTTGCGCCGCGGATTCCAATGCCAACCGGAACAAACCTGGCGCCACTCGGCGCTTGACCTCGTCGGGAACGTTCTCGTCGAGCACCAGCGCGCGGACGTCGTCCACATAACGAGTCGCCTGGTTCAGTGTCTCTGCGACACAGACCTGCGATCCGGTCTCACGTGCAACCTCGACCAGTCGCGCATTCACCGCAAGTTGCCGTATCGCGGTGGCCAATCGGTCGTCGTGGGAGAACACGATGACCTGCCGTGTCTCCGACAACTTCGACAACACTCGGATGAACCCGTCGATCTTGGCCGGGTCCATCGCCTGAATCGGGTCATCGAGAACGATGAAGCGGAACGGACTGTTCGGTGTGGTCGCACGCGGAATGAACAGTGCAAGCGCCAAAGCGTGCAACTCCCCCTGACTCATCACCGCCAATGCTTCGGTCGGCACTCCGTCCACCGACCCTTTCAGCACCGCCCTGCGTCGAGTATTGCTGCCTTCCAGGCTGATCGACCCGATGTCGACGTTGCTTTCCTGCCTGAGCTCCGACCAAATCTCGCGCGCCTGCTCCGCGATCGGCTCGAGTCTCTGATTCCGCAGTTCTGCCGCGTGGGCGGCTACCCACTTCTTCGCCGCATCCAGGACTTTGACGGTGTCATCACTCAAACGTGCGTCACGCTCGAGGTTGACCCACGTCATCAAACGACCCGCGATCGGAGCCCATGTGTCTTCCTGCTCAGCGATTGCGAGCGACGCCTCTTCGCGCACGGCGTTCGCAGCGTCGATCACCGCAGGCAAGGTCTTCTCGATGTGCTCGGCGAGTTCGGTTACTCCGGTCGGCGCACCTTGGGCAGCGACCACTGAATCTCGGTACCGGGTCAACGACTCCAATTCCTGGCCGTCGACCGATTCCAGCCGTACCAGCTCGTTCAGCAATTCCTTTGCCGCCCGACATGCGTTGTCAAGATCGCGCCGAGACTGCCGATACTTACCCAGCTTGCTGTTCTGTTCCGCGAGGCGCGTTCGGGATTGGGCAGCCCAGGCGTCATCCAGCACCCCCTCCGCGCATACCGGACATTCGATTATGCCTGTGCCACTGTGCAATTGAATTGCTCTGTCGAGGATATCGCTGCGCTGTTCCACTACGGACAAAGCATCGCCGGCGTGCTCGACGGTGTCGGCGACCGCAACCCGGAGATCGGCGACAACCACCTCGATCGCCGACTTCTGCGGGACCGCCAGAGTCGCGCACCTGCGCAGACCAGACAAGGTGGGAGCAACAGCCGAGCCGGAGCCTGTCGCGAGCGCAAGCACTTCGTCGAGATCGTGAGTCCGCTTCTTCAACTGAGTGACGGCGGATTGTGCACGCTCGTCTGCTGATTCAGCGACGATTTGCTTGAGTTGACGCAGATCTTCATTCGCGCGCTGACGCGGAATCTTGGCAGCCTTCAGCGCGGCGATGAGCCGCTTCTCAGCGTCGGCGATCTCGTCCAGTCCCAACAGCTTTGCAAGTGCGTCGTACAGCGTCGACGGGCTGTCCTCCACCAGCCCTCCGATCTCGTCGTAAGACAAGATCGGCCGATGCAGCTCGACGGCGGACTTCCATCCGAGTTCGTCGGTGCCGACAGTGCGCTTCTGCTTGCCCGTCTGGGTCCACGCTTGGTTGTCGTGCAACGTGGCACCGATCGGCCAGTCGACGCCGACGACGGTCGGTTGGGAACCCTCGACGGTCAGCCCGACACGCACCTCGCATGGATCCGGGCTGTGTAAGTTTCGCCAGCTGTCAGCCCATAGTTTCGCCTTGTTTTTCCACCGGTAGCTCGAGCTGGTGACTGCAAATTCAAGAGCTTCGGCAAAACTCGACTTACCCGACCCGTTGCGCCCACTGACGATGGTGATGCCGGGCGCAGGATGCAGATCGAGAACGGCTTTCGGCCCGATGCCGCGGAAGCCGGCGACCGAAATGGATGTAAGGAATGCCCCAACTGGTTCTTCGTCTGGGCCGCCGGCGGTTTCGGGTCGGGTTCTCAGCTGTTCCGCACCGCCGATCTGCTTGCTGAGTGCATCATCACCCTCGAGTGCTGCAAGAACGAGATACTTCGCCGCATCAGGCAGATTCGTGTCTCCGTCGATCGCGTCCCAGACGACCTCGTCGAGCGATCTTTCCGCTTCTCTGTTGGCAGTTGTCACCAGAACTCCCTCGCCTCGTCGATCCCAACCGACCCAACGGTTTCATATGGGACCGACAGTACGTCGCGGCGAGGGCGCTCAGCTGTCCGTCAGGACACGACGAAATGCGACAGGATCGCCTGGACTTCGTAGATGTCGACCTGCTTGGTGAACTGTTTCTGGATCGGTGTCGCGTTCCCCGAGATCCAGATCTTCAGCTCGGCGTCGAGATCGAAGGTTCCGGCTGTCTCGACCGCGAAGTGGGTGATCGACCGGTACGGCACACTGTGGTACTCGATCTTGCGGCCCGTCAGCCCCTGCTTGTCGACCATCAAGAGTCGCCGATTCGTGAACAGAAATGCGTCGCGAACCAACTGATACGCCGCATGAACCTGCTCGCCGTGGCCGAGCAGACGTGCGTATTCGTGGTGCGCCGCAGCGGGATCGATTTTTCCAGCGTTACCGATCAACCCGTCCATGAGACCCATCAGGCCCGATACCTCCGTGCTCGTCCAAGTTGCCTCCACGGTCGAAGGCGACAGCGACGCTATCGGTGCACGAGTCAGTGGTGTTACCGGCGAGCAGGCTCAGCCGCCGTAGACCTCGGGGTCCAGGGTGCCGATGTACGGCAGATCGCGGTACCGCTCGGCGTAGTCGAGGCCGTAACCGACGACGAACTCGTTGGGGATGTCGAAGCCCACGTCCCGGACGTCGACGTCGATCTTGACCGCGTCGGGCTTGCGGAGCAAGGTGACGACCTCGAGCGAAGCGGGGTTACGAGTCTTGAGGTTGCGCATCAACCACGACAGCGTGAGACCGGAGTCGATGATGTCCTCGACGATCAGCACGTGGCGACCGGCGATGTCCTTGTCGAGGTCCTTGAGGATGCGGACGACGCCCGAAGACGAGGTCGAGGATCCGTAGGAGCTGACGGCCATGAATTCCATCTGCGACGGGATCGGCAGGGCGCGGGCGAAGTCGGTCATGAAGAAGACCGCACCTTTGAGGACGCCGATCAGCAGGAGATCCCCTTCGGGGGCGCCTGTCGGGTAACGCTTGGCGATGTCCTCAGCCAGTTCCGCCGTTCGAGCACGGATCTGTTCTTCGGAGATCAGTACCGATGCGATGTCGCCCTCGTACACGCGTCAAACCCTTCGTCGGTCTTCGAATCCGAGGATCAGCCTGCCACGTCGCCGGGCCGCCACCAACCTCGCCTCCGGTGTTCCGCCCCCGATCGCGACGCCGCCTTGCCCCCGCCAGTCGATCACCAGGGCGTCGACCGCGCGTAATTGTTTGTCGGTCAATGCTTTTGCGCCACCTTGCAGTAGCCAGGCCCGTAGAGCGCGTCGACGGATTGCGGTGGGGGCTTCGGCAAGTGTGTCCACTTCCACTTCTCCGTCGACGACAACCCGTAGGAGTAGGGCCTCGGCGTACTCGTCGAGCGCCTCGCCGTCCTCACGTAACTGCGTCGCGGTTCGGGCCAACGCCTCGGGAACTCCCCCACCGAGAATTTCTTCGAGTAGCGGCAACGCCTCGTGCCGCAGACGGACACGAGTGAACTCGGGATTGTCGTTGTGCGGGTCCTCCCACGGCGTGATTCCCAGGTCGACGCAGGCCGCCCTGGTTACCGATCGACGGATGCCGAGCAGCGGCCGTCCCCAGGGGTCGTCGAATGCCGCCATACCCTGAATCGATCGCCCACCGGACCCGCGGGATAGTCCGAGAAGGACGGTCTCTGCTTGATCGTCGAGCGTGTGTCCGAGCAGAACCGGGAGGTCAGTCCTGGCGTCGCGCAGGGCGTTGTACCGAGCCTCACGCGCTGCGGCCTCGAGACTCCCACCATCGGCTACGTCGACGGTCAGCACCGTCGCGGTCCGGCAACCCAGCGCCAGCGCCTGATCCGCGGCCGAGCGTGCGACGGCATCGGAGCCGTCTTGTAGTCGATGGTCCACGATCAACGCGTCGACAGAATCGGTTTCCGCCACGGCTGCTGCGGTCAGCGCCAACGAATCGGCTCCCCCGGACAGGGCGACGACCACACGGCGTCGTGGCTCGTATGCGACCGTCCACGCCCGCACAGCCTGTCGCAACGCGAGTAGGGCAGGCGTCTCAGGCAGCAGCATCTAGCCGAGAACGCGCTTTACCCACGCGTCGGGATTGTCGATCTCGTCGAGCAACGGCAAGGTCTCGGGCCCGGTCCAGATGGTGTTGAACTGCTCCATGCCGACCTTGAGGACCACCGCGTCGACGAAGGCCTTGCCGCGTACGTACTGCGCCATCTTGGCGTCCATGCCGAGCAGCATCTTGATGATCCGCTGCACGGGGTTGGACTTGCGCTGCCGACGCTTGTCGAAGGCCGCTCGGATAGTGGCCACCGACGGCACCACGGCAGGGCCGACGGCGTCCATCACGTGGTCGGCATGCCCTTCGAGGAGGGTGCCGAGCACGAGCATCCGATCCAGCGCGTCACGCTGGGGTTCTGCCTGCGAGGCACGCAGCAGGCCGATGATCCCGCCCGCCGTCGCACCGTCACTGGAGTCGGGTTCCTTCCGCGAACGCAGCTCTGCGGCGAGGCGCCCGACGACGTCGGTCATCGACTCGTCCACCGTCGCTCCGAGCGTTTCGACGGATTCCTTCATGTACTCCGCGAGCCACGGCGAGGAAGAGAACTGGACCCGGTGAGTGACCTCGTGCAGGCAGACCCACAACCGGAAGTCACTCGGATTCAGCCGAAGGGACCGTTCGACGGAGACGATGTTCGGTGTGACCAGGAGCAGCGTGCCGTGCTCGCCGGTGAACGGGTCGTACTGCCCGAGGATCGCCGAAGACAGGTACGCCAGCATTGCTCCGGCCTGCAAGCCCGCCGGCTTTCCGACGATGAGATTGCCACTGCCGTCGGGGTCGGCGCCGGTGAGATGCGCCATCGACCGCGAGGCCGCCGTGATCCACCCGGCCCGGTCGAGCACGTCAGCGGCCGGGACCGGTAGGCCGTCGGCCAAACCGGTCACCTCACGAACCGGCAGTTCTGCACGCTTGGACGCTTCGGCGAGTTCTGCGGTTGCCGTTTCGGCCGTGTAGCGAGACATCGCGGGGCCGCCGCGCGCCAGTTTTATCCCGGCTTTGGCGGCAAGACTCCAGTCGACGGCACCACCGAGCGGGGCCGAGGCTTCATCATCGTGTGGAGTCTTTTCGGCCACTATTGGCACCCGCAATTCCTCAATGCTCCGGCAATCGCGTCCAGGGCAGGACGGCTCACTTCTGGCGGCCGGTCATTGGACATCAGTGCGAAGGTGAGCACTCGCCCGTTCTGATCGACCACGAATCCTGACAACGCGCTGGCCGTCGAGAGAGTTCCCGTCTTGGCGCGTACCCAACCCGCACCGGTTCGGTTTCCGGACGCGTAGCGGTCGGACAAACTTCCCGTTCCGCCGGCCACCGGAAGGTAGTCCAGCAGCGGACGAAGTTTCGGATCACCGTCACCGGCCGCGGCCGTCATGACGCGATCGAGTACCTGAGCGGGAATGAGATCGTCGACGGACAGTCCGCTGGAATCGTGCAGCGAAACTCCGCTGTAGTCGAACCCGGCCGCCTGCAAGGTCTTACCGGTCGCGTCGACGGCTCCGGTGAACGAGGCTTCGATTCCAGAGGCAATCGCGACCTCACGCCCGATGGTCTCGGCGAGCACGTTGTCGGAATGTTCCATCATCTGCAACAGCCGGTCGCTCAGCGGCGCCGACTGCACAGTGGCGATCGGCTTGGCACCGGCAGGCGCCGCGCCGAGACTCACGTTGGCAGGATCGACGCCGAGTGCCTGAGCGAGGACCTTGCCCGCGTCCAACGCGGGAGTCTCCGAACGGGGCGACTCGTCTTGAGTGCCGTCGTACCGACCACCTTCGATCATCACCGATTCGATCGGAGTGATGTAGCCCGCGGCAATGTCAGCGGGGAACCAGCCGGTGGCCATGTTGTCGCCCTTGAACAAACTCGAGTCCACCACGACGCTGGTCACCGGCGTACCGGCAGCCTTGATCTGGTCGACGAGATCCGCGACGTGAGCGGCGTTGGCGTAGTACCCGCTCTGCCCCTTCGGCGTCGCCGTCAGCGTCGGATCCCCGCCGCCGACCAGAACGATCTGGCCGGGGCTCGATCCGGGCACCACCGTCGTGGACAGCCTGTGGTCGAGCGGCAACTTCAGCAGTGCCGCCGATGCGGTGAGCACCTTCGTCGTGGACGCAGGCGTCATCGGCGTCGACGGGTCTGCGCTCCACAGAACGTTGCCGGTCAATGCGTCAGCCACGACTCCGGTGAACTTCCCCAGATCCGGGTTGGCCACGGCCGGGCCGATCGCCGCAGCGATTCCCGACGCGCTCGGGATCGGTGCGTCCGTCGGGACGGGCACCACCTGAGGTGACGGCGTCACGAGAGCAGGCTGCGGCGACGTAGTCACGGTCGCGCTGCCGGCAGTGTCGTTCGACGTACCGAGTTTCACGACGACAACTCCAGCGACGGCCAGTACAACAACTGCACCGACCGCCAGAAGGATGCGGAAGTTACGCCGTCGACTCTCTTCCAACGAGCCGATCTTCTTCTTTCCTTGGCCCGCCAACGCCCCTCCGTCTGTGCTCTGCCTACTGGGTGGTCAGGCAACCTTATCCTTGACCCGATATCCTTCCGACGAATCATTACCGACACGACAGCGAGGAATCGGCGTGGAGTTCGACGTCACCATCGAGATCCCCAAGGGTCAGCGCAACAAGTACGAGGTCGACCACGTAACCGGTCGCGTCAAACTCGATCGCTACCTCTACACAGCTTTCGGCTACCCGGCCGACTACGGCTTCATCGAAAACACCCTGGGTGAGGACGGCGATCCGCTCGACGCCATGGTCCTGCTCCCCGAGTCGGTCTTCCCCGGCGTCATCGTCGAGGCTCGCGCAGTCGCGATGTTC
Organism: Rhodococcus sp. IEGM 1306; assembly: GCF_036541985.1. NCBI lineage: Bacteria > Bacillati > Actinomycetota > Actinomycetes > Mycobacteriales > Nocardiaceae > Rhodococcus > Rhodococcus sp. IEGM 1306. The sequence continues at coordinate 535,118 of NZ_JAZHFF010000003.1, forward strand.
AAGATGGTCGACGAGGCCGGCGGAGACGACAAGGTCCTCTGCGTTCCGGCCGGCGACCCCCGCTGGGATCACATCCAGGATCTGGGTGACATCTCACAGTTCGAGCTCGACGCGATCAAGCACTTCTTCGTCCACTACAAGGACTTGGAGCCGAACAAGCACGTCGAGGCTGCCAACTGGGTCGGCCGCGCCGAGGCTGAGGCTGAGATCGAGGCTTCGATCAAGCGTCTCGCTGCCAACGGCGGTCACTGAGCTCGAGTTCTCAGGCCTTACGAAAATCCCCGCACATCGGAAGATGTGCGGGGATTTTTTGTGCTGTTTTTACTCGCCCTTGCAGTTTCTACTCACCCTTGCAGTTTCTACTCACCCTGGAAGACCGGCGGGCGCTTCTGGAAGACGGCGGTGATGGCCTCGGTCAGATCCTGCGAAGGCAGGAACGCCGCGTTCCAGGCTGCGACGTAGCGAAGGCTGTCGTTCACGCTCGCGCTGCGGGTGTGATCGAGCACGTCCTTGATGCCGTGGACCACGAGCGGCGGGTTGAGAGCAATCTCCTTGGCGGTCGCGCGCGCCGCGGCCAGTACTGCGTCGGCGTCTTCGAACACGTCGTTGACGAGACCGATCTTCTCCGCGCGCGCTGCGTCGATGTCCTTGCCGGTCAGAGCCAACTCACGCAGGTGTCCGTCGCCGATGATCGCGGGCAGACGCGCGAGGCTGCCCATGTCCGCGACGATCGCGACCTTGACCTCGCGGATGCTGAACTTGGCGTCGGCACTCGCGTAGCGGATGTCCGCTGCCGTGATCAGGTCGACGCCGCCGCCGATGCACCAGCCCTGCACAGCTGCGACGACGGGCTTGCGGCAGTCTGCGACGGCATTGATGCCCGACTGCATGCGCTTGATCATGTCGTGGAACTTGGTGCGCGGGCCCGCCTGAGCCTTGTCCGCGAGGACGGCACCGAATTCGCCGCTCATCGCCGGCAGGTCCAGGCCGAACGAGAAGTGCTTGCCGGAACCGGCGATGACGATTGCACGCACCTCGGGATCGGCGTCGAGGTCGGCGAAGATTTCGGGGAGTTCACTCCAGAAATCCGGCCCCATCGCGTTGCCCTTGCTCGGCCCGATCAGCGTCACCTGGGCGATGTTGTCTTCGCGCTCGACGGTGAACGCATTCCAGCTCTTCTGTTCAGTCATTACTCAAGAGTAACTAAAGGTCGGGCTCAGCCGAAGACCGCTGCCTTCATCCGAAAATTCCTGCCTCGTCGATTACCAGTACGACGAGGGTGACGGCCATCAGGGCGAACATGATGAGCATCGCCATCCTGGCCGCCCGCTCACTGGTCGGCGGGAAAACGCGCTGCGCCGGATGCTCGGCCACGTACTCGGACAAGGACATGGTCCTGGCACGTGAGCGTGTCGGATTCTGTACCGCTGCTGTTGTAGCCATGTCGGTGATCCTTTCAACTACGCAATCTCAGTCAGGTACCCCAAAGGTGAAGTACCCGACTGAGTTCGACTTCTCCAATGTAGACCCGCAGACCGAAGAAGTCAGCGTGAGTTTCGTGCGAATTACCTGAGAGTTAGTCCACACAGGGGATGCCGCCATTCGCGTCGGCTCGGATGGGTGATCCCTGTGCTCCCGTATTGGGAATCGTCCCGGCCGATACCGACGGACCGGGTTGCACCGGAGCAGTCGAGAACACGGTCTCCGCATTGTCCTCACCGATCAGTACAGACACTGATTCGGCCGCTGCCTGCTCGTTCGACACCGCGACCACACCCAACTGCTCGGCCAGCGCCTCTGCGACAGCTTTGGCGCCGGCCCCATAGCTGACCACCGACTTTGCCGTCGGAGGTGCGGTGCTCACCTCGCCGACTTCGACTCCCGACGCTTTCACCTCCGACGCCAACGCGGCGCCCAACCCGTCCGTCGCGGTTCCGTTGCGGATGTCCACAACTTCGTTCCCGGTCGAGATCGCGGTGTCCATCGCAGGGGCAGACGCAGAGTCGCCTCCCGCGAAGATCCTCGACACTTCACTACGCAGACGCGCCGGATCGACCGTGTTGACGTCCTGGCCGTCGACGGTCTCGTATCCCTCGATCGGCAGGGTGTAGAAGTCGATGTTCCCACCCGCGAGAGCGCTTGCCTGAGAAGCGAATCGGACGGGATCCATGGCGGAATCGATCACCACGTCCTTCTTCACCACGTCGGCGAGTGCCGTCATCTTCGGAATGTTGCCGATGACGCCGGAGCCCTTCAGGTTGGCAATCACCGCACTGATGAATGCCTGTTGCCGATGGGTGCGATCCAAGTCCCCGTTGTCGAGACCGTGGCGTTGACGGACAAACGAAAGCGCCTGTGACGCATCGAGAGTCTGAACCCCGGCCGGGAATTTGGCACCCGAGAAGTCGTCCTGCACCGGATTGTTGAGGCACACCTGAACGGGGCCGATAGCCGAGACGACGTCGTAGAAGCCCATCAGGTTCACTTCGGCAAAGTGATCGATCGGAACCTTGAGCAGATTCTGCACGGTGGTCAATGTCGAGCGCCTTCCGACTTCCCGTGCTTGCTGTTCTCGCGCAGCAGGATCCGTCACACCGTCCGCTACGAGTTTGGCGTCCGCGTCAGCCTTCGCCATTCCGTAGGCTTCCTTGATCTTGGCCATTCCGTAGCCGGGCACCGCGACGTAATCGTCGCGTGGGATCGCCACCGCACTGGCCTTGCCGCCGTCGCCCGGAACATGGAGCAGGATAAGCGTGTTCGTGTTGTACCCACCCACGTCGCTGTCCCCCGCATGCAACTTGTCGGTGACGAACTCTGCCGGCAGATCGCTGCCGTCCATCGCTTTACGACTGTCGAGCCCGATCAACAAGATGTTGGTATCCCCGCCTGGTGAACTGCCGGCGTCGTCACCGAGAGCGGAGAGCGCGTCCGATCGATACAGCCCCGACGTGAGATCCGACTGCACGTACCACCCGATTCCGACGCCCACCAGAATTGTCGTCGACAAGGAGGCGGCCGCCAGCTTGCGCCCCACCGAGAGCGTCGACCGCTGCGGTTGACGCCTACGCCTGTGCCTGTTTGCCGAGTGTCGAGGTCGCGGTTCCACGGCCGACACGCTATCCACCGTTCCTGAGTAGAACCTGTCGATACCGGACACAGCTGGTCATTCGCTGAAAGAACGCTGAGAATGAAGTCCGAATTGGGCAAATCTGCTCTAGGCTCCGCCCTGTGGACCGCCGACGCTTCCTCAGTGCCCTCGCAGCAGCAACCCTGACCGGAACCGCCGCGGTGACCATGGGAACCGCTTGTTCGTCACGTTCGGTCGGGACGGCGGTCGCCGCAGCCGACGAACCAGCGGCCCCCGCGCCTGTCCCCGATCTGCCGCCCGCCTTGTTGCCGCCTCCACCGCCGTCTGCCCGGGTGCCACTGCCCGGTGGCGGATCGTTGACCGCCCTGCCAGGTGGCGGAGATCTGCTCGCCCTGACGGTTGACGACGGGGCCAGCTCCGAAGTCGTGCGACTCTACACACAGTTCGCAAAAGACACCGGTATCCGTTTGACGTACTTCGTCAACGGGCAATACAACTCGTGGACCGAAAACGCCGGACTTCTGAGACCGCTGGTCGAGAGCGGACAAATTCAGCTCGGCAATCACACCTACTCGCACCCGGATCTGACGTCCGTGTCGAAGCAGCAGATCGCCGACGAGCTGACGAAGAACGGAACGTTCCTGCGCAACACCTACGGTGTGGACGCGGCGCCGTACTTTCGACCGCCGTACGGAAGGCACAACGCGACAGTCGATTCCGTGGCCGCAAGCGTCGGCTACACCGTGCCCACCCTCTGGTTCGGGTCACTGTCGGATTCTTCCTTGATCACCGAGGAGTACATCCTCCAAATGGCGAACCAGTACTTCAATCCGGGGGCCATAGTGATCGGACACCTCAACTATCTGCCCGTGACCCACGTGTATCCGCAACTGGTGGACATCATCCGGAGCCGAAACCTGCGGACGGTCACGCTCAACGATGTGTATCTGAAGCCGTGACGCCGTGGTGACCGCAGCAGACAACGAGGTCCCGGCTGAAAACCCGGTTCCGTCTGTGAAACAACGCACCGAGGCCTGGCTGCTCGCGGACATCACCGAGGAACCCGCCGGACATCTGGGGCCACACCGGATGGCGCCGAAGAAGGAGAAGCGCCACCCGTGGTGGAAGGTGATGTGCCTGACGGGTGTCGATTACTTCTCCACTCTCGGCTACCAACCCGGTATCGCGGCGCTGGCGGCCGGCACGTTGGCTCCCGTCGCGACAGTCGTATTGATCCTGCTGACGCTGTTCGGTGCGCTCCCGGTCTACCGGCGAGTGGCCCGCGAGAGTCCGCACGGCGAGGGTTCGATCGCCATGCTCGAGAAGCTGCTGCCCAAGTGGCGCGGCAAGATCTTCGTTCTCGTGCTTCTCGGCTTCGCGGCCACCGATTTCCTCATCACCATGACGCTCTCGGCTGCCGACGCCACGGCACACCTCGCCGAGAATCCTTTTGCACCAACCGTTCTCTCCGGACACACCGTCGCTGTCACCCTGGTTTTGCTTGCGCTCCTCGCTGCGGTATTCCTCCGCGGCTTCACCGAAGCTATCGGTATTGCGGTCGGATTGGTCGCCGTCTACCTCGCCTTGAACGTGGTGGTCATCTCCGTGGGTTTGTGGCACATCGCGACTGCGCCGTCGTTGGTCACCGACTGGACGCGCGCCATGACCACCGAGCATGGAAATCCGGCGATGATGATCCTGATAGCGCTGATCGTCTTCCCGAAGTTGGCGCTCGGCCTGTCCGGCTTCGAAACCGGGGTCGCGGTCATGCCGCAGATCAAGGGCGAGCCACACGACACCGAACAGAATCCACGCGGCCGCATCAAAGGCGCACGGCGCCTGCTCACCACGGCGGCACTGATCATGAGTGGATTCCTGCTGACGTCGAGCCTGGTCACCACCATCCTGATCCCGGAGAACGAGTTCCAGCCCGGAGGCGCTGCCAACGGCCGCGCGCTTGCCTTCCTCGCGCACGACTATCTGGGTGAGATCTTCGGAAGCGTCTACGATCTCAGCACGATCCTGATCCTTTGGTTTGCCGGTGCGTCGGCAATGGCAGGGTTGCTCAATCTTGTTCCGAGGTATCTCCCCCGCTACGGCATGGCACCGTCGTGGGCCCGCGCCGTGCGTCCGCTGGTCCTCGTGTTCAGCGTCATCGCCATCACTGTCACGATCTACTTCGACGCCGGCGTCGACGCACAAAGTTCCGCGTACGCAACCGGCGTCCTTGTGCTCATCTCGTCGGCGACCGTCGCCGTTGCACTGTCTGCTCGCAAGCACGGTCAACGAAAACTGTTCGTAGGATTCAGTTTTGTCGCGGTTCTGTTCGTCTACACGACCATCGCGAACATTTTCGAACGCCCGGACGGTGTGAAAGTGGCGTCGTTCTTCATCGCCGCGATCATGGTGGTGTCCTTTCTTTCCCGGATCTCGCGAGCCTTCGAACTACGGGCAACCTCCGTCGAATTCGACGAGACGGCGCTGCAATTCATCGCCGAGGCAGCCGAGAAGGGTTACCTCGCGATGGTGGCGCACGACGTCGACCGTCTCGACGAGGACGAGTATCGGCAGAAGGAATCGCAGCAGCGCGCCGAAAGCAACATCCCGGAGGCGGAGTCGATCATCTTCATCGAAGTCAACGTCACGGACTCCTCCGAATTCAGCACCGACCTCCTCGTCCACGGACGACAGCGCGGCGAGCACCGGATTCTCTGGGTCGACAGCCCTGCCGTCCCCAACACCATTGCGGCGGTTCTCCTGCGGACGAGGGACATCACCGGCGTGATTCCCGACGTCTACTTCGAGTGGACGGAGGGAAACCCGATCATGTACCTGCTCCGATTCCTCTTCATCGGTGAGGGTGAGACGGCTCCGGTGACCCGTGAGGTTCTACGTCGCGCCGAACCCGATCAGTCCCGACGGCCCCACGTCCACGTCGGTTGACACGGCACTCCCCTTGACCGCTCACGCGGGTACAGATGCGGAGTTGATCGCACGGCCAGCATTGTTGATTGCTTCGGGCACAACCGACCTCGGCCACGAGGTTCGAGCATCCTGCGAGAACGCATCCGGTGAACATCTGCAGCCTCGGAAGTCGGCGAATATCAGTGACAAGCAGTTGGGAGCAGGACGGGCTTACCGGGGCGGGGAGTGGTTGAACGCGATTCTTCGTTCGATCTATGGTCCGGAGCAGACGCTTAGTGGACAATGCGAACATGACGACCTGCGCTCCTGCTCAAACCGTGCACTTTGATCAGAAGCATTACACGGCAGTGGTTTCTGGCGCGAAAGTTTCCACCGTCCGCTGGCGCGAAGACATACACGAAGGGCCGGCAATTTTCATCTTCGATAATCACACGACCGCCCGCCCCTTGCAGGACAGGTCACCGCTGTAGAAACGTACGATCTCGCTCATCTGTCGCCGCTAGCAGCTCGCCAGCCACCCGGTACCGACATGACGAATTTCGCAAGACAACTCCGGGTCAACTACTACCCCGAGATGCCTGAAGACGCTGTTGTTCAGGTGGTCGTCATAGCCACTGGTCACCACGGGGATTCGTCACTGCCCACGACGTAGTGCGACCGAACTCAGCCGTCGAAAACGTCTGTTGCACTTCCGTGTGCGTAGAGGTCTGCGCTGCCGGCGCCGATCGGGTAGTTGCGGCCCATTCTGGCTGGGTTGATCGGTCCAGGCGCGCTGGCACTCGTCCGGGGTCAGCGTTGTCGTGGATCCTCTGCGACAGGGCCGCCTTCGTTTTCCCACCGATCCAGTGCGCGTTTTTCCTGCTTGGCGGCGGTGTCTTTGCGTGATCCGAGTGATCTTACGGACTTGAGTAGTTCTGTGAGTCGGCCCATGACCGGACCATACTCGACTTTCCGGCGAAGCTGACCCAGGGTTGGATGTATATCCATCGGAGATGCCATAGGGGACTTCGACGCCGCCATCGACGGCGTCGACAACCACGACAGAAAACGGCTCCGGAGCGAAATCGATTTCAACAGTTGCCGAATCGCAACGTGTCTCAGAAGGGCTCCAGTGGATGTGAAACTTCGCGGTGTCGAGGTCGGCTAGTTATTTTCGCTCCGGAGCGACGGGTTTGGTAGTCGGTCGAATCTCGAATGGCGTCGGGTTTTGTTGCGGTGCTTAGTTTTATCCAAATTGCCCACGCGCAGGCCTGTTCGGGCGTGGTGCCGTAGCGCTCGATCGTGGCCTGCCAGTGCTGCGGAAAAGTCATGGCGGAGCGAGGCGAATTTCTCTCCGCGAGGACACCGCAGGTGGCCGGACCGCCGAGCAAGCGGATGCAGTAGATGATCCAACCGACAAGGGTTCCTGGTCTGTGGCTCGTGCGACAGACAGGTGCACTGACCGAGCCCGTCCACGACCGCAGACGGCGACCCCATCGCGACGGGACGATGCGACGGAGATCTGGAATGACCGCGACATACAATCGCGGTCAAAGCGAAGCGCCAGGCCGAGATTCCGGCACCGTAGTGAGGGAGGGCAGGATGTTCGGCTGGAAGAAGAAGCGCCACGATTCGAAGATGACGCTCGACGATGTGATGTCGAAGCTCCGGCCTGACCTGAGTCGGGAATCGCTCGGCGTCGGGCCCGACTTCCCGGGCGTCGCCCCGAATCCTCTCCTGAGCAGTGGTGCACGCAAGCGAAATGCCGAACTGCGTACGGCGGCACTTGCACTCGGCGTTCTCGTCGACTGGCGAGAGGTCAGCAGCGACGGCAGTCCACGCGTCGTCCTGATGTTCGACGTGGAGACCGTCGACGGCATCTCGTTCCGCGGTATCGCAGACGAAGACCTCACGATCACCGAGCTGACACGACTCGCCCCAGGACAGACGTTGCCCGTGCGCTACCGGCCGGCCGTCATGGACCACTACGTCGCCCTTGCCCGGGACGCGGACCCCGCCCACGTGCAGCAGCTCTCCGACGAGATCGCGAGCGGCAAGCGGACCTGACCCGAAGCCTTGGCCGGATCCCTAGGTCGCCGGCAATTCGGTGATGGCGTCCGCGGTCACGAGCATGTCGATTTCGACGAGGTTGTTTCCGCTGCTATCGGTGACTCGCACAGTTACCCCTGCCAGCCATGCGACAAACGCATGAATTAACCTACGGCTGGAAGAGGTTCGAGGCGAAGGAGAGGCTTTCGGGGAGCGCTGCCCGCATCGTCTCGATATGACCGGTCGGATATGTTCGGAATGTAACTGGCTGGCGGTTGGCGGCGAGTTCGGCCGCGAGTTTCAAAGCCAGCGGCGCCGGTACCATCTCGTCCGTCAGCCCCTGCCCGAGGAACACTGGCCGGTCGTACCCGGTCGTCGGGATCTCCAGCATGCCGCGAGCAGCAGCCAGCACCGCGGGATCGTCGAGGGGCCGGTTCACCAGATCGCCGATCGTGAGGTCGCCGAGGCCCGATGCCATGTCCTGGTAGCAGTCGGTTTCGGCTCGGGCCAGGGCATCCGTGCCGCGCGGTGTCAGGTAGCGATCGATGTCGAGATCGGGTCGCGCCGCCCGCAGTCCGGCCAAGAGGTACGAGACGAACACGGTGCTGCCGGTCAGTGGCAAGCGGGGAAAGTCCGGCCCCACAAGTGGTGCAAGGTTCTCCAGATTGGACGGCGCCCCGGTCGCGACCGCGCCCCGGTAGTCCAATTCGGGTGCGTACCGTGTGGCGATCGCTGCCGTGACCATAGCGGCCTGCCCGCCCTGAGACTGTCCGAGTGCCAACCACCGCGGTGAGAGCGACGGTTCGACCGCACGCGCGGCACGCACCATGTCGATCACGCTGTGCGCCGCCGACGGTCCGTCCAGGTACGCGTGGGTTCCCGGCGTGCCGAGCCCCACGTAGTCGGTCGCGACGATCACGTAGCCCTGCGAGAGCCAGTTCGTGAGGTATGGACTGCCGACGGTCCCGGTCACGGTGGGAGCGCACTGGTCGGAAATACCTACAGTGCCGTGAGCCCACGAGATGACCGGCCAACCGCCTTCGGGTGGATCGCCGGGGGGCAGGAAGAGCGCGCCCGTACTCAACGCGGGTTGGTTCAGCGGTCCCGTGGACCAGTACGTGAGCTTTGATGCGTTGGCGGCGCCGGGAATCCAGAAGGAGTGCGGCAGGGAAGTTGCCGCGGTCACTGTGCCCGGCGTCGTGATTGGCGCCGGTTCCTGCGCGTGGACGGGCGCGGTCGAGACGGCCGCGGAGGCGAGCGCGATCACCATCAATGCTTGGCCGAGCCGTCGTCGGATCATCGCATCGCTCCCGTGGTTCGTCGGTGTCTGCGCCGACTTCCATTCTGCGCGAACCGGCGGCGCCGGCGTACGGGTTCGACTATCTTCGGGTGCCGCGAATACGGGAAGTCGTGGGCTGGATAGCCACCTCGGGCTTCTCCCTTGGACCAGCCAAACTCCCTGATCGGCAGAAGGTTCTTGAAACGAGTGCCGTGCGCTTAGGTTTGGTCTCGTGCAGCACGAAAGGCTGAGACACGGAGGCAATTACATCAGCTAGCGGACGCACTCACTTCTGAGTGAACTCTGTGCACACCGAGACGTCGGCAACTGGACATTCCACAGCCAAATCACGAACTTCGAAGATTGACACTGACTCCCGAATTGCGCGCGATTAGAGAGCCTGGCCAGCTATCCGCTGGGTCGACTTAGAATCAAATCGATGTCACCAGCGGGACAAATCGCCGCCAATCGCAACCGCGAGAGCTGCGAGCAAAGCGCCTAGCTGGATACGCCCCGGTTGCCGCCCGTGGGGTTCCTGCGTTGTGTGGGTCAGCTCGTTACGCCGCGTTAAGAACCTGAAAACTCGGTGAGCAAACCTTCCTTTCCCAGGTGAAGCGGCGGATTATCGAATTGGCCGCGCATCTGGTTACCGCGCGGCATGTCGAGCGCGCCTGAAGGCACAACGGGCCGGGAGGTCACATGCTGCTACATCAATCGATCGGGTTGGAGCGCTTCAACGAATTACCGCGACAGAAGGCGGTTCACGCATTGTTCGAGTGCTGCTGCTCTCTGACGTGGGCCGGGTGGGTCAGCGACGGACGTCCGTTCGCCGATCACGCGGAGATCCTCTCGCGAGCCGAGGACGCGATTCTCAATCTTTCGGACGAGGACGTCGAGCGAGCATTGCAGTGCCATCCACCCGTAGGCGTGCGCAAGAACAGCGTGCCGTCCCACCTCGAGCAATGCTCGATCTGGGTTCCGGACGACGTCGTCATGGCAACCATCTATCGCGCCGGCGAGGAGTACGAGCGGAACTTCGGCTTCCGGTATCTGTGGTGTTCGCACGGCCACGACGCCGACGACCTGCTCGCGAACATCGGCCAGCGCATGTCCAACGAGCGGTCCGTCGAGCGAAAGGTCTGCGTCGACGAGCTCGCCAAGATCACGCGGACGAGGATCGAGCGGATGCTGGGACCCGAGGACGGTTATCCCGAGTACTGAAAAGAAAAGCGGGTGCAGCGCTTTCGCGCTGCACCCGCTTTCGTGCTCTGAAGATCAGAGATCGAACTCGGCCGGAGAGATTCCGACTGCAAAACACATGTCGCGTACGACGCCGCGCTCGTGCTCGTCGAAGTTGCCGTCTGCGCCGCCGATGATGATGCCGATCTGGATGACCGCCCGGGCCTGATCCTGCTTCGACTTGAGCTTCGCGATGGTTGCCGTTGCCTCGACCTTGCCGAACTCGTAGTCCGAGGACAGCTTGCTGCAGTACCAGTCGAACTGCTCACGAAGCTCGTCCGGTGGGAAGACCGCGAGCGACTCGTTGCTCATGATCAGCGCGGCGGTCTTCTGACGCTCCGACGGATCGATCGAACCGTCTGCGGCGGCGATCAACGCGCACATTGCCATGCTCGCGTTCTTGAATTCCTTGTTCTGGAACTGGCTGGTCTTTGTCTTGAGCTGGCCGTTCATCTCCTGAGCCTTAGCCTTCAACTGATCCCAGAATGCCATGAGTCTCCTCGAGTATTGCCGCCACACACCGCGCGTGGTCGTACCACCACTCTGCCTGTGCGCTCGGCAATCCGCCATCGGCCGCTAGGTGCGGTCGAACACTGTCAGAATTCGCGACTCGGAGATCGGGTCGAGCACGTCCGGGGTGAAGTGCCATTGCGTGCGGGTCCACGGATCGTGAACCTCCGTCTGCCCTGCTGCCGAAAGGTGTTGGCAACCCTCGGACAGCGCGGCGACGGACTCTTCCGCGAAGTTCGACTCGTCCTCTCCGACAATCAGTATCGACAAACCGATTGCGGGTCCCCGTTCGGCGAGGAACATGACGGTCTGTGCGTCTTCGGCGGAGTATCCGTGCGGGAAATCGCTGAGGATCAACAGTCGTAGGGAACTCGGGCCATCTGCGACGCCACTCATTCGCGCGAGTTCGCCCATGTCGACGGCTTCGGCGAGTGCCCGCAGACGCGCTGAGATCTCGGTGTGAGCGGTGATGACCGGCCCCGCGAGCATCGGTGCCAGTCGGTCGGTCAGTGGCGTGAGCGAGCCGGTCAGGTCGACGACGTCGAGTAGCGGCATCGGGCCTGCTGCCATGACGCGCACGGTGACGGCACTGATCAGACCGAGCGCTGCTTTGCTCGACGTACTGTCCACCCAGATGGGCCGACGCAGTGGGAGCGGGACGCAGTAGGGAACGGTGAGCGTGCCGCGGTCCGGAGCCGACAGCTCGCCCAGACGCATTCCGTCGCTGACGGCCGTGATCTGGGCCGGATCGGTTGTTCCCGCCCACGACACCGACTTCCACGACGCCATCGACCGTGGGAGCACGCCGTCGATCACGCCGAGTTCGTGCGCAAGCTGGGCGCTGTCGCGGGCGTGGTTGTCCCGTGCGAGTGAGACGAGGTCGTCGTGACGCTTCTGTGCGGCATCACGCGCTGCCACTCCGGCTGCCGAGTTCCGCAACGACGGATCTGCGACGGCTGCTGTCAGATCTTCGTCCAGCCGAGCCAGCGCGTACTCACTGCTGGAGACGAAGGAAGCGGCAGATCGTGAGGCGTCCTCGAAGATCATCCATGCACGTTCGAGACCGCGGCCCACCTCCAACGGCTCCACCGCGGAGTCCGACGCGGGCGCAGCTGTTGGGGCTGGTTGGGCCGGCTCGTCGTCCACCTCGACGCCGTGCACCGAGATCAGTTCCGCCAGACCACCCGCGTAGCCCTGCCCTACGGCCCGGATCTTCCACGCACCGGACTTTCGGTACAGCTCCCAGCAGATGACCGCTGTCTCGGTACCTGCGGTGGGGATCGCGAATTCGGCCAGGACCGAACCGGATTGATCGCTCAGGGTGGCGGAGAGCCCGGCCGTGCGAAAGGCGCCCGCGGCCGTCGCGGCCGGATCCACGCTCACGATGCACAACACGGCAGCGGCATCGGGGTGGAGTCGATCGAGTTCCACCCGGATGCCGCTCTGATCGAGTTGCACTCCAGCGGTGGACGGTTGGTTGTAGAACACGAAGTCCGCGGACGTCAATGCCCTCAGGTTCGCGTCCGCTACCAGCGCCGACACGTCGAACGGCGTCTGGCTCTCGGCTCGAAACGTCACCACGGGCGCCTGCAGCGGCGCGTTCTGTCCGGGAACAAAAGTCATACCCACAGCAGCGAACTATGCCATGACCGGGCACTCTCGGTCAGCCTTGCAGGTCCGCCACGACTAGATCGGCCACCGCGGTCATCCCGGCATCCGTGAAGTGCAAGCGCTGCGCCGTCGACTCCGAGAACAGGCCTTCGAACCAACGCTGATCTGCACTCGCGCACGCGTCGTGCCCGGCGGCGATGCTCGCCGCCGCAATGTCGGCAGTGCGCACACCGTGGGCGTGAGCGACCTCGTCGAACTTCGTGTTGTAGCGCGCGAAGTAGTCCATGAACCAGGCCGCGTCGGCGTCGGAGAACGGAATGTTCGGCCAGCAACCCCGAGCGGAGATCATGCCGCCCTCACCGATCAGGTAGATGCGAGCGTTGGGCGCGCGCTGCGTGACCGCGGTCAGGATGCGATCCAATTCTCCGGCAGCCCGGTCGATTCCGGACTGGGCGACGGAATTCGCGAGCGGGTCGTACCGACATCCACGATCAGTTCCTGGTCCCGGAGCGACGCACAGGGGCCCGAGGAAAATGCTGTTGGAGTCGTTGCCGCCGATCGAGATGGTGATCAGGTCGGTGTCCGGGTGCACGGCGTCGAGTTGGACCGGCCAGTAGTTCGGAATCAACTGTGGGGTGTCGATGATGTTCTCGGCGCGGGCCGCGCTGCAAGAGACGTCGGCGAACTCGGCGACCTCGAGTGCCCGAGAGATCTTGCCCGCGAAGTTCTCGTACGAGCGCGAGCAGGCGTCGGGGTACATCGGTTCCAGCCGTGGGCCGGAGGCACGGGAGTCACCGAGGGCGACGTACTTGATCCCGGTCTCGGAAAATCCTGACGGCGGTGCCGACTGGGGCACCGAAGCCTGCGCGATTCCGGTGCTCACGAGCGCCAGCACAACGCCTGCGACAGCCGCCGCACGACCGAGAAGTTTCCCTCGAATGATCATCTACTGTGCCAAGTCCTCTCGCGCACGGCCGCTCGACTGACGGCTCGACATGCCGCATGAGGTTAACGCACGGAGTGGACAACGATGTCCGGTTCGGCGGACGGCGATCGAAACCACCTACCGCCGAACCGGATTCATCTCGACTGTGCAGTCTCGACTCACACAGTGAGGAAACGGCCCAGCTGCGGCGCAGCTTCTCCCGCATGCTTGGCCTGAATACCTTCACCGATGGCCTGCAGCTTCCATTCACCGTTCACGCGATACACCTTTGCCATCACCATTCCGGTGAAGGCCATGCCGCCCTGGAGCGTGTATCGAGCGAGCTCGGAGTTGGTGGTGCTGTCCACGAGGCGGCAGAAAGCGTTGGAAACCTGCTCGAACGTGTGTCCGCGGTACGAGGTCACGGTGAAGATCACGGTGGTCACGTGAGCCGGGACGCGCTGCAGATCGACGAGCATGACCTCGTCGTCACCATCTCCGTCGCCTGTCAGGTTGTCACCCATGTGACGGACCGAGCCGTCCTTGGACGTCAGCTGACCGTAGTAACAGACGTCGACGAGGTTGCCGTCGGCGTACAGGAGAGCCGAAGCGTCGAGGTCGACGTCGGCGGTACGGCTGCCGAACAGGCCGCTCTTCTTGATCGGGTCCCAGCCGAGCCCCATCTGGATCATGGTGAGCGCGACACCACCTTCCTTGCGGAGGGTGACCTTCTGGCCCTTGGTCAGGCTGACAGGACGTCCCTTGACCAGGCTCACCTCGGGCTGCTGGGCCGGCGGCTGGTTCTGCACGGGAGGCGCCGGGGGCGCCTGGTTGTACGTCGGCTGCTGGTTGTACGCAGGCTGCTGCGCCGGCGGGTAGGCCGGCGGCGTCGGGCCCTGGTTGTAGGCGGGCGGCTGGTTGTACGCGGGCGGGGCCGGCGGAACCGGCGGAGCGTTGTACGAGGGCTGCTGCTGCGGCGGCTGGTTGTATGCCGGCGGTGTAGGAGCGACGGACGACGGCGGGGCGATCGGAGCCGGAGCCGCGACCGGAGTGGGCGGCGGCGGCGCGGGAGCATCGTCGACGGACACACCGTGATCGGTGACCAGCGCGGCAAATCCACCGGCGTAACCCTGGCCGACGGCGCGCACCTTCCACGCACCCTGGCGTCGGTACACCTCGAGCGCGATGACGATCGACTCGGCGGTGAGGCCGTCGATCACGTACTCGTACAACACGTTCCCGGCCGCGTCGGAGACCCGAGCGGTCGGTGCAGCAGTGCGCCCGAAGTTCGACGACGCGTCGTCGAGCGTGATGACGGCGCGGACTTGCTCGATGTCTGCCGGGACGCCGGCGAGCGAGACTCGGAGTGAGGCAATGCCACCCGCGTTGGGCACCAATTGCACGCCGGGTCCGGTCGGCTGGTTGAAGAAGACGAAGTCGGCGTCGGAACGAACTTTTCCGTTGCTCGTCACGAGGAGTGCAGAAAGGTCAGCGGCTGCAGCCAACTGAACCGACACAACTACATCCGAGACGTCCAGCGGGCCGTTCTGCCCTTTGGCAAGCGATACAGACAACTAAATCCCCTTCATAGAGAGCGTGTATTACCCGAGCGCGGAAGAGAACCACCGCAATATCTCCGCGCTCGCTGCGATACCGGACCTTTCTGTCACAGTAACGGTCGGCCGTTGCCAATTCAGTTCTTCCAGCTCACCGTGCCTCGGCCGGATCGCGAAATCGGAGTATTCGAGCATGTCCGCATCCAACGCACCGTCACCAGCCGAGATCACCACGGCGGACTGATCCAGATCACCCGACTCGACCAATCTGCGGCGCACCTCTGCCAGTGCGCGTGACTTCGAGACCGCGTCGGGCATCGTGTAGATCTTCCGGCCTTGACGAGAGACGTTCCAGCCCCGCGCCACACACCAGTGATTCCATTCGGTCTCGAATTCACTCGGCATCACGGCCAGATCTACGACCAGGTACGGAAACAGATCGTCGGCAACACGAATGGAGCTGACCCAACTCGAGTCGATGCGCGATTCCAGTTCCGCCTGAACCTGCGGCAACTTGGCGCCGGCCTTGCGGGTGGAACGGTCGATCTCGTTTCGCCACTCGCGATCGGCTTCGCCGTCCACCAGGATGTTTCCGCCGTTGCTCGTGATCGCGTACTTCCACGGTCCGCCGGGAAGATCGATCCGCTGAAACTGTGCGATGGTCCGGGTCGTTGTCGGAATCACCGGAACCCGCGAGCTCAGCGCGGTCAGCAGTTCGATCGATTCGACGCTCATGTGTGAGAGCGGACCGCCGTTGTAGTACTCGACGCACAAGGGGCTCGGCGCCGAATCCAGGTCAGAGCCACTGGGATCACCGCCGATCGCGGCCTGTGAATAGATCATCGTGCGGTCCAGATCCGTGGCGATCAGAACCTGAGACGCAGCGGTGTCCGCACGGCTCACGTGATGTCCTTGATCAGGCCGACACACGAGTAGGCGAGGTCGGGTACTTCCTCGACCGGAACCCCACGTGCCTGCGCCAACAACCGGATATGTGCATGCTCCGGGGCTTCGAGTTCGCGCACCAGAACCTTCCACGGGAGCCGGCGCAGCAGCACCCTGGTTGTTTCTCCGACACCGGGTTTGACGAAGTTGACCGTCGAGATCCCGTACTCGGCTTGCACCTTCTCCACCGATTCCCAGCCGGCCCAGGTCGGCGTCCGATCGGAATCGAGCACTACGGCAAGAGAATCCGCTGCGTCGCCGCGAACCGAATCGAACTCGGCCGAGACCACGTCGAGCAACCTGTTGGAGACGTCGACGTCGGCCAGATCTGCGTAGAACTTGGCGCCGTGGAAATCGCCCGGCCCGATGAGGTTGTCGTTGAGGACTGTTCGTGAGACCAACCCGGACACCGTCGAATTGAGGCATGCCGACGCGATCAGGAAGTCGTCGCGGGTTCCGTACGTTCGCACACAGTGGCCGGGGTCCGCGAGAACAGCCAGATCGGAGTCGAACTTTGCGCCGCCCGCCTCGTGGTACTCAGTCAACGCCGCGTCGAGTTCGCGGGCGATCGCACCCTTACCCGTCCAGCCGTCGACGAAGACGACGTTCTCCGAGTCATGATGGTGCGCAAGATAATCGAGTGCGACGGAATCGATGCCCTTTCCGCGGACGATGGACACTGCGTAGTGCGGCAGCGTCAACCCTCGAGTCTGCTGGGCCCAGCGCCGCATCAGAATCCCGATCGGTGTTCCGGCCCGGGCGAGTGAGACCAGCGTGATGTCACTTCCGCGCTCGGCCAGCACCAGGTCCATGACGGTCCCGACAGCGCGCGCCAACCGTGGGGCGCTCTCGGCGAGCACCGTCTCGAACAGATCCCGATATGCCTGATCGGGTTGGTACTCGATGGGAAGAGACTCGGCATAGTGCGCCTCACCCGACTGAATACGCTTCTCGCGCACGGATACATCCGCTTCGAGATCCACGTGCGAAAGATCCTTGAGCAGCCACTTCACTTCGCCCGGCGCGTACGAACCGAAATCGGGTCCGACCAATGGTTCGTTCATGACGAGCCTCCTGCTCTGGAATCTCGCAGCGCCGACGGATCGGCCCCGCGAACGGTGGCGACCAGGACGTCGGTGCCGGAGTTCCGCAACACCTCGACCACTCCGTCCATCGCCGTCAACCGATCGGTGTCGGCGGGCTCGTCGACGACCAGCAATGCAAGGGCTTCGACCGCCGCATCAGGCCACTGCGCGTTGTACACGTATCGAGGCTCGTTCTCACCCAGTTCCGGTGCCGGAAAGGTGAACCCACGACGCAGCGGGTATCCCGGCAGGTCGACGACGTAGGCGGGTGAGCGAGTTGTGGTCTGGTACCGAACTGCTCGCCCAACGCTTTCCAAGCCCGCAGCGATGCGCAGTGGCAGGTACATCAACTCTTCGTGACCGATCACGATCACAGCACGCGACGGGTCGATCGATGTTCCGAGGATGGACACCGCCGCCTCGACGGCGGACTCGAATGCCTCGGTGTCGCCATCGAGAAAACCGTGCCGGCCACCGTCGGGGACGTGTGCGGGCCATGGCAGATCCACTCGAGCCAAGGAGCCTCGACGATCGCCGATCGGATTGAGATCCGGAGCATCCAGGGCCGTGACGCGCTCGGTCAGGCCGTCGGGCAGGACCGTCGAACCCGAAGCGAGAGAGACGTAGTCGATCCGCACGCCCAACTCTGCCGCCGCGGCTTCGCTGGCGGCTCGGTGTTCCTCGGTCCTCATGTCCACCAGCGAGGCCACGACGTAACGGCTTCGCGGGCATTGCCCGTGCAGCGCCCGGATGGCGTCGATCGCGGTTGCGCCGGTGGAGATCTCGTCGTCGACGAGGACCAGCGGCAGGTCGTTCTCGAACAGTTCGGCGGACGTCGGCTGCATCAGATGACTCGTGGCGTGCGAGTGTCCCTCCTCGAATCCGGCGAGCGTCGTGGCACCGGGTACGTCGCGACGAGTCGAGTGCAGGTAGCAGTGAGCGTGCAGACGAGCCGCGACGCAGTGGCCCAAACCTGTTGCAGTTTCGGCAAACCCGAGCACGACGACGTCGACGCCGTCACCGAGAGCGGTCCGCACCAAGTCACCGAGGTCGTCGGCAGCGCCGATGACAACGGACGGCTCGGTAGGTACGTGCTTTCCCAGCACCGTGGAGACCAGCAGGTGAGCGCGACGCGGATTCCGCCGAAGTCCCGGAATCACCAGATCGGGCACCGAATGCCCGAGTGACGAATCGCCGTGAACGAGGCCCAAGCCGAATTCTGCGGTAGCCCAGGGGACGTCCCTGGACTGGACAACCTCTGTCATCGATCGACCAACGCCGTCAGCAACTCGACGAACGTGATGCCCTTGTTGGTCACACCGAACACGTGAGCGCGGAGCGCAGTCTGATGGGCCCAATTGCGGTGCGGCTTCATCTCGTTCATCTTGTTCCGGTATCCGGACGCCTGCACTCCCCCGGCGTCGGCACCGAGAATGTCGAGGGCATCGTGGTACTCCTCGTGCGTGACCGCAGAGAGAGCATTGACCGCCGCGACGTGCGACGGGTGGATGACCGTCTTGCCTTGGATTCCGTTGGCTCGGTCCAGCGCGATCTCACGGAGCAGGCCGTCGAGGTCGCGGCTGACGAGGTGCTGACGGAACCGGACGGCGTCGTGTTCCTCGAACGGGGTGGCGCGCAGCATCGGCCGGAACATGCGTTCGTGATCGGCGAAGTACTCCCACACCGGCCCGGTGATGACAAAACCCGAACCGTCGGCGCGGCCGAGGTAGTTGACGATGTCGGCGATGACGTCGACCACCACGCGCACGTCGTAGATGGTCAGATCGCGGTCACGACGGATGCCGAAGGTGCTGCACATGTCGGTGGCGCCGATGCGGACGGCAAGAATGCGCTCGCGGTGTTGCGCGAGAATTCCACTGATGGTGCGCAATTCGAGATCACGTGTATCGCGGTGAACCAGCGCGGGTGATTCGAGTACCGGCATCGCGTAGAGATGCTTACCGAGCAGCTCGGACGCGTCCGCGACGGCGTCGAGAAACACGGGGCCGGACTCGCTGCCGAACTTGGGGATGACGAACCCGGTGAGCGCGGCACGCCCCTCGGTCAACGACGCGGCGACCTTGTGGATGTCCGCGACCTCACGGACCCGCACGAACAGCAACATGCCGACGGCGTCGGTCGACGCGATCTTGTCGAGAGCGTCAACCGCGTTAGCCCGCGCCGATTCGACCTCGTGATCAGCGACGGCGTCTTCGAGATCGAGCACCATCGAGCTGACGCCCTCGGACGCTCGCTTGACCACGATGTCGGCCAACCCGGCGCGGGTGGCCGGAACGTAGAGAGTTGCACCCAGAGCAATCGCGAGCAGATCCCTCTCGTCGGAATCCGCGAACGACCGAGGCGCATGCAGGAACAGTTGCTCCCGCACGTCGTCCTCGAGATGTTGAAAGTGCTGCATTTCTCTTCTCTCTGTAACCGCAATCAAGTCCATGAAACGACCCCCTGTGACAACGCGTCGAGCTACTCCGATCCCCCGATCGGCCCGACCATTCAGTTTTTGCCGGCTCGCGCCCGCATCTTCTCGACAACTTCGGTGATGAACGTCGATACCGAGTCCAGCTGTAATACATACGACCAGTAGTCCGGATGAGTTCCCGACAGTGACGCACTCGCTCGCTCGATCCTTGCTAGTTGAGCATCGAGTACAGAACCCCACTCCGCCACCAACCCTTGGTTAACAGCGAACATCTGGGCGTCTTTCAGCCGGAAACGAACCTCGCGTTCCTTTTCGCTCGGATCTGCCCGAACTGCACGCAGAGTAGCGAGACGGTCCGTCACGGCATCGGCGCACGCTTCGGCGTCGGCGAGGTGAACACGTGCTTCGGCCATCAAAGCCAGTGCGTGTTCGGGGTTTCCCGCAGCCAACGACTGCTTCGCTTCCTTGAGATCGATGTCAGCCTGATCGATGTGCGCTCGGCTGCGACTGCTGTTGTCGACGAGGTCAGCTGAACTCGCGGCGTTGAACTCGCGCAGCAATGCGGAGTACGCCGGATCCAGCCGGTCCACTCGTGTGCGCACTGCCGACAACCTGGTCGAGACCGAGGAGATCGTCATCTCTGCACGGTGCTGGGTCGACGGGGCGTCTGCCAATGCTTCCTCGAGCGCCGATACCGCTTCGCGGACACTCTCGGCCCGCGTGCGGACTGCGTCGGCGCGACCGGAGGATCGCGCATTGTCGAGCGCTGCAACCGCGTCGTCGAGGTGTTCTGAGGCCGTCACCACCGACGGGTACTCGCGATAGCGCTGATCAGTGGCACCAAGTTTCTCCCGGGCGGCGTTCGCCAGGGTTCGGGCCTGTTGGCCGAGAACGGGAATGGCGGACATCGTGACCGTCGCCTGCTCGAGATGCGCTCGATGTCCGTTGTAGAAGGCGTCGACGCCCTGCGCTGCCTCGACAAGTGCAGCTACCGACTTCTCGAACGCCGCCCGAGCACCGTTCGGGTTCTGGTGAAGTACCTGATCGTTGCCGTAGCGCTCGGATGTGTCGAGGTAGTCCGACGCAGCCTGGAAGCACCGATCTCGAACGGGTTCCCACGCGGCGCGCAGCCCGCGCTCGGGGTACAGCTCGGCGGAAGCGTCGACTGCTGCCGACGCGATGGTCTGCCGCTTGTCCATGTCGAGGAACGCCGAAACCATGGCCGTCTGCGCCTCCCGCGCACGACTGACCGACTCCCCCACTCTTGCCCCCCGATTGAAGCGCTCCGACCATCTTCCCACCACGATTGAATCCTACGGGTCCAGCACTTCGCTTCTCGGTTCGTAATTCTGCTGTTACGGCGAACACACCGGAACTGCGGTTAGGGTGGTGGAGGTAAACACACTCCCAAGACGACTTCGCGTCGTAGTGGGCCTTGTCTCTCCTCTTGAAAGGACCCCTGAATGGGCGTCAGCTTGACCAAAGGCGGCAATGTCTCTCTCACGAAGGAGGCCCCGAACCTGACTGCAGTGGTCGTCGGCCTGGGCTGGGACGCGCGTTCCACCACCGGAGCTGCTTTCGACCTCGACGCCAGCGCGATCGGCGCAGGCTCGAACAAGAAGGTCCTCTCCGACCAGCACTTCATCTTCTTCAACAACCTCCGTTCGCCCGACGGCTCGATCGAGCACAAGGGTGACAACACGGACGGCGAAGGCGAAGGCGACGACGAGCAGATCGACGTGAACCTCGCAGCGGTTCCCGCCGAGGTCGAGAGCGTTGTCTTCCCCGTCTCGATCTACGACGCAGAAGCTCGCTCGCAGTCCTTCGGCCAGGTCCGCAACGCGTACATCCGCGTCGTCGACAAGTCGAACGGCAACGAACTCGCTCGTTACGACCTCTCCGAGGACGCTTCCACCGAGACCGCCATGGTCTTCGGTGAGCTGTACCGCAACGGTGCAGAGTGGAAGTTCCGCGCAATCGGCCAGGGCTACGCGTCCGGCCTCGCGGGCATCGCGCGCGATTACGGCGTCAACGTCTGATCTTCGCTCTCGACGAGCTGACTCGGGGAAGGTTCCGCAGTAGTCTGTGGAACCCTCCCCGTTTTCACGTTCGGATGCGGTGAGAGACCGCTTGCAGTAACCACTCTGCATTGACCAACTAGAAAGGGCCACGCTCCGTGGTACTGCGAATATTCGGTTTATCCATCGCAATTTCGATCCTCGCGATGATCGTTGCGTTCATCTACGGCGGACCCGAGGCACTGTTCCTCGTCATCATCCTGTCGATTCTGGAAATCTCGCTTTCCTTCGACAACGCCGTCATCAACGCCACTGTTCTGCAAAGAATGAGTGAATTCTGGCAGAAGATCTTCCTCACCATCGGCGTCATCATCGCCGTCTTCGGTATGCGTCTGGTGTTCCCGCTCGTGATCGTCTGGGCTGCATCCGGTCTCGGACCCGTAGCTGCACTCGACCTCGCACTGAACCCGCCTGCGGACGACGCCGCGTACTTCGCCAACGGCGAGCCGAGCTACGAAACCATCCTCACCGACGCTCACCCGCAGATCGCTGCCTTCGGTGGCATGTTCCTGCTGATGCTCTTCCTCGGGTTCATCTTCGAAGAGCGTGAGATCACCTGGCTGTCCTGGCTGGAGAAGCCGCTCGCTCGCATCGGCAAGCTCGATCAGCTCTCCGTCGTCGTGGCCGGCATCGTCCTGGTTCTCAGTGGTTCTTTCCTCGCTGCTGACGACAAGGTTTCCACCGTCATGATCTCCGGTGTTCTGGGCATGATCACCTACATCGCGGTCAACGGACTGGGTGAACTGTTCAACCTGCCGGAAGAAGGCGAAGAGGAAGAAACCGCCAAGTCCGGCGGCCCCACGCAGCTCGCGAAGGCAACTGGCAAGGCCGGCTTCTTCCTGTTCCTCTACCTCGAGGTCCTCGACGCGTCCTTCTCGTTCGACGGCGTCATCGGCGCATTCGCCATCACGGCAGACCCGATCATCATCGCTCTGGGCCTCGGCTTCGTCGGCGCGATGTTCGTCCGTTCCATCACGGTCTTCCTGGTCCGCAAGGGCACGCTCTCCGATTACGTCTACCTCGAGCACGGTGCCCACTGGGCCATCGGCGCTCTGGCCGTCATCTTGATGGTGTCCATCGGCGTTCACATCAACGAGATCATCACCGGCCTGGTCGGTGTCTTCTTGATCGGCGCTGCTTTCATCAGCAGCCTCATTCGCAACAAGCGAATCGCGAACGACGATCCGAAGTTGGACGAGAACACTCCGGCAACTGTCTGACGTTCTTTTTCGAAACGCCCGCGACCAATTGGTCGCGGGCGTTTTGTTTGTTATGACTGAATTGAAACTCTCTGCATTCACAGCCGCGCGCCAATTGTTCAGCCGCGCGCCAAATTCAGCCTGCGGGTGAACAATTGCCCTGCGGATTCGAAACCGCACAATTTTCGACCTACCCCGGCACAATCAAGAGGCGAAATCCGACTGTGCACAGTAATGAGGGGGAAAGTCGTGGAAGACCAGTTTCTGTCCAAAGGCCAGAACATCGAGCTCCCCGACGAACTCGATCAGATCGACATCGTGATCACCTGGGACAACTCGGAATTCGGTGTCGATGCCTCGGCATTGCTTCTGGGCGCCGACGGAAAAGTCAGGTCCGACGCGGACTTCGTCTTCTACAACCAACAGGAATCTGCTGACGGCTCAGTTCGATACCTCGGTCGCCGCGAAGCCGAATCCGGCCCGCACGAGCGACTCCTCGTCCACCTCGCTGCTGTACCCGATCAAGTCGACGCGATCGCTCTAGTGGGCAGCGTCGACTCCGGGTCCTTCGGCGACCTCGGCAAACTTGCGCTCCAACTGGTTGATTCCGGCGGCTCTCCTATTGCCGAGTACGTCACCGCCGACGCGTCCACCGAAACAGCATTCGTCTTCGGTCAGGTCTATCGACGTAACGGGAAGTGGAAACTTCGGGCAATCGGCCAAGGTTGGGCTTCAGGCCTCGCCGGGCTCGCCGAAGACTTCGGGGTCGACGTGAGCGAGGACGCACCCGTCGAGGAGCCTGGGCCACCTGAGGTGGAGGCACCCCAACCGATATCGGAACGGGAACCGTCAGTCACCGAGCCCTCAACGCCCACGAAGCCCGTCCGACAGCGTGGGGTTCGAACAGCGAAGCCCGTGCCCAAGAAAGCCCCACTACCCGAATTCAAGCACGCCGAGTCCGAGGCCTGGCAACCTGCACGACTCTTCTCTGTGATCGGCGTCGGAACCGGTGAGGAACAAGAGCGTCGAACGACGTCGGCATTGGTTTCCACGATGCAAGCGGTTCCCATGTTTGCGCGGGCAGTTTCGTCCCGTGTGGGGGCACCGGCCGGCTCGTTCGAGGGATACGTCGAAGTTCCCTACGTCAAAGGTGAATCTCGGGTGATCCCGGATGCGGTGTGGCGCATCGCCCGCGGAAGCCGACTCTGGACAGGCTTGCTCGAGGCAAAGACTGGAGCAGGCACCCACACCCGAGAGCAGCTCGAGAACTATCTCGACGTCGCCAAGAAGAACAAGTACGACGTCGTGATCAGCCTGTCCAACGACTTGCCTGCCGGCGCCGGCGAATTACCCGTCGAGGTGGACAAGCGCAAGCTCACCAAAGTTGCGTTACGGCATCTCTCCTGGGCAGAAGTCATCCACGAGGCACGGATGGTGCTCTCGCACGGCGGAATCGACAATCCACTGCAAGGTTGGATTCTCAGCGAGTTTCTCCGGTACATCGAACATCCCAAGTCCGGGGCCGCGGAGTTCGTCGACATGGGTCGGCACTGGGTATCGATACGCGATTCCGTGAGTGCCGGAACGCTCCGTCCTGGAGATCCGAAAGCAGCGGCGGTCGCTCAGTCGTGGATCGCGCTCGCGCGGAACCTCGCGCTGCGGTTCACCGCAGATCTCGGTGTCGTCGTCAAACACGTGTTGCCCCGACGGGTAGTCAACGATGCGGATGCGCGTACCGCGCTGACGGTCAACGAATTGGCGAACGACGGCACCTTCAGCGCCACCCTCCGAATCCCCGACGCAGCCGGAGAGTTACGGGTTACTGCTGATTTGAGAACCAACAAAGTGAGCTGCAGTACGACGGTTTCTGCACCCGACGAAGGTACTTCGGGAAAACGAGTCACCTGGGCTTTGCGTCAGTTGAAGAATGCTCCTGCCGACTTGTTGGTCGAAGCGTTGTTCACCGGCCCGGCCTCGTCGACGTGCGAGACCATTGCATCCGCTCGCGCAACGCCACGCCTGTTGACGGACGGTCAAGGCGGCCAACTCAGTTCATTTGTACTGACGCAGTCCTTCACTCTCGGCAGCAAGCGTGCGGGTACTGCTGCGAGTTTCATCAACAGTGTGACCAGTTCGGCCGAAACCTTCTACTCCGAAGCCGTTCAACCGCTCCGTGAATGGGTCCCCGCTGCCCCGAAAGCGTCCGATCTCCCTCGCGACGAACAAGTCGACAACGAAGACTGACAATGGACGAGATCGTCATACAGAACGCAACGGACGAGGACGCCGCGGAAATCCTTGTTCTACAACGCTGTTGCTGGGTCTCGGAAGCAATCTCGAACAACAGCATGGACATACCCCCGCTCCACGAGGACCTACCCACGGTCCGAGCCTGGGTTCAGGAGTCGACGGTCTGGACCGCACGACGCGGCGGCCGGCTCGTCGGGGCCGTCCGCGGCACAGCCGACGGAACCGCATGGCAGATAGGTCGCCTCATGGTGGCGCCGGACTTGGCGGGCAATGGCCTCGGCCGACGCCTCTTGCAGCACGTGGAACAGAATGCACCCGAGCACATCACCAGTTTCGAGTTGTTCACCGGAAGCAGGAGCGTGCGGAATATTCGCCTCTACATCCGAGCCGGCTACGCTCAATTGCCGCCGGATCCCAGCCACATCCCCGGAGTTGTCTACCTGTCCAAGCCGAACGTAACCGCCTCAGCTTGAACGGCAATACTGATGTGTGTGGTGAACATTCGCGTCGCAGCGCAGACAGACTTGCCGTTCTTACGTGAGAACGACTCGCACATCGCAGACGAGGAACTCGTGTCGGTGGTCCAACGCGGCCGGATACTCGTCGCCGAGGACAGCGATAATCCAATCGGATGGCTCCGTTGGGGCCTGTTCTGGGACGAGATTCCGTTCATGAACATGCTGACCGTCCAGTCTCTAAACCGCGGCCAAGGCATCGGGAGCGCGTTGGTCAGATATCGGGAAACACAGATGCGCCGTGCGGGATATTCGACGGTCCTCACCTCCACACTCGCCGACGAATCAGCCCAGAACTTCTATCGCGCAATGGGATACGTCGACGCAGGAGTATTGCTACTCCCCGGCGAGTCCTCCGAGATCTTTCTACGCCGAGAACTCGACACGGCGCCCGAGATGACCGATCCCCACATTACCCGCGAGTAATATATGGTGGTCGTCACACCGCGATCTCAGGGTGGGGCGTGGCACACCAATGTGGAGGACGAGTATGTCGTCAAGGGTCTTATCTCGCACAGTTGTCGGAGTACTCGCTGTCGCACTGACAGGCGTCGGCGCACCGGTAGCGCTCGTACAGCCGGCTCTTGCCCAGTCCCCTGATGACGGTTTCTACAGCTACGACGGCGCGACGCCCCTCTCGTCGTACGCTCCCGGCGCAGTCCTCGAGACTCGCACCGTGCCGTACACGGTGCTCAACGTCCCGACCCCGATACAGGCAGTGCAGGTTCTCTATCGATCAACCGACGCCCTGGGACAACCGTCCGCCAACGTCACCTCGATCCTGCGCCCCGCCAACGCTCAACCGAACAAAGTTGTTTCGTACCAGTCCTTTTACGATTCCCTGAACCCCGACGACAGTCCGTCTCGCGCAATCGCGGGCAACACCCCGATCGGTGACTGGACGCCCAGCGGACGCAACTTCAACATCGGCGGTACCTTCACGTCCATCGAGGCAGCCTTGTTCGGGCCGCTCTTCGCATTGGGCTACACGATCGTCGTCCCGGACACCGAGGGCCCGGATGCAAACTTCGCTGCCGGACCCGAATACGGGATGATGACGCTCGACGCTCTGCGTGCCGCCCGCGATGTCCCGGAAACCGGAATCACCGACGACGCAGAGATCGCGCTGATGGGTTACTCCGGCGGAGCGATCGCTACCAACTGGGCTTCGATACTCGCTCCCGCATATGCACCGGAGATCAACGACAACTTGATCGGTGCCGCGCAGGGAGGCGTGCTGGTCAATCCGGCCAACAACCTTCGCTACGCGAGCGGAAGCATCGGGTGGGGCGGCGTGGTCGGCATGGCAGTCGTCGGCGTTGCGCGTTCGTACGACATCGATTTCGGGAAGTATCTCAGCGACCGTGGACGCGACGTCATGGCTCGACTCGAAGACGCGTCCATCGGCAATGTGCTGGCGCAATATCCTGGTTTGACCTGGCAGGACTTGGTCAAACCCGAGTACGCAGATCCCAATACGGTTCCCGAGTACGTCGATGTCGTGAACAAGATCAACATGAGCACTGCCGCGACACCGACGATTCCGATGTTCATCGCGCAGGCAGCGAACGGAACCATCGAGGGCACCCAACCCGGCGGCCCCGGTGTCGGAGCAGGTGACGGCGTGATGATCACGGGCGACGTCCGCAGCCTCGCACGCAAGTACTGCGACGCCGGCCTGGCGATTCAGTACGACCAGTACGACACCATCAGCCACTTCCTCGGCGCCATGCTCTGGCTCCCCGGTGCGCTCGCTTGGGTCGACGACCGATTGAACGGCAAGCCTGCGCCGTCGAACTGCGCGGACACCGCACCGGGGAACTCTCTTGCGCCGCAGGAACATGCACGCTAGCTGACCGAGACCTCGAATCTACTTCGACGGCTCCACCTCCCACCGAACGTGAGTTACCAACGGTTCCAGGCTAAGCCGGCTGACGGCGGATTCCAGAAGTCCGTCGTCACGCTCCGCCGCAGCCAGTTCGGCCACCACCCGCACGCGGTCGCTGTCCGGGATGTCGAAGGACTGCACTGACCGCAGTTGGAACTCCGGCCTCGAAATGGACTGCACGGTAAGCCCTCTGATGTGGGCTTCGGCGTCACCGTGGCAGGTCACCTCGAAGGTGTAATCAGCCGGCGGTTCCTCGCGCCCGGTGCGGGCAGGCTGGTGATCCATCATCCTGCCCAACGGCCTCAACAGCGTGTTCGCCAACATGATCGCACCGGCTCCGAACACCGCCACCCAGTACATTCCGCCGCCTGCCAGCGCGCCGACGGCGGCCGTGGCCCACAAGGTTGCGGCGGTGTTCAGGCCCGTGACCGAGGCTCCCTGCTTCATGATCACCCCGGCACCGAGGAAGCCGATCCCCGAGACGATCTGCGCTGCGACGCGCGTCGGATCAGCGTCCGGCCCCTCGAACCCGTACGCGCCCATGATCACGAAGAGCGTCGCACCCAAGCTCACCAACGCGTTGGTTCGCAGACCCGCCATCCTTGCGCGCCATTGCCTTTCGATCCCGACGGCAGCGCCGAGGACGAGCCCGAGCGCTATCCGCACAAGGATGACGTGGATTTCCACGGTGAACTCCTAGAGCCAGGTCGCGAATCGACGGATGAACATTCCCTTGGCCACCTGCGTGACGACGCAGTATGCCGCGAGAGTGAGGACCAGCCACGGGAAGTAGTTCCACGGCAGTGAAACCAACCCGAGGGAATGGCCCCAGGACGTGAACGGGAACACCAGCGCGAAGACGCAGGCGGCGCCCGTGCCGAGCAGTACCGGCAGCGAAGCACGCGACTGGATGAACGGG
The DNA here is from genome assembly GCF_036541985.1 of Rhodococcus sp. IEGM 1306. Taxonomy (NCBI): domain Bacteria; kingdom Bacillati; phylum Actinomycetota; class Actinomycetes; order Mycobacteriales; family Nocardiaceae; genus Rhodococcus; species Rhodococcus sp. IEGM 1306. The sequence continues at coordinate 563,595 of NZ_JAZHFF010000003.1, forward strand.
ATCTTGCGGGTGCGGATCATGTGAACGATCAGCGTCTGCGAGATCAACGACTCGATGAACCAACCCGATTGGAACAACGCCGCATGCTCGGGAGAGTTGGCGGCGAACACGAACCACATCAGCGCGAAGGTCGAGATGTCGAAGATCGAACTGATCGGGCCGATGAACACCATGAACCGACGAAGGCTCTTGGTCTCCCACTTGCGTGGCTTCGCGAGGAAGTCGTCGTCGACACGGTCCCACGGGATCGTGAGCATCGAGAGATCGTAGATCAGGTTCTGCAACAACAGAACTACGGGAATCATGGGGATGAACGGCAGCAACGCACTGGCGACGAGCACCGAGAAGACGTTCCCGAAGTTCGACGAAGCAGTCATCTTGATGTACTTCTGGATGTTTCCGAAGGTGCGACGCCCTTCGATGACTCCTTGTTCGAGTACGCCGAGGTCCTTCTCCAGCAAGATGATGTCCGCGGATTCGCGGGCGATGTCCGCCGCTGTGTCGACGGAGATCCCGACGTCCGCGGCCCGAAGTGCGGGTGCGTCGTTGACACCGTCACCGAGGAAACCAACCGTGTGGCCGACCCGGCGCAGCGATTCGACAATGCGTGCCTTCTGCATCGGATCCGTCTTCGCGAAGACGGTTGTCCGTTGCACCAACTCGTCGAGGGCGTCGTCGCTCAACGCTTCGATCTCGGCTCCGGACACGACAGTTCCCACATCGATACCGACTTTGCCGCAAACGGTTTCGGCGACCAGTTCGTTGTCACCCGTCACCACCTTCACGGCGACGCCATGACTCGCGAGAGCTTCGATCGCCCCGGCCGCAGATTCCTTCGGCGGGTCGAGGAAGGCCAGCAACCCGACCAGGGTCATGCCCTCTTCATCGGCAGTTGAGTACTCGCGTCGCTGTTCGTCGACGACGACCTTGGTCGCCACCGCAAGCACTCGCTTACCCTGACCGTTCAGTTCGGCGACCAGTCGGTCGACTCGGGCCAGCCATCCCGGCGTCAGCTGGTGGGTCACCCCGTCCAGTTCAACCGATTCACAGACCGAAAGAAGCTCTTCCACTGCACCTTTGGTGACGATCAGATCGGCGTCACCGTGATCGACCACCACCGAGAGCCGACGACGCTTGAAGTCGAAGGGAATCTCGTCCACCAACCCGTGCAGACGCGAGATCTCCTCGATCACTTCGGGACCGGCGGCCTCGATCACCGCGTCGTCGAGAAGACTGCGCAATCCGGTCTGATTCACGGAATTGACTGCCGCGAGCCGCAACACGTCCTCGGACTTGCGTCCGGCAGTATCGAGATGTTCACCGAGAACGATGCGGTCCTCGGTGAGAGTTCCGGTCTTGTCCGTGCACAGAACGTCCATGGCGCCGAAGTTCTGAATCGCGTTGATCTGCTTGACGATCACCTTCTTGCGCGACATGTGAAGCGCACCCTTGGCCAGGTTCGCAGTCACGATGAGCGGCAACATTTCCGGAGTCAACCCCACTGCGGTTGCGACGCCGAAGAGTAGTGCTTGGCTCCAGTCCTTGGTCAGTCCGTTGATGACGAACACCGCGGGAACCATGATCAGCATGAACTTGATCAGCAGGTAGCTGACGCTGCGCACCCCGACGTCGAAGCTGGTTTCGGGTCGCTTGGAGGCCAATTGTGCTGTCATGGCACCGAAGTAGGTGCGCTTGCCCGTGTGCACCGCGACGGCGGTGCCGCTGCCCGACACGACGGAAGTACCCATGAACCCGATGTTCTCGGCTTCGAGCAGCCGATCGACGTCGATTCCCGACGACGGTTCCGCCGACTTCTCGGCCGGCATCGATTCACCGCTGAGCATGGACTGATTGACCTGTAGATCCTTGGCCCGAATGATGCGGACATCGGCCGGGATCATGTCCCCGGCGGCAAGCTGGACCACGTCACCTGGCAGTAGTTGCTCGATCGGAATCTCCGCCGTGACCACGGTGTTGTTGATCTTGCGGGTGGCCGCGACGGTCGTCGTGACCATCGCCTTGAGCGCCTCGGCGGCGCGACTCGAACGGTATTCCTGCCAGAACCTCAGTGAGACACTGACAAAGATCATCAACCCGAGGGTGATGATGCCCTCGTAGGAGGGACCGTCCTCGGGGTCCGCCCAGACCACGTCGGTCCCCACCATGATCAGGGCGAGGAACACCAGGATCAGGATGAACGGATTCTTGAAGGCTTGCGCGAACTGCACGATCGCCGGTGCCGGGCGGTCGTGGCGGACATCGTTGCGCCCGTGTTGCCGACTAAGATCGTCGATCTGATCGTCGCGAAGGCCGTTGGCCGTCGTGGTCAGATCTGCGAGAACGGTGCGCGTGTCCGAGGCCGAGTAGTCGACCAATTCCTGTGCGCTTTCCTTGGCCAGGACCGTTGAATGTGCTTGTTGTGCGCTGTTTCTCGTGGGCCGTGGCCGTAATGCGAGAACGGAAAATGACATGACGAATCTCCTCGGCTGCCCGAACACGCCTGACCATGCCAGTACATGAGGGCAGCAGAATGCGCTGAGCGACAATGTAAGTCGTCAGCGGACGCGGCGAGCCGCGCAGATGAAACCGAGGATGCACAGAGTCAGTGAATGAAGAGCAAAAGACCGGGGTGAGCATCGCCGGCAAGAACAGAAGGATGGGTCGAATATCGACTCGGCGGGTCGTCCACGATGGTCACCTCCTGAAAGTTAGGGCGTCCGATGACGCCACAATGCGTGCGCACAACACACGTCAGGAGAACCGAATATCGACGTACTCTCGCCTTCGCCGGAAGAAACCGGCATCAAGCTGCGAAAACACCTCCACGTCCGAGTTTTGGCACTGCACGACGTGTCCCGATCGAAACCGGGAAGCCACTTTGGATCACCCCTTAAGCCGGGGAGATCTGTCCTAACCTTGGGCGTCTCTCGACGTCGTGAGATCAGTGGCCTGTGTTCGTGCAGAAGCCTCACCTAACGAGGTACTGCACCCAGAGGGTAGTTCTCAAATCTGTTGCCTGTCAACCGAGCAACTCAGACGGCGGGCAATCCTGCCCGTGCGACGGCACCGGCGAAGAGTGCCGTCACGGCGGCACCCATGACGCTCTGATCAACTTCTTCCGGATCCACCGAGTGTTCGAGAACGAGCCCGGATATCAAGGCCATCAACGAGATTGCGGTGGTCCGCACATCGAAGGAATCGTCCACTCCCCATTCACGGGCACGTTCGCCGATCAACTCCACGAGTTGACTGCGCAAGTGGCGACGCTCACGTAAGTACGCCTGAGCGATCTGCGGATCACGCCCGGCGAGCACTCCGAATTCGAGGACGAGCAGTGACCACCCCGGGTCGTCGACCATCCACGTCGCAATGGCCTCGCCACCTTTGCCCGCCGCATCGGCCGGGTTCATCCCGGCGATCTCGGCGAGCACACGGCCGGCCAGTTCCAGGGACCGTTGCGCGAACAGTTCTGCGAACAGATCCTGTTTCGACTCGAAGTTGGAGTAGACAGCCCCCTTGGTGAAGCCCGCTCGGCGAGCAACTTCAGTGAGACGTGCAGCACTGAATCCGCGCTCCGCAAACTCTTCCGCCGCAGCGTCGAGCAGTCTTTGCCGCACCACGTCGCGTCCGGGGCGGGTTACCGGCGTCCAGTCCGGTTGACGAGATTCAGTCACGATACCTAGAGTATTCAATACCTCGGGTATTGACAAGCTCTTTACTTTCGACAAGATCAGGACTCTTTCGTGACCACTACGCATCCGGCACACGCCGCACCAGACAACAGCTCCACCCACGACGAACACCACCACGACAATCTGCTCGTGAAGTACGGCGCACCCAAGGTGATGGCCGCGCTGTTCGTCGGCGTGCTCCTGCTGCAGATGGGCTTCATCCTCAGCTACGTCGCCGCCTTCCATCAGCCCACTCCGCGAGACATCGAAATCGCGGTCATCGCCGATCAGGGCACACCCGACGGTATGGACCAGCAGATCGCCGACAAACTCAACGCCATCGACGGCAGCCCGCTCGACGCTCAGGTGGTCGACAGCACGGCGACCGCTCGACGCATGATCAACGACCGCGAGATCCAGGGCGCGTTTGTCATCAATCCGGCCGGACCGGACACCCTGATCACCGCGAGCGCGGGCGGCAGCTCCATCGCGTCGTCACTCGAAGCGGTGTTCACGAAGGTCGAGGCGACGCAGGACCGACAGTTCGTCGTCCGCGACGAGATCCCCGTCGGAGCGCACGACAACCGCGGCCTCTCCGGCTTCTATCTCTCGGTCGGCTGGGTCGTCGGCGGCTATCTCCTCGCGGCAGCCATCGGACTGTTCATCGGTGCGCCGAAGACCCTCCGCCAGGCCAGTGCACACACGGGCGTGATCGCGATCTACTCGATCATCTCGGGAGCCCTCGGCGCCCTCATCACCTCGCACGTGCTCGGAACTTTCGCCGGCCACTGGTTCCCGCTCTGGATCCTGGGAACAGCCGTGGTGTTCGGCACCGCCATGTTCACGCTCGGATTGCGCGCCGCCATCGGCGTTCTGGCAGTCCCGCTGGCCATCGCCGTCTTCGTGATCCTCGGCAATCCCAGTGCGGGAGGCGCATTCGGCTCCAACGTGATTCCGTCGTTCTATGCCGCCATCGGCCGATGGATCACACCCGGCGCCGGTACCGAAGGCGTGCGAAGCATCGTCTACTTCAACAACGTCGGCGTCGGCCAGCCTGCTCTGACGCTCTTCCTGTACGCGCTGATCGGTGCGGTCATGCTGTTCGGCTTCACGATCCGTCGTAACCGAAAGTCCACCGACACGACGCCGACTCCAGCTGTGGCGAACGCCGACTAGTCCTAGTCTGAACTCATGACGAGCCTCCTCCACCCCAACGCCTCGCACGTCGCCGAAACACTGATCTCGCGGGGTCACCACGGCGTCATCGTCACGCAGCCCGAAGCCACGCACACCGCGGCCGAGGCAGCGGCGGCCGTCGGGGTGGAGGTAGGCGCGATCACCAAGTCGCTCGTATTCCTTCTCGACGACGACCCGGTCCTGCTGCTGGTGTCGGGCGCACATCAGGTCAACCTGAAAGCAACCGGAGAACGCCTCGAAGGCAAGCTCACGCGGGCGCCGCTGGAAATGGCGAAGTCGGCGACAGGTCAGCCGATCGGTGGGGTCGCGCCACTCGGGCATCCCACCAACCTGCCCACCTACATCGATACCGCCCTCGAGCAGTACCCCGAGTTGTGGGCGGCCGCCGGGCACCCGAACACGGTCTTTCGCACGACGTACTCCGAGCTCCTCCGAATCACCGCCGGCCTCGCCGTCGACATGGACTGACGCGCTTCAGCCAACCCGGTCCGAACCCACTCAGACGTGCGTCCACCTATAGTTGGACGCACCATGTGCACTGCAACCAGGACCCCGGCCGGTAACCACTGGCGTCGACGACACGTAGATCTGTGCCGCACCGACGCATGTCTGTGTATGCCGAGCGCAGTCACCTCGACCACACCGCACACCTCGAGTTCCAGCCGGAGAGTTCCCGTTGTCTGACAAGCCGAATGCCGTTTCCAGCCACACCACCCCCGACGTCCCCGAAGTAACGGCGACGCCCGAGTTGTCCACCGGCATCTGCGCCGGCGACTACCGCGCAGCGCTTCGCCGCCACCCCGCAGGTGTCACCGTCGTGACCCTCGATTCGGGTACCGGCCCGGTGGGTTTCACCGCCACCTCGTTCTCGTCCGTCTCCCTCGAGCCGCCGCTCGTTTCGTTCAACATCGCGGAGACGTCGTCGAGCATCAATGCACTCAAGGCCGCCGAGTCCTTGGTGATCCATCTTCTCGGCGAGCATCAGCAACATCTGGCCCAGCGCTTTGCGCGGAGTGCCGATCAACGTTTTGCAGACGAGTCACTGTGGGCGGTACTGGACACCGGGGAGCCGGTTCTGCACGGCACCCCCAGTTGGATGCGCGTCAAGGTCGACCAGCTGATCCCCGTCGGAGATCACACTCTGGTCATCGGACTCGTCACGCGGGTTCACGCCGAAGAGGACGACGAATCCGCTGCCGCGCCCCTGCTCTACCACGAGGGCAAGTACTACCGCCCCACTCCGTTAGGTCAGTAGACAACTGTGCGCCTTTATTAACCGCCCGCGGTTAATAAAGGCGCACAGCAAGTTAAAGCGCTACGTACTTGGTATCGAGATACTCGTCGATACCCTCGGTTCCGCCTTCACGACCGAAGCCCGATTCCTTGACGCCACCGAACGGCGCCGCAGCATCGGAGATCGCGCCGCGGTTGACGCCGACCATGCCGGTGTCCAGCTTGGCCGAAACGCGCATCGCACGGTCGATGTCGCGGGTGTAGAAGTACGCCACGAGGCCGTACTCGGTGTTGTTCGCCGCCGCGATCGCTTCGTCTTCGGTGTCGAAACCGACTACTGCCGCAACGGGTCCGAAGATCTCTTCCTTCAGCAGGCGCGCATCGGCGGGCACCTGGTCCAGAACGGTCGGGGTGAAGAAGAAGCCGGGGCCTTCGGGTGCCGATCCACCGGTGCGAACGCGAGCACCCTTGGACACGGCGTCGTCGACGAGTCCGGTGACGGTTGCGAGCTGCTTGATGTTGATCAGCGGGCCGATGTTGGTGCCCTCGGCGTCACCGGCGCCCACCTTCAAGGCCGCAACCTTGGCGGTGAACTTGTCGGTGAACTCCTCGCGGACGGAGTTGGCGACGTAGATGCGGTTGGCCGCGGTGCAGGCCTCGCCGCCGTTGCGCATCTTCGCCAGCATGGCGCCGTCGACAGCTGCGTCGATGTCGGCGTCGTCGAAGACGATGAACGGCGCATTGCCACCGAGTTCCATCGACGTGCGGAGCAGCTTGTCAGCGGCGTTGCGCACCAACAGCTTTCCGACGCCGGTGGAGCCGGTGAAGGTGACCTTGCGCAGACGCGAATCCTCCATGAGCGGTCCGCTGATGGAGGCCGCATCGGACGTCGGGAGGATCGAGAGCACACCGTCGGGCAGACCGGCGTCGGCGAACACCTGACCGAGGAGCTGCATGGTCAGCGGCGTGTCCTCGGCGGGCTTGACGATGATGGTGCAACCGGCAGCCAGCGCCGGCCCGATCTTGCGCGTGCCCATCGCGAGCGGGAAGTTCCACGGCGTGATCGCGAGAACCGGTCCGACGGCTTCCTTGGTGACCAGGATGCGACCGTTACCGGCAGGAGCCTGCGTGAAACGTCCCCCGATGCGAACTGCTTCCTCGCTGAACCAGCGCAGGAATTCGCCACCGTAGTTGACCTCACCACGGCTCTCTGCCAACGACTTACCCATTTCCAGGGTCATCATCAGCGCGAAGTCCTCGGCGCGGGCATGCAGCAATTCGAAGGCGGTGCGCAGGATCTCGCCGCGTACACGTGCCGGAGTGGCCGCCCAGTCTTCCTGCGCCGCAGCGGCGAGGTCGAGCGCGCGGATACCGTCGGCAGCGGTGGCGTCGGCTACCTGGGCGAGCTCCTCACCCGTTGCCGGGTTGTAGACCGCAAAGGTCTTCTCGGCCGGGACGAGCTTTCCGCCGAGCCAGAGACCCTTGGGGACCGAGTCGAGAAGATCCGAGACGTTGGACATGTCAGTTCCCCTGTGCTGCAGTGCGGATGGCGGTCTCGAGGACGGTCAACGCGTCGTCGAGCAGCTCTTCGGAGATGACCAGCGGCGGGAGCAGACGGATGACGTTGCCGTAGGTACCGCAGGTGAGGATCACGACGCCGGCAGCGAGGCATTCGGCGGCGATCTTCTTGGTGATGTCTGCGTCCGGCTCCTGCCCACCGGGCTTGACCAGCTCGATGGCGAGCATGGCGCCGCGGCCGCGAACGTCACCGATGACGTCGAGTTCCTTTGCCAGTGCGTTCATTCGGCCGACGACGGTCGACTCGATGGTGCGTGCGCGGCCACAGAGGTCGAGCTCACGCATCTGGTCGATGGACGCCAATGCAGCGGCGCAGGCGACGGGGTTACCGCCGTAGGTGCCACCGAGGCCGCCGGGGTGGACGGCGTCGATGAGCTCGGCGCGGCCCGTGACAGCGGCGAGCGGCATGCCGCCTGCGATGCCCTTGGCGAGCGTGACCAGGTCGGGCACGATGCCCTCGTGATCGCTGGCGAACCAGGCGCCGGTACGAGCGAAGCCTGCCTGAACCTCGTCGGCGATGAAGACGACGCCGTTCTCCTTGGCCCACGCGACGAGCGTCGGGAGGAATCCTTCTGCGGGAACGATGAATCCGCCCTCGCCCTGAATGGGCTCGATGAGGATGGCGGCCGTGTTGGCAGCGCCGACCTGCTTCTCGATCATCGTGATGGCGCGCTGTGCGGCCTGCTCACCGGTGATCTTGGAGCCGTCGACATTGAGGCCCTCGCGGTACGGGTAGGACATCGGGACGCGGTAGACCTCGGGGGCGAACGGACCGAAGCCGCTCTTGTACGGCATGGACTTCGAGGTCAGTGCCATCGTGAGGTTGGTGCGGCCGTGGTACGCGTGGTCGAAGACGACGACTGCGTCGCGACCGGTTGCGTGACGGGCGATCTTGACTGCGTTCTCGACAGCTTCTGCGCCGGAGTTGAACAGCACGGAACGCTTCTCGTGGTCACCGGGGGTGAGTTCGGCGAGACGCTCGGCGACCTCGACGTAGCCCTCGTACGGAGCAACCATGAAACAGGTGTGGGTGAAGTGTGCGACCTGATCCTGAACTGCGGACACGACGGCAGGGTTGGAAGCACCGACGCTGGTCACCGCGATACCGGCACCGAGGTCGATCAGCGAATTGCCGTCGACGTCGACGATGACTCCACCGTCTGCGTCGGCGACGTAGACCGGAAGGGTGGATGCGACGCCGGCGCCGACGACCTTCTTACGGCGTTCGGCGAGCGCAGCCGAGCGCGGGCCCGGGAACTCCGTGACGATGCGACGCTCCTGCGGAAGCCGGTATTCGATTGCACTCATGTGACCACCCTCTCGGTTGTGTATTGCATTCGAGTATGCGACGCGCGAAGCACGGCCAGCACTGCCGAAATGGATACCCGGAGCTTCCGGGCTACTCCATATCGGCAACGACAGCTAGCCTTGATCAGGTGACGGTTCCGATCTCGTGGCTCTTGCGCCAGAAACACCTCTCGCTGGCCCTGCTCACCGACCGAGCAGCCGCCACCCATCCCGTTACGTTTGCGCAGGCCACAGAGCTGACGGACCCCACACCCTGGCTTTCCGGCGGCGAATTGGTGCTCACCACCGGGCTGGCGCTGGTAGGCGCGGACGCCACCGACTACAGCGAGTACATCGACCGTCTGGCCGCCGCAGAAGTGTCGGCTCTGGGTTTCGGGACCGGCCTTTCCCACGAGAGTGTTCCCGCAGACCTGATTGCCGCAGCCCGCGGTCGCGGACTCCCCCTGCTGGAAGTGCCGTTCACGACCCCGTTCGCGGCGGTCACGCGCGCGGTGATGACTCGATTGAGCCAGCAGGAATACGAATCGGTACTCCGCGCGGCAGAAGTGCAAACACGCATCACCCGCGTTGCACTGCGTGGTGGCGTGTCGGCGATCGTGCGTGAACTGGCCACGGCCACAAAAACTTCGGTGGCGTTTGTCGGTGATCGGATCACCGCGGTGCATCCGGCGAACCAGAAGTCGTTGATCACCGAGGTTCGCGCGGTCGCGGCCACCACCCGCGATCCCAACGCTCCGGCGTCGATCTCGCAGAGCACACCCGAGCGGACGCTGACGCTGTCACCGGTCGGAGTGACCGACAGTTGGCACGGCTACCTCGCCATGGCGGGAGCCGGGCCCCTGAGCAACATCGACAGGGTGCTGCTCGGACATGCCGTCTCGCTGCTCACCCTCGAACTCGAGAAGCCGGTTCGCCTGCGGGCCGAGCGAACCCGACTCAATGCCATGGCTTTCGGGCTTCTGCTCGACGGCCGAATCCCCGAGGACGGTGTGCCGTCGTACCTGGACGAAGCGAGCGACACACACGGCAACGTTCGCCTCGTCCACGTTCGCGGATCCGGACTCGGCCCCGTCCTTCGCGAACTCGACAACGCTCTCGCCCGGGCAGGTCGGCCACTGTTCGCACAATCCGAGGACGGCGCGCTGACCGTACTCCTTCGCGGAACCGACACGATCGACACGGCCAAAACGCTACTGGCGCAGCTCTCCCCCACCGAAGCGAAAGCTGTGCGTGCCGGAATCAGCACCCCTCACCGCCTTCTCGACGCACCCCGCGCACTCGTCCAGGCCCGCGCCGCGGCCAACCTCACGACGGCCACGGCGCGCATTCTCGAGTTCGACGCTCTGAGCGGGTCGACAATTCTGGCGTCCGAGCCTGCCCGCGAGGCACTGATCGCCATGGCTGCGGACACCATCCCGGTGTTGACCGAACACGACCAGGCACACGGGACGGCCCTGGTCGCGTCGTTGCGCGCGTATCTCGAGGCGAACGGCCAATGGGAGTCGGCGGCAGCCGAACTCGGTGTTCACCGGCATACCCTCCGAGGTCGCATCGCGCGCATAGAAGAACTGCTGCAATGCGACCTCGGTCAGGCCAGGGTCAGAGCTGAACTCCTGCTCTCACTACTCGCCTGGGAGGGCCGCTGAGCGCTCCGCAGCGTGCACCGAAGCGAAGCTGGACGCACCGCGAACGAGCAGTTCGAGTTCGGCGTCGACCGTGCACAGTCGTGCCGTGTCCAGCGCTCCGCTGCGACTCACGCTCGACATCAAAGCCGTGAACCGGCGCACCGCTTGCGGATTGGCGGCCGTCCACAACTCGACTACGTCCGGAACACCTTCACCGAGCGCTCCTGACACGAGATCCGCGAAACGCGCCGTCAACCTGGCATGCACGGCGGCGCTTCCCATGACCTCCCAATGCGAGGCACCGACGGCAACGTCGACGCCTCCGAGAACATCACCCAGGTCGAGAGCGTCGGAGAGTTCCCGGTAGATCGCGGCAGCGGCCGCGACCGTCGTATTCTCCTGCAAGGCAATGTCCGCCAGAGCGAGCGCTCCGAAGGACGCCTCGATACGGTCGCCGGCCGACAATCCTTCGGTGAGAGCTCGCACCGGAGCTGCCCATCGATCGATGTCGGCGCGCGGGTTCACGGTGAAGCGGCCGGCAGCGCCCGGGCGGCGCAACACCCAGCTCATCTCGGATTCCAACAACTGTTGCAAACGATCGAGAGCCTTCAACTGCTCGGTGGCACTGCGATCCGAGTTCAGGATTTCGCGTCGAAGGTCCTCGGTACCAAGCACTTCGCTGACCACTGCGTAAGCGAGAGCCGCTTCCGGACTGCGAACTCCGAGATGTTCCTCGAGCCGGAACAGCACGCCGGGGCCGACGCGGTTGACCAGTTCGTCGACCACCGAGGTGATGATGATGTCGCGACCCAACCGGTGTGCACGAACTGCGTCCGGTGCGGCCTCGACGACGGAGAGCGGGAAGTATTCGGCAAGGCGACCGGCGAAAATCTGATTGTCCGGGACGGTCGAGGCCCCCAATTCCGCCGTCAGCACGTTCTTCGACTGCGCCACCAGCACAGCAAGTTCCGGTCGAAGCAGACCCTGACCGGCACGCGCCCTGACCGCCAGAGCCTTGGCGTCGGGCAGAGATTCTTCCAGTCGCTTCATGGCACCCGCCGAGACCAGGTTCTCGATCAACCGCTCGTGCTGATCGAGCAGTGCGGGAGCTCGGTGCTCGGCCAGGCTGATCGCGAGGGTCTGATCTTCACTGGCCTCGAGTACTGATGCGGCCACCTCGTCCTGCGCCGCCGCGAGCAGCTCGTTGCGCGCAGTCGCGTCCAACTCTGCGAGTGCGATCTTGATGTTGACTTCACGGTCCGAGGTAGCAACGCCGGCGGCGTTGTCGATGAAGTCGGCGTTGATTCGGCCACCGCCAGCGGCATATTCGATGCGAGCACGCTGGGTGAAACCGAGGTTGCCGCCCTCACCCACCACCGTCGCACGCAACTCGTCCGCGCTGACGCGAACTGCGTCGTTGGACGGATCGGCCGCGTCGACGTTGCTTTCGGTCGACGCCTTCACGTAGGTACCGACGCCGCCGTTCCACAACAGGTCCACCGGAGCGCACAGGATCGCTCGGATGAGTTCCTGCGGGGTCAGCTTCTCCTCGGTGATTCCGAGGGCCGCACGCGCCTCGAGCGGAAGGCGGATCGACTTCGCGCTGCGCGGCCAGACGCCACCACCCGGCGACATCACGGTGCGGTCGAAGTCGTCCCAGGACGAGCGCGGCACGGTGAAGAGTCGAGCGCGTTCGGCGAACGTCGTCTCGGTGTCGGGGGTCGGGTCGATGAAGATGTGGCGGTGATCGAATGCCGCGACCAGACGGATCTTGCGCGAGAGCAGCATTCCGTTACCGAACACGTCGCCGGACATGTCACCGATGCCCGCGACAGTGAAGGGATCGGTGTCGACGTCGAGGTCGCGCTCGGCGAAGTGGCGTCGTACCGCTACCCAGGCGCCGCGAGCGGTGATGCCCATCGCCTTGTGGTCGTAGCCGGCCGAACCGCCGGAAGCGAAAGCGTCGCCGAGCCAGAAACCACGCTCGACGGCGATGCCGTTCGCGACGTCGGAGAACCGTGCTGTCCCCTTGTCGGCAGCCACGACGAGGTAGGAGTCCTCACCGTCGTACTCGATCACTTCGGCCGGATGTACTGCTGCGCCGTCGACGATGTTGTCCACCACGTCCAGCAGGCCGCGAATGAAGGTGCTGTACGACTCCTGCACCTGCGCCGGAGTCGGTGACGACGTGCCCCGAACCACGAACGCGCCCTTGGCTCCCGAAGGAACGATCGGCGAGTTCTTCACGCTCTGGGTCTTCATGAGACTCAGAGCCTCGGTGCGGAAGTCCTCGTATCGATCCGACCAACGCAGGCCACCACGGGCGACGGAGGAACTACGCAGATGCACGCCTTCGACATTGGGTGCGCTGACGTAGATCTCGCGGAAGGGAACGGTCTTCTGCGGAGTGGAGAGCAACTGCGAGTCGATCTTGAACGACGCGTACGGCAGCGGTTCGCCGCTCTCACCGCGCAGGTACCAGTTGGTGCGCAGAGTCGCCTGCAGGAACGAACGCACGCCGCGCAGAACACGGTCCTCGTCGAGAGTGTCTGCACCGTCGACTGATTCGTCGATGGCTGCCGTTGCGGTAGCCACAGCTGTCTCACGCACACCCGCCACGGCGGGGTCGAAACGCGCGGTGAAAAGTTCGATCGCCTGCCGTACGAAGAGTGGCTTCGCTGCCAACACTCCGACGATGTAGCTCTCGGACAAACCGATACGAGCCTGAGCGAGGAAACGGCACGCAGCGCGCAGCAACTCTGCATCGCGCCAGGTGATGTCTGCTCGTCCGATCAGACTGGAGAACGCGTCCATCCGGGTCTGTCCGGCGATGACGGCTTCGAAGGCGTCCGCCATCTTCTCCAGCGCACTGCCGTCGAAGGTGCTCGGCTCGAAGGTGAAGTAATGCGCCGAACCCAGAACGGTCGGAAGCGGGCGGTGCGTCGAAACTCGGAGTCCGAGAGACTCGAAGTTCTCGCACAGATCGGAGAGGGAGGGCTCTCCGGACGGCCACAGCACCACGCAGGTCAGATCGTCACTGTTCAGGTTGTCACCCTGACGGAAGACGAGTCGCTGGCCCGCTGCGGCCAATTCGGCGACCAGTTCGAGCGCCGGGTCACCGGATCGATCACCGCCTGCCGCTCTCGATTCTGCAGCTGCGGTCTTGGTCGCCGATGATGTGCTCGCCATTGAACACCCTCCTGGAAATTATTGGATCCGAACACTTTCCAGTGTTGCGTGGATCACCGGAAAGAGGTCGTGCCCGATAGGAGTACCAACCCCCATCGGGCACGACATTTCGGCAGTTGCGGTGAGCTCAGTCGCCCAACCTGATCGGAGCGAGCTCCTCGAACACGTCGCCGGGTCCGGGGTTCTCGGTAGGCGCAGCGCCGCCGAGATGGTTGACGACACCCCACACCGCGTTGATCGCGGTCTGGATCGCGCCCTCGGCCCAGCCGGCGGTCCACGACACGTCGTCACCGGCGAGGAAGATTCCCCGATGACGCGGTTCGAGATCATTCTGCACGAAGTGCGAGAACAGGCGTTCCTGGTAGCGGTAGTGCCCCGGAAGATTCGCCTTGAACGCACCCATGAAGTCGCGCTCGGTCTCCCACGACAGCGTCACCGGGCTCGAGATGATGTGGCTGCGGAAGTCCACGCCCGGGTAGATCTCTTCGAGAGAGCGCAGCATGATGTTCATGCGCTCGGTGGCGTCGAGCGCCAGCAGCTTGAGCGAGTCGTCCGACCAGGTGTACGACAAGCAGATCAGGCCGGGCTTGCCCTCACCTTGATCGAGCAGGTACGTGCCGCGACTCATGCGGTCGGTCAATGTCATCGACACCGAATCACGCCCGGTCTCGGGATCCTTGTCCTTCCAGAACGGGCGGTCGACGAGCACGAACACCTTGGTCGAACCCATGTAGTGAGTCCGCTCGATCGCAGTCCAGTGGTCGATCGGGAACAGGTCGTCGTCACACCTGATGTTGTTGAGCAGCATCCAACTCTGCACTGTCACAACGGCACTCGCATAGGTACGAATGAACCCGTCGGAGTCGGTGACCGTGATGTTGCCGGGCTCGGTACGGCGGAGTTCGGTGACGCGGGGACGGGTCTTGCCGTCGTTGAGCGAAGCGACCGTCGTACCGGCAGGCCAATGCGCCATCTGCGCCGGGGCGCGGTTCCACAACCGCATCGGCAACTGCTGCGATCCACCCACGATGCCGCGATGGTCGTCGTCGGCGGCCGTGATGACCACACGAAGGATTTCGAGGATCGAGTTGGGGTAATCGGTATCCCAACCGCCCGTACCGAATCCGACCTGCCCGAACACTTCCCGCATGTGGAAGGACTTGAAGTGCTTCGACGCGGCGAGGAATCCGTAGAACGTCTGGTCGTCGTAGCGCACCACGAGGTCGTTCCAGATCCGCTTGATTTCTGCGGTGTCGCGGTCACGAATGGCCTGCTGCAACGGAATCAGATCGGCATGCTCTTCGAGAGTGCGCTGCCAGGCCTGCGCCACCTCGGTGTAGATCGGCGGCAGATCCTCGAGAGTGTGCGCGTAGTGGCTCTCACCCTTGAGATCGATGACCGTGCTCGGTGTGACCTCGGCAAGGGGATTGGGGAACTCTTCGGTCTGCAGACCCAGTTCGTTCAGGTAATGGAACAACGTCGTCGACGACGGTGGGAAACGCATTGCGCCCATCTCGGCGACAACCCCGGGGTGCCCGTCGAACTCGACCGACCGCATCCGGCCGCCGATCTGATCGGCTTCGTAGACAATCGGTTTGAGACCGATCTTGAGCAACTCGTAGGCCGCGATCATGCCGGAGAGTCCGCCACCGATCACGGCAACCTCGGTACCCAGTGCCAGGTCGGGCACCGAGCCGACTCCCGCCGGACTGGAAACGTAGTCGTCGTACGGGAACGGAAAATCCGGTCCGAACATCGTGAGGGGCGGCTGCTTGCCGGGTTCCGAGGAACTGTCCGGAGCTACTGGGATGGTCATCTACGGTTCTCCTTGGAGACAGTCGTGACAGGAAGGTCTGGATACAGATCGAGGCGTCGATCGTCGAGATATGTATTGAGAGTGCGCGATTGCGCGACGGTGGCGGCGGCGATGTCCGCGAAGAGCAATTCCTGGTCGCCGCCGGCCCTCGCCAACTCGACACCGTCTGGTGCGATGGCGCACGAGAGACCGCAGTAGGTCAGCTCGGTTTCGGCACCGCAGCGATTGACGTAGGTGACGAACATCTGACTCTCGTAGGCGCGGGCCGGAACCACTTGCTGCGCAATGTGTTCGTAAGGAGTCATCAAGCCTGTCGGCACGATGAGCCATTCGGTACCGGCGTCGGCGTGTGCCCGAACCGCTTCGGGAAACTCCACGTCGTAGCAGATCAACAATCCGCAGCGGATACCCTCGAAATCGAACCCGACCACCAAGGTCTCACCTGGCCGAAAGTGCTCACGGTCGAGCGTGCCGAACAGATGCGTCTTGCGGTAGTGCGCAAGCGAGGTGCCGTCGCGGCCCACCACCTGCACACTGTTGTAGACATCTCCCCCGTCGAGTTCGGGGTAGCCGTAGACGATTGCGATGCCCGCACTGCGAGCAATCTCGGCGACGGAATCGAAGATCGGGCCGTCGGCCGGTTCCGCACGCAGCGACACCAGTTCGCCGATGTCGTAGCCGGTTGCAGACATCTCCGGGGTCAGAAGGATCCTTGCGCCGGACTCAGCAGCCTCACGGGCAGCGGTGTCGATCGCAGCGAGGTTGAACTCCACCGACGCAAAGGTGTCCGGTGTGGTGAGCGGACCTTGGAACAGGCCAACTCGGACAGAATCGACATGCATGGTTCGCTCCTTCAGGAGTTCCGTGACGCCAATTTTCGACGGTGCGTGTGACGGGGACAACTACCAGCGTGACGGGTGCCGCCAATCATGTCAACTCTTGTTTCCTAAGAATCAACATCTTCGCCGTCGAGCGTCACGAAGACGGAGCCCGAGGCCCTTCCGGCAACGCCGGATTCAAGACCCACAGAACCTTCGCCAGAACCGAGCCTTCGGCCTGAAAACTATGGTTGTGCGTCGGCGTGAATGTGAAGGAATCGCCCGCCGCAAGCACGACGTCCTCGGCATCGACGGCCTCACCGTTCGGATCCGTCCGACCGCCCTCGAACGAGACCCGCAAGCCGCCCTCGAGCACGTGCACGAAGTTCACGTCGATCGGCAGACTGTAGAACTCCTGACCACTTCCGCCGCCTGGTTCCAGCTCGCCGAGCAGCACCTGAATTCGACGCTCGTTGGTAGGCGTGAGCAGGTATTCCGTCATCTTTTCGCCGCCGAAGCTGATTTGCGGCATGGCATCGGCACGAACCACTTCACCGGCAGATGCGTTCTCGAACAGGGATCCGACAGGGATCTCGAGTACCGCACACACTTTGATCAGGGTTGCCACCGACGCATTGACGTGATCGCGCTCGAGTTTCGAGAGATACCCCTTGGTCACACCGCAGGCCTCGGCCAGGTCGTCGAGCGTCAACCGCTTCGATTGACGTGCCGCCTTGAGCCTCGCTCCGATGCGCGGACCGACCGGCTCGACCGCTTCCTTCGCCTTGGCCACTGAACCCACTCCTTCACGACCGCCGTGTCCCTTTCAGGAAACAGGGGTTGACAACCGAGCCTCTTGAAGAAACCATACTTGCTCAGAGAGCTACATCACTGAAGGGCGCGCGGTGTGCGCCGAATCGAGAGCAGGGACCTCTGCACATGGCTACCAACAACCCCGGATCGTTCGTCGGACCCGTCGACGCCACGCGCGTCCCCCGCTACGCCGAGCCGACCACCTTTGCGCGTCTCCCGCGCCTGGACGAGGTCTCGCGCGCCGACGTGACGATCCTCGGCATTCCCTTCGATTCGGGTGTCAGCTACCGCCCCGGCGCTCGTTTCGGTCCGGGCCACATCCGCGCTGCGTCGAAGCTGCTGCGTCCGTACAACCCGGCGCTCAAGGTCTCCCCCTTTGCCAACCAGCAGGTAGCCGATTTCGGTGACATCGGCGTCAACCCCTTCGACATCCAGGAAGCTCTCACGACGGTTCAGTCCGCCGTCACCGACCTGCGTGCCGACGGTTCATCCGTGCTCACGCTCGGCGGCGACCACACCATCGCACTGCCGATCCTGCGCTCACTGGCCCGCGATCACGGCCCGATCGCCGTCCTGCACTTCGACGCTCACCTCGACACGTGGGACACCTACTTCGGCCAGCCCTTCACCCACGGCACGCCCTTCCGCCGCGCCAGCGAAGAGGGCCTGATCGACATGGAGCGTTCTCAGCACATCGGTATCCGAGGACCGCTCTACAGCGAGAAGGACCTCGAAGACGACCGCGTCCTCGGCTTCCAGGTGATCCGCAGTGACGACTACGAGGTCGACGGCGTCGCCAGCATCGTCGAGCGCATGCGTAAGCGCCTCGACGGTGGCCCGGTGTACGTCTCCGTCGACATCGACGTACTCGATCCCGCCCACGCTCCGGGTACCGGAACACCCGAAGCGGGCGGCATGACCTCTCGCGAATTGTTGAACACACTGCGCGGATTGGTCGGACTCAACGTGGTCGGCGCCGACATCGTCGAGGTAGCGCCGGCGTACGACCACGCCGAGATCACCGGTATCGCAGCGGCTCACGTCGCTTACGAGCTGCTGTCGGTACTCGCGCTCAATCGCTGAAGCAGCACAACGGTATCCGTGGTGTGATGCATCTCGGGGTTCGCGGGAAGATCTCGTTCCCGCGACTCCGAGACCAACACCTTCCACCCGTCCGTGAACAACGACTCCACATATTCCGGGGTATGGAGCATGGCCCGATGATGCTCGGTCGGCGACTCGTGGGGTGAATGACCCACGATCAGCAGATGTCCGCCCGGCGCGACCAGATCTCCGAGAGCTCGGAACAATTCCCCGCGCGCGGGTTCGAGCATGTGGAAGAACTGCGCGGACACCAGATCGAACGAGCGACCCTGCGGATCCCACTTCGTCAGGTCGGCTTCCAGCCATTCGATGTCGACGCCCTCGCCCTCGACGTGTGCCTGGGCACGACCGAGCGCCACCGACGAGATGTCGGTGCCGGTGACCTTCCACCCGCGACGCGCCAACCACAATGCGTCGGCACCTTCGCCGCAACCGACGTCGAGTGCAGTGCCCGGTTCGAGGTCGGAGGCCTCGGCAATCAACTGCGGGTTGGGATTTCCGCTCCAGCGCGCGGGGCGTTCCTCGTACAGCGAGTTCCAGAATTGTGCGTCCGCCTTGGCGTACGGGTTCTCAGTGGTATCGGAGTTTTCGTGGTGATTGTGGTGTTCGTTGCTCATGCACCCAGGATGAACGACCTTCCACAATTCACGCAACCATCTTTGCTGAAACAGCAACTTCTCCATCTTGGCGCTCTGCTAACGTCACGCTTCGTGGCCGGTGGATTTCCCGTGTTTCGCCTGTACTCCAACTCGGAGAGCTCACACGTATTGTGTTGCGCGCATTTTCCCGAGTTCAGCGGTTCGAGCCCGAACGAAGAGTTCAGCACCCAGCGGAGTTTCGACCGCACCGTCGAGAAGATACTGCGCGAGGCATCCTTCGATCCGACGACCTTGACTTTGGTCGGCGAGCAGCAGGGATATCCCGTCGGAGACCGACTGTTCGATGCGACAGTTCCGCGCACCGGGACCGTCTCGTACGCGTTTCAAGAAGCCGGACCGCCGTGGATCGTTCTCGGCCTTGATGTTTCGGTGGACGAATTCTGGTCCGGAATCGACGACGACGAAGACCTCCACGGTCTCGGTCCCACCTCCCCGTTGAGGTCAGTTCCAGCAACCGTGCTCACGGAGACCGAGTGGCCACGACGAAGTGACCTCGACTCCCCGTGAACGGAACCAAAACTTCAACCTTCGTGAAATCGAACAAAAATCCGCCCGATTTTCGTGAAGATCGACCGAGATGCCCGTCACGTCCTACGCCAAGATTTAGCGGTCACACTCGACTGCGCCCTCACGATTCGTCCCGGGGCCCCGGCTCCTTCACGGAGGCACAATGAAACACCGCTCCTATTCGACGCTTGCCGCGACCGCGGGGCTCGCGCTCGTGTTGTCGGCTTGCAGCTCGGGAGGCACGTCCTCGGGCTCTGGCGGCGGTGAGCCTCTTACAGACGGAACCTTCCGGTACGCGTTGCAGGGCGATCCGGGTGCACTCAACCCGATCATGTCCGGCTCTGCGGCAACCGCGGAAATCTCGAAGCTGGCGTACGACTCCCTCGTCTACCAGGATCCTGAAACCAGTGAATTCAAACCATGGTTGGCCGAGAAGTGGGAAGAAACGCCGACCTCCGCGTCCTTCACCATTCGTGAAGGCGTGACCTGTACCGACGGGTCGACGCTGACCGCACAGACCGTCGCAAACAACATCAACTTCGTTGCCGACCCGGCCAAAGGTTCACAACAACGCGGCACCACGGTTCCCATCGGCGCTTCAGCCACTGCCGATCTCGCCACCCGCACCATCACGGTCACCACTCCGGCGCCGACCCCGTTCCTCCTCCTCACCATCAGTCGCCTCCCGATCATGTGCGACGCCGGACTCGAGCATCCGACCGCCTCGAACAACAAATCGCTGGGCTCCGGAATGTTCGAAGTCACCGAGGTCTCGGCCAATGACCACTACACGTTCGAGCGTCGTGACGGTTACAGCTGGGGGCCCGACGACACCACCTCCGACACACCGGGTGTCCCCAAGACAGTCATTGCTGTCATGGCACCCAATGTCAGCACCGCAGCAAACCAGCTCCTCTCCGGCGAACTGAGCGCATCTCCGATCGCCGGTCCGGACAAGGATCGCATCGATGCCGCCAATTTCGACTCGGTCCAGCGCCCACTTCCCGCCGGTCAGATGTACTTCAATCAGATCGCGGACAATCCGACCAGTGATCCCGCCGTTCGAAAAGCTCTCGTCCAGGCTGTCAATCTCGACGATCTCGCTGAAGTGATCACTGGCGGCCAGGGCACCCGTGCAACAAGTCTTGTCTCCGTCGAACCCCGCGCCTGCGTGTACGACTCTGTCGCAGGCAATATTCCGGACTTCGACCTCAGCGCAGCGAAGGCAACCTTGGATGCGGCCGGTTGGACCGCCGGCTCGGACGGCAAACGAAGCAAGGACGGAAAGCCGCTGGCCCTCCGCCTCTTCTACGCTGCCGGCGAAGATGCACGCAGCGCGGCAGCCGAGCTCACTCAGTCGGCATGGTCCGACCTCGGTGCGACCGTCGAGGTGACGGGAGCCGACCAGACCAAGGTTGTCGACGTCATGCTCAGTGGCAAGGACAACAACCAG
Organism: Rhodococcus sp. IEGM 1306; assembly: GCF_036541985.1. Lineage (NCBI taxonomy): Bacteria > Bacillati > Actinomycetota > Actinomycetes > Mycobacteriales > Nocardiaceae > Rhodococcus > Rhodococcus sp. IEGM 1306. The sequence continues at coordinate 584,566 of NZ_JAZHFF010000003.1, forward strand.
TGGGACATCGCGTGGATCCAGATCAACAACTCGGTTCCCAGCGGGTTCGTCCCGTTCTTCTCCGGTCCTGCCCCGGCAGCCGGTAAGAATTTCTCTTCGATCAACAACCCCGCCTACGAAGCTGCCGTTGCCAAGGCATCCGGCTTGACCGGCGACGCAGCATGCGCGGAGTGGGCGGATGCCGAGTCGCAGATCACCAAAACGGTGTCCGCAGTCCCGTTTGCAGATACGGTCTTGAGCTTCTACTTCAACAAGGCCGGACTCGCATTCGGTAAGACCTTCATCGGGTCTGCACTGCGTCTCTACCAGTAGTCCGGTCGATCGAACGCTGTGCGTCAGCGAGATACGTCAGGTCAGTGCGATCTGACGTATCTCGTTGTTACACCTATTGTCTCGTTGTCGAGCTCGACGTAGTCCAGCTGAGGAATGCTGGGCGCCAGATCAGTGAAAGCCCACTTCGCAACGTTCTCGAAAGACGGACGGAAATCGAAAATCTCCGGCCAGGCACCGCCCGCCAACCGCTCTGCACATCGATCGACGGACTCGTCCAGAGCGTCCGTGTCTACGAACCATCCACGTTCTCCGAGTTGGTCGTCCTCGAACGAGAACCCCGCTCGCATCGTCACGCGAAAACCCTCGGCGGGCATCAGCGGCGGCAAGTTCTTTGCGTCCCGCACCGGCGCCGGAAGCCCTTGTCTCACAGCGAATGTACGACGGATCTCGACACTGAACATGCCCACCACGGTATCAACGTTCATCGAACACAGCTCTACGAGCGAACCAACCGCGCAATCGCGTCGTTCGCTTCCTTGATCTTCGCGTCCGCCTCGGGGCCGCCGGCAACCGCAGCTTTGACGACGCAGTGGCCGATGTGGTCCTCGAGCAGGCCCATGGCCACCGCCTGGAGAGCCTTGGTCATCGCCGAGACCTGCGTGAGAATGTCGATGCAGTACTTGTCCTCGTCGACCATGCGCTGTAGACCGCGCGCTTGACCCTCGATACGACGCAGACGCGCCAGGTAGTCGCCCTTGGCGGAGATGTAGCCGTGCGAATCACTTGTGCAGCACGCATCGCCGGTCGTATCACTGCCTGGGGCACTACCTGGAGTGCTGCCAACTTCTGTCGCTTCCGACATTCGGTGTCCTCCTGTTCGTCAACGCGTGACGTCGCAACAATTCTCATTCCCGGGGCGATGTGCGGATACTCTTCGGCTTCCGTTGTCCTGCAGAGCAATCACTGCGCACATCGCCACGCACTTCGCTACTGCACGAACAGATGGGTGCATGGCGATTAGCGATGCCCGTTTTCCCGCTGCTGCGAAACGCATACGGTCTCAGTGCCCGTGGTGGGCGTGATGCGCGTGTTCGGACTCAGGCGTGGTCGCGTTGTCGGCAGTCAGTGTGAATTCCGCGGTACGCACCACATCGCCGTGTTTGAAGTCCAAGAACAATCGGTAATCCTCGGCGCTCGGCATGTTGGCGTAGAAGGTGATTGCCGGTCCGGCCGGTGTGACGCCGTCACCGGGGTAGCCGTCCGGATGGACGTGGAGATACGCGAGGTCGGAGGCACGCAACGCGACCAGATGCCCGTAGGCGGCAAGGTAGGGCTGCAAGTCCGTGACGGGGATTCCGTCTCGACTGACCGAGAGTGTGAGCTTCGATGTCTGGCCCGCATGGGCTTCACCTTCGACAGAGACGGTGTACCCGTCGACCGTCGTGACACTAGCGGCGGCAGGCAACGGCCGAGGTTCGTAGGAGCCGGCGACGCGCGCATCTGCGCTCAGTGTGATTCCGTCACCACCGTCCGGCGTGAAGTCCGCGAAGACTCGATAGTCGCCTGGGTGATCGAAATCTACTGACACATGCCAGTTTCCGTTCTCATCCAATTCAGGATGCACGTGCTGGAATCCGGTCAGGTCCAGGCCGACCACGATCAGATGCAGCTGCTTGTCGTGGGTATCGGTGTACCGAGTCAACGGAGTTCCCGCCGAATCCAGGATCCGAAACTGTAGAGGCACATTGCTGCCGACTGATGCCTCCGACGTTGCCAATTCCAATGTGTAGCCGTTATTGCTGGACATCTTGCCCTCCCGAGCCTAGGTCGGCAGCACTTTCGTTGCCGTTTGCGTTGGGTTCTGAGTTCTTCGAAATCGAAGCTGTTGCAATTTGTACCATACCCCCCTAGGGTATGCAACGAACTACTCGAACACCGTGAATTCACTCGAAGGAGATCCGATGCGCACCCACGCCGAGCGTCGGCCGACCGAGTTCGAAAAGCGCCCCTTTCCCGTGCATTTCCTCGCAGCACTGCGCCGATGTCGCAGTGGCTCGCTCATGACGCCACCCTGACCACGCAAGCATCACCTATACCCCGTACAGGTAAGGAATTCAGAATGTCCACACAACCGAAATCCACACGTAAGTGGTGGGCGTTGGCGTTGATCGCCGCCGCTCAGTTCATGGTCATCATGGACACGTCGATCATCGGTGTCGCTCTCCCCCAGATGCAGAGCGACCTCGGCTTTTCCCAGGAAGGCCTGACCTGGGTCTTCAATGCATACGTCATCGCGTTCGGCGGGCTACTCCTCCTCGGCGGCCGCCTGTCCGACCTGTTCGGCGCTCGCAGAGTGTTCTCCGCTGGTTGGCTGATCCTGCTGATCGGTTCCGTTGTCGCCGGTGCCGCCGGTAACGTGGCCGTCGAACTTGCGGGCCGCGCAGTTCAGGGCGCAGGCGCAGCACTCATCGCCCCCTCGGCGCTCACTCTGCTGATGATGCTGTTCGGCAGCACGCAGAAGGAAATGACCAAGGCGCTGTCCATCTACGGCGCTGCCGCCCCGGCAGGCGGTACGGCCGGCGTGTTCCTCGGCGGCGTCATCACCGAATACACCAGCTGGCCTTGGGTGTTCTATCTCAACATTCCCATCGCCGTCGTCGCGCTGATCGCTACCCCCTTCCTGATGCCGAACGCACCGGCACGTACCGGTTCGATCGATTTCCTCGGCGCACTGGCCGTCACCGCAGGCCTCGCTGTCGGAGTCTTCGGCATCGTCAGAGCACCTGACGTCGGGTGGGGATCCGGGCAGACCTGGCTGGCGCTCGCCGTTTCGGCCGCTCTGTTGGGCGCATTCGTACTGATCCAGTCCAAGCGTCGTGAACCTCTCGTGCGTCTGGGAATCTTCAAGGCGCCCAACCTCGGTGCCGCGAACATCGCTCAGCTCGTGCTCGGCGCCGCCTGGATACCGATGTGGTTCTTCCTGAACCTGTACCTGCAGCAAGTGCTCGGATACAGCGCCTTCCCGGCCGGTGCAGCGCTGCTGCCCATGACCATCTTCGTCATGCTCGGCATGATCGTGGTGGCACCACGGGCCATGGCGCGATTCGGCGCGAAAGCAATGATCGTGGCCGGATTGCTGGTACTGGGAATCGGATTGGGGTGGATGTCGTTGATCCGGCCCACCGGCAACTTCTGGGTCGACGTACTGCCGGCGTCGCTGGTGGCTGCTGCAGGTATGACGCTGGCGTTCATTCCCTCACTGGGTACGGCGATTTCGGCCGCACGCCCGGAAGAGGGCGGATTGGCCTCCGGCATCGTCAACGTCAGTTACCAGGTCGGCTCGGCTGTCGGTCTCGCGGTGATGACCGCGATCGCAGCGGTGTTCGGCGCCGATCAACTCGGTGACCTGACGGAGTTGACGAACGGGTTCTCCGCGGTATTCCTCGGTGCAGCCGCCATCGCCGTAGTGGGCGCAGGTATCACCGCGGTAGTCATGCGCTCGCCCAAGGTCGACGAGTCTGAAACCGCTAGATCCAGCGTCAATTCTTGACCAACTCCGGTGGTGGGTTCGGCCGGCGATCACCGGCCGAACCCACCACCGTCGGAACCACTTAGGACTTGTCATGCCTCGCCTTGCACCTCTCACACCGGCCACCGCTGTCGGCACATCCAAAGACCTTCTCGCCGAGCTCGTCAACCGTCACGGACAGGTCGGCGACATGGTCGCGGCAATGGCTCACTCGCCCGCAGTGCTGGGCGGCTATCTGGAACTCAGCCGCGCAATGAAGCGCGCGAAACTCAGCCGCAAGATCACCGAGCGAATCTCGATCGCTGTGCAGGTCCAGCAAGGTTGCGCCGTGTGCCTAGAAGCCCACGTTGCCGCCGCGCACGCCAACGGCGTCGAGTTGGACGAGATCGAGCGCGCCCGCGCGGGCACATCGGCCGATCCCGCCATCGCGGCGATGATCGACCTCGGACTTCGCGTCTATCGGGAACCTGCCTCGATTTCGGACGAACACATCGCGGGCCTTCGAGCGTACGGCTACGGTGATCGCGAGATCGCCGACGTAGTCGGAATCGTGGCCCTCAATATCCTGACCGGAGCTTTCAATCTTGTTGCGGGAGTGAAACCAGATGAACCGGACCGCTAGGACCGCACCGGAGCGGAACAGCATGCGTCTGTTCTTGATTCGCGACTATCGCCTGCTCTTCAGCGCCCAGATCATCGCGCTGTTCGGCACCGGATTGGCGACGGTTGCCCTGGGTCTACTCGCCTACGAACTGGCCGGACCCAGCGCCGGAGCGGTGCTCGCCACCGCACTGACGATCAAGATGTCGCTGTACGTCGTGATCGCTCCGCTCGCGGCGGCGTACGTAGACCGGTTGCCGAGACGGGCTTTCCTCGTCGCGCTCGACGCCATACGCGCAGCTGTTGTGCTCGCCTTGCCCTTCGTCAGCGAGATCTGGCACATCTACGTGCTGGTAGGCGTTCTGCAAGCTGCGTCGGCAGCGTTCACTCCCACGTTCCAGGCGGTGATTCCCGACATCGTGACCGACGAGGCCGATTTCACCCGTGCGCTGTCGGCGTCGCAGGTCGCCTACACGATGGAGAGCCTGCTCAGCCCCGTTCTCGCCGCGATCGCGCTTTCCTTCATGACATTCAACCTGTTGTTCGTCGCCACCTCCGTGGGCTTTGCCGTCTCGGCACTACTCGTGCTGGCCACTCGAATCCCCAACGCTCGTCCCAGCGCTCACGGAAAGGCGTGGGATCGGATCGCGTCGGGAATGCGAATCTTCGTGACCACGCCGCGACTGCGCGGCATCATGGCCCTCAATCTCGTGGTGGCAGCGGCCGGCTCGATCGTCGTCGTCAACACCGTCAACTACGTCCGCGACGAGCTCGGTGGAACCCAATCCGACGTGGCGTGGATGCTTGCCGCGTCAGGCACCGGCACGTTGGTAACCGCGCTGCTTCTACCGCGCGTCCTCGACAGAACCGCCGAACGAACAGTGATGACAGCAGGTTCCATTGTGCTGGCCTTCAGTGCCGGCGCCGCAGCCTCCCTCGCCGTGGCAGGAATATTCACGTGGATACCGACTGCCGCAGTGTGGGCACTCGTCGGCGCCGGGATGGCCATGATCGTCACACCGACCGGAAAGGTGCTTCGGCGCTCCGTCGAACCCGCAGGTATACCGGAGGTGTTCGCAGCCCAGTTCTCCCTGTCCCACCTCGCCTGGCTCGTCACCTACCCGATCGCCGGGTGGGTTGGTTCGAGCGCGGGATTTGCGGTCACCTGGACCATCCTCGCCGCCCTGGCCACAGTGGGAGCCGTTGCAGGGTTCGCACTTTGGCCCCGGGAGACGGGCACCGAGACGCCGGCATCATCGAGCGCTGTTGCGACTTACGAAACGACGCAAGGAGAATGCACCCTGGCCGCGACCCAGTGCGCCTGCGCTCGCTCCGTCTGATTCGGCAGCCTGCCCCCAAGGAATCCGGTTGCGCCGGCAGTGCCGAATCACTCTGCAATAGAACGAAATTCGATGGGCTGCAACCCGAAAAGTGCGTCCACACCATGGAACTCAAGGTAAATGGCAGACTCCGAAACCTCCGGAGAGATTCATGACCAGGATTTCTCCCTCGGGGGTTTCGTTTGGTGCAACCGTGTACGGGCTTCTAGCCTCGATCCCATGACGACATCCCCGCCTTCATCCCGCACCGTTGCCGGCCGCCGGCTTTCCGTCGCAGCGTTCGTGGCCCTCGTGATCGTATATCTCGCTGTCATTCAAGGATTAGGGTTCCTGCTGACCCGAGACGAAGAAATCAGCTACGCAGCTCCGACCGACATCGACCAGTTGTGGCGTTCGCTCATCGTGCCGGTCGGAGCGTCGTTCGTCCTCGCATACGGGGCAGTCGCATGCCTGCGATGGTGGCGTCCGGTGTGGATCGACGACCGACCGGTACAACGCTGGTTGATCGTCGTACCGATCATGATGGTCATTTCGATCGCTGTGGTCACCGACTACCCAGGTCTCGCCGACCAGGACCTCACGTTCGTTGCACTCCTTCTTCTTACTTGCCTTCTCGTCGGCCTCACCGAGGAGACGATGTTCCGAGGAATCGGAATCACCTGCTTCCGCAGCAACGGCTTCTCCGAAAAGAAAGTTGCCCTGTGGAGCACCGTCATCTTCGGGTTGGCGCACTCGACCAACCTGTTCTCCGAAGGCCCCAAAGCTTTTCTCCAGGTGTTCAGCACCATCGTGGCCGGCTACTTCTTGTACATCATTCGGCGACGTACCGGGGGCCTGCTGATACCCGCCGTGGTGCACGGCTTGTGGGACTTTTCCTTGATCTCCGGTATGACGACCCCGGATCATTCGTACCCGCTCGCGATTGTCGCCGTACTGACCATGCTGGCCCTGGCGATCGTGCTCTTCGTCCGCCGCAAGCACATCGAACCTCACGATACCGAAGCCGCGCGAGGCCGTCACGAAACATCGAACACATAAAATCGTTGCTGCAATGAGAAATTGAAGGGATGGGGGCATCTACGACGATGCCCAAGCGATCGAGCAGATCACGAGTTCTTCGGCTACCGTCAGTCGATCTGACAGCGCGCCACGTGACCTGTCTCCACCATTCGGCACCGTAGGACCGCGGCGCGGAGTAACGGCGCAACTCATTCACTGCACTGACGGAAGAAAGTGGTGGTGCAGGCATCGCCTGCACCACCACTTTTTACTCAGCTCGCGTTGGCATACTTCCTGGGATTTGCGTCGAACCGTGGTCCACAACCCTTGCAGCAGAACCAGTACCGGTTGCCTTCGTAGTCACGAAACAGGCCCTCGGCCTCGGCACGCGTCTTTTCGATCACGCTACCGGGCATGACTCGACATTCGACGAGTTCGCTACTCCCCGAGTTGAGTAGGTCTTCTCCACCGGGTGGCATCGCCGTACCGACAGCGCCTACAGCACCGTTGTCGTCTGTCGTCGGGGTATTGCCACAGCCACAGCTACTCATTGCGATTCCTGTTCTCTAACGGACGGACGTGACCCGGGAAGCGAGCTCACACATTCCGAGCATACCCCCTATAGGTATGTGAGCCAGAAACCATAGTAGAGCCCTGTCGACATTTCACTCCTCTCGATCATGTAAGCCACTGCAGGAGAACGAAGAATCGATCACCAAGCCCTCACTCGCCTCCGACGCCACAAGGATGCGACATTGATACCTATAGGGGGTATAAGTTAGGTCAGTACACAGACCATACCCACGAGGTCTTCGACGAAGAGGCTCAATGAAGAACTGGAAAGCAATCGGTGGCAGCCGATTCGCCGTAGTTGGAGCTTTGCTGTTGGTCGGCGCGCTCTGGGGAAGCTCGTTCCCCCTGGTTGCTGTGGCGGCACCAACTCTCGGCGCCGTCGGCACGACGCACGGCCGCTTCATTGTTGCAGCGTTGGTTCTCGCGCTGATAACGGCTTCCAGCAGATCGACCTGGCGTGCGGTCGGTTCCCGGTTTCCCGCATTCCTACTGCTGGCAGCCCTCAACGTCGCCGGCCCCCTCACCCTCGTCGCAACTGCGATCGTCGGCCTCAACTCGTCGATGGCGTCGATCCTGAATGCCACGACGCCGATGTTCACCGTGTTCGTTGCCGCGTTCTGGCTTAGGCAAAAGATCACCTGGCGAAAAGTCTCGGGTGTCGCGATCGGCATTGCCGGCGTCTCGGTGCTCGTCGGCGGGATTCCGTCAGCGATCGACAGTCGCGCAATGCTGGCCATCGGCGCATCTTTGACTGCGGCACTGCTGTACGCAGTCGGTGGTGTCTACACACGAAAATCGTTCCAGGGCACCCCACCGATGACACTTGCCCTCGGCCAGCAGCTTGCCGCGGTTGTCCTACTGGTACCTGTGTCCGCCATCGCTCCCCCGCCGGGGCCCGTGACCGTCGGTCCACTGATCGCAGTGACCGCCCTGGGACTGGGGGCTACCGCCGGTGGCTACCTGGTGTACTTCTGGATAATTCGCCAGGCGGGTCCTGTCGCGGCGTCAGCCGTCACTCTTCTGGTTCCGATTTCGGCGTCGGCCATCGGAGTGCTGTGGTTGAACGAGCCTGTCACCTTCGCGCTCGTCAGCGGGCTTGTCATCATTCTTGCCGGAGTCGGCCTGCTCCTGGATCTTCCACCGACACGGGGTCCGTTGCGCAGTGTTCCTCCGGAGCAGGTGGACAGCGCCGGAGAACGGTCGGTCAGCGGGTGATCGGGGCAGTCCAAAGACCCACCAGCGCGTCGACGAGGTCGGTGGTGAAGTCCTCCCACGACGTGACCTCGTCCGGCCCTGATTCTGCAAGCGCGCGCTCACGTTCGGCGAACATGTGCACGATCGCATTTCGTCCGATGTCTGCGCGGGCACGTCGAACACTCATCGGCATGTCAGTCAGACAGGCCGAAAGTCCACGAAGGGTCTCCTGAAGAGTGGGCGAGGCCAGCACCTCGTCGTAGACGATCTTCCGCAGGACCGGATCGGTGAGAATCTGCGCGCTGAACCGCGCGTACCACGTCGGGCCACCCATTTCGGCGTAGTGATCGGTCGACGCCCGAACCAGACACGAAATCCAGTCACGAACATCCTCGGACCCTTCGATCTCACGCAGCAGTTCACCACGCTTCTTCTCCACCTGCCGGGAATGTTTGTTCACGATCGCCCGGACCAGATCGGTCTTGGTCCCGAAGTGATAACCGACGGCGGCGTTGTTGCCCTGGCCCGCCGCCTCACTCACCTGACGGTTCGACACCGCGAAGACTCCGTGTTCGGCGAACAACTGCTCGGCGACGGCGAGGATGCGGTCTCGGGTTGCGGCAGAACGCGCGGAGTTTGCCGCGCCGCCGGCGTCGGCCGTCGCATCCTCAGTCCTCGTAGTCATGTCCACCATCATCCTCGACCGTCCGAAATTGCTCGGCACCGGAGACGTTCGTCACGATCGCCGGCGCACCCTTCCATTGAGTCAGTCACTTGATTTAACTTTAGTTCAAGCAACTGACTTAAACCATAATTCGTTCTTCCTCCGATGGAGTTACCGCAATGTCGTCAACCACTTCTCCACCACCGACAACGCCGCCACAGACGACGAAGTCACCAGCCACCACGGCAGTGGTGGCTGTACTGGCGTTTTCCGGCATCGTCGTCTCGCTCATGCAGACGCTGGTCATCCCGATCATCCCGCACCTGCCCGAATACCTGAATGCGCCGGCGTCCGATACCGCGTGGGCTGTGACCGCCACGCTGCTCGCCGCCGCCGTCGCCGTCCCGACCATGGGCCGCTTGGGTGACATGTTCGGCAAACGCCGTCTGCTCCTGATCAGCATGGCGCTGTTGGTGACCGGTTCGGTGGTCGGCGCACTCAGCTCGAGTGTGATCCCGCTCGTTGCGGGCCGAATCCTGCAAGGCCTTGCCGCCGGCGTCATCCCGCTGGGTATCAGCGTGATGCGCGACGTGCTTCCGTCGAAGAAGCTTGCCGGCGCCGTTGCCATGATGAGCGCTTCGCTGGGAGTCGGTGGCGCTCTGGGTCTTCCGATCGCGGCTGTGATCGCGGAATACGCAGACTGGCACGTTTTGTTCTGGGCATCTGCAGTTCTCGGCGCACTCGCGGCCTGCCTCGTTGTCGTCCTGGTCCCCGAATCGACGGTTCGCACGGGTGGCACGTTCGACTTCGGCGGGGCAATCTCGCTTTCGGCAGCCCTCATCGCTCTACTCCTTGCTATTTCCAAGGGCGGCGACTGGGGTTGGACGAGCACGCTCACGCTTTCCCTGTTCGGCACCTCGATCGTGATATTCGGATTCTGGGCCTGGTGGGAACTACGTACCCCCAAGCCCCTTGTCGATCTACGCGTATCCATCCGCCGCCAGGTGCTCTTCACCAACCTTGCATCCATCGTGTTCGGATTCGCGATGTTCGCCGCCAGCATGGTCTTTCCCCAGGTCGTCCAGTTGCCTGAAGTCACCGGTTACGGCCTCGGCGGTTCGATGCTCACCGCAGGTCTGGTCATGGCTCCCTCCGGCATCATCATGATGCTCATCTCTCCGCTGTCCTCACGCATCACCAATTCGCACGGCCCCAAGGTGACGCTCATGCTCGGCGCCGTTGTGGTCGCAATCGGTTACGGCATCGGTATTTTCGCCATGCACTCGATTTGGGAACTGGTTGTGATCGCCGTGATCATCGGTGCAGGCACCGGTATGGCTTACGGCGCAATGCCCGCTCTCATCATGGGCGCTGTTCCTCCGTCCGAGACCGGCGCAGCCAACAGCTTCAACACCCTGATGCGCTCCCTCGGTACATCATTCGCCAGCGCCATCGCGGGTGTCGTCATCGCCCAGATGACCATGTCCATCGGCGGGGCAACGCTGCCGTCGGAGAACGCTTTCCGCGTCGTCATGGCTCTCGCTGCCGGATCCGCCGTCATCGCGCTCGTCCTGGCCGGCTTCCTCCCTCGGTTCAACAGCTCCAACTCCCGCAAGGAGATTGGTAGCGATCACTCCGATACCTCCCCGACCACGTCGAAGGAATCCGTCCCGACGCGCTGAGCCAGCGAGCAAGACGCATTGTCGGCCCCGGCGGAGTTCAACTCCGCCGGGGCCGACGCGTTCGAGGCGTTTTGCGGTTGATACACCTGCGGACGACAGTTTCGTGACATGCTCCGTTGAGATGAGTGCTCGTTCGATACTCGGGGAAAGGATGCCGCGATCGCCGCTCCTCGTGCTGACGTCGCCCTTGCCGTCGCCGCTGCTGCCGTCCTCGGCATAGGCGTCGGTGTTCTACTTGCCGATGTCGTCGCCGGCCTGGCTGCAGGTGCGGGTGCCGCGGTGGTATTTCGGTTTGCACTTCGGATGATCAATACCCGAAAGTGAGCGTTAGCGGGTGGTCTACTTCAAGACCCGGATCGCCGAGCCCGGAAGGATTCCGCTCGAAGGTGGGTAGATCGACGTTGCTCCGTTGAAGAACATGTGAGCGGGTGTCGTCGACACCGGAAGCAGGTCGATGTCGTTGAACAATGCCCGCTCACTTTCCTCCCAGATCTTGCAAGACTCGTCGCCGGGAAGAAGCGAAGCCTCAGTGGACAATTCGATGTACTTCTTGTTGTCGAGGGAAGCGAAGTTCACTCCTTCGGGCTTCGGCGGGCCGGTGAAGTACTTGGCAAAGATACTCGGCGTATCACTCCCCAGCGTCAAACCGATGGAAACGTCCCACGACGACAGGTCGGTGGTGCTGAACGTGTTGGCGATGACGAAACTGTAGTCGCCGCCGGTCAGTTTCACCTTCGCACCCAGTCCTTCCCACTGGGTTGCCACGTATTCCGCGGCGGCAGAGTTCGTATCGCGCGAGTTGTTGAAAATCACGTTGAGTGCAAGCGGTCGCCCGTCCTTCGTCAGGACGCCGTCGGCCCCTGCCTTCCAGCCGGCGTCGGACAACGTCTTCTTTGCCGCGTCGACGTCGAATTCGGGGATCGTTCCTTCGACACTGTTGTAGTCGCAGGCAAGGGGTTCCGAAACCGCAAGGGCGCGTGCGCGGGTTCCTTTTCCGCCGGTGGTGATCTCGGTGTAGTCGTCCAGATCGACTGCTTGAACGAGCGCCTGCCGCACAGCGCGGTCCGACGTGGGTAGAGACGCGAAATGATTGAAGATGAACTCGCCGGACAACGTGGTGTAGGTCTTCGAATCCAGACCTGCGGCCAAGACTCGTTCCTCGTCCGAACCTGTCACTGCCGCGGCATTCACTCCGCCGGTGAGAACAAGATTCGCGGTCGTACTCGGATCGGTGACAATCTTGATCGTCACCGTCTTCGGTACCCCGAGAGTGTCGGAAGTGGTCTCCCCGTTCGGACTCCAGGTGTAGCCGTCGCGGCGTTCCATCGTGATGTGATCGTTGGGAACAACTTCGGTGACCTTGAACAGACCCGTTCCGTTACTACTCGAACGGATACTGGCCGGGTCGTCGAGCGTCGCAGCGCACGGCAGCCGCAACGCGCCGATTCGAGAGAGCAAGAAGGGTGCCGGTTCGGCTGTAGTCACCGTCAGTTCGTCACCGTCCGCGGACGCGACCGTCGACAACGGTACGGTGGAGCCGCGTAGCGGTGAAGCGTTTTCAGGGTCCATGACCCAGTTGATGTCATCGGCCGCGGTCTGTGCGGTGAAGGAAGTGCCGTCGGCGCACGTAATACCCTTCTTGAGCACGAACTTGAGTGTGTTCCCTTCTTCACTCCAGCTTTCTGCCAGATACGGACGCACAGTGCGTGTTTGCGCGTCTATGTCGATCAACGAATCGTACGAGTACGCGTTCACGATCTGAGTCGACGTAAGGTTGGTGATCAGAGGGTGCAGATTTCCGGGATCGGCGTTGATGACGGTCGTGAAACTGCCGTCCTGTGCATACTCACCGACCGAACCTTCGGGACTGGATGCGCCGCCACACCCGGCCAGGGTGAATACGCCAACGCTGATAACTGCTGTCGCGGAGACAGAACGGGCTTTCATACGAGCCGCCATCTACTAGAAGTTGCCATGGCGACAATCGTGCGGGACTGACGTGGTCTGTATCTCGTTGAAGTGCCCCATACAGTCGGTCGTACTCTGTTCGATTGTCACTATCGACCGAGCGAGCGCAGAGGCTAAGTACGACGCTGTCGTTGACGGCTAAGTACGACGCTGTCGTTGACGACTAAGTAGAACGCTGTCGTTGACGGTGATTCGCGACGTTGATTCGATTGCCGCACAACGCAGGCATGCAGTAGCGGCGTCGCCCTCCCCGACTCGTATCGACGAACACCCCGTTGCATGTCGGCGACGCGCATGGGCGGAATCGTTCGTACCCCAATGTGCGCAGAGTTCCCAGCAACGAGTATCCGATCGACAACGTGAGTTCACCCGCGAGATCGATTGTGCCGTCCGGTAGTGCATTCCACCGATAGTCGTCCTGGGAATCAGGCACGAGCCGAACGTGATGCGGGACGGTTTGCAGGAGTCGATGAGTGCGATCAACGAGCTCGTCGCAGGTCGGAGCATCGAGAATCGAACGAATCTCCTCTCTGAGCGCCTGCACGTCGGCAAGTTCACCGCGGGTAGGCCGACGCCCGTTGGGGAGCGCATCCGGCGAGAGTCCGTGTTCACCGAGTAGATCGTGAAGCGCCTGAGGGTCAGGCAACGCGTCCCCTGCCTCCACCCACACTCGGGGTGAGGTATTGACCAGGTCGGTCGCGAACGACGCACCGGCGACGTAATCGTCTAAAACTACTTGCATCCCTTACCGCCCTGCTTTACCGTAATTGAATAACCCAACTTTACACCTTACGAAGGCGGCGGGATGGAACACTGCGTAGACCACAGACTGCCGGAGATACTCCTCGACACCCATCACCGTTTGCGCCGCGCCGGCACCGTGGCATCGGAGACACCCATCGTCGCCGCCGATCTCTACTGGTCGATCGGCGCACTCGCCCAATGCCTGGCCGCAATGGACGAGGTCATTTCGCAACTTGGCACCAACGCCCGAAAGCAGTTGCGAAGCGGAAAGTTCGACGTCGAGAGCGGGCCGTTCGCAGGCGAACCCGACGCCGCCCTACTCACCGCGATTCTCGCCCTCGCCAGAGCGTCGAGCAGTTGCGAACCAGTGCAGACGGCAATCGGCAATGCGCAGATCGCGGTCAGCGATCTCGTCGCCACAAGGCACATCAGAGCCTGACACACGCCGCAAGCGTCCCGACTCAGTAGAAACTGTATGGTTGGTTTTCGGGAAACCTCCAAGTACATCGAACAGCAGGAACCGGGTTATCACTGTGAGTGCAGGGACATCGACCATCTACGAGGACAGGACGGTCCGGATCGGCGATCAGGGCGTCACGATCCGCCACTACTACTTTCCGTTTGTCAGCAAGTTCGTTCCGTACTCGCAGATCGAAACCGTCGACCTCGGCGTCATGTCATGGCTGAGTGGACGCCTACGAATCTGGGGAACAACAGATTTCAGCTCGTGGTACAGCCTGGACCTTTCACGCCCGTGGAAGGAGACCGCAGTGGTACTCACCCTCGCCGGTCGCGGAGCGCCTTCGTTCAGCCCCAAAGATCCGGATCGTGTCGAGACCGAAATCCGAAGTCGCATCGGATCACACGCCGCGAACTGACTAGCTGAACTCGGATTCGACGGTGACGATCTCACTCCAGTCGGTTCGATCGAACAACCGCGCCAGTGCAGTGAACAGAACTTCCGGGTCGATGGCGCTCTCAGCTGAGTGCACACCGACCCGATCAGAAATCGTTCCGTCGGCCAGCCGCGACACCACCTGAGCAAGGCCGAGCGCCAAGGGGATTCCGGTTGCACCGGCCATGTCCGACAGCAACTCCGATACCGATGAATCATCAGCGATCCGTGCCACGACGCGCGTCTTTCGTCCATCGAGCACCCCTGTGGCCGAGGCGAAGAACGACGGCAACGATCCGTGGTCGGCGCGCGTGAGCATGCGAGGCGCAGCACGGATCATCCGACTGAGCGAGGGTTTGCCCAATTCTTCAGCGGCCGAGTCGAGATCGATTCTGCCCTTGTCGATATCCGAACGTAGAACGTCGAGAAACGCAACGGTTTCCGGTGTGATCACCATCAGATTTGCCGAATGACCTGAGGGGCGGAAGGTTCGATGAAACATCACCGGCTCCGGATGCCCGACCACGTAAGCGTTTCCGCGGCGTCCGCCGGGCAGTTCCAGTGAGATGGAACGCAACGGTGCTTCTTTGACGATTCGTCCCGCACGAACGACCGGCACCTTGCCGCTGATCTGCTGCATCCAGTGAACGGCGGCTGCACTCAATGTGTCTACCGACTCGTCCTCGCCTTCGACATCAACCGGCCAGGCTGTGTACAGGTCGTCGACCACGTCCAATCGCGAGACTGCCATCGCGGCCAGGAGATTACTCATCCCGGGACTTGCGCCCATGCCCACTACCGCACAGATTCCGGCTTCCCTGGCAGCGCAATTCAATTCCAGCATGTCGACGGCCGGTTCCCAGTCGTCGCAGATGTCGAGATAGTGAGTCCCGGTCTCGATCGCTGCCTGGAGAATGCCGACACCGAAACGGAAGAACGGGCCGACGGTATTGATGATCACGTCTGCGTCGTCCAACAATTCACGTAGCGTGCGACCGTCTGTGACGTCGATGCTGCGCGCCTCGACTTGCGCTGATGCCTGAGCCAGTTCAACTGAAAGACGATTCGCAGCATCGATATCACGATCCGCGACTACTACGCTGCCGATTCCCGGCAATGTTGCAGCCAGTCGAACTGCTGCCGAGCCCATCGCACCGGCGCCGCCCAGTGCGACAACCGTAATTCCGTCAGCCATGAATTCCCTCCAAGAATGCAGTCTGATCCGCTAGATAGCCAGGAGCGAAGATCGAACGGGGAGCAAGAACGGCTACCAGAGCCGACATCACTTCCGAGTCTTCGAGGTTCTTGTCCACAATCGAATGGGTTGCGTCGGGATACTTCTCGACCACCAATTGCCCTGGAGCGTCGAGCACTTCGCGATACACCCTTTCGGTGTCTGCCACGTCGACGTTGACGTCTTGTCCGCCGATGATCAAGAGCACCGGAACCTTCACGGTTTCGAGATCGGCTCGCGCATCCGATCGGTAGTTCTTTCGGATGAAGTTCCATCGGTCTTCGGTGAGACCGTCGGCCTCGCCGGAGGCCACGAGATCGCCGAACGTTGCATCACGGGCCAACTGATCCAAGTTCTTCGCACGATCGACCCGCGCTTTCTCGAATTCGTCGGCCGACGCATTTCTCTCGGAAAGTTCGGCAAGAGTATTGAATTCGCCTTGTTGGAGCCAGTTGATCGCCGGACCCACGGCAATGACGAACGCTACGTCCGGGTCGAGGTTCACCACCTTGGGCATCACCCACCCTGCCTGGCTCGCACCCCACAGACCGATACGAGACGGATCGATGTCCGAACGGCCCCGTGCCCACTCGATTGCCGCTTCCGTTTCCGCCGCCCGATCGTCCATGCTCTGATCGAGCCAATTGCCCGGTGCCCCATTCACCCCCGGCTTGTCCCAGGAGAGTGACGCGTACCCGGCCTTGGCGAACGCCTCCCAGACCGGCCTGTAAAAGGTCTCGTGTGTTGCATCGACCGGCCCGTCTCCGTGGACGAAAACCACGAGCCCGAAGGGACCGTCACCGTGTTCGGGCAGTGCAAGGACTCCCTGGAGCGGCACCGATCCCCCGGAGATCGTCACTTTTTCCTCACGGATGTCATAGGTGTTCTGGTACAGCGTCCAGCCCACCAGACCCACGATCAGAACAACGACCACTGCCAGGGAAGTAACCATCCACCTGCGTAAACGATGGCCACTCTTCCTCTCACTCACCGATCCGACTGCCATCTTCCCGCCTAACGTACGAATTTGAAACGATCGTATTGCATTCGATAGTACAGTTATGGGCGAAGATGTCGAGAGGCGAGGAAAGGACACGGCAATGACGGACAGGGACGTCGATGTGCCCACGAGGATCTTGATCGAGGGTCTACTGCGCACAGACGGAACTGTCGACGGGCGCACCCTCTATGCCACCGCCGACGCCCTCGACAAAACAGATCAACAGGTTCGGCTGTGCATCAAGCGGTTGGTCACCGAGGGGAAGTTCACTCAGGAAGGTCGCGGGCGGCAGGCCACGCTACGAGCAACGCCGAAAGCCGTGCGCGAGATGGAACCCGACGTCGAATTCGTTCGACTGGCCTATCAACAAGATCGCAACACTGCGACACCGTGGGACGGGTATTGGCATCTGGTCGGATTCGCAATTCCGGAGTCGTCACGGAAAGCACGAGATGCGCTGCGCACCAGGGTCGTATACCTCGGCGGCGCGCTCGTCCAGGGCGGTCTGTACGTCTCGCCGCACACCTGGGAACCGTACGTTCTCGATGCGGCCGCCGAACTCGACGTCGAACAGCACCTGTCTTCTCTCACCACTCGGGATCTGAAGGTGGGCAGGCTCGAAGACCCCGTGAAAATTGCCGCACAGTTGTGGCCGCTGGACGAGATCGCAGCCGGATACGAACGGCTGCTCGACGTAGCGACTGTGCGCCTGGAGAAACTGCAGAACACTCCGGGCACCGATGCTGTCACGATGACCATCGAACTCGCGGCGGAATTCACGCGAGCTATGGAGCCGGACCCTCTGCTGCCGCCGGAACTGCTGCCAACCAACTGGATCGGCACGCGGGCGCGCTTCGTCACGGCACAGTGCTGGGCGCTTCTGGCACAGGTGGACGGTGCAGACGAATTACCGTCGCTGTTCCACCTGTACGCAGATGCGATCGGTGATCAGGACGCGAGCGTGCGCTGACGGGGCGGCAGTCCGAAACGACCGAGCACTTCGTCGACTGCGGTGGACGGTGTGACAAGTCCGCGATCCTGGAGCCACGGAATGGTGCTGTCCACCAGATGTTCGAGTGTGCGGGGCAATGCGAGGGGGAGCAACGTAACGCCGTCGGCGACCTCGGCAGCTCGGATATCGGCGATCAAACTGCCGAGCCCGGAGGGTGTTCCGACGTAGTGAAGCGAAACCGGGACCCGCGGAGCAGTCAACGCACTGTCCAACTGTGCAAGCTCTTTTCGGGCGGAGCGAGCTTCCGGTGCGATCAGAATCTCGAGATCGACCAGCACTGCGACACTGTCGGGATCGCGGCCTTCTTCGGCGACAGCAGCACGGATCCGGGCGCGTTCGAGCTGCGCCTCACGCAGATCCGCAGCGCGAATCCGAACCACATTGGTAGGGAATGAAGCCAAATCGAGAGCCCTGTCGCTCTCGGTGAGGTCCACCCAGTAGTCGCCGCCGATGATCGGCAGGTTTCCTGGTGCGCCCTCAGCGGCCGGATGGTGACCGGATCCGGTCAACTCGACCGCCACGTGCAGAGAATGCGAAGCGAGTGAAGACATGTGTGACCTCCGAAAATCAGAAAAGTGTGGGATGAGCGAGACGAATCGTCAGCTCGAACACATTCCTGACGAGGTACGGCACAGATCGACATGACGACGGCACCACTGACCGAGAGTGATGCTCACTCTCGAAGGGGTGGCGGGAAAATCCGCTGGTGCCATGGCTGCCATGCTAGTTGTCCATTCGAGTTTTCGGGGACCGAGCTCAGCTCAGACGCACTCGGCTGCGCCGGCGTTGTCGTCGGCAGCTCCGAGGAAGGGGCGGGTCTCGGGCACGGGGTTCCACGCTCCGGCCGTCTTCGCGTACTTCCAATCACGCTGATTCGAAACCAGGATGTTCACGGCGTCGACCAAGCGCGTCACGTCGTCCGAGCTGCTACCCAGCCCGAGGCTGGCGCGGACGGCGCCGCCGGAGAGACCGAGGCGCGCGAGAACCGGGTGTGCGCAGAAGCGACCGTCGCGAACTCCGATGCCGTGTTCTGCGGACAGGAATGCGGCGATCTCGCCGGCTTCGAATCCGTCGACGGTGAAGGTGACGATTCCGACGGCGTCCGGTGCGTCGTTCCACAGTCGCACCAACGAGACTCCCTCGATGGCGGACAATCCGTCGGTGAGCTGCGCGGTGAGTGCCTTCTCGTGCTCGGCGATGACGTCGAAGTCCAGGGCGTGCAGGGTTTCGCATGCGGTCGCGATTGCTGCCGCACCGAGCACGTTGGGGGAACCGGCCTCATGACGTGCAGGCGCGCAAGCCCATTCGGTGGACTCGACGGTCACCTCACGCACGGCGCCTCCGCCGGCGAGGTAGGGCTGAGCTTCGTCGAGCCAGTCACGGCGTCCGACCAGTACGCCGGCGCCGAACGGCGCGTAGAGCTTGTGGCCCGAGAACGCCACGTAGTCGACGCCGCATTCCTGCAGGTCGATGCGACGATGGGGAGCCAATTGAGCAGCGTCGACGAGAATACGTGCGCCGCAACGGTGCGCGATGTCGGCCAAGCGTGCAATCGGCAGGATCTCGCCGGTCACGTTGGAGGCGCCGGTGATTGCGAGCAGCGCAGCAGGCTTGGTGCACAGTTCACCGATCAGACGCTCGATCGTCTCTTCGATGGTGTCTGCAGCGGTGACGATACGAGCGTCGTTCCACGGCAACAGGTTTGCGTGATGCTCGACGTCGAGGACAACGGTGCTGCCGGGGACGCACTGGGCCAGCAAGTTGAGCGAATCGGTGGTGTTCCGGGTGAAGACGACGACCTGATCGTCGGCACAGTTCACGAAACGGGCAACGGATTCACGAGCGTTCTCGTAGGTGAGCGTGGAGATCCGGGACGCGTACCCGGCACCGCGGTGAACACTGGCGTACGTCGGCAACAACTCGGCGATACGGTCGGTGACCTGGGCCAATGCCGGCGCGCTCGCGGCGTAGTCGAAGTTGGCGTAGGAGCATTCGCCGCCCTGAACCAGCGGAACCTGCAGGTCGGCACCCGAAACCTTGGCGATCGGAGCGGTGCAGCAGGTGTCGGCACTCAATACAGCAGTCATCGAAGACAATCCTCACGTTCAAGGACTCGTTCGTCGGGAGATGGCCCCGGAAGAGTCCGCGCTTGCCGCATTCGTTTTCGAACGCAGCCGGGTCGTCACCCGGAGCACCCCACCGCGGAGGAGGGTTGCCGACCAGCAAGCCGGGGCTGAACACTGGTACTCGTGACCTGGCAACGAGGATGGCAGGAACCTCCCGTGCTTGTCAAGACGAAGCTGGGAAGACCGTCGTCACGGCGCGATCGTCCGACAGGCGAGGTGGAGCGCAAGCCTGGTTTCCGGATCGGCCAGATCCACCGAGAGAAGTCGCTGAATTCGATCGATACGACTCGATACGGTGTTGCGGTGCAAGCCCATTCGAGTGGCGGTATGAGCCAGAGACGATTCTTCGTCGAGGTACGTCGAGAGCGTCTCCAGCAACTCCCCACTCGCATCTCGTAGCGGCGCGAGCAGTGCTGCGGCCGCGGGCTGAAACGTGTCGGTTCGCGTCCACGCCAGTAGCAACTGCGCCAACCCCAGGCGGTCCACGTGCAGGAATCGGCCCGTTTGTGACCGGGAACCGGCGAGCCGAGCGGCATCCCCCGCCTCCGACAGAGACGCTCCGATTCCGGCTGGCCCATCGTGCGCGCGTCCCACTCCCACCCATGTCTCCATGGTGGGCCCCAATCGGGCTTGACCTGCACGAATACTCTCGGCAATCCTGGTGATCGCCTCCGGACGCGGCTCACCGGGCAGAGTCGTCCACGCCGCCCAGCCGTCAGCCTGTTCGACGACGGTGGCGTCGATTCCCTCGGCGGCGAGGGCGTCTGCAACTTCACTGCGCCTGGCGACCAGGTCGACCTCACCCACCGCCAGGACTTTGATGCCGATGTGCCATCCGTCCAGCACCCAACCCGCGTCGAGTGCGCGCCGGAGTAGTCCGGGTGTGGCATCTGCGGACGTGTCGATCAGTTCACCGAGCAACGCGCTGCGCCGGCGCGCTTCACGCTCGTCGACCATGCGTGCAACGGCCAGGCGGTGCCCGACAGCCAACGAGGCAACGTCGAGAACCACTGAGAGAGAAGCCTCTTCGACGCTCTGTCGCACCGGAAGCAGTACAGCCAGCCAGGGCTCTCTGGCCGCGCCGGACGTCACCGGGCACGCGATCAGGACCCCACCGGAGTCCAACTCGACGGTGGTCGGTGCCCCACGACCCGACAACGTACCCGCGCCTGCACGATCAGCCTCTGACAAGAGCTCAGCGCCCCTCAGCGGACGTCCGGACGAGTCCAGGAGAATGAACGAACGCTGAAAGGTGTTCAGTAACACCGACAGAAGATTCTCGACGCTTCCGCCGGCTCGTTGGCCCGCGTGTGTCGCCCGCAGTACTGCGTCAGCCATCACCGCACGCGAATTCGAGAGAAGATCACGAAGATCCACGCTGAACTGCCAAGGGTCGGAGACGCCGAGCACCACCAGTCCGAGCCGATCCGCGAGCAACGAGAGACTCACATCCTCGGTCGCACCACTGTGAACAGCGACTACCTGGCACCCGGTCGCTGCCGTGCGTCGAAGGAGCGCATCGAATCTCCACTCCCCCACATCGATTCGATCGAGAATCACCAGAACCGATCCCGAACCCGCCGCACCCGACACTGCCTCCGCCGACTGTGCCGATTCGCCGGTGAGTGCCCCCACTGTCGTGACGACGGGGTCGCCCTCGCCCGCGAGTCGATACAACCCGACAAAGACCGGGTTGTTCAGCAACGCCGAAACACTCGCGCTCATCGCGCCTCCATCAGCACCGCGTCATGGTCGATTCCGAACGCCCGCGGGCCGACAACCTTCAATCTGCCCACCTCGTCCGCCCACCACGGTGGGCCGGGCAGGACCAAGACAGCTACATCCTGACCCTGGTGCACGGATTCACACGAGACGAAGGCACCGGTCCGGACGTCGAGCAGCGTCACGATGTCCGGGCATGTTGCGATCATCTCGCCATCCAACGCGACGGTCAGGAATTCACTCTCGAATTCGACTCGCATCACCGCAGAATCGTGTTCGAGAATCACGTTGCCTCGACGATCGTCTGCGCCCGGGCGGCTACGACGCACCGCACGCACTCGGCCTGTCCCCAGCACCCGCGCTCCGGCGCTTCCGGCGATCTCCTGCCAACTGCCGAGGGCACCGATGTGCTGCCCCAATTCGTGCGCTCGGGAGAGAGTTCCCGGAATACAGGCCTCCCGCACGGTCCGCGCATCGATCGACGCGATCGCCAGAGCTCCCCAACCGCTGGTTCGCCCGATCAGAGAGCGCACTGCTACCTCGGCGCCCAGCACATCCACTCCGTCAATAACGGTGATCAGGCCGCCTGGCTGGGCGAGGGTGACCGGGCACAATTCCAATCCGGCTGCGGCGAGAGAGAAGTGATCGAGCCGCGGCATCGCCCGACCGAGCAGGTCCGCGTCGACGACGGGAACTCCCAACGCCAGCGCCGCCGCAATGCCGGAAAGAGCGTTGAGTCCACCGCCTTCGAACGTCATCACTGCGGTCGGACGCTTCCCGGTCCACCGAGTCAAAGCTGCTGCAGTATCGGAAAACTCACGCCCGGATGGCAATTGCTCCTCCAAAGCCAGAGCCGATCCAACGATTCCCACCGGCATGACCAGTGCCCCGTCGGGCAACTTCTCCGGCGCGATGACCTCTACCGAAGTGGACGCAATGAGTGGACGAAGCATCTCCACGAACAGGCGTGGATCGCCGCCCCCGCCGCAGCCCAAGACCACCGCCCCCGCTGCGATCGCGTCGAGGTCGGCCTCCCGGACCGCGTGCAGGCTGCTCACGGCTCGTTATTCTGCCAGCACGGGTTGCTCGAGCGTCTCCACCGGCCGGAACGGCCGATCGAGTCCGAAACTCGCCGGACCGAAGACCGCCAGTGCCTCGGGTGTTCTCATGATGGGTGGAGTCGCGATCCCGATGACCGCGACGCGCTGCCCGTACCGCAAGCCCTCGGTGGTGATGGGTTCGGCAGTGTCGGCCTCGACGATGCAGATCAAGTCAGGCACGATGGCCACCAGCACTCCGGATTGCACGGCGATCAGATTTTCGTTCTGGAATTGAACTTCCAGCTCTTCGTCTCCGACGCCGGCGATCCGCACCGAACCTCGAGCGAACCCCTCATCGGTTCGCCGGTCGACATCGATCACCTTGCCGTGAAAGAGAACTCGCCCGTATCCGTAAAGCGTGTCGGAGAGACCGTCCACCAGCGCCTGAACCGGGTCCACCCGCTGCTCACGTGAAAGCCTGATGGACCGACCGATGGCCAAGGCCAACGACAGAGTCCGTGGGATCGCCGTCCGCTTCACATCTGCACCCGTCATCGAGTACTGCGCGATATGCGCCATCCCACCGAACCTCGACGTCACCCCGCGAGCGAGGCCCTCCAATCTGCTGTTGTCGCTGCCGGTGTCGAAGATCGCCACCTCGTCGTGCTCGTTCGCCATGGCGAGCGGACTCGCCGAAATCCCGTACACCGAGAAGGTTTCCATCTCGAGCTGAGGAAAGGCTCGTCCCATCCCGTCGGCGTCGACAACCGGCAGTCCGCGCCGCGCTGCCACCAGCAACGGAATCATCGAATTGATCCCGCCGCACTCCATCGGCATCGTGGCATCTGCAGTTCGCCCCGTGTGCTTCTCCAACGTGATCAGCGCCAGCTCGGGTTCGGTTCCGCGCGGCATCTTCTCGACCACGACGGTCGGTGCACCCATCTGCGCGACGGGGATCACCCACGCGTCGTCGTCGAGCTCCTCCGGATCCAGAATCGTGATTTCACCGGCTTCCCCGAGCGCCTGCGTGACCAACATCTTGCCGACGAACGGATCTCCCCCGCCGCCGGTCCCCAACAGAGCTGCGCCCCTGGCGAGGTCATCGAGGTCTGCCGTTCGTAGTGTCCAACTCATCGTGAGCCCTCCTGACCGGTGGAGACCAGACCACTGTGCAGTGCCAGGTCACCGACTGCCTTCACTCGAATACGTGTTGCGTTGCCCGGCAGGTACGGAATCGGGACCTCGTCGAACTCCACGATCTGCACGGACTCGGGTCGTGCGCCTGCGGCCACCGCCCGATCGATCGCCTCTTGACGGGCGTCGTCGGCAAGAACGTGACGGTGACCGTCCCGCACCGCTTCGACACGATCGACTTCACCACTGACCTGCGCGATGGCGGCGCCGATCGCGTTGGCGACGTCGAAACGCTCAGGGCGAATCACCGTGCCCAGGCCGGGAAGTTCACGCTCCAGCAATACCGATCCGCCCCCGACCGCCACTACCGGTAGCGGATCCGACGTGGTTCGCATCTGCTCCACGGCGTCGGCGACTCTCCGCGAGATCCGTTCGAGCGCCGCCGACACCAGGCTGCGGTCGAGGTGCGCCACCGCATGGCGATCGCCGACGTCGGCCAAACCTGCCGCAACGGCGATGTCGGTGGCCGTCAACGTGTCTCCACCGAAGACGAGTGCCCGTGAACCCAATTCATATCCCACCGATCCGGGCCCCACCGTGAGTCCGTCTGCATCCACCAACGAACCACCGCCGATGCCGATCGAGAACACATCCGGCATACGGAAATTGGTCCGCACCCCGGCCACGGTCACCTCGGTGGTTGCTTCTCGCGGAAAACCGTTGGTCAGTACACCGACGTCCGTGGTGGTTCCGCCGATGTCGATCACCGCACAGCTCGCCAGACCGGACAGCACAGCGGCACCGCGCATGGAGTTGGTCGGTCCCGACGCGAAAGTTGCTACCGGATAACGCCTTGCGTACTCGATGTCCATCAAGGTGCCGTCGTTCTGGCTCAGATACAGCGGTGCGACGATGCCGTGCTCGACCAATGAACGGGCGAGTCCGTCGACGATGTGATCGGCGAGCTCGCGCAGAGCAGCATTGATGATGGTCGCGTTCTCGCGTTGAAGCAGACCCACTCGACCGATCTCGTGCGAGAGCGAAATTGCGACGTCCGGTCCGAGTTCCTCTCGGATGATTTCAGCGGCAGCAACCTCGCATTCGAGATTGACCGGAGAGAACACCGAAGATATTGCGACCGAACGAGTACCACTGCGAGCCATATCGGCAGCATGGCGACGAATCTCGTCGGGATCCAGCGGCGAGATACGACGACCGTCGAACTCGTGCCCACCGTGAGCGAGGTAGTGCCTTCCCTGCACAGCGGAGACCAGGTCTCGCGGCCACCCCACCATCGGGGGCAGCGCGGCAGTCGCCGGAAGTCCCAGTCGCAGCGCCGCGGTGGGAGCAAGCCCGCGCTGCTCGATGAGAGCATTGAGAAAGTGCGTCGTACCGATCATCACTGCTTGAACAGCATTGGGAGAGAACGAGTACTGCTGCTGCAGCGCCGTCAGCGCTCCGCCGATTCCGCCGGTGATGTCCTTGCTGGTCGAGTGTTTGACATGCCCGATGACGGTGGTCCCGTCCATCAGGACTGCGTCGGTGTTGGTGCCGCCGACGTCGATTCCGATTCGCATCGCGAACTCCTTTCTACAGTTGTAGTGCTAGTGCGTGAGTGCAGACGAGCCCGAAGGCTTCTGCGGCGCTTCGGTTGCGGTGCGTCCGACTCCGCGAATCAGGCCGAGTCGACCCGCGACGACATAGAGAACAAATGCCGAGGCCACCGCGTTGATGGATGGCAGTCCGAAGGTGCTGTAATGACCGATCAGCGCCGAGACTATCCAGATCACCAGCGTGGCCGGTACCCAGGTGGGTGCCGAACTCGGTAGGGTGCCGGCGGTGCGACTCTCGTCCAGATCCTTGCGCCAGGTCTTGACGATGAAGTATTCCGCCACCATGATCCCGGCAATGGGCGGGAAGCCTACGCCCAACAGGATCAGGAAGTCGGTGAACGAGTTCAGGATTCCGGCGGCGGCGAGGATCGAACCGGTGACGCCGACAACTGCCGTGACAACGGCGCGGTTGATCCTTCGACCGAACACGACGTCGATGAAGTTCACGATGCCGAGACCCGAACTGTAGAGGTTCCAGTCGTTGATCTTGAAGGTGCCGAGAACGATGATCAGAACGCCGACCCAGCCGACCGACGAGAGAATGATCGTGGCGATGTCGGAGCTGCGAACGGCATGCGCGAGAAGTACGCCGGTCAGCCCGATCACGTATTCACCCAACGTGATTCCGACGAGCGTCTGCTTCACGACGTCGCCTGCCGTGCGATTGAAGCGCGTCATGTCGGGTGTGATCACCGCGCCGGCGATGAAACCGCCTGCGACGATGGTGGTTCCCGCAAGAAAGCTGAGCTCCGGCCCGGCCGGAGCAGATGTCATCAGATCCGACAGCGAGTGATTACGTAGTTCGGATATGACGGCCCATCCCACCAGGATCAGGAACAGCGGAACGGTGATGTTGGCGATCAGCTGCATGGAGCCGAACCCGCGCAGGACTATTGCAGTGATCAGGAGACCGAAAGCCAAAGCCCACGCCCATTGCGGCAGGAACGGCATGATCCCGTGCAACCCTGATGCAGAGACGGCCGATTGGATGCCGAACCAGCCGATCAGGCTGACCCCGATCACCAGTCCGATCACCGCCGAGCCTGCATGACCGAACCCGCACCAGCGCGCGACCACCGACGTGTTGAGCCCCTCACGAACTCCGATGATTCCGATGAAGATACAGACGACTTCGAGGATCACCGCGCCGACTGTCAATGCCCAGAAGGCATTCCAGAACGTCATACCGTAACCGAGCGTCGCACCGAGCAGGAACTGCGCGAGTGCCGACACCTGACCGAATCGCTGTACTGCCACCGAAAACCACGAATACCGTGCTTCGTCGGGTACGCGGGTGAGCGCGTAGTCGTCACCGTCGGACACCTCGCCGCCGCCGGCGGTTGTCGATGCTTTGTTCATGACGGACTCCTCGAATAGTTGGGAAGTGTTCTCGGAGAAGACGGTACGAATGTGTCCGGGGTCACGCCTATGGGCGAATCGACGTTTCTTCGTGTTACGACAATGCATTTCGCACAGTCTCGATTTCACGCAGTCGCGATTCCACAGTCGTCATGTGGCACGGGTCTAGCGCAACGCGTACCCGCCGTCGGGGTAGAGGGTGGAACCCGTTGTGTACGTGTTGGTGAAGAGATAGAACACTGCTTGTGCGATCTCGTCTTCGTTCCCGACGCGGCCGAGGACGTTGTTCTCTGCACTCCACGTGAAGGCCGCCTCGCGAACCTCTGCCGGGCGCTGAGCCCAGAGATGCCCGTCGATGGTTCCGGGCGCGACGGTGTTGACGCGAATCGGCGACAGCTCGACCGCCAACCCGCGTCCGAGCCCCTCGATTGCCGCATTGGCTGCCACATATGCCGCAGCGGCCGCTGGCGGCCGCACACTGGCAGCGCCGGACATGAGGACCACCGACGCGGTAGGGGTCAGCTTGTCGAGCGCAGCGTGTACGACGCGGTACTGCCCCCAGAACTTCGATGTGAACGGCGACGCCGCATCCTCGACACTCTGTTCACGAAATGAGCCGACCTGGTAATCGGCAGCCGTGGTGAAGAGCGCGTCGACGCTGGGGATGTTGGTGAAGAACGCTTTCACCGAGTCGTCGTCCGAGGTGTCGACGGTGAACCAGTGTGCGGCTTCACCCAGCTGCGAGGCCGCTGCTTCGAGTTTGGATGCGGTTCGGCCACCGAGCACAACCTGCGCGCCGGCGTCGACGGCAAGCTGCGCCACTCGCAGCCCGATGCCCGTTCCGCCGCCGATCAGGACGACGGTCTTGCCTGAAAGAAGAGAAAGTGTAGTTGTCATGCAGTGACTGTAGAAGCCGCTAAAACGACCCGATATGTGCAGAATGCACCGATTTCACGACCACACGGGGCAAAGTGCCCAGACTCATGTGGTCCAGCGTCCTGGCGGAGGTTCCGCAGATGTGTCGTCAGCGAGCGGAAGCGGTTGGTCGCCGAGAAATGCCTCCAACAGCCCTCGACGACGTTTGCTGCGTCGACGTTGCCATCGCATCTGCTCCCGTTCGAGTTCGCTTGTAACAAAACAACTCCCACAGCCGAAAACATCGGTGAACCGCAACAGCGAAGGGAAGTAACGAATATGGGATCAGCAGACGTAATGGCCTGGCTCGCCGAGGGTTACCTCGCCGGCGATCCGATTCGCTATCCGCTCTATGTCGGATCGATGTTCCTGGCAATGCCGTTCCAGCTGATCGGCGTGATTCTGGGTCACCCCTTCTGAATCGTCACATCAGGCCAGGGCGGTCGACGTAGAACGGCCAGAGTCGCGATCACGGCGGCCGCCAACCCGATGAACTCCCCCATCAGAGCCGCCCGGGTGTGATCGACAGCCGGTGACCACGACGGCTCACCCTCGTGGATCGAGAACACTCCCACTGGCACCGGTATGGGGTCTCCGCGCCACCGCCGATGCAGACGCGAAACCGTGATGATCGTCGTTCCGTCGCTGGTCTGGTGCGGTTCTCCGAAAATCGTCGAGGCCCCTGATTCCCCTCGAAATCGCTCCACCGCATCACGAATCTCCATGATCTCCATCGTCGCACCGAAACAGCACCCCTGTGCGAGTATCGATCGATGGCCGAGTGGTGGAATCCGAGCAGGCGCGTCGAGCGATGGTGGCAGACGATCACGCTGGCTTGGCTGCTCGTTTTCTTCGGCCCAAGCGCCTTCGACAAGGTCATCACGGAACCCACAGCTTGGAATTGGGTATGGTTCGCGATCTGGCTTTTCGCGACGGTCGGATCTGCTTACTACACCGTCCAAGCCTGGCGAACCAGGAACAATCCGCAGCCGGCGTGGCAGGACGGGACAACTGCCCCCTCCGAAGTACCCGCCGACGACGTCCGCAATGCACTCGCGTCGACTGACGACCGCATTCCGGCAATCAAGGCACTACGCGAACTACATCCGGGCTTGGGCCTGAAGGATGCGATGGATCTGATCGACGCCCAACGAGGCGAACAGGGCCCGCAGCACTGATAGTTGCGACCATCACAATCACAGTTAGGTATCGGCGTCTCACTGCCGGGATCGAGCGAGCACGCCAGGAGTTAACCACCTGACAGACAGGCTGTTTCACCGAGTTTGACAGATACGATCGATCAGTGAGCGTCGACCTGACCGATGCAGCTCACCGTACCAATCGAATTCGCCTTTCGGCGTTCCACGAACAGCTCAATTCGGCTATTGTTCAACGATTTACAACAAGATCAGCGTCTACCCACGACAATTTTCGCGACAGTGCAGCATCATTCGCTCAGTTGAGTTTGACCGAACCTTGGCGTTACGTTGAATTTCAAAGCAATAGCCCGGTCTTGACTGCGATGGTGTGAGCGAAACGCCCACCTACGCGTGACACGTGGCCGCCCTGACGGGCGCTGTGAATGCCTGAACGTTCGAGGAGTGGAATGACTGCGGTCAAAACTGCGTGGCGTGAACTACGGAAACCCGTGTTCATTCCCGCGTCGATAGTGATCTTTGCCCTGATCGCCTTTGCCGTGATCTACGCGGGAACCGCCGCGGATGCTTTCGAAACACTCAACAACGTGATCAGCGACGGCGTCGGCTGGTGGTACATCCTCTCCGCGACCGGGTTCGTGATATTTGCTCTCTACTGCGGAATCAGCCGTATCGGCAACATCCGATTGGGACGCGACGACGAGCAGCCCGAGTTCGGAATGCTCTCGTGGTTCGCGATGCTCTTCAGCGCAGGCATGGGTATCGGCCTCGTGTTCTACGGAGTAGCAGAACCGCTTTCGCACTACGTGACTCCTCCCGTCGCCGGGCAGATCGCCGGATCCACGGATGCCGCGGCCAATCAAGCAATGGAACTGACGCTGTTCCACTGGGGCCTGCATGCATGGGCGATCTACGTCGTCGTCGGTCTTGGTCTGGCGTACATGACCTACCGCAAGGGTCGTCCACTGTCGATCCGTTGGCTGCTCGAGCCACTCCTCGGACGCGCTCGCATCGAAGGAAAGATCGGCCATGCCATCGACGTCGTCGCCATCGTCGGCACGTTGTTCGGCGTCGCTACGTCGCTGGGATTCGGTGTCCAGCAGATCTCGGCCGGCCTCGACTACCTCGGCTGGGTGGAGACCGACAACTGGTTGGTCATCACCATCATCGTCATCGTGACGGGCATGGCCACCTTCTCGGTGGTCTCCGGCGTCACCAAGGGCCTCAAGTGGCTCTCCAACATCAACATGATGCTCGCTGCAGCGCTGGCCCTGTTCGTCCTGATTTTGGGACCGACACTGTTCCTCATGCAGTCGTGGGTGCAGAACCTCGGCGGATACGTCCAAGCCTTGCCCGAGCTGATGCTGCGCACGTCCCCGTTCGCCGAGGACGGCTGGCAGGGCGCATGGACCATCTTCTACTGGGGTTGGTGGATGAGCTGGGCACCGTTCGTCGGCATGTTCATCGCGCGCATCTCACGCGGCCGCACCATCCGCGAATTCGTCTTCGGCGTGCTGCTCGCCCCCACGCTGGTCGGTTCGCTGTGGTTCACGATCTTCGGTAACTCCGGCATCCTGCGTCAGCGCAACGAGGGCACGATGCTCGACGCATCCGGCGCCGTGGACACCAACACGTCTCTGTTCACGCTTCTCGACGGACTTCCGCTCGGAACGATTTCGAGTGTCCTCGCGATCGTCGTGATCGTGTTCTTCTTCGTCACGTCCGCGGATTCCGG
Source organism: Rhodococcus sp. IEGM 1306 (assembly GCF_036541985.1). Taxonomy (NCBI): domain Bacteria; kingdom Bacillati; phylum Actinomycetota; class Actinomycetes; order Mycobacteriales; family Nocardiaceae; genus Rhodococcus; species Rhodococcus sp. IEGM 1306. The sequence continues at coordinate 615,074 of NZ_JAZHFF010000003.1, forward strand.
CTCGATCGTCATCGACATCCTCGCGACGGGTGGCAGCCTGGAGACGTCCAAGATCACGCGCGTCTACTGGACGTTCCTGTCGGGCGCCGCCGCCGCGGTTCTCCTCATCGTGGGTGGCAGTGGATCGCTGACCGCGCTGCAGACCGTTGCCATCGCCACCGCTGTGCCGTTCTCGGTCATCATGGTGCTCGCGTGCCTGTCGATGCTGAAGGCGTTCCGGTACGAGGTCGCTTCGGCACCGCGCTACCTGCGAGTTTCGACCAATACCCCGGCGTCGACCGACGTTCCACAACCCACCGAGAAGCGGCTCCGCGATCTGAAGATCTCGTCGACCTTCGCCGGTCTGACCCCGTCGCAAAACGGGATCACGACGGAACCCTCCGACGCCCACATGCTCGTCGCGGTGCACGAAGTTCCCGCCCATGCGGTCAACATCGACCCGGACACCGGCGCCGTCGACTTCTCCGAGGATTCGAAGGTCGTCGATCCGCTGGGCGGAGAGGTGTTCGACACACCCGAGTTCGCCGACTCGGCAGAAGGCCACGCGCAAGCTGCCAGTACGGACTGACCGGCACGTTCGGCATGTTGCATTAGGCATATCTGTTCACCAACTCGCAAACTTGTCATGAGACTTTCAACTCGACAGTTCGCAGGACTCTAAGTTTCGTGAGTAGAACAGGACCAACGGGTTTGCCACTCCAGTCGCAGTCGGAGACGGAACAGTCTTTCGGGATTCCGTCCGTATTCCTACGGTCGGCGCATGCACCTGCGCCGCGCACGCTCATCGACATCGTGCGGGCCTCAGCCGAGGCCAACCCGGAAGCACCTGCCATCGACGACGGCGACACCACACTGTCGTACTCGGAGTTGCTCGACGAGATCGAGCTCGGCGCACGCTGGCTCGGTGATGCCGGCGTCGGCGCAGGTGACCGCGTCGGAATCAGGATGCCATCAGGTTCACGGTCTCTGTACGTGGCGATCCTGTCGATCCTCGCAGCGGGCGCAGCGTACGTGCCCGTCGACGCCGACGATCCGGAAGAGCGCGCCGAGTTGGTCTTCGGTGAAGCGCAGGTAGCGGCGATCATCACCGGCGACGGTATCCAGCCGGGGACGGCGCCGAAGCGGCTCGAACATCCTCCGGTTCGCGAACCCGAACCCGACGACGACGCCTGGATCATCTTCACCTCCGGGTCTACCGGCACCCCCAAGGGCGTCGCGGTCACGCATCTCAATGCCGCGGCGTTCGTCGACGCCGAGGCGCGCATGTTCCTCCAGGACGAGCCCATCGGACCTGGTGATCGCGTCCTCGCGGGACTGTCCGTGGCATTCGACGCGTCCTGCGAGGAGATGTGGCTCGCGTGGCGTCACGGCGCCTGCCTCGTTCCGGCGCCTCGTTCCCTGGTCCGCAGCGGCATGGACCTCGGCCCGTGGCTGGTCTCGCGTGACGTCAGCATCGTCTCCACCGTGCCGACCCTTGCCTCGCTGTGGCCGGCCGAAGCTCTCGAAGCCGTTCGGCTCCTGATCTTCGGCGGCGAAGCCTGCCCACCCGAGCTGGCCGAGCGCCTCGCCGTCGAGGGCCGCGAGGTCTGGAACACATACGGGCCCACCGAGGCGACCGTCGTGGCCTGCGGCGCGCTGATGGACGGCAAGAGCCCCGTCAGCATCGGACTCCCCCTCGACGGTTGGGACCTTGCCGTCGTCGACGCGCAGAGCAATCCCGTCGCGGTCGGTGAGGTGGGCGAGCTGGTGATCGGTGGCGTCGGCCTGGCCCGTTACCTGGATCCCGCGAAGGACGCCGAGAAGTACGCGTCGATGCCCTCGCTCGGGTGGGAACGCGCCTACCGAAGCGGCGACCTGGTCCGGCTCGAGACCACCGGCCTGATGTTCCAGGGCCGCGCGGACGATCAGGTCAAGCTCGGCGGCCGGCGCATCGAACTCGGTGAGGTCGACAACGCCTTGCAGAACCTGCCGGGCGTCAGCGGCGCTGCCGCCGCCGTGAAGAAGACGGCTGCCGGCAATCAACTCCTCGTCGGGTACATCGCGAGCACGGATCCCGACTTCGACCTCAAGGCAGCTCACGCTCTGCTCAGCGAGCAGCTACCAGCGGCCCTCGTGCCGCGTCTGGCGTTGATGGACGAACTTCCGACGCGCACGTCGGGCAAAGTCGACCGCAACGCGTTGCCCTGGCCGTTGCCCGGTGCCGGTGAGGACGCCGGGGCCGCGTTGGGGCTCGACGGCACCGCTGCCTGGGTTGCCGGTCTGTGGGGTTCGATCCTGGGCGCGCAGATCACCGGACTCGACGACGACTTCTTCGAAGTGGGCGGCGGATCCCTCTCCGCTGCTCAGTTGGTGACCGCCCTGCGCGAGCGGTTCCCCGAAGTGACCGTCGCACAGCTCTACGACCATCCACGGTTGGGGTCGCTCGCCGAATATCTGGACGAATTGGCGCCCACCGCAACTGTGGAGCCCCGCATCGTCGCTCCCACACCGTTGAAGACTCAGCTGGCGCAGATCGCCGTCACCGTTCCGCTCACGACGCTCACCGGACTGCAGTGGGTGACGTGGCTGGCGATCGCGAACAACGTCCTCGGCTGGTTCGTCGACATCAGCTGGGCTCCCACCGTCTCGTGGTGGTGGATCCTGTTGGCGTTCATCGTCTTCATCACGCCGATCGGGCGCATGACCATCGCCGTCGTCGGAGCGCGCCTGCTCCTGCGCAAACTCGAACCGGGTACGTACCCGCGAGGAGGTAGCGAGCATCTGCGTCTGTGGATCGCGCTGCGGCTCACCGAAGCCAGTGGCGCAGCCAATCTTTCGGGTGCTCCGTGGATGCTCTACTACGCACGTGCCCTCGGCGCCGACATCGGCAGCGGCGTCGATCTCCACACGCTTCCCCCGATCACCGGCATGCTCGAACTCGGTGACGGCTGCTCCGTCGAACCCGAAGTCGACCTCTCCGGCCACTGGATCGACGGCGACGTCATTCACATCGGCGAGATCAAGATCGGCGACGGCGCCTCCGTCGGTTCACGCTCGACTCTTCTGCCCGGCGCGCGTATCGGTCGGGACGCCGTCGTCGAACCCGGATCTGCGGTGTTCGGTCGGGTGAAGGCAAACCAGCAGTGGGCCGGCTCCCCCGCCACCAAGGTCGGGAAAGCGAATCATCCGTGGCCGGCCGAACATCCGAAGCGCGCACCCGGTTGGGTACCGGTATACGGCGTCACCTCGGTCTTCCTGGCCGGAATGCCGATCTTCGCTCTGATGGCGGGAATCGCGTTGATCGGTTGGTGGATTCGCGACACCGACACGCTCGCGAGTGCCGTGCTCCAATCGCTGATCATGCTTCCGGTCGCGACCATCTTGAGTTTGCTCGTCTTCGCAGTCATAACACTGGTGGCCGTTCGTCTTCTCTCGATCGGGCTGACCCCCGGTTACCACCCTGTCCGCAGCCGCATCGGCTGGCAGGTGTGGGCGACCGAACGCCTGCTCGACTCGGCCAGAACCTTCCTCTTCCCGCTCTACGCGAGCCTGCTGACGCCGGGATGGCTCCGCCTCCTCGGCGCCAAGATCGGCAAGAACGTCGAAGCATCCACCGTGCTCCTCCTTCCCAAGTTCACGACGGTCGCCGACGGCGCATTCCTCGCCGACGACACCATGGTTGCGAGCTACGGCCTCGGCGGCGGCTGGATGCACATCGAACAGGCGAAGATCGGCAAGCGCGCGTTCCTCGGCAACTCCGGTATGACCGCTCCCGGTCGACGCGTCCCCAAGAACGGTCTGGTGGCGGTTCTGTCGGCTACCCCGTCCAAGGCGAAGTCCGGGTCATCGTGGCTGGGTAGTCCACCGGTACGACTGAGAAGGGCTGCGGGGGACACCGACGCCGCCCGTACGTTCAATCCGCCGATGCGCCTCAAGATCGCCCGCGGAGTGGTCGAAACCTGCCGACTGCTCCCCGTGATGGTCACGTTCGGCATCGGTCTCGGTGTTCTGTTCGCCCTCGAAGCACTGGTCGGTGCAGTCGGATTCTGGTTCGCTGCGCTGCTGAGCGGGGTAGTTCTGCTCGTCGCCGGAGCAGTGGCGGGCGCGATCACCATCGCCGCCAAGTGGATCGTCGTCGGACGCATCGCCAAGGTCGAGCATCCGCTGTGGAGTTCGTTCGTCTGGCGCAACGAGGTAGCCGACGCATTCGTCGAGACCGTCGCAGCGCCGTGGTTCGCGCGGGCGGCGACTGGTACCGCCGTACTGAACATCTTCCTACGTGGGCTCGGGGCAAAGATCGGCAAGGGCGTTTGGTGTGAGTCGTACTGGCTACCCGAGGCAGATCTTGTGACTTTGGGCGACGGAGCAACGGTGGAACGGGGGTGCGTCGTGCAAACTCACCTCTTCCATGATCGGATCATGTCCATGGATACCGTCACCCTGGGAGCAGGAGCAACGCTGGGACCGCACTGTGTCGCGCTACCCGCAGCCGGCATCGGCGCGGGAGCGACGGTAGGGCCTGCATCTCTGGTGATGCGAGGTGACACCGTTCCGCCCTCCACCCGCTGGCAGGGCAATCCGATTGCGCCGTGGGTGGCGTCGTGAAGCCGAACAGAATGCTCGAGGAGCCCATCGATCCGTACCTGCCACACAACGGCAACCGCGGTTACCGCGTGTCTCGGTACGAACTGGAACTGACCTACAAGGTCTTCAGCAACCGGCTCGCCGGCAAAGCTGTCATCACCGCAGTCACCACCGAGAGCAGATCCAAGTTCAGCTTCGACCTCGCACAGAACCTGCAGGTGTCGAAGGTGTCGGTCAACGGTGCCCGCGGCACGAAGTACGCGCACCAGAACAACAAGCTGACCGTCACGCCGTCCGCCAAGATCCCCGCCGGCGGTGCATTGTCGGTCACCATCGCCTACAACGGCAATCCCGAGCCGATCAGGAGTCTGTGGGGCGAAGTCGGCTGGGAGGAACTCGACGAAGGAATCCTGGTCGCAAGTCAGCCCAACGGCGCGGCGTCCTGGTTCCCCTGCGACGACCACCCGATTTCCAAAGCGTCGTACCGCATTTCGATCACCACCGATTCACCGTTCTACGCTCTCGCCAACGGCAAGCTGATCCGCAAGCAGACCCGCGCGAGTCAGACGACGTGGGTCTACGAGCAGACCGAACCGATGGCAACCTACCTGGCCACCATTCAGATCGGCCAGTACGAGCATCGGCAGGTGAGCGCCGGCCCGGTGCCGGTCTTCGCCGTTCACCCGCCGCGGCTACGCGCAGCGTTCGACATCGATTTCGGTCGTCAGCCACAAATGTTGGAAGTCTTCGGAAAACTGTTCGGCCCGTATCCTTTTGCCGACTACACGGCTGTCGTCACCGACGACGAGCTCGAAATCCCCATCGAAGCGCAGGGGCTTTCGATCTTCGGAGCCAACCATTGCACAGGTAGGCGCGGCTCCGAACGTCTTGTCGCGCACGAGCTTGCCCACCAGTGGTTCGGTAACAGTCTCACCCTCGGACAGTGGTGCGACATCTGGCTACACGAAGGCTTTGCCTGTTACGCGGAGTGGATCTGGTCCGAGAATTCCGGTGGCCCGTCCTCTGACCAACTGGCCGCCAACGCCTATCAGGGACTCCGGCGGAAACCCCAGTTCTTGATCATCGGCAATCCCGGTCCCGCCCACATGTTCGACGATCGAATCTACAAGCGGGGCGCGTTGACTCTGCACGCCCTGCGCGGCGTTCTCGGAGACGAGAAGTTCTTCGAACTGATCCGCCAGTGGACCACGAAGCATCGACACAGCACGGTCAGTACCGAGCAATTCACCGATCTCGCTTCACGTTTCACCGATACTCCACTGCGGCCTCTGTGGGACGCTTGGCTGAATCAACGCCTGTTACCGCGGCTGTGACGCACTGGTTTTTGACGAACAGGCTTCGACGAACGGACCTCGACGCGCGCCGCCCGATGATCTGAAACAGTCGGGCGGTGTGCATGTACGGCCAGCGCGCCGTCGGCGACCGGCGCCATCACGGCAGGCAGTGCGCCGATCCCTTTCGGAAGATCCAGCACTTCGCTGTTCACGAAGTCCATCGATGCACTCACACCAGCGGCATCGGCACGACCTGACGCAATGTCGAGCATCGCCGGGCAACAGTCGACCGGGGTGACCTGATTTCCGTTCCGCAACGAGCCGCTGCACACCACGCCGAAACATTCCGAATGCGCCGATTGGCTTTGTCTTACCTTTACTATATAGATGGGCCGAGGGACGACCCCGACAACAAAAACTTCAGGGCGCGCTTCCTCGACAGGTAGATCGGGGGATCGATGTTCGTTGTATTCACAATATGTTTCGTGATCGGAGTTGTCGCTCTGATCGGAGCCTTTGCCGTCGGCGAGGTTGCGGATCTGGGAGGCGGCCACGCAGACGGGCTGCCATTTCTGAGCCTGACAACGTTGGCCACAGCACTTTTCGGCTTCGGCGCCGGCGGCGTTGCTGCCACTCTCGCGGACGCTCCGACGTTGGCAACAGTGACTGCAGCACTCGCACTCGCCGCCGTTCTCGTTGTCGTCACGCGCGGCCTTCTCCTTCCCTATCTCCTTGAACAACAAGATAATTCGCACATCGGGCGAGCTTCATACTCCGGGCTGTTGGGCACGGTCACCCTCACCATCGCAGCCGAAGGTTGGGGAGAAGTCTCGTTCGTCGACGCCGAAGGCAATCGCGTGCAGGCCAAGGCCGTCAGTGCACAGCCGATCGCGCTCACCACCGGCACCACCGTCTACATCGCCGATGTAGACGATCAATACCTTCACGTCGTCACGGTTGACGACGCGATCTAAGGACTCGATACATGCTGCCAATCATCATCATTGCGGTTGTAGTCGCGGTAATCATCTTCATCGTTCTCCCCGCGATCTACGTGAAGAACTACGTCAAGGTCCCGCCGAACGAAGTGGCGGTCTTCACCGGTCGAGGCAAGCCGAAAGTGGTACGCGGCGGTGCCCGGTTCAAGATTCCCGGCATCGAACGCGTCGACATCATGTCGCTCGAGCCGTTCAACGTCAGCATCAACCTCAAGAACGCGCTCTCCAACGACGGTGTTCCGGTCAACGTCGAAGCAGTCGGACTGGTACGGATCGGCTCCGCTGACGAAGCGGTTCAGACTGCCGTGCAACGATTCCTGACCTCCGACCTCGACGAACTCCAGCAGCAGATCAACGAAATCCTCGCAGGTAGCCTGCGTGGAATCACCGCAACCATGACCGTCGAGGACCTGAACTCCAACCGCGACTCCCTCGCCCGCAGTGTGGTCGAGGAGGCCGGCGGCGACCTCGCCCGCATCGGCATGGAAGTCGATGTCATCAAGATCGCGGGAATCTCCGACTTCAACGGGTATCTCGAATCGCTCGGTCAGCGTCGAATCGCCGAGGTCAAGCGTGACGCCGCGATCGGAACCGCTGAAGCCGAACGTGATTCGCAGATCCAGTCGGCAAAGGCGCGCCAGGCAGGGTCCGTCGCCCAGGCCGAAGCCGACACCGCGATCGCGAGCGCGAATCAGAAGCGCGACGTCGAACTCGCTCGTCTGCGAGCACAGACCGAAGCCGAGAACGCCGAAGCCGACCAGGCCGGACCTCTCGCGCAGGCAACAGCGGAGAAGGCCGTCGGCATCGCACGTGAGCAGGCCGAGGCGGCCCGCGTCGAAGCTCGCACCGAGGTCGAGCGTCGACGCGCCCAGCAATCGGAAGCCGCATTGCAGGCAGACGTCATCGCGCCGGCCGAGGCCGAACGGCAAGCTTCCATCGCACGCGCAGAGGGCGAGCGACAGGCTGCGATCCTCCGCGCCCAGGCACAGGCCGAGTCCGCGAGGCAGGCCGGTGGCGCTCAGGCCGATGCACGAAAGCTCGTCGCCGACGCCGTTCGCTCCGAGCAGCAGGCTGACGCAGACGGTCTGCGAGCACGTCTGGAAGCCGAAGCTGACGGCCGCAAGGTAGCGGCCGACGCAGTTCGCGCCGAGCAGCAAGCCGAGGCAGATGGTTTGCGCGCCAAACTCGAAGCGGAGGCTGCGGGTAAGCGTCAGATCGCCGAGGCACTCAACTCCTACACCCCGCAGGCCGCGCAGTTGCTCACTCTGCCTGACGTTCTGGCGGCGCTGGTCGACGCCACCGCGGCGGCAGCGAAGCCGGTCGGCGACATCGATCGCATCTCCATCGTCGGGGGAAGTGACGGGGCGCAGGGTTCGATCGGCTCGATCCTGGGCATCAGCCCCCAGGTGATTGCCGGCGTCATCGAAACTCTGGAGAGCTCAGGCGTCGATATCACCGGATTGCTCAACGGCCTGAACAAGACCGCATCGGTTCCGGCTGGTACGGCACACAGTTCGGTTCACAGTTCTGAGAACGGGTCCGCAACTGTAGACGCGTGATTGATCCCGGTCCGCCGACTCTCACCGGAGTCGGCGGGCCGGCGGCATCAGAGAGCCGGAAGATGCGAACGTGACTTGAAGAGGATCAGCACAAGGCAAGCAGCCGCGGCAACGGATCCGAACAGGAGCGTCACCGTATAGCTCAGCGCCGGAATGCTTTCCGACAGCATCGCCAGCAGTGCCGGCACGGCAAACCCGATATAGGTGATCGAGTAGAACACTGCCGTCAGCCCTGCCAGATCATCCGGCCCCGCAATTCGCTGGATCTCCAGCAATCCGGACACCAATGCCATGCCATACCCACAGCCGAGAATCGCTGCAGCGACGATCGCAACCGCCACGGTCAGCGTCGACGCGACCAGAGCGGCAGCCGCCATACCGACCACCAGAAACACCAGCGCCACCAGAGCGCCCCGCGCGCTGCGGTCGGTATCGATCTTGCGCCCCAATGACTGAATCGCGAACCCGCACGTCAGCGCGACCATGCACAGCAGAGCCGAAAAGGCCACGGGCGCATCGCCACTGTGCCCGGTCATCAGCGATGGAATCACTGCATACGCGACACTGGCAGCACCGAACACCCACGGGGCCAAGGGAACAACGACGTAGAGGAATCTGCGATGACCTGCCGAGGGGATCTTGAGGTCGTCGATCAACCTGCGTCGCTCGGATTTCTCCTGCGCCGGCCGGGTTTCGGGCGCACGCCACAGCGCCACGCCCGCAACCACGGTGATCACGATGTGCAGCACGTACGCCAACGCACTCGGCATGGGCGCCCACTGCGCCAAGATTCCCGCAGCACCCGCACCCAAAGCGAAGCCGGCGGTCAGACTCATCGCCGCTCGTCGGGCGCCCGCACCTTCCGACGCCGCCGAATCCCAGGGCTGCGTGGACAACTCCTTCACCCACGAACCGCCGACGGCCATTCCGATCCCCAAGGCGATTCCGCAGAGGATCCTTCCCAGAATCAGGACAGCGGCGGAGTCGGCACCGAAAGCGAGGAGCGTCGACCCGGCGATCGCGATGATCGGCGCCGGAAGCATGATCGGGCGTCGGCCCAATCGATCGGACAGCGGTCCGCCGAGCAGGAGAGCCGGCACGATCCCGACCACGTAGGCGAAAAGGAAGAAGTCGACCATCACCGGCGAATAGCCGTGGTCGAGTCGGTACATCACCAGCAGTGGCGTGAACTCGTTACCACCCCACGCTGCAGCGAACATGCTGGCGGCGACGGTCAGCCACAGCCATTTTCCGCCGTCGGCGCGTGCACTGTCGAGACGAGGTTCGGCCGCGGTCCCAGCGCCCATCGTTTGGGTGCTCATCACAGAGTTCCTTCGAAGCCGAGTCCATGCACCTGGCGCATGTGCGTGAGTACGGCAGTGTTGTATCCGTCGGCATCGCCTGTTTCGACAAGGTCGGTCAGCGCGGTGTGATCGACAAGGATGCGAGAGAGTTGGCCGGGGTCGCGTGAGATCGACCGCGCTGTCATCCGCCGTTGCCTGTCGCGCAGACTCGCGTAGAACGAGTCGAGCAGTGGGTTCCCACCGGCGGCAACGATCATCTTGTGAAAATCCGCATCGATCGCGCTGAACGCGGCAACGTCCCCGCGATCAGCAACCTCACGTTGCTCGATCAGATTCGCGCGCAACGCTGCGACAAGCGCTTCGCGTGCGTGCGGTCGGACCGACACCACTCGAACACTCTGAGTCTCGACGAGTTGCCTGGCACTGACCACATGTTCCGCCTCCCCGTCCGCGACCGGGACGATCAACGCCCCCTTCTTCGGGTAGAGGCGCATCCAGCCTTCCGCTTCCAGTCGCAGAAATGCCTCACGCACCGGCGTTCGGCTCACATTGGTCCGTGCGGCGATGTCACCCTCACTGATCAACTCCCCTCCGGCGAGCTCGCCGGACAGGATCAGTTCCTTGACTTCGCGGAAGACGGTTTCGGAAGCGGAATACAACATAGACACAAGATGTATTTATACTCCACGCTGGCCCAACCCAGACATGCGGGTCGCCGATCCGAACATCTCGGTCCAATGCGGCATCGATCCAGTTAGCATTGCAAGGTGCCAGACAGCCGAGGAGTCAGTTCGCGATGATTGGCGCACGCTCCCGCCTTCGCAGACTGAAGCACTCATGACGTCGCAGATGAAGTCCATGAGGACGCTGACCCGCGAGTGGTTAGCTCTTCCCGATCAATACGACCGCTTCACTCGCTATCTTCGCGACAACGGCCTCACCACTGCCACCCGGCTATTACTTGGCATCATCGTCATCGGGTTGGGCGTGTGCGCGCTACTCAACAGGTTCAGCCCCGCCGGTCCGACGAGCACTATCGCGCTGTTCTTCAACTCTGTCGTCGTGATCTCGTGCTTCGTGGTCGGAGTCTCCTGGTGGGTCTTCGGCCCGACCAAGCGGCGTTCGTTCGGATTCGTGGTGTTCTGCGATATCGCAGTCACGATCTCCGTGGTCGGGGATTCCTCGCAGCTTGCACGATTGCTCACCTGCGTCATTTTTGCGCTGATCGGCATCTACATCGCCTATTTTCACAACCCGAAGCTGCAGGTTGCCCACCTGGTCTTTTCAGTAACGATAATCGGGATCGCGGCGCAGCCGATACTGTTCGGCCCGGACCGCGATCCGGCACTGGGTGCTTCGAAAGTGCTGGTCGTCGTCACCGCACTTGTGGTCTGCGCGTTCATCTCACAGATCGTGCTGACGATGCTCAGCATGGACGCATCCAGCTCCGACCTCGACCCCCTGACCGGCCTCCTGAACCGTCGCGGCCTCGATCGCCACGTCGAGAAGGTACTCGCGGAGTTCCAGCGCCAGGAATCGGCAGCCCTACTGGTGATCGCAATCGACATCGACAGGTTCAAGACGATCAACGACGTCCACGGTCATGACGTAGGCGATCGCATCATTCTTCGGGTGGCACAGCGCTTGTCGGCCTGGGCGCATGCTGATGCTGTCGTCGCGCGGGTCGGCGGCGACGAATTCATCCTCGCTCAAAGACTTTCCGTGCCGGCAATCGGTCCGATGCTCGACTCGATCGGGCCTGCCATGCACTCGAATACCGACGAGATCCCGTCGACGTCGAGCATCGGAATCGCCGTGCGCACACACAAATTGACCGCAGGTGAGGCGCGGGCAACCGCGTTCACGGATATGCAGAAAGTCGCCGATTCGGCGATGTACGAAAGCAAGAGACTCGGCGGCGGACGCGTGCACACGATCGTCACCACCGCGAGCAGGTAGCAGCACGCGAGTTTTCAGTAGTAGACCGGCCCCGGCACTCCTCCGCCCGCTGCCACTGCGTCACCGGCGATAGCGATGCTTCGCGGCGATGCCAGGAAGGTCACGACGTCAGCCACCTCTTCCGCGTCGATGATCCGGTGTATCGAGTTCGTCGCGATACCCCGCTCCACCTCGGCCGCCGAGCGGCCCGACTCTTCCGACTCGCGGGTAATCCGTGCGGTCAACCTTTCGGTTCTCGTCACACCCGGATGGACGACGGTGACGTTGATTCCCTTGGGGCCCAGCTCGTCTGCAAGATTCTTGGTCAGCGCAGAAACACTGACGTTGCGGATCGTGTGGGCGATCGAGGTGGCCTGCCTCGCGCCCAACCCACTGATGTTGATGATCCGACCCCAACCCTGATCGATCAGATACGGCGCCACAGCCCGTGCGGTTCGCAGGTACCCGAGTACTTTCACTTCGACTTCGTCTCGCACGACGTCGTCGGTGGTCGCCTCGAAATCCGTCGGCTTTCCGGCGCTGAACGGAGTCGCTGCGGAGTTGACCAGAATGTCGACACCGCCGAACTCCTTTACTACTTGCCGCACCGACGCCTGAACCGCGTCGTCGTCGCGTGTATCCGTCACGACTCCGATCGCACGAATTCCGAACTCCGAAACCAAATCTCGTGCAACGCTTTCGACCGTTTGCTCAGTGCGTGCGAGTATCGCGATGTCGACACCTTCAGCGGCCAGACCCCTGGCGATTGCCAGACCGATCCCCTTGCTACCACCGGCAACGATCGCACGCTTTCCAGACAGGTGAAGATCCATACCTGCGACACTATCCAACGGGCACGATTTCCAATGCGTCAGACCATCAGGTCCGCGTACAGATAGACGTTGTCGGCGTAGTTGCCCACACCATCCTCGAATTGCAGTTCGCCGCCGCAGGTTACGACTGCCAACTTGCGAGGGCCTTCCGGGCCGGCCAGCACGCTTTCCTCCACACCATCGGCCTTCGGGCGCGTCGTAACCGCAGTCACCTTCCACGACGTGCTCTTGCCCGTCGCGTCTGATGTACGGATCACTTCACCCGGCTCGATCGTGCCCAGGTCGAACAGCGCACCGTTACCCTGGCCGGTCAGATTGACGTGTCCGGCAATCAAGGTCGTGCCGGTGGCGGAATCGAGAGATGCACCATCGAGCCAGATTCCGACGTTCTTGACGTTCTCCGGCGGAGTGAGAACTCCTTCCGGCACGGTGGCGTCCACGATCGGCGCCTGAACCCCGACCGGGTCGAGCGAAAGGGTGTTGGGAGTCATCAACTCATCAGTGGGCGCTGCCGGATTCGCGGAGTGCGACATGACAACTCCCGGACTCAGCGGGATCGCGCCACTGTCATCGGATGATCGCAGGCCGACGAAGGCCATGAAAGCACCAGCGACAAGCACCGCGACAACGGCCAGGATGTACGCGACACGACGCCCCTTGCCGGTGTTCGCGGGCCGATCATCGTTGGGATCGTCGTATGGATTGGATGGATTGGGATCCGACTCGTACATGGTCATCGAACTGTCTCCTGCGGGATGAGGTGCCCCCGGCACCTCTTGCGAATTGACGCCCCCCTGCGTCTGATCAGTGCCGGCACCGATCACACAGCCTGTGATCGGTGCCGACGTCTACTGCATGTGCCTGGTGTCAGGAACGCTTACGTCGGAGAGCAACTGCTCCGGCAGCAGCCATTCCGACAAGCCCGAGGCCGGTCACTGCGACGGCGACGTTACGGCCCGAATTCTGTTCAGCAGCACCACCGTCGATGGCAACCGGGCGAGGTCCGGTGGCAGGCTTCGGAGTCGTCGGCGCCGGAGTTGCCGGCGTGGCAACGGGCTGCGAGGGAACAGGGACACCCGGAACTACCGGCACGACCGGCACAATCGGAACGATGGGCACGATCGGAACAATCGGCACGATCGGAACGACCGGGGTTACAGGCGTCGTAGTGGCCGGGGTCGTCGTCGACGGTGTCGTGGTTGCAGGTGTCGTTGTTGCGGGTGTCGTCGTGGGCGCTGCGGCATATCCGACGCTGGCAGACGCATTCATCGAAGCCGGCCGAACGGTGTCGAACGACGCGAAGATCTGGCACTCTGCCCCGGCGGTGTTCCAGTGCAGGTTCTCGACCGAATCCGGAATGACACTTGCGGTCACGGAGTAGTCCCCGGCGTTTGCGGCGGCGAGGCAAAGATCAACGGCAGTCGGTGCATCTCCGCGACCGTCAACGGTCAACTGGTTTCCACTCAGCGTCGCCTTGGCATTGTCACCACAGACAGTGAGTTCCGTTCCCGCCGAGGACTGAACAGTGATCGGCTTCCGGTACATATTCGTGTTCAGAGTGAAGACGGCGGTCTCCCCGGCCTTCAGAGTGCCCGTCGCCGGCGTCTTGCGGGCAAGGTCAAGCGTTTGCGTCACGTTCATGATCTCGACGATGCGAGCTCGCTCGTCGGCGCCGATGTTCCTGTCGCACAGGCCTTTGAAGTCGGCCATCAGCGGATTGTCGTAGTCCGAGACACACCACACCAGCGTCTGGCGCGCCGAACGTGCATTCTCACTGCCATTGCCCGAAACAGTGCCGTCGAGTTTGGCGGGATTTTGCAGCAACCAACTGATGACAGCGAGATCGTCGGCCGACAAATCGGGATTGCCCGAAGACGGCACCGTCGCGCCCATCTCGTCGTTGTGCTTGTCGACCGGCAAACCATTTTCGTCGACGCCGGAACACGGATCGAGATCGAAGTCCGTGCAGTACATCCATTCCGACTTCGCAATTCCGTCGACGTCGCGGACACCGCAGACCGGAGCATCCACCGCCGTCGAGGTACCTCGATCGGTGGTGCCGTACATCGGCACGATGTTGCCGTCGTTGTAATGGTCCAGTCGAACGCCGGAGATGTCGAGCATCTGCTCCGAGGGTGTGTACTCGGTGCCCTCGCACAACCCGGCGGTGAACGCCGGAGCGGCAGCGGTTCGCACCGGCAGTGGCGCGGAGACGGCCGGCGAAGCAAAAGCAACGCTACTGCCGGCCACCGCTACGGCAATAGCTGCGGTTAGCGAGAGTCGGAGAGCAAGCGGCCTCCGCCGTGAACCAGACACAGTCATCAAAGCTTCCCTTTCAAGACATTTCGGTAGCGGGGAGGTTGCCTGGAATTCCAAGACCACGCCGTCCAGCACTCACTTCCGAGAGGATCGGCCAGCTACTTTTGGCAACCGGCCAGTTACTAGATGGCAATGTAGTGCATGTTTCAAGAAAGTCCACCCATGCTCCGAGCAGGCGAACGTCGCGAGGCACTACGGTCGACAAGTTAGCCAAGTCGGTGACTGGAATCTTGTCCAACCGCACAACCGTCACGATCAACCCAAAAATGGCTCACACAACCCCGAAGATCACGGCAATCCTCGACTGCTAGCCAGTCGATAACTCACGGTTTCCCGGGAAACCCACAGGAAGGGGCGCTTTCGGTCCGCACACAAAAGAAGGGGCCCGCATGGCGGGCCCCTTCAGTGGATAATTCAACAGAGACTGCTTTGTCGGAATCCCGACAATCTGCGGGCGTCCGGCATAGCCTTCCGACCCAAGGCTATGTGATTTGCATCACATTCAAAGATTCAGTCGGTTTTGTTCACAGCAGAAAGCAATCTTTTGGTCCTCTTTGGAGTGATTGCCCAGATCTCCGACCGAGACAGCCGGTCGCCGATCGCACGTGACGAATGCGGCTCGGGGTCAGCTCCGTACCCGCGGCGCCTTCCTCGTGGTCACCGCGATGCGATTCCACGCATTGATCGTCAAGATGACGCTGATGAGCTGGGCCAGTTCCTCGTCCGTGAACTCTGCGGCCGCCTCGCTGTACACCTCGTCCGGAACGAAACCGTCGGTAAGGACTGTCACGGCCTCGGTCAAGGCGAGTGCGGCGCGTTCGCGATCGGAGTACATCCCTCGCGCCTCTTCCCACGCGTTCAGTAGGTAGAGCTTCTGCTCCGTCACTCCGACCTTCCGAGCATCACGCGTATGCATGTCCAAGCACCACGCACAATGATTCAGCTGCGACGCGCGCGTGAGTACCAGCTCGACGAGCGTCGGCTCCAGCCCCTTTCGCGCAGCGGCATCCAACGCAATCATGGCCTTGTAGACCTCGGGCGCCAGCTTTGCGATATCCAGTCGTTGTCCTGTTGCTGTAGTCATACTCAAACCGTAATCCCGGAAAGACCCCGAAACATGGTTCAATCCGGTGATGAATTCATGGGCCAATCTTGGGTTCGATCTACATATCGAGTTGCCACAGGGAATCGGGGTTCGCACTGCGCTGCTTCAGACGCTTCGCGACGCGATCGACAGTGGACTGTTGAAGCCCGGCACCAGACTCCCACCTTCCCGCACCCTCGCCGTCGACCTCGGAGTTGCCCGAAACACTGTTGCGGACTGTTACGCCGAGCTCGCCGCAGCTGGGTGGCTTGTCACACGGCCGGGTTCCGGAACCGTGGTCGCCACACTCGCCAGCACACACAGTCGCGAGGTCGAGCCGTCACCGACCCGACGGCGCTTGACCTACAGCCTTCTCCCCGGATCGCCGGACGCGTCGGCGTTTCCCCGCACTGCATGGATTTCGTCCGCCAGACGTGCTTTGACCACCGCACCGACCGACGCATTCGCGACCACTGATCCCAGAGGCCGAGTCGAACTCCGAAACGCCCTCACCACATACCTGAGCCGCACCAGAGGCGTTCGCGTCGATCCGAACCGCATTGTGATCAGTGCCAGCTCGGGTCACGGGGTCTCCCTCCTTGCCCGTGCACTCGGAGGAACGATTGCCGTCGACGCCTTCTGCCTTCACCTGCACCGACAGCTACTTGCCGACGAAGGGCTTCTGACGATTCCCATATCGGTCGACGAATCAGGCACTTGCACAGACGAATTGGCGTCAACCTCTGCTGAGAGTGTTCTGCTGACACCGACCCATCAGTTCCCCCTCGGAGGCCCCCTCACACCGGCGAGGCGCGCGACCGCTCTCGAATGGGCCGCGACTACCGGCGGCGTCATCATCGAGGACGACTATGACGGCGAATTCCGTTACGACAGAAAGCCGGTCGGCGCACTCCAAGGAATTGCGCCGCAGCACGTTGCGTACCTGGGCACTGTCAGCAAGACACTGTCGCCGGCCATTCGCATCGGATGGATGGTGTTGCCGGACAGGCTGATCGATCCCGTCCTCGCAACAAAGGGACCCTACGAACGCTGGGTCAGTTCAACGGATCAATTGACCTTGGCGGACTTCATCGAGTCCGGAAGATTCGACAGTCATATTCGAAAGATGCGGACCTCGTACCGACGACGACGCGATCAACTGGTTGCGACCCTTGCGCAGCGAGTACCCCAGGTCAAGGTCGAGGGGATCTCCGCGGGACTTCACGCTGTGATCCGTCTTCCCTCCGGCACCGAACAATCTGTGCTTGCAGCGGCGAAGGCGCGCGATCTCGGGCTCGAAGGGCTGTCCGTCTTCCGACATCCCGACGTGTCGTCAGTCGGCGGTGACGGCATCGTCGTCGGCTACAGCACGCCGACGCAGTCGCAGTACTCGAGGACGCTGGACGTGCTCTGCGAGGTGCTGCAGGCGGCTCTGCGATAACGCCTGTCGGCCCTGCCCTGCCCTGCCCTGCCCCGATCGTGTGAACGGTACGTTCGGTCGATCTGAGGCGATGAAGGTACCGTTCGCTCGCGGTCGGGGTGTGTTTTGGGTATGAGAAAGCCCCCCAACCATGACTGGTTGGGGGGCTTCTCTTACAGTGTGTTCGGCGGTGTCCTACTCTCCCACACCCTGTCGAGTGCAGTACCATCGGCGCTGAAGGGCTTAGCTTCCGGGTTCGGAATGGGACCGGGCGTTTCCCCTTCGCTATGACCGCCGTAACTCTATGAAACTGTCACAGTAACCAACCTGTGATCCAGATCCTCCACACACCCACCACCGGTGAATATCTCAGGGGTGGTCGATGATGGATGATCGAAATCAAGGTATCTGTGTGTTGTTTCAGATACCGCACAGTGGACGCGTAGCTTCTTTGTGGTAAGTCCTCGGCCTATTAGTACCA